>JBEBHP010000003.1:0-290124 GCA_040080835.1 Micropepsaceae bacterium | reverse complement strand
CAACTTCCTGCTTGCGCTTGCCCGAGGCATCAGCCGAACCACCGCGCACGGTGAAATCATCACCGGCGACGACAACAGCGCGTCCCCCGATCAATCCGCGCCCGAAGATGAATGGCACAGGCACAAAGCCCGTCATCGCGCCATCAGGACCATAGGTTGCCGACCCGGTCATTGATCCGATTTCGTGAAATGAACCAGCATCAAGCAGATGTTCGACGCGCTCACGCACCGTCAGCTTGCCAAGTGAGCGATGCTTTGAGACCCGCTCTTCTCCACCCATCTCCCGGACGAGCGCTTGCCTGCGCTTGAGTTCCGAAACGTCTTTCTCCCAGCTCATGGCGCGTGCCTTTCCGGTGTGAAATCCACGCCGATCTTGCGGATCGCATGAACAAAGTTGTTCGGTGCGATATCAATTTCACCATTCCAGTGCATGTCGGGAAACCGCGTCAGGATCTGGCGATATGCCGCTTCAAGCTGCATGTTTGCAACCCGCTGACCGAGGCACACATGCGGACCGATTCCAAAAGCAACGTGATCGCGCCCGTTGGCGCGCGCGGCATCAAACCGGTCGGGATCAGGAAACACCGAAGGATCCCTGTTGGCCGCACCGTAATACATGATCACCTTCTCGCCTTCGGCAATTCTCTGCCCACGAATCTCGGTGTCCTGCGTTGCAGTCCGGCGCATATACATGACGGGCGAAACCATGCGGATGGCTTCATCCACCATTGTCGGCAACAGCGACAGGTCGTTTTGCACACGGCTCTTCTGGTCGGCAAATTCGGTGAGCAGCTTCATTGTGCCCGAGATCGAATTGCGCGTCGTGTCATTGCCTGCAAACACGATGAGCAGCCACGAGCCGTCAAGATAATTGTCGGGCAGCAGGTCTCCCTGCACCTTGGCGTGCGCCAGCGCCGTCAGGAGGTCAGCCTTCGGCTCCTTGCGCCGCTTCAAAAGAATGTCACGCCCGAATTCGAACATCTCGCCGACATTGGACATGAACTCGCCAAAGAAGTTCGGATCAATCTTGCCAAAGTTCTTCTCGGCAACGACATAACCCGCGATCTCGAGAAAATGCGTCCAGCGAACAAGCTTTGGCCGATCCGATTCAGGAATGCCCAGGATCTCAGACAGCGTATAGAGCGGCAGTTCGGCAGACACTGACTCGACCAGGTCGCAGGTACCCTTGCTGGCAATCGCATCAAGCAGCGTCGTGACTTTGCGCTCAACCTTCACTTTCAGGTCAGCAACATATTTCGGCGTGAAGAACGGCAGGTGCTCCCGACGCAATTCAAAGTGAATCGGCTGGTCCATGTTGATGAGCTGGTCCAGTGACGCACGGTGCAGGATCGGATGTCGCGTCTCCGGACTTCCATAAGCCATCAGGATCCCGCCCTTCTGGGACGAGAACACTTGCGGATGCAGCGAGACATGCCTGACATCGTCATGCCGCGTCAGCGCCCAGAATCCACCACCGAGTTCGGTTGGCTCCCTGCACCAGCAGACGGGCGCATGCTCGCGCATCTGCTTGAAGGCCGCAAACGGTTGGCCGTTCGTGAATGCCGAGTAATGCGCAAGATCAATGGGCGCATCAAACGCAAATGTGCGCCCGTATTTCGGATCAGGCGAGTATGTTTCAAGGATCTGGTCGGCAAGCGGCTGCAACATGTAAGGCTCCAGCGATTTTCACCCAAATCCATATCACGTTTCCCATTGCAGTCACGGCCTTCATGACGGCAGACTGAGCTGATGAAAATTGGTGTAGCACTTGGCGGCGGCGGAGCGAGAGGTTGGGCCCATATCGGCGTCCTGCGAACACTCAGCAAGGCTGGATTTGAACCATCGATTGTCGCTGGAACATCAGTCGGCGCGATCGTCGGTGGAGCCTTTGCAGCCGGCAAGCTGGACGAGCTCGAACATTTTGTTCTGGCTCTCGACCGCAAGACGATCTGGAAACTGACCGACCTCAACCTCGGCAAGGGCGGAGGCCTGGTCTCGGGCGACCGGGTCGCACAGGCACTTTCCGAAATCATCGGCGATCACGAGATCAGCACGCTCGCAAAAAAGTTCACCGCCGTCGCAACTGAAATCCCGAGCGGTCACGAGGTCTGGCTTGAAAACGGCAGCTTGATTACGGCAATGCGGGCGTCCTACTCACTGCCCGGGATTTTCGTGCCTACCATGATTGACAACCGTCCCCTCATTGATGGCGGCATCACGAATCCCGTTCCGGTCTCAGCGTGCCGCGCCATGGGTGCGCAATTCGTGATTGCCGTCCCCTTGCCTGCCAGCCAGAGCCCGAACCAGCGTTTTGCACGCGAGATTGTGCCCGAGGCAGAAGGTAGCGCCTGGAAAAAGACGCTCGCGGCTTTCCGCGAACCCGAACGCTTCGTGGCCCGACAGCTCTTCGGTGACGAACCAGGCGCCCTCACCACGGCAACAGTTTCTGTCGCCGCATTGAACATTCTGCTCGACCGCATGACGCGCGTGCGCCTGGCCAGCGACCCCCCGGATATTACAATCAACTCCGATATCGGCAAAATCGCGCTGCTTGAATTTGACCGCGCGAAGGAAGCAATCGCCATTGGCGCCGCCGCAACCGAGAAGTTGCTGCCCGAAATCAGGGCAAGCCTGAAAGCCTGAGTTGCCAACACACAGTCGTCTCTGGCACTTACAGCTTCAATTGAGGTGAATCACCCTGATGGCCGCAACAACCGCAAGCAGCGCGAATGACGCAGAGTTTGCGCGACTTCATCACGAGTTGCTGTCGGACCCGTCCCTGCAATTCCACTTTGACAAACCCGATGCGCCACCCTCGCCACCGGACTGGCTCGAACCGCTGGCGAGATTCATTGGCTTCATCGCACCCTACTTCGTCTACATTTTCTGGGCAGGCGTCATCGTTGTCGTTGGCTTGATCCTTTACACCATCGCAATCGAGATCATGCGGCGCCTGCCGGACGCAAAACGCGTGTCCGAAGCATCCGGCGATCTGCCAATACCGGAATTCAGGCCATCGCGTCAGCGCGCCCATGTGCTGCTTGACGAGGCCGACCGACTTGCAGCCGAAGGGCGCTTCGCCGAAGCTGTGCGCATCATACTTCATCGTTCCATCGAAGACATGGAAACGGCCTTCCCGGGAAGCATCGGACCCGCAATGACATCACGCGAAATCGAGCGCGTGACTTATCTGTCCGGGACCGGACGCGCGACATTCTCGAACATTGCAAGCGCGGTCGAAACGTCGCTCTTTGCAGGCCGCTCGATTGACAGGTTGCGTTTCCTCGAATGTCGGACCGCATACGAAACCTTCGTTTCCGAGGCCGCGCCAGCATGAGCACCCGCGCACCGGCCCCGGCAAGTACCTTTTCTCCGAAAGTCGCCATCACGCTTTTTCTGGTCGGTGTATTCTCGTTCTCGGCCTTCATCACGCTGTCAACCTTTGCGCCTGACTTCATGGACGGCGACGACGCACAGGCCCACGCCCTGTCGCGCTCTGCGATCGGTTATTCGGGCATGGTGAAGTTGCTGAAATCGATGCGCGAGCCCGTTACGATCAGGCGCACGGAACCCGCTCGCAACGAAAGCCGTTACCTGGTCATCCTGACACCGCGTTCCCCGCTCAAGCAGTTCGAAATCAAAAGCCTGGGATCATGGCGCACGCTGGTCGTATTGCCGAAATGGTTTGCGGCACCCAGCATGAAGCGCAATGGCTGGGTGGGTCCTGGCGTACCGCAGATGGAAGTTACAGTTGCCGAAACTCTTGAGGAACTCGCACCGAAACTGAAAGTCAAACGTACGAAAGCCACAGGCGCGCAGAGCCTTCGCTACCAGCCATCCGAGGCAAAATTCCTGAACGACGCCCAGGCAACACCGACGGGCAGCATCGAAAGCTTCCAGACGATTTCCGCACCGAACCTGACACCGGTCTTGCAGACTGCGTCAGGCGAGACAGTGCTCGGCGTGATCCGCGAAAGGGACAAGAACGACGTCTACGTCCTGAGCGAGCCTGATCTCCTGAACAACCAGGGCATCGCGGATATCGCTACAGCAAAAGCCGGAATAGCCCTCCTGTCTGCGCTGAAAGCCGCCGGAGATCCCATTGCTTTCGACCTGACGCTCAATGGCTTCCTGCGCTCACGCAGCATCATGCGGCTCGCTTTTGAACCGCCTCTTCTGGCACTGACGCTCAGCTTTGTACTTGTTTCGGCCCTGATAGCATGGCGCGCTGCAACACGAGACGGGCCGGCTTCCCGCACGGGACGAAAACTTGCCTTCGGAAAACTGACTCTCGCAGAAAACTCTGCCGCCCTGTTCAGGCTCGCCGGGCGCGAACACACCATGGCCCGGCGCTATGCCGACCTGGTCCGCTCAACAACCGCGGCTCACCTGGGCCTGTCGCAGGACAATGATGACGAGGTCACCATTGTACTCGACCGCGTTGCTGTTCAGAAACATCTGAGCGGCCCGTTCTCAGGCCTGGCGTCACGCGCTGCAGCCGCAAGGACTGCCGCAGAAGCTCTCGCCTCAGCAAAAGAACTCCAATCTTGGAAACAGGAGATTACTCGTGCAACTCGATGACTTGCGTCGCACTGCAAATGACATTCGTGCTGAAATCTCCAAAAACGTCGTTGGACAGTCCGACACCATTGATCTGATGCTGATTGCCATGTTCGCAGGCGGTCACATTCTGCTCGAAGGCCCTCCCGGAACGGCAAAAACGCTCATTGCGCAATGCTTCTCGCGCACGCTGGGCCTGCAGTTCGGCCGCATCCAGTTCACACCCGACCTCATGCCCGGTGACATTCTGGGCTCCAACCTATTCAACTTCCAGACCAGCGCCTTTGCCCTCACCAAAGGGCCTATCTTTTGCGACATTCTTCTCGCCGATGAAATAAACCGAACGCCCCCGAAGACCCAGGCTGCCCTTCTGGAAGCCATGCAGGAACGCGGCGTGACACTTGACGGCAAGCGTCACGCGCTCAGCCCCCGCTTCACGGTCATTGCAACCCAGAACCCGATAGAGCAGCAGGGTGCGTACCCGCTTCCGGAAGCCCAGCTTGACCGTTTCCTGTTCAAGCACACCCTCTCCTATCCAAGCCTTGAAGAAGAATTGCGCATCGTCGAGCAGCAAGGAACAAGACCCACAGGCCACGCCGCGCCCGAATCAAGGACCCTTGTGACTGCAGAAACTCTCACGGCTGCGGTTGAACTCGTGTCGACGGTTCGTTTGCCGAAGGAAGTCATCGACTATGTCGTGCGTCTCATCCGCTCCACACGGGAAGGGCGCACCTTTGAACTCGGCGCGTCGCCACGCGCCGCTGCCATGCTGGCCGCCGGGGCTCGCGCGCGTGCCGCATTGGACGGACGCGACTATGTCATTCCGGACGACGTCAAATCGCTGACGCTGCCAGCACTGCGCCACCGAGTCATTCTCTCGCCATCAGCCGAGATCGAAGGGCGCACCACGGACGCTGCTCTGAGGACCATCATCGATCAGATCGACGCACCAAGGTAGCCGCCAGGAAATGATCGCCCCCACCAGCCGCGCAATATTGATTGCTGCCGCAGGAGCGCCCTTGTCGCTTCTGCTCGCGGCCATCGCGCCAGCGGCATGGCCGCTCGGGCCGGCGTGGGCACTTGCCGTGCTGGCGCTTGTCATTGCTGATGCCCAGCTCGCCCGGTTCAATGACAAGGTGAAAGTGGAAACGAATGCGCCACGCATGGTGGGCGTCGGCGCCGGCGACGTCACAGTCTCGTTTTACGTGACGTTCGAGAACTCCCCAGCGCCTTCGGCCGAAATATCCATTGACACCAATGAGTTCTTCTCGCCTTCCCCGGCCCGGCGAACAATTGGTCTTGTTGACGGTTATGGCCAGACCGCTTTTAAGCTGAGCCCGCATCGTCGTGGTGCAGGCAGCATCAACGACGCCTATATTCGCTGGCAGGGTCCACTGGGTCTGGCATGGTGTCAGCGCGTCACCTCATTGAACAGCCAGATTGCCATCACACCCGATTTCGACTCTGTGGAACGCGAAGCAGCAAGACTCTTTTCCCGCACCCAGGTGCACGGCCTGAAGCCGCTCAAGGATCGCGGCGACGGTTCCGAATTCGACGCACTGGCGAAGTTCGAATCCGGAATGGACCGCAGGCTCGTTGACTGGAAGCAATCCGCCAGGCATCTCAACCTTCTGGCGAAGGAAGTGCGCATCGAGCGCAACCACCAGCTTGCATTTGCCATCGATACAGGGCGCCTGATGTGCGAGCCGGTGGGTGGAGCCCCAAAGGTCGACCGCGCCCTGAACGCCGCGCTTTCGCTCGCTTATGTAGGATTGAAGCTGGGTGACCGCGTCAGCATGTTTGGTTTCGACGCCCAGCCAAATCTCTCGACCGGCTTCGTGACTGGCGCCCGTGCCTTCGGTCACCTTAAGGCCGTGACCAGCGAAATCGAATACTCGAGTAACGAGACCAATCACACTCTGGGACTTGCGACACTGGCAGAGCGCCTGCAGCGTCGTTCAATGGTGGTCGTCTTTACGGACTTCGCCGACACAATCAGCGCCGAGTTGATGATTGAAAATCTCACGCGGCTTGCGCGCAAGCATCTGATCATCTTCGTCACGTTCCAGGATGAAGAGCTCGAACAGATGCGCGAGGGCGGTCTGAATTCACCGTCGGATGTGACAAGGTCTGTCATCGCAAACCAGCTCCTGCGGGAACGAAGCGTGGTGCTGGCCCGGTTGAAACGCCTTGGCATTCACATTCTGGATGTCCCGGTCGGCAATCTCGGACCAGGACTGATCGCAGCCTACGACGAACTGCGCCGGAAGGAGCGGCTCTGATCATGGATGCAACGCTCCGCAGCCTGCGGTTCCGAAAAGAGCGCGAAGGATCCTGGCGCCAGCTCGAACAACTGCTCGACCGCGCAGAAAAGAAGTCTGTATCGAAACTCAGCGACGAAGAGATGCTGTCGCTTCCGGCGCTCTATCGTGCAGCGCTCTCGTCGCTGTCTGTCGCACGCGCGACCTCGCTGGACCAGGCACTGATCGGCTATCTCGAGACCCTTTCCGCCCGCGCCTACTTCTTCGTCTACGGTTCACGTACATCGTTCCGGGAACGCCTCGGCAGGTTCTTCTCCGTCGACTGGCCGGCCGCAGTGTCGGCCATATGGGCCGAAACCGCAGTCGCAGCGCTCATCACGCTGGCTGGTGCGCTGACCGCATTCCTGCTCGTGACGGCAGACCCTGACTGGTACTCGGCCTTCGTTTCACCAGAGATGGCAGGTGGCCGAGACACCGCTGCAACCACCGAGGAACTCAGGAAAACGCTTTACGCCGACCCCGCGGAATCCGGTGGCCTGAGCGTATTCGCGACCTATCTCTTCACGCACAACGCGCAGGTGGCTTTCTTTGCCTTCGCCCTCGGTTTTGCGTTCTGCCTCCCCTCCTCCCTTCTGCTGGCGTACAACGGCACGGTGCTTGGTGCGATGATGGCGCTTTTCATGTCCAGGGGGTTGGGGTTTGAATTCACCGGCTGGATCGTGATCCACGGCGTGACAGAACTCTTCGCCGTGATTCTGGCCGGTGCCGCTGGTCTGCGCATCGGCTGGTCCATCGCATTCCCGCGCGACCTCTCGCGCATCACGGCCGCTACAAATGCAGGAAAGCTGGGTGCCATCGCAATGATCGGCGTGACGATCATGCTGTTGATGGCGGGACTTCTGGAAGGCTTTGGTCGCCAACTCGTCACATCCGACATCGCACGCTATGCAATCGCGAGTCTCACGGGTTTCCTGTGGTTCTCATATTTCTACCGGAGAGGCGCCAATGGCCAGCATGACCGCTGATCACACAGAGTTGCCGGGCGTCCGCTCATTGTTGACGCCGGAAGGTGTCGACCTGCGCATCAGGCTGGCACCGCTGGGTGACAGGGCGATCGCGCTGATCATCGACCTGTCGATCATCGTGGGCAGCCTGCTGCTTCTCACACTCTGTCTCTTTTCGATGTTGTCCCAGTTCAATTTTGAAGCCTTCAACCTGACCTACATCATCTGGATGCTGGGCTTCTTTGTACTGCGCAACTTCTATTTCACGCTGTTTGAAGCGAGCCGCAGGTCAGCCACCCCCGGCAAGCGCATGATGGGACTTCGCGTGGTGGCCCGCGACGGCGCAGCCCTGACGGCAGACTCGGTCTTTGCCCGCAACGCGATGCGCGAGCTCGAGCTCTACATGCCCATTGCCTTCCTGTTCTCGCAGGGCGAAGGCATTGAAGCCCTGATCACGCTCACGGCGATAGTCTGGTGCGGGATCTTTGTTCTGTTTCCGCTGTTCAACCGCGACCGCCTGCGGGCAGGAGATCTGATTGCAGGCACCTGGGTGCTTAAAGCACCCAAACAGATACTGTTGCCCGACCTCGCTGAACAGGCAAGTTCAGGCACAGTCCTGACGTTCACCGACGGCCAGCTCGACCAGTACGGCGTAAAGGAGCTTCAGGTGCTCGAGAAGGTCCTGCGCGCAAGCCAACCCGCCGCCATGGAAGCGGTTGCAAACCAGATCCGCACAAAGCTGAGCTGGGCAAGGCGCGTAAACGAAACTGACGAGATGTTCCTGAACACATACTACAAGGCGCTGCGCCAGCGTCTGGAGCAGCGCCTGTTGTTCGGCAAGCGCAAGAAAGACAAGTTCGACCAGTCGTGAACTACGCGAACACCTTCGCCAGATCCGACACGCCCAACCCGTCCTTCACCTGGCGCAGCTCGAAATAGATCGATGCGCCACCCGCGGTCGCAATCATCGACGTGAATACCTGAACGGCCGTCAGGATGATGAAGGCGACATACGGCGTATCTCCGCCCGGCAAGCCCATCAGCGCCGTTGCGCCACCAGGAATGAGAAAGCCGACGATCATGTTGATGATGAGGACGATCACGACAAAAAGCACAACAAGGCCCAGGATCGGCCAGCGGTGATTTTGTGTAAGCGCCGCGCTCCTTTGCAGCGAAGGAATGATACCAAGCCGCTCAACGACGAGCACGGGCGCAGATACCGCCCAGCAAAGCGCAAGATAGATGCCCGGAATCACGAGCAGGATCATGCCAAGCGCAATGCCCAATGCCATCAGGATGCCAAGGCCGATCATCGGCAACAACACGGCAAGCGCAGCACTAAGCGCAACACTGATATTGACGCCAGCGCCCGACAGGTCGTCAATCGATGCCCGCGTCAGTGCGCCCTGCAGCACCATGCCCCCGACAAGCGAAACCAGCGACCCCAGGAATACGACCACGCCGAACATCGATGGATCTCCCTGGATCAGCATGGGCATCATGATCTGCATGATGAAATAGGGCGCCCCTGCGAAGAGCAGAGAAAGGATCGCGAATGGAACCATGTTCCGGCTGATCAGGCCGGTCGTACGTGAAATGACGCGACCAATATCAAATTGTGCGGTCTCTGCTGTGCTGACAGTCATGTGTGCCTCCCTCAAGGTCGACAGCGTGTGACAACGCTGCCAGATGCCAACGCTGCGACCGTGCCAAGCGATTCGCGCGCAGAGACCACGATCAGCGCCAACCGGTAAACGAAATGAGAAGAAGGAGTCCGCGGCAATTTGTTCGTCTTTTGTTCTTGAAAATCGACACACTGCTTGATAGAGTTTCCGATCCGACAGAACACGCAGCAATTCAGACGGATTTCGAATGGCAACCCTCGTACATTTTTGTCACCTTTTAACCACCCGGACGGGAGGAACAGGCCAAAAACCACAAGCCGACTCAGGAGACATTGTCACCTTTGGAGCAGGCGCACAAAAGCACCCTGCCCCGAAGGGCCGATGCAAATGCAGAAGCTGTTTTGCTTGAAAATTTGGAGCGGGCGAGGCGATTCGAACGCCCGACCCTAACCTTGGCAAGGTTATGCTCTACCCCTGAGCTACGCCCGCGCTCCATAAAGTGGGGATGCCTCCCACACCTCAGTTCGAGGCCGTGGGTTATGACTGAAAGACCCGGCCATTGCAATACGGTCTCCGGCCCGAATTCGGGCGAATTTGTGGCTCCCGGGCCCCAAATCGACGCAGATTGCGCCTCAGTTGGCGGTCAGCTGCGCAAGCCGCTTCTGGTAGACGGGCATCAGACACGCGGCAAGATTCGACCGGGCGGAAAAACATGTCAGGTCGCGCAGCTGCAGCCACGCGCGTTGCTGCTGGCGAATGGTAGTACGCTCGCTCTCGTCATACGCCCACGTCAGCTTGTTCTGGTACGCGTCACCCAGCTGCCGATCGAGCCTCGCCAGGTCTCGCGTCGAGCAGATCGCCTGCTCGATGGTGGTTCGGGCAAGCCCGCAGTCAAACGAAGCAGACGGCGCACGGGCATCCAGTCTCATCGTGTCCCTCAATTTTGCAAGCGGGATATGAACCTCCTGCGGGCCTGCGGCATAGGCCGCAACCTGATAGGCATCGAAATGCAGCACAAGCTCTTGCGGCAACAGGACAAAGTTCCGGAAGTTGTAGCCATTGGGGCCTGCGCCGCGACGGATCCAGTCCGTGTCCGACATGCCATCAGGTCCGCCAATATCGCGCTTGAGCTGCGCAATGGAGATGTCGCTGATCCGCGAAATGCCGCGCAGCGAGAAGACCTCGCCAATTGCGGCGTTGTAACCGTCAGGCAGCAGGAAATAAAAACTGTGCAGGCTGCTGTTGGGATGAGCGCCACCCGTATACATATAGTATGTAAAAAGCAGCGACAGAACGGCGCCGTCGTTGCGCGGAACCTCATAGGAAACTTCGGCAGTCCAGGGCTGCTGGCCATGGGCATCCACGGCAGAGTCGACGAATTCCTTTGCAAGCGCCCTCGCCCAGGTCTCCAGCTCCCTGTCGATCGCGGCATGACCGGTACGCGGATAGGAAACCTCAAGGTCATAATATCGCTTCGCATCCTTGATGACCTTTTTTTCAAGCCTGAGCGGATCGGCCGTCGATACCGATGCGGCGAACATCACCAGGAAAAGCGTCAGCAAAGTTTTCGAAAAACCCATATGTGGCACGAGCCTCCCGCTGGAAAACGACGATGGCTCGAGCATGACATGACAGGCCGCCCAAGACCAATCTTTTGCAGTTTGAGCCGCGAGCGCCGACTGTTTAGGGTGCGCGCATGAAAAATCTCGATTCAGCCCGCGAAACGCTTCAGCGCGTATTCGGCCATGCCGATTTCCGCGGCCTGCAGGCCGATGTCATCGGCGAAGTGCTGGAAGGACGCGACGTCATGGCAGTGCTGCCGACGGGCGGCGGCAAGAGCTTCTGCTACCAGATCCCGGCCATCCTGCGCCCCGGCGTCGGCTTGGTAGTATCGCCCCTGATTGCTCTGATGGCCGATCAGGTGGCAGCATTGCAGACGGCAGGTGTATCGGCGGCGAGGCTCGATTCCACCCTTGACCGCGAAGCGCGAAACGAATGCCTGGCAGCCGCGCGCGAAGGATCGCTTGACCTGCTCTATGTATCGCCGGAAGGCCTGTTTGCGCCGAACTTTCTCGACTTCCTCAGGCAGTGTCCTCTCGCCCTCATCGCCATCGACGAAGCCCACTGTGTCAGCCAGTGGGGACACGATTTCCGCCCCGACTATCGTGCGCTGGGGCGGCTCGCGGAAATTTTCCCATCCACGCCTCGCATCGCGGTGACGGCAACAGCAGATCTCAAGACCCAGGCCGACATCCGCGCACAATTGCACCTGGAAGATGCGCGCTCGTTCGTGGCGTCCTTCGATCGCCCCAACCTGATTCTCGCGGCCGAACGAAAGCCCGCGAAGCCGCAGGAACGCATCTTCAATCTCGTCGACGCGCGCAAAGGCTTGTCCGGCATCATCTACGCCTCGACGCGCGACAACGTCGAAGGGCTGGCCACGGCACTGCAAGGCCGGGGCGTTCCGGCCCTGGCCTATCACGCAGGGCTTGACGCAAGCGTGCGCGCAGAGCGCCAGCATCGGTTCCAGAAAGACGACGCCGTCATGGTGGCGACAGTTGCCTTCGGCATGGGCGTCGATAAACCCGACGTGCGCTACGTGATCCATGCGGACTCGCCGAAATCGATCGAGGCCTATTGGCAAGAGGTTGGCCGCGGCGGCCGTGATGGCGCGACAGCGGAAGGCTTTGCACTTTTTGGCCCCAACGATTTGCGGCGCGCCGTGATGTTCGCAAACCAGTCGACCGCCAGCGAAAAAGTGAAGGCGGTCCAGGTGAAGAAGGCGCGTCAGCTCTATGCGTTTCTCGACGGCCTCACCTGTCGCCGCGCCGGCGTGCGGCGCTATTTCGGTGAAGACGGCGCTGAACCGTGCGGCATGTGCGATATCTGCACCGACCCGCCTGTGTCGATAGACGCCACCGAGTTGGCAGCAAAAGCAATCTCTGCCGTGATGCGGATGGAACAGAGGTTTGGGCGTACGCGCGTGATCAATCATCTGCTCGGTCGGACGGGCGATGGCATCGATGAACGCTATGCCACACGCAGCACATTCGGAATCGGTGCAGACACGCCGGAGCCCGTGTGGCGGCGGGTGATCGAACATTTGCTGTTTGAAGGCGTGCTGGCGGAAGACGAAAGCGACCGCCCTACCCTGGGTGTCGGAGATGAAGATGCAGTGCGATCCATCTTTCGAAAGGAACGCGAGATCCGCGTGCGCCAAGAAGCGCCGCAGACGCGCAAGTCAAAGGAAGAACGCCGCACAGGTCGCGACGCAAAACGGGTCGCCCAATCTGGCTTCCAGGGCGAACAGGCGAAACTGTTCGACACCCTTCGCGCGTGGCGCCGCGATACGGCATCAGCAGGCGGCGTCCCACCCTACGTCATTTTCCATGACGCCACCTTGAGTGCTATCGTCGAGGCAAAACCCGGCGATCTTGCAGGTCTTGCACGCATCTCCGGCATCGGCGAAGCCAAGCTGAAGCGCTATGGCGCGGAAGTTCTGGCGATGGTGATCGCCAGTCGTACTGACCAGATGAACGCTCAACTCGAATCTTCTGTCGACTGAACACGCCAGGGTAAAAATGACACCGCCAGCAGCGCAAGACCAACTCCTCGCCGAACTCGATCGTTTGGGCATTTCCCACCGGACCATCACCCATCCACCGGTTTTCAGCGTCGAGGAGGCCAAGCAGATTCGGGGCAAGATCGAGGGTGGTCACACCAAGAATCTGTTCCTCAAGGACAAGAAGGGTCGCCTGTTCCTGGCGGTCACGTTGGAAGATGTGCCCGTTGACCTCAAGGCGCTGGGTTTGCTGGTAAGCGCAAGCGGAAGGCTTTCATTTGCCTCGGCGGACCTTCTGCGCGCCCATCTCGGTGTCGAACCCGGTTCCGTCACACCCTTCTCCCTGATCAACGACAGGGCCCTGACAGTCATCCCCGTCATGGACGAAACCATGCTGGCCGTGACACCACTCAACTTTCACCCCCTGAGCAACACTGCGACAACTGCAATCACGAACCAGGATTTGTTGAGGTTTATTGCCGCCCAGGGCCATACGGCACGTTGCTTGCGCTTTCCGCACCGGACCGGGGAGGCTATAAGCTAGGCGCAGCAAAGACTTACGGGGTGCTTGGCATTTCGCTGTCCACGCACCATTTTGTCAGTACCCGAAACCGAAAGAAATCGCAGATGCAGACGATCATTGGCCAGAAACCTGCCGCCGAAGCCCCCACCCCGGAAGGTCTGATCAAGGACTCATCTGAACGCACCTTTGTGGCCGACGTGCTGGAAGCCTCTCGTGAGGTGCCGGTTCTCGTTGACTTCTGGGCACCATGGTGCGGCCCATGTCGGCAACTGACCCCGATCCTTGAAAAGGTCGTGCGCGAAGCCAAGGGTGCCATCAAACTGGTCAAGATCAATATCGACGAGAACAAGCGCATTGCCGCACAGATGCGCATCCAGTCGATCCCTGCCGTTTATGCATTCCGGAATGGCCAACCTGTCGACGGCTTCATGGGGGCCATGAAAGAGTCCGACGTCAAGGAATTCATCAAGCGGCTCGGCGCCGAGGCAGGCCCCTCCCCCGTCGATGAGTTGTTGGCAATTGCAAACGAGGCGTTCACTGCCGGAGACCTTGGCACCGCAGCTCAAGCCTACGCGCAGATCCTCGGTGAAGAACCCCAGAACGCAGCAGCACTCGGTGGCGTGGCCAAATGCTATTTGCAGAGTGGTGATATAGAGCGCGCCAAGCAGGCACTGGCCATGATCCCGCCAGAACATCACACGCACGAAGCTGTGGCGCCCGTCATGGCACAGGTAAAACTGCGTGACCAGGCTCCACCCGCCGATGAACTCTCGGGTATCAGGGCAAAGGTCGAGGCCAGCCCGACGAACCTGCAGTCCCGAT
The DNA here is from genome assembly GCA_040080835.1 of Micropepsaceae bacterium. Taxonomy (GTDB): domain Bacteria; phylum Pseudomonadota; class Alphaproteobacteria; order Micropepsales; family Micropepsaceae; genus SZUA-430. The sequence continues at coordinate 275,767 of JBEBHP010000003.1, read as the reverse complement.
TTGAGCTCGCATCGGCGCTCGCGGCAGCCGGACAATCCGAAGCGGCTGTCGACGAGTTTCTTGAAATCATGCGTCGCGACCGGAACTGGAATGACGGCGCGGCGCGCGCCCAGCTTTTGACCTTGTTCGAAGCGCTCGGTGCGGCCGACCCTGTCGTAAAAAGTGGCCGCCGCAAACTTTCCACGCTCCTGTTCTCGTGATGGCATCGACGCAGAAAGATCTGCCGCAAGTCATTCCGGTTTTCCCGTTGACGGGGGCACTCATCCTGCCGCGTGGGCAGTTGCCTCTGCACATCTTTGAACCGCGATACCTCGCGATGGTCGATGATGCGCTGCGATACAATCGCATCATTGGCATGGTTCAGCCGATGGATTCAAAGGACAACACGCCGGCGCTCTATCCCATTGGATGTGCAGGACGACTGACCTCATGGAGCGAAACCGGCGACGGCCGTTACATGATCGCACTGTCGGGCCTCACGCGCTTTCGCATTCTGCAGGAACTGGAAACGACGACTCCATATCGCCAGATCAGGGTAGACTATGCTCCTTTTGCATTTGACCTGACGCCGATGGACGACGAAAGTGTCGTGGACCGCAAGCGGTTGGCCGCAAGCATCAAGGCGTTCTTCAAGCAGCGCGAGATGGAAAATTTCTGGCCGTCGATGGAGCACTTTCCTGGCGAACTCCTGATCAATTCGCTGTCGATGATCTGTCCCTTTCCGCCAGCCGAAAAACAGGCGTTGCTTGAAGCACCAACGCTCGCCGAGCGCGCACATTTGCTGACTGCCTTGATTGAAATGACAACCGCCGCCAGAGGCGGCCCTGCAGGGGCATTGCAATGACCGAACCAGCTATGGGCCAAAAGCCCGCACGCACAGTCGATCCAAAATTGCTCGAGATCCTCGTGTGCCCCGTCACCAAGGGACCACTGCGATATGATTCAGCGAAGCAGGAACTGATTTCAGTCTCGGCCAGGCTTGCATACCCGATACGCGACGGCATTCCGATCATGCTGTCGGACGAGGCAAGACAAATCGGTGATGACGAAGTGAAATCATGACCGCCGAAAAGCCATGGCCGACAGATATCCGCTACAGGAGCAATACACGCACGCTGTCGATCAGGTTTGAAGACAAGTCGTCTTTCGAGCTGCCAGCGGAATATTTGCGCGTGGAAAGCCCCAGCGCCGAGGTTCAGGGCCATGGCGCAGCAACCAAGGTCACCGTGGCGGGAAAGAAGAATATCGCAATCAGCAACATTCAGGAAGTCGGTCGATACGCAATCCGCATCGTGTTCGATGATGGTCACGACACCGGCCTCTATTCATGGGACTACCTGCATCAGTTGGGCGCCGAACACACCAAGCGCTGGTTTGAATATGAATCCCGGCTGAAAGCGCAGGGTCTGAGCCGGGAGGCGTGAACGTGCTGCTGCCCGAACCTCCGTTTCAGGGATTCTGGGAATTCATCATCCTTGCGCTTGTCATGATTGGCTGGCGTCTGTGGGGCCAACGGGTCAGGCGGGCACTTGTGGCCTTCGACCAGAAGCGCCGCGACGCCGACTTGCAGCTGCTGTACGATCGTGCAAATCCGAATTCCCACTTCCGTCAATCCGTTGACCAGATCAACGAAGACACAACCCCTGTCGGTGCCGCAACCTCAGGCGGCGGGAAGTATACATGGAATGGCGAAACTTTCGGTTCGAGAGAAGAAGCAGAAGCCGCACGATGGCGAGATGTGCTGCGCGAGGCGCGGGACTTCTACAAAGACCTTGACCGTTCATTCGGCAATCGCATTTCAGGTCGCCGTTCTGCACACTCGATCCACACGGATCAGAACGACAACAGCTGACCTATACCGCTTCTCCCCGCAGCAAACGCGGCAGGCTTCCTGCTTCACCACCCGCATGCCGCATGAAGAACCTTTTCAGCGGTGCAATTGCATCAACCAGGTCGATGCCAGCCCGCCGAGCGAACTTCAGGGGTATGATGTCGTTCGAAAACAGGCGGTTTAGAACCTCCATGGACGCTGCAAACAATGCATTGTCGAATCGTCGCCAGCTTTCGTAACGGTACAGCACATGTGGTGAACCTACGTCGAGGCCAAGGCGCCGCGAGTCCACAATCACTTCCGCAAGCGCCGCCGCATCACGAAGTCCGAGATTAAGTCCCTGCCCCGCGATCGGATGCACCCCGTGAGCGGAATCGCCAGCCAGGACAAACCGCGGCGCGACGTAGGACATCGCCAGGTGCATGGATAGCGGATAGGACCACTTGGGCCCCGCGAGCTTGATTTCGCCCCACTGGTCTCCAAATCTTTGCGCAACCTCGGCCATGAATCCGGCGTCGTTCAGGCGCAGATAGGCATCAGCCTGGTCGGATCGCTCTGTCCAGACGATGGAAGACCGGTTGCCAGTCATCGGAAGAATTGCAAACGGACCCGATGGCAGAAACAGCTCCTGCGCCACGCCATTATGCGGTCTCTCATGTTCAATCGTCGCCACGATACCAGTCTGATGATACGACCAGCCTCGCGTCTTGATCCCGGCTGCATCACGGAGTGGCGACTCGCGTCCGTCAGCGGCAACGCACAAGCGGGCATCCACGCGCCGACCATCGCTCAGCGTCGCAATCGTTGTGTTTGCACCGGCCTCGCACCGCACAACTCGTGCAGGCGCTAAGAGTGTCAATGAGTCCATTTCTCGCGCTCGCTTGTCTAGCGCGAGCCGGAAGTGCCGGTTTTCAATCATGTGAGCGAGAGGTCCATCACCCGTCTCGCGGTGATCAAAGTGCAGCAGCGCAGCCGACGCGCCTTCCCTCACCGAGCCGTCGCCGACGACGATGTCGAAAACCGGCTGCGCATCGACCTGCAGCGTCTCCCACACCTCGAGCGCTTTCAGCATCTTGCACGATGCCGAGGCAAACGAACTCACGCGGCCATCAAAGGCCGCATCTCGAATCGTGGACGGTTCAAGACGATCAACCACGACGGTGTCCACGCCAGATTCCGCCAGCGCGATTCCCAAGGAAAGGCCAACCATGCCGCCGCCGGCAATGACCACTTCAGTCTTGATGGTTTCGTTGTCGCTCATTGGGGGAAATCATACGCTTTCAGGGTAAGCGGTCCAAGTCACGCCACCGCCGCGCGTCAAAAGTGTGCACAAATTAACGGCATATTGCCCAAAAACATGCCGCCTCTTGATGCATTACAACTGTCCGGTTTCCGAAGATCATTGCCCAGTATTTCACCACACATCACAAGGCGAAGCGGCAATGAAGTTGATTACAGCAATCATCAAACCCTTCAAACTCGACGAAGTTCGCGAGGCCCTGGTTGCCATGGGCGTTGAAGGCATAACGGTAACTGAAGCCAAGGGCTTCGGTCGGCAAAAGGGTCATCGCGAGATCTATCGCGGTGCCGAGTATACCGTCAATTTCGTACCAAAACTGAAGATCGAAATCGCAATCCGCAGCGAGCAGGCTGATGCCGTTGTTCAGTGCATCTCCGATCACGCAAAAACGGGCCAGATCGGTGACGGGAAAATCTTCGTCACACCCCTGGAACACGCAGTCCGCATCCGCACAGGCGAATCCGACAACGAAGCGCTCTGAGCGCTCGACGCTTGGTCCATTGAATTCAACGCACGAAGGAATGTTACTCCAATGTCTCTCAGAAACTTGATAATTCCAGGTTTGGTGCTGGCACTGTCCATGAGCGCCATGTCGACCATCGCGTTTGCAGACGCAGCACCACAGGCCTCGCCTGCAGCACCAGTTTCATCCGAAGCAGCACCTGCCGCCACGGACCCTGCTCCACCCACAACCGAAGCCGCTCCATCAGCGCCCGAGACTGCGACGCCAGAAGCTGCCCCCGCAGCCGATCCTGCACCAGCGCTTGACGCGCACGCCGTAGCCTTGAGCCTCAACTCCGGCGACACAGCGTGGATGCTCACATCAACCGCGCTCGTCCTGCTGATGACGGTTCCAGGACTTGCACTCTTCTATTCAGGAATGGTGCGCAAGAAAAACATACTGGCAACCGCTGCACAGAGTTTTGCCATCACAGCTGTTGTAACCGTTTTGTGGGCAGTCATCGGCTATTCAATTGCGTTCACCAACGGCGGTTCCGACCAGGCCCTCATAGGGGGCATGGCCCGCCTCATGCTGGCAGGAATGGGCATGTCGGTGGCCCACTCGCTGGCGCCAACCATACCTGAATCGGTATTCATGACCTTTCAGATGACATTCGCGATCATCACGCCTGCGTTGATCTGCGGTGCCTTTGCAGACCGCATGCGTTTCTCTGCACTTCTGGCGTTCATGACCCTATGGTTGTTGGCCGTTTACTGCCCGATTGCTCACTGGGTATGGGGCGGCGGTTTCCTCGCCGGAATGGGTGTTCTGGATTTTGCTGGCGGCACGGTGGTCCACTTGAACGCTGGTATCGCCGGCCTTGTCTGCGCACTGGTGCTGGGCAAACGCACGGGGTACGGCCACGACAACATGGCGCCACACAACCTGCTTTACGCACTCATTGGTGCATCACTGTTGTGGGTCGGCTGGTTTGGCTTCAACGCCGGATCTGCTGTCGCAGCAAATGCCCTGGCAGGCATGGCAATGGCCAACACGCAGATCGCGACGGGCGCCGCCGCAATTTCGTGGGCGGCAGTTGAATGGATGCTTCAGAAGAAGCCGAGCGTGCTGGGCATGTTGTCCGGTGCCGTTGCAGGCCTCGTGGCTATTACGCCGGCTGCTGGATTTGTGGACCCGTCAGGCAGCTTGTACATCGGCTTGATCGCCGGCGGCGTCTGTTATGGTGGAGCAGTCTGGCTGAAGCACACGTTCGGCTATGACGATTCGCTGGACGCGTTTGGCGTACATGGCATTGGTGGAGCAACCGGCGCTATCCTCACCGGCGTGTTCGCCTTGTCCAGCATCAACAGCCTCGGCAAGGGTGCAATCGACGGTAACGCGGGTCAGATCCTCACCCAGATCGAAGGGATTGCAATCGCGGGAACATATTGCGCAATCGTGACATACCTGCTGCTGCTGGCGGTCGACGCAGCAATTGGTCTCCGCGTCACGAAAGATGAAGAGATGGAAGGCCTCGACCTGACACAACACGGCGAGCGCCTCCACTAACATCTGCAACCAGAAGAAGGGCACTTTGGCGAAAACCAAAGTGCCCTTATAAGGAGGGGGACAACGCAACGAACCAGTCATGTCCCGCTTCGACGAACTTCCGAATTCCCCCTTCACACGGTTGAACAGACTGCTTGAAGGAATCTCTCCCGGACAACCGCCAATCAACATGCATGTTGGCGAGCCTCAGCATCCCGTTCCTGATTTCGTGGCCCCAATTCTCGCCGCCAACATCAGGGACTTCGGCCGCTACCCGCCGATCATCGGCCCCGAGCCGCTCCGCACGGCGATCGCGTCCTGGTTGAACACGCGATTTCAACTCGAAAATTCGATGGATCCGGATCGCCACATTTTGCCGTTGGTGGGAACGCGCGAGGGACTTTTCAGCGCCGCATTCGTCGCCATCCCCGACACCAAAAATGGCCAGAAACCAGTCGTGCTTCTGCCAAACCCGTTCTATCAGTGCTATGCCGCCGCAGCTTTGTCAGCCGGCGCAGAACCCGTTTATGTGAATGCCTCGCAGGAAACAGGTTTCTTGCCGGACTTTGCATCCGTTCCACCTGAAATTCTTGCACGAACGGCGGTCGTGTATATGTGCTCGCCCTCAAATCCGGAAGGCGCATCTGCAAGTTTTTCGGCCTGGAAGAAATTGTTCGAGTTGGCCGACGAATACACCTTCACTGTCTTCGCCGACGAGTGTTACTCCGAAATCTATTCGGGCGCGCCACCGACAGGCGCGCTGACCGTGCGCAAGAAAACATCCCCCGACTTTGAACGCCTCCTGGTTTTTCACTCCCTTTCAAAGCGGTCAAGTCTGGCAGGATTGCGATCAGGCTTTGTTGCAGGCCATTCAAATCTGATCGACCGCTTTCGCGAATTTAGAAACGTCGCCGGACCACAACTTCCACTACCTATAGCCGCAGTTTCCGAAGCAGCATGGCGAGACGAAGCACACGTCAAACAAAATCGCGAGCTCTACAAAGCGAAATTCGAACTCGCAAAAAACAAATTATCAAATCGTTTCGGATTCCGAATTCCAGACGGAGGATTCTTTCTCTGGCTTGATGTCGGTGATGGAATTTCCGCTGCTACTAAACTTTGGCGAGAGGCGGGTGTGAAAGTATTGCCGGGTGAATATCTCACAAAAGAAACATCTTCGAGAAATCCAGGAAAATGCTACATTCGCGTTGCGCTAGTTAACGACTTCGCAACGACATCTGATGCACTTGATAGGCTCGCACAGACCTTGTGACGCCGCGCCGTGTGCGCGCGAAGGTCGAGTGCAAATCAGCGGGTGTATGCATGAGCCAGTTCCAGTCTCTTTCGCGAACATTTGTTCCGTTTGAGCGGATCCCTTTGTTGCCGGAAGAATGGACAGGATGGCGGGATGCAATCGCGACCACAATGAAACGTTTGATCATTCGCATGACAGGACTTGCGCTGATAGTCGCGGCCATTGGTACGACCATCGCGTTCGCGACTTATACCTCTAGCGATCCAAGCTGGAACAACTCAAGCGGCGCCGCGATTCAGAACGCACTGGGCCCATGGGGCGCAAATATTGCTGACCTCCTGTTCCAGTCGATTGGCATCACTGGTTGGATCGCCGCCATCCCTCCCCTGCTGTGGGGCATCTGGCTTGTTGATGGCCGCGTGGGACTGAAGCTCGTCTCTCGTCTGGCGTCATGGATTGTGGCACTTGTAGCACTCGCCATGTTCGCCAGCCTGCTGCCACAGGTCTTTTTCAGCGAACCCCAGGAAAGCATGGGCGGCGCTCTTGGAATGAAGCTTTGGCAGGGCACGACAGATTTTCTGACCTCGTTTGGCATCCCGACACCCGAGGGTTTCGCTGCGATCATTCCGGGACTGATCGGCACCATGCTGTTCGCATGGGCGATCGGGTTGCATCCCCTGCACGTGACGATGCCTGCTATTCCTGTTGCGGGGATTGCTGGTGCGGTCTCCAGGTTTGCGGCATCCCTGTTTAATTCGTTGAAACCTGCTCTGCAGCCCAAGCCGCGGATCGAACGCCTTGAGCCGCGCGTTGCAGCGGAACCCGTCAGCCACGAGCCACTGATCGAGCCTGTCAGTGCGCCGTCATTCACTGGGTCGCGTGAACCGCGCGTGACGCGTCTCAACCCGCTGAAGATCGGCGCCCGCGAGACGCGCGAATCTCAGCCTGTTCTCAAGTTGGACGCAAGGTCTGAGTATCAGCTTCCGCCGCTTAATCTGCTTGAAAAGAACAAGGGCGGGCAGGAAGTCAAGGAGTCTGACGAAACGCTCGAGCAAAATGCGCGCATGCTGGAAAGCGTCTTGTCCGATTTCGGCGTTCGCGGCGCAATCACGCAGGTCCGTCCCGGACCTGTCGTCACACTGTACGAATTTGAACCTGCAGCCGGCATCCGTTCAAGCCGCGTGATTTCACTTGCCGACGACATTGCGCGCTCAATGAGTGCCGTATCCGCTCGCGTTGCTGCAGTCCCGGGACGCAACGTCATCGGCATCGAACTTCCCAACCAGCGTCGCGAAAAAGTGATGTTGCGCGATCTTTTGTCGACGCAGGAATATGACAACCACACAGTCGAACTGATTCTGGCGCTGGGCAAGAACATTGGCGGGGAGCCGGTGGTTGCCGACCTGACGCGCATGCCGCACTTGTTGATCGCGGGTACGACAGGTTCAGGCAAGTCTGTTGCCATCAATACCATGATCTTGTCCTTGCTCTATCGGCTGTCGCCGGATCAGTGCAAGCTGATCATGATCGACCCGAAGATGCTCGAGCTTTCAGCTTACGATGGCATTCCTCACCTCCTCTCTCCGGTCGTGACAGACCCGAAGAAGGCAATCGTCGCACTCAAATGGACTGTGCGCGAAATGGAAGACCGCTACCGCCGCATGTCCAAGGTCGGCGTCCGCAACATCAAGGGGTACAACGAACGGATTTTGCGCGCAAAAAACAAGGGCGAGATGCTGAAGCGTACCGTGCAAACCGGCTTTGACAGCCAGACCGGCGAACCACTGTATGAAGAGGAAAATCTGCCACTCGACCACATGCCTTACATCGTCGTGATCGTCGACGAAATGGCCGATCTTATGATGGTTGCCGGCAAGGACATCGAGGCAGCCGTTCAGCGTCTCGCCCAGATGGCACGTGCCGCCGGCATTCACATCATCACCGCAACGCAGCGTCCGTCGGTTGACGTCATCACGGGCACGATCAAGGCAAACTTCCCGACACGTATTTCATTCCAGGTAACGTCCAAGATCGATAGCCGCACCATCCTGGGCGAACAGGGCGCGGAACAACTGCTCGGTCAGGGTGACATGTTGCTCATGGAAGGCGGCGGCCGCATCCGCCGCGTCCACGGACCCTTCGTGTCGGATGACGAAGTCGAGGCCGTCGTCAAGTTCCTGAAGACCCAGGGCGAACCTTCCTATCTCGACGCCATTACCGAAGAACCCGATGAGCCGGACCCCGCAAGCCTGCTTGAAGGTGAAGGTGAAGGCAGTGGCGATGATCTCTATGATCAGGCCATTGCGATCATCGCGCGCGACCGCAAGGTATCAACGTCGTACATCCAGCGCCGACTTCAGATTGGCTACAATCGTGCCGCACGCATCATCGAGAAGATGGAAGAAGAAGGCGTGATCTCGGCACCCAATCATTCCGGAAAGCGTGAGGTTCTGGTTGGGGATCACTCGGGCCGCGACGACTGAATGTCACGGGCCGCTGGCTGCATCAAAGGCGACCTCGAGTTGCAGGATCAAATCTCGCGACCAGCGGACGTCCTTGAAGCCGGATAGTCCAAGTACCCGCAATACATCTGCAAATTCTGCGTTCGCGCGTTCGAACATTTCGCTCGAACGCAGCACGCGTCTTTCAGCTGACGCAAAAGCAGAATCTTCCGGATGAGCCGCTTCATGCGACCAGTCGCGGATCGCGCGAAGCATGCGCATGTAGTCGTTCACTTCCCGGGAAATGCTTGCCGTGAGCGCATAGGCAAAAAGTCCAGTGGTCGCTGGCACCGCTCGAAAGGCAAAATCAACTGCATCGGACGCGCGGGAACGGCTTGGTCCTTCAGGCGAATTGACAAAGCGGGCAAGTGCGTCTCCGAACGCAACGTGAAGGAGCATCAGTTCCTGTCCGAAATTCTGGCGCGCCGGACGCCACCTGCTGGTCTGGCGGGCGTCGATGACGATTGGAATGAGGATCGAAAAGAACAGGGCGCCAAGGAGGAAGCCGCCGAACTCAACCACTGCGTTCTGCAAAAATCCTTCGTTCAGACCAAAAGGTCCGTTCACATCGAAGATGACTTTTTCAAGCTTTTCCCACATTCGCTTCCCCGCCAGTCTTCGCGGGCCATTTCAATCATTTAATGGCCAACGCCCCAAATCCTGCTATCCTTCAGCCACCTCAAGCGTTCTTCGTTTTGCCATAGTCTGCAACTAAGACGCCCTTCTGGAATTCAACTCCTAAAAAGTCCCATGCGAACAATCAGTTTTCTCATCGCACTTTTCGCTGTCACCGCAAATGCAGTCGCAGCGCCGCTTCAGCCCCTGGACCTCGCCGACCTCGGCAAGGTTTCAGCCTACCTGAACGCTATCACGTCACTAAAGTCGAACTTTGTGCAAGTCGGCCCGAACGGCGAACTGGATCAGGGCGTTGTTTACGCAAGGAAACCCGGGCGCTTGCGCTTCGAATACGCACCACCCAGCCCTTATCTGATCGTGTCCGACGGAGTGACCATCGCTGTTGCAAACAGCAAGCTGCGCACCGTCGACCGTTATCCCTTGGTCGATAATCCGTTAAATCTGATTTTGCGCGAAAACATCGACTTGGCTCATGACCCTCGGATTACCGCGGTCGATCGCCAGGCCGGCTCACTTCGCATTACCGCGACAGAGAAATCAGGGCCGCTAAAGGGTCAGGTAACCTTGATTTTCCGGTATCCAGCGATCGAAATCGCCCAGTGGATTATTACGGATGCGCAAGGCCTGCAGACTATGATTGCGCTCAAGGGGCCGCAAACCGAGATTCAGCTGTCACCAGAACTCTTTGTTTTGCGTGACGTCGACCGTTTCGGCCGAAAAGACGATTAATTCCGCCTTCGCTTGCTGATGTTTGCTGGGCGGTGCTAGCCATGGCCCATGACCCGATCGACCCGCCCACACAAGAGACCCATCGTCGGAATCCCGTGCGATCACCGCATGATAGGGCCCCACCCTTTCCATGCCGTTGGCGAGAAATACATTGTCGCTATGCGAGATGGCGCAGGCGCCATTCCGGTTCTCTTGCCGGTTCTTGAGAATCCAATCGACGTTGATGAGATCCTGGAATCGGTCGATGGCATATTTCTGACAGGTTCGCCGTCAAACGTATCGCCCAAACTCTATGGCGGCCCTGAACCGCGCGCAGGCGTATTGCAGGATGACAGGCGCGATGCCACCACCCTTCCGCTGATCAGGCGTATCGTTGCGCACGGCACACCTCTTCTGGCCGTGTGTAGGGGATTTCAGGAGTTCAACGTCGCATTTGGAGGCACGCTTCATCAGCACCTGGAGGAAGTCCAGGGCCACTTTGATCACCGCGAGGACAAGACCGCGCCACTCGATGTGCAGTACGCAGTCGCTCACGATGTCGAATTCACCCGAGGTGGCATTCTGGAGAAAATTGCCGGTGCGAAATCGATGAAGGTCAATTCCCTGCATGGGCAGGGCGTGAACCGCCTGGGCAACGCGCTCACGATAGAAGCCATGGCACCGGACGGCACGGTGGAAGCGTTTCGTGTAACAGACGCGCCCTCTTTTGCGTTGGGCGTGCAATGGCATCCGGAATGGAAATTCCGTGAAAACGAATTTTCGACAGCGCTGTTCAACGCTTTTGGACAGGCACTTCGAAATAGGAAAGATGTTGGGACAGCACGATGAGTAGGAACAGGGCAGAACTCAAGGAGTGGCTGAAGGAGCGCCGTATTACCGAGGTTGAACTGCTGGTTCCCGACATGGCGGGAATCGCACGCGGAAAAATTCTGCCGACAAGCAAGTTTCTCGCGGGGTTGGACAACGATACGCTGCGCCTGCCGGAAAGCGTGTTTGGCCAGATGGTGACGGGCGCCGATGCTGAAACCGAAGCACTGAGCTACCAGGCGCCTGACATGATACTGGTGCCTGATGCCGACACAATCTGTGTTGTTCCATGGTACCGCGAACCGACAGCGCAAGTGATCTGCGATTGCGAAGACCGCAAGGGAAAGAACAACCCGCACGCACCCAGGCAGGTCCTCAAGGACCTGTTGGCCAAATTCAGCGCCCGCGGATGGCGTCCGGTCATAGCGCCTGAGCTTGAATTCTATCTGGCACAAAAGAATATCGATCCCGACTATCCCCTCTTGCCCCCTGCCGGCAAGTCAGGCCGACCGCAAACAGGCCGGCAGGCCTATGCGATCGACGCCGTCAACGAATTCGATCCAATGTTTGAAGATGTCTACGATTACTGCGAAGCACAGGAAATCGGAATCGACAGCCTGATCCACGAAGAAGGCGTCGCGCAATGCGAAATCAACTTCTATCACGGTGACCCTCTAGAACTGGCTGACCAGACATTTCTGTTCAAACGCACGGTTCGCCAGGCCGCACTGCGCCACGACATATACGCCACCTTCATGGCCAAGCCGTACGAGCAGGAACCCGGAAGCGCGATGCATATCCATCAGAGCATCGTGGATTCAAAGACGGGCAAGAACCTGTTTTCGAACAAGAACGACAAGGACACAAGGCTGTTCCTGGCCTACATCGCCGGCCTGCAGAAATATCTGCCGGCCTCGATGCCGCTCATCGCTCCTTATGTAAATTCATACCGCCGTCTGGTGCGCTATCTGTCTGCGCCCGTGAATACGCATTGGGGCCATGAGAACCGCACCGTGGGCCTTCGCGTGCCCGAGTCAGAACAGAAAAACCGCCGCGTCGAAAACCGCGTTCCAGGTGCTGACGCCAATCCCTACCTGGCCATCGCTTCGACCCTTGCCTGCGGCTATCTGGGCATGACCCAAAACCTGATGCCGACCAAGCCGATGGAAGGCAACGCATACGAGTCCATGCGCTACCAGCTGCCACGTCACTTGCTCGACGCAATCCAGCGTTTTCGCAATTCTGCTGATATTCGTGAACTTCTGGGGGAAGCTTTCGTTGATCTCTATTCCGACGTAAAGGCATCGGAGCACGACGCCTACCAGCAGGTGATCAGCCCCTGGGAGCGCCAGCATTTGTTGCTGAACGTCTAGAGATCTTTCACCAGGACCTTTGCATTGGAAATTTTTTTAAGTTGCTTTCGAATTGCGCTGCGGGATTCAGAGAGTCGCCTTGCGTGCCAGCCAACGACAAGCCCTCCGCAAAAAGCCAGATCCTCGGATATCTCCGTTGATTTCGCATCAAGCAATATCCGATGAATGAGGTTTCGCGCAGTCGAAATATCGTTCATGTCTCCAAGAAGAAGCTGCAGTTTCGTCAGTCGTCGCGCGAAGCGTTTCGCCATTTTTTTTGAAAGGACTGACCCGAAAAACTCGATCGTGTACCGCAGTTTTTTTAGCCTGATTCGAAGATCATGCAGTTGCCTGTAGTCCAGGTCATCAGCACGTAAAGCAATCTTGGCAATCTGGTGGGCGCGATGGCTGATCTGCTTTTTTGCAAACCCATAGGCATCCAGCGCAAGGGCATTGTCGGGTCCTGAAACCGCAAGCCATGGTCTGCGATAAGTCACGGCGGCCCAGTCAAGTACGAAAGACCTGAACTCTTCGGAACGAAGTGAATCGAGCAATTTGCTCCAGCTCTTTGTGCGCATTGCCACAATGGCATCGGTCAGCACCTTAACTTCCATCTTGTTTCCAAATCCTTCGACCACCGGCTGGATGATGTCGGTAAGCAGCACGTCATGGTCTCTCGCATCACCAAGGACATTTGCAAACCGTCTGGCGGCTTCAATCTGGTTCTTGATCAGTGCCTGCTGCCTTTCGTCAAGCAGTGAAATCGCACTTCGAAATCGCCGCAGGGCAACGCGCATTTGGTGCACGCCCTCGACGTCATTTGTCGTAATGACGGTTCGCCAGTTTCCAAGAAATTGCTGGAGGCAGCTACCCAGTATCACGGCAATGGCATCATCCGCGAGCGCGCCAGCAGGTAGGCAAATGGTTTGGGCGCGGGCTGGGGAATAGGTGGCGTTCAGCAGGAGTGCAAAGCCTCGCTCGGCCTTCGCGGCGAGGCACAAGGTAAGCGGCAGATCTGCTGTAAGGCGCCTCGCAGAGGCAAACAGGTCTTCCACACTTCCTTTCAGCAGTTCCAGTTCAAATTCATTGATCGGAATGAATGTCTGCTTGTCGTCGCCGCATAGCGACAGCGTGCCCGCATCGAACGCCGCTTCAATTTCAACCCCCCTCTTTGGGGAAAGCAGCAATTTGGTCCTTTTGGTTGTAATTTCGAATACCGGACCAAGCGCGCGCCCCTTCAGAAGTTGTGAGACTTTCCAGCGTGTCTTGCTGTCGGGAATTGAATCTGTTTCTGGCGCGCAGGTGCTCACCTCAGATTTGAATTCGGGCCTTGTCGCCACGTCATCGCTGAATGTTCTCTTCAAAGTCTGCGAGTAGCTGTCACCTTCGTTTCGCACTCGAAGAATGTAACCAGCATCCCGCAGCGCCTGGTCTTGGGTGTCAAAATAGACGGCGTGCTGTGCAACCGTCCTGGCACGACGGTTCCCGGCCATATCCTGCAACACCTTCGATTGCCTGAGTAGGGATATGACGTCTTCATCGCCAACGAATTTGAGTTCCGTCTCTAAATGCATGCATCCATCGACAGACCGTGGTTTGAAATTGTGTCTGCCGTCTCCATGACAAGGACTTTCACCAATTGCAGCAAGCTTCGGCAATTGTCATGAATGCGTCACAAATCCTTCAAAAACACACGATCTTGAGAGTTGAGAAATTGAACGCCAAGCACTGGTAGGTTGTGGATAACCTTTTAGTCAGGCGCGAACAGCAATGCCACACTGCAGCATGCGCTGCTTGGCGTCACCAATCGTGACCTCTCCAAAGTGAAATATGGAGGCGGCCAGCACGGCGCTCGCGTGGCCATCGCGCACCCCTGCCACCAGATCATCAAGCGAACCGACACCACCACTGGCGATGACTGGCACACTCACTGCGTCGGCGATAAAGCGCGTCAGTTCGATGTCATAGCCCTCTCGCGTGCCGTCGCGATCCATCGAAGTCAGCAGAATTTCGCCTGCACCCAGGGCCACCACTTCCCGTGCAAAGACAACAGCGTCAATGCCAGTCGCTTGACGCCCGCCATGGGTGAAAATTTCAAATCGGCCATCACCCGCACGTCTTGCATCAATAGCCACGACCACCAGTTGGGAACCGAACTTCTGTGCTGCTTCGCGAACGAACTCTCGTCGTTGAACCGCCGCAGTGTTCACCGAGACCTTGTCCGCACCCGCAAGCAGCAAAGCGCGCATGTCCTCAATGGTACGCACGCCGCCGCCCACTGTCAGCGGCATAAAACACACATCGGCAGTACGGCGCACGACATCCAGCAAAATCCCGCGCTTCTCGTGACTGGCAGTAATGTCCAGAAAGCAAAGTTCGTCTGCGCCGGCGGCATCATACGCGCGCGCGGCCTCGACCGGGTCTCCCGCATCGCGCAAACCCGTGAATTGAACGCCTTTGACAACACGGCCATCCTTCACATCAAGACAGGGAATGATTCGTGTCTTGAGCACGGTCAGCCTTGCTCCATCAAGGAAAGGGCCTCGGTCGCATCGACACGTCCGTCGTAAAGCGCACGGCCACAAATGACGCCACGAATATTTGGGTGCCGGGTTTTCTTGAGGACCTGCAAATCATGCAGCGAACCGATGCCGCCACTCGCTATCACAGGAATGGAAACGGCGCTCGCGATCCTCTCGGTCTCCTCAATGTTGACACCAAGTCCGGTCCCGTCGCGCGCGATGTCGGTATAGATCACCGCCGCCACGCCTGCGTCCTCGACTTGCCTGGCGAGATCCACCGCATCTGTGTCTGTAGTCTCTGCCCAACCCTGAACCGCAACGCGGCCAAGCTTCGCATCAATACCAACAGCGATCCGGTTCGGGAACTTCCGCGCCGCTTCTTTGACGAGCGCAGGATTTTTGACCGCGATCGTCCCGAGGATGATGCGCGAAATTCCCTCTTCGAGCCAGCGCTCGATTGCATTCATGTCTCGAATGCCACCGCCCAGCTGTACCGGCAATGAGATGCTCTGCAGGACCAGGCGCACGGCCGCACTGTTCGCGCCAATGCCGCCAACGGCGCCATCGAGGTCAACGATATGCAGCCATTTGAAGCCGGCGATTTGAAAGGCGACAGCCTGTGCCGCGGGATCATCATTGAACACCGTGGCGCTCTGCATCTCGCCGCGCAATAGCCTGACGCATTTGCCTGACTTGAGATCGATTGCTGGAAAAATGATCATGGCCGCCACCGCACAAATCGCTCAAGTAGCTGAAGCCCGATGGCCTGGCTCTTTTCCGGATGGAACTGTGTGCCGATCAGATTGTCCCGCGCAACAGCGGCAACAACACGCCCGCCATGAACGGTTACGGCAGCCACATCGCCTTCATTGTCTGGCACGAAGTGAAAGCTGTGTACGAAATAGGCATGCGGCTGGTGAGCGACACTCACATGCGACAGCACAGGATGGGGTTTGGTCACTTTCAGCTCATTCCACCCCATGTGCGGAACTTTGAGACTGGTGTCAGTTGGCGAGAGCCGGACAACCGCTCCACCGATCCATCCGAGACCAGCGCAGTCCCCGTGCTCGCGCCCGACTGTCGCCATGAGCTGCATGCCAACACAGATCCCCAGAAAGGGCTTGCCCTGGCGTAAGGCGCACTCGGTCAGGGCATCGATCATGCCGGGAAGGGCAGACAGCCCTTTCATGCAATCCGCAAAAGCGCCCACGCCTGGCAGCACGATATGTGATGACTGGCGTACTTCATCCGCCGCGGATGTAACTTGTATGCGCGCATCAAGGCCGGCATCAGCGACGGCCCGCTCCATTGCTTTCTCGACGGACCGCAGATTTCCGGATCCATAGTCAATAATGGCCACGCGCGCACTCACAGCGCGCCTCGCATGGCAGAACGCCTAGGACCCCAGACTGCCCTTGGTGCTTGGAACAAGTCCGGCCTGCCGCGGGTCGGGTTCGAAAGCGTCGCGCAACGCACGTGCACAGGCCTTGAAACAGCTTTCGGCAATGTGATGGTTGTTTTCACCGTACAAATTCTCGATGTGCAGCGTCAGGCCCGCATTCTGCGCCAGGGCTTGGAACCACTCCTTGAAGAGTTCCGTGTCCATGTCACCAAGTTTCGCCCGGCTGAACGATACTTTCCAGATGAAATATGGCCGCGCCGATACATCAACCGCACAACGTGTCAGGGTCTCATCCATGGGAATGAGCGCCGATCCGAACCTGCGAATGCCGGTCCGCTCGCCAAGCGCCTTGATGATGGCCAACCCGATGACAATGCCTGTGTCCTCGGTCGTATGATGAAAATCGATATGGGTGTCACCCTTCGCTCGCACCTTGAGGTCGATCGATGAGTGCTTGGAAAAGCTCTCAAGCATATGATCCAGAAAGCCGATGCCGGTCGAAATATCGTACTTTCCGGTGCCGTCAAGATCCAGCGAGACCGAAATATCCGTTTCTCGTGTCTTGCGTTCGACGCTTGCTTTCCGCATGAAGAAATGCCTTTCAGGCCCTTTGCGATCAGTGTCGCAAAGGTCATATAGCAATAGCCCTAACAATGCGCGAAGAGAGCCTCAATGCCAACCACTGACCCTTCTGCCGGCGACAATATTTGGCGCCGGACTACCATATTGTCCGTACGAAAAGCCGGAAAGGTCGTCGTCGCCGGAGATGGGCAGGTGAGCCTGGGGCCTACGGTCATGAAGGCAAATGCCCGAAAGGTCCGCAGGCTCTCGAATGGCAAAGTCATCGCAGGCTTTGCTGGCGCTACGGCCGACGCTTTTACTCTTTTCGAACGGCTGGAAGCCAAGCTTGAAACCTATCCAGGCAACCTCACCAGAGCCGCGGTCGAACTTGCCAAGGACTGGCGTACAGATCGCTACCTGCGCCGCCTGGAAGCAATGTTGGCCGTCGCCGATACCAGCGTCAGCCTGATCCTGTCGGGCACTGGTGACGTCGTGGAACCAGAGGACGGCTTGATTGGCATCGGTTCCGGGGGGAATTTTGCCCTGGCCGCAGCCCGCGCGCTGATGCCGCTTGATTTCACCGCCGAAGAAATAGCCCGCCGGTCGATGAAAATTGCGGCTGACATCTGCATATACACCAACCACGAACTGACCCTGGAAACCTTGTAGGCCCGACATGAGCGCGCTGACGCCCCGAGAAATTGTCACTGAACTGGACCGCTATATAGTTGGGCAGGCGGCAGCGAAGCGAGCTGTGGCCATTGCCCTGCGCAACCGTTGGCGCAGACAGCAACTTTCGGCAGATCTCCGGGAAGAGGTCTTGCCCAAGAATATCTTGATGATCGGTCCGACAGGCGTCGGCAAAACCGAAATATCGCGCCGCCTGGCCAGGCTGGCGCAGGCACCGTTTCTGAAAATCGAGGCAACAAAATTCACCGAAGTTGGATATGTCGGGCGTGACGTCGAACAGATCATTCGTGATCTGGTGGAAATCGGCATCTCGTCCCTGCGCGACCGGCGCCGCAATGACGTGAAAGCACGCGCAAGCAAGGCGGCAGAAGATCGCGTCCTCGACGCTCTGGTTGGAACGACTGCATCGGAATCCACCAGGGAATCCTTCCGCCGCAAGCTCCGTGACGGTGAACTCAACGAAAAGGAAGTTGAGCTCCAGGTCTCCGACACCGCAGGCATACCCTCCTTCGACATTCCAGGGATGCCTGGCGGGCAGGTTGGCATGATCAATCTGAATGACATGCTGGGAAAGGCACTGGGCGGCCGTCAGAAATCAAGAAAAATGAAAGTCGTGGACGCATACGTTCCACTGATCTCCGAAGAATCTGACAAACTGATCGACAACGACGCCCTCGTGTCAGAAGCAATCAGGTCCGTTGAAAACGACGGTATCGTTTTCCTGGATGAAATCGACAAGATCTGCGCGCGCGAAGGAAGCGGCCGTGGCGGCGACGTCAGCAGGGAAGGTGTTCAGCGCGACCTGCTTCCCCTGATTGAGGGAACAACCGTTTCCACAAAACACGGACCGGTCAAAACAGACCACATTCTTTTCATCGCCTCTGGTGCCTTCCATACCGCAAAGCCTTCCGACCTTTTGCCCGAGTTGCAGGGACGACTGCCGATCCGCGTTGAACTGCAGGCACTGACGCGCGATGATTTCCGGCGCATCCTGACCGAGCCCGAAGCAAGCCTGATCAAGCAATACATCGCGTTGATGGCAACCGAGGGCGTTACGCTGGAATTCACTGATGACGGGATCGATGCATTGGCCGATGCAGCCGCTGAGGTTAACGCCACCGTGGAAAATATCGGCGCGCGCAGGTTGCAGACAATCATGGAAAGAGTGCTCGAAGAGGTAAGCTTCCACGCGCCTGACAGCCGCGATGCACGTATCACGATAGATCGCGCTTTCGTATCAAGGGAAATTGGCGCTTTGACTAAGAATACAGACCTCTCGCGCTTCATACTTTGACGCGAAAATTTGAATGCGCACACCTGTCGGGTGAGTTCAGATTCTTCAATAAAATTGCGGCCTAACCTGTTGAGAACTCTCGCGCAAAAAAAAGTTTCGCGCTAAGTTGAAGTCCTGGGTAGCGAGACCGTCGATCCGACCCCCCGGGTCGCCGCGCTTCGCCGATTGTGGGGACGCGAGTGAACCAGCGCAGCCTCTTTGTGAGTTTCGCCGAAAGTGATGGCGGCCATTCCTATCTGGCCGCTCGTGCGATGTTGAACGCAAGCAACATCGGTCACTTGATATTCAGAACAACAGTTAGCGACGCGCTCGACGCAGTGCGATCGGGCCAGGCCAACTTCGCTGTTGTTCCCTTCTACAACTCGATCACGCAATGGGAAGGAGCAACCGTCAAGGCGCTCGCATCCCGCGAATTGCAGATCCATGCCCAGGTGTGCATGCCAACGAGCTACGTTCTGGCAGCACACAAGGAATACATGGCCGAGATTGTCGAACGGTATCGCGCCCTGTCTGACCGCAAGGAGGAATTGTCTCCGGAGCGGGCCAAGAAAATCTACACTCGATTTTTGACGCGCATCTTCGTGGGATCGCAAGCCGAAGAACAGTATCGCGGACGACTTTTGCGCCCGGATATGTCACAGGCCACCATTGAGCATGCACGCAATCCCTTGCGCGTACTCGAGGAAATCGCCCGCGAAGAACTGATGAAGGACCTGAAATACGGAACTTCGCGCGGCGGCGGCGGCACCAAGGAGCAGGGCTACGGCAATACGATACTCGTGGATATGCCCACGCGCCCGGCCACGATCTCCGAATTGAATGTACCCGCCTCTTTGATTGCTGGTGGCTTGCTTGACTTGCAGCAGGAGCCGGACGGTTGGGACCGCCACGGCTCGGTCGGAGAAATCGTATCGCTTTTGCGCAACCTGCTCGAGTTGCTTGACGTATTTGCCTTTGGCGCACCGGACCTGCCGGAAAACAAGACACAGTACATACTGGTAGGCAGAAAGGGCACTCCCCTGCCGGCCAACTCGCTCAAGCCACCAACCGGCAAGAGCAGCACCCGCATGATGACGCTTGTTCATTCCAGGACGGCAAAGTCCAGCCCCAATCAATGGATCAAGCCACGCGAAAAAATATCAAAAGTCCTGAAGGAATGGGATTTTATCCAGGACCGCGCACCAATCGCCGTATCGACCGGGAAAGACCGGACATTCTTGATGGAAGCAAGCCTGCTCGCTGGCGCGTCGCTGAAGGGCGAACCCGGAAAGCGAACAAAGGCAGTGATTGATGCAATCGAATCAAAGCCCAGGCAAAAGCCGGCAAAGGGCTCGCTGGAGGAAGCAACTTCGATTGCGTACTTGGGCGAGTACCAGACCAGATGCACTTCACCGAGCACTGAATCGTGCAATTGCTGTGAAGGTGCAACAGACGAACTCAGGCAAGGCCCTGGAATCCTTGATTGGTTGACGAAGCAACTACCGCTCCTCGCTGCCATCGGCGGCACGGCTGTCGTCGTATCCGGCCTGCTTTTTATTCTCTACGCGATGCTCTATTGCCCATTGACTGGCAATTGCGGCGCAACTGAGAATCCGACAAGTTACCATCCACCGATTTCATCATCGCCAGCACAGCCAGCAGCTGAAACACCTCCGCCATCCTCGTACCCGGGCGTGACATCATCACCGTCGCAACCCTCGTCACAGGCGACCATCCCGAATGCGCCGACCTCGTCCGAAGTTGCCAATCAGGCGCCTCATACAGCCTATCCAGGCACCGGAGAGACGCCGTCGGTCACGGGTACCTACCCCCGCCAGCCCGTATATACCGAAGGCAAGGACGTCAGTCCTTCTGCAGAGCCAAAGGCCGAAACTCATCCGGTTCCAAAGGTCGCCGAGACCAAGCCTGCAAAGCCGCAGCCGACATACACGCAACCAAAACCTTTGATGCTTCACGTTGCCTTCATGGAAGCAAAATCCAATCTCACGCGTGAATCCTACAATGTGCTGACGACCGCTGCTGCGACAGCACTTCAACAGAACAAAACAGTGAACCTGCGGATCTTTGCACTCGGTAGCCGTGAGACGGACGACGGGCTTTGGCGTCGCCGGCTTTATACCGTCAAGGACGAACTTGTTCGTCTGGGGGTGCCGGTTGAGCGAATCCGGTCAGAAGGCAACGGTCCTTTTATCGTGATTGTCCGGGCCAACGAACCACCCAAACCCAGCTCGGCGCATCAGCGTGTGACATCCAGTCTGGACTCAATCGACGATCCGTTCGCCAACAACTAGACTCTCCGCCGGCGCAGATAAACATAAAGTGCGCCGGCGCCACCATGCTTTGCATGAGCGGACTGGCTGCCAGCCACCATGGCACGCACATCACCTTCGTGCAGCCAGCGTGGCACCATTTCCTTCAACACGCCTGACTTGGAACGTCCGGTAAGCTCCAACCTGCGTGTACTGTCTTCTCGAGCGCCCGACGGCGCCCCTTTCCCGGTCACAACCAGCACGCATCGCAGTCCATTGTCGGAGCAGCGCTTGATGAAGGTTGTCAGCCTGGAATGTGCCTGGGCCTGGTTCAGCCCATGAAGATCGAGGTTCGCCTGCGGGTCGATCTTCCCGCGCTTCAGCTTGTCCGCGGTCGAACCATCCAGCCCGCCACCAACTTGTGAAGGACGGACGGACGGCGCAGCTACCCTTGATGAGGCAACAACTTTTTTAGACACAGTTTCCGCGTTCTTGGCTTTTGTGGCATGTCGCTTTTCAGTCGCCGCCGTGGGTTGACGTTTCTTGCCCGCACGCCGGACATCGCGCGTAACTTCACGCCAGAGGTCCAGTTCATGCTCATGCAATGGTCGCGATTTGATCAAGGCCGGTTCAATTCAGGTGTTGAGCAAGGACCTTGGGAAGTAACACAAACATCGTGCCTTTATGGGCCATGCGACCGGCAATGTTTTCGGCCTTGCTGCCGACACCCCAATAAATGTCCCCTCTGACAGGCCCCCTGATTGCGCCGCCGGTATCTTGTGCAATGACGAGCTTTCGCAATTGCGCGTCTTCCTCATTCGCATCTTCAGCCGGAGACTTGGCTTCTATCCAGAGCGGCGCTCCAAGAGCGTGAAACTTCATGTCGACTGCGAGACTGGCCTCCGCAGTCAGTGGCACTCCTTGCGCTCCGCTGGCGCCCAGAGAGGCGTCCGCAATCGGCTGCTCCTTGAAAAAAACATACGAGGCATTTTCATTCATCAGCGCATCAGCCTTGGTTGGATTGGTTTGCAACCAGGTCCGAATGCTCTGCATCGACAGATTCTCGCGCGGAATCTCGCCCCGTGAAACAAGCGTGCGCCCTATGGCTGTATAGGGAAAGCCATTTTGACCATCAAATGCAGCACGGATCGTCTCGCCGTTGTCGAGTTTGATCCGTCCCGAGCCCTGGATCTGCAAGAAGAACGCCGCAACAGCGTCATCGACATAGACAATCGGCTGGCCCTTCGGGCCCAAGGTTCCATCCACGATCTGTGCGCGCGTGGCGTAGGGAACAAGCTTGCCATCGCTGACACGGCCGGCGATGCGCTCGCCCTTGAGCGCAGGTCTGAAGGCACCCAGATCCACCTGAACCAGATCTGCGGGCCTTGCATACAGCGGCACTCGAAATCGTCGACTGGCCTTTCGGCTGCCATCCAGTTCAGGCTCATAGTAACCCGTGAAGAGACCTGATGGTTCCGACTGGTTTCGAACCTGCGCCGGAACAAACCAGGTTTCAAAAAAATGCTGAGCCGTCACTTTGTCGTTGGCACTGATCTGCATGGCCGTCTGGCAAGCCGGCTTCCAGTCTCCAACTGTGCCGTAAACGGCATCGCCTCCAAATGCATCAGTTGCTCTTCGCGAGCTGAGCGTGGCGCAAGAGCGTTGAAAGGCCTGAAACGCAAATTGAGGTGATTGACCCGGCCAATCCGAAAGGCGGTCAAAACCCGACACCGCCAGGACCAATCGATCCTCTGCGGCGGGCTCTTCCCTGCCTACGTTCCCAAAGGGTACGCACGCAGAAACCGATACAAGCAATGCAGAAATTGCAATTCGAAGCGCTCGCATGAAGCGCGTTATGCTACGCAGCCCCTGCAGTGGCAACGACTTTCCAGTTGGGATCCGATGACTTTGTGTCCCTGGCAAAAGTCCACACATCCGTCACTTCGCGCACGACCCCAGCGGCACCCTCGATCACCACGCCTGCGGCATCTCGGGTCGCGCTGATCAGTTCGCTGACAAACCGCACTGTAATTTCAGCAATGCGTCCTCGAAGTGTTGCCACTTCTATTTTGGCTTCCTTCAACCCGACGAACGCGAACTCCATTTTTTGTCCGGAGCGCTCGCGCACTGAAATCGCTCCCTCAAAACTTGCAAATACGTCGTCTGCAAGCAGCGGTTTCAGGCCGTCTCTGTCAGCGTCTGCGAATGCCTTGGCAATCATCTCATGCGCGCCCTTGGCGCCTTTGACGAAGGCATCGGCATCGAACCCTGGATCTTGTTCACGAATACTTTTCAGGGAAGCAGCAAGCTTCGATCCGGGCTCGATCGAATTGAATATGCTGTCTTTCGCCAGTGGCCGAAGCGTCTCGCGTCCCCGCGATAACGGCACAACTTTCTCTTCTGCCGGCGCGGCGCTTGCGCGCGGACGTTCCATGCGTTCTCGCTGGTTTATCCGGTCAAAGGGAGGTTGCTCGTTTCCGGTTCTCTTGCCCAGGACCATGTACAGACGGTACCCGATGAATGCGGCGATACCAGCAAAAAACAGGATTTCTATTTCGGATCCGCCCATCGCACCTTACCGCCTTCACCAGCACACTTCTTTGAGAACTTTCTCACTCTTTCGGTCAGCGTGCATGCCGAAAGTGTGGCGCGTGCTCTGTTGAAAATCCTACACGCGCACCCTGCAGGGGTCCAGAGTGTATGCGCGACTTCCTTTCAATCCAGCACCCGGACATGGCAAAAATTGGGTGAACCACACATTCCCTTGTCTGTACACCAAGAACCGTGTTAGCCACCCGCCCATGTAAAATTGCGTTTTATTGCCAGATTTCAAGGACACCATTCGAATGAGCGACAATCAACTTAACGGCACCGGCACGGACGCTGACCTCCAGGGTGCAGCAGGCAATGCGGCACAAATTCAGGTCCTGGCACAATACGTTAAGGATTTGTCATTCGAAAACCCGGCGGCTCCCATGAGCCTCCAGGGTCAAAAACCGGCACTGGAAGTGGGCGTCGATGTACAGGCCCGAGGACTGGGCGTTGATCAGTACGAAGTGCTCGTTCGCATCCGCGCGGACGCCAAGTCAGCCAACCAGACGGTATTTGTCTGCGAAGTGACCTATGCTGGCGTGTTCATGCTGAAAAACATCACACCGGAAAACGTGCAGCCAGTCCTGTTGATTGAGTGCCCGCGCCAGCTGTTCCCGTTCGCACGTCGCGTTGTGGCTGACCTGACCCGCGACGGCGGATTCCCGCCACTCCTGCTCGATCCGATCGACTTCATGACGCTGTATCGCGCCCAAGCCGCACAACAAAAGGCGCAAACCGCCACGGCTTAGTTGGGCGTTGTTTTCCAGATGGCAGAATTGCCAAGGCCTTGAATTAATGCATCGTGATGGGCCTTCTCCTCGTCGCTAATCCGTGGCGCAAGGACGTTTGGTCTCTTTGGCGCGGTCGCTCGCGAGGTTGTGACTGGGGTCAGTCCTGAAGACTTTGCGACGAGTTCCAGTCCCGGCTGCCGCCCCCCCATCAGTTCCAGATAGACCTGCGCGAGCAACTCGACGTCGAGCATCGCACCGTGGCCCTTGGACTTGCGCTCTTCGAGGCTGATGTTGAAGCGTCGGCAAAGTGCATCCAGGGAAGCAGGCGAGCCTGGATATTTTCGCCTGGCGATGTGAACGGTGTCGACCGCGCGTGCAGTTGGCAACGACGGCTTCTTGAGTTTTCCAAGCTCTGAGTTCAGAAATTTCAGATCGAATTCCGCGTTGTGAATGACAAGCGGGCTGTCGGCGATGAACTCCAGAAACCCGTCCGCGACATCTGCAAATACTGGCTTGTCGAGAAGAAATTCCGTCGACAGGTTGCTGATCCTCTGCGCTTCTTCGGGCACGTCACGCTGCGGATTTATATAGGCGTGATAACGCGCACCTGTTGGTGTGCGATTGTTCAGCTCAAGACACCCGATCTCGATGATGCGATGTCCCTGTGACGGTTCAAGTCCGGTGGTTTCAGTGTCGAGTACGATTTCGCGCATGTTCTATTTCCAGATCAATCCCTTCCGGTCACGCAATTTTTCAATCACTGAAATGACCTGTGCTTCAGCGTGGACCAGGCCTTGTGATGTATCAATGACATAGTCGGCTTGCGCACGCTTCAGTTCATCTGGCAGCTGCTTCGCGAGAATGGACTCGAACTTTTCAGCACTCATGCCTGGACGAGCAAGCACGCGTTTCCTCTGCAACTCTGCCGGCGCAGATACAACCACCACCACATCCACCCGCTTCGGACCCGTGGATTCGAGCAGCAATGGAATATCAAGCAGAACCATACTGGCGCCCTGCGCTGCATGATCCTGCAGAAACTGCGCCTGCGCCTGCGCCACCAGCGGATGAACAAGCAGCTCGAGCTTTCGGATTTCCTCAGGCTTCCCGATCACCAGCTTGGACAATCGGTCCCGGTCAATCCGTCCATCCACAAGCGATGTCGGAAAGACCTCAGACACCGCTTTCACCGCCGCGCCACCGACATCATAGAGACGATGGACAACCGAGTCTGAATCGCAAACGGGCACATTATGACGCGCAAACATCTTTGCGGTCTCGCTTTTTCCCATCCCGATTGAACCAGTCAATCCGATGATAAGCATCAACTCTTGCCTTCGAGAATTGAAAGCAGATGACGTCGCAGTTCTGGGGTGACATGAGCATTCGCGTCGAACCAGGCATTGAAACCTGCACGAGCTTGGTGCAACAGCATGCCAAGCCCATCCACGGTCTTCAGACCACGAGAGCGGGCGTCCGCCAAGAGTTGAGTCTCAAGCGGACGATAAACAATATCACTGACGACGGCCCCGCTTTTCAGCCATCCAACGTCAACATCGAGCCCCGGCTGACCGGCCATGCCCAGACTTGACGTATTGACCAACAGATCAGCAGATCCCAGCGCTTGTGCAAGTTCACCCCAAGGTTGCGCACTGACGCGGTCGCCAAAAAAACTTGCAAGCGCCGCAGCTTTCTCAAGCGACCGATTGACAATGCACACGCGTCCAAGACCACGCGACACCAAGCCGAAAATGACGGCCCGGGCAGCGCCACCCGCACCAAGCACCACGGCAGATTTCCCCTCAAGCACCCCCACTCCAGCTTCGTCAAGCGAGGCTAGGTAACCCGTCACATCCGTGTTCCTGCCGTGCACACGGCCGCCTTCAAACACCAGCGTGTTGACCGCGCCCGTTGCCGCGGCGGCATCATCACGGGTTTCGGATAGCTGGAATGCCGCTTCCTTGTGGGGCAACGTGACATTGACGCCCCGAAACCCCATCAGCGGAAGAATCGAAACAACGTTCCTGAAATCTTCCGGACGAACCGCCAGCGGCACATACGCCGCATCCAGCCCCAACTCCCGGATCCAGAACCCATGCAGGGCAGGCGAAAGGCTGTGGGATATGGGCCAGCCAATCACTCCAGCCAGTCGTGCTTTGCCGGTCAGCATCATGGATTTAAAACACCGTTGAGGCGCAGATAGTCCAGCAGAGGCAGCATCGGCATTCCCTGGATTGTAAACAGGTCGCCATCGATATCCGAGAATAGCTGCAAACCGAGGCCTTCAACATGATACGCACCAACACTTCCCAGGATTTCCTCACCCGCTTCCACAAGGTATGACTCCAGGAACTGGTCAGTAAAGTCTCGCATCGTGAGTCGAGCTTCGCCGACAAACCGCCAGACAACAGAGCCATTCTTGGCAACACAAACCGCACTGCTCAGCACATGGACTTTGCCTTTCAGCCGCAGGAGTTGCTGTCGCGCCTTCACGAGTGTACCTGGCTTCTGAAAACACTCTTTGCCCAGACTTAAGACCTGGTCTGCACCAATAACCCAGGTTTCCGGACGTGAGGTCGATACTTTGACCGCCTTTAATTCAGCCAGCAGATCGGCCATGTCTCTTGGCCGTGCCTCTTCTGCTTGCAGGGATTGCAGGATCGCCTCTTCATCTATTGCTGCCGTTTGCACAGAAAACTCGACACCTGCCGCTCTCAGCATCCGTTGCCGTGCTGCACTTCCGGACGCGAGGATGAGCGTACTCATTCGACTTTGGGCTCCACGCGGCTATAGAGCGCCAGGATCTCGGCCGCAGTTTCCTCAATTGACCGCCTGTTTACATCGATCACCGGCCAGTTCCTTTCAGTGAACAGCCGGCGCGCAGCAACCAGTTCGGCCCGAACTGCATCTATATCTACATATGCGGTATCTGTTTCTTCCTTCAGCGACAAAAGCCTGTTCTTGCGAATGTGAACCAGCCGGTCAGGGCTTGCGACAAGTCCAACAATGAGCGGACCCTTGATCTGGTTCAGTTCGTCTGGAAGCGGCACACCGGCGACAATCGGAATATTCGCAGCTTTGACGCCGCGATTTGCGAGGTAAATGCAGGTAGGTGTTTTCGATGTCCGGCTCACACCCACCAGGATAATATCGGCAAACTGAAGCGTCGCCACACTTTGCCCGTCATCATGAGCCATCGTATAATTCAGCGCTTCAATGCGTGCAAAATACTTTGCATCAAGTTCATGCTGCGCGCCTGGACGGTGGCTTTCTTCCACGCCAAGGTAGCTGCCAAGCTTTGCCATAACTGGGTCAAGCACAGCCACCGATGGCTGCCCCAATTCCCTGCAACGTGTTTCAAGCGCTTGTCGCAATTCCGCATTGACGATGGTGTGAAGCACCAGACCTGGTGCAGTTTCGAGCTCAGCCATTGCCCGATCCAGCTGCTTCCGGTTTCTGACCAACGGATAGAAATGCTCGATCGGTCGTCCCATTTCAAACTGCGCACATGCCGCTTTCGCGACAGCATTCAGCGTCTCGCCCGTCGAGTCCGAAATCAGGTGAAGATGAAAATAGATCGCTATTGTCCGGGTTTTCTGCACGGTCACCTGAGGATCAATCTGTCGACAACTATGAAATAACACTAAGGATGAGACATGGATGCAACAGCTGATTGGACTTACCCAGACCAATCCCCCTTTGTATCCAGTGCATCTCCACCACAGGGGTCAACCCAAATGAAGATATCCAGAGCTTTTCGATTCCACACCCGTACCCAAGACATCCACATTGCAAAACCAACACACCATCGCTGTTTTCATAAGCTTCGCGTCAACTATCCCCAGCTATGGAAAAACCTTCGCCCTGGGTACCACCTTGGGGAAGATCTATGGACGACAATCCTATCCTAATTCTCCACACGCCCTACATCTTCCTACTTAGATTCTAATAACTATAAGTATGATTATAGATGGAAAGAGAACCAGTGGTCGGCACGCAGGCAAAAAAACCAATTCTTCGAGTGCTTGCTGGCGAAACCGTAAGCCCGCAGCCAATCTGGCTGATGCGGCAGGCAGGTCGATACCTGTCAGAATATCGCGATCTGCGTGCAAAAGCTGGCGATTTCATGAAGCTGTGCTTCACGCCGGCTTATGCCGCTGAAGTCACTCTGCAACCGATCCATCGGTTTGGGTTTGATGGCGCAATCCTGTTCTCGGATATCTTGGTAATTCCGCATGCACTGGGTCAGAAACTTTGGTTCGCTGAAGGCGAAGGGCCAAAGCTGTCACCGTTGGAACCACAGGCCCTGGCAAAACTGGATCCTGGAACGGCACTGCCAAACCTGGCCCCTATTTTTGAAACTGTTTCAAAAGTCAGAGCGAACCTTCCTCCATCGGTGACGATGCTTGGTTTTGCCGGTGCTCCCTGGACAGTTGCGAATTACATGATTGCCGGCGGAAGCTCGGATGAAAGCGAACACCTGAGGAAGTTTACCTACGATCATCCGCAATCACTCGACGCGCTCCTCGAAATTCTGATTGAGACAACAAGCGCCTATCTGGTCGAGCAAGTGAAGGCAGGCGCCGAAGCTCTGCAGATTTTCGAAAGCTGGGCAGGAACAATCCCTGCAGACCAGGTCGGAAAATACTCACTCGAACCCATTCGCAGGATCATTTCCCTGGTCCGTGAAAAATGCCCGGGGACACCATTCATTGTGTTTCCGAGAGGAGCAGGCCTGAACTACGCTGACTACGCCAATACCACCGGCACAAATGCCGTTTCCGTGGACTACCAGACGTCACTCACGAAACTGAGGCACGAAATTCGACCGGGAATGGGAACGCAAGGCAACCTTGACCCCATCGCGTTGAGCCAGGGCGGGCCCGGGCTTGAGCAGGCAATCGCGTCAATTCTGACCCAGACAAAGGGTCAGCCGCATATCTTCAATCTCGGTCATGGCATTCGCCAGGAAACACCCATAGTGAATGTTGAACAGCTGATCAGGTCTGTCAGGAAAGCGGCATGAGAGTCGCTGTCGTTCTGTTCAATCTGGGAGGGCCGGGCTCCCTGGCGGAAGTAGAACCCTTTCTTTTCAACCTGTTCAATGACGCAGCAATCATCCGCTTGCCTTCGCCGCTGCGCTGGTTGGTTGCAAAACTGATATCGCGGCGGCGCGCACCAATTGCCAGGAATATCTATACCAAGCTGGGCGGCAGCTCGCCGATCCTCGGACAGACATATTCGCAAGCTTCGGCATTGCACGCATCGCTTTCAAACTCCGAGCACAATTACGAAGTGTTCGTTGCCATGCGCTATTCCTCCCCTCGCGCACTGGACATAATCGAGCCGGTCAGACGTTTCCGGCCCAACAAGATCGTACTGCTCCCGCTCTACCCGCAGTTCTCGACAACGACGTCACGTTCCTCTATCCGCGAATGGACCGCAGTCGCTCGGGACCGCAAGCTCCTCGCCCCAACCGTGGCGATGTGCTGTTACCCGTCCAATCAAGGGCTGATTAAGGCGCACAGGGAGTTGATCAGTCAGACACTGGAAAATCTGCCACCAAACATAAAATACCGACTTCTGTTTTCGGCCCATGGGTTGCCCGAGTCTGTGATCAGGTCAGGTGACCCGTACCAGGCGCAGATCGAACAGACAGCAAAGTCAGTGGTCGAAACGCTGAACCTTCCAAACCTGGATTGGAAAGTCTCCTACCAGAGCCGCGTCGGTCCGATGACATGGATCGGCCCTTCGACAGAAGAGGAAATCAGGCGCGCCGGCGCCGAAGGCAAGGCACTCGTGGTGGTACCCATTGCTTTCGTATCGGAGCACTCCGAAACGCTCGTCGAACTCGACATCGAGTATGCGAAGCTCGCTGCTGACAGTGGCATTCCAACGTATCTCCGGGTTCCGGCCATAGGCACCCACCCGGCATTTGTGAACGGGCTTGCGAACCTCGTGAAGGAAGTCGTGAATGAGTCTGGAACAAGGCCCGAGGGTGGCATCAGGGTCTGTCCAGCCACGTGTCGACAATGTGCACTGGAGAGCTGCCCCGCATGAGCGAAACCTTGTTTGCATACTACCCTTGGCTGAAGGCATTTCACATCATCTCCGTTATCTCGTGGATGGCGGGAATGCTCTATCTGCCTCGACTCTTCGTCTATCACTGCGAAACCAAGTTTGGCTCAGCGGAGTACGAGCGATTTGCTCTGATGGAGCGCAGGCTCCTGCGCATCATCATCAACCCGGCAATGATCGCGACCTGGGCGTTTGGTCTTGCCCTTGCAGCGGCGATCGACGCCTGGTCACAGCCCTGGTTTCACCTGAAATTGCTGTTCGTCATAATTCTGTCGGGTTTTCATGGCATGTTTTCCAGATGGCGGCGTGATTTCGAGCGCGGTGAAAACCGAAAAACCCAGCGCTTCTTCCGGATCGTAAACGAAGTTCCGGCCGTCCTGATGATCCTGATTGTGCTGCTCGTAGTTGTGAAACCACTGTAAAAACCTTGGTAAACTGCGCTTTATTTCCATGAAACCATCAAGTGAAAATGACCCCTTCAAACTTGTCCCGTCTTGAGCTAAGTCTGACTTGTTCTCCGAAAACGTCCGGAACACCTGTGGCAAGCCTTTCGGGCTTGTGAGGTGGTATCGACCTGGAACTGCGACCAGGCTCACCGAACGAAGCGAAAACCTCCCTCCTTGCTGACCAAAACCCAACCAAAGATTGGCGGCCGGTCAAATCCCCAGTTTCAACGACCCGCCATAGTCACCACAAGAAAGTACAGTTCAGATGTCGCTTCAAGAAGTTATGAAGCTCCAGGACCTCAAGTCAAAATCACCCGCCGCCCTTCTCGAGCTCGCCGAAGAGCTGAAGATCGAGAACGCCAGCGCCATGCGCAAACAGGACATGATGTTTGCGATCCTCAAACAGCTCGCCGAACAGGACGTTGAAATTACCGGTTCAGGCGTCGTCGAAGTCCTGTCGGATGGCTTCGGCTTCCTCCGTGCACCGGAATCAAACTATCTGCCGGGCCCGGACGACATCTACGTCAGCCCGACGCAGATCCGCCGCTTCGCGTTGCGCACCGGAGATACGGTCGAAGGCCCGATCCGCAGCCCCAAGGACGGCGAGCGCTATTTCGCGTTGCTGAAGGTCAACACAATCAATTTTGAAGACCCCGAAAAGCAGCGCCACAAGGTGCATTTCGATAACCTCACGCCGCTCTACCCGGATGAGCGCCTGAAGATGGAAATCGCCGACCCGACGATCAAGGACCGCTCGGCTCGCGTGATCGATATTGTGGCGCCTCTCGGTAAGGGCCAACGCGCACTGATCGTGGCGCCGCCGCGTACGGGCAAAACCGTCCTGTTGCAGAATATCGCCAAGTCAGTCGCAGCCAACCATCCGGAATGTTTCCTGATCGTGCTTCTGATTGATGAGCGCCCTGAAGAAGTCACTGACATGCAGCGCACCGTGAAAGGCGAGGTCATCGCGTCAACTTTTGACGAGCCCGCCTCGCGCCATGTTCAGGTTGCCGAAATGGTGATCGAGAAAGCAAAGCGCCTGGTCGAGCACAAGCGGGATGTTGTGATCTTGCTGGACTCCGTCACACGTCTCGGCCGCGCTTACAACACCGTTGTTCCCTCATCAGGCAAGGTGCTGACCGGTGGCGTCGATGCAAACGCATTGCAGCGGCCGAAGCGCTTTTTCGGTGCGGCACGTAACATCGAGGAAGGTGGCTCCCTGACGATCATCGCAACGGCGCTGATCGACACTGGCAGTCGAATGGACGAAGTCATCTTCGAAGAATTCAAAGGTACGGGTAACTCGGAAATCGTGCTGGACCGCAAGGTTGCCGACAAGCGCGTCTTCCCGTCGATGGACATTCTGAAGTCGGGCACCCGCAAGGAAGAACTGCTTGTCGAAAAGAATGTGCTGCAGAAGATGTATGTCCTCCGCCGCATCCTCAACCCGATGGGCGCGACGGACGCTATCGAGTTTCTGCTCGACAAGCTCAAGAGCACCAAGCAGAACTCCGACTTCTTTGATGCCATGAATACCTGAGGGCAAGCTTTGCAGGCTTTTGAGAACTACCGGATCAAGCGCCTTGCATCGCATTCATTGACCCTCGAACCCATCACCAGGGCTCATGCAGTGGAGCTCTTCGAACCACTGCTTGAGCCCTCTTTGTACAGATACATCAGCGACGAGCCCCCCTCCTCCCTGGAAGAACTAGAAGCGCGCTATGCAGGCCTGGAAACACGTCGCTCTCCGGACGGAACCGGTCTGTGGCTGAACTGGATGATCAGGAAAGACGGCAAGCCTGCGGGCATCGTCCAGGCCACCTGCAATGAGCAGCATCAGGTATTCACCGGCTACGAGGTTTTCGACGGCTTTCGTCACCACGGCGTCGGGTGTTCAGCCGTGAGCGCGATGTTGGCACATATCCATGAAGCAACCGGGATCAGACAGGGATTGGCCTACGTCGACACACGCAACGTGGCGTCCATCAGGTTGCTGGAGCGCCTGCGGTTCGTGCGGCAACGGGTGCTGAGGGATGCCGACTTCTTCAAGGGCGAAGTCAGCGACGAATATGAATACGAACGTGACATTTCCCTGCCTTTCGGACCGTGACGACCGCATGCAAACTGGGTTAGTCTCGATCCCGTCAACGCGGGATTTGAACCCGGAATAATACTGGCTGCCACGGATAATTGCCGATGCTCAAGATCTTCCAGCGAATCCTTTTTGGGCTGCTCGTGGTCGGCACGAATGCACAAGCGGAAGGTGTGCCGGTCACGCCTGAACACAAGTCATTTCTCGAAGGTGTCTGGAGCGGTGTTTCTGCAGACACGAGTGCTGACAAGTTGTGTTCGAAAGTTGCGCCGCCGCCAGGGGCGCTCGCCTTGGCGATCGAGTTTGAACGCTCGGGCGGACTTCTCGTTGCCAGCGATGGGTCCGAAGACAGCATCCGCGGCCCAATCACTGATGCGTCTGAAGCCAATGGCGTGATTTCATTGACAGTGGGCCAGGAGGTCTTCCGCCTGCGACCGGACAGTGACAAGATCATGTCGCGCGTTCGATCATCGGCGTCACTGGGTGGCGACGTCGACACAATGGTTTTCAAACGCTGCGAGACGCCGACTGACCGGTCCGCGATCGCCATCGACGACAACGCACTGAAATACTTGGCCTCGGACATGCCTGGTGACGAGGCATTTTACATCGACGAGCGGCTCGTACCAAAAGCAGGAAACGCCTGCACGATGCAGGACACGCAGTACCTGTTCTTCGCCCTGATCGGACCTTCGCAATTTCGCCTGAGCCGCTGGAACAGCTTTGCACTCGCCGACAAGCTGGCCGAGAAGAAGCCCGTCAAGTTGCCGCTCGACCGGGTGACAGACTGGAAAATAGAAACTGTACGCGCCGAAGCAGGAAAATTTGTTTTCAGGATGCGGGACTATGACAATGCAAAGGCGCTTCCAGAAACGATACACGTCGAAGTGAAGCCGTCGGGGATTTCAATCCCTGAGTGGAAACGAACCTACATCCGCTGCACGGGATTCCAGTCGCGTTACTGAAGCGTCAGTTAACGGGCGGTCATCCCGCCATCGACGACAACCTCCGTTCCGGTCATGAACGCTGCGTCATCACTTGCCAGAAACACCACGGCGTTGGCGATGTCTGCGGCCACGCCCAGCCTCCCGAGGGGGTGCAGGCTGATGGCGTTGGCGCGCACTTCATTGGCGCTTCCCCCACCGACCGCAACGAGGTCATCCATGACTTTCTGACCCATCATGGTGTCAATGATTCCAGGGTGGACCGAATTCACGCGGATCTTCAACCCGAGCTGTGCGCACTCGAGTGCAGCGCCTTTTGTCATGAGCCGAACGGCGCCTTTGGAGGCATTGTAGGGGACCGCAAAGGAAGCGCCGGTCAGGCCGGCGACGGAAGACAGGTTGACGATGGCCCCTCCCCCACTCCACTGCTGTGATCGTTTGGCAATCGCTGGGATCGCTGATTTCATGCCCAGGAAGACGCCGTCCACATTGATCGACTGCATGTGCCGGAATTCCTCGATCGTTGTGGCGCTCATGGGCTTCAGGGCAAAAATGCCTGCGTTGTTGAGCAGGATGTCCAGTCCGCCAAAGCGGGTCTCTGCTTCCTTGACCGCAGCCAGCCAGGCCGATTCATCGCGAACGTCATGATGCAGGTAACCGGCCCGCGCACCCGTTTCGGCAATGCTGGCGGCAGTCTTTTGGCCATCCTCGTCAAGCACATCAGTCACCAGCACAGCAGCGCCTGCGGCGGCCAGTGCTCGGGCCGAAGCAGCCCCGATGCCCCGTGCCCCTCCAGTCACCAGTGCCACACGTCCTTTGAGTTTCTGAGTCATTGTTGGTTCCTTCCCGTGAGGGCACTATTTCCTTCCGTTGCGACAGGGTCAACGCATCACATTTGACGTGAGTTGAGCTTCGGGGCACGCTGAGCGCTACCCCTGAGGAGACCGCCACAATGTCGGAAGATTTGAAAGACCGCGCGACCTACCACACAATGGCCGAAGGAACAGCCGAGGACTGGAAAGCAATCACTAAGCACGCCGCCCCGTTTCAACGGGATCTTCCCAACCGTATCGTCGCGCACCTTGAACTGCTGAAGGGAGATTGCGGTGGCTATCCCGTCGACAGGCTTGAGCATTCACTTCAGACCGCCACTCGTGCGCATCAGGCGGGCCAGGATGAAGAATATGTGGTTTGCGCTCTGTTGCACGACATCGGCGACACGCTTGGGCCCGCCAATCACGCCGACATCGCAGCGTCCATCGTCAAACCTTACGTCTCGGAAAAGCACCACTGGATCGTGGAAAAGCACGCAATCTTCCAAGGCTACTATTTCTTTCACTTCCTTGGCCTGGACCAGAACATGCGCGATCAGTATCGCGGTCACCCTCACTTCGAGGCAACCGCTCAGTTCTGTCATCTCTATGATCAGAACTCGTTCGATCCCAATTTCAAATCAATGCCGCTTGATGCATTCGTCCCGCTGATTGGCCGCACATTTGCGCGGCCAAAAAATTCGATCTATCTGCGCAAGGACAAGGTGGCGGCGGAATAAACGGTACGGCGTGGTTGGAAAATGTTTGCATGATTTCGACACGGTTCGATGTCAAAGTTCCGGTTTGCATTATTGGCAAATGCATAGCCTGTCTGGTTCAGGATTTGACCGCCGTGATGAATACGCGCCTTGAGCCCGCAACCAAACCTGTCCGTCAGGTTTTTTCGGCAAGCACCTTCAACGCATTTAACTGTGTCATCCCCCACCCTTGTTCATAGCCGGCATGCTCTGCCGCAACGTCGCCACCAGTCAGTTCGAATCCATAGTGGAACAATTCCACCAGAGTGCCACCGAGCGCAGCGGTTAGCCGCAGTGTCACAAATGTGGGTGACTTCCAGCCCCGGTTTGGGATCCAGTCATTCTGAAACGACAACTCGCGGGCTGAATCGAAACGAGTAAGCACACCGCCGTATGAAACACGAACGCCATCCCACATGACGCTCATTCGTATCGCGCCGCCGACATGAGCGTCGTATTCATCAAGCCATTGTCCTTTTGAGGTACCGGCTTCAGGGCTGCCGGTGTGCGCACCCCACCAATGCCGCATTTTGTCGATGGATTGAAACTCTTCCCACACGCGGTTTGCAGGCGCCGCAATGAGGATGGATCGCCTTACCCGCAATGGAGAATCTTCCGGTCGCGAAAACATCACTCTGCCTCCTGGTGCGCAGTGACCAATGCGGGGTTTGGCTGTTCCCGCCTTGCGCGCAAGCATGGCGCTTGATCGTCGTGCCTGTCGTGCGAAATCGTTCTAGTCCGGAATGAGTATCAGTGAGCCAGTCGTCTGTCGGCTCTCGAGCGCGCGATGTGCTTCGGCAGCCTGCGAGAGCGGAAATCTTTTCGGGTCATTCTTGCGAATGGTACCGCGAGCCATCAACTCAAAAAGTTCACCCGCGCCAACGTCCAGTTCTTCAGGTGTCGTCACATAGTTTGCCAGTGTCGGACGGGTAAAATAGAGCGAGCCCTTTTGTGCAAGAACGGCTGCATCAAACGGCGGCACCGGTCCGCTCGCATTGCCGAAACTCACGAACAGTCCGAGCGGCGAAAGCGAATCCATCGTACCCATGAATGTGTCACGGCCGATCGAGTCATAGGCGACCGGGACGCCCTTGCCATTCGTGATTTCGCGGACCCGGCTCGCCACATTTTCTTGCGCTGCAATAATCACATGATCGCAACCCAGTCGCCTGGCGAGTTCCATCTTGCGCTCATTTCCGACTGTGCCGATGACCGTCGCGCCGAGTGACTTTGCCCATTGCACTGCAATCATGCCGACGCCGCCCACCGCCGCGTGGAACAGGATCGTATCACCCGCCTTCACCCGGTAGGTCCGGCGCAGCAGGTAGTGCGCCGTCAGGCCTTTCAGGAGCGTCGCTGCGGCCAGCTCGTCACTCACGCCAGCCGGGATCTTGACCGCCCGGTTGGCAACGACATTCGCGGCCTGGCTGTAAGCGCCAATCGGTCCTGATGCGTAGGCGATACGATCACCTTCGCGAAAGCGGGTGACCCCTTGTCCGACGGACTCCACGACGCCTGCACCTTCAAGTCCCAGCCCGGACGGCAGCGGAAGCTTGTAGAGGCCCGACCGGTGATAGATGTCGATGAAGTTGACCCCAACCGCAGTGTGCCGAACGCGAACTTCGCCATCTTTGGGGGAACCAAGTTCAATACCTTCAAACTTCAGTACCTCAGCGCCGCCGGTTTGTGAAAAGCGAATGGCCTTTGTCATGTTCACACCACTGATTTGCAATCGGACTGGATCTGGAGGCGCATCTCACTCACGGACGCGCCTCGGTTTTCGTGAGTGCTTCTACGCAACAGGTGCAGTCGGCACGCCGCCAGAAACGATGCGGGTCTTCAGCTGGACCTCAAGCTGTGCCGGATCAGTGATCGGCAGCGAACACGTCTGTCCCGAGCACACATACACCGTTACCTTGCCATCGACCTGACCTTTCCCTGATGCTGGATGACCTGCATAGAGCGTTTCGGCAGGAGAGATGTTCAGCACGATCTTGTTGATCAGGTTTGTCCGCCTCAGCACATCACGGAAAGCACCCACACCAGCTGAGTTCTTGTCGCCTACAATCACGATCTGAACGGCCCGCAGGATGAGATCAAAGCCATTGTAGTAAGTGGCTGCCGCTGCAGGCTGGCGACGGGCATCTTCAGCAAATGCCTGTGTCAGGACGCTGTAGCGTTCGGCATTGAGCTTGTCACCTGTCAGACCAAATAGCCGTGCCAGCACGTGCATCATGGTACCGTTGGCTGACGGCGTTGCGCCGTCAAGTACCGTGCGTACACGGACCAGCTGCGCGTCGCCGTCATTGGGCGTCAGCGCATAGCCGCCGATGTCAGCACGCCAGAAAAGCGAGTCCATGGTTTTGACCCAGGCAACGGCTTTTTCAAGGTACGGTTTGTGCCCCGTGATCTCGAACAGCGCGATGGCGGCTCGCGCCATGTTTGCATAGTCGTCTGCCATGCCGCTGACGCCTGCCTGACCGTTGCGCCAGCTGTGGCACAGACGGTCACCGTTACTCATCGTGTCGGCAACGAACCAGAAGGCTTTGACAGCGGCAGCCTGCCAGTCCATGCGATTCAAACCATCCGCGGCCGATGCCATCGCAAGGATCATCAGGCCATTCCAGTCGGCGAGTACTTTGTCGTCGCGCAGCGGATGCGTGCGCGTGTCGCGTTGGGTCAGCATTTTCTCGCGCAGCGCATTCAGCTTGCCTTCCTGCACGGCTGGCAGGGCAAGTGCCATGCGCAGGCGGTGAAGGATGTTCTTGCCTTCCCAGTTGCCTTGTGGCCGGACGTCATAAACCTGCTTGAACAGTGGCGCATCCTTGCCCAGCAGAGTGTCTACCTCGGCTTCGCTCCAGGTATAGAACTTGCCTTCCTCGCCATCCGTGTCGGCATCAAGCGACGATGCAAACCCGCCGCCTTCGACCACCATCTCGCGCAGCGTCCAGCTCAGCGTCTCTTCAATGCGGGCCCGATAGGTCGGGTTGCGTCCGTGCAGCCAGACTGTCGTCAGGAGATCAGTGAGCAGCGCGTTGTCGTAGAGCATCTTTTCAAAGTGCGGTACGTGCCAGACTTCGTCGACGGAGTAACGGGCGAAGCCACCGCCCAGATGGTCATAGATGCCGCCTTGGCACATGTTGCTGAGCGTGAGATCCACCGCCTGCTGGAACTGGCCGAGACCCGTGTTCGAATAGGCCCGCCACATGAGTTCGACGACTGGCACATTCGGAAACTTCGGTGCACCGAAAATGCCTCCATGGAAAACGTCGAACTGCTGGCACAGCCGTTTCATGGCAGCATCGAGAGTGATCGGATCAAGCTGCGCGCCCGGCCGATTGACTTCGAATACGCGCTGCAGCCCTGTCCGGATCGTCTGCGTGTTCTTGGCGACCTGCTCGCCGTTTTCGCGGTAGAGGCGCGAGACTTCCTTCAGAACGTCGTTGAAGGCTGGCTTCCCGAACTTTGCTTCCGGCGGAAAATAGGTGCCGCCCCAGTAGGGTTCGCCCGCAGGCGTAAGGAACATTGTCAACGGCCAGCCGCCTTGCTCGCCCATCATGTTGAGCGCCGTCTGGAAAATCGCATCGATGTCAGGTCGTTCCTCTCGGTCGACCTTGATGTTGACAAACAGGTCGTTCATCAACGCCGCAGTTGAGGGGTTCTCAAAGCTCTCGTGGGCCATGACGTGGCACCAGTGGCACGCGGCATAGCCGACAGACACCAGGATGGGCTTTCCGGTCTGCTTGGATTCCTCAAGAGCCTCAGGACCCCACATACGCCAGTGGACAGGGTTGTCCTTGTGCTGAAGCAGATAAGG
This sequence comes from Micropepsaceae bacterium, assembly GCA_040080835.1. Lineage (GTDB taxonomy): Bacteria > Pseudomonadota > Alphaproteobacteria > Micropepsales > Micropepsaceae > SZUA-430. Next base: position 236,378 of record JBEBHP010000003.1, on the reverse strand, counting down.
GCTCGTCGATTGGGCGAGCGTATTCATGTGTACATAGCTCCGTAGGCTGGGAATTGGGTGGGTTGAAAAGCTGTGCTGCATCCGGCTGCCATCCGCGCTAAGGTGGAACTGCAGGTAGTCAGTGCCGACCTATAACGGCCAACCCAACGCAGAAAGCCGAACATTCATCCGATGAAAATCACAATTGAAGTCGATTGTACACCCGCCGAGGCCCGGAGTTTCATGGGCCTCCCGGACGTGGAGCCCTTGCAGGCAGAAGTGATGGCCGAGATCCAGCGTCGCGTGATGAACGCCCTGTCACTGACCGACCCGCAGCAGCTCTTGAAAAACTGGGTCCCCTGGAGCGCGCAGGGCATGGAAACCTTCCAGAATTTCGCCAAGGCTGCCGCGTCAGGCTGGTCCGGATCAGGTCCCTCAGGCAGGGAGCCAAACAGGGACAAGGACCCCGAAGCCCCGAAGCCAAAGTCCCGTGGCTAGCTTGGCCGCTTCAGGCGCAGTCCCGCGGGACTGCTGAGGTGTCAGAAGCGCGGACAATCTTTGCGCTTTCTTCGGCGCGTGGCCGGGCTGGTGTGAGTGTGTTCCGAGTTTCCGGTCCAGCAGCAGCCAAGGCTGTGGAAGAACTCACGGGAAAGCCACCGTCTGAACCCCGCGTCGCCAGCTTGCGGAATATGAAGGCAGCAGACGGAACCTTGATCGACAGGGGTCTGACTCTGTGGTTCAGCGCGCCGGCGAGTTTTACCGGTGAGAACGTCGCCGAATTTCACCTGCACGGCGGACCCTCGATTATTTCTGCCATGACCAGGCGGCTCGCACAGGTTCGGGGTCTGAGTCCTGCAGACCCTGGTGAGTTCACCAGACAGGCCTTTTCAAACGGCAAACTGGACCTGACCGAGGCAGAGGGTTTAGCCGATCTCATCGCCGCCGAAACCGAACAGCAGCGCCGTCTGGCACTCCGGCAGATGCAGGGCGGACTGAAGGAACTCTACGACGGCTGGCGATCGGAACTGATCCGCGCCGGTGCTCACCTCGAGGCCTGCATAGATTTTGCTGACGAGGATATCCCGCCAGACCTCTTGTCGGGAGTACAGGTGCGTATCGCGGACCTGTCGAAAAAGATTCACGTGCATCAAAACGATCAGCGGCGTGGTGAGATCATCCGCGACGGTTTTACGATTGTTATTCTGGGCGCGCCCAACGTCGGCAAGTCATCGCTGCTCAATGCACTGGCAAGGCGCGACGTCGCGATCGTGTCGCCAACACCGGGCACCACGCGCGACCTGATCGAGGTGCACCTGGACCTTGGTGGCTATGCAGTAACCTTGATTGACACGGCAGGACTGCGCGACACGCCTGATGAAATCGAAGGCGAAGGTATTCGCAGGGCAAGAGCGAAGGCGCAGGAGGCAGACCTCCGTCTGGCAGTGGTCGATGGTTCCGGGGACGGTAAGGATTCACGTGTGACACAGGAATTGTCCGCACACGACCTATTGCTGATTAACAAGGCGGACATTGCGCAATTTGGTGCACCTCTATCAATCCCGGATAATCTCACGGCCTTCACGATTTCGGCTCGGACTGGGCAGGGCATCGATGAACTCATTGCATGGCTCGAACACCAGGTAACCGCTCGCGTTGGTGGAACCGAAACAATGCCGATGACGCGCGCGCGCCATCGCGCAGCGCTTGAAGCGGTGACAGTTTATCTCGACAGGTTCCTGCAGGCATTGCAGCAGCAATCGTTTCATATCGATGTGCTCGCCGAAGAACTTCGAATGGCGGCGCGTGAACTCGGACGCATCACAGGGCGCATCGATGTCGAAGACTATCTCGACGTCATCTTCCGCGACTTCTGCATCGGAAAATAGGTGCGTCCTCGCGCGCAATTCTTAACCTGACTCACATGAAACGGATACTCATTCGTCCGCACACGGAACTTTGACTCCGCACCGTATTCTGCTGTATCCGCTTGACCCCATGAGCAAGGGTTTCGATGTCATCGTAATCGGAGGAGGCCACGCCGGCTGTGAAGCGGCGGCGGCGTCTGCCAGGATGGGCGCGAGAACCGCGCTTGTGACCCATAGGCTCGAGACTCTCGGCGAGATGTCCTGCAACCCCGCCTTTGGTGGCCTCGGGAAGGGCCACTTGGTTCGCGAGATCGACGCGCTGGACGGCCTGATGGGATCCATGGTGGACAGGGCCGGGATACAGTTCCGGCTCCTGAACCGTTCCAAGGGACCAGCCGTTCGCGGTCCCAGAGCCCAGGCCGACCGAAAGCTTTACCGCCAGCACATGCAGGCAATCTTGCTGGAGTACCCGAACCTCACGTTGATCCCGGCAGCAGCCGAAGACATTCGGATCGAAAGCGGGCAGGTGAGAGCCGTCATCACCGCAGACGGAAAGGAATACACGGCCGGCGCCGTGATCCTGACCACCGGCACGTTTCTGCGCGGTTTGATCCACCTGGGCGAACGCAAGATCCCGGCGGGCCGGGTAGGTGAGGCGCCTTCCTTGGGATTGTCCCGGACGCTGGAACGGCTGGGTTTGGAGCTGGGCCGGCTGAAGACCGGAACGCCGCCCAGGCTCGACGGAACCACGATTGACTGGGCGTCCCTCGAGATGCAGCCCGCCGACGACCCGCCAGTGCCATTCTCGTTCCTGACAGAGCGCATTACCAACCCCCAGATCGAATGCGGCATTACGCGGACAACGCCGGCCACTCACGCGATCATCAACGCAAACCTGCATCGCGCGCCCATGTATTCAGGTCAGATCGAAGGCACCGGACCGCGCTATTGCCCCTCGATCGAGGACAAGGTTGTCCGCTTTGCAGGACGCGACAACCACCAGATCTTCCTGGAACCCGAGGGCCTGGACGACACGACAGTCTACCCGAACGGCATTTCGACTTCGCTGCCCGAGGACGTTCAGCTCGATCTGCTGGCGACAATCCCGGGCCTCGAAAAGGTCCGCATGGTCAGGCCGGGCTACGCCATCGAGTACGACTACGTCGATCCGCGTGAGTTGAAGCCTACTCTCGAGCTCAAGCGCCAGCCCGGATTGTTCCTGGCCGGACAGATCAACGGAACGACAGGCTACGAAGAAGCGGGCGCTCAGGGAATGGTAGCGGGCCTGAACGCAGCGCTGAAGGCAGCTGGGCAGGCGGGTCAGACCTTTGACCGGGCTTCAAGCTATATCGGCGTCATGATCGACGACCTCGTGACCAGGGGTGTGACCGAGCCCTATCGCATGTTCACGTCCCGGGCAGAGTATCGACTGACCCTGAGGGCCGACAACGCCGACCAGCGCCTGACGCCCTTCGGGCTTCGTTTGGGCTGCGTCGGAAAGAACCGCCAGACTGCCTTTGAGGCAAAGCTCGTGTCTCTCGCGCAGGCCCGAGAGACCCTCACTGCAAGAGCAATCACACCTTCAGCAGCGGCCCGCGAAGGCATTGCGCTGAACCAGGATGGGGCCCGGCGCACGGCGCTGGAGCTGCTGTCCTTTCCTCACGCGGGCCGTCCGGCTGTCCTGAAGCTCTGGCCAGACCTCGCCGCAATACCGGAACCGATCCTCGAGCAGCTTGAAGCTGACTCGATCTATGCTGGCTACATCGACCGTCAGAAGGCCGACATCGAAGCCTTTCGAAGGGACGAGCAGTTGGCTCTGCCAGAGGACATTGATTACGCAAAGGTCGCCGGCCTCTCGACCGAGATCATCCAGAAGCTGTCCAGGGTCCGACCGACCACACTGGGACAGGCCAGCCGAATCGAGGGTATGACTCCTGCCGCGGTTACCGCGGTTTTGTTGAGCGTGAAGGTGCGCTCTAGGCGGTCGGCTTGAGGCTGCCGTGAACACAACCCCAGATTATGGCCCGGTTGACTTCTCCCGTGAGTTGGGAGTCGCACGTGAAACTGTGAGTCGCTTATCCACATATGTGGATTTGTTGTGCAAAAAGAACGAGCAACTAAACCTGGTCGCAGAGTCAACTTTGCAACAGGTGTGGCGCCGGCACATCCTCGATTCCGCCCAGCTCGCCGAGCTCATTCCGAAGGACGCGAGGACCTTGGTGGACCTCGGAAGCGGAGCGGGATTTCCGGGGCTGGTTCTGGCCATCATGCTCTCTGGCCGACCCGGCCTGGTCGTCCACCTCGTCGAATCCATTCAGAAGAAATGCAGGTTTTTGGACGAAGTGGCCGCCGCGACCGGGGCTCCGGTACAGGTCCACTGGACGAGGGCGGAGGCCCTGCCCGGCCTCAAGGCAGATATAGTTACTGCACGCGCCGTCGCCCCCCTGGAAAAGCTGTTAACCATGGCCTACCCGTTCTTTCGGCCCCGGACCATCGGATTGTTCCTGAAGGGAAAATCGGTATCCGATGAATTGACCCTGGCTTCCAAATCTTGGACACTCGACTCAACCCCCATCCCGAGCCGGTCAGACCCTTCGGGAACAGTTTTGCGAGTGACAGGATTATCCCCGTGGCGGAAGCCCAAGAGACCGTCTTAAGCCCCCGGCAAGCGCGGACTGAAAAGACGCGCGTGATTGTGATCGCCAACCAGAAGGGTGGCGTGGGCAAAACCACGACGGCGATCAACCTCGGCACGGCCCTCGCGGCTGTCGGCAAGGCGATCCTCGTCATCGACGTCGACCCTCAGGGCAACGCATCAACCGGCCTCGGCATCTCGAAGCACCAGCGCGGTGTATCGATCTACGAGGTGTTGATCGGTCACGCCCAGCTGCACGAGGCAATCGTGCCTTCGGCCATCCCGGGTCTGCATGTCGTGCCGGCGACGTCCGAACTCGCTGGCGCCGAAATGGAACTCGTCGGCGTACCGCGACGCTCATTTAGACTCCGGGACGCGCTGGAGGCTTACACGCATAAATTCTCTGCGCCCGTTGAAAGAAGTGATTCAACGGTGGTCGCGACGGATGTGAATAAACTCACATATTATGATTATATTCTTATCGACTGTCCGCCGTCTCTGAACCTGCTGACCATCAATGCGATGACGGCGGCACACAGTCTTCTCGTTCCGTTGCAGTGCGAATTCTTCGCACTCGAGGGATTATCGCAGTTGTTGCGCACGATCGATCTCGTACGCGGCAGCCTCAATCCTTCGCTTGAAATCCAGGGGGTAGTGTTAACCATGTACGACAAGCGTAATAATTTGTCGGAACAAGTCGCAGTGGATGTGCGTCAGCATCTCGGCGAGAAAGTTTACCAGACCATCATTCCGCGCAATGTCCGCATATCCGAAGCGCCGAGCCATGGTCTGCCTGCACTGCTCTACGACCTGAAAAGTGCCGGTAGCCAAGCCTATATCAAGCTCGCTGGTGAACTGATTCAACGCGAAAAGTCTCGTAAGGCAGCATGACACAAGCACGCAAATCCACCTTCTCGGGACTGGGCCGGGGCTTGTCCGCGTTGCTGGGCGAAGTCGAGTCAGAAGTCCTCGCAGCAAGCGGAAACCAGCAGATGGCCGGTTCCCCTCTGGCATCACACACTGCGCCGGGTGCGCCTGCCGAACACCGTTCGCCGCGCACGCTGCCGATTGCTCTCTTGAGGCCGAACCCGTTCCAGCCGCGTGAGCATTTTGACCCCGAGGCGCTCGAGGAACTCGCGGCCTCGATCAGGGACAAGGGTGTCATCCAGCCAATTATCGTACGCCCTGTCCCCGGACAGCCGGACGAGTATCAGATCGTCGCGGGCGAACGACGTTGGCGTGCGGCGCAGAAGGCGCGCCTGCATGAAGTGCCCGTCGTCATCCGCGCCTTCACGGATGCCGAGGCTCTCGAAGTAGCCCTCATCGAAAACATTCAGCGCGCCGACCTGAACCCGATCGAAGAGGCGAGGGGATACCGCCAGCTCATCGACAAGTTCGAATACACCCAGGACGCGCTCGGCAATGTCATCGGTCGTTCGCGCAGCCACATCGCAAATACCATCCGCCTGTTGCAGCTGCCGCAGACGGTCCAGGACTACATCTATTCGGGCAAGCTGTCGGCCGGTCACGCGCGTACGCTCGTGGGGCAGCCGAACCCCGAAGCGATGGCGCTCGAACTCATCGAAGGCGGCCTCAACGTCCGCGAAGCGGAAGAGAAGGGTCGCAAGGCGAAGGGCAAGAAGAAGCGGACGATCGGCAAGGATGCCGATACCCGCGCACTCGAGCAGTCCCTTACGACTCAGTTGGGCCTGAACGTCGCCATCGCCCATCGCGGTGAGAAAGGCGGCGAACTCAAGGTCGCCTACAAGACCCTCGAGCAGCTAGACGAAATCTGCAAACTGCTGGGCCACTCGAAATAGTCAGCGCTCCCGTGCAGCTCGGCCGAAAGGGGAGGGTAGTGCCAATTTTGGCATGATTTCTCGCGTGTCCCCCGATCGCTATCTCTTGGCCGGTCGTCGGCGCGCAACTTCCATCAGCGCCTGCTGTGCCATCGCAGCCTCGGGGAATCCGGTTGTGCGCGTGCGCGCTTCGGCTTCAGACAGGATAAGCAAGGCCTGCCGGATCCGGGCACGATCCCACCCGGCAGCCTGGCCTTGCATCTTGCCCCACATCGGACCAGCACCATCGATTCCTGCAGAAAGTCTCTGGAACAGGCGAAGGGTAAAACCAACAGCAACACCCCACGCGAGCCCGGACTCGGTACCCTTGATGATCAGGTGATCGAGACGTTTCAGATCACCATCCGCCACAGCGTCCGCAATCTCGTCGCCTTCCACATCGCCGCTGCTGCCGATCAGTCCGGCGGCTTCTGAACGCGTTAGCGTGCTGTCTTTCGTTCCCTTGCCAAGATAGAGCAGCAATTTCTCAACTTCGGTACGCAAAAGGCGCCGGTCGGCATTCAGCGCCTCAATCAGATAGGCAAGCGCGTCGGGTTCAATCTGCCAACCCTGCGCACTCAGGGATTCCCGGATCATTCGTCCTGTATCTTCCGGACGGTCATCGTGGCATTCGACCGCGACGCCGCGTTTGGCTGCTTCAAAAACCTTTCGCAGGGAGGACGTCTTGCTCAACTCGCCAGCCTCAATGACAACGAGCGTGTCTCCCTTCACGTCGACAAGATAGCTTTCGAACAGACTTGAAAGTCCATCACTCGCGTCACGAATGCGCACGATGCGCCTTCCTCCAAACATGGAGATGGCACCAGCCTCATCGGCAAGCCTTGCCGGATCTTTTTTGAGGATATCCGCATTCAGGTCGGCGATGCGAAAGCCATCCGCCTTGTCAGGAACGATTGCGGCGGCGCAACGGTCTGCCCGCTCGCGGACCAGACCGTTATTGCTCCCGAAAAACAGAACCGCCGCCCAGGTATCGGGCGGCTTTCCGCTGAGCTTTTCTGCATCACTTCCAGAGACGCGCACGTGGCCACACTCGCGCGCAGGTTCTCAATTCTTCGATCCGAAGCGGTTTTCAAAATAGAGGCCGAGACGCAGGCGAATATCTTCTCCCACTTCGCGGGCGGCACGTTCCTGTGCGTCGCGCTCTGCCGACTGGGTACCGAACTGAGAGTCGACGACGTTATAAGCGGCAATCGCGCGCGTAGTGCCCTTGTCCAGCACTTCGCCTGAAACGGAATCGCGCAATTCATACTTCGCTGTCAGCGAATAGTTGTAGCGCGTGATCTGCGTGTTTTCCTGGATGGCCAGGCCTTCCTTCACGTCCTTCAACTGGACGTTCAGCCGGTAAGCGGCATTCGAAGGCGTCCCTCCCGGGGTCATCGCATCCAGCAACTGATTCCGAAGGTGAACCCCCTGGCGTCCCGGGATCGTCTCCACAAACACTTGGCCGAAATAGGTGTCCATACCCTCGGGCGTTGTGCCGACGGCGTAAAGCGGACGAAACCCGCAGCCCGAAAGGCTCAGGGCCGCGGCGGCTAGGAACACAGCGCTGGCGACACTTTTCATTTTTGCTCCGTCACAATGTTCACGATGCGATTTGGTACGATAATGACCTTTTTGATCACCCGTCCGTCAATGGCCTTGAGCACTCCCTCACGGGCAAGCGCAGCCTCTTCGGCCGCTTTCGCTGGCAAATCCTTGGGTAATTCGATCTCGTCACGTCGTTTACCGTCGATCTGAATCGCCAAAGTTACACTGTCGACCTTGGTCAACGCGGGGTCGGCCTTGGGCCAGGGCGCGTGTACCGCCATGGTTGTGGCGCCTAGCAAGCGCCAGCACTCTTCTGAAAGATGCGGGACCATGGGGTTGATCAGCATGACCAGCGCTTCAAGCGCTTCGCGCATTGCCCATTGGTCGCTGTCGGACCTTGGCGTAAATTCGGACAATGCGTTGATGAATTCAAAGATCCGTGCGACGGCTTTGTTGAACCGGAACTTTTCCAGGTCTTCAGAGACCAGGTCGATCGTGCGGTGCGCAATTCTTCTGATGGCAATAGCTTCTTTGCTGAAGCTGTCCGGCTTGCTGCTGCCGAAACCGGGCAGCTTTGGTAGCGCTTCTTCAACCAGGCGCCACACACGTTGCACAAACCGCCACGCGCCGTCGATGCCAGCTTCACTCCACTCCGAGTCTCGCTCCGGTGGCGAATCCGACATCATGAACCAGCGCGCGGCATCAACGCCGTAGGTGTCCGCAACTGCCTCGGGTGGCACCACGTTCTTCTTGGACTTCGACATTTTTTCGACGGGCCCGATAGCGACCGCCTGATTGGTGCCCCGTTTCAGGGCAAGTCCGTCTCGCTTTTCCACCTCTTCCGGGAACAGCCATTTGCCGTCCTGGTCCTTGTACGTCTCGTGTGTGATCATGCCTTGCGTGAACAGACCCGCGAACGGTTCGCTTAACCCTGCGTGTCCCGCTTTCTTCATCGCGCGCACAAAGAAGCGCGAATACAGCAGGTGCAGGATCGCATGCTCAATTCCACCGATGTACTGGTCGACCGGCAGCCAGTAGTTCACAGCTTCAGGATTGGTGGGACCCTCCGCATGCGCATCGCAGAACCGCGCGAAATACCATGACGAGTCCACGAATGTGTCCATCGTGTCGGTTTCCCGTCGCGCAGGCTTCCCGCACGTCGGGCAAACGACATTTTTCCACGTCGGGTGACGGTCGAGCGGATTTCCCGGCAGATCGAATGTTGCGTCCTCCGGAAGCGTCACAGGCAGGTCCCTGTCGGGAACCGGAACCGGTCCGCAAGACAGGCAATGAATGATCGGGATCGGGCAGCCCCAATACCTCTGCCGACTGATACCCCAGTCGCGCAGGCGATATGTGATCGTCTTCTTGCCGATGCCCCTGCCCTCAAGTTTGGCGATGACGTCCTTCTTCGCATCCTCGACCGTCATGCCGTTCATGAAGTCAGAATTCGCAAGCAGGCCTTCCCCCGTGAAGGCTTCGGTGCCAACCGAAAATGTTTTGGCGTCTTCGCCTGTTGGAACCACAACCGGTATGACAGGGAGATTGTACTTCCGTGCAAAATCCAGGTCGCGCTGGTCGTGTGCCGGGCAACCGAAAATCGCGCCGAGTCCGTATTCCATCAGCACGAAATTGGCGACAAAGACGGGAAGCGAGTGCCCGGCAATGAACGGATGCTTCGCGCGCAAACCAGTGTCAAAGCCAAGCTTTTCAGCGGCTTCGATGGCCGCAGCCGTGTTGCCGGTGCGCTTGCACTCGGCGATGAAATCGACGAGTTTTTTGTTCGACTTCGCCAGATCCTGGGTGATCGGGTGATCGGGAGAAATCGCGCAGAAACTCGCGCCAAACAACGTGTCCGGCCGCGTCGTGAAAATTTCGAGCGACGTGTGCTTCGCATCTGTCAGGGTGAAAGTGACGCGCGCACCCTCAGATCGCCCGATCCAGTTACGCTGCATGAGCCGCACTTTGTCAGGCCAGCGGTCCAGCCCGTCAATCGCGGTCAGCAACTCATCCGCCATATCCGAGATGCGGAAGAACCACTGTGTCAGTTTCCGCTGTTCAACGAGAGCGCCTGACCGCCAGCCCCGGCCGTCAACCACCTGTTCATTGGCAAGTACCGTGTTGTCGACGGGATCCCAGTTGACGTTGGATTCCTTGCGGGCGACCATGCCCAGCCGAAGGAAGTCCAGGAACATTTTTTGCTGGTGCTTGTAGTAACCGGGATCGCAGGTTGCGAACTCGCGGCTCCAGTCGACGGACAACCCAAGCAGCTTCAGCTGCGACTTCATCGTCTCGATATTTGCATAGGTCCATTTGGCTGGATGCGACTTCTGTTCCATCGCCGCGTTTTCGGCGGGCATGCCAAATGCGTCCCAGCCCATTGGGTGGAGCACATTGAACCCCTTGGCCCGCTTGAAGCGCGCAACCACATCCCCCATCACGTAATTGCGCCCATGGCCGATATGAATCCGTCCCGATGGATACGGAAACATCTCAAGCACATAGTATTTTGGCTTCGAGCGATCGATGATCGAGCGAAAGACCTGGGCATCTTCCCAGGCCTTCTGCCATTTGGGCTCGACTTCGCGAGCATTGTAGCGAGACATGGCTTGAATCCGTTGGCGGCAGGTTTCAGTCTCGTTCAAGACTGTTTCACCAACCTTACCAGTCTGGCGCGCCGTTCAGAGAAGCGGCATCCGGACGCGCCCGGATGATTATTCGTCTTGAATTTTCAACGCGCGGGCCTTGTCCAGTATGACGTTTTCAAGTTTTGTGACCGTGTCGGGATCAACCGTTGCTTCCGCCCATTCGCCAGCTGGCTTCTTGGCCTGCTTGAAGATCGACACGCGAACGGCTTCAGCGCGAAGGCGCGAGTCCAGTATGAACACCGACACTTTCAGCCGCTCGTTCGGCGTGGATGGCGGCACGTACCAGTCGGTCTTGATCACACCGCCAAACGGATCGGTTTGCTCCATTGGCATGAAGGAAAGGGCATCCAGACTGGCGCGCCAAAGGTAAGCGTTGACCGCCACCCCCTTTCGATCGTCCGGCTTGCTGGCCGAACCGCCACCCAGCCAGCCGAACATGCCGCCACCGGATTTGGGAGCTTCCGCAGCTGGCGCCGGGGGAGGGGGGATATCAGCCGTTGGCTGTGGCTTCTCGGGATCTGACCCACAGGCAGCGAGGGACAAGACAAGGCAACCAACTGCAAACAACTTGGCTTTCATGGGTGAAACTCGCTAGCGGGACGGGACATAGGGTGAATTCGGCCACTGCCAACTGGCCGATGAGAGGCCCGTTATACGCGAACGGCCGCATGTGCAGCAATCGTGGCGCGCGTGGAATCTAGCATTTTTGTGCAAGCAGTGCGGTTAAACCGGGTGAGCCGGAACGGACCTGAAACCTGTGGTATGCGTGAAGTCTGTCGGCCACACCGTGCAGCCGAACTAACGTGAACGGGATCAAAAGCTTGACCCGCCTGCGTCATTGCAGTCATGTCTGGGTCGGGGGACCGTTTGGGTATGTATTCTCTGATTCTGGTAAAGGGCTCCTCATGAAGCGTTTCTGGCCGGCACTGACTGCAGCCACTGTGATTGCGTTGAGCGCGCCAGCGTTTGCGGGCGAATGGTCATACGAGTGGGGCGGCCAGGGAAACCTGACCGGCTACGGAATTGACCAGGAACAGACTGCGACCAGCGACCTGAACAACTTTGGCTTTGCGGCCGAAGGCAAACTCTGGGGCAAAGTCCGTACTGTCACCGAAAGCGGCATCGAGATCGGACTGCGCGGACAGCTCCGCTTCCAGTCGAGCGAGCATGAATTCTCCAACGACCTGATCCATGGCGCGCCTGACGTCATCGACGAAGTGTGGATGTACATCCAGACCGCGTTCGGACGCGTCACTGTCGGTCTTGAAGACGGCGCTGGCGACAGCGCTGGAATTTATTCACCAACGGTCTCCGACGTGAACCGCCTGGATGACGCGCGCGCATTCCCGCTGCGCAATCCATTGGCAACCAGCTATGATGCATTTGCACCGAATGGCGCACACATCCGGACCGATCTCAACGCATCGGGCGACGCGCTCAAGATCATCTATTATTCGCCTCGACTGATTGGCGTTCAGTTGTCGGGCTCCTACACACCTGAACTCACGCGCGGCGTGAACGAACTGGTCAACAGCAACGACGATGCCGACAAACAGGGCAACATCTGGGAAGTTGGACTGAACTATCAGGGCTCGCTTAGCGCGTTCGATGTCGGCTTCTATGCGGGCTATGTCGCCGGCAGCAATGAAAACCCGACGACGCGATCTGTCACGATATTGTCTGACGCTTTGGGCGTGGGCGGCGTTACACCTTTCACATCAAACTCGTTCACGCCGGGCGATTTGGAAGAGTGGGGCGCCGGAGCGCAAGTGGCTTGGGAAGGTTTGAAAGTTGGCGGTTCCTATCGTGTCACCAACGTGGCGGGAGGCGGAGGTCTGGCTGATGGTGGATCGCCTTCAGTCGGTTGCTCGACTCTCGCAGGGTGCGTATTGCCAGACAGCCACACAACCATTTGGGGTGCTGGCGCAACATACGAGACGGGCCCTTGGCGCATCGGCGCCGAATACGTTAACCTCGAAGAAGAACTCCCGCGCTTCGTCGACAACGTAACCCCGCGTGATCTGACCCAGGATGCGACAGGCTGGGCCGGTTCCGTCGGATACGAATTCGACGAGAACGCCCGAATTGTCGCTGGTTACCAACATTACAGCTTTGATGGCCCCGGAGCGGCCTGTGTAACCGGCATCACGTCAGTTTGCGATACAATGGACGCCAATCTGGGCTATCTTCAGACATCAATTTCTTTCTGAAGCGAGTAAGTGGATATGAAGTCCCGGCAGTTACTTCAGCTGACAGCAGCATCGTTGCTGGCTATGTCAGTTTCGACGGCACAGGCTGAAGGGCTGGACTCTGTCATATTGAAATTGAACGGTCACGTCAGCGCGATTGGCGCTGTCGTCGACCAGTCGAACCTCGACGGGCTTGACCATGGCGTTCTGGCAATCGACTCCGGATTTTCGGGATCGGTTTCACTGCCGATCGATGGCTTTGGCGAAATCGGAATGCGTGGCGCACTCGATATCGACTATGCAACGAATTTTGATTCCTTCCTGAACGATGCCGGCGCATCGAATATCCTGGAAGAGGCCTGGCTTTATTGGGACAGCGATCTCGGACGGGTGCAGCTTGGCCTCCAGGATGGTGCCGCAGACATTTTGGGTCTGGGCGTACCGTCAGTCACGCAGAGCATTCGCGTCGACAACCCGGAAGTCTTCCTGCTCGGTTACCCCTGCAGCGCGTTCTGCAGCTCCGACCCGCAGCAACCCGGCAGCCTGTTCAGTCCGAACGGGATGCAGCTTCGCTCCGACATTCACGGTTCGGATGACTACCTGAAGATTATGTATGTCTCGCCAGACCTCAGCGGTCTGCATGTGGCTGTGTCATACGCTCCCGATGGCACGCGCGACCCGAACCAGCTTTTCGGAGCGGACGAGATAAACGAACAGGGCGATGTCTGGGATGTCGCAGCCAATTACCTGCGCAGGGTAGGCGAACTCGATTTTGGACTAAGCGTCGGCTACGTCAAAGGCACGAACGTCAACAACCCGTCGCCTGGTTTCTGGGGCGATCTCGAGGAAATTGGCGCCGCTGCAAGGCTTGGATATCAGGAATGGACAGTGGGAGCGGCATACCGTCAGACCAACGTGATGGGCGGTGGACCGGTCACCAAGGGCTTCAATGCGAACGTATATGACGGTATGTACACTGACATCTGGAGCTTCGGCGCGACCTACGAAACCGGACCGTGGATGTTCGGGGCAAACTACGTGTTTGCCGACGCGGAGATGTTCTTTGGCGATCATCAGGAAGGCTCGGGTCTCCAGTTTGCAGGCGCCTACACGATCGATGAAAACTTCCGTCTGTCCGCAGGCTATCAGTCCTTCCAGTTCGACGGGCCGAACGGCTCGTGCGTCACCGACACGGGTGGCGTAGGATTCCCGAATTGCGACACCATGGACGGTAATGTCGGCTACATCGAAACGACGTACAGTTTCTAGTCGATCAGTCGGGTGACCGGGAAGGGCCAACCTGCCCGTCGAACTAGCCCCCGTCGAACCATCCATTGATCATCGCAATCCCTGCAATTGAAACGTCGCGCAGTCTTTCGACGTTGTCTGCATTGATTCCGCCCAGCGCATAGGCAGGGATCCTCGAACAACGCACCAGCGACTGGAAACGCGTCACGCCAAGCGCCCGCTCTCCCGGATGGCTCCGGGTTTCAAACAAGGGCGACACGACAGCAGCGTCTGCGCCCGCGCGTGATGCGGCTGCAACAGACATGTGATCATGCGCTGACGCCGTGACGATCCAGTTCGGATTTCGCAGCCGGGCTTCAGTGATGAGCTTGTGCCGGGCCTGCGGAACATGAACGCCATCTGCACGCATCCGCATGGCAAGCTTCAGATCATCCGCAATGACAAGCATCACCCTTCGCGATACGCAGACCGGACTGAGCGTCCGAGCCAGCAATTCCCGCTTCGTGTCGTCCCGGTGTCGCACGATCACTGCCGCACCCGCCGGCAGGCTTCCCGCCGCCGCCACCCAGTCTGCCGAAAGCCTGTCATCGGTCATCAGCATCAGGTACGGCAGATCAAGTGCTCGCGATCGGGCGTTGAGCTGCAACGCATTCCGTGCAAGTTTGCCGCGCTTTTCCGCAATGGTTTCAGCTTTCATGTCCACACAAATACCAGCCGGCTCGATTGCAGCAAACCTCGAAGGCGTCCGCGTCCGCTTGCGCAAGGCAGCCTTGGTGGCAAATCGCAAGGAACTCGATGTCAAGCTGATTGCTGTCAGCAAGACGCATGGCGCCGAGACCGTGAACGAAGCCATCGAGGCCGGCCAGACTATTTTTGGTGAAAACCGTGTTCAGGAAGCCGCCGCCAAGTTTCCTGCAATCACGGCAGGCAAGCCCTCCATCGAATTGCATCTGATCGGACCACTTCAGAGCAACAAGGTCCGTGACGCTGTCGCTCTGTTCGATGTCATTCACACGCTCGATCGCGACAGCCTTGCCGACGCACTGGCAAGGGAAATGAAGAAGTCGCAGCGCAAACCCAGGCTGCTCGTCCAGGTCAACACTGGCGAGGAACCGCAAAAAGCCGGCATAGCACCACAGGACACGCCCGCTTTTCTTGAACGTTGTCGTGATCACTGGGGCCTGATGATTGACGGCCTGATGTGCATACCGCCTGTCGAGGATGAGCCAGCGTTGCACTTCGCCCTGCTGCTGAAACTGGCTCGCGACGCCGGAGTCAAAGAGCTCAGCATGGGCATGAGTGGTGACTTTGAAACAGCGATTGCATTTGGCGCAACCTATGTGCGTGTCGGCAGCGCGATTTTTGGTGAACGCGCCCCGACGGTATCCGGCGCGATACCGGAATGAAATGTCCCGGACCACCGGGTTGAAAGGGAAGGGGGCGCCAGTCTCCGTCTGCGCGGTTTTCAAACCACATCTGACACTGATAGTGTCAGGTCAATCAGCATCACCAGCAAGGGAACTTCAGCATGGGCATTTCACTTTATGATCTCAGCGTCGCCTCATATCTTCAGGCATTGGGCGGAATGAAAGGCGTTCTGCAAAAGGGGCTCGAGCATTGCCAGACCAACAGCATCAATCCGCAGGACATCGTGGAAACCCGTCTGATCGCAGACATGCTGCCGTTCCGTTTCCAGGTTGGAGCGGTCGCTCATCACTCATTCGGCGCAATTGAAGGCTTGAAGAAGGGCGTGTTCTCGCCGCCCAGCGACCTGCCGCCGGACTATGCCGGTCTGCAGAAAATGATCGCTGATGCCGAGACCGCGCTGAAGGTACTGAAACCTGCAGACGTGAATGCATTCGAAGGCAAGGACATGCTGTTCCAGATGCGCGAGTTCAAGATCCCCTTCACTGCTGAAGGCTTCATCATGTCGTTCTCGCTGCCGAACCTGTATTTTCACGCAGCGACCGCCTACGACATCCTGCGCATGAAGGGCGTCCCGCTTGGCAAGCGCGACTTCATGGGTCCGATGCGAACGAAGGCCTAGTGGATAAGATCTGACACTTGAATCCCGTTTGGGATTCCCGGCGGACTGGCGGTGTGCCAGTCTGCGGCATGCGAGCTGGCGTCTCCCTCACTGTCACCGCCGCCGGCCTGGATCGACTTCAGCCCCATCGCATTCGCCAGTTCAGACTCTCCAAGGATCCGAAGCTCATCGACAAACTGCGCGACGTGGTCGGACTCTATGTCGATCCTCCAGCGCATGCCGTCGTCCTGTCAGTCGACGAAAAGAGCCAAATTCAGGCGCTCGACCGCACCCAACCCGGCCTGCCAATGAAGAATGGCCGCGCAGGAACCATGACCCATGACTACAAACGACACGGAACGACGACCTTGTTCGCAGCGATGAACGTCTTCGACGGAACTGTGATCGGCCTGACCTATCGTTGTTCCGAACCTCCGCTGGCTGACAGGCGACCAAGGGGAAAGATCGACCCTAAGCAGTTGAATCAGTCCCCGCATTGAAGGGCGAGAGCTGACAGCGCGTGGATCAGGAACGGCAACGCCACGGCTCCCCAAGACCTTGGGCTGGCAATGCCCACGGCGCTATTCGGCGGTGCGCCGCGGGACGTCCAGGCCGCACTCGCGGATCCGACGGGCGACCAGATCGGCGAACAGCTTCACCTTCTTCGCCATCAGCCTGTTCGAGGGATACACAGCGTAGATCCCGTATTCGGTTGTTCGCCAATCGGTCAGGACTTCGACAAGGTCGCCCCGGGATAACTCCCCGATGATCATCCACGACGGCATGGCCGTGAGGCCGACCCCTGCCAGCGCCGCGCCGCGCAAGGTTTCGGCGGCGTTGGTCAGCACCACCGGCCGAATTGGTACGTTGATCGCCTCGCCGCCCCTCAGGAAACGCCATTCGTGTCCCCAGAACATGGGGGTGAAGCCGATCGTGTTATGCATGGGCAGCTCAGATGGGTGGCGCGGAATCCCTCGGGCCGACAGATAAGCCGGGGCCGCGGCGATAACGACCCGCGACGAACCGAGCCGGCGCACGATGAGATTGTCTTCCAGCACGGTGGCTATGCGGATCGCCAGGTCGACGCCGGCCTCGAGCAGGTCAACGGGCGCCACGCCCTCCACGAATTCGACCTGTAGGTCGGGCCAGGCCGCGAGCATGTCGGGCAGCAGGGGCGTGATGAGGCCACGGGTAAACGCCTCGGGTGTCGCCACGCGCAGGCGTCCGATGGGCTCCTCATTCAGGGCGCCGGCTTCCGACGATGCAGCCTTGGCTTCCTCCAACGCCTTGCGAGCCCGATGGAAGTACGCTTGGCCTGCTTCCGTCGGCGCGACCCGACGCGTGGTGCGGTTCAGCAGGCGAATGCCGAGACGCGTCTCCAGGCGCCGAACAGCCTCGCTGACCGTGGACTTGGTGAGCTCCAGCTCGGCCGCCGCTCGGGTGAAGCTGCCAGCCTCCATGACGCGCACAAAAACCGCCATGCCCTCGAATGGGTCATCCATGATCGTTCGCCGTGACCGAACAGTGTGTCAAACAAGATGATATATCAAACAATATTCGAGGTCGTTAGTCTAGTTCCGGTGAGCTGGAAAAAAGGAGCCATCGATGCGTACCGATACCGACGTGATTGAAGTGATTGGTCCCAAGGCCGGACAGGTGGTCAACGTGCTCGGCGCCCCGATCGTGATCAAGTCTGGCGGGCGGCCGGATCAATTGTTCTTCGCCGACCACCCGGTGCCTGCCGGGTACGGCGTGCCGTTGCATGTGCACGAATCGGAAGACGAACTTTTTTACGTCCTGGAGGGGGAGATCACGCTCGATAGCGGCGAAGGCGCCACGACTGCCGGCCCTGGCGCATTCATTCACCTGCCGCATGGCGTGGCGCACGGCTATCGTAATGCGAGCGCACGCCCCGCCCGAATGTTGGTCGTGACGACGCCCGGCGGCGGATTGGAGGGTTTGTTCCGCGGCCTAGATTCGGCGGCCCGCGGGCCGGCTCAGTTAGACCCTGCGCGGGTCGGGGCGATCTGCGCCGCACACCAGGTCACGATGATCTGACATTTGCAATCGCAAGCAAAAGGAACTTCCGTCATGTCCACCAGTCAGTCGATCCGGTCTCCAATGTATGGCGCGAATTTCGCCGCGTGCCCGAGGCAAATTCCCGCCGCTGGCCCAAATGTTGTCGAACCGGATGGCGGCATGGGCCGTGTGGGTGATCACCACCGTTGAGAGAAGCAACGATTTCCGGACGGCAGTCGCCGGGGGGCGGTCCCGCGCATCTATCCCCGACCTCGACGCCGGGATCGTCAGCTTCCCAGCCCAGGGTGACCGGCCAGGATTCACCCTTCTGCGACCTTCGGAACGTCTGCTAACGGGCTTGAACGTGCCGCCAGTTCACGAACTGTGAAGGCGTTCATAGATGGATACCAAGCGTAAGATTCAATCCACTAGTTCACTTCAAACCGGCAGCGCAGGGACGGTGTCTGCGGTCTACGCTTGCCGGAACGCTGTCGGTGTCGCGCCGAAGGTCTGCTTGAAGCGGTGATTGAAAGTCGACAGGTCACCAAAGCCTGCATCGAATGCCACGGCACTGACCGGCTTGTTCGTCCCGCGCAGCGCGAGGGCCGCTTGCCGCATACGCAGCCCAAGCAGGTACTTGTAAGGTGTCACGCCGGTGATGCGGCGGAACACGCGAAGGAAATGGTACTTGCTCATGCAGGCGATGCCGGCCAGCAAATCCAGGTCAACATCTTCGCTGGCCCGGCTTTCAAGGTGATGCAGGGCGGCGCTGATCCGCTTTTCTTCTCCTGCGCCCAGCGACGACCTTCGCGCTTGCTTGCCGACAAATGTCTCTCCCACACGTTCGGCCAGCCTGACAACAAGCGACTGCGCAGCAAGGTCACGTGTGGCACCGGCAAGGGCTTCGATTTCGACCAGCGTCGGCAGAAGCTCCGGCATCGCCGGCATCATCGCACGGGGAAATCGGAACTTGGCAGTGCCCGTCACGGACGATGACATTTCTTCAAACATCGTCACATCCATGTGGAAGGCAATGCAGCGGTCGCCGCGGCTGTGCTCATGTCCGCATTCGAAACACGACCCTGGATTGCCCAGCAGCAGTGCGCCGGGATGCAGCAGCTCCGAGCCCGCATCACACCGGTAGCGAAAAGATCCCGAAATGACGGCAGCGATCGAGACCCGCGAATGGCGCTCTTCAAAACGCCTGTCCGCGGGCCCCGACCTGCAGATGACGTCCTCGATGCTCCATCCGTTTCCATGCGCGATCGAACGCGAGGAAATCACTGGAACCTCAGAACGGGACGATGCTTCAACCATGTCGGAATATAGCAATTTCCCCCAAGCCGGGTCCAGACCAGCCGGGCAATGATGGCTCATCAAATCTGACGGAGAAATCGCATGCTAAACCATATTTCCCTTGGCGTTCGTTCCATCACCAAGGCCCAGAAGTTCTATGACGGTGTCTTGAAGCCGCTTGGCTACAAGTGCCTGAGCGAAGGCAAGGATTCGCTGGGTTACGGTGACAAGTCAGTGGTTCTCTGGCTCGGCCAGACCGACCACCCGGTGCCTGCAGACACGAGGTCTGGCCTGCACTTTTGCTTCGACGCACCAACCCGCAAAGCTGTTGACGCCTTTCACAAGGCAGCCCTCGGCGCTGGCGGAAAATGCAATGGCGAACCCGGCTTGCGGGCGGACTACGGCGAAAACTACTACGCGGCCTTTGTCATCGATCCCGATGGATATCGCCTCGAAGCCTATTGCGGGAGCTAATTTCATCCATCGACAAAAGGGCCGCTGACGACATAGGTTCTCCGCCGAAAAGGAGAACCCGACTTGAAAGCTCTCGTCAAATCGCGCGCCGGACAAGGCCTGTGGCTGGAAAATGTGCCCGAGCCCACGATGGGCATCAACGATGTCATGATCCGAGTTCTCCGGACGGGGATCTGCGGCACCGACCTGCACATTTATAACTGGGACGAGTGGGCGCAGAAAACCATCCCGGTGCCGCTGGTCATCGGGCATGAGTTCGTGGGCGAGATTGTCGATGTCGGCTCGAACGTCACCGACTACCGCAAGGGCGAAATCGTCAGCGGCGAGGGTCACATCGTTTGTGGACGTTGCCGCAATTGCATGGCCGGTCGATACCACATGTGCGCCAACACCAGCGGTGTCGGCGTCAACCGCACCGGCGCTTTCGCGGAATACATCTCGTTGCCGATGACGAACATCTGGCACCACCACGCAGGTGTTGACCTCGATGTGGCGTCAATCTTCGATCCGTTTGGCAATGCGGTTCACACCGCTCTGCAGTTTCCGGTGCTCGGCGAAGATGTGCTGATCACGGGCGCGGGCCCGATCGGCATCATGGCCGCAGCGGTCGTCCGCCAGGCAGGTGCCCGCTATGTCGTCATCACTGACATCAACGAGCCGCGCCTCGAACTTGCCCGCAGGATGAAGGTCGACCTCGCCGTCAACATCAGGGAGATGTCGATCGCAGACGCACAGAAAAAACTCGGCATGTCCGAAGGCTTCGACGTTGGTCTGGAGATGTCCGGCAACCCCGCAGCCTTCCGCGAGATGCTTGCAAACATGTGCCACGGCGGCCGCATCGCAATGCTGGGCATCCCGTCGACCGACATGGCAATCGACTGGAACAAGGTCATCTTCAACATGCTGACCATCAAGGGCATTTACGGCCGCGAAATGTACGAAACCTGGTACAAGATGTCGGTCCTCATCCAGTCCGGCCTCGACATCTCGCCCGTCATCACGCACCGCTTCCCCTACACGGACTTCGAAAAGGGCTTTGCAGCGATGAAAACCGGAAATGCCGGCAAGGTCGTGCTGAAATGGGCTGACCTCTGATGTACGGCGGTGTGAAGCAGCACATCGAAAAGACGTTGGCTGACATCAGAAGTGCAGGCCTCGAAAAGCCCGAGCGCGTGATCGCCTCACCCCAGGCGGGCCACGTGCGTGTAAGCAACGGCAGGGAAGTCCTGAACCTCTGTGCCAACAATTACCTGGGGCTGGCGAGCCACCCGGCGATTATCAAGGCCGCCCACGAGGCACTCGACCGCTGGGGTTACGGCATGGCGTCGGTCCGCTTCATCTGCGGCACGCAGGAGATTCACAAAACCCTCGAAAGCCGCCTCAGCGAGTTCCTCGGCACCGACGACACGATCCTCTACTCGTCCTGCTTCGACGCCAATGGCGGTCTGTTCGAAACCATCCTCGGGGAAGAAGACGCCGTCATCTCCGACGAACTGAACCACGCAAGCATCATCGACGGCATAAGGCTCTGCAAGGCTCAGCGTTCCCGCTATCGCAATGGTGACATGGCTGACCTCGAGCAGAAGCTGAAGGACGCGAGCAGCGCACGCTTCCGCCTGATCGCAACCGACGGCGTGTTCTCGATGGACGGCTACTACGCCAAACTCGTCGAGATCTGCGACCTTGCAGAAAAATACAACGCGATGGTGATGGTCGACGACTCCCACGCAGCAGGTTTCACCGGCAAGACCGGACGCGGCTGCCACGAACGCGCGGGCGTCATGGGCCGCATCGACATCATCACGGGCACGCTGGGCAAGGCCCTCGGCGGCGCCAGTGGCGGCTTCACAAGTGGCCGCAGGGAGATCATCGACCTCCTCCGCCAGCGCTCCCGCCCGTACCTGTTTTCAAACTCGATACCGCCAGCAATCGCGGCGGCATCGATCGCAGCGCTCGACCTGCTCAAGGCCTCGACAGCACTCATCGACACGCTCCGGAACAACACCACGCATTTCCGCACCGAAATGACAAAGCTCGGCTTTAACTTGGCTCCGGGTGAACACCCGATCGTGCCCATCATGCTGGGTGACGCAGCACTTGCCGGTCGCTTCGCTGATGCGATGCTTGCAAAGGGTGTCTATGTAATAGGCTTTTCCTACCCGGTGGTGCCTCAGGGCAAGGCACGTATCCGCACGCAAATGTCGGCCGCACTGACGCGTGCGGATCTGGACACCGCAATCCACAGCTTTGCCGAAGTCGGACGCGAGATGAAGTTGATCGCGTAGGCCTTGCACCACAAAGTGAAGCGCGTGGCCGGAGCGAAATTCACCGGCCACTCAACGTGCTTCCCACTCAAGGGACCCCCATGAAGAAATCACTCGCCCTCCTCGCCGCCTGCCTCACCCTGACGACCACCGCCTACGCCGCCACACGCTGGCAGGGACCGGGCTGGTACCAGATCGTTGAAAAGATGACCCCAGGCCGCGACAGCGTGCGTGTCATCTACGTGCCGCGCCCTTTTGCGTCGCGCGACGAATGCCTGCGGTCACTGCTGCCCGATCGCAACCGTTCCGGCCTCGACGAGCATAACTTTGACACCTACTATGACTTCTCATGTCAGGATCTCCCCGCTCAGCCGCAATGGGACCGCTAGGTCAGGAAACGCTTGAACGCCTTCAGGCGCGCATCGAGGCGTTGCGCGCCAAAACCATCGAAAACGGTTGCACCGAGAGTGAAGCCGTCGCTGCCGCAGAAAAAGTGGCGGAACTTCTCGATCGCCACAACCTGTCTCTCAGCGACGTTGAAATACGCAAGACCGAATGCGATCGGCGTACGGTAGAAACCACGCGCAAGACCAAGGCGCCCCTCGACTACACGATTTCAGCGATCGCCGATTTCTGTGACTGCAAGGTATGGCGTGAAACCGGTCAGGACGGCCTCCGCCGGTACGTGTTCTTCGGCCTGCGCCACGACGCGGACGCGGCAACCCATCTCGCCAGCATGATCAGCGCAGCCATTGCATCCGAAGTGGTGCGCTACCGGCTCACGCGTGAATATCAGTCAGTCGTGCGGCGCGACCGCGCAACCGCCTCGTCGTCCTTCGGCATCGGCATGGCGATGTCGGTCAGCCGGAAACTCAGGGCCATGAAACAGGCCCGCGACCAGAAGACCGCAGCCGTCGGCCGCGATCTCGTCGTCGTGAAGGCCGATGTCATCAACCGGGAACTCGAGCGCCTCAACCTGAAATTCCGCGAGGCGCCAAAGAGCAGCAGGAAATACGTCTCCGAAGATGCCTTCAACGCCGGCACGGTGGCGGGCGAAAGGCTGCCGCTGAACACGCCCGTCACACGCGAATAGGCTCAGGGCTTGCGCGAACGCGTGGCGATGAAGCTCTTCATCAGCCCGTAAAGCGGTGACCGTTCCACGCCCCAGCCATCTTCATAAAAGCCCACGATGTGGAACCCCGCATCGATCTGCCCGCCCAGTTGGTCGTCAAGCGTATGTCCAAAATCAAGCGGTTCTCCAGCCTCCCGCAACTTGATGATTTCAGGATCGTCTGCCTGTTCGGTGCTGCTGAACGGCAGCTTGTATTTGAGCTGCACGATCCCGTCGCGCTCCTTCGCAAGGTCCAGCATGTACAGGACCGGATTGGCAAATCCTGCAAGCATCTCGCCACCAGGCTTCAGCACCCGAAACGCTTCCAGCCAGACCGGCCGTACGTTCGGAACAAAACCGTTCGACACCGGATGAAAGACCAGGTCGAACGAAGCGTCTGCAAAACACGACAGGTCCCGCATGTCGCCTTCGACCAGCCTGATCGAAAGCCCCTCGCGTTCCGCCACCATGCGATCGCGCGCCAGTTGTTCGGGTGAGTTGTCGAAGACCGTGACATCAGCGCCAGCAGCAGCAAGGCAGGGACCCTGTTGTCCGCCCGCACTCGCAAGTCCAAGCACACGTTTGCCCTTGAGCTCGCCCAGCCAAGCGGCGGGCACAGGGATCGTCGGCGTGAGAACGACAGACAGCGTCCCCTGTCGCGCGTCGGCAATGACTTCCGGTGACACCGGAATCGTCCATTGGTTGCCGCTGCGTGCAAGAGTATCCCAGGCCCGCTTGTTATAGGCGGCAATGGTTTCGCCGCCATACTGATCGCTCATTGTCCAGCCTTCGAATTGAATGTCCCGGTTGCCACCTGCTCCACGACCTGTGCTAGGTGTTGCACGGCACGCTGGAGAGAGCAGATGAACATCATCGCAGTCATTGGCATTGTTGTAACTCTGGTGACGGCGATCCCCGTCCTCATTCAGCTTCGGTCCCACCCGCGCGGCCTGTTTATACTTTTTTTCGCTGAGATGTGGGAGCGCTTTTCATTCTACGGTATGCGTGGCCTCCTGATCTTCTATCTGACGCAGCACTTCCTGTTCGATGATGCCTTCGCGAACGGAATTTACGGCGCTTATATGTCGCTCGTTTACCTGCTGCCGCTCATCGGCGGCTTCCTCGCCGACCACTATCTGGGCACGCGCAAGGCGGTTGCATTCGGTGCGCTTCTGCTGGTGGCAGGTCACGCGACGATGACCATCGAAGGCGCTCCCGCCACCCAGACCCTGACCTACCAGGGCGCAAGCTATGACTTCCAGGTCGAGGGCCGCGGCAACTCAAGGCAGGTCCGCATCCTCATCGGCGGCCAGGCTTACGAGTTTGGACCCGCGCCGGAAGGTGCGGTCGAAATCAGGAATCTGCCGGCCGGTGCGCCGCTCCCTTCAGTTCTCGCGAAAGACACATATGAACTGTCAGTCAGGGACCGGGACCCGGTTTACGCCGGCATCTTCTTTCTGGCCCTGTCCCTGATCGTCATGGGTGTCGGCTTCTTGAAGCCCAATATTTCATCGCTCGTTGGCCAGTTGTACCCGGCGGCCGACCCGAGACGGGACTCAGGTTTCACGCTTTTCTATTACGGCATCAACCTGGGCTCGTTCTGGGCCGCCATCCTGTGCGGATACCTTGGGCAGGTCGTCGGCTGGTGGGCGGGCTTCGGGCTGGCAAGCATTGGCATGGCAGCGGGCTACGTCGTGTTCGTCATGGGCAAGCCGATGCTGGAAGGGAAGGGCGAACCACCCGCCAAGGCCAACCTGTCGAAGAAGATTGCAGGCCCCGTCACGCTCGAAGCCGGCATCTACGGCGCAACGATCTTGGGGCTTGGCGTCGTGTGGCTGTTCGTTCAGCGGTTCGAGCTCGTGGGTTATGCGCTTGGCGCGGGATCAATCGCGGTGCTGTCCTACCTGTTCCACTTCATGTGGACGAAGTGCACGCGTGAAGAAGCCTCGAAGATGGCGCTCGCCCTCTGCCTGATAGCGTTCTCGGTCATCTTCTTTACGCTGTTCAACCAGGCGGGCTCCTCGCTGAACCAGTTTGCCCAGCGCAATTCTGAGCTCGACGTGTTTGGCTATTCCATCACGCCGGCACAAACCGGGTCATTCAATGCCGGCTTCATCCTGCTCCTTGCGCCCCTTTTCGCTGCCATCTGGGCGTATCTTGAACCACGTCATCTCGACCCGAACCCGCCTGCCAAGTTTGGTCTGGCGCTGATCCAGATCGCTGTGGGCTTTGCCGTGCTGGTCTGGGGCGCCCAGAACTTCGCGAGCCCTGAATTCAAGGTGCCCCTGGTCTTCCTGGTCGTCATGTATTTCTTTCACACGACGGGAGAGCTCTTTCTGTCACCCGTTGGCCTCTCGCAGATGACACGTCTGTCGCCACCCGCAACCGTTGCAACCATCATGGCAACCTGGTTCCTGGGCTCTGCTTGGGCGGGCTACGTCGCCGCCCTGATCGCAAAACTGACAGCGGCACCGACGCTCGCAGGCCAGGTCCTCGATCTCGGCGCGGCCCTCCAGAACTACATTTCGGTTTTTACAAAAGTAGCCATGTGGGGCGGTGCCCTCGGCCTGGCCATACTTGTCGTGTCACCGATACTCGGCCGCCTGCTCAGCAACGGAAAATGACATCACGCATCCTCATCCGTCACGCCGTGCTACCTTCTCCAACTCAAGATGGAGAAGGGCAGGAGGAAGAGAAAGCCCTTCTCCACGAAAGTGGAGAAGGTGTCATGCCGTGCAAAGCGCGGCATGACGGATGAGGAGAAGCCGCACCAAAGCCCCTCACCAGAACGTCATATCCCCATAGAAGAACCGCCACGGCGCCCCCGTCTCACCCAGCACGAACTTCATCAGCCGTGGAAACGCGGCCTCGGCGCGGACATCGTTGGACATGATCAGCAAGCACCGCCGGCGTGCCTCGACACAGTGCAGTGAGTTGCCGGTGATGTCGTCATGCCCGCCTTTCTCAAAGGCGTGCCCCTGCGGACCGTCAAAGACGATGACACCAAGCCCCGCCGCAAGATCCGCGCGTCGCGCCGCCACCGGCAACTCCGGCTGCAAAGTCGGAAACTGCGTCGCCGTCGTGATCGCACGCTGCGACTTTGTCAGCTCTGCGCGCCCCGCAGGCGAAAGCCCCGCACCCGAAACGTAACCCGCCGCGAACTTCGCCATGTCGGCAATCGTCGTGTCCATCGAGCCCGCAGCGCGCGTGGCGCTGCGCTCGTCATGCGGATGCGGTTTGCCGTCAATGTCCCAGCCATCGGCAAGGTTCGCAGCAAAGTCTGGCCGCCACATCATGCTCGTCGTCTTCATGGCAAAGCGGTCAAAGACACGCCGCTGCATTTCCTCGCCAACGTCAAGCCCAAGCCCCTGCTCCAGCACGAACTGCAACAGGATCATCCCGTCACCGGAATAGGCATACCGCGCGCCCGGATCGAAATGAAACCGCAGCTCCCCGTCAGGCTCAAGGAACCCGAAATTTGCAAACCCCGACCCGTGGCTCAGCAGAATGCGCGGCGTCAGCTTGCGCCAGCGTTCATCACCGGCAAGATCGCTCCACCGCGCATACTTGTCCTCGACTTCAGGCGCCGTGTAGTCGGGCAGGGGCCTCGGCAGATACGTCGCGATCGAGGCATCAAGGTCGATCCGCTTCTCTTGCACCAGCTGCATCACCATGTACGCGAACGCAGCCTTGGTCAGCGACGCGCCGTACATCACGGTACCAGTCTCAAGCGCCTGCCCCGCCGCATTGCGCGCACCATAGCTCTGCACGTAAACGACCTGACCCTCATCGATGACGGCAACCGCCATCCCCTTGGCGCCCGTAGCCTCCATCGCCCGCGCCACCTCAGTGTCAATCGCCGCAGATGAAGGCAGGCCAGCCGACGCCTTCGCACCCCACGCAACCGCCGACCCAACGATCGCGAAAAGTGCAGCCGTAACCGCGATTGCGCGCTTCATCATCCGTGCCATCCTTCACCACAACAAGACATCACGATACCACTGTGCCACTTTTCTGCCCCGATTCATCGGGGGAAGTGGCTGCGCCCACCGAAGCTTTAGCGTAGGTGGGCTGCAGACGATGGGGGCCGGCGCCAAGCGAACCGTCAAACTCCAGCTCACCACCCACCCAATTACCTGTCGCAACACCCCACGTTCCGCCACCACTGACACATCCTGTTACAGATCAAGACTTTGTCGCTCTGGCACCTGCTGCGAGAATGTCCCATCACACATGGCGCACCATCCGCGTCATTCCCCAAATTTTGACAGGAGCCACCCCCGGTGCTACCCAGTAATACCAATGGAGATCTCGTTTTGACCGCAAAGACATCGATCTCGCTGACTGACGCGCAGGAGGCCTTTGCCCGGCAACTCGTGGCGCGCGGCCGCTATGCAAGCCTGAGCGCCGTTCTGCAGCACGGGCTCGACCTGTTGCGTGCAAGGCAGGAAGCGGAAGACGCAGAAACACAAGCGCTGCGGGCGCTGCTCGATGATCGCTGCAAAGGTCATCAATTCGTGGGCGTCGACGAAGGCCGCAAGCGCACAGGCCGCATGATCGCCGCGCGCAAATCTGGAAAATGAGCTACAGGGTCGAACGTGCACTCGGCACGGACCGCGACCTCGCCGCCATCTTCGAGTTCCTGATCGAGAGCTATCAAGCCTTCGGCGAGGATGAGAAGTCCGCCATTGATCGCGCAGCAAGACGCGTCCGGGCAATAGAAAGCGAAATGCTCGCCATCGGAAAGGCGCCCCAGCAGGGAACCCTGAGGCCCGACCTCATGCAAGGCTTGCGAAGCGTTACCCGACGCAGGGCAGTGTTTTACTTCCTCACCGACGAAAAACTGAAGCGCGTGCGCATCCTCGCCATCTTCTTCGCCGGCCAGGACCACCAGCGTCGAATGCTAACCCGCCTCCTCGGCGGCACCTAACCCAATCCCTTTTCTTCCCCCGGTTCATCGGCGGAAGTGGCTGCACATTGCGACACGCAATGCTGCAGACGATGGGGGCCTGCCGCGCCCAACAATCTACCGCAAAACGCACCATGGCATCCCGGACGTTGCGCGACCTCAACTGCGAGAGCAGTTGATCGCGAGTGCTACGAGCCGAGTCGCGGATCGACTGAAAGGAGATGTGACAAAATGAAAAGAGCCTAGTTGATCTTCTGCAAGCAGAAGTTCAGCCGTTGTCGCCCGGCGCAGGTTTGTCTCTGAACAAGGTGTTGCAACCACCAAGATTCCCATCAACCTTTGCCGCAGCAATGATGTTGTCAGCGCGCACATCCATTCTCACCCAGCAATGCTGGTTGATCGGACTGGATCGCCAAGTCCCGCCGGAACCATCTGGATAGCGATAGCTGCCACCAACCGTACGCTCCAGAGACCACTCCACAATCTTGCTGCCATCGGAAAGTGCTGCTTGGGAAGTTGGAGGCCCCCAGGCACGAATAAGCTCGTCCAGATTGTGTCCAATCCAAGCCTGCGATCGGCCATCCGAACAGCCGAAGCACAAAGCTAAATGCATCAGGAGCGCAAACATGCTTCACCTTAAATTGTGATTGCTTCGCATAGCAAACGAGCCATCTTTCCCCTGAGAACTCCTATGAGTTATTCAGGCGGCACCAAATTGCCTCGAATTTCGCCTTTGATTATGGGACAAAAAGAATGCAGCAATTGTGGTTCAATCAACTCGTCGGTGCCCCCCTGCCAGCATGTTGGCGTCTAAGCCCGACAACCTAGCCAAGGTGGCCACGAATTCTCTGCAAAAGCACACGCGCTACGATGGGTGAGACACTGTTCCCGATCATTCGGCAACTATGCCAGATTGTTGGGTGGAACAGGAAGTCATCAGGGAATCCCTGTAACCTTGCTGCTTCGCGCGCTGTAATGACGCGATTTTCTGTCGGATGAAGCGGTCGCACTGCCTGATACGAACCTTTGTCCGATCCAGTTCCCGCGCGCAAAGTGGGACATACACCATCCCATTTCAGGCGATGGTACTTGCCGACTGGGTCTACTCCACCCGGGGGCACCTCCTCAAATCTCATTATCGTCTTTGGCGAATGGACTGTCCGTCGATGCCCCGTGAATCGTCCAGATCTGCTTCTCATTGAACTCCCGTATTTTGAAATATTGCGAACCCGTCCATACCTCCAGACGTCAAAGCCGCTTGCATCGGGAGCATTTTCGGTAGCACCACCCAAGTCAGAAATCGCGTCACGTACGTTTACCGATGAACGCGACTTTGCGGCAAGAGCCTTGACTGAGGGAACGGACATCCTGTCCGAATCAAAGCCGAAAACGAAAAGGCGTATTCTTTTGGTTGGAGCACCGAAGTCCGACGCGTCGACAAATATCGGGCCAACAATGTTCCAGCGCCCCTTAAGTTGATTGAGGCCCTCCGTCAGCACGGAGATGTTCTTTTCAAAGCCTAGTCCGCGAACGTTTTCAAATATGAAGAATTTCGGCCGTACAATAGATACTATCCTAAAAAACTCATGCACAAGCATTCGTCGTGGGTCGTTTGGTTCTCGACGCCCAATCGCGCTGAATGCCTGGCAAGGGGGACCGCCAATAACCCCGTCCACACCTTGTGGCTGTAATATTCTCAGTGACCGAGCGGTTAGATCGCGAATATCAAGTGTACTGACTGGAACCGATGGGTAGTTCAGTCCGAAGGGGCCAGATAGAATCGGGTCGATGTCTATTGCAAGGGCAGTCTCAAATCCGGCCCAGCGTGAGCCCAGAGCGAATCCGCCGCAACCGCTGAACAAGTCTAGGATGGTTGGCGGCTTCGCATGGCTGGGAAAGATCTTACTGATTCGCATTTTCCTATTGTAGATAGGCTGGCTACTTTTTCAGAAGTAGATCTCTGCGAATGCAGGATAGTGCGCATAGTATCGAAAGTATGCATCGATTTGTTTGGTTGACAAGGGAAAGCCTGCTTCCTGCTGGACCCGCAATTTTGAGGGCCGTCGCGCAAGCGGCAGCAGACGATCAATTGCCATTTTTTCCCGCAGAGTGAGAGGGGGGGCTTGTATAGGAGTTGGGATAATACCCGGCCAGCCGGTTCGACTTGTTTGCTTGCGGATGTCATTCAACAGAAGGTCGTCGCCGACCATACCTCCGGCCGTCGCCATACGTGGTCCGTCCCGGTAGACAAAATTGAACATCGGAGCGAATTGGAGATTGCGTGATGTTCTTCTGAGTGAATTTTCGATTCTGGACATGAGCATTCCAGCAACCAAGGATGCAAAAGTGTCGGGCTCGAGCTGGTCGCTCGTTAGCTGAACCGGAACGCTCTGACCTAGGCGTCGCATCAAGTGATTCTCAACGTCTTTGGGCCTAACCTTGTCGGGGTTTTGCGGGTTTATCCGACGCAGCAATTTTCCGATCTCAGCATTAACAGTAAACAGCAAAATGCTAGCTGGCGCTACATTATCGACCAAATAGTCAATATCTTCGATAAATGGTCCATCGTCGATTGCCGTGTCGTAGTCCAGCCAAATAATTGTGGCACGTTTGTCTAAGCCAAGCGTCGGGAGCACATCGGTTGTGTAACCATGTTTAACTCGAATGCACGCAAATGGGGCGTTGAAGCGCGCCCGTGCATATCCGATGTCGCTGGCTTCGATTGATGTCATTTTTTCGATTTGAAGCGCTCGATGGGCCATCACAAAATCGACGAACCATATCGAACCCATTCCAACGTATTCATATGAGACTTCCTGAAGTGTCTCTCGAGCGCGCCGCAGGCAATCGAAAATGACTTTGCGAGCTATGACCTTGCTTGGCCGAAGCGCATAATTTACTGCTTCGAACGAGTCGTCCGACTTCCTAGTCATCGACTTCTCGATCATAATAGTAATCAAACGTCCGCTCGCCAACTTCTCGATTGGTGAGTGCTTCATCTCCCAGCGCTCGGCGAACTTCTCCGACCTTCGCGCGAGACTGTTGGTACGAGATCGTGATGGACGTTCTGGCGGGACCTCGGAGCTTGGGAAGCGCCATAGATGCTCTTTTGGGCAGGTCAAGAAGTGATACGGCATTGGTGCGCTTTTCCGCACCTTTGGCTTTTTCGACGTCACCCTTCCGCTGATTCGTGTACGCGGTCCATGCCCGAGTTGGTTCGCGCATCTTCGAAAGAGCTCGTCGATACACGGGGGATCGGAGATCGATGTCTCTCTTTGTAGTCGTCCACGGAAGCAGTGAAGGATCTGCGGAACGGAAGAAGACGAGTCCCTTGAAGCCGTTGTACTGCACATGCCAGTCCGGAATGCTGGCATAACCCCAAACAGTGCGTTCGGACTTGTCCGCTGCAATTATCGTTCTGTCGTTACAAAACACGTACCAACCGGAGAGGGCTGTGTCTCTGTCGCTCCTGATTTCGGAGTCCTCATCTGCAGGGATCGACGCCATTCCAGCGAAGATCTCCACTCTCACTCCGCTCTCATCTTTGTACGCAATGCGAGCCGGTGAGAACCCTTCCCCGGAGCGCATGTCAAATCTCTCCGGCGCGGCAAGAGACCCATTGACCTTTATAGCAAAACCGCGCTCCAGGAATAAGGAGTAATCTCTTCCGATTGTACGCAGCAGCCCGCGCTCAAACCCTTCGTCGTCAAACTCCGACCCGATTGTGGTATTGAGCTTTGTGATTTCGATTCTGGTACCCTTCTTGCCGCTCTTGCTTTCCATCGTTATCGGAAAGCTCCAGCGCGGCTGTGGGGTGCTAAGCCACTCGTTGACGTCCAGTTCGACTCGAAACGCAGTTTCGCTTGTGATGCTGTGCACATCAGCCTTTCGACCAATCTTGAAAATCGCCCTCTTCATTCCGATGCCGTAGATCCCAACGCCAAACTTATCGATTGGTGCGTCTGGGTCCCGTCCGAAACGGAATGCATAGTGCCTCGCTATGTCAAGCGGGATGCCTCCGCAATTATCGGCGATCACGAAACTGGTGCCCGAGAATTCGATTGTACACTTGAAATGCTTGAATGCTTTGTCCGCAGGGTCGTCAACGCTTTGTGATCCCAGTTCGCGCCTCGCCCCATCCAAGCAGTTGTCAATAAGATCAAATATGCAGTCCTCAAGCGAGATATCCCGTGTGAGCATAGTCACAAAGAACTCTCGGGTCGGTTCTGCCTTGGCTTGGAGGTCTTTCATTAGGCCGTCTCTCGAAAATCCTACGAACTCTATCTGGTACCCAGTATGCGATACAGTTGCGTCAAGTTGGTTAATCTCTCGAACTTCTGAGGCGGTGTTTCGGAGCAACAGTAGCTATTGATCTTGCCAGTGCAGCCGTCGCAGTGCGGTTACTACGAGCTCAAAAGTGCGATCAGATCAAAACTTAGACTGTGGCACTCAAGCGCCCAAGCAGACAGACCTCGCGCGCTGCAAGAACTTGGGGTTTGAAGTCAAATCGTGGAAAGAGATATCGGTTGATAACTAGCAATAAGCGTGTAGCCAGCTACTTCCTCCAAATCCTCTAGCCACACTTTGCAACACCTCCGACAAACACTGACAAACTTCTGCAAAACCCTTCCTCTACAAGTACCGCCCTCAAAGGGGTTCCAACCATGCTGCGCCACCACACCGCCCGCTTCATCGTGTTTCTGCTCGTCGTCGCCCTCGTGGCCTTCGTACCCACCAAGTCACACGCCACCCCCGCCAAGGCCGAAGCCCGCGCTACCGCGATGATCGCAGCGCTCTCGACCGGCGACGCGGCCACCTATGAACGCGCCGCCCACGAGAACTTCTCGAAGGCGCTCCTGGCAAGGCGTACGCCCGAAGCGCGCGCGCAGCTCGTGGCCCAGGTTCACTCGGAATTCGGCCCCCTGAAAATCGAAACCAGCAACTGGCAGGATGCCACGCTCGAAATCATTGCCGCCGGCAGGCAAGGCAAGCTCAGATTGGGCTTCACCTTTGACGCTTCCGCAGAACAGCGCATAGAGACCGTGGGCATCGAGCCTGCCGATGACGGCGCCCGCGGCCCAAAGGTGCCACCGCCACCGCTGGCGTCCACCATGTCCCCAAGCCAGATGTCGGCAGCAATCGACACCTGGGTGGCACCATACGTCCAGCACGACGACTTCTCCGGCGTCATCATGATCGCGCGCAACGCAAAGCCGCTTGTCGTGAAGGCCTATGGGTTGGCTGACCGTGAACGCAAAGTACCGCTGGATGCGGGCACGACCTTCAACATCGCGTCGATCGGCAAGAAGTATACGCAGACCGTGATCGCCAGGCTGATCGAACAGGGCAAGCTGAAACTGACGACGACAATCGCAGACATCATCCCTGACTATCCGAATGAGCTGGCGCGTTCTGCGACAGTCGACCAGCTGATCAGCATGAAAGGCGGCATCGCCGATTTCTTTGGCCCGGGCTTCAACCAGGCCGACAAGAAAAGCCTGAACTCGAACCACGCCTATTATCTTTACGTCTCGAAACTGCCCCAGAAGTTCAAGCCGGGATCGAACACCGAATACTGCAACGGCTGCTACATCGTGCTGGGCGAGATGGCCGAGCGCGCCTCCGGCAAGTCCTTTGAAAGCAATGTCGCCGACATCGTGTTCCGCCCCGCACACATGGAGCGCTCGGGCTACTTCAATGCCGCAAGCCTGCCCGCCAACACGGCCATCAGATACGGCCGCGTGCGCGGACCTGAGGCACCTTACGAAAACACCAACCCGTTTCACGGCGCAACGGGAAGCGGCGCCGGCGGTGTCTATTCAACCGCAGGCGACCTGCTCGCCTTCGACAATGCATTGCGTGAAGGCAAGCTGCTGGGCCCCGAAATGACGGCCTGGGTGCTGCAGGGCATTGTCACCAAGGGGCGCAACCCCGCGCCGATGGGTGTGGCCGGTGGCGCGCCCGGCACCAACGCGATACTCGATTCCTGGGACGATTGGGCTGTCATCGTGCTCGCCAATGTCGACCCGCAACTGCCCGAGTCCATGGGCATGGCGATCGCAAAACGCCTGCGCTAGGTGCACGGGCTTGCGACGAAATGTTCGCATATTGTTCTTGACACTGTCAAGTCAATGCTTTAGTGCTTGCCGAAAAAAATCTTGCTGGCGGAAAGGGGCGCAGGCGACGGAATTCGCACCGAAAATCAGTCGGACACGAAGTGGAACCTTCGAACAATTTTGTCACCTTTTAACCAGATGACGCGCAGCGCCCGGCGAAAAACACGATGCAACACAAGGTGACAGTGTCACCTTTCGTCAGGGCCTAAAGTTCAAGCGCTGCGATGCTGACCGGAGACCTCACCGTTCCGTAAAACGGTGAACGCTCGATCTCGTCAAGGCTCAGTGTCTGAGCCGACTGGTATGCACGCTGTGCCAGGGCCTGAGCCGGAGCTGCAGGCGTATCGCTGTCGAACAGTGACATCACGGTCTTCTCGATGCTCTCGCCCACAATGCCCTCATAGGCAACAGAGCCGAGCGCACCCAGGAACCCGTAGATGCCGCCGAACAGCGCGTCGCCCGCGATCTTTGCAGGCGCCTTGATCTCGTCGCCGGTAATCGCACGATAGACCATGCCGACCACAGGCAGGTGCTGCAGCGGATTGATGACATCCAGAAAGTCGTCAAAGCTGAAGCCGTCATCGCTGGCCGCAGGCTTCACCTGGGGCTCGGCAATCGGCTTGACGCTTGGCGATATGAGGTTTTCGACTTGCATGAACATGGTTGACGCAAGGGCCACGCCAACCGGATTCGGCAGAAACTATGGGGTTTTCAAGCGGCGGCGCCCTGCCCGACCCGGCAAATTCTGCCGGTCTGGCCGATCAGGTCAGGTGGCCTGCCTTCGCCTTCTTGGTCGCGATATAGGCCGCGTTGTGCGGGTTGGTCGGGAACTGGTGCGCCACGCGCTCAATGACGGTGACACCATGCTTGCCCAGCTGCGCCACCTTGTCCGGGTTGTTCGTCATCAGGCGCACGGACGAGAACCCCAGGTACTTCAGGATCTCGGCCGCCACCGCGAACTCGCGCTCATCCGCTTCAAAGCCCAGCCGCTGGTTTGCATCAATCGTGTCAAAGCCCTGGTCCTGCAGCTCATAGGCCTTCAGCTTGTTGATGAGCCCGATGCCGCGTCCCTCCTGCGCAAGATAAAGCAGGATCCCGGTGCCATGCTTACCGATCGCAGCAACGGCACCGCGCAACTGGTCGCCGCAATCGCACTTGAGCGAGCCCAGCAGGTCACCCGTCAGGCACTCCGAGTGCAAACGCACTAGAACCGGGCCCGGCGGCTCGGGTGCCCCAACAATGAGCGCGAGGTGCTCGCGCCCGCCGCTCGCCGGTCGAAAAGCAAGCACGCGGGTGTCTTCTGCACCAGCAAGAGGCAACTGCGCCCGCGCCACAATCTTGAGCGCCATCTGCTCGCTTGCAGCCTGTGCCTGTATTTGGCTCACGTCGACCGCAAGCATGCCCTGCTCGAGGCAAAGCCTCTTTGCCTTGCGCCGGTCGAGCTGTACCTCAACCATCGCAGGCAGCAGCTCCGCAATCTTGCCAAGCTGGATCGCGGCGAGCGCGGATCCGCTCAGGCCAGCACGGTCGGCCTTCCACGGCCCCATCAGCGGGTCGTGCATGTCGCGAGTCGGGTCAGCAAGGATCTTCGCCGCGCGCGCACGTTCATCCTTCGGCAGCGCGACCGCCACGGCCTTGTCTGTGTAAAGCCTGATCTTGAGCGTCGAAGCCCGATGATGCGTCAGCAGGACCTGGGGGGCAGCACCCGACCACTTGGCCATTGCGTCAATGACCGCGTCACTGGCGAGTTCAGCCGATGCCACCAGCGAGGCAGGTCCCTTCTCGGGAAACAGGACCACAGGCAGCCCGCGGCGCAGGTCTCCCGCCGCTCGCTCCACAGCTATCATGGCCCCTGACATGAACTTTGCGTGAGGCGCGCGCCTGTTTACCTTTGCTTTCGCAGGAACTTTGGCGCTGCCGCGCTTTCCCCCGCGCGCTGGTCGTTTCATGCCTCTCACGCACTCCAATTTTGATTTGCTATAGCGTACACATCACCCCGGACAAATCATTTGGCATTTAGAACCCGCAGGCGACAACAACAATGACGACCCCAAGGCGAGTGCTTTTGGTTGATGACGACAACGCTCTCCGCGAGTCCCTGAAAGAGCAACTGAATCTCCAGGGTGAATTTGTTGTCAGTGACGCAGCAACTGGCGCGTCGGGGCTGGAAATGGCGCGTACGGAACCGCCTGATCTCGTCATTCTCGACGTGGGCCTGCCCGATCTCGACGGCCGCGAAGTCTGCCGCCTGATGCGAAAGGCCAATATCCGCTGCCCCATTGTGATGTTAACCGGGCACGACGGCGAGGCCGACCAGATCCTGGGACTCGACGCCGGCGCCAACGACTACCTGACCAAGCCGTTCCGCTTTAACGTTCTTTTGGCCCGCATTCGGGCCCACCTGCGCAGTCATGCACAAAGTGAAGACGCCGTGTTCAAGATTGGCCAGTATTCGTTCCGTCCTTCTGCAAAGCTGCTTCAGGGCCCGAACAACTCCAAGGTCCGTTTGACCGAGAAGGAAACCTCGATCCTCAAGTTCCTGTACCGTGCGGGTGACAAGGTCGTCGGACGCGAGACACTTCTTCATGAAGTGTGGGGCTACAACCCGGCCGTGACCACCCACACGCTCGAAACCCACATTTACCGTTTGCGCCAGAAAATCGAGGCCGACCCGGCCCACGCCAGGCTTCTAGTCACGGAAAGTGGCGGATATCGGCTGATTCCATGAGCCAAGCCACAGGGGTTCAAATTATTAAGCGACCCTCTTGAACCCGCCCAATGGCACTAGTATATACTTCGCACTATAGAGAATTTCACTGTGGGGCGGACCTATGGCGAGTGTAATCGCAAAAACAGCCTTGGCGACAGTATTGACAGTGGCGTCGTTGCTGGCCCTCGTTGGGCTCTCGGGGATGATTGTCTTTGCTGACCTTAACGCACCTCAACCTGCGTCCATCGCAGCCGAGGCACTTCCAACGCCGCCAGCAGTAAGCGGAGTGAGCAGATGAACTTGATATCCAAACTTGGTTTGACGGCAGTCCTCGCAGGCGCCGGCGTAACAGTCAGCGCCCTTGCAATGCAGGGCTCGAGCTATTCACCCGTGTCCCAGAACTACCTGCTGGCACCGCTGGCGAGCCTCGCAAGCGTCGTAGGCGCAACGGCGTCAGCGACACCGGTCGCCCCTGCAGGTCCGTTCGACAGGCAGTTTACTGCCAAGCGTGTCCACCTCGATAAGGTGGTTGGACAGATCGAACTGATCGTAGCCCCTGCTGGCGCCATGCACGTTCAGGCGTGGGGCAAGCCGG
The DNA here is from genome assembly GCA_040080835.1 of Micropepsaceae bacterium. GTDB lineage: Bacteria > Pseudomonadota > Alphaproteobacteria > Micropepsales > Micropepsaceae > SZUA-430. The sequence continues at coordinate 198,908 of JBEBHP010000003.1, read as the reverse complement.
ACACGATGAAAGAGCTTCAGGTCCGCATCGTCGGTGAAGAACTCTATGTTCGTCTCGACAGGCACGACGAAGAAGCCTGGTTCCCCTGGAACCTCTTCAACATGTGGTCGGCAGAACGCAGGCCAGCAGACTTGACGCTGCGTATCGCAGCGCCATCTGGAACGCCATACGAGATGGAAGACATCTCCGGCAACATCGCAGCCGGAGACCTTGACGCCCCGGTATCGCTCGACGGCCACTCGCTGTCTGGCCGCTTTGGCCGCGTGCAGAACGCCAAGGTGTCTCTCGCGGGCTCCGGCAAGGTCACCTTCGGACCGATCCGCGACCAGCTTGATGTGGACATCGCGGGATCGGGGCACGTCGAGGCGCCATCAGCTGCCGCCGCCCAGGTTGAAATTGCAGGTGGCGGTGAAGTCATCCTCGGTGCCATCGCGCAGGGTCTCGACATCGAGATCGCAGGCTCAGGCGACGTGAAAGCCGTGAGCATCAACGGCCCGCTGGATGTCGAAATTGCAGGTTCTGGTGACGTGGTAGTCGACGGCGGCACGGCAACTTCGTTCAAGGTCGAGATCGCAGGCTCCGGCGACGTGACCTTCAAGGGTCACGCTGTCAATCCGCACATTGAAATCATGGGATCGGGCAGCGTCGTCCTCGGCAGCTACACCGGCGAACTGGACAAGGACATCGCAGGTTCGGGTGACGTCAAGGTTCTCGGCACCGCACCGCTGCCAGCACCCGCGGGCCCACCGGCACCTCCCGCGCACTAGGTGACATTGCAGGCATGAATGGGCAGGTCGGGTTCGTTCCCGATCTGCCCTTTTCTATTCATATCTCAATGCTTCAATTGGATCGAGGCTGGCGGCGCGACGGGCCGGGAAGAATCCGAACACGATGCCAACGGCAGCCGAGAACGCGAACGCGACCACGATTACCCAGATGCTGAGCACGAACGGGACACCAATCGCATAGGCGATTGCGGCGGAACCTCCGAGGCCCAGCAAGGCACCGATCAGGCCACCCACACAAGACAGCAGGATTGCTTCGATCAGAAACTGCAGCAGCACGTCGCGCTCCAGCGCACCAATCGCCAGGCGGATGCCAATCTCGCGGGTGCGCTCAGTCACTGAAACCAGCATGATGTTCATGATGCCGATGCCGCCAACCAGAAGGCTGATTGCGGCAACAGCAGACAATCCGGCTGTCAGCAGGGCCGTCGTCGATTCAACCAGCGTCGACACGGACTGCAGGTCACGAATCAGGAAATCGTCTTGCTCTCCCGGCCTGATGCGACGGCGTTCCCGCATCAGTGTCGCAAGCGCCAGCTGCACCGGCTTCACGCGTTCCGCGCTGACAGCAGAAAGCCAGATCTGCTGAACGTCATCAGTGCCCGTCATTCGCTTCTGAACGGCACTGATGGGCATCAGGATCAGGTCGTCCTGGTCCTGTCCGAAGGTGGATTGCCCCTTCATGGACAGCACACCAATAATTTCGCAAGACGTCGTTTGTCCGATCCTGACCGACGCCCCGAGCGGGTTTTGGTGTCCAAACAGTTCCTTGCGAGGCGTTTCGCCAAGAATGCAAACCGCCCTGCCGCCCCGTTCTTCGCTTTCGGTGAACATGCGTCCTTGGGCGATTGGCCAGTCACGAACGATCAGATACGCGTTGGTGGTTCCATTGACCTGGGCAAACCAGTTGTTCGACCCGTAGACGGCCTGTGATTGCTTGATGGCCGATGGGGCAACAGCCAGCACGCCCTGTATCTCGCGCGAGATTGCTGTCGCATCATCAATTTTGAAAGGCGTTTGCGGCGTCGCTGGCCCCGAACGCTGAGGTGTGAACGGCAGAACGAACAGCAGATTGCGCCCCATCGAAGAAATATCCGACGTGACTTTGAGCGTCAGCCCCTGTCCCAGGGTAACAACGGTAACGACCGCAGCCACGCCGACAATGATGCCAAGCGTCGTCAGCAGCGAACGCAGAATGTTGGCGCGCAATTCCCGGAACGCAAGCTGCAGCGTTGTCCAGATCATGCCACGGGCTCCTTGCGCGTCAGTGTATCCGACGCAATCTTGCCGTCGCGAAACCGGATCTGTCGCTTGGCATAGGCCGCGATGTCTTCCTCATGCGTTACAAGGACGATTGTGATGTTGCGCGTGCGGTTCAGTTCTTCCAGCAGTTTCATGATTTCGTGGCTGCGCGAGGAATCCAGGTTGCCTGTCGGTTCATCGGCAAAGATCACGGCCGGCTCGGTCACCAGCGCGCGCGCAATGGCAACACGTTGCTGTTGGCCGCCCGACAGCTCGGATGACGTATGGTTCGCGCGATCTGTCAGACCAACAAGCGCCAGCGCTTTCATCGCGGATGCCTTCCGCTGCGCCGCAGACTCGCGTCGATAGATCAGCGGCAACTCGAGGTTCTCGCGGGCCGTCGTGCGCTTGAGAAGGTTGAAGCCCTGGAACACGAAGCCGATATAGTTTCGGCGCAGCAGCGCGCGCTGCGAGCGATCAAGCGTCCCGACATCGACCCCGCGGAAGAAATAGCGCCCGCTCGTCGGCGTATCGAGACATCCAAGTATGTTCATGCATGTCGACTTGCCCGACCCGGATGGGCCCATGATGGCAACAAATTCGCCGGCGTCGATTGTAAGATCAGCGCCGTCGAGAGCGCGCACTTCCGCTTCCCCCTTGCCGTAAATCTTGGAGACGCTTTCAAATCGAATGAGCGACGGCTCGACCATTTTTGTCTATTTCGCCTGTGCGATATCCAGGATGTACTCATCGCCTGCTTTCACGTTTGCACTTGTGATCTGTGTGCGTTGCCCGTCTGTGATGCCAAGCGTGACATCAATCGACTGGGGCTCCTTGCCTTTGACATCAACCCACAATTTGCCTTTGCCTGAAGCGACCGGATCAGATGGCGCCACAGTGGCGACGGGAACCATCGTGACCGCAGCAGCAGCTACTGGCGTGAACCGCAACGCGCCGTTTGGCACGTTCACAACATTTGTCGCTGCCTTGACAGCGATGTCCGCCGTTGCTGTCATGCCGGGCTTGAGAAGCCCCTGCTCGTTTTCGACAGTCAGGACGCCTTGATAGGTCACGACGTTCTGGATGGTTCGAGCCGCGTTGCGAAGTTCGGAAACTTTGGCTTTGAAAATCTGCGCTGGAAACGCGTCGACAGTAAATGTTGCTTCCTGGTCAACTTCAACGTCACCGACATCTGCTTCATCGATATCGATCGTAAGTTCAAGCTTGCGAAGATCTGACGCGATGACGAAGAGTTCCGGCGTCTGGAATCCGGCAGCGACTGTCTGCCCGCGCTCGATCTTGCGGTCGAGTACGATTCCGTCAATTGGCGACCGAACCGCTGCCTTTGCCAGATTGGCCCTGGCCTGGTCCGCTTGCGCTTTCGCACTCTTGAGGCTTGCCGATGCGGAATTGCGGGCAGCGAGCGCGCTGTCATGGGCAGCGGCAGAAACAAACCCCTTGTCTCGAAGCGCAACGGCGCGTTTGAGGTCATTCTCCGCCTTCGCAAGAGTTGCCGCGAATTGCAGCACGGTGGCTTCTGCCTGAACGGAGCGCGCGTTAAGCTCGTCCGTGTTGATGCGGGCAATGACTTGCCCTTTCTTTACAATCCCGTTGAAGTCGACCAGCACTTCATCGATGCGTCCCGACACTTCGGCACCCACCGTGACCTTGTCGATGGGCTGCAGTGTACCGGTTGCAGTCACGATGGATCGAATGTTGCCGACCTCGGCCTTGCCCAGAATATATGAAACAGGCGTTGCCGGCGCGAGCAGACGATAGGCAACGAACGCTATGATCGACACCGCGATCAGCAAGACCCACCAGCGTCGCCACCAGGGGATCTTTTTCTTTCCAACACCCAGGACTTTCGTAATGTCCTGGGGCGCTTCGACGCGCGAAGAACTCACATCATTCATGTTCAAATCCACCAGCCGCAGCCACGCGCTACCTATATAGGAACACAGTCTTACAGCATCAAACAATTGCTGGCTGAGTGGTTTCGGCGTCGCAGCGATGTGATGAATGTAAAGATAGTTTGCTTAATGGCTGTAGGGGTCGATTGTGTCCCGAAGGCCGTCACCCAGCACGTTGAAAGCAAGCACAACCAGAATGACTGGCATCAGCGGAAAAAGTAACCATGGATAAAGCTCCACGGCACTGATGTTTTGCGCGTCGTTCAGCAGCACACCCCAGCTTACAACCGGGGCCCTGAGGCCCAGTCCCAAAAACGACAATGCGGTTTCGCCCAGAATCATACCCGGAATGGCCAGCGTCACGCTTACAATCAGGTGACCGGAAAAATTGGGCAGCATGTGCCTGAGAAGCACCCTCATGCGACTGGCGCCCAGCAGCTCGGCGGCGACGACGTAGTCTTCCTCTCGAAGAGACATAATTTTGGCGCGAACGGCTCGGGCAAGGCCGGGCCATTCAAGCAGGCCAAGGATCAGGGTGATACCAAAATAGATCCAGATGGCAGACCAGTTTGCAGGCAGTGCCGCAGCAAGCGCCATCCACAGAGGCAGCTCGGGCATGGCACGCAGCAACTCGATGATCCTGAGCACGCCCGCGTCCACCCATCCGCCGACATAGCCTGCAAGCCCTCCCAGCACGCAACCCAGCGCAAAGCTGAGCGAAACACCCAGCAGTCCGATCGTGAGCGATATGCGGGCGCCGTAGACCATGCGACTGAAGATATCGCGACCCAAACGGTCAACGCCAAAAATGAAAAGCCCGCCCCCTTCCGGTGGGCAGACCAAATGAAACTGCATCGGCACGAGACCCCAGAGGTCATAGCTGTCGCCCGCGCAAAAGACCCGGATAGGCAATGGCGTCGATGTATCGGGCGTGAACTCGCGCTGATAGGTTGTCAGATTGACCGATGTCTTTGTCCCGTAGACAAACGGTCCGACGAATTCATTGCCATGAAACAGGTGCATCGGCGTGGGCGGCATGTGGATGTAGTCATTGCTGCGCGTCTCCGGAGCGTACGGCGCGATGAATTCTGCAAAAGGCAGGGAAGCATAAAGCGCGATCAGGAACAGAAATGAAATATACGCGCCGCGCCTTCGCGAAAGGCGCCTGAGGAAACCCGGCGGCTGCAGAACAGCATCATTGACCAGAGGTGCCAGGCTCATCTGTCGAGTGTCTGCCCAAGCCGGACGCGCGGATCAATCAGTCCAAGAAGCAGGTCGGACACCAGCGTACCGGCGAGTGTCAGCATGGCAGAAAACAGGAGAATGAATCCGGCCAGAAACAGGTCCTGGGATTGCAGCGCGCGAACAAGAATGGGCCCGACCGTGGGCAGGCTCAGCACAACAGAGACGATGACGGAACCCGAAACAAGCGATGGCAGCAGATTTCCTATGTCTGCCACAAACGGAATGAGGGCGAGCCGCACCGGATAATGCAGCAGCAACTGCGTCTCGCTGATGCCCCGGGCTCTGGCAGCCGTCACGTAAGGTTTGTTGAGTTCATCCAGCAGATTGGCGCGCAGGCGGCGCGTCATCGAACCGACACCGGAAAAGGCGATTACGATGACAGCAATGGCCAGATGCGCGGCGACCGACTTGACACCATCCGCACTCCACGGCGCATCAGCATACTGAGGGTCAATCAGCCCGCCGATCGAAACGCCAAACCAGGAATGGGAATACGTGAGAACGACCAGCGCCAGGAGAAAGCCTGGCGTAGCAATCGCAAAATAGGCGAAGGCTGCAATCAGGTAGTCCGAGATACCATTTTGTCTCACCGCGGAGATGATACCGAACGGCAGCGAGATCAGATAGACCGCGATGACAGCAAACACATTCACCGCGATTGTTGGCCCCAGTGCATAGCCGACGACTTCCGATACCGGCTTGTTGAACTCGAACGATGTTCCCAGATCACCCTGCAGGAGACCCGAAAGACCGCGCGGGCCCGGCCATACGCCAATCCAGATGCCGAACTGTTCGATCACGGGCCGGTCAAGCGCATACTCCTTGCGCAGGAACTGGACCTTGGCAATGGCGTTGCTGTCGCCTTGCGATTGCAATTCGGCAATCTCGTTCGAGAGATAGTCGCCAGGCGGCAACTGGATGATGAAGAAGACCAGCGCGGCGATGGCGACCAGCGTCGGTATCATCAACAACAGACGCTCGACGACAAATCGCTGCATGACGGCCCAGTTCGTTTCCAGTGCTGCGCTGCGTGTTCAGCGGCTAAACCAAAACTCGTCCATGCGATACATGCCGAACTGCGCACCTGGATCCCACGAGAACACCCCGCGTTCTGGAACGTTGTTGAGGGACTTTCGAACTGCAATCGGCTGCATGACGCCGGACACCGTTCCGATAATGAACTGTTGTTCCGAATGAATGGTAAGCATTTTGTCCCAGATCGCCCGTCGCTCGGCAGGTGATTTTGCGCCATTCCATTGTGCGTTGAGTGTTAACAGTTGCCTGGCTTCGGGCAGGTCTGGAGCTGCGCCGGCCTTGCCGCTGGTCTCGAAATAATTGCCCCACTTTGGCCAGGTCAGAGTGTCCTGTCGTGTCGGTGCCAGCTCGTCCGGGCTCATCTCCGGTGTCGGAATTCCGGTGTCCCAGCCCGACTGGCCGGTCATGACCGCGTCACCGGAATAGGCCCTGTTGCGCATGATTGTACGGTCTGAAGGCTTCACAACCAGCTTGATGCCGACTGCCTTGAAGTGACCGGCGACGAGTTGAAGCAGGTCCGCTTCCTCCTTCGACTCACCCGCAATCTCCACGATCATCTCCAGCGGCCTTTTGTCCGCCATCAGACGCACGCCATCGGAATTGCGCTCTTTTACGCCGACAGCATCAAGCAGCGCATTGGCGGCCTTTGGGTCGAATGATGCATTCGCCGTCAGGTATTGTGGCTTGAACAGTGGCGAAGACTGCAGCACCGTGTTGTTGCCTTCGGTTGCAAGACCAAAGAACAGCGCCTTGTTCAGATCCTTGCGGTTGATGGCGAGCGAAAGAGCGTGCCGGAACCGTGCATCACGCATCAGCGTTCGCCACCCGGCATCGTTCGCGTTCAGGTTTGGATAAAGTGCAAAGTGCGAACCCTTTGCAATTGGCCACGTACGCAGGATGTAGCCACCCTTGGCTTCATTGGCCTTGAGCACGGAGACGTCGCCGAAGGCAAGGCCGCGCGCTTGCAGGTCGCTGTCGCCCGCCGCCGTCTTGGCGGTCACGAGTCCTGCATCGACAATCGTGATTTCGATTCCATCGATATAGGGTAGCTGAACGCCGTTTTGATCCACACGATGGAAGTATGGGTTGCGCCTGAATGTAAATCGGCTCGCAGGCATGGAGGTGGTCGATACCCATGGCTGCAGCGTCGGCAGGTCCGGATTGTCGTTGTTTCCCATGCTGTCCATGCGATTGTGCAGTTGCGCCCATGACCGCATTTTGAGTCTGGCAACATTCGCATCAAGTTCAGACTTCTTGGCGTACTTGATGTGGAACTGCTTAAGGTACTGCGCCGGCCGGTAGATATAGGGATCGCGGGCCTGCGCGAGCGCTGGCAGGAAGCGTGCATTCGGCTTGCTCCAGCTATAGCGTACTGTCAGCGCATCGATGATTGCGACTGTCGGCATTTCGCCGTCGTTCAGCAGGTCGACGGCAGGCCCTTTTGGCGATAACTCTACGTTGTTTGCAACGTCTTGCCAGTAGTAGCGAAAATCTTCCGTGGTGAACGCAGAGCCGTCCGACCATTTGTGTCCGGCCCGCAAGTGCATCGTAAAGATGCGGCCATCTTTGACGTCAATCGATTTGAGAACATCAGGTTTCAGCTCAAGCTGCGGCGTCCACGCGACCAGGCGCGCATAGCCCCAGGTGCTGAGAAGACGGATGTCCTTTTCCTTGCTGAGCATCATGCGCAGCACACCACCCGACTTGCCAGGTTTGCGCCCTTCCGCCTGCAGGTTCACAACTTGCGCGTCCGACGGAACGCGCAGTCCAACCGGCGGAAGCTTCCTGGCGGCGACGTCCGCCGCAAGCGACGGTGTCTCTTTGTAGGGCAGGGGCGCCGGCGCAGCCGCAATTGGGCTGACAGCAAGACACAAGGCAACCGAAACGAGAAATGCAGATTTCCAGAAGGCCATGAAGTTACGCCACCGCTACAAAATGATCATTGCTGACTTGCTTGTATTTTGGGATCTGTCCCGGCTGAAGCCGGAAAGGTTCCGGCCACGCAGACGGGTCCGAGGCTCGTCCTTCCATGAGCTTGGAAAGATCGAGCTTTCGGTCAAGGTCAGGTTCAGGATGCGCCGCCAGAAGGGCAATCGTATAGGGATGTTGCGGATCGGAAAACAGAGCTGACGTTGGCGCAGACTCGACAATTCGACCGCTGCACATCACGAAAACCCGGTTTGCGAGTGCCCGCACAACCGCAAGGTTGTGACTGACGAACAGGCACGCCACATTCAGGTCCTGTCGCAAGCCCTCAAGCAGGCTCAGGATCTGGGATTGGACCGACACATCGAGAGCTGAAACGGGCTCGTCGCACACCAGAACATCAGGCCCCAGAGCAAGGGCTCGGGCAATGCCGATGCGCTGCCGTTGTCCCCCCGAAAATGCATTCGGGTGCCTCGGCAACGCCGAGCGGTCAAGTCCCACGAGTTCAAACAGGGCCTCAGCCCAGACCTTGCGTTGAGCAGTCGTGCCAAGTTCGTGAATGACATAGGGTTCAGTGACGATTTCTTGTGCACTCATGCGCGGATTGAGCGACGAAAAGGGATCCTGGAAGACATACTGCACGCGCGCGCGATATCGCTTGAGTGGAGCCCCGCTGAGCCCGGTGATCGGCCGCAGTCTCTTGCCGTCGAAAGCAGAAATCTCTCCGCTGTCGGGCTGCATCACGCGCAGGATCATCTTCGACAGCGTCGATTTCCCGCAGCCGCTTTCGCCGACGAGACCCACGCACTCGCCCGAGTCAATCGAGAGCGATGCGCCAAGCACGGCGTCGACGGCATCTCCAGCAGCGTGATCCGAGCGACGGCGCGCTGAAAAGCGCTTGCTGACATTCGAGACCTCGATCAGGCGCGTTCCGGATCCGGGTCCCACCCTGTCTTTCCACACATCTGCGAGCGCCTGGACGGTCTCGCTTCGCGAATGCTGGGGAGCGATGACAAAGGCCGGACCCTCGAGGCGCGGCACTTGCGCGAGCAGGTTTGCGGTGTACCCGGACTTTGGGTTGCGCAACACTTCATCGACAGGGCCGTTCTCGACCACTTCGCCACTCTGCAGAACCACCACGCAATCCGCAATGTTGGCAACAACGCCAAAGTCGTGCGTGACAAGCAGCAGGCTGAGGCCAAACTCGCGCTGCAGATCTGAGAGCAACTTCAGTGTTAGCGCCTGAACAGTGACATCAAGGGCCGATGTCGGTTCGTCAGCAATGATCAGCGATGGCTTGCAAACCAGCGCACTCGCAATCATTGCGCGTTGACGCAGGCCGCCACTCAATTCAAACGTATATCGGGAATAGGCGGCTTCCGGATCCGAAAATCCGACATGCCGGAGGATTTCAAGAACCCGCGCTTTCCCTGATTGAACCGATAATCCCTCGTGCGCCGTCAGCATTTCACTGAGCATGGCGCCGACGGTTCTCACGGGCGAAAAGGCCGCCGAAGGTTCCTGGAAGGCCATGCTGAGGCGATTGCCTCGAATGCGCCTCAGCTGGCTTTCAGAAAGCGCAGCCAGGTCGATGGCTTTATCCGGCTTCGCGCCATCCGAAAAGAGAATCCTGCCGCTGCGACGCTCGATTCCGCGTGGCAAAAGCCCCATGATGGCACTGCAGATTGTGGATTTTCCCGATCCGCTTTCCCCGACAAGTGCAACAGTCTTGCCCGCGGGCACCGTGAACGACACGTTTCGCAGGATCGGCGAGAACCGGCCGTCAGTCTTTAGAGAAACGTTCAGCGCTTCGACCGAAAGGACATCGCTCATTCTAGCCCGTTACCTCGCCCACACAGCCCGTGGCTGCCAGGTTTGCACGCGTGGTTTCCGAAATTCCAATGTTGCGCGCGCGCACCGCGCTCCAGACCGATTGCACCGCTTTGGGGAAATTCTCCAGACCGTCATCGAGCAGAACAGTATGTCCGTCGCCTTTCAGCTTCATGTCCATCAGGCTTTTTTTGCGGAATTGGCCCAGAGAAAAATGGCGAACTTCAAATGAGCTGGCAGCAGACCACGGGATATGCCTCGGCGGAAGCGGTCGTCGTTCTATGCGCACGCCTTCGTCATCGATTACCACAGCGCTGAAAAGCTTCAGCGCGCAATGCACGACATAACTCGCAAACAAAATGGCGAGACCAGTGCAGACGAGCGTGACAGAGAGGGTCCCGGTGAATGAAATGGCGGCGGCAAGCGAAAGGGCAAGTGCCACGCTACCCCGGGCGATGTCGCCAAGGACGGCGCTCTTCTTCCAGTGAAGGGTGATGGGCGTCATTGCTTTTCAAAAACCTGTCGGGCCGTCAGCCATCTCACCGCCGGGTGTTCTCGCGTGGTACGCAGAAGGTTCAAGATGATCGCTTCCTTTTCCGCGCACCAGTATTCGTGGTGTGTCAACAGTCCCAGAGGCTCAAGGGCCCGTTTGGGATCTGCACGTCGCCATCTTAGTTTCCTGAGAAGCAGCGACGCAACAAGCGCCTCGGGCTTAATCGTCCTTCCTGCACGCCAGTTAATCACGTCAAGGTGAGTATTCACCTGCAACAAGCCGGGGACTGGGGTCTGCTCGGCACGCGGCTTCCAGGTCGACAGACCCTCGTAACCGAATTTCGGCAAGGCTCGGACCACCCGGGGCGGAATTCGGTTCCACGGGGGTACCAGAACGGGCAGGCATCTTTTCCCGAACGCAGATCTTGACAGCGCAAGTGCCTTCTTCAGGTCATCGGTCATTTCGCCAAGGGAGCGTTGCCCGCCAAACTCGCGCTTGGCCTGTCCGCCCCTTGCATGGGACTGGTGGGCAAGGCCGTGAACCAGCACATCCAGGTTGCGGTGTTCGGCAATGAACTGCCGCAGTTTGCTCGATAGCCGGAGCGGAATGACGGACAAACCAATCGCCACCCGGTGGTCCGCTGCAACGCGTACCATCCTCACAAGGTTCCGGGAAACATCGGTTGCGTCATCGTCGCGCCACCAGAAGCGGGCGGTCCGCTCCTCGCGCGCCCATAAGTCAAGCTCACTGACGACCCGATCCCACCCGCTCATTTGGACATGATCTCTCGCACGGCCTCGACAGTTCCATGCTGGCCTTCCAGGTTGATGGAATGCATCGCCATCTTTTTGTCGGCAGCTGCATCGATCGCCATTGCAAGGTTCGCAGGCGTCAGGTCCCGGTTCCGCACCACTTCAACAAGGCCGTGTGATTGGAAGCACTGCGCACGCGTGATCTGTTCCCGTTCCCGCTCGGTTTCGAAGGGCACGACGACGGTTGGAGTCCGCGCACGCAACGCTTCAGTCATCGTGTTGTAGCCTGCCTGGCTCACCGATACAGCGGCATTGGCCAGTCGACTGGGAAAATCTGCCAGGGATCGGACTTTTGTGAGCCCGCTGTCGCTCGACAGGGCGCTGTCGCTCAAGGGACCCGTGACGATCGTCCACGGAAGACGTCCAAGGCGAGACAGTTTGCGAGCCTCTTCGGCAGTCTTTGTAAGGCTCTGTCCCACGGCACCGCCGCCTGCGGAAACGAGCACTTCGCTGCGCGTTGGATGATCCGCTCGTACACCGCGACATATATAGCCGGTGTATTTGAAGAGATCCCTGACCTGCACGATCTCGGGAAAACCGGTTTCCGCGGGAACGATGCCAGGGTCGGAATGAACCAGAATGCCGTCATACGAACGACGTGCCAGATCAACCATGGCCTGCGCACGTTCGGCCTTTCTCGGCCGCTGCAGCACATCGCGAATGGAGGCAACAAGTTTCGGCCGCCTCGTGGATGATACAATGGTTTCAAGCAGGGCAAGAAGTTCGGCTTGCACAAGACGGCGCCCGAACGGAAATGTTTCCGTGATGACGCAATCGGGCACAAATCGGCGATAGGCCTCAAGCACCGCTTCCCGGCGAGCCTGAAGCAGTTGCGAGGAAACGGGCCGACCATTTTCGTCGACCAGATCATCAAAGAGCTCGTCCTTTGCCCGCACGGCTGGAAGTTGGACAACAATGACGCCGTGGACGGTCGATCCCGCAGGAACCTGTCCTCCTGACAGCAGCATGACCTCATGCCCGGCACTGCTCAGCGCCTCCGCCACAAGCTTCGCACGCATGAAATGACCGATGCCGAGAAGGTGCTGAACCCAGATGAGTATCCGACGGCTCACGCCAGAATCTCCATCAGCAACAAGTGAAGCCGCTCCGCCGCAGCTTCAAGCGAACGTTCGTGACACACAAAGGCGCGCGCGCAAGCCGACATTTTGCTTCGCAAGCGGGGCTCGGTGGCAAGCCGCCTGATCGATTGGGCGAGCCCGCTGGCATCACCTGCATCGCTCAGAAGGGCAGTTTCTCCATCTACGGTCACATCAACAACGCCGCGTTCGCGCAATGCAACGACGGGAAGTCCTGCGGCCTGTGCCTCAAGATAGGCCAATCCGTAAGCTTCACCCACTCCGGGCCACGTGAAGATATCCGAACGGGACATAAGCACTGGCAACTGGTCACGCGAAATTGCCCCGGGAAAAGACACACCTCTTTGGCCGGAAAAGTAGCCTTCGATTTCGTTTCTGAATTTTCCGTCGCCAGCGATTGTCAATTCACAGCGCAAGTCGTCCAGCAAATTCAGCGCCTGCGCCAGCAAGCGGTAGCTGTCCCGCTTGCGATCATTGCGCATCATGCCAACCGCAAGCAGTCTGGTGACCTCGGGATTGGTCACACGCTGGATATCCTTGAAAGCAGTGACATCGATAAATGGCCTGAAGTCGCGAACGCGCGCCGGGTCAATCCATTCAAGGCAGACGCGGTCAAACTGTGTCATGGCCAGGAGCAGCGCGGCAGAACCAAGCGCCACCGTTGTTGCGTCATGCGCCAGCGCCCAGGGACCGCTCTGCCGCTTTGGTGCATGGGATCCCTCAGCAATCACGTAAGGTATCGACAGTCGCTTCGAGACCTCTGGCCCAATCCAGTCAGGTGACTTGTAGTAGACATGGTACGAAAACCAGAAGTCGGGCTTCGGGATTGTGCCAGCAGCAATCAGCGCCAGCAGCTTGGCTGCCGCATCGCCGGATTGCAGCCGCAATTCAGCCTGCCGCCGCGGATCACCCTTCCCGTCATAGGTTGAAGGCAGATCAGGCGCGGCAATATCAATTCCGGCAATATCAAATGCGCGTCGCAGAAGGCTCGCCATCTGCGACGCACCCGATGGTGCGGTCGCATTTGCTTTGACAAATGGCGAGTAAAATATGCCGCGCATCAGCCACCTATCCTCTCGCGTAGCAGGCCAGCGATCTGGTCATATCCCTTTTCGGCATCAAACAGATGTACATCCTGATTAAGACCTGCCTCAGCAAGAGTTCGCCGCAATGCGGGATTCCTGATGCAGTCTTGAACAGCGCGGGCAAAGGCCTCGACATCGCCAGCAGGCACAATACGCCCCGTCACGACGTCTGCTACAGCCTCGCGCGCTCCACCTGCATCACTCGCAACAATGCAGATCCCTCGGGCTTTGGCCTCAAGTAATGCATTGGGAACGCCGTCCCGATCACCGTTTTTCGCGACGCTGGCAGGCAGCAGAAAAATATCACTGTCGTCAAGCGCCGCAATCACGCGCTGGTGGGCAACAGCACCATGCCAGGTGATTCTGCTGTCAAGTTCAAGCTCGTGACTGAGAGCCTTGAGTTCAGCAATTTGCTCGCCGTCCCCGAAATGATTCCACCTGAAGTGCAGGCCCGCCGGCAGCATCGACAGCGCCTGCAGCAGCAGCTTCAGACCCTTCTTTTCGACCGCCCTGGCGACTGTCACCAGTCGAACCGGCGCATCAGGATCAGAGCCGTCTCGCGTTTGATTCGGGGCATCTCGCACGATCGTACCGTGTTCAATACCGTGATAAATCAGGTGTAGTTTCGCAGGCGTGATCATCTGCGCCAGTCGGTCATGCGCCGCGCGATTGCAAATGCAGACGAACTCCGCGTCCTCGAGTTTCTCGCGCAAGTCCCATTCGGGATCAGTCCACACGTCTTTGGCATGAGAGGATATGCTGTATGTAACGCCAAGCATCATCGCCGCGTAGCGCGTAACTGACGCAGGACTATGTGCAAAGTGCACATGCAGGTGACGCACACGCGCGGGAAGCGATGTCGCAAGCACACACGCCTGGCCAAAGCGTCGAAAGCGCGCGCGCGAAAAGTCAATTCCAAGGTGTGAACGGAACAGGTCAAATGCCGCTCCGAAACCGGGCAATCTGCGGGCTGTCGCGAATGCGCACAGCACTCTGCGAGGCTCATCATGCAAGTACTCGGGCAGGTAACTGCATTGCGCGGCAACGCAATAGTTCGTAAGCGTCGCATCCTTTCCCGGATGGCGCAGCGCGTGCATCAAGAAGCGCAGCCCGCGCTTTTCGAGAGCTTCCAGTTCGCGTGCAACGAACGTTTCGGAAAGCCTTGGAAAGCCCTTGACGACAATTGCAAGTCGTTCGTCCGCCATTAGCGGGGCCGCGACCGGTCAAGCCAGACGCGGCTTGCATCAATCAGCTTGGTCAACCCGTCCAGCAATCCTGGCTGAGCGTGGGCAGAAGGTAGTGGCTGCGCAGGTGCATCTCGCAGGGCTCGTGCCATCAGGTCTATGTCCGGCTTTTCATTTTCATTTGGTTCTGGAACCCACCGTGCAAGTCCCAGCCCCTGCGCGGCCTGGGCCCTGATCGTTTGCTCGCAGCGCGGCACGCGGCGCGGAACCAGAATAGCGCGCTTGTCAAACGACAGGATTTCACAAAATGTGTTGTAGCCACCCATCGAAATCACCGCTTTGCAGTCCGCCATCAGATGTTCCATGCGCGGTTCAAACGTGAACGTGCGCAAAGACGGCAGTTTGGAAATGCGGTTCTCGAATTCATGCCGTGCCTCAGCAGGCATGAAGGGACCAGGTACGACGAGGGCAGGCGGCAGCGAGCTTCCATGCATTTCATACGTCGACAGGATCCAGTCAATCAGCGTCTGTCCGTCACCACCACCACCAGCGGTGACCAGAATGCGATCAGATAGTTCGCCAACAATATGCGAAGGTTTGGTGGCAGGCCTGGTGCGCCTGAGATAGCCCGTAAATATGGTCTTTTGCAGGGCTTGCGGGCCGAGCCCCAGACCTTGAAGCGGATCATGGATGCTCTTGAGGCCATAGATCATGACCGCATCGTAAAGGCTTTCTACGGCCTCGCGTGCGCGCTTGCGCGTCCACTCCGCTGCCAGCGCCTTGGGTTCATCAAGCACGTCCCTGAGTCCGAGGGCCAGAAACGTTCCGCGATCCTTAAGCGCCTGAAGCGTGTCCTCAAGCTCTCCGCGCAATCCCAGGGGTTCCTTGTCAACGATGAATAGATCGGGATTGAAGCTGAGTGCCGCTTCCCGGATAAGGGACGATCTCAGCTGCGTCGTCGCATCGATGGACCCGTGCGCCCCCAGGGGCACATAGTCTCCGCTGCGGAGCTTGATGATTCCTGGAACGCGTATGAAATCCACCCGGGTCTTGAAGTCGAAACTGCCAATGATGGGAGATCCCGAAACGATCAGAACCTTTAGCTTCGGAATCGCCTCGGCAAGCGCGTGCGCAATCGTACGGCAGCGGCGGATATGCCCAAGACCAAAACTGTCATGGCTATAGATAAGAACGCGCTTCGTGGGCTTGGAAATGTTAGACCTCATAAGACAAAACAAGGTACGGCAGAATTGGCATTATTTCATGACCGCAGGCATCGGCAAAGCATGCTAAGTCATAAAGTCTTGTTCGAGCGCTGCCGGAGAATCGGTTTAACGTAAATGTCAGCCCATCAGACACTGTACCAGTATATCTGGAAGCATTCCCGCCGGGAGCAGCTGACAATTCTCGTCATCGCGCTCCTGGCGCAGCCATTTTATTTTATGACCCTGTCCCTTCCCAAAATGATCATCAATGGTCCGATCCAGGGAAAAGGATTCGATGAACCTGGCGCAACACAGCGCTTTCTGCAAATCGTCTTTGACATGCCCGACTGGCTTGTCGGCAAGTGGGTCATGTTCGAGGGCTATGCGCTGGAGAGGCTGCCATACCTCCTTGCTCTCAGCCTGTCATTCCTGGCTTTGGCGGGGTTCAACGGGTTTCTGAAGTTCCTCGTCAATACGATGAAGGGGCGGCTGGGCGAGCGCCTGCTTCGCCGATTGAGATTCGAGCTCATTGATCGCGTTTTGCGCTTTCCGCCAAACCACGTCCGGCGCGTCAAGCAGTCTGAGATTGCATCCATGGTCAAGGACGAAGTCGAACCCTTGGGCGGCTTCACGGGTGATGCAATTGTGTGGCCTGTCTTCCTGGCGGGCCAGGCGCTGACGGCGATGGTATTTATTGTAGTTCAGAATTTCTGGCTTGGCTTCGTGTCAGGTTCGATCGTCGTCGTGCAGGCGCTTGTGATCCCAAGGCTCCGGAAGCCAATTTTGAAACTTGGCAAATTGCGACAGCTCCAGGCGCGCGAACTTGCAGGCCGCGTCGGCGAGATCGTGGACGGCAACGCCGATATTCGCATTCAGGGCACGTCAAACTGGGAGCGTGCCGAAATCGTTGGCAGGCTTGCGCGCATATTTGAGATCCGCTTTGAACTCTATCAGCGCAAGTACTTCGTGAAGTCGCTGAACAACTTCATCGCACAGCTCACGCCATTCATCTTTTATGCGGCAGGTGGCTATTTCGTCATCGCGGGGCAACTCGATGTCGGCCAGCTCGTCGCCGTCATCATCGCGTACAAGGATCTTCCCGGCCCGATCAAGGAACTGATCGACTGGGACCTGCAGCGCCAGGACGTCGAGATCAAGTACAATCAGGTCATGGACCAGTTCCACCCCGAGGGCATGACAGAGCCGGACGCTCACGTGCTGCCGCCGGAAGCACACGAAAGCCTGGACACGATAGATCTGAAGAGCGTCACGGTTGCAGACGATGCTGGGTTCTTGCTGCTCGAAAATATCGATACCCAGATTCCGCTCAACCAGTCAGTAGCTGCGGTAGGTCCGTCAGGTGGCGGCAAGGAAGCATTCGGCCAGATTTTCACAAGGCAGTTTCCACTCAAGGATGGTTCGATCAGGGCCGGGGGCGGTGAGTTCTTTGCATTGCACGAAACCGTCGTAGGCAAACAGATCGCGTACGCGGGGGCTGAAGCGTATTTCTTCCCTACGGGAATCAAGGAGAACATTCTCTATGGGCTCAGGACCTCCACACAGTCAGTGACATCGGAAGGCAAGACCGGCCAGAAGCGACAGCTCAGGGAAATGTTGAGAACCGGCAACCCGACGTTTGATGCGACGGCTGACTGGATCGACTATCAGGCGATCGGTGCCCACGGCGCGAAGGACGTGCTTGATCGCATCATTGATGCCTTGTCCTTTGTGGGACTTGAGAACGATGTCTATCAGTTTGGGCTTCAGTCGCGGCTGGATGCAAAGGCCAACAAGCAGGTGGCCCAGCGTATCGTGGATGCCCGTCTTGCCCTGCACGAGCAGCTTGAACATGCCGAACTGAATACGCTGATAGAAAGATTTGATCCCGCATCGTTCAACCGCAACGCATCCATCGCCGAGAACATCCTTTTTGGTGCGAGTTCTGATCCTGTATTCATGCCTCAAAACTTGGGCAGGCTGGCCCACTTCCAGCGGGTCGTTGCCGAAGAAGGCCTTGAAAAGCTGTTGGTTGGCATGGGTCGGTCGATCGCGGAAACGATGATCGAGCTGTTTGCCGAATTGCCGGCAGACCACCCGTTCTTCGACGAGTACGGCTTCATTCCGTCCAGCGAATTGCCGCGTTTCCAGCAGATCACCAAGCGCGCCAAGTCGGGAAACATGACTTATGACGACCGGGCCAGCCTGTCGGCGTTGCCCTTGTCGTACGTGGACGCACGCCATCGCCTGGGGCTGATCACACCCGAGATCCGGGAGCGGCTGCTTGCGGCCCGCCGCACATTTGCCGAAACGATCCCGCCGGACCTGAAATCGAAAATCTCGTTCTATGACGAAGGCACCTACAACGACTCGGCCAGCATTCTGGACAACATCTTGCTGGGGCGCGTCTCATACGGCGCCGCGCAGGCTCAGGAGCGCGTGAATGTCCTGATCCGTGAGATCCTCGACAAACTCGACGTTCGGGACCTGATCATCGAAGCTGGATTGAACTTCAACTGCGGCGCCGCTGGAAAACGCCTGTCGACAGCACAGCGCCAGAAATTGTCACTGGCAAGAGCGCTCATCAAGGAACCGAAGCTGCTGATCGTCAACGGCGCCCTTGCAAATCTTGACGACGAGCAGAAGACGCAGATCGTCCAGCGCGTTTTGAACCATCGCAAGTCCAGGGCAACCCTGTGGATCCTGACCAAGGACGACCTGGCATCGCTGTTTGACCGAACTCTGTTGTTCGAGCAGGGACGCTTGAAGTCGGACACAGTCAGGCAGCCCGTCAGGGCAATGGCGGTGTGACCGTGAGGAAGGGCTGACACATGAGCATTCACTCGGAAGTCGACTTGCTGCGCAAGATTCCGCTTTTTGCAAACATCGACACCGCAAAACTCAAATTGCTCGCCTTCACGAGCGAGCGCCTTGCATTTCCAGCTGGCGCCATCTTGTTCAGGGAAGGAGAACGCGGCGACTCCGCGTATCTGATTTTGTCAGGCCAGGTAGATGTGGCGGTGAATTCGCCCAATGGGCCCGTGTCTGTCGCATCAATCAAGGAGCATAACATCGTCGGGGAAATGGCCCTGCTCGGCGACATGCCGCGCACGGCGACAATCTCGGCGACCGAGCCCGTTGAAGCTCTGAAAATCAAGAAGGACCAGTTCTTTCAGATGTTGCGGGACTTGCCTCAGATGACGCTCGAAATTATGCGCGAACTGGCCGTGCGCCTGAACAACGCAAACAAGGAGCTCTCGGCGGCGCACGCCAGACTGCGCGATGCTGGGCTGAAGTAGAATGACGATCGACAGGACCAATCCGCAAAAATACCCGCCAAACATACAGGCCATTCTGAAACGTCCGGCACCCGCCGCAGAACTCATGGGACAGGAGTTGCTGGAGGTAGATGTCGAGGCGGGACGGGTGGTGGTTGCCTACAATGCGGGTAAAGGCCTTGCCAATCGCTTCGGTGCCATTCACGGCGGAATGACGGCGGCCATGATGGACGACGTGATATCTCTTGCCGCAGGACTTTCCATCGAATGGGGGCAGATTACGCCAACGCTGGAAATGAAGGTCAGTTACATCAGGCAGGGAAAGCCGGACACCCGGCTCGTTGCCGAAGCGCGAACCATTCGTCGCGGCAAATCTGTTGCCTTCCTCGAGGCCGACCTGAAGGATGAATCAGGCGCGCTTATTGCGACCGCGTCATCGACTGTCGCAATAACGGCCCTCAAGCGCTAGAGTTTGATCGTCGTGATGATGGGCGCATGGTCCGAAGGCCGTTCCCAGCTCCGTGCCTCACGCAATATCTTGTGATCGGTAACGCTGCCTTTGAGCGCCTGGCTGATCCAGAAGTGATCAAGCCTTCGCCCGCGATCCGATTTCTCCCAGTCTGCGTTGCGGTAGCTCCACCAGCTATAAATCTTCTCGTCGGGCGGAACGCGGGCCCGTGTCACGTCAATCCAGTCATGCGTGTCGTATATTGCCTTCATGCGCTCCGTCTCGACCGGTGTATGGCTCACTACATCCAGCAACTGCTTGTGACTCCACACATCGTTTTCAAATGGAGCGATGTTCAGGTCACCAACGACAATCCGCCGTGCCGTCTTCTTGGACTTCATCTTCGAGAACAGTGATTCCATTTCATCCAGAAACTGGAGCTTGTGAGCAAACTTTTCGTTTTCATCGGGATCGGCAATGTCGCCACCAGCCGGCACGTAGAAATTGTGCAGTTCGATCTCGCCGGGCAACGTGACACGCAGATGCCGCGCGTCGCCCTTCTTGCAGAACTCGATCGCCTGGACTTTTTCAAGGGGCACGCGCGAAAGCACAGCCACGCCGTGATAGCCCTTTTGCCCGTTGATCGCGACATGCTCGAAACCAAGTTTGCGTACGTCACTTTTTGGAAACTCGGCATCAGCGACCTTCGTTTCCTGCAGGCAGAGCACGTCAACTTTGTTCTGCTTCAGGAATTTGTCGATGAGGGGCATTCGCAGGCGGACGGAATTGATGTTCCACGTCGCAATTCGCAAAGAGGTCATGGGTCGCATACTTGATTGGTTAATGAACGGTCCGGAAATTAAAAGGCCCCCGGTTGTGCGTCCAACCGGGGGCCAAAACGCGCTTTAACGCGCCACGTGTCAGGAGGGGATTATCTGACACTCAGACAGTCAACTCTGGTTCCGCTAGCGGGGGGGGCAACGCGAAACCGAAGTCATATCGACCATCTGGGAATCACTATATGCGCAGAAGTCACAGTCGGCAACTTTTTTTTGGGCTCTTACACAAACTTAATAACTATATCAGAAATGCCACACAGCACGTTGCTGCGTGGGGAACAAGCCACGCGCAAATACAACTTATGCCGTGGGTCGCCCAAGCTGTTTCGCCGTCAGGTCGAAACAGTGTCTTGCAAGACGTACAATCTCGTCAGTCTGTTCGCGCGTGACGATAAACGGTGGGGATAAAACCATCGTATCGCGAATGGCACGCATCACCAGTCCGTTCGCGAAGCAGTGATTCCGGCACATGGTTCCGACTTCCAGATCGCTGTCGAAGAACGCCCTCTTGCTTTTGTCGCTGACGAGCTCGATGGCTGCCAGCAGGCCTTTGCCGCGCACCTCACCAACCAGAGGGTGGTCTGCGAGCGATGCTACCGCTTTTTGGAAGTACGGCCCGATATCGTCATGCACCCGCTCAACGAGCTTCTCGCGTTCCAGGATCTCAAGGTTTTTCAGTGACACGGCACAGGCCACAGGGTGGCCAGACCAGGTAAAGCCGTGCACCATTTCCTCGTTGGCGGTAGCGATCGCATCTCCCACGCGTTTACCCAGCGCGACCGCCGATATCGGTTGATAGCCGGACGAAATTCCCTTGGCCAAAGACATGATATCGGGCGCGATGTCATAGGTTTGACAGCCGAACCAGCGCCCGGTGCGGCCAAATCCCGTGATGACCTCGTCGATGTGCAGCAGCACATCATACTTGCGGCAGATCTTCTGGATTTCGGGCCAATAACTGTCCGGAGGGAACATTAATCCGCCTGCGCCATGAATGGGCTCGGCCGAAAATGAGGCCACGTTGTCAGGCCCGAGCTGAAGGATTTTTTCCTCCAGCTTGCGCGCAACCGCGATGCCGTACGCGTTCGGATCCTGGTTTCCACCGAACCCGTACCAGTACACAGTCGGCACCTTTTCAAACCCCGGCAGCGGCAGGTCCCACTGCGGGTGCATCGGCGTCAGTCCTGACAGCGACGCTGCAGCCATGGTGACCCCGTGATAGGCGTACTCGCGGGAAATATGGATCTTCTTCTGCTTCCGGCCTTGCAGGTTCCAGTAGTACCGGATGAGTTTGAGTGCCGTGTCGTTGGCTTCCGATCCTGAGTTCGCAAAGAAAATCCGATCGACTCCCTCGGGCAGCAAACCTGCGAGTTTCGCGGCAAGCTCAGTCGCATACGGGTTCGTCGTCTGGAAGAAATTATTATAGTAAGGCAACTGCTTCATGGCGTCCGCTGCAGCGTCTGCCAGTTCCTGCCTGCCATACCCGACATTGACACACCAAAGTCCCGACATGCCGTCGATCAGGCGGTTGCCCTCTGAGTCCCAAAGATAGATCCCGTCAGCCTTGACGATGACTCGAACGCCCTTCTTGTTTAGCGCTTGCGTGTCGGTGAACGGATGAATGTGGTGCCGGGCATCAAGTTCTTGCCAGTGTTTGGTTAGATTGTGTGTGGCTGTGCTGGACATAGATGAAGCTCGCTTGTTTTCTGAAATTGGAATTTGGGGCGCAGGCAAAGTTGCGCGCTGACAAAAGCAAAGCAGGCCGCCGCCTCAAGGATTATAGCCAATCCGGGCGCAAAGAATGAGCAGCTGTTGTTTTTGAACCATGCCGCGAGCCTAACAAACCCGGCGCAGAAGTGCCAGAGAGCTTGCGTTGCACGCGTTCCCTTGCCACTGATCCCGTCATGCCCAGATACCAGAAAGCCGACGCAATCTTCGCACGCCTTGCAGCGGTTAACCCCGAGCCCAAGGGTGAGCTGAACCACGTCAACCCTTACACCCTGCTTGTAGCGGTAGTTCTGTCCGCGCAAGCAACCGACAAGGGCGTGAACAAGGCAACAGAGGCTCTGTTCAGCAAAGTCACGACGCCTCAGCAGATGCTCAAACTCGGCGAAGCCGGGCTGATCGAGCACATAAAGACCATTGGACTCTTCCGGGCAAAGGCAAAAAATGTCATCGCCCTGTCCCAATCACTGATCGATAACTTTGACGGCAAGGTGCCAAGGACACGCGAAGAACTTGAAGGCCTTGCGGGCGTCGGACGCAAGACGGCAAACGTGGTTCTGAATATGGCGTTCGGAGAACCCACGATCGCAGTCGACACTCACGTATTTCGCGTCGCACAGCGCTTGGGCCTCGCCCGGGGCAAGACACCGTTGGATATCGAGTTGCAGCTCGAAAAGGCGGTACCCGCGCGGTTCAAGCAACATGCGCACCACTGGCTCATCCTGCACGGGCGATACACCTGCATCGCGCGCAAGCCGAAGTGCCCCGAATGCGTCGTCCGCGAACTTTGTCCGTTCAAGGACAAGACGCCGGGCTAGTTGCGCAAACCTGCTTCAATGGCCTGCGGAATGATCATCAGGTCAGTGTCCCCGGTATCTTCGCCAAATGAAGTGATGAGGGCATGAGCCTGACCCCGATGGTGGGTCTGGTGGTTGAAGAAGTGAGTCATCAGGATACCACGTGGCAATGTGATCTCCCGCGCGGCAGCGCCGCTGAACCAGGTAAGGTCCTGGCCCAACCAGCTCTGGTCAACGCGATTGGCCCAATCCGATATTCTGGCATCCGCCTCCGTGCGCGCAGCCAGCAATGTTGCATGGTCTGCATACATGTCCGCCGCCTGCTTCGCCGTGAAGCTCGGCCTGTTCCATCCGTCAAACCGCGACATCCAGATATGATCACCCCAGATCAGATGGCTGAAAGTGCCATGTATGGAACCCCAGAACGCGCCTCGGTTTTCCCGCCGCTGTGCATCCGAAAGGCGCCCGGCCGCCGCATAAAGGCGTCGGTTCATCTCTGCATTATAGGCAGCCATCATGCGGACATAGGCGGGACCGACTACAGTTGACGCGCTCATTTTTCACCCCTGTGCAGGTTTCAGACGCTGATTACTCCAACACACCCGCGCTGAAAAGAAGGGGGCTAAACAGCGGCGAAAGCGTCGGTGTATGGTGCGTCCTCTATTTGAAACGGAAGCCACGAATTTGTCGTGTCTGGGGCGTCAATGAAAAATCTGCAGGGTCAGTTGGTGCTTTTGGCGGTTGCGGCCGTGATGGGTCTCTTTCTGTGGGGCTGGCAGTCCTTGGCGACGGCACCGGTATCCGGGGCCGCAACACCTTTCTTGAAAGACCAGGCCTTTGAAACCCTGAGCCGCTTGTTGGCCGAACAGGTTCCTCATCCGACCGGGTCGCCAGCCAACCACCTGGTTCGGGACCGGATCGTGGAAACGCTGAAAGCCTACGGATACGAACCACAGGTACAGACGGCGTTTCAGTGCGCGCTACCAGATCGAAGCCCGGGTTGCACGAAAGTCGACAACATTCTTGCAGTCAGGAAAGGCTCAGGCAGCGGCAAGGCCATTCTGGCCACGGCGCATTATGACAGCGTGCCGGCAGGGCCTGGCGTGGCGGACGACGGCGTAGGTGTTGCGGTGATGCTGGAGCTGTCACGAATGCTCAAGTCGGTTCCGCCGAGCCGCAATGACATCATTTTCCTGCTAACTGATGGTGAGGAAACGGGCCTGCGCGGCGCGTTGGCATTTGCCGAACAGAATGCGCTCATGACGTCGGTCGCACTGGTCGTCAACGTGGAATCGCGGGGCGACACTGGCCCGAGCATCATGTTCGAAACGGGTCCGGGCAACGCAATGCTCATCGAACTGTTTGCTTCAGTGGCGCCGTCGCCGGTTTCAAACTCGCTCGCGTACGAAATTTACCGGCTGCTCCCGAACGACACCGACTTCTCCATCTACAAGCGGTACGGCCTGAACGGCTTCAACTTTGCGATGATTGGCTCGGCGTCGAGGTACCATTCCCCTCGCGACGACCTCGCGCACCTCGATCGCAACACGCTTCAGCATCACGGTGACCACGCGTTCGCGCTGGTGAAAGCGTTGATGGACGCAAAGCTTGAAGAACTGGAAACCGATTCCGATGCGAGCTACTTCGACGTGTTCGGTGTGCGGATGGTGGTGTGGCCTGCTTCAGCAAATCTTCCACTGGCCCTGCTGGCGCTTGCGGGCCTTGTTGCGCTGGTGATTGCTGATCGAAAGGAGTTTGGTTGGAAATCCGCAGGCCTCGCGATCTGCGCCATCGTCGCGACTGGTTTGCTGTTGCTTGGTTTGGGATGGGCGCTGTCCTGGCCATTGGGCATTTGGCCCGGCGTCCACCCGCTGGATCATCCTTTGCCTTGGCCAGCAAGGCTTGCGCTTCTTTCCGCGCTTGTCCTCGCGGCCTCGCTGATTGCGGCCTTGTTTGCAAGGCAAGTGTCATCAAAACAGTTCGTGCTGACGAACTGGCTGCTCCTGTCCGTGCTGGCAGTGGCGTGCGCGGCAACTCTGCCCGGCGCCGCCTACGCGCTGATCTGGCCATCGCTTGCGGTCGCGATAGCGGGATGGGGCGGGAGGCTGTCCGGTCGGGATGCTTCCATGACGATGGCCGCATCGGCCGGGTTCCTGCTGGCGGCATTTTTCTGGATCTCGCACTTCATCGCGCTGGAAGCGGTGCTCGGATTTAATCTCAGCCAGTTCAAGCTGCTGGCTCTGCTGCCACTTGCGCTTGCCATGATCCCGCTCTTCGTGTGGGGACAGCCTACCGGCCGAAGCCAAGCGGTCAACGTGGCGATTGCCGCTTTGGCATTGGCGGCAACCGCAGCGACGGCTACACAATCTCACGGATTCTCCGCGGACCATCCGCGACCTCTGAATTTCATCTATTACGATGACAAGGCCACCGGCCAACCCAAATGGCTCGTCGCAGAAGTCCCATCGGATGAAGCGTTCTTGAGGGCGACAGGCTTTGCAGGCGAGGACACGCCATTCAGGATGGCAGGCCTCGTCGAAGTGCGTGGCAGGTTCAAGCCAGCTGTCGATGCCAGCCTTCCCGCGCCGGAGTTCAAGGTCGCCACCGTGACTGACGCCGGTGGGCGCCGCGTGATATCGGGTGAACTGCTCGCTGCTCGGTCCGGGTTTGTGATGGCATTGGGCGTAGAACCCGGCTCGGGAATTCTCTCCATCCGCGCCGAGGGTCAGCTTGTGGTGGGTGCCGAACGCCTCGCTGGCAAAGACCCCATCGTCGCGCGGCTGTTCGGTCTCGCTGACCAGCCTCTCAAAGTCGAAATCGAGTTCGACCCGTCACGTCCGTCGAAACTTGTGCTGCTTGAAAGATCGCAACTGCCCGATACTGCCGACGCCCGCACGCTGCTGGCAGCACGTCCCGCAAACGCGGCACCGGTTCATAGCGGCGACGGCTCTCTGGTGTTTCAGCAAATCGATCTGGCAACGCTCAAACCGGCGTTGGCGGCTGATCCTCAGGCTCCTTGACTTCATACCGCATGAACAATGGCATCTGCGCCATGAAGAAGAGGAAGTTCAGGGGAATGAACCCCCACACCTTGAACCACAGCCAGGTGTCAAAGGCATAAGTCTCGGCCACATAAATGTTCACGACCGCGAGTATGCCGTAGAAGATTGAAATGCGAACGGTAAGCTTCTCCCAGCCTTCATCCTTCAGATGAACTGCAAGGTCCAGAACGTCTTTTACAACGAGGCGGTTCAGCGCCAGTCCGCCGGACAGGATCATCGACACGGCCGCGTAGTAGATCGTGGGCTTCAGCTTGATGAACAAGTCGTCCTTGAGCCAGATCGTCAATCCGCCAAAAATAAGCACGACGACGGCGCTGAACACAATCAGTGCCGACACTTTCTTCGTCAGCAAATAGGTAATCAAACCGGCAAGAACGGTTGCCCCCATGAAGATGGCGGTCGCAGGCAAAATGCCCAGCGCATAGTAGCTGCCGAAAAATGCGATGAGTGGACCAAGGTCCAGAACAAATTTGACGAATGGGTTCATGATGCGGCTCAGATTAAACGCGAAGCCCTTTGCAGGGCTAGACGCTCTTCCGGTTAATTGGTCACGCCGACAAGCGCTCGGGAGAAATTCTCTGCGTCAAAGGGTTGCAGATCTTCTGCCGTTTCCCCGACGCCGATGTAGTGAATTGGAAGGTCGAACTTTTCTGCGATGGAAACCAGAATCCCCCCACGAGCGGTTCCGTCCAGCTTTGTCATGATGACACCGCTGATCTGCGCCGAGGCTCGAAAGACCTCGGCCTGTGCGACCGCGTTCTGCCCGGTCGTTGCATCCAGAACCAGAATCGCGTTGTGTGGTGCTCCGGGATCAATCTTCTTGATGACCCGCACCATCTTCTCAAGTTCAGCCATGAGGCCAACCTTGTTCTGAAGGCGGCCAGCCGTATCGATAAGGAGCACGTCAAAGCCCTCGCTTCGCGCGCGCTCATAGGCTTCATACGCCAGTCCTGCCGCGTCCGCGCCGATCTCTTTTGACACCACAGGCGCCCCGGTTCTCTCGCCCCAGACCTTTAGTTGCTCCACAGCTGCGGCACGAAACGTGTCGCCTGCAGCCATCATGACTTTCAGCCCATCCGCCCTGTACTTCTGGGCAAGCTTGCCAATCGTTGTCGTCTTGCCCGAACCATTGACGCCAGCCATCAGGATGACGTGCGGCTTGAGTTCTGGACGGATGGTCAGCGGCTTTGATACGCGGCGCAGGATTTTTGAAATCTCTTCGGCGAGAGCCAGCCGGATCTCGTCTTCCCCGACGTCAGAGTTGAATTTGGTACGCTTGATTTCTGCCACTACATCGGCTGCAACCTTTGCACCCATGTCAGCGCCGATCAGCAACTCTTCCAGTTCATCCAGTGCTGCCTGGTCAAGACGCTTGCGCGTGAAGACCCGTGTGATGCCTTGGGTGATCGATTGTGAACTTCGCGTAAGCCCCGCCTTCAGGCGTGCAAAGAAGCCGGGCTTCTTGCTTTCTGTCTCAGCCATTACGCGGCCTCTGCATAGGCAAATTGCGAATCTGCGCCTGTGATCATGGCCCGAAGCAATGTTCCATTGGCCTGCGCCACGGACAGTTTGACCGGCGCATATGTCGGACTGCGCGCGATGAAGTCTTGTTCAACCAGCAAATCGATTTCCGTGCCAGTGAGCGAAAAGAGATGATTGGAAAGTGCCTTGGCACCAATCTCGCGCAGTCGTGCCGCACGCTGTTTCACGATATGTCCCCGCAATTGAGGCATGCGCGCGGCAGGTGTCTTCTCACGCGCAGAGAACGGAAACACGTGCAAATAGGTCAGGCCGCAGGAACGAACATGCTCCAGCGTTGCCTCGAACATCTCATCGGTTTCTGTAGGAAAGCCTGCAATCAGGTCAGCCCCGAACACGATGCCAGGCCTCAGTTCGCGCATGCGCGTGCAAAACGCAACGGCCTGCTCGGTCGTATGGCGGCGCTTCATCCGCTTCAGGATCATGTTGTGTCCAGCCTGCAGCGACAGATGCAGATGCGGCATCAGCCTGGATTCGGCGGCGACCAGCTCGATCAGCCGTTCGTCGCACTCGGCAACATCAAGCGATGAGAGGCGAAGGCGTGGCAATTCCGGAACAAGCTTCAAAATCTGCTCGACAAGGCGGCCGAGCTTCGGCGCGCCTGGCAGATCAGCCCCATAGGCCGTTATGTCAACGCCCGTCAGCACCACTTCGCGCACGCCTTGCCCGACGAGTTTTCTGATGTCGGCAACGACAGCGCCAGCGGGCACACTGCGTGACGGGCCGCGCCCATAGGGAATGATGCAGAACGTGCAGCGGTGGTCGCAGCCATTCTGCACCTGCACGAAAGCACGCGCCTTGCCTTCAAACCCGGAAATCAGATGGGATGCGGTTTCCCTGACCGACATGATGTCGTTGACTTGCACGCGCTCTGTCGTGTCGTCGAATCGATAGGCGCGGGCTTCCAGCTTGTCGGCATTACCCAGAACCTGGTCGACTTCCGGCATGCGAGCGAAGCTGTCGGGATCTGTCTGCGCCGCGCAGCCCGTCACAATGACGCGCGCAAGGGGATTGTCCTTTCGGGCGCGGCGAATTGACTGGCGCGCCTGCCGCACGGCTTCACGCGTGACAGCACAGGTGTTGACGATGATCGCATTGCTCAGGCCCGCTTCCGAGGCCTTGGCGCGCATGACTTCAGATTCGTACGAGTTGAGACGGCAGCCCAGGGTAATGACGTCAACACTCACGGCCTGCCGCCTTCAAAATAACGATCATTCAGTTCGCCCGTGAAATTGAGCTCGGTTGGCCCGGTCATGAGCACGTGATTGTCCTCACGCCAGAAGATGTCGAGTGACCCGCCATCCAGATCGATCCGGACGCGACGGTCGGTCAATCGCTTCCGCGCCGCTGCAACGGTGGCCGCACATGCAGCCGACCCACAGGCTTGGGTCAGCCCTGCGCTGCGCTCCCATACCCTGAGCCGTATTTCGCTTTTCGACTTCACTTGCGCCAGACTGATATTCGCCCGATCGGGAAACAGCGGATGATGCTCGATCATCGGCCCAATCCTGCCGAGGTCATGCGCGTCTGCATTTTCGACAAAGAAGATGCAGTGCGGATTGCCCATGTTGACCGCTGACGGGCCGAACAGCACTGGCGCATCGATCGGCCCCACCTTGATGTCCAGCGTTCGGGTGTCCATGCGTTCAGCCAGCGGAATGTCTTGCCAGTCGAGTTTGGGCTCCCCCATGTCGACTGTGATGCGCCCGTCAGTATCGCGTGAGCATCGGATAAGACCGCCGGGAGTCGACAGCGTCACTGATGTCTTGTTGCCTTCCGAAAGCAGGAGATCGCCCACGCAGCGCGCGCCATTCCCGCACGCGCTCGCAGCACTTCCGTCAGGATTCCAGATGCGCACCAGGGCGTCGCCCGCGCCTTTTGGATTTTCGATCGAAAGCAGCTGGTCAAAACCAACGCCGCGATGACGGTCGCCAATCCGGCGTGCAGCATCGGCGCTGAACGCCACTTTGCGCGCGCGCGCGTCGACAACGACAAAGTCGTTGCCCAAACCATTCATCTTGTAGAATGCGACACCCATGCAGGGGCTATATAGGCAACCACTGATTGCCGTGCCAGTCAAAACGCAGCGGCAAAGTTTCCGGCCGATTTCCGCCGTTATCCGGTCCGCACGCAGCGTGTGGCGGTTGAATGGGAGCGTTCAAGAACTCCATTCTTGTTTCGCATCACATCCGCCAGCGCCAACTCATCGCCGGCTGCAACAGCATCGCATGACAAAAATTTATTGTCCCGCCTCGATTGCAGTTCGTCGGCGCGGATTGCTTCGCACTTCTGGAGCGCAAAAATAATCCGAGTCATTTGAACAATATTTTCTGCCACCGATGGCCGGTTCAATCGCTGGTAAGAGGCAAGCATCGCTGCACTTCAACACAAGCTTGCGTATACCAATCCTGTCAACGTTGGGTCCGTTGCGCCACAAAAGTTTCTGCACAACCTTATTCACATGGATGGGCAGAGTCATATCCACATGACATTTGCTCCCGGGCACTTGTTCCTCTGGATTACTCGTGTGTGCGCGATGAGTTTCGAGACGCACCGTGTTAGGAAAATGCACCTAACATCGCATCCGTATGGAGGTGACAGACATGCGGCGCGTATTCGCCCTTCTAGCTGCAGCAACGGCAAATTTCTTGTGCCAACCGGCCCTGGCCGAAACCGCGAACCGGGACCCATATTTGTGGCTCGAGGAAATCCATGGCGCGCGCGCGCAGCAATGGGTTCACTCGCAGAATGAAACGACTCTGGGCGAATTGCGCACTGATCCGTCTTACCGGCAAACACGCGCAGCCGCTGACCAGATTCTGAATTTCAAGGATTCAATTCCTCGAGACCAGATCGCTGGCGACGGTGTTTTCAGCTTCACGCAGTCTGCCATTCATCCGTTCGGTGTCTGGCGCCGTTCCGGAATTGAATCCTACAAGGCGGGTTCGCCCGGTTGGGAAACGCTCCTGGATCTCGACGCCCTGAACGCCCAGCAGGGTTCGCGCCTGACCTGGCGTGGTGCCAAGTGTCTGCCGCCGGATTTTGCGCGTTGTCTGTTGTTCCTGTCGGATCAGGGTGCCGTGGCGGTCCGCGTCCGCGAGTTTGACAGCCAGACAAGGACATTCGTGCCTGACGGGTTCGACGTGGGCGATGCGACCACCGAAGCCGAGTGGATTGATGCAGACACGCTGCTGATTGCGACAAATTGGGGCAAGGGCTCACTAACTCGCAGCGGCAAGCCACGTGTCGTCAAGATCTGGTCCCGCGGCCTGAGCCTGCGCGAAGGCCAGACGGTTTATGAGGGAAACCCATCGGATCTGGCGGTCACGCCAAAGACTGTCTTTTCGGCGGATGGCAAGGTCAGCCTGTTCGTCATTCGGCAACTCGGGCCAACCGATGCCCAGCTCTTTCATCTCGATGAAAGCGGCAAGGCCATGCGAATCACCGCGCCCGCGTCCGCCCAGTTCAAGGGCATGCTGCAGCGGCAAATGGTTTTCTTCCTGAACAGCGACTGGCGTATTGCCGGCCAGAACCATTTGGCCGGCTCGCTTGTCTCGTTTTCACTCGACCAGTATTTGAAGAATGGCGGCGCCCTTCCCCAGATCCACCAGGCCTACATCGCCGATCAGCGCTCGTCGGTGACGGGCGTGGCAGTCAGCAGCAGTGCGGTGTTCGTATCACTGCTCGAAAACGTGCAGGGCCGCATGAACGAGCTGACATTTGACGGTCAGCAATGGTTGTGGCGACGCATTACGCTCCCCAACAACGGGGCGGTCGAAATCCTGAGTGCAAGCGAACTGGGTCAGGACGTGCTGCTAAAATATTCGAGCTTCCTGTCCCCGGATGCGCTGTACGTGGTCGGGCGTGGTCGCGAGCCAAAGCCCGTCCGGCAATTGTCGGCACGTTTCGATGCGCGAGGGGCTGAAGTGGCGCAATACGAAGCCGTGTCAGCCGATGGTGCGAAGATACCGTACTTTGTCGTGCGCAAGACGACGCTGCTTGGCAACGCACCGGCGCCGACGCTGCTCTACGCCTATGGCGGATTCCAGATTTCAACAACACCTTGGTACTGGTCGAGTGCCGGCAAACTCTGGCTCGAGAAGGGCGGAGCATACGCAATCGCCAATATTCGCGGTGGCGGCGAATTCGGACCGAATTGGCATTCTGCTGCAATGGGTGCAAACCGTCAGCGCAACTTTGATGACCTTGCAGCAGTCGCAAAGGACATGATCGCGCGCGGACTTACGTCGCCGCCAAAGCTTGGAATATTTGGCTCGTCCCAGGGCGGTTTGCTGGTGGCGGGCACCTTCGTGCAGCACCCCGAGCTGTTCTCGGCCGTGGTCGCTCAGGTTCCGTTGACGGACATGCTGCGATACACCAAGCTCGAGGCGAGCAAGAGCTGGACGCCCGAATACGGCGATCCCGCTGACCCGCGCATGCGCGACATCATTTCGCAATGGTCGCCCTACCAGAACCTCAGAGCCGGTGTGAAATATCCAAGCGTGTTCTTCATGACATCGACGGAGGACAGCAAGGTCCATCCCGGTCACGCACGGAAAATGGCAGCAAAAATGGAAGGTCTGGGTCAGCCGGTGCTGTACTACGAAGACCATCTGAGTGGCGACACGAGCCAGCGCGCCGAGCAACTGGCGCTGACGTTCACCTATTTCAAGCGCGTTCTGATGGACTGATTAACCAGCAAGGCGCGCGGTTTGTGCGCCTTGACAACCGCCCCCCGTAATCCATAGGTTCCGGCCGAATTTCCAGGATCGCCCAAACGCCGATCCGCTCCGGACCTCGAGGTCTGGGGTCAACGTCCGCCAGCGCGTTGCGCCCGCGGGCGCGATAGCTGTTGGGCGAAACACGGTTTGCAGGCACGCAGGTTTGGGCAGCAATGTTTGACGCATTAACAAACAGACTGACGACGGTTTTCGACAGCCTCACGGGGCGCGGCGCGCTCACAGAGGCCGACGTCGATGCTGCTCTGCGGGAAGTGCGGCTCGCCCTGATCGAGGCAGACGTCTCCCTGTCCGTCATCAAGGACTTCCTCTCAAAGGTTCGCGAAAAGGCGATCGGCGCCGACGTCCTGCGATCGGTCACGCCCGGCCAGCAGATCGTCAAGATCGTGCACGACATCCTGGTCGAAACGCTGGGCACCGAAAGCGAGGGCCTTTCGCTGAACGTCACGCCGCCAGCCGTGGTCATGATGGTGGGTCTCCAGGGGTCGGGCAAGACGACATCGACGGCCAAGATCGCGCTGCGCCTGTCGACGCGCGACAAGAAGAAAGTGCTGATGGCGTCGCTCGACACCAGGCGGCCCGCGGCACAGGAACAGCTTAAAATTCTTGGTGAGCAGACTTCCGTCGCAACGCTCCCCATTGTTGCAGGCCAGTCGCCGGCCGACATTGCACGCCGCGCGCTGCAGGCTGCCAGGCTTTCGGGCTACGATGTGCTTATGCTCGACACCGCGGGCCGCCTGCATGTCGATGAAGCACTGATGGCCGAGATTGCGGAAATTCGCGATCTCGCAGCACCCATCGAAACCTTGCTCGTTGCCGACAGTCTTGCCGGTCAGGATTCGATCAACGTCGCGAAACAGTTCAACGAACGCATCGGCCTATCTGGCATCGTCCTCACCAGGATCGATGGCGATGGTCGCGGTGGCGCAGCGCTCTCGATGCGCGCGATTACCGGCGCGCCGATCAAGTTCCTCGGCACCGGCGAAAAGATCGACGCACTCGAAGACTTCCATCCGCGCCGCATCGCGGGCCGCATCCTCGGGCAGGGCGACGTCGTCAGCCTCGTCGAACGGGCCGCCGAAACGATTGACCAGGAAAAAGCGGAAGCACTCGCAAAGAAGCTTCAGAAAGGTCAGTTCGACCTCGATGATCTGGGCGAGCAATTGCGCCAGATGCGCCGCATGGGCGGCATGCAGGGCATTCTCGGCATGTTGCCGGGCATCGGCCGCATGAAGGACCAGCTCGCCACGGCCGGTCTCGATGACAGAATGCTCAAGCGCCAGGAAGCCATCATCCTGTCGATGACCAGGAAAGAACGCAGCAATCCCGACGTGCTCAACGGTTCGCGCCGCAAGCGCATCGCGATGGGTTCGGGCGTTGAAGTTTCTGAAGTCAACAAGCTCCTCAAGATGCACCGTCAGATGTCTGACGTTATGAAGAAGATGGGCAAGGGCAAGGGCCTCATGAGCTCATTGTTCGGAGGCGGGATGCCCAAGATGCCAGGCGGCGGTACGCTGCCCGGCCTTGGCGGCCAGGGCCTGCCGCCCGGTTTGAAACTGCCGCCGGGATTTCCCGGCAAGAAATAGCAAGACATTGGAACGATCAACTTTCAACAGAACGAATTGAAAAGGAAACCAACTAAATGCTGAAGATCAGAATGTCTCGAGGCGGAACCAAGAAGCGTCCATTTTACCGGATCGTGGTTGCCGAAGCGACGGCGCCGCGTGATGGCCGCTATGTTGAACGCATCGGTCACTACAATCCGCTTCTGCCCAAGGACAACGCCGAGCGCGTGAAATTCGACATCGAGCGCATGAAGTACTGGCTGAGCCAGGGCGCACAGCCGTCGGACCGCATCGAGCGTTTCCTCGCTGACGCTGGCCTCGCGAAGAAGCAGACAAAGTTCAACGACCCGACGAAGTCTGCACCACGCAAGAAGGCGCAGGAACGCCTGGACGCTGAAAAGAAGGCCTCGGAAGCCGCGGCCTAGGTCCCAGGGCTTTCGCTGAGTGATGCAGATGACCGAAAAGCAAATCCTCTTGGGCAAGATTATCGCGCCCCACGGATTGAAGGGCGAGGTGAAGATCAAAAGCTTCACCGCGGACCCGCTTGACGTCGCGTCATACGGTTTGGTGATTGTGCGCGACGGCAGGCGATTCAATCTGTCCAATGCACGTCTGCAGGGCGACGTTGTCATCGCGACCGTCAAAGGCATCACTGACCGTAGCGCCGCCGAATCCCTCAAGGGGCTAGAGCTGCACATCGACCGTGATGATCTTCCGGAGACCGACGCAAACACTGGCGAATTCTACCAGACCGATCTGATCGGCCTGCCGGTGTTTGACGAAAAGGGCGCAGAGCTTGGCGAAGTCGTAGGCTTCCAGGACTTTGGTGCCGGTGACCTGATCGAAGTCGGGATGCCGGGCGGCGCAACAAGCCTCGTCCCGTTCGCCGACAGCATGGTACCCGTTGTGGATGTTGAAGAGGGGCGCATCGTCCTTTCCGAAACCGGCGTCGCCGTCCTCAGGGCAGACTTCGATGCTGCATCAAAGTCGGCAGAGGCGTCATCATGAGCTGGCACGCCACCATCCTCACCGTGCAGCCCGAAATGTTTCCGGGTCCGCTTGGCATCTCGCTTTGCGGCAAGGCGCTTGCTGAAAAAGTGTGGTCGCTCGAAACGCACGACATCCGCAGCCACGCGACCAATCGCTATGGCTCGGTCGATGATACACCCGCAGGCGGCGGGCCAGGCATGGTGATGCGCGCTGACATCATCGCTGCAGCCATCGATGCGGTTGATCGCAAGGGTCGGCCACTGATCCTGTTGTCGCCGCGCGGCAAGCCGTTCACGCAGGCCCGTGCGCGCGCCCTTGCCGAAGGGGCAGGCGCAGTCTTTCTGTGCGGCAGGTTCGAAGGCATCGATCAGCGCGTGATCGACGCGCGAAATCTGGAAGAGATATCTATTGGTGACTACGTCCTGTCGGGCGGCGAACTGGCGTCAATGATCCTCATCGATGCCGTTGTGCGATTGTTGCCCGGTGTGGTCGGCGCGAACGCTTCGCTGGACGAGGAAAGCTTCGAGCAGGGTCTGCTGGAATACCCTCAATACACGCGGCCGCAAGTGTGGGAGGGGCGTGAAATCCCCGAAACCCTGACCTCTGGCCATCACAAGAAAATTCGAGACTGGCGCCACGCGCAAAGTGTCGAAATCACGAAATCCCGCCGCCCGGATCTCTGGGACGCCTATCAGCGTCACACCGGCACGGTGCCAACAAAACACTAGGAATCTGGAAAGGAACATACAGATGAATCTTCTTCAAACACTCGAAGCCGAGCAGGTTACGGCACTCACCAAGAAAAAGAAGTTGGAATTCCAGCCGGGCGATACGGTGAAGGTCAACGTAAAGGTCGTTGAGGAATCGCTCGACGAAAAGACGAAGCAGATCAAGCGCCGCGAACGTATTCAGGCATTCGAAGGCGTCGTGATCGGCCGTCAGGGTCAGGGCTTGAACGAGAACTTCACCGTCCGCAAGATCTCGTACGGCGAAGGCGTGGAGCGTATTTTTCCGGT
The DNA here is from genome assembly GCA_040080835.1 of Micropepsaceae bacterium. Lineage (GTDB taxonomy): Bacteria > Pseudomonadota > Alphaproteobacteria > Micropepsales > Micropepsaceae > SZUA-430. Next base: position 163,061 of record JBEBHP010000003.1, on the reverse strand, counting down.
CTACAGCCCGCTGGTCGACTCCGTCGACGTGCTGCGCCGTGGCCGCGTTCGTCGCGCGAAGCTCTATTACCTCAAGGGCCTGACCGGCAAGAAAGCCCGCATCGTTGAGCGCCAGGAAAAAGACAAGGGCGGCAAAGAAGGCGAAGCCGCTTAGTCTTGGGGCACGTGTCACTTTCAATGCGGATCGCGGGTGCATCTGACGCACCAGCGATCACTGCGTTGGTGGAAAGCGCATACCGCGGCGACGAAAGCCGCAGCGGCTGGACATCGGAAGAGCAGCTGTTTCAGGACAGTCGCACCAGCGTTGCTGAAATCGAAGGGTTCATCGCGGACCTCGACACCCGTTTCATTGTTGCATTTGCTGGCGCCGATCTTGTCGGCTGCGCAATGATCCGCAACGAACATGGTGAAGGCTATTTCGGCCTGTTCGCAGTGCGCCCGAATCTTCAGGGCAGTGGCACAGGCAAGCAGATTCTCACGTTCTCGGAGAATGCGTCGCGCGATCTCTGGGGTTGCCGCGTGATGAACATGACCGTCATCAACATCCGCGAGGAACTCGTCGCCTTCTACCTGCGCCGCGGTTACTGCCAGACCGCCACCAAGCCGTTTCCGTTCGACAAGGAACCCAACGCCCGCCGCAAGGACTTCCACTTCGTCGTCCTGTCAAAGTCGCTGGGTTGAAAAAGATCTTACGCGAAGCCGCGAAGAAAAGGGTTCACGCGAAACCGCGAAAAGAAATGAATACGCCAAAAGAGGTCATACAATCGGTTGTGGTCTGGACAAATCTTCAGGCGCGCAAAGCGCGACAAAAAGGAGTTCAAGTCGTCAAGTTGCTTATCATCGGAAACTCTGTTTCGCGATTTATTCTTTTTAGCGTTTTCGCGTGAACCCTTGTTCCTCGCGGCTTCGCGTGAAACCATTCTCCTTCTACCACCTCACAGCGCACCAACCGGCCGCCCGTCGACGATCTGGTCCAGATACTCCGACATCCCATACCCAACCAAACCATTACACCGATACTCCGTGAACCCCTCCGTGATCCGCGTAACCAGATCACGACCGTCCAGCGCATTTCGACGATTGCGCAAAGGTATGAGCGAAATCACCTTCCCATCCACGCGATAATTCGCTCCGGACTCCGTGGTGACGTTCGCGCGCATGGATGTCTGGTGCCATGCCTCGTCCCAGTCGCTTTCGATCGAGACCGACTTGATCAGGTCATAGCGCCCATCCTTGAGCACCATGCCGCCTTGCCGCGGTTCGCCAGTTTCACCGACAACGATCGACAGCATCATCCCGAAGTCGCGTCCGAAATTCATCGGACACCAGCGGTACCAGTGGATCGCTTGCCAGTGGCGCGGTCCCCAACTCTTGTCGCGCAGGCCAAACCCGGAAATCTCCAGACGCTCGCCACCCACGGAAAAATGCCCTGTGGCAGCCACGTGTTGTTCATAGTGTGCCTTGGCAAAGGACTTTTCTGCATCGACCTGGAGCGGTGATCCGTCAGCATTCACCGTTTCACCACCGAACATGGGTGAAACACCTTCGAAGTCGAGTGCAATCGAGCAGGGCAGCACAGGGTTGGTCTTGAAGGCTTGCGATGGTTCCGACATTTCGGCTGGACGATCCAGCACCACGACATTCCCTTCGTATGTCACGCGCAATCGCTTGAAGGGCTCGATCACGTCAATTTTCAAGCCACCGGCATGCATTGACTTGTTATCTGTGATCTTGGGGCGCCCGTACATGAACGCGACGCGCCCGCCTGTCAGATAGAGACAAACCGTCATTTCGGCATAACCCTCGTTCGGCCGATTGCCGAGGCGAAACCAGCCGCCGATTTTCCGCGCCGGATCGAATACATTGAAATACATGCTCTCGTTATAGTTGACGGCCTTGTCCGGAACATGCGTGTACTCGTCTTCCGGAGCCAGGCGAGTCTTCAGCTTCGCGGCGCTCATGGATGTGGTTCCTGCTCAGGTGGGTTTTGAATTTCGATACTTGACCATCCAGATACCCGACAATCGTGCCGCTTGAACATGCGTTGGATCAAGCCGCATTGCCCCGGATCAGTTCCTGGCCCGCCATGCTTCGCGGCCAATACGATAGAGAATGTGTCTGCGCAAAGCATGCCCTAGCGGCAGCCGCGGGTGATCAAAATCCTCAGCCGGATCGCGTGTCATGCCAAGACGCTCCATCACCGACCACGACGGTTTGTTGGCCTGCACCGTAAACGAGACAATTTGATCAAGATTCAAATTTTCGAACCCGTGTCGAAGGCAGGCCTGAGCTGCCTCTGTCGCATAGCCTTTGCCCCAGAATGCCGGCGCGAGCCGCCAGCCAACTTCAACCGCAGGCACGAACGGTGCGTCAAACGTAACCCGCTGCAAGCCCGTGTACCCAATCAGGGGAGCCACGCCCGGCGCCTCAACCGCCCAGACGCCAAAGCCGTTTTGCTGATGTCGCTCCTCGAAACGCCGCATCATTTCGTGCGTCTCATCCGCAGTCATCACCGATGGCATGAACCGCATGGTCAATGGATCAGCGTTCATGACAGCAAATGGCGCCAGGTCATCCTCGCGCCAGCGTCGCAGGATTAGCCGAGGTGTATTGAGCATCACGGAATCAGTTTCATGTCTCGCAGGCAGAATGCAATTCCCTGTTCGAGGGCATGCTTTGTTGCAGATTCCAGCTTCGGCATCATCTCGGGAGACACGTCGTTTGCCTTTTCGACGGCGAATTCCGGGTGCTTCCACATATCACGTTCCCGACCCTGTTCATCGTCTGGCGCTTCGGGATGACAGAAGTCGATTCTGCTGAAGGAGTTTCCATCGATGAGATAGAATCCGATCGCAGAATAGATGTCGGCAGAACTGCCCCATGTCAGAAATCCAAGTCCCTGAACAATCTGGTTGGTCAGGCCAACGTCGTGACCAAACGGAGCGACCACGAGATACGCATCCACCGGCTGCCCGTTTGTGGGTTTCGCATTGTCCCGTACAAGATCTCCCGTGTCCTTCCGTGTGAAGAAGGTTCCCTGTTTGTCTGAGGCAATAGACCCCTTCTCGAAGGAAACCCCCTTCAGCTCGAATGTCGGCGTGAGAGCTTTGGCAATCAGCGAGTTGACGTAGTCATCCGTCTTCCAGTCACTGACATCAATCCGGCCTTCGGAATTCGAAAAAACCATGAACCCCACGTGTTTGACCGTGAACTGGTCACCCAGGTCCGAAATGACCGCAATCGTCTTGATGGGAGGTTTGTCGCCGGCGAAGACCGGAAACCCGGTGCCAGTGAGAAATGCCGTCAGCGCCAAGACTGCTGCCATCCGCGACTTGAAGACCATGGCGCCTCTCCTGTTTGATTTGTGTTGCACTTCCCTCAGCATCATTCGGGAGCGGGCACCAGTCAATCTCTCGCCTTGCTTGCCGGACATGCGCGCCATTTCACCGCAAAATTTGACGTTTTATCCCGCTCTCGGAGGCGCTATCTAGTTGAAGCCATGACCGCAACCACACTCTACGACAAGATCTGGGACGCCCACCTCGTTCACGCCGAACCGGGTGAGGCCTGTGTCCTCTACATCGACCGTCACCTCGTGCACGAGGTGACCAGCCCGCAGGCTTTTGAAGGCTTGCGATTGGCAAAGCGCAAGGTCCGCAAGCCGGAGCTCACGCTGGCAGTCGCCGATCACAACGTGCCAACGACTGATCGTTCCAAGGGCATTGCTGATCCGGAGTCCGCGCTTCAGGTAGCGACGCTCGAGAAGAACGCAAAAGACTTTGGCGTCACCTACTACGCGATGGACGACATTCGCCAGGGCATCGTGCATATCGTGGGGCCGGAGCAGGGGCTCACACTCCCCGGCCAGACGATCGTCTGCGGCGACAGTCACACTGCAACCCATGGCGCATTCGGAGCGTTGGCGTTCGGCATCGGCACCAGCGAAGTCGAGCACGTGCTCGCAACGCAGACGTTGCTCACGCGCCCGGCGAAAAACATGCGCGTAACCGTCGACGGCAAGACTGCGCCGGGCATCACCGCCAAGGACATCATCCTCGCGATCATCGGCAAGATCGGTACCGCTGGCGGCACCGGCTATGTGATAGAGTATGCCGGCGAAGCCATCCGTAGCCTGTCGATGGAAGGCCGCATGACGGTCTGCAACATGTCGATCGAGGCGGGTGCACGCGCGGGGTTGATTGCACCTGACGAAACGACTTTCGAATACCTGAAGGGCCGGTCGCACGTGCCAAAGGGCGCTGCATGGGAAGCGGCCGTCCACTACTGGCGCACGCTGAAGTCTGACGACAACGCGAAGTTTGATGTCGAAATCAGTATCGACGCCGCTGGGATCCCGCCACTTGTCACCTGGGGCACGTCGCCGGAAAACGTTGTCCCGATCACTGGCAAAGTTCCCGATCCTTCGTCAGAACCTGACACACAGCGCCGTGCCGCCCTCGAGCGGATGCTCGAATACATGGGGCTCAAGCCCGGGATCGCGATGAAAGACTTGAAGATCGATCGCGTGTTCATCGGTTCCTGCACGAACGGCCGCATCGAGGACTTCCGCGAAGTGGCGAAGGTCGTGAAGGGCAAGCACGTGGCTTCTAACGTTAGCGCGATGATCGTTCCGGGCTCCGGCCTCGTGAAGGAGCAGGCCGAGGCCGAAGGTCTCGACAGGATTTTCATTGCAGCAGGTTTCGAATGGCGCGAGCCCGGCTGTTCAATGTGCCTCGCAATGAACGCCGACAAACTCGAACCCGGCGAACGCTGCGCCTCAACCTCGAACCGCAATTTCGAAGGCCGTCAGGGCCGTGGCGGCCGCACCCACCTGATGTCCCCCGCCATGGCCGCCGCCGCCGCGATCAAGGGCCACCTCACAGACGTGCGGGAGATTTGAGAGTTGCCCACGGTCCTTCGCTGGAATGGTTACCGATTTTAATTCTTCAGCAACGAAGGCAGCGAGCCCGCGCACATCCACATTGACAAGGGTGGAAATACCGCAAAATTCTGGTTGAACCCGGTGGCACTTGCGCAGAACATCGGATTTGCGGCACGCGAACTAGCCGAAATTGAAACAAAGGTTGCTGAACAGAGAGTGAGATTTGTGGAGGCGAGGAATGACCACTTCAACCATCGCTAGTGACCCGCGCGTCAAGGACGTGCGCTGTACAGACGAAAATCTGGAAGTTCTGTTGCGTGACGGCCGCAAAATCTCTGCTCCTATGTCCTGGTTTCCGAGATTGGCTGCGGCCACACCGGAAGAGCGCTCTGTTTGGGAAGTGAGTGCTGCAGGTGGCGGTATCCATTGGCCAAAGATTGATGAAGATTTGAGCGTCGCCGGATTGCTGCGCGGCGAGAAAGCGAACTAGCCATACCATGCAAAAATTCAACTCCCTCACTGCCGTCGCCGCCCCGCTGCCTATGGTCAATGTCGACACCGACATGCTGATCCCGAAGCAGTTTTTGAAGACGATTCAAAGAACGGGGCTGGGCAAGCACCTGTTCGACGAAATGCGCTATACCACTGACGGCAAAGAGGTTCCGGACTTCGTCCTGAACAAGCCGGCCTACCGCAAGGCGCAGATCTTGGTCACCGGTCAGAATTTCGGCTGTGGTTCAAGCCGTGAGCACGCCCCCTGGGCTCTGCTCGACTTCGGCATACGCTGCGTGATCGCGCCAAGCTTCGCCGACATCTTTTACAACAACTGCTTCAAGAACGGCATCCTGCCGATCGTGCTGCCGCAGGAAGACGTCGACAAGCTGATGGACGATGCCAACCGCGGCGCGAACGCCGTCGTCACCATCGATCTCGAGAAACAGGAAATCCGCGGCCCCGACGGCGGCATGATCAAGTTCGACGTCGACGCCTTCCGCAAGCAATGCCTGCTGAACGGCTGGGACGACATCGGCCTGACCCTGCACCACGAGAAAAGCATCGACGACTTCGAAGCGAAGCGCAAAACCCAGTCGCCGTGGATGTGAGTCCGGTGCGTCCCTTTCCGCGAGTGGGAAGATGAGCGATCGCAAACGGTTCCTGATAGGCGTGGGTTGCGGCTACGCGTTGATACTGTCGCTGCTGGCGGTGAGAGCCGCATCAGATTCGGAAACGACACTTTACGTCTGCTACGGCGTGATCGTGATTTTTTCGGGTTTTCTAGCGCTTCTACTGATAAGAAATCGTCGGATGTCATCCGTCGAAAAAGCGGCGATGCGCCTGAAGTCGGCTGTCAACACGCTCTCCCGTAGTTTCTGGCTGGAATGGGTGGCAGCGATGCCATCCATGTTGGCGACTAGCCTCATGCCATCACTGTTGCGTGAAAAATGGCACAGCGAACGCTTTCTGGTTGGTGCATTGATTGGCGCGGGGATTGCATTATTGCTGGCTGGTTGGAATCGCGAGAAAGCCCGGGACTATCTAGCGAAACATCAGCCAGAGAAATGACAGCTGTTAAGTCTTGATCATCCCTTGTGCCACCCCCATCAATCACATCTCTAACTTACTTGTCATGGTTCGCGAAGGCGAGCCACCCACGACTTCACTTTTGCTTCAATTTGCTCAAAGACGTGGGTGGTCCGCCTTCGCGGACCATGACACTGCTGGGAAGAAGCGTCGCGTAGCCCCGCTCTTCCGCCCCCGCCCCCTGCGTCAATTTGTTCTCTTTTTGTTTTCGTCGCTTTCGGCTCTATTCGGCGCTGCAGATGGATAGTGTAGGAATCTGTGCCCGCACCCATCCATGCGACCAATCCTGCAGTTTTCTGCCGGGTCGCGATCATGTAACAAGGGGCAACCCATAAAGGCCCCCACAATAATGTCTTCGAAAAAAATCCTTCTTTTGCCCGGTGACGGCATCGGCCCTGAAGTCATGGCCGAAGTCGAGCGCCTCATCGCCTGGTTCAACCGGAACGCAGGCACGACATTCGAAACCTCGCACGACCTCGTCGGCGGCTCGTCGTACGACCGACACGGCACACCAGTGACCGAAGCCGCCATGCAAAAGGCACTTGCGGCAGATGCCGTGCTGTTCGGCGCCGTCGGCGGCCCGAAATGGGCCAGCGTCGACTACGACAAGCGCCCCGAGGCCGCACTTCTGCGCCTGCGCAAGGACCTGGGCCTGTTCGCAAACCTGCGCCCCGCGCTTTGCTTCGATGCCCTCAAGGCTTCGTCCACGCTGAAGCCCGAGATCGTCGCGGGCCTCGACATCATGATCGTGCGTGAGCTGACAGGTGGCGTCTACTTCGGCGAACCTCGCGGCATCACCGAGCTGCCGAACGGCGAACGCCGCGCCGTCGACACCCAGGTTTATTCGACTCACGAAATTCACCGCATAGCGCGCGTCGCATTTGAACTCGCACGCCTGCGCGGCAACAAGGTAGCCTCTGCTGAAAAGCACAACGTGATGACATCGGGCCTGCTCTGGAAACAGGAAGTGACGAAACTTCACGCCACCGAATACAAGGACGTGGAACTCACGCACATCCTTGCCGACAACTGCGCCATGCAGCTCGTCCGCAACCCCAAGCAGTTCGACGTCATCGTCACAGACAACCTGTTTGGCGACATTCTCTCGGACGAAGCCGCCCAGCTGACAGGCTCGATCGGCATGTTGCCGTCTGCCTCGCTGGGCCAGCGCGACGCCAAAACCGGGAAGCAGCATGGGCTTTATGAGCCAATTCACGGCTCTGCGCCTGACATCGCAGGCCAGGACAAGGCAAATCCCATTGCGGCAATCCTGTCATTTGCAATGTGCCTGCGCTATTCCTTCGCGATGAAAAAGGAAGCCGACCTGGTCGATCGTGCCGTTGGCGCGGTTCTCGATCAAGCCGTCCGCACGGGCGATATCATGCAGCCTGGCATGCGTCTCGTCGGCACAAAGGAAATGGGCAGCGCCATCCTTGGCGCGCTCGACACGGCATCAAAGAAATAAACGGAGCACTTGAATGTCCTGGAAAATCGCAGTCGTGGGTGCAACCGGCAATGTCGGTCGCGAAATGCTCAACATCCTGGAAGAACGCCAGTTCCCCGCCAGCGAAGTCGTGGCACTGGCTTCGCGCAAGAGTGTGGGCCGTGAAGTCTCGTACGGGGACCACACGCTGAAGTGCAAGGCGCTCGAACATTTTGACTTCAAGGGCACGGACATCGTTCTCATGTCCGCAGGCAGCACCGTTTCGGCCGAGTGGTCGCCAAAGATTGGTGCCATGGGTATTGTCGTCATCGACAATTCATCCAAGTGGCGCATGGATCCTGATGTGCCGCTCGTCGTACCGGAGGTGAATGCGAACGCTATCGGCAAGTACGCAAAGAAAAACATTATCGCGAACCCGAACTGCTCGACCGCGCAGATGGTCGTGGCGCTGAAGCCGCTGCACGACGTTGCGCGTGTCAAGCGCGTCGTCGTTTCGACCTATCAGTCAGTTTCGGGTGCGGGTAAGGACGCGATGGACGAGCTCTTCACCCAGACCCGCGCGATCTTCGTGACCGACTCGATCGAAACAAGGAAATTCACCAAGCAGATCGCCTTCAACGTCATTCCGCACATCGACTCGTTCATGGACGACGGCTACACAAAAGAAGAATGGAAGATGGCGGCCGAGACCCGCAAGATCCTGGATCCCGATATCAAGGTGACAGCAACCTGTGTGCGCGTGCCTGTCTTCGTGGGTCACTCGGAATCCATCAACGTCGAGTTCGAGCGCCCGATCACCGTTGACCAGGCGCGTGACATCCTGCGCGAGGCTCCCGGCTGCATGGTCGTCGACAAGCGCGAAGACGGCGGTTACGTAACGCCCGTCGAATGCGTGGGCGACTACGCAACCTTCATCAGCCGCATCCGCAAGGACCCGACGGTTGAAAACGGTCTGGCGCTCTGGTGCGTCTCCGACAATCTTCGCAAGGGCGCTGCACTCAACGCAATCCAGATTGCCGAAATCCTGATCGCACGCCATCTGAAAAAGGCTGCCTAGGAAACGCCGTGAACGGCAAAACCCGACGGCGGAGACACGAGAAGGGCTTGCGCTGGGATCAGCGCAAGTTCGTCCATGCCGGCACTGGCGCTCACGATTGCCTGCACCTGTGAAATGCTGGAAAGCAGCGCGTGCGGAGCCGGTTCACCCCGAAGCCGTGCACCAAGATAAAGCGCCGACAGAAGGTCGCCAGTGCCATGCGGAACATCTTCAAGGCGCTCGACCGAACAGCTCCACGCCCCTTGCGGGTTGACGACGACATTCGCAATCTTGCCGTTGTCGGGCACCGAACTGACAAGCACCTCGGTCACCGAAAGCAGGCGCGCCGCCCGCACGGCATCACCTGGGCTATCGATGCGTTGTGACGTGAGGCTCGAGAGTTCGAACCGGTTTGGCGCGACGATATCCGCAAGCGGGATCAGCTCGCGCGCCATGGCCTCGGCAACCCCGAGCTTCGCATACGCGCCTTCATCGTCGCCAAAAACCGGATCGCATAGATAGAGCGACTTCGGATTTGCTGCCTTGATCTCGCGCACGATCTTTGCCGCAGTCGAGGCCTGGTCTGGATGTCCCAGGTAGCCGGAAAGTACGGCGCTCACCTGCGCATCCCAGTGGTGCAGGCGCAAACCTTCATAAAGGCTCGCGATCTTGTGGGCATCGACAGTCTCGCCTCGCGTCTGCCCGTGACCCGGGTGGTTCGAAAGGATGACAGTGGGCAACGCCCAGACATCGAACCCGGTACGCTGCAGGGCGAACCGCGCCGCGCTGTTGCCGACATGGCCACGGACGACTTCGGATTGTATGGACAAGATCGTGTGCTTAATGGCTCATTGGCTCCCGAGGCCGCTCCAGCTAGTTTTGCCGAAAATACTGAGGTTGAACGCATATGACCATCTGCCCCCGCAGAAGTGTTCTCTATATGCCCGGGTCGAACGCTCGCGCCCTTGAAAAGGCCGCGACCCTGCCCGCCGATGCACTGATCCTCGACCTGGAGGACGCAGTCGCTCCCGACGCCAAGGAACTCGCGCGCAAGCAGGTTTGCGAGGCTGTGTCGGACAGGCGCTTTGGCAAGCGTGAGGTGATCATTCGCGTCAATGGACTCGAAACGCCGTGGGGCCACGACGACATTGAAGCGGCCTGCGGGGCGGCGCCGGACGCGATTTTGGTTCCCAAGATCGAAACTGCCAGGGACGTGGCGCACGCCGGGCAACACATGGAAAGCGCCCCCGCGAACTGCGCACTCTGGCTCATGATCGAGACCCCGCGCTCAATTTTTAACGCGCTTGAGATTGCAGGTTCGGGCGGCAGGCTCACCTGCTTCGTCATGGGAACGAATGATCTGGTCAAGGAAATGCGGGCCCGCCATACGCCCGGACGCGAAGGCCTGGTCATGGCACTCAACGCAGCCGTCATGGCCGCACGCGCCTACAGGCTGGCGGTCATCGACGGCGTCTACAATGACATCGCCGACGACACAGGCTTCCTGGCCATGTGTCGGCAAGGCAGGGCGATGGGATTTGACGGAAAGACATTGATTCATCCCTCACAGGTTGAGCCGTGCAACGCCGTATTCTCCCCGGACGAGGATGAGATCAAGCAGGCCCGGGCCATCCTGGGCGCTTTTGCCCTTCCCGAAAATCAAGGTAAAGGAACAATCGCACTGAACGGACGGATGGTGGAACTCTTGCACGCCGAAATAGCGGCTCAAACAGTTGCTTTAGCCGACGCGATAGCGTCCCTTAATAGCGCCTGAGGCGGCATTTTGCCCTCGTTGCGCCGCAATGGTAATATAGATATTCGCTAGGGCAGGGCCGGGTCTTCACACAGAAGTCCTGGCCCGCCTTTTTGACCACACAGGCGGTACACTCGCCGATCGAACATGGGGTTCTAAATGCTGACGCGGCTGTTTTCGGCTTTCATCGCGCTTTCCATGATTGCGTCCTTCACCCTTCCGGCGTCTGCGATAGAAGATGCAGCCGCGCGCCGCGAGCGCCAGGCGCGAGAAGCGCAAAACTATCCAAGCATGGCACTCGATGCCCTGAACAAGAAAGACGCCGACCTCGCCATTCAGCTCTACACCAAGGCGATTGACTCGGGCGCTTTCCGCGACCAGCCCGAAACTCTCGGGCAGCTTTTCTATGGCCGGGGCCTTGCCTTCCGCATGAAGAAGGATTGCACGGCGGCGGTTGCAGATTTCGACAAGGCCGCGAACTACATCAATAAGGGTGACTTGTTCTTCTCTCGCGCAGCCTGTCACCTGGACATGAACCAGGAAGATGCGGCTCTCGTTGACCTTGATCTCGCAATCAAGGCCGATCCCGCTGCTCCGATGTATCGTAGCGCCCGCTGCATCATGTTGTTCAATCGCAAGGATTTTGCTGGCGCCTTGCCGGATTGTGAAAAGGCACTTGAAGCAGCACCTGCCGACAAGAACATCCTTATGGCAGCCTCGCAGGCAGCCGAGCAGTCGGGCAACCGGCCCCGCGCCGCCGAGCTGTATCGCAAGCTGCTGGCCATTGACCCGGGCAATCCGGTCGCAACTGAAGGACTGAAGCGGGTGGCTGGCTAACCCCCGCTCGCTTTTCTCAATTTGCAAGACGCCTCCACCGGTTCCAGCCAGTAGAAGGGTTCAAGACGTGCAGAAAATCTTGTTGTCGATGTTGGGAATGTTCTTCGTGATGTCCGCATACGCGGCACCGGCGCCAACTGGCGCACCGCCTGCGGTCCCCGCGACCCCGCCTGCGGGATCCCCGCCATCCGGTGTCAACACCACCGGCACGCGGTATGACTGGCAGGGTAATTTCAAGAAGGCCCAGTCCGCCCTGATCGCAAAGGACTTCAAGACCGCAATCCAGCTGTTCACCGAGATCCTGAACTCTGGTCGCCTCCCGAAAGTGTGGCTGCCGACAACGCTTTACCTGCGTGGCAAGGCGTACCGGTCGTCGGGCCAGTTCAAGCAGGCCGTCACAGACTACGAGGCAGCAATCCAGGCTGATTCAAATCTGGATCCCGCTTATTATGAACTCGGCGCGACCTATCATTCGCTGGGACAATACGGGAAGGCAATTGAAGCCTTCAGCCGCGCGATCTCGCTCAAGCCGGGCATGGGCAACTACTATGAAGGCCGCTGCACGTCATACGCATGGATGAACCGCTACAACGAAGCTATCCGCGATTGCGAAGTGGCCATCAAATCCCAGCCGCGCAATGCAAACCTGGTAGCCTTCCTGGGCCGCCTCTACGAAGAGGCCGGTCAGAAGCAGCGCGCCATCGAACTCTATAAACTTGCGCTCTCCATCAATCCGAACCAGTCGGATGCGAGAGAGGGCTTGGCTCAACTGACAAAGTAAAGTCTGACGCAATTGACATCATCGCCATCTGCCGGCGGCGGAAATTTCTTTGAAGACTTCCGCCCCGGTCAAGTCATAGAGCACTGGCCAGCCAGGACTCTGACCGACGCCGATCAGGCAATTTATACGGCACTGTTCGGTGCAAGACATGCCCCGCAAAATTCGCTTGTGTTCGCAAAGGCCCTGGGCCTTCCCGCCCGCCCGCTCGACGACCTGCTTGTCTTCCACATCATATTTGGAAAAACGGTCCAGGATGTGTCGCTGAACGCGATTGCCAACTTGGGCTACGCCGATTGCCGCTTTCTGGTTCCCGTTTATTCAGGGGACACATTGCATGCCCGCACCGAGGTCATCGGCGTCAGGGAAAATGCCAATCGCGAATCCGGCATCGTTTATGTCCGCTCACGCGGCTTCAATCAGCACGGCGAGGAAGTCCTGACATTTGCGCGCTGGGTCATGGTGCGAAAGCGCACCGCGGCGGCGGAAGTGCCCGCTGCCACAGTCCCCGACTTGCCGAAATTCGTGCCGTCCCAGTCATTGCAGGTCGCCGTGTCAAAGGGGATTGGCAGCGAGTTGCGCGGTCAGTCGGGTGGCACCAGATTCTTTGACGATTACAAGGCTGGCGACCGCATCGATCACGCTGACGGCGTGACCGTTGAAGAGTCCGAACACATGATGGCGACGCGCCTTTATCACAACAATGCGCGCGTCCATTTCAATGCCCACAGCGAACGCGCGGGCCGGTTCGGCAAGCGGATCGTTTACGGCGGCCACGTCATCTCGATCGCTCGCGCCATCAGCTTCAACGGCATTGAGAACGCGTATTTTGTGGCCGGTATTAACGCCGGCAGACACGTGGCGCCCTGCTTCGCAGGCGACACGGTCTATGCCTGGAGCGAAATCGTCGACAAGGCGCCGCTGGGCACAAATGGCAACTGGGGCGCGTTGCGACTGCGGACCCTCGCCACAAAGGATCAAAGCTGCGCCGGGTTCCCGGACAAGTTGCCGGACGGAACTTTTCATCCCTCGGTTATTTTGGAGTTCGACTACTGGGTGGTTGTTCCTCGCGGCTGAGACGCGCACATTTGAAACCCCAGTACGGTTGAGTTTCCCAGTCCGGTTGAGTTTCAATGAGTTTGTTCCAGCGAACGCTTTGCGCCCTCGCAGCTTTTGCGGCCCTGTTCGCAGGTCCCGTCCGCGCGCAGCAGTGGCAGCAGATCCAGACCGGCGCCGCTCGCGAATCTGCCGAATGCGTGTCGTGGTCAGACCACCGGATGGACTGCTTTGCACGCACCTTTGGCAACGGCCTCTCCTGGGTCTTCGTCGACAACAACAGCTGGAATCTTCCACGAAACCTGGGTGGCACGCTGGCGGCACCGCCAAGCTGTGTGGTCAGAGGCCCAAACGGACTCAATTGTTTTGCAGCCACTGAACGAGGCACGCTCGCAACGATCGCGTTGAACGGTGGCGCCTGGACAAAATGGTCATCACTCGGCGGTTCATTGCTTCCCGCGCGCGTGTCTTGTGTCTCGCCGACACGCGACCAGATTGCCTGTTACGCGCGCGGAATGAATGGGCAGTTGCTCGAGCGCACCTGGAATGGCGAGCGCACATGGGAGCCCTGGCGCAACCTGGGTGGAATGCTGTCGGCCGATCCTGAATGCAAGGTCGTGTCGGGCTCCAGGGTCGCGTGCTTCGGCAGGGGAGCGAAAGGCGACCTCGTTGCATTCCTGCCTGATGCAGCCAGTACAGTTGGCGGTTGGGTGTCGTTGGGCGGGAAGCTCGAAGGCCGACCATCCTGCACAAACCTTGCGTCCGGTGAAGTCACGTGCATGGCAACAACAGCAGGCCGCGAATTGATGGTGTGGCATGGAACCGCCGCACTTGGCGCCAAGCGCGGCACGGTGACCAAGCTGGGCCTGCAGGCGGTGGGTGAACCCACATGCGGAGCAAGTGGTGCCGGTCTCCAGTGCGCATGGCGCAACAGCCGGAATGACCTGGTGATGGCTTCCTTCACTGAAGTTGGAATTCGTGGTGAAACGCGTGTCTTCAAGGACGAAATCGTTCTGGGCGCAAAGTGCCTGTCCCTGTCGCCGGAGAGTTTTGTCTGTGCAGTCACCGGCAAGGACAGGACGTTGCGCTATTTCAACTCGGCTGCACCGGTTCAGGTCGCTGATGCAGCAATGGATGTCCCGCCGCCAACGTCAGTCTCAGCCCCAATAGTGCCGGGGCCAGCAAGTCCGGAGTCGGCTGCAGCAAAGCCATTAAAAGCCAAAACTCAGCCGGATGATGTGTCCGGCGCCTGGTATCTCACCGATCTCGCATCAGGTTCACAGTGCAAGGTCATGCTCGCTGCGAGAACCGAAAGGAAAGCCAGCGAACTGACACTGGCTCCGGAATGCAAGTCGATGGGGCTGTCGAAAAAATTGGCATTCTGGGAACGGGACCCCGGCGGCCTTCATTTCAACAGCGCCGGGCGAAAGCCGCGCCTGCACTTCTCGTCGGCATCGGCCGGACAATGGCTGAGCCCGCGACGCAATACCGCGCTGATGCTCTCTCGCATGCCGGTCGAAAAGCCAAAAGGGTCCCGGACTGCGTTGCTTCAGACTCAAACGCTTCAGGTCGCACCCCAGCTCGAAAATGGCCTGCGCGGCATGGCTGGGGCATGGCGCGTGATGGACAGCGGCGCCAAACAGGTGTGCCGGATCGAACTGTCCTCGAACCGTCATGCAGGGGGCTACGCTGTTGAAGGTGAGGCTGCCTGTCCCGGACAGTATCAGAATGTCCAGTACTGGAATGAAAGTGGCACCGGGCTTGTGCTTGTGGGTTCCGGCCATGTTGTGGTGGCACGCTTCGTCTCGGCAGGGCAGGACAGATGGCGCGCCCAGAGCGCGAACGGTGTAGTGTTGGTCCGCTGATTTGTTGGCAGGCCGCAAACCATGACTTCATTTTCGATCAAGGCACGTCTGAAAAGCCTCTCTCACGCCATCGACGGAATCGCGGCACTGGTGTCGAGCCAGCACAACGCAAGAATCCATGTTGCGGCAACCATCGCAGTCGTGGCTCTTGGCCTGGTGCTGGGACTGGCGGCGTGGGAATGGTGCAGCGTCATCCTCGCGGTATCGATCGTGTGGACGTCCGAAGCCCTGAACACTGGCTTTGAATTCGTGTGCGATGTGGTGTCGCCAGAGATCAACCCAAAGATCAAGATTGCCAAGGATATCGCAGCCGCAGGCGTGCTGCTGGCCTCGTGTGGAGCCGCGATCGTTGGCGCAATCGTTTTCCTGCCCCATATTTTGGCCATTCTCGGCATCTGACCGCAGGTCTGTCCCGTCTGGACCACACGCCTTGGAAGCGGCACCCACATGGTGCTAAACACCCCGGCGAATGCCAGCGCGAATGGCCTTACGAATGGAGAATTCAATGCCCAGGGAATTGATGCATTTCATCGGCGGCCGTCATGTCAAGGGCGCGTCGGGAAGATCGGGAGACGTTTTCAATCCCGCAACTGGTGAAGTGCAGGCAAAGACCCCTTTGGCCACTGCGGCCGAAGTTCGCGCCGCAGTCGAGTCTGCTTTGAAGGCTTTTCCGGAATGGTCTGCGCAGAACCCGCAGAAACGTGCCCGCGTGATGTTCAACTTCAAGGCGCTCGTCGAAAAGAATATGGACGAGCTGGCGCACATGCTCTCAGCCGAGCATGGCAAGGTAATCGCAGACTCGAAGGGAGACATTCAGCGCGGACTCGAAGTGATCGAGTTCGCCTGCGGCATCCCGCATCTGATGAAGGGTGAGTACACCGAGAATGCGGGAACGGGAATTGACGTCTATTCCATGCGCCAGCCATTGGGCGTGGTCGCAGGCATCACGCCGTTCAACTTCCCGGCCATGATCCCGATGTGGATGTTTGGAGTCGCAATCGCCTGTGGCAACACCTTCGTCTGCAAGCCGAGCGAGAAAGACCCCAGCGTACCGCTTCGCCTGGCAGCTTTGTTCATGGAGGCAGGCGCGCCAGCAGGCGTGCTGAACGTCATCAACGGCGACAAGGAAGCAGTCGACGCGATCCTGAAGGACCCGGACATCAAGGCCATCAGCTTCGTGGGTTCAACTGCAATCGCCGAGTACGTCTACGCAAACGGCACAGCGAACGGCAAGCGCGTCCAGGCGATGGGCGGCGCGAAAAACCATGCGATCATCATGCCTGATGCCGATCTCGACCAGGTGGTCGACGATTTGATCGGCGCGGGCTACGGCTCTGCAGGCGAACGCTGCATGGCGATCTCGGTGGCGGTCCCCGTGACCGACAAGTTGGGTGATGAACTCGTGCGTCGCCTGAAGCCGCGCGTGGAAGAATTGAAGGTTTCGATCCCGACCGATCCTGCTGCCAACTATGGACCTATGGTCACGCGAGAACACCGCGAAAAGGTAAAGGGCTATATCGAACTGGGGGTGAAGGAAGGCGCTGAACTCGTGGTCGACGGCCGCAATTTCCGCATGCAGGGATATGAAAACGGGTTCTTCCTTGGTGGCTCGCTGTTCGACAGGGTCAAGCCTGTCATGCGCACTTATCAGGAAGAAATATTTGGCCCGGTCCTGCAGATTGCGCGCGCGAAGGATTTTGAAGAGGCTGCTAGCCTTCCATCAAAACACCAGTATGGAAATGGTGTTGCGATCTATACGCGCGATGGCGACGCTGCCCGCGAATTTGCAAGCAAGGTTCAGGTGGGCATGGTCGGCATCAATGTGCCAATCCCCGTGCCGCTCGCCTATCACACGTTTGGCGGCTGGAAGCGCTCGGCCTTCGGCGACGTGAACCAGCATGGCCCTGAAGGCGTCCGTTTCTTCACAAAGATCAAGACCGTGACGCAGCGATGGCCCAAGGGTGGTGCGCGCGAAGGCTCAAGCTTCGTAATCCCGACCATGAAATGATGTGCAGCAGACAAATCCGCGGCGCTGCCTGCGAAATCGGGCAGCGCATTTTATTGAGCTGAAGGCGCCACCTGAATGCATCCCGTTGAACGCTACCGCTCTCTCGTCTCCGAGGGAAAGTTGACGGGAGACCCCGCCCAGGAACGCGTTGCCGGCGCACTCGAAAACCTCGCCGTCGCATTGCAGGAATTTGGATCTGCAAAGAAAGGACTGTTTTCCTTTTCAAGGCCGTCGACGCCTCCGAAAGGTCTGTACATCCACGGACCCGTGGGGCGCGGCAAGTCGATGCTGATGGACCTGTTCTATGAAACGGTCGAGTTTGCGCCGAAGCTCCGCATTCATTTCCATGATTTCATGGCGGAAGTGCACGCCAGCGTGAAGCGCTTGCGCGACGCAAATCCCGGAGATCCCATACCGCGCGCGGCGCTCGAGATCAGGGCAAAGGCCGCGCTGCTGTGTTTCGACGAGTTTCAGGTATCCGACATCGCAGATGCAATGATACTCGCGCGACTGTTTGGCGAGCTGTTCGAAAGGGGCATGGTCATCGTCGCGACGTCGAACCGCATGCTGTCCGATCTCTACGAGAACGGGATCAACCGTCAGCTCTTCCTGCCTGCGATACGACTGATCGAGTCAAAAATGGATGTGCTCAGGCTTGATGGTCCGATTGACTATCGCCTCGCGCGGCTTGAGCGCAGCCCGGTCTATTTCTCGCCTGTCAGCAAGCACGCGGATGAGCAGCTCGACAACATCTGGTTCGACCTGACAGGCGTACACGAAGGTGAACCATCAAATGTGGAAGTCATGGGCAGGGCGCTTGAGATCCCCGAGCAGGCCAGAGGTGTCGCAAGATTTACCTTTGCGCAGCTTTGTGTGGCGCCTCTTGGGCCACAGGACTATCTGGCCATTGCCGACACTTTTCACGCCGTTGTTTTGAAAGGCGTTCCCATCCTGAAGCCGGAGAACCGCAACGAAGCGAAGCGATTCGTGACGCTGATCGATGCGTTATACGAGCGGGCTGTAAAACTCATCGTCACCGCTGAAGCGTCACCGCTTGAGCTTTACAGGACGGGCGACGGCTCGTTTGAGTTCGAACGGACGTCGTCTCGCCTGGCCGAAATGCAGTCGTCTGGATATCTGGCGCGACGGCACCAGCCCAGGTCAGTTCGCGAACCGTCGGCCGAACAACAAAGCGGGCAATAAAAAAGCCACCCCGAGCAGGTGGCTTTTCAACTTTCGAAAACTTGGCGACTTACGGCTGGGCCATCGGAATGAGTGGCGCTGGCGAATTTGTTGCCGACGGAGTGCTTTCCGGTGCTGGCCTCGATGCCGGTTCCGCGGCAGGAGCCGCAGGTGCCGACGTCAGGTCGGGAGCTGGAGATGAAAACACGTCACTCGTTGGTGGCTGATAGACATCGTCTTCCGTCTGAATGGTCGGTGCAGGAGCAGGCTTGGCTTTCGCCGGTTTCTCTGGCGCAACAGTGGCCACCTGAACCGGTGCGGGCTTGACCTTCGGTTTCGGAGCGGGTTTCACAGGTGCGATGGGCGCTTGTTCTGCGATCAGGTCTGCCGACATTGTTCGCGGTGCTTTGGGTAGCGAAGAAATAAGCGCTTGCGGAGAAGCTGGTTCTGCCGGAGCTTCGGTCACCTGTGCAACCATGCTCGGCGTTTCAAGAGCCGGACTTTCAATCGGCATCGCCGCAACATGATCCGCCGGCGCCGAAATCGGTGCAGCCGACATGACAGGGCCGATCCGCATGACGAGGACGGGCTCACCGTTGACCAGCGTGGAAACAACAGGGGTCGAATTCGAGAATGCCGCGATGAACGGACCGCCTTCGCCAGTGGCCGTCGCAATCTGCATCGAAGCCGTGAAGGACTTCTCGTCGATTGCCGGCGGATCCGACTCATTCGAATGCGGCACCTGAGCAGTTTTCGCAGTCGTCCTGGGGTCAACCGACTGCTTCGTGTTCGTGAAGTCGCGGGGACGGGCTGCCGTCTGGCTGGCAGGTTCTTCGTCCTGGACGCTGGCCGTAGCGGTAAATCCGATAGGAAGGAATCCCAGCGAGTTTGACGACAGGCTGCCGCTTGCAAGTGCGGCTACGTCAATCTGCTGGCTGTTCTCGGCACGGGCAAGCTGGCGCTCATTTTCCTCGACAGCTTTCTGGGCCTTGATTTGAGCCCAGACCACATCGGTGTTGTTCTCATTCTCGCCTGCGCCAACGCTGGCGGGCATGTATTTCGGCGCCGCGTAAACCACAGTTCCGTCAGCTTCGATCCGTTCGACGAAAATACCGTGGAAATCATCTCGGGTGGCGGCAGAGCCGGGCTCTTCGCAGATGTTGCGGTCTTCGCGAACAAGGCCTTCGGAGAAGCGACAGTCTTTCCCGGTAACCAAGGAAGCAACATGCTCCCCCAGATCCGCGCCGGTAAACAGGGTCGAGGCAAAACCGGCAAAGGAATTGATGGAACTGAGAGAGACACCGGCGATTGTTCCGGCACATCCACTCAGGATCGTCGACGAGGCGAGGATCGCTGCAACAGCTTCTAAACGCATGACAAACTCCACTTTTTACCATCACGGCCGGTTAACGGGGGATCGGCCAGGACACCAGAAGGCTGTAGAGGCACTGCAACTTTGATGCCGCACCGTAGTCTAAAAGAAAAATTGAATCAAGATTTCGGTTGACAGTGGTGCGTTCTGCACACGCCACACGCGGCGCTTGTGTGAAAGCCAATGATTCGTTACCAGCCCTGCACGTTGCACGGTTAATTGCTATACCGGATGTACTTCGTCATGCGTGGTGACCCGCGATGACACAACTCTAGGAAGAAGAAAGACCCAGAATGGCTCGCAAAAAAATTGCACTCATCGGCGGCGGTCAAATTGGCGGCACGCTGGCACACCTCATCGGATTGAAAGAGCTTGGTGATGTCGTGTTGTTCGACATCGTCGAAGGTCTTCCTCAGGGAAAATCTCTGGATATCTCGCAGTCCGCACCGGTCGATGGCTTCAACGCGCACTTCCGAGGAACACAATCCTACGCCGACATCGCAGGCAGCGACGTTGTAATCGTCACGGCAGGCGTGGCCCGCAAGCCGGGCATGAGCCGCGATGATCTCCTGAACATCAATCTCGGTGTGATGCGCGCTGTTGGTGAAGGCCTCAAGCAACATGCAAAAGACGCATTCGTCATTTGCATCACGAACCCGCTCGACGCGATGGTTTGGGCATTGCGCGAATTTTCCGGCCTGCCGCACAACAAGGTTGTTGGCATGGCAGGCGTACTCGACAGCGCGCGCTTTCGTCACTTTCTTTCCGACGAGTTCAAGGTCTCCGTCGAAGACGTGACAGCCTTTGTGCTCGGCGGTCACGGTGACACGATGGTGCCGTTGACGCGTTTCTCGACTGTTGCAGGTATCCCGCTGACGGAACTTGTGAAGCTTGGCTGGATCAAGCAGGAGCGTCTGGACCAGATCGTTCAGCGCACGCGCGATGGCGGTGCCGAAATCGTTGGTCTGCTGAAGACGGGCTCTGCCTACTACGCGCCGGCAACCTCGGCGATCGCAATGGCGGAAAGCTTTCTCAAGGACAAGAAGCGCATCCTGCCATGCGCGGCCTACTGCAGGGGCGAGTTCGGCGTGAAAGATCTCTACGTTGGCGTCCCTTGCGTGATCGGTGCTGGTGGCGTCGAGCGCGTGATCTCGCTGAACCTTTTGCCGGACGAACAGGCAATGCTCACGAAGTCGGTCGACTCCGTTCGTGGTCTGATCGACGCCTGCAAGAAGCTGGAGCCAAAGCTCGGCTGATATATCTGAAGAGTGTGGGACAAACCCGCCAATGGAAATTCCCACACTCAACTCCGGCCGCTTCCGCCTTCGCGCGCTGCGTGAAAGCGATGTACCCGCACTGACCAGGCTGCATTCGGATCCTGAAGTCATGCGTTTCCTGCGACCCGACGGAACGGTTGAAACCACGCCTCGACAGGCCTGGGAATACATCGCCATGCACACGGGCCACTGGCATCTCAGGGGCTATGGCAAATGGGCGATGGCCGATCCGGTAACGGACGAACTCATCGGCCGCGTCGGTTACTACGATGCGCCCTACGAATGGCCCGGGCTCGAGCTCGGCTGGACGCTCGCACGTGACCAATGGGGCAAGGGCCTGGCAACCGAGGCGGCAACGCTCGCCATTGATTGGGCCTTCGCCGACCGCGGCCTGAATGAAATCATTTCCGCTATCAATTCGGCAAACGCACCATCAATTCGTGTCGCCGAACGCCTGGGTGAGCGGTTGCTGCGCGAGGGAGTCATCCATGGCAACCCGTGCCTGATCTACGGCATGACGAAAGCCGAGTGGCTCGCGCAACGGCACTCTTGATACGCGCAGCGCTTTGAGGTCCGATGGCTGAAACCGAAACGTCAGGAGTCAGACAATGCAACTCGCCCTTACCGTCGCCGATGAAGCCTTCCGGTCAGAAGTTCGTCGCTTTCTCGACGACAAGCTGACGCCGGAGCTGCGTGACGCTGGAAAGAAGACCGGTGGCGTACTGACCGATCCGCCGGCGACAACCAAGTGGCACCAGGCGCTCTGCGACAAGGGCTGGATCGCACCCGCATGGCCAAAGGAATACGGCGGTCCCGGCTGGACCGAGATGCAGCGTTACATCTTTTCGTCCGAGTGCGCGGCCCAGCACGCGCCGGTCCTGCCCGCGTTCGGCATTCGCATGTGCGGCCCGGTGCTGATGAAATTTGGCTCCCCCGAACAGAAAGCCTTTTATCTGCCGCGCATTCTTTCAGGCGAGGATTATTGGTGCCAGGGCTACTCCGAGCCAGGTTCGGGCTCCGACTTGGCTTCGCTTCAGATGAAAGCCGTGCTTGATGGCGATCATTATGTGCTGAATGGCACGAAGATCTGGACAACCCACGCGCATTTCGCAAACCGGATGTTTTGCCTTGTGCGTACGGCACAGACAGGCAAGCCGCAGGAAGGCATCACGTTCGTGCTTCTGGAAACCAGCACGCCGGGCTTCAGCGTGCGCCCGATCATCACGATGGCTGGCGACCACGAAGTGAACCAGTGTTTCTTCGACAACGTGCGGGTGCCCATCGCCAACCGCGTTGGCGAGGAAGGTCAGGGCTGGACGATCGCGAAGTACCTGCTCGAGTTCGAGCGAGGCAATGCCTACGCCGCCGGTCTGCAGGCCAAGCTGACAGCCGTGAAGAAGGCAGCGGCAATTGAGCAAAGCAATGGCTTGCCCCTGTCCCGCGACGAAGACTTTGCGCGCAAGCTCGTTGAAGTCGAAATCGAGCTTCAGGGCCTGATGATGACGGAACACCGCGTGATGTCACAGCTTGCACAAGGGCAAAATCCAGGTCCATCGTCATCGCTTTTGAAGGCGCGCGGAACCGAAGTATCGCAGCGCATCACCGAACTGGGAATAGAGGCGCTCGCAGCCTACATCGCACCTTTCGAGCCGGAGGCGCGCAAGCAGGGCGCAAACGAAAGGCCTGTAACGCCCGACCATGGTCTCGTGTTCATGCCGCAATACCTGAACACACGCGCAGCCACGATCTATGGCGGATCGTCTGAAGTTCAGCGCAACATCATGTCCAAGCTGATCCTTGGGATGTAAACCTCTAGCGACCTTCGAATTTCGGCGGCCGCTTCTCGAAGAAAGCTTTCACACCCTCACGCACATCAGCACTCGGGTTCGAGATCATGACCGAAAGGGCCGCGTCGCCCAGCGACTGGTCGAGCGTCAGGGTCTGCGCGCGCAACATCATCGCCTTCGCAAGCCGGACCGCCAGTGGCGCGCGGGCCGCAAGTTCGCGGGCAAACGACATTGTGCGTGCCTCAAGCTCGGCCGCCGGCACGACCTCGGTCACAAGACCCAGTTGCTGCGCTGTCTTCGCGTCATAGACTTCTGACAGCATGGACATCTTCAGGGCGCGGTCCAGACCCATCGCGCGCGGAAACAGCCATGCACCGCCTTCATCCGGCAACAGGCCAAACTTGCCCGATGTGTCTCCAAGCCTCGCAGTGTCGCCCGCGATCCGGAAGTCGCAGCTCAGCGCCAACGCCAGTCCGCCAGCCACTGCCGGACCGTTGATCATTGCAATGCTTGGCTTGTCGAGCCGGTGCAGTGCCTGGATGACGCGGTGCATGCCATCGCGCATTTCGCGCGCGTGGCTCAATTGCGACTTCATGAGATCACCATGCGCATCGTCTGCTCCCGATACGTCACCGCCGGCGCAGAACCCGCGCCCTTCGCCCGTAATGACAAGAACGCGCAGCGTGTCATCTCTGAGATAGTTTTCGATGGCCGACACCATCTCTTCGCACAGCCGTGTTGTGTAGGCATTCAGTTGCTTCGGTCGCGCCAGCACGATGCGTGCGATCATGGCCTCCGGCCGGTCAAACCTTGTCTCTCGAAACTCCGTACCCATTGCGCTGCTCCATTGTTCTGCGCTTAACTTATCTTGAATTTGAAACGGAGAAAGACCCGTGTCCACTTACGAAGACATTCTTTTCAGCGTCGAAGACGGCATTGCGCTCATCACGCTGAACCGGCCGGACAGGCTCAACGCCTGGACCGCGGCCATGCAGGCAAGCGTCAAGCGGGCAATGGTGGACGCGTCAAGGGACGACCGCGTGCGCGCAATCGTCGTGACCGGCGCGGGGCGCGGGTTTTGTGCGGGGGCTGACATGGCAGGTCTGCAGCAGATTCAGCCCGGGAAGTGGAATGAGCGCTCCCTGGCCAAGGCCGACGAGAGCGTACAGGTCGATCCCAGGCCTGACCTCGGCCCGGATGTCAGCCGCGAGTATGCCGGTCGCTTCGGCTACATCATGTCGATCAGGAAGCCGGTCATTGCGGCGATCAATGGCGCCTGTGCTGGAATAGGTCTGGTTTTCACACTCTACTGCGACATGCGATTTGCAGCGTCGTCCGCTGTGTTTACGACATCGTTCGCACAGCGCGGCCTGATCGCCGAGCACGGCATTTCATGGTTGCTGCCGCGCATAGTCGGCACTTCCAGCGCGCTCGACCTGTTGTTTTCTGCGCGCAAGGTCAAGGCGGACGAAGCCGAGCGGCTCGGTCTGGTCAACCGCACCTTCGCTGCCGACACCTTCATGGACGAGGTCAGGGCATACGCGAAGCATCTCGTGCAAAATGTCTCGCCTCGCGCCAC
This sequence comes from Micropepsaceae bacterium, assembly GCA_040080835.1. Classification (GTDB taxonomy): domain Bacteria; phylum Pseudomonadota; class Alphaproteobacteria; order Micropepsales; family Micropepsaceae; genus SZUA-430. Next base: position 138,624 of record JBEBHP010000003.1, on the reverse strand, counting down.
CGCCATCATGAAAGCTCAGGTTTGGAAGTCGCTTTTCCAGGATCTGAACGAGGCAATCCGCATCGGCGACGAAGAGATGCAAAAAAGCTTCGGCACCGAAGACTTTAAGGAGGGCGTCGCTCATTTCGTGGAAAAGCGGCCTGCGAAGTTCACTGGCCGCTGACGAATTCCAACTCTGCCCAAATGCCGTCGTGATTTCGCCACATTGCACAGGCGCCATGCCTCACACGGATTAAGGGGAGTAATCACTCTATGTCTTGGCTCTTGTTTCTCGCATATCTTGGCTACACCGGTTACCAGAAATACCTTGTGTCAGGTCAATCCACTGACCAGGCTCACGTTACAAACGCACTGCTGGTTCTCTCCATAACGATGATCGGGCCGTTCTTCGTGTCCTACGTCATGGCCAGGGCCACCCAGTTGACCGGACGCGTTCCGGCTGTCCTTCTCGGGTTCGTCTCGGCAATTTCACTGTCGGTGCTTGGATATTGGGTGCTGTGGAAGTATTTCAGCGGCGTGTCTGACATGCGCGTGCCAGTGGAGCAGGCGCTACAGCTTGGCGTCATTCCAGGCGTCATCATGGGTGTCATCCTCGCCGTAGACAGCATGCTGCGTCGCAGCGCCTGAAATCCGGCCGAAACTCCAGTTCAGCGGCCGCTCGCAACACGTGAGCGGCCGTCCGTTTGTCGCATCCATGAGGGCGGCAATTCCGGTTCAATCTGTGTACAATCGCGCCAGCATTCATTACCCGGATACCCGCCACGTCGGAGGGCGCAGCAATGACCGAGAGACCTTCACGCTTCTGGCAGTTCATGTTGATGCTCCCGTTCTTCATCCTGGGAGTGGCCCTGCCTGTGTACTTCTACGGCTTCTCGGGTGATGGCCCGCCGAACCTGAAGGGACAGTCCTATTCACCGATCGCGCCGGCCCCGGCGCCAGTGTCGTCACCATCCTACTCTGACTATCGTGTGACCCCGCCATCGTCTGCAGCACCCGCAGACAGGTATGCCGTCGTCGAATTCTTCCGCGGCATCTTCGACAGTTTCGTAGACAAGTACGTCTCTGCCAGCCTTTCGCCACTGGCGATCAAACTCGTCGTGTTCTTTATTTTCTTCGTGGGCGTTTTCTTGCTGCTTCGTCTGGTGCTCATCTTGATGGGAGGGGTGCTCGGCGGATTTCTGATGTTCCTGGTTCACAAGGCCGCAGCGCCCATGTTTATGGGCTTTCTGGCGGTTGGTTCCACCTGGGGCATCCACCAGACGATTGCCCAGCAGTTCGGCTTGAATTGGGCCGCGGCTACGGTTTCCCTGACGGCGGCGATTGCTTCACTGTTTTCGCTGGCTGGCGTAAAGGTCCGATGACAATTTGAAACGGGACTAACCGTTCCCGTTGCGTCACCCGAGGGTCGCCGTTATATCTGGCCGCCCTTTTATCGGTCGCAAGATCTAGCGGCTGCCTGCAGAATTATCAAACGGCACGCCTGCTATCCAAAGTAGGTCGTGGCCCAACGCGCGTCAGGTCCGAAATGAATATTCACGAATATCAAGCCAAGGCCGTCCTCAAGGAATTCGGAGTGCCCGTTCCACGAGGTGTTCCGGCATTCACCATCGATGAAGCCGTGAAGGGCGCAAACGAACTGGGCGGTCTGGTGTGGGTGGTGAAATCCCAGATCCACGCTGGCGGTCGCGGCAAGGGCGGTGGCGTGAAGGTCGTGAAGTCGGTTGACGCCGTCAGGTCCGAAGCAACCCGCATGCTGGGCATGACACTCGTGACCCACCAGACCGGCCCACAAGGTCGCGTGGTGCGCCGGATTTACGTCGAGGAAGGTTCCGCCATTGCGAAGGAGTTTTACCTCTCGCTGCTCGTAGATCGCGATACATCCCGCATCGCCTTCATTGCTTCAACCGAAGGCGGCATGGACATCGAGGAAGTCGCACACAAGACGCCGGAAAAGATTCTGACGATCCACGTCGATCCGGCCTCAGGCATTCAGCCATTCCACGGTCGCCGCATTGCCAAGACCCTTGGCGTCAAGGGCGATACGGCCAAGCAGGTGGGGGTTGTGGTGGAGAGGCTCTACAAGGCGTTTGTCGCCAAGGACATGAGCCTCCTAGAAATCAATCCCCTGGTCATTACCGACAAGGGCGATGTGATCTGCCTCGATGCCAAGATCAACTTTGATGACAACGCACTTTATCGTCAAAAGGACATCGAGGCGCTGCACGACCCCAACGAACAGGACCCGGCGGAACTGGAAGCGGCGAAATACGATTTGAACTTCATCAAGCTTGATGGATCGATTGGTTGCCTTGTCAACGGCGCCGGCCTTGCGATGGCGACGATGGACATCATCAAGCTGTACGGCTCAAGCCCTGCGAACTTCCTCGATGTGGGTGGCGGCGCAACAAAGGAAAGAGTGACCGCCGCATTCAAGATCCTGCTCAAGGATCCGGCCGTAAAGGGCATTTTGGTGAATATTTTCGGCGGCATAATGCGCTGTGACATCATCGCGGAAGGCATCATCGCGGCGGCAAAAGAGCTCAGTCTTTCGGTGCCGCTCGTTGCGCGCCTGTCAGGCACGAATGCCGACCTCGGAAAGAAGCTGCTGGCGGAATCAGGGTTGAACCTGATCCCTGCAGATGACCTCGCCGAAGCAGCAGACAAGATCGTAAAAGCCATCAAGGCTGCGAAGTAGGCCCTGACCGGGCTGCAAAAAGGGTAGGTGGAAGATGCGTGTGATCTCGACATTGGCCGCAATCGCCGTTGCTTCGGCAACATCTGTTTCCGCGCACGCTGCTGCGTTCGATGTCTATCGCTCCGCCTGCCTCGACACCGGGACCGACATGTCGCGCATCCGCGCTGCAGCCAAGGCATGGTCGCCGCTGTCCGACACTGAAAAGGACATGCTGGCACCTGGAAACCCCGGCGCTGTTGAAGGTTGGGCAGTTGTCCAGTCCGGCGGTCGCTATCTGGTGAACATTTCAAGCTCGACCGTTGGCGGCGGCGCTGGCGACCGGTCTGGTTCGTCCGTGGTAAGCTGCAGTGTGCTGACGCCCAGGTCGGACGAAAAGGCAGCCCTCAAGTCCTACAGCGACTACCTGAAGCGTCCTCCGGCAACAACCGATCGGTCGGACGGGATCGCAACTTACACGTGGTCAATCCAGGACGCATCCGGTCTGTCGCTGCATTATCTGGTATCAGGCGGCACGCTTCCGGGGCTGTCGCTGTCCGTAAGTTCCATTCGAAAGTAGGAAATCGAACGTCTCATGGCCGTGCTCGTCGACAAGAACACAAAAGTGATTTGCCAGGGGTTTACTGGCAATCAAGGTACGTTCCACTCTGAACAGGCCATCGCCTATGGCACAAAAATGGTAGGCGGCATTTCGCCGGGCAAGGGCGGAACCACGCATCTGAATTTGCCGGTCTTCGACACGGTTGCGGAAGCAGTCGAAAAAACGGGCGCAACCGCCTCGGCGATCTATGTGCCGCCGCCTTTCGCAGCAGACGCCATTCTGGAAGCGATTGATGCAGGCGTCGCACTCGCGGTCTGCATTACTGAAGGCATCCCTGTGATCGACATGATCAGGGTGAAACGTGCACTGCAGGGGTCAAAGACGCGCCTCGTGGGTCCGAACTGCCCAGGCGTCATCACGCCGGGTGAGTGCAAGATCGGCATCATGCCGGGCCATATTCACAAGCGCGGCTCGGTTGGCATTGTATCGCGCTCGGGCACGCTTACATATGAAGCCGTGGCACAAACGACGGCCGTGGGTCTCGGCCAGACCACCTGCGTTGGTATCGGCGGCGACCCGATCAACGGAACGAACTTTATCGACGTGCTGGAAATGTTTCTGGCGGACCCGGAAACAAAATCGATTATCATGATCGGCGAAATCGGTGGATCTGCTGAAGAAGACGCAGCCGAATTCCTCAGGCGCTCCAAGGTGAAGAAGCCTGTCGTTGGCTTCATCGCGGGCGTGACGGCCCCTCCGGGTCGCCGCATGGGGCACGCTGGTGCCATCGTGTCCGGCGGCAAGGGAACAGCCGCAGGCAAGATGGAAGCCATGCGTTCGGCAGGCATCACCGTCGCAGACTCGCCCGCAGCGCTCGGCACGACGCTCATGCGTGTTCTCAACGGTAAATGATTGCATCAGGCTCGCACTGTTCAGAGTGCAGGTGAACGAGACAGACGAAAATGGCATCGCCTCAAACCAAAGACGCAAACTCCAACGCTGTCTTTGAACAGACGTCGTTCCTCTATGGAGCGAACGCGGCCTTTATCGAAACACAGCTCGAAAGATATCTCGCAGACCCGTCATCCGTCGATGAAAGCTGGCGAAATTTCTTTGCCTCCATCTCGGCGACGGAGCCAGGCGTTCATCGACCCTCCTGGGCGCGCACCGATTGGCCCGAAGCCGACGACCTGACGCGCGCCCTCACCGGCGCACTCGGTACGGTGAAGGCCGATCCGAAGTCTGGCAGGCAGACCGCGCCGAAGGATGGGTCAGTCAAGGAACTGCAGCAGAAGGTTGCAGCGATTGCGCCATCGCTTTCGTCTGACGAAGCGCGCCGTGCTGTCGTTGACACGGTTCGCGCCATTCAGATGATCCGGGCTTACCGCGTGCGCGGCACGCTTGAAGCAGATCTGGATCCGATCAAGCTGGCAAAGCCGGTTCCGCATCCAGAACTTCATCCGGAAACCTACGGCTTCGGTCCGCAGGACATGGACCGTCCCATCTTCATCGACGGGATGCTGGGCCTTGAATCAGCGACCGTTCGCCAGATGCTCGACATCCTCCGCAAGACCTATTGCGGAAAGATCGGCATCCAGTTCATGCACATCTCCGACCCCGAACAGAAGTCCTGGTTGCAGCAGCGCATGGAAGGTGCAGACAAGGACATTCAGTTCACGGTCGAGGGCAAGAAGGCGATTTTGAACAAGTTGATTGAATCCGAAGGCTTCGAACGCTTCGCATCAGTCAAATTCGTCGGCACCAAACGTTTCGGCCTGGACGGCGGGGAATCACTGATCCCGGCTCTTGAGCAGATCATCAAGGTTGGTGGCAAGTTTGGTGCCCGGGAAATATCGATCGGTATGCCGCACCGCGGCCGTCTCAACGTGCTCTGCAACGTGATGTCGAAACCATATCGCGCGGTCTTCCACGAATTCCAGGGTGGCACTTCAAATCCTGAAGACGTTGGTGGCTCTGGCGACGTGAAATACCATTTGGGTGCGTCTTCGGACCGCGAGTTCGATGGCAACAACGTCCATTTGTCGCTGGCGGCCAATCCATCACACCTTGAAGCGGTAAACCCGGTTGTCCTCGGCAAGGCCCGCGCCAAGCAGCACCAGCTCAAGGACAAGGTTGACCGCACGAGCGTGATTCCTGTGCTCATGCATGGCGACGCGGCGTTTGCAGGTCAGGGCGTTGTCGCAGAATGTCTCGCTATGTCTGGAACCAAGGGGTTCCGGACGGGCGGCACCATTCACATCATTGTCAACAACCAGATCGGGTTCACCACCTCGCCGATCCATTCCCGTTCTTCGCCGTATCCGTCAGACGTTGCGTTGATGGTTCAGGCACCGATCTTCCATGTGAACGGCGACGATCCGGAAGCCGTTGTGTATTGTGCACGTGTGGCCACGGAATTCCGACAGAAGTTCCACAAGGATGTCGTGATCGACATGTTCTGCTATCGCCGTTTCGGTCACAACGAAGCCGATGAGCCGGCGTTTACGCAGCCATTGATGTACAAGGAAATCAAGGCGCACCAGACGACGCTGACAATTTACGGCACGCGCCTCGTTGACGAAGGTACGATCACCGAGGACGAACTGGCCGCAATGAAGCAGGCTTTCGAAAAGCGCTTGAGCGAAGCCTTCGAAACGGCATCCAGTTTCAAGGCCAACCGTGCCGACTGGCTCGACGGCGCCTGGGCGGGCTTCAGCCAGGCCGAAGGAGATGAACGTCGCGGCAATACTTCTGTGGCGCTCGACACATTGAAATCAGTTGGCCGTGCGCTGACCACGATCCCGTCCACATTCAATTCCCACAAGACCATTCAGCGTCTGATGCAGCAAAAGGCGCAGATGTTTGAAACAGGCGAGGGTATCGACTGGGCAACCGCCGAAGCGCTCGCATTCGGAACTCTGCTTGATGAAGGCTATCATGTTCGCCTCGAGGGTCAGGACGCAGGACGCGGAACGTTTAGCCAGCGGCACGCGGCACTCGTCGATCAGACGACCGAGGAACGCTATCACCCGCTGCAGAACATCCGTGAAGGTCAGGGTGAATTCGAAGTCATCGATTCCTTTTTGTCGGAAGAAGCTGCACTTGGGTTTGAATACGGCTATTCACTGGCCGAACCAAACGCGCTCGTGTTGTGGGAAGCCCAGTTTGGCGACTTCGTCAACGGCGCTCAGGCCATCATTGACCAGTTTATCACGTCCGGGGAACGCAAGTGGTTGCGCATGACCGGTCTCGTGATGCTGTTGCCGCACGGTTATGAAGGCCAGGGACCAGAGCATTCATCCGCGAGGCTCGAGCGGTTCCTTCAGCTCTGTGCCGAAGACAACATCCAGGTTGGAAACGTCTCGACACCCGCAAACTATTTCCATGCGCTGCGCCGCCAGATCCACCGCAACTTTCGCAAGCCGCTCATTCTGATGACGCCCAAGTCGCTCCTGCGCCACAAGCGCTGTGTGTCGAAGCTGTCAGAAATGGGTTCGGGAACCTCGTTCCATCGCTTGCTTCATGATGATGCGCAGACGTTGCCCGGTTCCATGGTCACGCTGAAGGAAGACTTGAAGATCCGTCGCGTGATCCTGTGTTCGGGCAAGGTCTATTATGACCTGCTTGAAGAACGCGAAAAGCGCGGTCTCACCGATGTCTATCTGCTGCGCGTGGAGCAGTTCTACCCGTTTCCTGCGCGTGCACTTGTGACGGAACTATCCCGCTTCAAGGGTGCCGACATGGTCTGGGCCCAGGAAGAACCAAAAAACATGGGCGCATGGACGTTCATGGAACCCAATATCGAGTGGGTGTTGACGCGTGCGGGCACGAAGGTGACACGTGCACGATATGTTGGCCGTCCTGCCTCCGCCTCCCCGGCCGCAGGACAGGCCAGCCGTCACCAGGCCGAACTGAAGGCACTCCTTGACGACGCCTTCGCCCTCTGAAAACACGAGAAGAAAAATGACGACCGAAATTCGCGTTCCAGGTCTTGGTGAATCGGTAACTGAAGCAACGGTTGCCAAATGGCTGAAGAACCCCGGCGACGCCGTGCGAGCAGATGAGCCGCTGGTAGAGTTGGAAACTGACAAGGTGACAGTCGAAGTGCCGGCTCCGAGCGCAGGCGTTCTGTCCGAAATTCGCGCGAACCCCGGTGCGACGATCGCCGTTGGCGCAGTGCTCGGCACAATTGGCGAGGGTGCGGCAACTTCAAGCGCGCCACCGCCCAAGGCGCAGCCCCTGCCAGCCGCGCCAAAGCCCGTTCCGTCAGCACCAAAGCCAGCAGCAGCAACAATGCTGAGTCCTTCAGCTCGAAAGCTTGCGGAAGAAAACAGGATCGTCCCGCAGACGCTTGCAGGCACGGGTCGCGACGGCCGCATCATGAAGGGCGACGTCTTGGCGGCAATTGAATCGCGGGCAAGCGATCCGCGCCCTGTGTACGTTCCGCCATCGGGTCCGCGTCCGCAGGCCGTTCGCGAAGAGCGCGTGACAATGTCCCGCCTCCGCCGCACGATCGCGCTCCGCCTGAAGGAAGCACAGAACACCGCTGCAATGCTCACGACCTTCAACGAGGTCGACATGTCTGCCGTCATGCATTTGCGTTCGGCGCACAAGGACGCGTTCGAGAAGCGTCATGGTGTCCGCCTGGGATTCATGAGCTTCTTCGTAAAAGCCTGCATCGTCGCGCTGAAGGAAATTCCGTCAGTCAATGCCGAGATCGAAGGCGACGACCTCGTCTACAAGAACTACTATGACATTGGCGTTGCGGTCGGCACCGAGCGCGGCCTGGTGGTGCCTGTCATTCGCGGCGCGGATGAACTTTCGCTCGCTGATATCGAAAAGCGTATCAACGACTTCGGCCTCAGGGCCCGGGACAACAAGCTCAAGCTTGAAGAACTGCAGGGCGGCACATTTACGATCTCAAATGGCGGTGTCTACGGTTCGTTGATGTCCACACCGATCCTGAACGTACCCCAGTCAGGCATTCTGGGCATGCACAAGATCGAGCAGCGTCCGGTCGCCATCGACGGCAAGGTCGAAATCCGCCCGATGATGTATCTCGCGATGTCGTATGATCACCGCATTGTCGACGGCAAGGAAGCCGTCACGTTTCTCGTTCGCGTCAAAGACTGTCTCGAAGCGCCTGAGCGCATGATTTTGGAAGTTTAGATGAGCGATCTCTATGACGCCGTCGTTATTGGCGGTGGACCTGGCGGCTACAACGCAGCCATCCGTCTGGGCCAGTTGGGCAAGCGCACGCTTTGCATCGAGAAGCGAGGTGTCCTTGGTGGCACGTGCCTGAACGTCGGATGCATTCCATCCAAGGCATTGCTGCACGTCTCTGAACTCTACGACGAGACAAAAAATCACTACGCGGCGCTGGGCATCAAGGCCAGCGGCGTAAGTTTCGATCTGCCGACAATGATGTCCCACAAGGACAAGACCGTTGACGGCCTGACCAAGGGCATCGAGTTCCTTTTCAGGAAGCACAAGGTTGAATATGCGGTAGGCGCAGGCTCGTTCGCCGGCGGCAGGAAAGTCGAAATCCGTGGCAACGACGGTTCGACGCGCATCGTTGAAGCACCGGCAATCATCATCGCAACCGGTTCAGAACCCACGCCGCTCCCCGGCGTGACTGTCAACGAGACCGACATTGTCTCCTCCACTGGCGCGCTGGCACTCAAGGACGTTCCAAAGCGCCTGCTTGTGATCGGTGCGGGCTATATCGGGCTTGAGATGGGCTCTGTCTGGCGTCGCCTTGGCAGCCAGGTAACGGTGGTCGAGTTCCTCGACCGCATCACGCCGGGTCTCGACGGAGAAGTCGCAAAGCATTTCCAGCGTGTGCTCACGAAACAGGGAATGGCATTCAAGCTGGGCATGAAGGTTGTCGGCGTCGAGCGCAGGAACACGGCACTCAGCGTTTCGATCGAACCAGCAAGTGGCGGCCCGCGCGAAACGATCGAAACCGATATCGTCCTCTCATCGATCGGTCGTCGCCCGTTCACGCAGGGGCTGGGCCTCGACAAGATTGGCTTGACGACAGACAACCGCGGCCGCATTGCGGTCGACAGGCATTACGCGACAACGGTGCCAGGCATTTATGCCATTGGTGACGTGATCGAAGGCCCCATGCTGGCTCACAAGGCCGAAGACGAAGCCGTGGCGGCTGCTGAAATCATTGCAGGCCAGGCTGGTCACGTGAACTACGAAGCCATACCGGCGGTCGTCTACACCAGTCCTGAAGTGGCCTCGGTCGGCAAGACCGAAGAAGAACTCAAGGCCGCAGGAACTGCCTACAAGGTCGGCAAATTCCCGTTTGCCGCAAACTCCCGCGCCCGCGCCAACGCAGTCGCCGATGGCTTCGTGAAAGTACTAGCGGACGCAAAGACCGATCGCATTCTGGGTGTTCACATGATCGGACCGGACGTCGGCAACATGATTGCCGAAGCAGCTCTCGCCATAGAGTTCCAGGCCGCGGCTGAAGACATTGCCCGCACCAGTCACGCGCATCCGACCCTCAGTGAGGCCGTTCGTCAGGCCGCCATGGCCGTCGGCAACTGGTCAATGCAGATGTAGCCCCGGAGAAGGGTCGGGATCTACCCGGCCTTCCTGGGTGTCGGCGCCTCAATTCTGGCAAAATTGTGAAGTTAAACTGTCCAAACCATGCGGCGAACGGTCTGCAGGGAACATGGTGGCTTGAGGTAAGCGCCAGCCGGAGGAAAGGAACATGTGGGAACCAAGGATGTTCGGCATTGCCGTTGGATGGCTGACCGCCGCCGCGCTTGCCATCTATTTCTTGCATGACGACATGATCAAGGTCGGCCTGTTCGGAGAATCTTGCGCGCAATACGGACTCTACTCATGGAGTTGTGGCGCGCTGCCAAAACTCGCCGTCTGGATGCCCGACATGTTTGTCTACTTCGTGACGCACCCGTTCACCTATGACAGCAGCACCGACTATATCGGCGCCGACTACGCCTCGATGTGGCTTGGCTCGCCGGTGTCGTATCTGGTGGCGCTTGTCGCGGCGAACTACTGGGTTTGGAAACTCAACCGCATGTGATGACAGGTGTTACGTCCGTCGCGCCCGGGGATGCGACCGCTCATACACCTTCAGCAGATGCGTCTCATCAACGCTTGTATAACGCTGCGTCGTCGACAGCGAGGCATGTCCCAGCAATTCCTGGATCGCGCGCAAGTCACCGCCCGCCGCGAGCAGATGCGTGGCAAAGGCATGGCGCAAGGCGTGCGGGGTCGCGCTCTCGGGCAGACCCAGCGAACGCCGAAGGTGCTGCATCAGGCCCTGCACGATGCGCGGATGCAATCGCTTGCCGCGCGCACCATAGAACACCGGGTCAGCCTTCGCAGCACCGAACGGACAGAGTTTGACATAGGTCTCGATGGCGTCCCGTGCTTCAGGCAGAACGGGCACGACCCGCTGTTTGTTGCCCTTGCCGGTAATCACAAGGGCTTCGCCCAATGGCAATTCGCTGTGATTGAGGCTCAAGGCCTCGGAAATGCGCAGGCCAGCGCCATAAAGCAACGTCAGCACCGCAACATTGCGTGCGGCGACCCAGGGATCACTACCGATGATTTCAGCTTCGTCCAGCAGTGCCTGAGCGCCTTCAATGGAAACAGGCTTTGGGATCGAGAGCGGAAGCTTCGGCGGGCGCACGCGCCTGATCGAGATATTCTCAACCCAGCCTTGCTTCTCAAGGAACACATAGAACGTGCGTAACGCCGAGACAGCGCGAGCGACCCCGCGGGGTCCCAACCCGTCTTCGCGCCGAAGCGCCAGCCACCCGCGCACATCCGTTGCCGAAACGTCTTTCAGCACAGCAAGGTCAACGCTTTCGCCGCGATGCTGCTGAAGGAATTGCAGGAACCCGCCGACATCATGCGTGTAGGCATCGACTGTCTTGGTCGACAGCCGACGCACATGGGTCATCTGCTCGCGCCAGGCCTGAAACGCTGCGGCGCCGTCCATTGCACCTACTTCCTCGGCACAGTTTGTCCGGTCTTGGCCCAGTCCGCAAGAAACTGGGCCAGTCCCTTTTCCGTCAGCGGATGTTCCACAAGCATTTTGAACACCGCAGGCGGCAGCGTCGCGACATCCGCACCGGCTTTCGCCGCATCGGTTACATGCGTCGGTGTGCGAATGGATGCAGCAAGGATCTCGGTATCCAGCCCCATGTAATTGTCATAGATAAGTCGGATATCGCGGATAAGCTGCATCCCGTCTTCGCCTATGTCATCAAGTCGGCCTACGAATGGCGAAACGAACGTCGCACCGGCTTTGGCCGCCAGCAGCGCCTGGTTGGCGCTGAAGCACAAGGTGACGTTGACCATTGTGTCTTCGTCCGTCAGCGTACGACAGGCGCGCAGTCCAGCCCATGTCAGAGGAACCTTCACGGCGATGTTTTCTGCAATCTTTGCAAGGGCGCGACCCTCCGCGATCATGCCTTCGACATCCGTCGCCGTCACTTCCGCACTTACCGGACCATCGACAAGGCTGCAGATCTCGGCAATGGCGTCCGTGAACTTGTGGCCGGATTTTGCAATCAGGGTTGGGTTCGTCGTTACACCGTCAATCAAACCTGTTGCCGCAAGCGCCTTGATTTCACTGACATCTGCTGAATCGATAAAGAATCTCATGAGGCTTGACCTTTGGTTCCAGTTCGGGCGGACCTTACTCCATGCAGCCTGAAGCCGAACCCCTTTTTCCCGAACTGCCTGTGGATGGCGAAACCGTCGGCGTCATCGTGCCTCGACCACTCAAGGGTGCGCTCGACTACCGCGTGCCGCCGGGCATGCAACTCGCGCGCGGCGACATTGTGGAAGTGCCGCTGGGAAAAAGCGGCGCGTCACTTGGAATCGTGTGGGGGCCCGGAGAAGGAAAATTCGCACGCGATCGCCTGAAGGAAGTGTCGCGGAAATTTGAGGTTCCCCCGCTGCGCGAGAGCCTTCTGGCATTTGTGGAATGGGTGGCGAATTATGTCATTGCCTCGACCGGGGAAGTAGCAAACTTGATCTTGCGTTCACCCGACGCGCTTGAGCCGGAACCGGAACGAAAGGCAATACGGTTGGGCCCGCATCAGCCTGAAAAGCTGACATCCGCCCGTGCACGGGTACTGGAAGTGGCGGCCGACGGATTGGCGCGGCGCGCTTCTGAACTGGCCGAGGTATCTGGCGTCTCCGGGGAAGTCGTCCGCGGGTTGCTGAAACTGCGCGCCCTGGAAGAAGTGGTACTTCCCCCTTTCCGGCCAGACACGCAACCCAATGCGGGTTTTTCCGGCCCGACCTTGTCCGCGGCGCAGCTCACGGCAGCGGCCCACATGATCAAGTCGGTCAACGCAAAGCGCTTTGACGCAACGCTGCTTGACGGCGTAACGGGCTCTGGAAAGACCGAAACTTATTTCGAGGCCGTGGCTGCAGCAATCATGCAGGACAAACAGGCGCTCATTCTGCTGCCTGAAATTGCACTGACAGTTCAATTCCTGGAACGTTTTGCCAAACGCTTTGGTGTCAGACCAGCGGAATGGCATTCGGATTTGACGCAGGCTCAGCGACGCCGCAATTGGCGCGGCGTGATGAATGGCGACGTGCGCGTGATCGTTGGGGCCAGATCAGCACTGTTCCTGCCCTTCAGGAACTTGGGATTGATTGTCGTCGATGAAGAACACGACTCGGCTTTCAAGCAGGAAGAGGGCATCATCTATCACGCCAGAGACATGGCGGTCGTGCGCGCCCACCACGAGCAATGTCCCGTCGTCCTGAGTTCCGCAACGCCTTCACTGGAAACCTGGGTGAATGCCGCGCAGGGCCGGTATACGCGACTTCGCCTGGCGGAAAGGCATGGAACAGCAAAGCTGCCCGAAGCCACGCTCATCGATCTGAAGCGTGAAGAGACGAAGGCAGGAGAGTTTATTTCACCAACGCTTTGCAAGGCGGTGGAAGAGACACTGGGCCAAGGTGAACAGGTGATGCTGTTCCTCAATCGCCGGGGCTTTGCGCCTTTGACGCTGTGCAAGGCCTGCGGTCACAAGATGGGTTGCCCGCGCTGCACCTCGTGGCTTGTCGAACATCGCTTCCGCAAGAAACTGGTGTGCCACCATTGTGGCTACGATCGAAACACGCCTGCATCATGCCCTGAATGCAAGACCGCGGGCGCGTTCATCGCGTGCGGTCCGGGCGTCGAGCGCGTGGCAGAAGAAGTTGTGGCAAAATTTCCTGCAGCCCGCACCAATATTGCTTCCAGTGACACGATGAGCGGACCGCGCCAGATTCAGCTTGCCATCGATGCGATTGCCAATCACGAGGTGGATATCCTGATTGGCACGCAGATTGTGGCAAAGGGGCACAACTTTCCGATGCTGACGCTTGTTGGTGTTATTGATGCCGACGTCGGTCTCGAAGGCGCCGATCCGCGCGCGCGCGAGCGGACTTTCCAGTTGCTGCACCAGGTGGCCGGTCGCGCCGGACGGGCAACAAGGCCGGGTCGCGTTCTGATCCAGACCGTTGACCCCACGCATCCCGTTCTGGTGGCAATGGCGTCGGGGGATCGCGATGCATTCTACGCAGCCGAATGGGCCAAGCGCGAGAATGCAGGCCTGCCACCATTTTCACGCATGGCGGCAATCATTCTCACCAGCCGCAACGAGCCGATGGTCACACAGGCCGGTGAAGCACTGGCGGCAGCCGTGCCTGCGGCCAAGGGTGTCGTTGTCTGGGGGCCCGCACCAGCGCCGCTTTCGATGATACGAGGACAGACGAGATTGCGACTGGCGGTACACGCAGATCGCAATGTGAATCTGCAGGCGTTCCTGCGGGCGTGGCTTGAGCCAATAAAGCTCCCGTCATCAGTCTCAATGTCGATCGATGTGGACCCGCAGAGTTTCCTCTAGGCTTCACCCGGGCTTGTGCTTGGCACGCTCGATGGCAGCCATGATCAGTTGCTCTGCCTCTGGTGTATCAACCCAGTCACCCAGTTGCGTCCACTTGCCCTTCTCGAGATCCTTGTAGTGCTGAAAGAAGTGCGCGGTCTGGTCGCGCAGGATAGGTGGCAGATCCTTGAACGACTGCACGCCCTCATAAAACGGGTGCAGTGAATCGACCGGCACGGCCAGGATCTTCTCGTCGGGCCCAGCCTGATCGCGCATGATGAGCGCGCCAACGGGCCGGCATCGGATGACCGAGCCTGCGACAACGGGGACTGGTGCAATCACCAGCACGTCGATCGGGTCGCCGTCCTCTGACAGGGTGTGAGGTATGAAGCCGTAATTGCCCGGATAGTACATCGCAGTATGCAGGAACCGGTCGACGAACAGCGTGCCTGACGCCTTGTCCATCTCGTACTTCACAGGAACGCCGCCAAATGGAATTTCGATCACGGCGTGAACATCTTTGGGTGGATTGCGCCCTGATGAGATCTTGGACAGGTCCATGGCATGCCTCGGTGGAAAGATAACGGGATCGCCTTCTAGCGCATCATTGCCGTCCGCGCGTGCCGTGCATATATGCCTCGCACAAGAAGGAATGGTCGCACTTATGGCGAATGGTGGCTTTGCCGTTGGGATCGCGATAGGTGCGGCAATTGGGGTTGCTACAGGCAATTTCGGCCTATGGCTGGCAATTGGTGTGGCAATCGGCGCCGCGTTGGGCGCCGCATGGCCTCAGACTGGGAAATCTCCGGACTGAGACGATCCGCGCATTTCCGCCATGTTGCGCTGCAATTTCGCCTATGGTAGACCCCGCGCGCGCCGTCGCCAGAGGTGGATTTCGCGCTCACCTCACAAGCAAAAATGGCCGCAATTTCAATAGCTTAAGCCTAGCCGGATTTCCGGCGACCAAAGGCTTGAGCCAACCCTTGTTGTGGAGCCCAAAAGATCGTGGCAAGCGAAAACGTCTCCGTTGCGGGTCTGGCAGGTCGCTATGCGACCGCCCTGTTCGAGCTCGCGGTGGAATCGAATGCGCTGGATGCGGTGGCGAGCGACTTGACGCGCCTTCGCCAGCTCATTGACGGCAGCGCCGATCTGGCGCGTTTCGTCCGGTCACCGGTGTTCACGCGTGAAGAGCAGGGCAGGGCGATGGGCGCCGTGCTTGAACGGCTCCGCGTGAACCAGCTCACACGCAATTTCATAGGACTCGTTGCCCAGAAGCGTCGCCTGTTTGCGCTCGATGGTATCGCGGCCGCGTTCGATACGCTCGTTGCCAACAAGCGTGGCGAACTCAGGGCGACGGTTGTCAGCGCCCAGGCCCTCAAGCCCGCCCAGCGCACGGCTCTCTTGGCGTCATTGAAAGATGCAATGAAGCGCGAAATTCGAATGACTGAAACGGTTGATCCATCACTGCTTGGTGGATTGGTCGTCAAGATTGGCTCGCGCCAAATCGATTCCTCCCTCAAATCAAAACTCACGCGCCTTGAGCGCGCGATGAAAGGTGCCTAGGGCGAACCCATGGATATTCAAGCCGCAGAAATTTCCGCAATCCTGAAGTCGCAGATCAAGAACTTTGGCGCCGAAGCCGAAGTCAGCGAGATCGGACAAGTGCTCTCCGTCGGTGACGGTATTGCGCGCATCCACGGCCTCGACAAGGTCCAGGCCGGCGAGATGGTCGAATTCCCGGGCGGCATCAAGGGCATGGCCCTCAATCTGGAAAGCGACAACGTCGGCGTCGTCATCTTCGGCAACGACCGTGACATCGCCGAAGGCGATACCGTCAAGCGCACGGGTTCGATCGTGGACGTGCCAGTGGGCAAGGGCCTTCTGGGTCGCGTCGTCGATCCGCTTGGCAATCCTCTCGATGGCAAGGGTCCGATCCAGAGCGCCGAACGCCGCCGTGTGGACGTCAAGGCGCCCGGCATCATTCCGCGCCGCTCGGTCCACGAACCGATGCAGACAGGTTTGAAGTCGGTCGACTCGCTAATCCCGATCGGCCGCGGCCAGCGCGAGCTCATCATCGGTGACCGTCAGACAGGCAAGACCGCAATTGCACTCGACACCATCATCAACCAGAAAAGCATCAACGCTTCCGGCGATGAAAAGCAGAAGCTCTATTGCATTTACGTTGCCATTGGTCAGAAGCGATCGACCGTTGCCCAGATCGTAAAGACGCTCGAGCAGTTTGGCGCGATGGAATACACAACCGTCGTCGCAGCCACCGCATCTGATCCTGCACCTCTGCAGTTCCTCGCGCCATTCGCGGGCTGTACGATCGGCGAATACTTCCGTGACAACGGCATGCATGCCGTGATCATCTATGATGACCTGTCCAAGCAGGCTGTTGCCTACCGTCAGATGTCGTTGCTGTTGCGCCGCCCGCCAGGTCGTGAAGCATATCCAGGCGATGTGTTTTATCTCCACTCTCGCTTGCTTGAACGCGCAGCTAAGCTGAACGACGCGAACAAGGGCGGTTCGCTCACCGCGCTGCCCATCATCGAAACCCAGGCAAGTGACGTGTCAGCCTACATTCCGACGAACGTGATCTCGATCACCGACGGCCAGATCTTCCTTGAAACCGAATTGTTCTATCAGGGCATCCGCCCCGCAGTGAACGTTGGTATCTCGGTGTCTCGCGTGGGTTCGTCGGCCCAGATCAAGGCGATGAAGCAGGTGTCCGGCACGATGAAGTCTGACCTCGCGCAGTACCGCGAAATGGCGGCCTTCGCGCAATTCGGTTCCGACCTTGATGCCGTGACACAGCGTTTGCTGAACCGCGGTTCGCGCCTGACGGAACTGCTGAAGCAGCCACAATTCGCGCCGTTCCCGGTTGAAGAGCAGGTGGTTTCAATCTACGCCGGCACGCGTGGTTACCTCGACAAGCTTGCGGTCGACCAGATCGGTCGCTTCGAACAGGAACTCCTGCAGAAGCTGCGCACTGCCAACAAGGACATCCTTGATGGCATTCGCAAGGAAAAGGCGCTCACGCCTGATCTCGAAAGCAAACTGAAGGCAGTTCTTGAATCCTTCTCCAAGAGCTTTGCGTAGGATCGGATGCCGAGTTTAAAGGATCTCCGCAACCGCATCGCGAGCGTAAAGTCCACGCGCAAGATCACGCGCGCGATGCAGCTTGTTGCAGCGTCGAAGCTGAAGCGAAACCAGGAAGCTGCGGAAGCCGCGCGACCCTACGCTGAAAAGATGCAGGGCGTTCTGGCCAACCTAGCGGCGGGCGTCGGCAACCAGGCCGGCGCACCCAGGCTCCTGGCCGGCACCGGCAGCGACGAACGCCATTTGCTGGTTGTCATGACCGCCGACCGCGGTCTTTGCGGCGGCTTCAATACGAACATCGTCAAGCTCGCGCGCCAGCGCATCGAAGCGCTGCTGAAACAGGGCAAGAAAGTCAAAATCCTTTGTGTGGGACGCAAGGGCCGCGACCAGCTCAGGCGCAACTATGCAAACCTGATCATCGGCACCGTGGAATTCACAGGCATTCGACGCATAGCGTTCCAGCATGCGCTGCCAATTGCCAGGCAGGTACTGGATATATTCGAGGCGGGCGACGTTGACGTGGTAACAATCTGCTACGCGCGCTTCAAGTCGGCGATCAACCAGGTTCCGACTGCGCAGCGTTTGATCCCGGCAGAAGTGCCGGCCGGGACGAAAGCCGCCGACCTCAGGGGCGGCGCCTACGAGTACGAACCAGACGAGCAGGAAATCCTGGCCGACCTGTTGCCCCGCAACGTGGGCGTCCAGATTTTCCGGGCACTGCTCGAAAACCAGGCGTCTGAAGAAGGCGCACGCATGGCAGCGATGGATTCTGCAACGCGCAATGCCGGCGATGTGATCGCCGCCTTGTCGATGAAGTACAACCGCACGCGCCAGGCCCAGATCACCAAAGAACTCATCGAAATCATTTCGGGCGCAGAGGCGCTCTAAGAGGCAGACCAATGAACGCAACAGTCACCATCACCGGCAAAGTCACCCAGGTTATCGGTGCCGTCGTCGACGTGCAGTTTGAAGGCAAGCTCCCCGCGATCTTGAACGCGCTTGAGACAAAGAACGGAAGCATCCGGCTCGTTCTGGAAGTGGCTCAGCACTTGGGTGAATCAACGGTTCGCACCATCGCAATGGACTCAACCGAAGGCCTGGTTCGCGGTCAGGAAGTGACCGACACGGGGCGCCCGATCTCGATCCCTGTCGGTCCCGGCACGCTCGGTCGCATCATCAACGTCATCGGTGAACCGATCGACGAAGCAGGCCCTGTGAAGGGCGTCGAAATGCGTCCCATCCACGCCGATGCGCCGAAGTTCACCGAACAGTCGACTGAAGCGCAAATTCTGCTCACGGGCATCAAGGTCGTTGACCTGCTCGCGCCTTACGCGCGTGGCGGTAAGATCGGTCTGTTCGGCGGCGCTGGCGTTGGCAAGACGGTGCTCATTCAGGAGCTGATCAACAACGTCGCCAAGAAGCACGGCGGCTATTCAGTATTCGCAGGCGTCGGTGAACGAACGCGCGAAGGAAATGACCTCTATCACGAAATGATTGAGTCCGGTGTGAACAAGGATCCCAAGAAGGGTTCGACCGACGGCTCGAAATGCGCTCTGATCTTCGGTCAGATGAACGAACCGCCGGGAGCACGTGCCCGCGTTGGTCTCACCGGCCTGACAGTGTCGGAATACTTCCGCGACCAGGGCCAGGATGTGCTGTTCTTTGTCGACAACATCTTCCGCTTCACGCAGGCAGGCTCCGAAGTGTCAGCATTGCTCGGACGCATTCCATCGGCCGTGGGATACCAGCCGACACTCGCAACCGACATGGGCGCGCTTCAGGAGCGCATCACGACGACAACCAAGGGTTCGATCACTTCGGTGCAGGCCATTTACGTTCCCGCCGACGATTTGACCGACCCTGCGCCCGCCACCTCGTTCGCACACTTGGACGCGACGACAACCTTGAATCGCGCGATCTCGGAAAAGGGTATTTATCCGGCCGTTGACCCGCTCGACTCTACGTCACGCATTCTCGACCCGCGCGTGGTCGGAGCTGACCATTATCGCGTCGCGCGCGAGGTGCAGCGCATCTTGCAGAAGTACAAGTCGCTGCAGGATATCATCGCCATTCTGGGCATGGACGAACTATCGGAAGACGACAAGGTCCTCGTCGCCCGCGCCCGCAAGATCGAACGCTTCCTGTCGCAGCCCTTCCACGTTGCCGAAATCTTCACGAACACGCCCGGCGTCTTCGTCGACATCGCCGACACGATCAAGGGTTTCGACGGTCTCTGCCGCGGCGACTACGATCATCTGCCTGAGCAGGCCTTCCTCATGGTCGGCACAATCGAAGACGCCGTGAAGAAAGCGGAACGTCTGGCAGCAGAAGCGGCGTAATCATCCATGAGCAAATTGCACTTCGACTTGGTTAGCCCCGAACGTCTCCTGATGTCGGCTGAAGTCGATCAGGTCGACGTGCCGGGCTCGGAAGGTGATTTCGGCGTACTCGCAAACCATGCGCCTGTTGTGACCGCCCTTCGCCCGGGCGTGCTGACGATTCAGTCGCAGGGCAAGCAGGGCGAGAAATTCTTCGTGCGTGGAGGTTTTGCAGAAGTCACTGCGCATGGACTGACCGTCCTGGCAGAAGAGGCTATGCCGCTTGCCGAGCTGGATCGGGCGGCTCTCGACCAGCGCATCAGGAACGCTGAAGAAGACCTGGCAGACGCCAAGGACAGCGTGACACGTGATCGCGCCCAGGAAACCCTTAGCCAGTTGAGGGAATTGCAGGCGGCCTTGCACTAAAAACGGGCTGCACGGTTAACTGGTACAATTTGCTGTGACATTTGAACGGGCTGGACCCATGGATAAGGTTCGCCCGTTTTGGTATATCAGCGGCCAAATGCTGGGTATCCGGCTGGTGGGCACGCAATAAATTGGGAAGGCCGCAAATGGGCGACCACTGGACATTGGATACGATCGCTTGGGACAAATTCGACCGCACCAAGCTCGATCCTCGCTTCGTGAAATTGATGAAGGCTGCATCCCTCGTTGAATACAACGCGATGGACTATGTCGACTATCTGCGCAAAGTGTTTCGCAACGATGCCAAGGTCATGCAGGCACTCGACCGTTGGGGCCTGGAAGAAGTTCAGCACGGCGCAGCGCTCGGCCGCTGGGCAGAGCTTGCCGACCCTGAATTCAATTTCCAGGAATCCTTCGCGCGCTTCCGCAAGGCCTACAAGCCGGAGCACTTCATCAACGCCGACGGATCCGTCCGCGGCAGCCGCATCGGCGAACTGATCGCACGCTGTGTCGTCGAATGCGGAACCTCGTCCGGTTACACGGCAATTCGTGACGCCACGGAAGAGCCCGTACTGAAGCAGATCGCAGCCCTTGTCGCCGCCGACGAGTTCGCACACTACCGCCTGTTCCTCGAACTCATGCAGACACAGCAGGAGTCGAAACCCGGTTTCTGGAAGCGTCTATGGATTGCGGCGACCCGTGTGTCCGAGACCGAGGATGACGAACTTGCGATGGCCTATTATTGCGCCAACGTGCCGGCGCATCGCGAACACGAAGTCAAGTACGACCGAAACGCGTGCAATCAGGCTTATCAGTCGGCCATGTTCCGGCTCTATCGGCCGATCCACATAGAGCGTGCGGTCGCAATGACCGGAAAAGCCATTGGCATCCACCCGGAATCAGGCTTTCTGAAGCTCATGGCACGTGCGCTTTGGCAGTTTGTGCGCTTCCGTGTTTGGAGAGTGGGTTCAGTGCATGAACTCACTGCAATCTAGAGATGGTTGTGAACGCAATTTGATCGGACGCGCCATCCGCGCGACACGGTCGACTCAGGATCAGGCGGCGAAACGCTGTTACAACCCATGATTGACAACCATTCTGAAGCTGAACTTTTCTTGACAAAAGTCAGCACGCCCTGAAACTCCCGCCACCGGTGAATCTTCACCGTGGTGAAGGAGATGGCACATGAACTCGATTGGTCGCGCAGGCATTATTGCACTCGCAGCATTGACCCTCACCAGCGGCAGCATCGCGCTGGCTGCAGGCCCCGCCTCGGAAGATTCGTTCGTTGTGGCGAACATGGCGCCGCCCGAACCCGAACAACCGGCTCCGCCCGCAGATCCCACGGCAACACCGGCGGCTCCTGATACTGTTCCCGAAGCAAATCCGACTGCACCAGATGTGCCAGCAGTGCCGGACGCTGTACCAGAAGCGCCAGCTGAACCAGCCGCAGCGCCCGAAGCGCCCCTGCCACCGCCAGATCAGTCTGCACCGTCAGCAGGAATGGGATCAGGCATGCTGATCGGAATTGTCGCGGCAATTGCTGTGGCTGCCGCCGCAGGCTTTTGGTTCATGCGACGCAACAAATAGTCCGGATGGCCAGACAGCGCCGCAGTTTCTGTGGCGCTGTCAGTTACCCGCCGCTCAATGCACCAAAGATGTGAATTTCTGCGTCCGCCTTCACTTTCGTGCGCACATCACGCACGCGGGCCCCGTCGACAAAGATCCGCATGTGCTCGCGTATGCGTCCTTGCTCGTCGATGACACGAAACTTCAGGCCCTTGAATTGCAGGTCGACATTCGTCAGCGCGTCGTCGACGGTGACGCCGGTTGCGTGGACAGCCGTCAGGCCGCCCGTGTAGTTGCGCAGTTGCTGTGGAACAAGGACCCTGACCGTCACAGACGTTCAATTGCCTCTACGCAATAGATTTCCGGCAGGTGCGCAGCAATTTGTGTGAAGGATTGCCCTTCATTCGCGCTCGCCCAGACCTCGCCTCCCGTGGTGCCAAGATAGATGCCAGTCTTCTTTTGGTTGTCTCGGCAGAACGCCTGGCGCTTGACGGTGAACCAGCCTTGCTTCTTCGGAAAGCCACGGTCCTGTCGCTCCCAGCTCTTGCCAGCATCGCGGGTGCGATAGACGGCAGGCTTTCCTCCTGGGCTCGTGCGTGGCCAGACGGTTGTCCCGTCCATCGGAAAGACCCAGGCAGTGTCAGCATCGTTCGGATGCGAAAGTATCGTGAATCCGATATCTCCGATTTCCTTCGGCATCGCATTGCCGATCCGTACCCATTCGTCGTCAGGCCGGTCCAGCCGGTAAATGCCGCAGTGGTTTTGCTGCCAGATGCGGTCTGGCTTGGTCGGCGCCAGCTGGATGTAGTGCGCGTCCTGTCCGAATTCGGGATAAGGATCCGGAAAGAACGAAGCTTCGACGTTCTTGTTGAGGGGGAGCCACGATTTCGCGCGGTCTCTGCTTTCAAAAACGCCGCCCGTCGACGTCGCGACATACATGTGCTTCGCATCGCGCGGATCGATGATGATCTGGTTCAGCAGCGCACCATCAGGCGTGCCGCCATCGGGCGGACACCATTTGAAGTACATCTTGTGATCATTGAATCCCGCAACACCGGCCCATGTCACACCGTCATCCGTGCTGACGAACAGGCCGGGCGGGGAAGTCCCCGCCCACCAGACATTTGGCTCCGAACTGTGCCCCGGTGAAATCCAGAAGGAATGACTGACAGCGCGTGCGTTGGGTCCATCCGCCTTTGGAAATGCAGGAGGTGTGGCTGCCTCCTTCCAGTTCTTCCCCTTGTCGGCGGAACGGAAGATGGTTGGCCCAAGATGCCCCGTCTTGGCGGCCATGAGCATCGTGCCGCCCGGTCGCGGATCGCGCACCGCGTGATTTATGATTTGCCCCAGGAATTGTGGTCCATCGAGACGCCAGGACTTTCGTGCAGCATCGGAATGCAGCAACCACAAGCCCTTTCGAGTCCCGACCAGAAGCGTGATACCCCTGCTTTTTACCGATGGTTTTGATCGTGCCGAAGGTCGAACGGTTTTCTTCATGAGGTCACTCCCGCGTTGCCCAACCCTAGAACCGGAAGCGGGGCCGCTTCAACACCGACCTTGTTCAGGCGGGAACCGGGCTCGTCACATTTCCAATCCACTCGCGGATATAAAGCGCGGTTCTTTCCCAGCCCGGCTCGCCGATCAGCCAGTGGCTGGCTTTTTCGACTTCGAAATATTCCCCGCGGTTGCGATAGCGACGCGCGATCGAGGCAACAGTCCTGGCGGGGTTGACCCGGTCCAGCGCACCTGCGACGCACAGGACGGGACAGTCAATCTTGCGCGCATCCACGAACGTGGCGCGGCGTATGTCCATGCCCCAGTGCATGATCTCGAAAGTGGCGAGCCCGGACTCCGGAACGAACCTGGCGAAAATGGCTTCACGCTGACCCGGAGGGATCAAGTCCAGCGCATGCGTTTCGGCGACCCATGCTTCCGGCTGCAGCGGCTTGTTCCAGAACTGTCCCGCGAAATAAAGCCCTTGCGCGGACATGATCTCCCACGGGGACGTTGGCAGCGTACCCCAGGGCGCAGACGGCGCCACAAGAGCAAGCGCGCGGACCTTTGTGCGCTGCGCCACCATCTGCGCAACAAGCCCGCCCATCGAATGTCCGATCAGCACCGGCGGGGTCTTGAAACTGTTCACCAGAACTTCGATGTCGGCCGCGTAGTCAAGCATGCTGGTGGTGCCCAGTTCACTTGGCGCACGCCTGCCAGCGAGTACGTCATGGTGTCGGAGTGTAGGCGCGTGAACCTTTGCGCCATGCGCGGCAAACAGCTGCGCATACCCGTCAAACGCCCAGGCGCCGCAAAAGGCGCCGTGAATCAAGACGATTGGAAAATCCATGCTGTATCAGCTCCGGCCCGCACTCATGTTACTTTGATCGGTCCATTCTATCACTATCATTCGCGTGCCAGGTGGCGGAACGTTTCAACGACTTTTCGGTAAACGTCACGCTTGAACGGCACAATCATGGACACCAGTTCATCGACGTCTACCCAGCGGAATGCGTCAAATTCCTGCGGGCGGTGGCGGGTAAGGTCGATTTCCGCGTCGGAGCCCAGATAGCGAAACGCGAACCACTTCTGCGTCTGCCCGCGATACTTGCCCTTCAGGGCAAAACCCACCGATTTCCGGGGCAAGTCGTAGTTGAACCAGTCTGCCGCTTCGGCCAGCAGTTCAACCTTTGTGATCCCCGTCTCCTCCTTGAGTTCGCGAAGGGCTGCTTGCTGCAGGTCTTCACCACGATCAACACCGCCTTGCGGCATCTGCCACGCTTCGCCAACTTCGATGTTGATGCGGCGTCCCACAAAGACAAGCCCTTGCGGGTTCAGCACCATCATTCCCACGCATCGTCTGTAGGGAAGCTCGTTGGTGTCAGTCCGCGTCATGGATGGGGACCCGGTTCGGAGTGATCGTTGGCATGCACAGCTGCTTCAGGTTTTGAATGTGTTGGCGTTGTTGCCCGAACCGGTTTTGGCAGGGCTGGGACCTTCTCGGACACGACGGCAGCCGATGCCGGTGCGAGCGACAGCCCTTTCTGCTCAAGCCCTAGCGCCCATACCTTGAGCCGCTCGATCGTCACCGGATAGGCGCTGGCAACAGCCACTGCAAGGCCACGCTCCTGGGCCTCACGCTCAAGCGCTGCGAGTTCTTTTTCAATGGCTTCCTGCGATGGCATGGCGTCGACGACACGGGTCGCCCGCGCAAATGCAGTGCCGGTTGCGCGCGCGGTCTCCCGGGTTAGCGACTGGTCTGAAACGCCGTTGTCAAAGAGATAGAGCCCGCGCATGCGGGCTTGATCCATCAGCGACTGTGTATCTTTCGGACTGGCCAAATATTTCGATCCCTGACTGTTGATCAGCCCCGCAAAACCCGTAAAGCGCGACAAGACCCAATTGAGCCGTGCCACGTTGTCCTTGACCGGCGCTTCCGCAAGCAGCGTGTTCTGCCCTGGATCATTGTTTGGATAGTCATAGGGCTCAAGGGGAACTTCCAGCAGCACCTCGTGACCAATTGCCCTCGCGGCTGATGCCATCCCCTGAAGGGACGACCCGTAAGGCGTAAAGGCCAGAGAAATGCCCGGAGGCAATGTGTCTATGGCGGTCTGGGTAAGGCTTGCACTCAGGCCCATCCCGGTGACGATCAGCACGATTTTCGGGCGCGGGTCGCTCTTGTCGAGCTTTCGCGCATAGACCGACATCGGCAGGCGGCCGTCACGAGAGATTTTCGGCAGCGGACCGTCTGCCGACATTTCGATAAGGTCGGGGTCGCTGATGACTTCACCATTGGCCGCAATCAGGGACACGGCCTGGCTCGGCGCGGCCGATTGTGTCGACTGTGAACCCGGCGAACCACTAATCCTGATGACTGTGCTGGAATAGCTTTCCTCGCCGCTTCCAAGCAGGCTCACGCCCATGAACAGCAGGGCAACCGCAAGGGTCACGCCAATTGTGGCCAGTGATCCCGGGCTTTGGGCCTTGAACAGCGATCGGATTCGATGCGCGATCGGCTGAACGATGCCCGGTAATTGGAGGCCCGGAATTTTCATGAAACAGTCGCTCGAAATTGGCGCTTTGGAAGGGCGAATCCCCTCCAAAGCGCTTATATCAAGAGACAGTCAGCAAGTATTTAATTTGGCTTGGACGTGACTGGCTTGTCGGTCGCAGCCACGACTTCCTGTCCGCGAAGCAGGCGTAACGCATAGGTAAGCTGGAAATCGTCAAATTTCTCGCCCGCCTTCGGCTTCACCTTCGGCCCCACGTGAGGCTTCTTGCCGCCTTCCTGCGGGTCAAGATGCTTCGGCAGGTTGGCCTCCGACAGGCGGTCGTTGGCGTCAGCCTCGCTGTCATCTTCCGCGCTGGCTTCGACCAGAATGTCCGGATCAATGCCTGTTGCCTGGATCGAGCGTCCCGACGGCGTGTAGTATTTGGCCGTCGTCAGCCGCAGGGCACCATCGATGCCGCCAGACAATGGAATAACGGTCTGCACCGAACCCTTGCCGAACGAACGCGTACCCACGATGCGGGCCCGGCGGTGGTCCTGCAGGGCACCAGCAACGATTTCCGAAGCCGATGCTGAACCCTGGTTGACAAGAACCACAAGCGGCATGCCCGCAAAGATCTGGCCGGAGCGAGCATTGTAGCGCTGTGTATCGCTTGCGCGACGCCCGCGCGTCGAAACGACTTCACCTGAATCAAGAAACGCATCCGAAACCGCGATGGCCTGGTCGAGCAGGCCGCCCGGATTGTTGCGCAGGTCAAGGATCACACCCTTGAGTCTGCCACCGATCTTGGCCTTGGCCTGCTGAACTGCCTTTTCGAGACCGTCTTCAGTCTGCTCGGTGAAGGTCGTGATTCGAATGACGGCGACGTCGTTTTCAGCACGGAACCGAACGCTTTCAACGCGAATGACGGCGCGCGTAACCGTGAAGTCCAGCGGCTTCTTTTCGCCCTTGCGAAGAACGGACAATTTGATCTGGGAATTGACAGGGCCGCGCATCTTGTCGACCGCGTCCGAAAGCGTCATGCCCTGGATCGAGATGCCGTCGATTGCCGCAATCAGGTCACCTGTCTTGATACCGGCGCGAGCGGCAGGGGTTCCATCCATCGGTGTGATGACCTTCACAAGGCCATCTTCCATCGTGACTTCAAGACCGAGCCCGCCGTACTCGCCACGCGTGGTGACTTGCATGTCGGAGAAGTTCTTCGGGTTCATGTAGCTCGAGTGCGGATCAAGCCCGGCAAGCATGCCGTTGATCGCGTCTTCGACAAGCTCGGCGTCACTCGTTTCGCGGACATAGTCGTTTTTCACGCGTTCGAAGACGTCACCAAACAGGTTGAGCTGCCGGTAGGTGTCGTTGCCTGCAATCGCTTGTGTGAAAACGAACAGTGCAGCAGCGCCGCCGACTGCCGATACGCCGGCAAGAGCTAGTTTCTTCATGGATTAACCGCTTACCCTTTCTTTGAGTGCTGCGAACCAAGGTACTGGATCAACTGGGACATCATTGCGGCGGAATTCGATATAAAGTTGCCGACCGCTGCCTATAACAGATTGGTTTCCCAATTGTGAGACTTCCTGGCCACCGGCGCGCTCTCTGCCCATTCGACCGAGAGGTTCGCCAGCAAGCACCACTTGACCCACAACTCCATCGACATTGGTTAGACCAGCCAACAAAACATGATAGCCGCCGTTTGCTGAAATGATCAACATCTGGCCATAGCCCCGAAATGGTCCGGCGAACATTATTTTACCATCACACGGAGATGTGACCCCGGATCCTGGCAGGGTTTCTAAGTAAACGCCCGCTAACCGCCCCCCGGCACCATCATTGGAGCCGAATTTGCCAATGAGCGAGCCATTCGCAGGCCAGCGAAGTCTCCCGCGCATCTGGTCCAGCGGCAGGCTTTTGGCCAATCCCGCAATGGCGATCTGGTTTGTGACAACCGTCCCAGGGCTGCGTATTCGAGGCCGACGTTCATCTTCGCTCAGGCTTGCAATCAGAGCGCGAAGGTCCTTGGCTTGGTCACCCAGCTGCTGGATACGCTGCCTTGTTGACTGCAAATTCTGCACGGCTTGCTCAGTAAGTAACTTTCGTTGCTCAAGCAACTGGATGAGCACATTCCGGTCCTTTTCGAGCGCGTTCGCAGCGCCTGCAACCCGCAGCCGTTCATCGGCAGCCTGTTTGCGCAGCTTGCGCAGGGTACCAAGGCTTTCCCCAAGTTGCTTGGCCTTTGCCTGAGCGCTCGGGACGACCGCCGAAAGCAGCATGGCCGAGCGGGCCGCCGCTGTGGCGTCGTCGGGGCGAACGATGAGCGCTGGCGGAGGTTCGCGCCCCATGCGCTGCAGGATGGCAAGCAGTCTCGAAAGCTTGGAACGTTGCTGATTCAGGGAATGCATCGCGTCGGCTTCCTGGGTCTCCAGCAGGGCGAGGCGTTGTTCGACATTGTTCAGGTCGCGTTCCCGGGTCTGTGCAGAAGCCGCTGCCTGGATAAGTCTGTCCCTGAGCAATCCCTGGTCACGCATGTACCGCTGCGCCGACTGATCAAGCTTTGCCGCATCGGTACGGTCCTGCCGGATCTGCGACTCGATTTCGTCAAGCTTGTCGAGCGGGTTCGATACCGATTCGGCGTGCAACCGCATTCCCGCAAGCAAGCTTGCAGAAGCGCCAATGGCCACAATCCATCTGACAGGCCTTCTCAATCCGGGTCTCACTCGTTACTCGCGCCGCGAACCGGCAAATCAAGGGCAGAAATAACTTAAGATGCGATTGTCGCGTCTTTGCAAATCGGGCTTTTCAAACGAATCATTTCTGCTCGAGTCCGCAGCGCGCCACTCATGCCTTTTTGGTCTGGTTGGCGACCGACTGGATTCGTGCCTGCACGTCCGCCGGATCACCAACATACGAAGTATGTTTCGCAAGACCTTGCCCATCAAGTGAATAGATCTTTGGCAATCCCGTCGGGATGTTGACGCCTTCGATTTCCGCTTCGCTCAGGCCTTCCAGGTGTTTGAGCAGCGCCCTCAGCGAATTTCCATGCGCGGCCACCAGCACCTTCTTGCCCTGGCGAACCATCGGCAGGATATCGCTCAACCAAAACGGGAGGACCCGGGCAGAGACATCTTTAAGACTCTCGCCTCTGGGCAACTGGTCTTGCGGAACACCCGCATAGCGCGCATCGAATCGCGGATAGTCCGGATCGGTCAGCTCGACGAATGGTGGCTGCGTAGCGTATCCGCGTCGCCACTTGTTGACTTGCGCCTCTCCAAACTTCTCGACAGCCTCGATCTTGTTCTTGCCTTGCAGTGCGCCGTAGTGACGTTCGTTCAGCTGCCAGTGCTTGCGCACCGGAATCCACATCAGGTCCATTTCCTCAAGCACCAGCCAGAGCGTCTTGATGGCGCGGCTCTGCAGCGAGGTGAAGGCGACATCGAAATGAACCCCTTCCTTTTTCAGGACCCGGCCTGCATCTCTCGCTTCCGCGTTTCCCTGCTCTGAAAGCGGGCTGTCACGCCAGCCTGTGAAGATGTTCAGCTTGTTGGCTTCGCTTTGACCGTGGCGGATGATTGCGAAGTCGAATTGCGGTGCCTGGCTCATGGTCTCTCTTGCGACGTGGCTTGATGTTGGTGATTGGATTAGGTGAATTGAAACGCATGGACAAGCGTCGCGCCGCCTCACTCTCCGAGGGCCGAATTTCCGCCTCGTGTCGGATTGGTCTGGCGCCGGAAACTTTGGCAGAACTCTGCGAAATTCGACATGCGGCGCTTGCGCTATTGCAAGCGGGCCTTGGATCCCTCGTCAGTCGTGAAGGCCATGATGCAAAACGCCCGCGACAAAACTGAATTGTCGCGGGCGCAAGGCTCTGGAATTGCAGGCGAACTTACATGCGCTCCACAATGATTGCAGGCGCCATGCCGCCAGCGGCGCACATCGTCACAAGTCCACGCTTCAGGTCGCGGCGTTCAAGTTCGTCAATGATCGTGCCGATCAGGATCGAACCCGTCGCGCCGATCGGATGGCCAAGCGCCATCGCGCCGCCATTCACGTTGACCTTGCTGCGGTCAAGCTTCAGGTCGCGTATGAACTTTTCGGCGACGACGGCGAACGCTTCATTGATTTCCCAGAGGTCGATATCGCTGACCTTGAGGCCAGCCTTCGCCAGAACCTTGTGTGCAGCAGGCACCGGCGCATTCAGCATCAGCGTCGGACTGTCGCCCATGTTCGCCCATGCAACGATGCGCGCCCGTGGCTTCAGTCCATGCTTTTTCGCATAGGCAGGAGAAGCAAGCAGCAGCGCGGCAGCGCCATCGACAACACCTGACGAATTGCCGGCATGATGCACGTACTTGATTTTCAGGTCCGGATAGACCTGACGTACCAGGCTGCCAAGCGTCGTGCCCTGTTGGTCAAACGGGAACTCGGCCATCGCTTCAAATGACGGCTTCAGTGACAAAAGCCCCTCAAGCGTCGTCTGCGGACGCGGGAATTCCTCGTGGTCAAGGGCAAGTGTGCCGTCTTCCTTGTAGACCGGCACAAGGCTCTTCTTGAAGTGCCCGGCCTTTATGGCGGCATCAGCACGCTGCTGGCTCACAAGTGCAAGCTCATCGAGCGCCTGTCGCGGAATGCTTTCAAGCGTCGCAATCGCATCAGCGCAGACGCCCTGGTGCGTTTGCGGGTGTCGCGCGCGAAGGCGCATGTTTCCGGCGTCCATCAGCATAGGGCCCATCTTCGGGTCAGCGGCTGTTGCACTCGCCGAGTTATAGGACATCATCTCGGTGCCGCCAGCGATCACCAGGTCTTCCATACCCGAAATGATCGACGCCGCCGCGATGTTCACGGCAGTGATGCCTGAACCGCAGAAGCGGTCGAGTGTCATGCCGGAAGCCTTGACCGAATAGCCTGCGTCGAGCGCTGCCATGCGACCCATGTCCATGGCCTGCTTGCCACGCTGCGATGACGTCCCCCAGACGATGTCGTCGACCTGCTCGGTGTTGATGTCGTTTCGCTTTGCCAGTGCCTTG
The DNA here is from genome assembly GCA_040080835.1 of Micropepsaceae bacterium. Lineage (GTDB taxonomy): Bacteria > Pseudomonadota > Alphaproteobacteria > Micropepsales > Micropepsaceae > SZUA-430. The sequence goes on along the minus strand of JBEBHP010000003.1, from coordinate 108,074 downwards.
AGCACGGTTGCAGCCAGCTGCTGCGGGTGAATGTCCGCCAGTGCTCCCTTGCCGACCTTGCCGATACCGCGCGGCGTCCGGCACGCGTCGATGATGTAAGCTTCGCCCATGGTAGTCGCTCCTCACTGTGTTGTGACGTACAAAATCGCGCGATACGCATAGCGTGTCAAACGCCCGGAATCTGAAATCAGCGGCACCGCGGATACCGCAGCGTAAGTTGGCGTTCCTGGCCATCCGTTAGGCGCTGGATGGAACTGATCACGCGGTTCTTCGGGTTATTCCCGGTGATAGGGATGCCCACTCAGGATCGTGATGGCCCGGTAGATCTGCTCGGCCAGCATTGGCCGTACAAGCAGATGGGGCCAGGTCTGCGTGCCGAACGCCAGTGTCATCCTTGCACTCGTCTTGGCGTGCGCTGGTAGCCCGTCGCTGCCGCCAATCAGGAAGGTCACGCGTGCTTCACCTGCGTCGCGCCATTTGGCCAGCAGCCGGGAGAACTCGGCGCTTGCAACCGATTTTCCTCGTTCGTCCAGGGCGACAATGAAGCCGTCCGTCGGGAAAGCATCCGGCTTTCGCTCGTCGACCTCTTTCAGCGTGAACGATGCAAACCCCAGAGAGCGACCCGCATCACGCGCGCGTTCCAGATAGGAAAGTGCCAATTCGGTTTCGGATGAATTCTTCGCGCGCCCGCCAGCAACAATGTCGATGGAAAGCGCCAAGACTAGACGGCTTGTGCCAGAAGGTCGCCGCCGCCCCACATCTTTTCGAGGTTGTAGAACTCGCGAACTTCCGGCCGGAAGACATGAATGATGATGTCGATCGCATCGATCAGCACCCAGTCTCCTTGCTGCAACCCCTCCATGCGGCACTTCAGGCCGTCCTTCTTCAGCGCTTCGGCGAGATGCTCTGCGACCGCAGCGACGTGCCGGTTGGAACGTCCGCTTGCCACAACCATGAAGTCAGCCATGGGGCTCTTGCCCATCATGTCGATCGACACGATATCCTCGGCCTTGTCCGCATCCAGGGTCTTGATAACGAGTTCCAGAAGCTTTTTGCTTGCAGCGGGGGCGGGAACCTTTTCGCGAGGCTTGGCCACCTTCTTTGCTGGCGACTTTCGCGCCGAAGCGCTTTTAGCTGGAGCCTTTTTCGCCGTAGCTCTTTTCACCGAAGTCTTCGCGCGCGTCGTGCGCGTCGTCGTACGCTTTCCAGACAGTGGTATTCTCCTTGGCCTTGAGGCTCGTGACCAGGCGCAACCGCGCGCCATGAACATTCGGATATTATCACAGCATCGGTAACACAAGGATGGCCAAATTGCTTACGCAAGGTCGTCGCGGGCTAACGGTCTGCTTACCCTGTTTTCGCACGAAACCGGCGAATTTCCAGTCTCTAGCGCCAGTCGCCGCGTTCGCGGATTTTTGTTGCTGAGGTTTCATCAAGCCGTTCCTGAAGGAATATCCATGACGGCGGGGCGGCGTAGTCAAACCGGGCAGGTTCGAACGCGCGGGCGTCTCGAAAGCGCACCGCAGCGGGGCTGGCGAGTGCATGCATGGTAAAGCCCGGCCTGGCGACCACGGCGATCGGAATGGCCCGGAACACATCCTCCCAGCGCCGCCAGTGATGAAATGTCGCCAAACTGTCCCCACCCATCAGCCAGGCAAGGCGTGCTTTCGGCAGCGTCTTGCGCAGGGCGTGTATCGTATCAATCGTGAATTGCGTTTTCAGGGCAGTTTCTATGGCACTCACAAAAATCTTCGGGTGCCGCGCAACGTCCGTCGCACGCGCCAGTCGCTTCTCAAGCGAGGCCATGCCTGCCGCTGGTTTCAGCGGGTTCTGCGGCGATACCAGCCACCAGACAGCGTCAAGCTTCAGTTGCCTCAATGCAATCAGGCTGATGTGCAGGTGGGCGGAGTGTGCAGGATTGAATGATCCGCCCAACAGGCCGATCCGCGCACCTCGATCTGCCAGCGCGCGAATGCGCGACGGAAGGACGTCAGGGCCTGGTATGTCCATCGCCCCGCACCACATATTTGAATGTCGTCAGTTCACGTGCGCCGACCGGCCCCCTTGCATGCAACCGGCCCGTGGCAATCCCGACTTCCGCGCCAAAGCCGAATTCCGCGCCGTCGGCGAATTGGGTGGAAGCGTTGTGCAATACGATGGCGCTGTCCACTTCGCGCAGGAATGTATCAGCGGCCACCTTGTCTTCCGTGACGATGGACTCGGTGTGTGCCGAGCCATACTTCGCAATGTGCTGGATGGCGCCTTCGACACCATTGACAACCTTCACGGCGATGACCGCATCAAGATACTCGGTGTACCAGTCTTCCTCTTCGGCGGCGTGAACCCGTGGGTCGATGGATTGCGTGACACGGTCGCCGCGCACTTCGCAGTCCGCATCGAGCAGCGCACCCACAACAGGTCCCAGCAGGCGCCCGGCGCCCGCGGCGTCGACCAGAAGGGTTTCCGCAGCACCACACACCGACACCCGACGCATCTTCGAATTCAGCACCACACTCAGCGCTTTCTGCAGGTCGGCAGACTTGTCGACGTAGACATGACAATTGCCGTCCAGATGCGCCAGCACTGGCACGCGCGCATCCTTCTGTACGCGCGCAACGAGGCTTTTGCCGCCGCGCGGAATGATGACATCGATCGCGCCATTGAGGCCATTAAGCATTTCGCCAACGGCAGCCCTGTCGGCACTGGGAACAACCTGGACGGCATCTGCCGGCAGGCCGACACGCATCAGCCCCGATGCAATCGCGTCGCGAATGGCCATGGCCGAGCCGAGCGCGTCCGAGCCACCCCGAAGGATGACGGCGTTGCCTGATTTGACGCAGAGCCCGGCGGCGTCGCCTGTCACATTCGGGCGGCTTTCATAGATGATGCCAATGACGCCGATCGGAACGCGCACGCGCGCGATCCGGAGCCCGTTTGGTCTGACCCACTCGGCTTCAGCGTCACCGATGGAATCGGGAAGCCAGGCAACTGTTTCCATGCCCGCCGCCATGGCTTCCACACCGGCCGCCGAAAGCTTCAGCCGATCCGTGAAGGCACTCTTTGCGCCACCCCTGATGGAGGCTTCAACATCACGCGCGTTGGCAGCAAGTATGTGCTTTTCATTGGCCCGAATGGCCTTTGCCATGGCCTGTAGCGCTGCCGCACGCTGGCTCTTGTCAGCCCGGACCAGCACGCGTGCCGCCGCGCGGGCAGCGATCCCTATTTTTTCCAGCGTGCTGTGCAGGTCGCTGCTCACGGATCACCCTCTGGACAGGGCCAGGTCGTCGCGATGAATCATCTCATCCCGACCGCGATACCCCAGGATCGCTTCGATGGCACCACTTTTCGCGCGACAGATCTTGCGTGCGTCATCCGCGCCATAGGCAACCAGCCCGCGTGCAGCCTCCCGACCGGTTTCATCCTTCACGATGACACAGTCGCCGCGCTCGAACTGGCCATCAACCGAAAGCACGCCCGCAGGCAGCAGGCTTTTGCCCTGCGTCAGCGCATTCATGGCGCCAGTATCAATCGAAAGGCTCCCAGAAGGCTTGAGCGTTCCTGAAATCCAGCGCTTGCGCAGAGCTGCAGGCGATCCGTCTGCCACAAACCAGGTGCATCGCCCGCCCTGTTCGATGGCAGAAAGTGGTGACGGCGTCGCGCTGTTTGCAATGACCATGTGCGTGCCTGCATCCATCGCAATACGCGCTGCCATGATCTTGGTTGCCATGCCGCCCGAGCCCATGTCTGACCCTGCAGTTCCCGCCATCGCCTCGATCTCGGGTGTGATGACGTGCACTTCAGGAATGAGGCTCGCATTTTTGTCCTGGCGCGGATTGGCCGAGTAGAGCCCGTCAATGTCGGACAGCAGAACAAGGCAGTCTGCTTCGATCATGCCGGCCACGCGCGCTGCCAGGCGGTCATTGTCGCCAAACCGGATTTCTGCGGTGGCAACCGTGTCGTTCTCGTTGATGACCGGAATGCTGCCCAGAGAAATCAGCGTCTTCAGTGTTGAGCGGGCATTCAGATAGCGCCGTCGGTTTTCGGTGTCTCCAAGCGTGAGAAGTATCTGCGCGACCGTCAGGTCATGCTTGGCCAGGGCTTCGCTCCAGGCGCGCGCAAGTTCGATCTGCCCAACAGCCGCTGCGGCCTGCGCTTCCTCAAGCTTCAGGGCACCAGTCGCAAGCCTGAGCCGTCGCCGTCCAAGCGCAATTGCTCCCGAAGACACAAGCACGACGTGCTGCCCGCGTTTTTTTACACGCGCGACGTCATTTGCAAACTGGGACAGCCAGTCAAGCGCGAGCGTTCCAGTTGCCGCATCGACCAGTGTAGATGATCCGATTTTGACAACGAGAGTGTGCGCGGATGTGAGCCGACCGCTCACGGCGCCCAGCCTCTGTCGGTCGGCGGGCTGTCAGGTTCATCCTGGCGCTCCATCGCGCGCACCGCTTCTGGGTCGGCATGAAAGGGCGGCGGATTGTCTTTGCGTGCTTCAGTGATGGCTTGGCACAGGGCACGCAGGACTTCTGTGATGCCGATGCCTTGCTCACCCGACATCGGCAGCGCCACAACGCCGGCGAGGTCCGCAAGCACGCGGCGCTTGCGCTCCATGTCACCGGAACTCATCAGGTCGACCTTGTTCAGGCCGATGACTTCGAGCTTGAGCTCAAGGCCCTGCCCATAGGCCGTGATCTCCTTGCGCACGGTTTCGTAGGCTTTGGCGATGTCCTGTGGACTCATCCCGCCATCCACGAGGTGCAGCAGCACGCTGCACCGCTCGGCGTGCCCGAGGAATCTGTCGCCAAGACCCACACCTTCGTGCGCGCCTTCAATCAGGCCGGGAAGGTCGGCGATCACGAACTCCGCGTCGTCGACGGCGGCCACGCCGAGTTGCGGGTTGAGGGTCGTGAACGGATAGTTCCCGATCTTGGGCCGTGCGCTGGTTACGGTGGCAAGGAACGTCGACTTGCCCGCGTTCGGCAATCCGATGATGCCGACATCTGCAATCAACTTGAGCCTGAGCCAGATCGTGAACTCTTCGCCTTTTTCACCCGGCGTTGATTTGCGGGGAGCGCGGTTGGTTGAACTCTTGAAATGCGCGTTGCCAAGGCCGCCTTCGCCACCGCGCGCAAGGACGAATTCCTCGCCCGCGCGCGTCAGGTCGTAGAGAAGCGTCTGGTTGTCTTCGGCGAAGACCTGCGTTCCAACCGGCACCTTCAGGACAATGTCGTCACCCGAACCGCCAGTGCGATTCTGGCCCATGCCCTGCGTTCCGCGCTTGGCCTTGAAATGTTGCTGGTAGCGATAGTCGATAAGCGTGTTCAGGTTATGCGTCGCTTGCAGGATCACGTGCCCGCCGCGACCGCCATTGCCGCCATCCGGTCCACCGAATTCGATGAATTTTTCGCGACGGAATCCCACGCAGCCCGGGCCGCCATCGCCGGCTTTGATATAGAGCTTTGCCTGATCCAGAAATTTCATGGTTCTAAGTGGTCGCCGCGCGTGGGGTTGCGCACAATGGAGAGGGCAGCATTACTTGCCCTTTCCGCGTTTTTTGCCTCTTCCACTTATTACATACGCCCGCTTTTCGCGAGGGGGAAAAGCCGTCTCTGGCAAAAGAAAGGCATAACTCTGTTTCAGGCCACCGCTGCGTGGGTCAAACCAAAGCGTTTGACGTCTGCCCAGCGTTCCCGTGCCATCGACATGTCCAGGCAACGCACATTGCTGCCGCGCGCCAGGCAGTACCGTGAGGATTCCTTTGTGTACCGGAACCCGAGCTTTCCCAGAATGCGGCCCGAGGCATGGTTATCGGCGAAATGGCCGGCAACGATGCGGTCAAGCTTCAGCGTTTCAAACGCGTGGTCCCTGACAGCGCTCGCCGCTTCGCTTGCGTAGCCCCGGTTCCAGTATGGCTCTCCCAGCCAGTAACCAAGTTCCCATTCTTCATGGTCGCGAACGCTTATGCCGATCCCGCCGATGAGAGAGCCACCCATGGTAATCGCAAGCGGCAGTGCCTTGCCGCTGGACCATAGTTGATCCTGCTTGCCGATCCAGTCATCGGCCGCTGCTTGCGTATAGGGAAATGGCATCGTGCTGAGATTCTTTGCGACGCGCCAATTGTTCGCGAGCTCGACAAGGCGTACGCGGTCGATCGCTTCAATCGCCCGCAACACAAGTCGTTCAGTCACAATCGGTTCGAATCCGGACATCGCCGCATCTCCTCAACATCGCGTCGTCAGAGGGAGAAATGAAAAGAGGGAGATGGCGGCCCATCTCCCTCTGGAAACTTCGGACCGCCTTCCCGTTATTCCCGGGAGCGATCCTGTGTGGTCGACCCGTTATTCAGCTGCCATCGCCATGACTGGCTTTACCCAGCAAACTTGACGGCCGCGTGAATCAAGCTTGAAGCTTACGTGACCATTCACAAGCGCGTAGAGCGTGTGGTCACGACCCATGCCGACCCCGGCGCCTGGATGGAACTTCGTTCCGCGCTGGCGAACAATAATGTTGCCCGGAATGACGACTTCGCCGCCGTAACGTTTCACGCCCAGAAATTTCGGCTTGGAGTCACGACCGTTGCGTGATGAACCGCCAGCTTTCTTGTGTGCCATAGCGCGCCCCTCTTAAGCAGTGATCGACGTGATCTTCACCGTCGTCAATTCCTGACGGTGGCCACGTGTACGATGGAAATTCTTGCGACGGCGCTTCTTGAACACTTTGATCTTGTCGCCGCGAGTGTGCGAGACGATTTCCGCCTGCACTTTTGCACTGCCAAGAACCGGCGTACCGACTTTGGTTGTTGAACCGTCAATGAGCATCAGCACTTCGCCCAGCGCGATCGACGCGCCGGCATCACCCGGCAAACGATCAACCGTAAGTTGATCGCCAGTGGCGACTTTGAACTGCTTGCCCTGGGCCTTGATGACCGCGAACATGATAATTGCTTTCGTTTCTTCGATTGCCCAAAGCAAACACGGCCCATACAAGCCAATGTCGCCCGGAAAGGGGCGCACTTATACGTGCACCGGCAAAGCTGTCAAGCCTGAAAGTCTAGGAAAACGGCCAAAAACATGAACTACCGGCATAGTTATCATGCAGGCAACTTCGCAGACGTCCTGAAGCACGCGGTTCTGTGCTGGACTATACGCTACCTGCAGCAAAAAGAAGCACCCCTTTGCCTGATCGACACCCACGCAGGCAGCGGCGTTTACGATTTGACCGGGACCGAAGCCGGCAAGACGCTGGAAGCACGGGACGGCGTGCTGCGCCTCCTGGACTCGGCCGATGTGCCAACTGTGTTTCAGCCCTATCTGGGCTATGTTCGGGCGCAGGGCGTCAACCAGTATCCGGGCTCACCGTCGCTTCTGAAAAGCCTCGCACGCCGGAACGACCGGGTCGCACTCTGTGAACTTCACCCGGAGGAAGCCGGGCAGCTGCGCCACAACATGGGCGATGCCAGAAACCTCCGCGTGATTGAGGGAGACGGTTATCGAAAGTTGCAGGGTCTGATCCCGCCAGCAGAAAAGCGCGGCGTGGTGTTGATCGATCCGCCATTCGAGCAGCCGGACGAACTCTCGGTCCTCGCCAGCGAGTTTATCGCGGCCTATCGCAAGTGGCCAACGGGTGTTTTCATGTTGTGGTTTCCAGTCAAGGACCAGGGTCAGTTCGAACGCTTCACATCCGAATTGCAGTCAGCGCTCATTCCCAAGCTGCACGTGGTGACACTGGACGTGGACCGGATCGAAGGCTTGAGTGCCTGCGGCCTCATTCTCGCAAATGCGCCATATACATTTGAAAGCGAATGGAAGCCGGCACTTGCCTGGCTGGGTGAAACTTTGTCCCAGGGCCCAAACCCCGCCAGCCGCTGCAGCACACTCTAGAAAATGCAAATGCCCGGACCAATTTGGCGCCGGGCACAGATTCCTACACTATCCATCTACAGCGCCGAATAGAGCCGAAAGCGCCGAAAACAAAAAGTGAACAAATTGACGCAGGGCCACTCCCGCCAAAAAGGGCGTGAATTGTGGCGCCGTCCCGAAAAGACTGCTGCCTCACGCCGTGTTCATCAACAATCACAAGAAAGTCAAAATTGTGTCCTAGCAATGAGGACTAGAGTGCTGGTAATTCGGCGCCGCTGAAGGAGAGACTGCCCATGACGACGCGCATTACCTTGTTGGCCATCGGCCTGCTGTTTGCAGGCGCATCAGCCATGGCATCGCCGCCGCCGGCAACACCGGTGGCGCCAGTCGTGCCGGCAGTTCCCGTTCCCTTGCAGATCGTCGTGTACGACCAGAATGACTTCAAGGGCAACGCGATCACGATCAGCACCGCCGTGTCGGACCTCGCAGTTCTGAAATTCGACAACAGGATCGCAAGCCTTTTCATCAAGGGTGCGGGCGACTGGGTGTTGTGCGAAAACAAGAACTACACGGGCCGTTGCGCACGCGTGCAGTCACAGGCTGGTAACCTCAAGCTGTTCGCGCTGAATGACCGCGTCTCGTCACTCTATCCGGTGCCAGCGCCGATAACGCAACCCGCGGCGACAACCACCACACCCGCGACACCGCCAGCCGCAAAACCGCACTGATTTCAATACAGCCCGATAAGTTTGGCGCCCGCGATCACAAGCACGGCGCCAAGAACTCGCGTGATCAGCAATGATGGAAGGCGCACACCAAGCGTCGTGCCGACGATGGCGCCCGCAATCGCCGCTCCGGCATACAGTGGCAGGCTGTCGGGCAGGTGCTGCACCGAACCGTAGTTTCCCAAAAGACCAGCGACCGAGTTCACAAGTATGAATACCGAGGCAATGCCGGATGCCTGCTTCGGCATGGCCCAGGCCATGAACAGCAAAATCGGGGACAGGAATATTCCCCCGCCCGTGCCGGTAAGTCCAGAAAGAAGTCCAATGACGGCGCCGATAATCAGCCCCACAACGATTGGCGGATCAGACGCCTCTTTCATCGCCTTGAGTTCGGTTGGCCAGAAAATCCTGAGCGCAGAAACCCATAGCACTGCGCCAACCAGCGGTTTGTAGACGTCACTAGGCAGCGAAATGCCGCCGCCGACAAAGGCCATGGGAACGGCTGTCACCAGAAAGGGCCACAGCACGCGCCAGCGGAACATCTCTGCATTGATGTACCTGGCCGAATTGAACGCAGCCACGATGATGTTCAGAACCAGCGCAGTCGGGCGCATGATGCCTGTCGGCACGCCGAACAGCGCCATGATCGCGAGATAGGCCGAGGCACCTCCATGTCCCACGCTTGAATAGAGAATGGCACCAAGAAAAATACAGGCAGCAAGGGCAAAGTCGGCGGCGACGCTTGTCATGGAAGAACCATCTGTGACGGGTCGTTATATGCAGCAAGAGATAACGGCTGGTGTCGACACCGTCCAACCAAAATCGACGTTGTGCTTTGCAAAGGCCTCCCGGCTGCGGCACATTCACACCATGCAGCACCTCACCATACGCATTGACCTTCCCGGAATCGGATCCATCGGCCCCGGCAAGATCCGCCTGCTCGAACTCATCGGCGAGACCGGCTCGATCAGGCAGGCCGGAATAAAATTGAAGATGAGCTATGCGCGTGCATGGGGTCTCGTGCGCGAACTCAACGACATGCTCGGCCATCCGGTCGTCGAGGCGGCCGCGGGAGGTAAATCCGGAGGAGGTGCAAGGCTGACAACGACCGGTGGAAAAATCGTCAAGCTCTATCGCGCGGTCGAGCGCAAGTCTGAAACTGCATCACACAAGGACATTTTGACATTGAGGGCTTTGGCGACGCAACGCGCGCGCCAGAAATGATGTCGTGTTGCATGCGGGCGCAACACTGATGCTGTATGGTGCCACTTCTGTCCCGGCGCGAACTTCGCAACTCGATTCGAAAAGGAGTTTTCTCCATGCCGCTCACGACCAAACAGGCTCAGGGGCTCGCCAGCGCCTACACCGCCGCGTGGAACACGGGCTCGCCCGATGCTGTCGCAGCGTTCTTTGCGCCCGAAGGCCAGATCATCATCAATGACGGCGAGCCCTGGCGGGGACCTGACGGAGTAGCGCAGATGGCGGCAGGTTTCTTCGCTGATGTGCCGGACCTGGCGCTTGTCTGCGATGGTGTTCGCACCGCAGGCGACCATATGCTCTATCTGTGGACGTTCACCGGCACCCATGTCAGCACCAGGAAGAAACTGCGCGTGACCGGATGGGAGGAGTGGGATCTCGACCCGAGCCTGAAGGTCATCTTGTCGTGCGGCTGGTTTGACGCTGAAGACTACACGCGCCAAACTTCAGCCACGTAAGGTGAGCCAACTCAGGGCTTGATGACACTGCGAGCGACTTCACGGACCAGATTGCGGAACCACCGCAGAAATGGATCTGACGCACGCACGTGGGAACACACGAGCGTCATGTCCAGGCGGGTATCGGCGAACGGAGGCTTGTGCAGTATCAGCCGAAGTCCGGTCGCAAAGCGGCGTGCAAGCGAAGCCGACATTGTGCTCACCAGGTCAGTATGAGCGATCGTGGTGAGCGCCGACATGAAATGCGGTGTCACCAGGCTGATTCTTCGTTTGACACCCCGAGCCGCCAGCAGGGCATCAATATCTGATCTGCCATCACCCGACATCGCAATACAGACATGTTCGTGAGAACCATAGTCGGCAATTGTCCATTTGCGTTTCGCAGCAGGATGGCGTTGCCGCATGACAAGGGCAAGCGTGTCTTCGGCGACGAGTTCGCTGTAGAATCCGGTCGGTAGCGGCGTGCTGGTCAGAGCAAAAATGAAATCAAGCGTGCCATTGTCCAGCCTGTCCAGTGTGTCAGCTCTGTAAGCCTCTACATGCAGATCCACGCCGGGCGCTTCGGCGGCAAGCCTGGCCATCAACCCTGGCAAAAAAAGAATCGTCTGCGTGTCTGCTGCCGCCAGGCGCACGGTGCGAACCTCGACTTCCGGCTTCATCTCCTGCGTTTGAAACACATGGCGCAGTTGGCTGGTTGCCAGGGCCAACGGCGGCTGGATCGCGAGCGCCCTTGGTGTCAGCGAGTATCCGGTTCGCGTCCGCACCAGCAAAGGGTCTCCATACAGCGCGCGCAGTCGCGCCAGCGCCCTGCTCATGGCGGGCTGGCTCATGCCTGCATCAGCCGCCGCCTTCGTGACATTCCTGTGGCGCAGCAGCGCTTCAAGCGCGGGCACGAGATTGAGGTCCAGTCCGGCAATATTCACTTCACGCATAGTTAGGATCATAACTATGCATTTTACATATATCTACTTCGTTCTTAAGGACGGACATTCGGAGGTGTCCAATGAGCGGACTTACAGTTGTTCTGGGCTTCGGCGCCGTAGGCCGCGCAACAATCGACGCACTACGCGCCCGCGGCGATGCGGTGTGCATCGCGCAACGGAGCCGGCCAGTGGATTTGCCGACAAATGTCGACTTCAGGAAATGCGACGTGCTTGAAGCACGTTCGGTGGCCCAGGCAATCACGGGTGCGCGTCAGGTCGTCCTGGCTGTGGGATTTGCCTACGATGCACGCGTGTGGCGCAGGGCCTGGCCAATAGCAATGACCAACGTCACGGAAGCGTGCGCAGCAAGCGGTGCGCGCGTGGTTTTCGTCGACAACCTCTACATGCTGGGTCCGCAGCGCGAACCGCGCCGCGAAGACATGCCGCTGACAAACACCGGCGAAAAACCCGCCATACTTTCTCAGGTGACCCGCATCTGGACCGCTGCTGCGAAAGCCGGACGAGTTCGAATTGCAGCCTTGCGCTGTACGGATTTTTACGGCCCAGGCGTTGTCGTTTCTCATTTGGGATCCAGCGCCTTTGGGGCCATGGCGAACAGCAAGCCCGCCCTGATGCTCGCGCCACTCGACACGCCCCATGATTTTGCTTACGTGCCCGACATCGCCCGTGCAGTGATCTCGCTTCTTGATGCGCCGGACGAAGACTTCGGACAGGTTTGGAACATGCCGTGTGCCCCGACGCTCACGCCCCGCCAGATCCTGAGTCTCGGCGCAGCGGCACTGAACGTAAAGCTGAGAGTGCGTGTAATTCCGCTTTGGTCGCTTCCGCTGCTGGGCCTGTTTTCGCGCTTCTTGCGTGAAGTGTCAGATGTGGGTTTCACGTGGGATCGGCCCTATGTGGTCGACGGCACGAAGTTCACCCGCCGCTTCTGGTCCAACGTCACGCCTTATGCAGTGGGCGTGCCCGCCACAGCCCTGTCGTTCCTGCCCAGACAGGCACCCGGTCGGGCCACCCTCGACTGCCCTTGATCAAGCGACATTGCGGTTCTGTCTTTGTAGACGTTCAACGTTCGTGACATCCGTTGCGTAGGCTTGGACGTTTGCGCCGCCAACCACGTCCCATACCTGAAGTAGGGTATGGACGATCTTGACCGCATCGCTTTAGGTAGCCGGGGTGAAGCGCAGTGCTGCGGTAACCGGATTTGAAATTGTTCTGAATGTTGGCCCACGCGTCATCGCGCTGGTGCAGGGAGGCAAGCGGTTATGAGGCTGAACGGCAGGCGACTCGTTGGGCTGCTGGCGATTGTCGTCTTCGGCGGGATCCTGATTTCAAACTTTCTGCCGTCGGCGCATGACACACCGCGAGGCCCGGCAGCTGTTCTGCTCGAGCACCCCGTCACACCCAGCCCGGTCACCAGTCCAACGCCGGCGCCAGTGCCTGACACGACGCCGATTGCCGATCCGCTGTCCGTTGGATCGCAGGAGGCGCAGGATGATCTGTATTGTTCCGGCTTGATCTTTGCAAAGCATCTGGAGACCGGAGACATTCTCTCCGACGATTCAAGGAAGCGACGTGAGCAGATCGTTGCGCTGGCGAAAAGCGGTTACACACGGCTGGTCGCAGAACGTGCCGTTCCCGCTACCAAAATCAGCGACATTGCCGACGCGCACACAGCGCAGGCTCAGAGAGACTACGCAGCCGGTACGCCACGCATAGCACTCGAAAAATGCCTGGAGCGAGCAGCCATACCTGAAGGCTGATCAATCCGTCTCGTCGCGAAAGTTCGCAATGCCACCTTGTGGCTTCAGGTGTGCCGGTACGCGGTGTCCGAACGCGACGGTTGGCTCCATTGCTGCATTTGATCGCGAATGGCGGCGAGACCGCTCTGCTCGGAATCGGGCGGGGCTGGTCCTGCTCCGCTCTGGTTTCACCAAAGGAGCATTTGGTTAGGAGCTTGAATTGAACTAGAATTTCCCTGCGGCCACGCGCACTTCACTCTTTGACGCTCAGGTCCCAACGACGGTACTGCATGCACATCGCCTGGAGATCAATGTGAAAGCACTTCTTGCATTTTTGGCAAATGCGGTAGGCGGGTTTTCAGCTGCGTTTTTGGCTTACGTTGCCACCGGAAGCGCTCTCGGTTTGGTGCTTGCCAAATCATACGTCTATGGCAATCCACACGAGTGTTGGCCTATTGCCGATCAAACCTGCATTTTCACTTCAGACGGTTGCGAAAACCAATGGAGCAAGTCTCTTTGGTTCTTGGCAGTTCATGCTCCAAAGGCTCAGATCGCTGCTCTGGTAATCGCAATGCATGACCTGACCACAACTCCAATCAAAAACCCGGAGTATCCTGGCTCTTACATTGTCATCGACCGCGTAAACACATTCGCTGGTTCAGCCATACTGATGTGCGTGGGCCTCATTGGATTTCTGGCATGGCACCAGCGCTCCCCTCCAGTGGCATGGACATTTTACACGCTGCTACTTGGACAAGTCGCTTTCCTCTATCTTCACTTGAAGGTTTTGCTGGCCACCCAATGACGAAAAATCAATCAAAACCATAGCGACCGACACAAAAGCTGTGTGAGGAGGTCGCCTCCATCATAAACGCTGCGAGAAGAGAGCATCCGAGACAGCGTTGCTCTTGGGAGCGGACTGGAGAGCCAATTTGGGCCAGTTCCTGTGGCACTTGCAGTATGTATCATCGCTGCGATCGCATTTCTTTTCTCTCTTCTGCGATGAACCGCTTGAAAGCGAATGCCTTTCCTGATCCAGACTTGAAGTATTTCTCGAGGGCTCGGGCGCATTTTTCGTCAGCAACCGCAACGTATGAAAGCAGTTCTGCAGGCAGCAACAATCGGGTTGATTTTACTTGACCACTTTTATGCGTGCTCAAGCGACGGCGAAGATCGTTGGTCGATCCGACGTAAATGTCGCCATTGCGCAGCTTCAGAAAATAGACGTACCACAAATGACACCAGCCGCTTGTCAGAGCCGTACCGGGCGGAGCTTCGCCTCCCTACGCCAAGGCTCCGGGAGGCACCCTACGCCTTTGGCTTCAGGTGGCCTGCCACCCGAAGCCAAAGGCGTAGGGTGGCGGATGGGGTGTCTGCCGACCATAACTCCGCCAACATCCAACGTGGTCCGGATTAACAATAAAATTCAGTGCGTTACTACCTAAGAGCCGTCCAATTCGGGTTGAAGCGGTCTCACAAAATCCCACATAAAATGTGGTACGAAATGTGGGACACCAGCAATGAAGCCAAAGGGACACCATCGCGAGCGGGCACTAACGCCCCTTCGCATAAAGGCCATTGGAGCCGCTGGGAGGTACGCTGACGGCAACGGTCTCTATCTGGTGGTCGACCCCTCGTTAGCTAAGCGGTGGGTGCTCAGGATCGTTGCAGTGGGGCGCAGGATGGACATCGGCCTGGGCGGCTTCAAAGATGTAAGTCTAGCAGAGGCGCGTGAGAGAGCGGCGCGATACCGGAAGTTGGCAAAGGATGGCGGCGACCCGATAGCGGAAAAGCGTCGCGAGCGATTGGTGATCCCAACGTTTGAAGAGGCAGCGCGAAAGGTTCACGGCGAGCACAAGCCCGGCTGGAAAAACAAAAAGCACGCAGACCAGTGGCTAAGCTCCCTTGAGCAGTTCGTATTTCCGGTGTTCGGCAATCAGCGTGTGGACCTTGTCGACACACCCGAAATCCTGAAGGCCCTGTCGCCTGTTTGGCTGACTAAGCCAGAAACCGCTCGCCGTATAAGGCAGCGTATTGGAACGGTGCTTGATTGGGCGAAGGCGTCTGGATTTAGAACCGGCGACAATCCCGTTGCGGGCGTAGTCAAGGGACTGCCAAAGCAAGCTGAGTTGAGGGGGCACTTCGCCGCGCTTCCATACAATTCCGTTCCTCAATTCGTGAGAGACCTTCAGGCAAGCTCTGCCAGCGAGACCACCAAACTCGCATTCGAACTTCTAATCCTCACCGCCGCGCGCACAAGCGAAGTTCTCGGCGCGACGTGGGGCGAGTTCGATTTGGCCAACAAAATCTGGGTCATCCCTGCAAGCCGCATGAAGGGAAAGCGCGAACATCGCGTTCCGCTGTCGCCGAGATGTGTCGACGTTTTGGGCCAACTGAAAGTTCTCGCTGGCAATAGCGAGTTCATTTGTCCGGGCCGGAATAAGAAGGGTTCAATTTCCAACGCGATTTTCCTAAAAGCAATTCGCAGATTGGATTTGAAAATCACGGCACACGGCTTTCGCTCAGCGTTCCGAAACTGGGCAGCGGAGCAAACCAACTACCCGCGTGAGGTTTGCGAAATGGCCCTTGCACACGCAAACAAAGACAAGACCGAAGCGGCGTACCTGCGCACCGACCAGTTTGAAAAACGAAGAAAGCTCATGAACGCTTGGTCCACTTTCGTGGCCGCTGCGAAAGCGAATGTTGTGCACCTTCCGCTGCGAAGCGCGTGACTGCTGGCAAGCTCTAGGAATGACGTGGGGGATTTATGGACGAATTAGACTTTTGGCGGTTGGCAGATGAGCTTTCAGTCGTGAACGCCGCATTGTTGATCGTGGGCGTTGATCCGGCAAAGTTTCAAGACACGATCAACAAGCTCGAGCCTACAAAGAGACCGCCCGGCTACGACGCAACATTCGCCGCGTTAACGCAGTCAATTCTTTGCGGTGGGTTGCCAGCACGAATTCGGCGGCAGGCGTGGGATCGCGGCTGGATTGAGTTTGATGGGGAAGTAATTGGCCCACCGCTCGAGCCCGATGACAACTACGCTGAGAATGTGCGGAAGTTTATGGATCAAGAAATGCTCTCTATTTCCGAGCAATTGGCCAGAGGCGACATCGCTTACCGGGCAGAGCCCGATTGGTCTTTGACCACCATTTCTCGCAAAGATGTCGTTGTATGGCTAAAGGGGCGAGGGATCACCACAGGATTTTTCTTCCCGAATGTAAAAAGCACCCCAGACTATCTAAATCCAAAGCACCCGAAGTACGCTCCAAAGCTTGCCGCCGCCATCAGCGCGTGGAAAGCCGTGGCCGGAAATCCGCAGTTGGTGCGTGGAAAGTCTCCGAAGGCAGCACTCGACAAATGGCTTCGCGAACACGCGAGCGATTTTGGGTTGACCAAGCGTGACGGTAGTCCGAAAGCGCAAGGCATCGACTATGTGGCGACGATTGCAAACTGGGATCAGAAGGGCGGCGCTCCTAAAACGTCGGGTCGCTGACTTTCCGTTCGAATTAGTCGCGTCCGGCATCGTGGCGCGGCAAGGGAAGATGCGTGCAACCGGGGGGTAGTGCGAACCTCCCCACCGGTTTTACGCAACTTCTCCCTCGGTTTTTTCAAACCCGCCGACCTATTAAAAAGTCTGGCAAACCGCGATGGATCGCTTCGTTCTCAGCAAAACGGAGTTGGTACATGCGAAACAACACATTCCTGCCAGAAGTCGGATTTGTTCGGCTGGCTTCAATCATTGGGCCTGGCGGCCCAATACCCGTGAGCAAGTCGACGTGGTGGGCGGGAGTAAAGTCTGGCCGCTATCCGAAGCCAGTGAAGCTCGGCAAGCGCATTACTGCGTGGCGCGTCGAAGACATCCGCCACCTTGTCGCGGCGGGTACGAAGTGATTGGGCATGGGAGGAAGCGCCGAAGGCAGCCCAAAGGAGACAATTTCATTCTTCTCCATCACTGGATGATTAAAAGCCCAGCGTATCGCGCGTTGTCCGGAAACGCGGTCAAATTGTTGACGCTGCTGAATTGTCGCTACAACGGACACAACAACCCGGGCGTGAGCATGTCGATCCGTGAGGCCGCGAGGGAAATCGGTTGCGCTCGCAATACCGCTAGCGCCGCAATCGCCGATCTAAAAAGATGCGGGTTCATCGTGGAGGAAAAGAAGGGGCACTTTCAAATCAAAGATAGGCACGCCTCGACGTGGCATTTGACGTGGTTGCCCACCAAATCCCCAGCGGGCGATATGATTGATCCGGACAAGCGCTTTATGAGGCTGACGATGGAACACGCCGCAAAGGAAGGAAATTGAAAACCGCGCTCAATTTCAGAGCCTGACGGTGTCAACAAATAGGACACCCTGTTTTCAAATGTTGAGCCCATCACCGCCTGACAGGACCAAATACAGGGACCGCACCCGAGCGCAATTTGCAATGACGGTATCAAAATTTGCGCCACATATAATATAACCATACCGTAGCGCGCGTAGTGAGCGGGCGCTTCACGCACGCGAGCGAACGAAGCGCGCGGGAAGGGTTCGCACGGAATTACGCCCGAAGGGCGCTAACTGAAATTCTGCGATGAGGAACTCGAGAATGGACTTCCAAAAACTGAAAACGGTCCTTCGGGACATCCGCGAACTGAGATTAGGCAATGTCCCATCGGAAGCGGACCGGTCTCTTGATGGTGTCAATTTCGCAAAGGCGGGGAGGCCTTTCATGCGTTGGTTGTTTGGGCTTTTCGTCTTGATTTTCAGCGTGCCGATATCAACCTCGCGAACACAAGCCGCCGAGACCTTTCGAGATTGCCCGGACTGCCCTTTGATGGTCACGGTGCCAGCAGGGTCGTTCGCGATGGGGGCCAGCCCAGACGAAATTTCCAAATCAGTCAGCGAGGGTGCCGTTCTCAAGTACATTGAGGACGAAAAGCCTCAACACGTTGTCGAAGTAAAACAGTTCTCAATTTCCGTAACCGAAGTTACTCGCGACCAATTCGAGGCCTTCGTGCGGGACACGGCCCGCAAGGTCGAAGGTCCTTGTTGGCACTACAAGATGAGTGAGAACACGTTCGTATCGTTCAGTTCCAATGACTGGCGCAATCCCGGCTTCGTTCAAGAGGGTACGCATCCTGTCGTGTGCGTAAATTGGAACGATGCGACAGCCTATGTTCACTGGCTCAGTCAGAGGTCGGCAAAGCAATATCGGCTGCTAACCGAAGCCGAGTGGGAATACGCTGCTCAGGCCGGGGCAGCTACTCGGCAATATTGGGGTACAGACTATGCATCCGCTTGCCGCTACGCGAATATCAATGACCGGAGCCGCGCCGCTGCGGACCATCTTGAAATAAGGCCGATCTGGCTGTTTCCGTGTACCGACGGCTTCATTAATACCGCGCCGGTTGCCCACTATGAGCCCAACGCCTTCGGAGTTTATGACATGCTCGGAAACGTCGAGGAGCTGGTGGAGGATTGCTACGTGTCCAACTACGACGGGGCGCCCACCGACGGGTCGGCCCGCGTGACAGTGGATTGTTCGCACCACGTCGTTCGCGGCGGTTCGTGGTTCGGAAGTCCGTGGGCCATCAACTCGGCAATTCGGTGGCGTCAAAGTGCTTCATTTCGCGCCAGCAATCAGGGCTTTCGGGTGGCGAGAACGGAGTAGAAGGCTTGTCTTGTGCCTGGCCTGCGAGCGCGTCAGCATGTCAGTCACGCGTTTCTAGCACGGTACGCGCTGGCAGTCCCCAGACGCAACGGCATCGGAATGGAGTAGTAGTAACGCGGAATTTAGATGATGAAAACCGAAATGGAACAATCGGTTAAACGCAAGCCTACCCCTCTCCGAAAGATCGACCTTCGCGACGCAAACGCGATGCGGCGAGAACTTGCGACGCTCTATCGCGAAGCGCGAAGCGGACACATCCCACCGACCGAGGCAACGAAACTCGCGCACATTCTTGAAATCATGCGGCGCATGTACGAGACCAGTGAACTAGAGGCGCGCCTGGAGCTGCTGGAGCATGCGGAGAACAAGTCATGAGCAAGCTTCGAAATCGGATTGCGAAATTGGAGACGCGAAGGCCTTTGCATCCACTCGGTTTCGGTGAGTTCAGTGAAGTCGTATGTTTTTGCCGCGAATATGGCGAGAGTGAAGCTGACTTTGAAGCGCGCAAGGCAGCGGCAGGCCCGTCCGACTGCACGATTGAAGTTCGGATGAAGTTCGACACGGAGTTGAAGCCGCCGGAGTGATGGGTTCCCTGCAAGTTTTGGCGAGACGAAATGACCAAAGAGACAGTGACAATTATAATTTCTGCCGTAGAAGAAATTGTTTTGGTCGTGCGCGCCCTGAGCCGTCAAGCCTAGCGCCTTGCTCGCTTCCGGTGAGGGTTTTCGAAGATGGCTTCCACAGGTTGTTCGAAGAGCATCGCGATGCGGTAGGCTAGGTCTAGCGAGGGGTCGTGGCGGTCTGTTTCAAGGGCGATGATGGCTTGGCGCGAGACGCCGAGCCGCTCGCCTAGTTCTTGCTGGCTCCAGTCGCGTTCGGTGCGCAGTTCGCGCAGGATGTTCTTCATTCCGAAGCTGAAAAGCGCGAACCGCGAACGAGGAACGTCAAAACTACATAGACGCTCCAAAACACTGGGGCGACCCAGTACATCGAGACGGCCGGGACTTCCGCAACCAGTTGCGCGATGCCGTAGACCATTGTTGTAGAGAGAACGATGAGGGTCGTTAAAATAAAGTTTTTCGCGGCTATTGCGCGCATGAACTCATCCGTACGGCGCAGATAGTGGAAGACCAAAACGTGCATACCGAACACGGGCAACGCGAAGAGCGCCACTCGAAGCCACTCCGCTGCCGGCAGCTGCCATACGCCCGCACTATCTAACGCTACCAGCGTAACCGTCGCTGCCCAGAGTAGTGCGAGCAGAATGGATAGGAACAGGAATTCGATGTTCGGCGACTTTCGCATCGTTTGCCACTCCGAATGTATGTAAGGTTTACATTACATTGCAACTGCTGTAAGGTCAACACGGATTGCATGAACTAAGTCGATGTCTCGGCCATCGGTGTGCGTGCCCTCACGGCGCTCTCGTGCTTCAGGCGCGCGCGCAAGACGAGAGCAGAAGCTTATTTCCAAAAATGCAAGTTAGAGAAGACTACGCCGCGCCGGATCGCTCAAGCATCTCCCAAAATGAAGGAAGGCGGCTGCCGCAGGTGCGCAAGTCTAAATAAGTGAGCGGTCGCCAATTGCCCCCCAACCCGCGTATGCAGCAAAGCAATTTTGTGGGATAAAATGTGGTACACCGCAAACCAACCGCCAGATAAACGGCAGAAAATCAACGATAAATGGCAGAGGTGTGGCGGATGGGGTGAGATTCGAACTCACGGTACGTTGCCGTACTCCGCATTTCGAGTGCGGTGCGATAGACCACTCTGCCACCCATCCGTATCCAACAAAAGTGGGCGTGGCCGTCTGAAGGGGCGGATGAATACCCGAGCCCGCGGCAGCCTGCAACTGCGATAAATCAGTTAAAGGTTAGCAGTGCCGATCCGATGGAAAAGCTGGCGCCAAAGCCGATCAGCAGCGCGTTTTCGCCTTTTGACGCCTTGCCATCCTTCACCAGTTGGTCGAGCAACAGCGGAATGCTGGCGCTCGACGTGTTGCCGGTCTCTGCGAAAGAGGCACAAAGTCGCGACGGATCAATCCCTGCAGACTTGCAGGCCGGAATGAGAATTCGGGTCAGGTTTGCCTGGTGCGGAATCAGCCAGTCAATCGCAAAGCCTTCACTTTGGTGACGCCGGATTTCGTCCACGAGAATGCGCGTTGCGCCAACGGCAACCGGCGGACCGGCCATGTACCAGCGAATGTCTTGAGGTACTTCGGCTTGCTGGTTGCTAGCCTGCATGCCGGCGCCCTTGATCAGTGCAATCGTTCCAGGGTCAACCATCGAACTGGCGCGACTGGCCTTGATGGTGGCAAGACCCTGCTCCTTGTTTGACAGCAGAACGCCAGCAGCCGCATCTCCGAACAGCGTGCTGATGCCGAAAGACTTCGGATCATAGGCAATGCAACGGGATGAAAACTCGATGGCAAGCAGCGCGACCTTTCGATAGCCCATCGCCTGCACCAGGCTTCGTCCCACCGTCATCGCATACATGAATCCGGTGCAGGCATTGCTGCCGATGTCGAGCACGAAAGGATGCGCAATGGCGCCGTGCTTTTCGCGTGATGCGGCAACGATTTGTTGCGAGATCCCAGGAAAGCCCTGCGTGGATGATGATGACACGATGATTGCATCGAGCGCCGACCAGTCCCGCTCACCCATGAGCTTTTCAAGCAGCGCGACGCCAATTTCGACGGGATTGTCTTCGGCGGCAAAGAAGCGGCGCGACCGAAGGCCTGTCTTCTGTTCTATAAGTTCCGCACGCGAGCGTGCGGTTTCTTCCGCTTCTGCGTCGTGAATATTGCGGGCGCGTGCACCATCAATGAGGCGCTGGCCGATATCTGTATTCGAGACAACGGTTTCCGGCAGAATGCTGGCAGTGGCGATAACAGAAACGTCTTTCATCAAGCTCCCCCGCGGCCGGGGCGTGCGTCAGGCAGCCCCGGAATTTTCATCGCGATTGCGACTACTAATGGAAGCGATTGGGCGGCTTGTCCAGAAATGTATGGTAGCAGGGCGTGCGTCGTTTGAAGCGGCCTGCCGGGACCGGCACGCTTCGAAGGAAGTGATGAATAATTAGGCTGCCATCTGCAGGTCAGCGCCAAGACTGTCACGAATGTCCTGTGGCACTTTTTCGTAAAAGCCGGGGCGCGCTATGTTTAACCGCGCTCGGGCGGCTTCCAGCGGCTCGGCCAGAAGCTTCAGATAGTCTTCGCTTGGCAACCAGCTGGCCTTGCGGCCGTTCTGATAAGCCTCCCAAACGGCTTTGACGATAGGTTGGCCCGGCAGCGCCGACCGTAGCTTCAGCGCGCCGCCCACTGCGATCAGCGCGAACCCGGGTGACCGGGTCTGCGCATATGAAAATGCCACCACGCAGGCCTCACCAATCGCATCGCGACTGTAGCCAGTCAGAATGTGCCAGAGGTCGTGCACATCGCGCATGCGACGGCCGTACCATGCATAAGGATGATCGCTGTCAATGCCATCATCAATGCCCTTGCGGCTTTCAGCGATCAGGCCTTCGGCAGAAATGTTCTCGCGGGTAACGAAATCCAGATACGCGCGACCAACGCTGCCCGCGGGCAAGCTCTCGAGAAAGGCGCGGTCGGAAAGGACTTGAGCGAGCTCGAGGCGGCGATATGCAATCGCGCCTCCAAGCGGTGTGGACAGCAATCGCATGTAGCCGTTCGGAACGGATTTGCCGCTCAGCGCGCGCATGATTTCGAAGACCTGGGAGGTGTCTTCCTTGTTCTTGAACAGCCTGAACAGGGCACGCAGTGCCTTGACTGGCTTTAGCCGAAAGGTGTCGTTCTCGATCTGGTTACGAGCGACGACGCTCGTCTCTGCGCGATAAATCTCGGTAACTGACATGATTGGACCCTTGTGGCTTCAGCTCAACGAAGACTGACAAATTGTCAGTTTCGTCGAATAATTCAAGGGGCATCGTCAGGAATTCAGGTGGTCACCAAACAAATTGGCTGTGGCAAAGACATCATCCACCTGTGGCAAGCGCGCCTCATTTCCCAGCTTCTGGACCCCGAACGCCGAGGCGGCGCGCGCAAACCGGAAGTGCTGGCTCCAGGCCTTTGCAGGCCAGCGCATTTGCGAAAACACGTAAGCCCCGTGAAATAGATCGCCTGCGCCGTTTGTATCGACAACTCTTGCTTCCGGTACGTGCAGTGAATCCAGCTGCTGCGCTCCAGTGCCCTTTTCAGTCCACACGACGCCACGTTCACCCAGCGTGACACCTCCAACCTTGCAGCCTTTTTGCATGAGGAGGGACATCGCGCCATCTGGCGAGACGTTTAACTGTTCGCAAAAGCGTTCGCTCACGATTGCAACATCGACAAAGTTCAGGAGTTCCTGGGTGTTGTCCCGCACACCGCCGCCATCCAGCGACACAAGGATGCCACGCTCACGTGCTTGTTTTGCATAAGCAATGGCGGCATCACCCTGGTGACCATCCAGATGCAGGGTCTTGCAGCCATCAAGATTCAACGCAGGAAATGGATGCAGATAGTGATCATCGCGACAGCGCACGATCGCACGCTTGCCGTCATTTGGCATGATGAAGGACAGCGAGGAACGGGCAACCTTCCGCGCGTGAAGCGGAATTTTGTAAGCCGATGCCATGTCCACGAACATCCGGCCCAGCCAGTCATCTGCCATGGCGGCCAGCAGGTCCGGTACAATCCCCAGCTTGGCGCATGCAAAAGCCGCAGTAACGGCGTTGCCTCCGAAGGCCACGGCGTAGTCCCGCGCGACAGTTTTTTCATCGCCGGTTGGAATCCGGTCAGTGAGAAAAGTGATGTCGATATAGGCTTGGCCGATGAAGAGTGCTTGCAATTGAAGATGGCTCCGCGGGAGGTCAGCTGGACTGACAATAGCGTCCCCCTGGTTTAAGGTCGGACTAACCCGTGTAAAAATTCCGCGGGTGGCTGCAGGAATGGGGCACAAAACTGCCCGCTTTGTACAGGCATTTCGCCCTGCTACATACACGCTCATGAAGCGAACGCGCACCTACGAATGGACTGACCCTGCTGCCCTGGCCCAATCCCTGTCTGGAAAGTCCGGTAGTGAAATCGCCCGGGCGATTGTTGGGGGCGGTATTCCATCCGCACCAGTCGCAGACTTGATTGGCGCGCACGAGTTTCGTGCCGAGAAAGGGAAAGTGTCAGTTGCCTTCGACCCGCAGGAATTTCACTACAACGCGCTGGGAACGGTTCATGGAGGTGTCATTGCCACGCTGGTTGACATCGCAACTGGCGCGGCCGTCCATACACTGCTGAAGGCCGGACAGGGATTTACCACCTTGACGCTGGAGCTGAAATATCATCGCGCAGCGACCGTAAAAACTGGCCGTTTGACCGCAACCGCCAACGTGATTGCGCGCGGGCGCGAAATTGCAACGGCTGAAGCAAGGGTCGTGGACCAGAATGACCGCCTGTTTGCGACAGCGACGTCGACGCTGATGACGTTCAAACTGCCGGAAATCGGCAATTAGCCATGAAACGCCTTCACAAAGTGACTTGACGACAAGAGTGTAAATGCGCGTGAATTTGGGTGGGGGCTTGAACGTGCGTGCAATGAAAATTCAGCGGGGAGTATTTTTGGCAGCAGCGCTGCTCGTGGGCACAGCAGTGGGCACAGCAGTAGTACCCGCGAGCTCGCAACCCCAGCCAGCAGTCATGCCAACCGCAGAAAGCGCCACACCTGTGCCGATAGTGGTCAGACAGTCCACGCCCATTCCCAACGAGCCTGATGCAGCGCCGCGACCAAAGCGCAAGGCTTCCAGGCCGACTGCGGATATCGGTGCCGCATCGCCGGCCGATGTGGCGGCCTCCGGCAAGCCACCGACTCACAGATGCTTTGTTCGCGATGTCATGGCGTTTTACGACCGCACCCATGTGCGGTGCTACAACAAGGCAAAGGGCAAGTTCACCTATTTCGCAGTAGACACTGGCCAGCCGGTTGCAGAAACCCTGCTAAGCAAAGCGTGGAAGAGCATGCGTTCCGGCAAGCCACTGACAATCACCTATGCACCGACGCCGGATTTGAATCCTACCAACTGCAACACTCGAGATTGCCGCCGCCTGATCGACGTTCTGAACTGACTAGAAATCGCTGGCGATGCCTTTGACTTCCCAGTCCCCGTATCGGACGGGCTCGGGGCCATTTCGACCGCCCAGTTCCTTCGGCAGCAACTTTTTCGATTTCTCAAGTTCAGCCCTGCGCATTTCTGCTTCGGCAAGCGCTCTCTGTGCAGCTGCAGCAATTCTGGCTGCTATTTCGCCACTTTCGTCCATGTGTCTGTGTCCTGTTCGCCGCATATCACCACGAATATACGCCGCGTCCAAGTATCAACCATATTCCCCGCGCGACGCCGCTCGCCCGTCTGGTTAGTCTGAGTACGGGGAATGGGGGCAATCATGATTAATCGCTGGGCGACGATTATCGCCACAGTTGTGCTATGCGCGTATGCCGCAAGCGCTTCACACGCCGCAAATTTCGATTCAATCGAGGCAACAAACGCATATCTCGCCACGGTGACGGGCGAAGCCAGGGAAAAATCCAACGCCTATTTTGAAGGCGGATACTGGATCATCCTGTACAACGGACTGGCCAGCATTGCGGCAGCACTGATCCTTCTGTTCAGCGGGGCATCATCCGCCATGCGCGATCTTGCTGAATCGATGTCTTCCTGGCGATGGCTGCAGACATTCATCTATGCAGTCTTGTTCATTCTGTTGACATCGACCATGACGTTTCCGCTCACTCTCTACACCGACTTCGCGCGCGAGCACGCCTTTGGCTTGTCCAACCTCTCCATGCAGGATTGGCTCAAGGAATACGCAATCGGCTTGAGTGTCAGTTCAATCATGACGGGCTTCTTCATCGTCGGGCTCTACGGCGTCATTCGGCGAACGGGAGAAAGCTGGTGGCTTTGGGCAACGGCAGTTGCGGTGGGTTTCGCAATGTTTGGCGCAGTGATTTCGCCCGTGTTCATCAGTCCGTTGTTCAACGAGTACAAACCCATGCGCGATGGCCAGTTGAAGGAGGAAATTCTTGCAATGGCGCGGGCGAATGGTGTGCCAGCCGACAATGTCTACGAATTTGATGCCTCAAAGCAGTCCACGCGCATCAGCGCCAACGTTTCCGGTTTTCTCGGAACAACCAGGATTTCCCTGAACGACAACCTGCTCAATCGGGCGACGCCGGCAGAAGTGAAAGCCGTAATGGCGCATGAAATCGGCCACTACGCGCTCGGTCACATTTACGAAATGATGGTAACGATTACACTGATCGCCGCCGTGGCCTTCCTTTTTATTGATTTCGGTTTTGGCATGTTTCACGGCTTGTTTGGCGCATGGTGGGGTGTGCGGGATTTCGGCGATACGGCAGGCCTGCCAATCCTGGTGCTGGTGTCATCTTTGTTTGGCATGCTGGTCACACCAGTCACAAACTCAATGATCCGGACGAACGAGGCAGAGGCCGACATTTTCGGTCTCAATGCTGCGCGGGAGCCTGATGGTTTTGCTACCATCAGCTTGAAATTGGCCGAATACCGCAAGCTTGAACCGACACCATGGGAGGAGTTCATCTTTTATGATCATCCTTCTGGCAGGGCGCGAATCCTTATGTCTATGCGCTGGAAAGCGGAACACTTGTCGGATCCGTCACTGGTAAGCCTAAGCGAGCAAGGGAGCGCATCTCCATTTGATTCAGCCTCAGGCGCTTCGGTTTTCGCTGATCCTCCGCCGCTGACTGAACCGGTTTTGAGCCAGGCGCAGCAATAAGCCGCCTTGATGTGGAGGGTTGCCCTGCCTAAATCTACAGGCAAATAACCCCGGCTTGAGCTGATCGAAATGAATTGGACAAAAACAGCCATTCTACTGGCTGGACTGACGGCGATGTTTGTAGCAATCGGCGGATTGATCGGCGGATCGACGGGAATGTTGATCGCCTTTCTTTTTGCCATGGCGACAAACGCGTTCGCGTACTGGAATTCGGACAAGATGGTGCTGAGCATGTACGGCGCGACGGAAGTCGGCGCTCAGCAGGAACCGGAACTGTTTGGACTCGTGCAGGAGTTGACGCGGCGGGCAAGAATGCCAATGCCGAAGGTCTTTGTCATGCAGAACGAACAGCCAAATGCGTTTGCAACAGGACGCGATCCTGACCATGCGGCAGTGGCCGTCACGACCGGGCTTCTGGGACGACTGTCCCGGGAAGAGTTGGCTGGCGTGCTCGCCCACGAACTCGCCCATATCAAGAACCGGGATACGCTGACGATGACCGTCACGGCGACAATAGCTGGCGCCATCTCGATGCTTGCAAACTTTGCACTGTTCTTCGGTTCATCGAGCGACAGCCGAAGCAATCCCATGGGCATCGTGGGCACGATCGCGTTGGTGTTTCTGGCGCCGATCGCAGCAGGTCTGGTCCAGATGGCGATTAGCCGGACGCGTGAGTATGAAGCTGACAGGATAGGAGCCGAAATCGCCGGCCAGCCATTGTGGCTGGCATCTGCGCTCCAGCGTATTCAGGCTTCCGCAAGCCATGTCGTAAACGCGGATGCAGAACGAAATCCCGCAACCGCGCACATGTTCATCATCAATCCGTTGGCAGGCCACGGCATGGACAATCTGTTCTCCACTCACCCGTCCACCGAAAACAGGATCGCAAAGTTGCAATCGATGGCCCATGGTATGCATGGCGCAGCGCAGGAACCGCCGCGCCGTGGACCGTGGGGCTGATTGAGCCCGGACAAACGGCCACCGGCCGCAAAAGGACAGAGTGCCAGGGGCGCAGCGCTGCAGGTCTTGCAGTCAGTGTTCTTCAGCGAGCGACCGCTTTACGATGCGCTTGAGAAATTTATAAGCAAAGCCGGACTGGAGCCTCGGGATATAGCCTTCGCGCGCGCAATCGTGATGAAGGTGTTGCGTCACCTTGGAGAGATAGACGCCATCATTGCAAGTTTCCTGCGCGCGCCGTTGCCGGTGCGGTCTGGTCCAGCCGAACTGATCCTCAGGATGGCGTGTGCCGAACTGGTGTTTCTGGATGTTCCGGCACATGCAACGGTGAGTTCCGTTGTTTCCATGGCCGACGCCGATCACCGCGCCAAACACTTCAAGGGCTTGATCAATGCCGTCGCCCGGCGCATGTCGAACGAAGGCAAGGATGTTGCGTCCAGGCTGGATGCAGCGCATTTGAATCTGCCACCATGGGCCTGGGAAATGCTGGTGAGCAGCTATGGAGAGCCCACAGCGCGCGCCATATCCGCCGCGCACATGGTCGAGCCTCCGCTGGATTTGACAATCGCAGGCGACCTCGGCGACTGGCCTGCGAAACTCGAAGCCACAGTTTTGCCGACAGGAACGCTTCGGCGCAAAACAGGCGGGCGCATCGAGGACCTGCCAGGTTTTGCAAGTGGCGCGTGGTGGGTCCAGGACGCGGCTGCTGCATTGCCTGCAAAATTGTTGGGGGACGTAAAGTCCCGCCATGTGATCGACTTGTGCGCAGCGCCGGGCGGAAAGACCATGCAGCTCGCGGCGGCAGGCGCGCAGGTGACAGCCGTCGATCTGGACTTGAAGCGAATGTCCAGGGTCATCGAAAATGCAAGGCGCCTTCGGTACAAGATCGGATACGAAGTGGCAGATGCAAGGGAATGGCGTCCTTCTGTTCCCGCCGATGCCGTATTGCTGGATGCGCCTTGTAGCGCGACGGGTACCATCAGGCGCCATCCCGAAATTTTCTGGCGCAAGGACCTGTCGGACGTCATGTCCCAGGCGAGTCTTCAGCAAGCGCTCATCACGGCCGCCAGCGAGATGGTCAAACCTGGTGGCACTCTCGTTTACTGTGTGTGTTCGCTGGCGCCCGAAGAAGGAGAAGGTATCGTGTCGGATTTCCTGTCTCGCAGTGTCAATTTCTTGCGTGACCCGATCGCGGCTGCCGAGGTGTCCGGAGAAACCCAGTTCATAACCGCCGCCGGAGATCTCAGAACGTTGCCCAGCCACTGGCCCGAGCAGGGTGGTCTCGATGGCTTCTATGCAGCGCGATTGCGGAGAACCACCTGACATTCGTTGCGAGTTGAATTGCAACCAGCTAAGTCCAAAGTCATGAAAAAGATACCGAAGATTGCACCTTCCATATTGGCGTCGGACTTCTCCAGAATTGGAGAAGAAGTCAGGGCCGTGTCAGAGGCAGGAGCCGACTATATCCACGTGGATGTGATGGACGGGCACTTTGTTCCGAACATTTCGATCGGCCCGCAAATGGTAAAGGCTCTACGCCCGCACACTGCCTTGCCTCTGGATGTGCACTTGATGATTTCGCCGGTGGACCTCTACATAAAGGAATTTGTGGACGCCGGGGCTGATATTATTACAGTCCATCCCGAAGCGGGCGCTCACGTTCACAGAACCATTCAGCTCATCAAGTCTTTTGGAAAAAAAGCGGGTGTTGCGCTGAATCCGGGCTCACCAGTTTCGCTGATCGAGCATATTTTGGGTGATGTCGATCTGATTCTCGTTATGTCAGTCAATCCGGGTTTCGGCGGCCAGAGCTTCATCGATTCTCAGCGGACAAAAATGCGCGAAGTCCGCATGTTGATTGATCGAAGCGGCAGGGCCATCGAATTGGAGGTCGACGGAGGGATTAATGGGCAAACCGCATCACTCGCGGTCGACGCCGGCGCCGACGTCCTTGTCGCCGGAACCGCAGTCTTCTCCGGCGGAGCACAAAGCTATCGTGAGAACATCGCCAAACTTAAACGCTAGCGGGCGAAAAAAGGACCGCAAGCGAGTGGCGAAGGACTACAAACTGAGTGTTCGGTCCCATGCTGGTGAATTGTTGGCGGGGTTGGGTGCGGTCACTTCAACCCGTGCCTCCAGGCACCTTTATGGCACCAGGATCTGGCAGCGCACGCTGAATGGGCCGGCGCCCGATCGATTGCTCGTAAACCCGCGAAACTTCCACCCGAAGAGCCCTGCCGAAGCCGAATTGATGTTGATGGGCCGTTTCCGCCTCCCTGGCGGTGAGGCGGTCACACGTGACGGTTCGCCATTTTTCGTCGAAGCGCCGAACGAGTTGTGGCTCGAAAGCCTGCACGGATTCCACTGGTTGCGCCACTTCGATGCTGGCGGTTCGGAACCATTTCAGGAGCATCTCCGGCAACTGATTGCTCACTGGGTTCGAAACTACGGCAATTGGAATGAAGTCGCCTGGCGCCCTCATGTAATCGCACGTCGCCTGCTGACGTGGGCGAGTTTCGGCAGGCTAATTCTGTCACATGCCGATGTTCTGTTTCGTTCGCGCGTGCTCTTGTCGATGGCACGACAAGCCCGACATTTGTCAAAAACCGCCCACGTTTCGAAGCCTGGTCTGCCGCGAATGACCGCAGCCATTGGCCTCGCAGTGTCTGGCGCCTGCCTTCCGGATGGAGACGCGCGCCTGTCAAAAGGTTTGCACCTCCTCGCCGAAGAGCTTTCAATTCAGATCCTTCAGGATGGCGGACACATCTCGAGGAACCCGGAGTCACTTCTGGAGATCGCAAGTGATCTCTTGTCCCTCGTGGATGCGATGGTTCAGCGTGATCTCATCATCCCCGTCACGATCAGGCGCGCGCTCGACCGCATGATGCCCATGATCAGATTCATGCGCCACGGTGATGGAAGGCTTGCGGTATTCAATGGGGCGAGCGAGGGAATCGATGGGTGGGCTGAAACAATTCTGGCGCGCGATACTGGCCGCAATCGCTCGGTGACGCAGGCATCACAAGTTGGCTACCAGCGTGTCAATTGCGGTGACACTCAACTGATTGTTGATGCCGGCATGGCTCCCCCACCAGAATATTCCACGCAGGCGCATGCAGGGGCCCTTTCGTTCGAATTGAGTTCCGGCATGGACCGCATTATCGTGAATTGCGGGACGTCGCAGACCAAGGGGCAGGAGTGGCAGGACGCTATGCGTGCGACCGCGGCCCATTCAACATTGGCAGTCGCCGATGAATCGTCAGCCCACGTGGTGTCATCCCGCTGGGCCAGGCGGCTGCTTGGCGCGCGACTGCTGGACGGACCCACCCGCGTCGAATGCAAACGGCGCGAGTCCGAAGACGGCGTTCTGCTGGAGTTGTCGCATGACGGTTACCAGCGAAGATTTCAACTCGATCACGAGCGAAGGCTGTTCGTGTCACATGACGGTTCAGACATACGGGGCGAAGACCGGCTGCAACCGTCCGCAATTTCTGTCGTTGGGCAAAAATTTTCCATTCGCTTTCATCTCCACCCATCTGTCAGGCTGCTGCGGGCCGGCAGTGGGGTGGTGCTGACACTGCCAGGTGGGTCGACGTGGCGCTTCAGCACGGACACTACGCTGGTCGTCGCCGAAAGCGTCTATCTGGCGAGTGCAAACCAGATCAGGAAGACGCAACAGATCATCCTGAACGGGACAACAAGCGACCGCGACACGTCCGTGAAATGGGCGCTGAAGCGAGCCACGCAGGGCGATATTGAAATCGCGCCAAAAAACGACCCTGTGAATTGAGACACTGTCCCGCTTGGACGGGCTTCCGCTAGCGTGCTATCCCGCCCGCAAATGTGATGGGAAAGGTGGCGGAACATGACCTCTTCGGACTTGCAGCCAGTACGCAGGGCTTTGATTTCAGTCTCGGACAAGACGGGGCTGGTGGAGTTCGCCACAGCACTGTCAAAAATCGGCGTCGAACTCATTTCGACCGGCGGCACAGCAAAGGCGCTCTCGGCGGCGGGCTTGAAAGTCACCGATGTTGCGTCCATCACGGGCTTTCCCGAAATGATGGACGGTCGCCTCAAGACGCTTCATCCCAAGGTGCATGGCGGGCTGCTGGCTCTTCGCGACGACCCCGGGCACGCCAAGGCAATGCAAGAGCACAAAATTGAAGCCATCGATCTGCTGGTCTGCAATCTTTACCCGTTCGAGGAAACCGTTGAACGCAAGGCCCCTTTTGACGAGACTATCGAAAACATTGACATCGGTGGACCGGCGATGATTCGCGCCGCCTCAAAAAATCATGGTTATGTCGCCGTGATTGTTGATGTGGAAGACTATGGCCTCATCCTCGATGAGTTGAAGGCAAACAAGGGCGCCACCACTCTCGCCACGCGCAAGATGCTCGCTGCCCGCGCTTATGCAAGAACCGCGGCTTATGACGCTGCAATTTCGGCCTGGTTTGAACAAGAACTCGTGGCGAACAAAAAGCCGGAAGAACGAACACCTCCGCGCCGCTACGCCGTGGCCGGGAAACTGCGCCAAAGCCTGCGCTATGGCGAAAACCCTCATCAATGGGCTGCATTCTATGCGTCAGGCGCAAGGCGCTATGGCGTTGCAACGGCAGAGCAGGTCGGGGGCAAGGAGTTGTCCTACAACAACATCAATGACACAGACGCGGCCTACGAGTGTGTTGCAGAATTTGATCCAGCCAACGCGACGGTCGCGATCATAAAGCATGCAAACCCTTGTGGTGTGGCAACGGCGACAACGCTCTCACAGGCCTACAGCCTCGCGTTGCGCTGCGATCCGGTCAGCGCTTACGGAGGCATTGTCGCCTGCAACCGCAGGCTCGATGGTGCAACGGCCACTGAACTTGCCAGGATATTCACCGAAGTGATTATCGCACCAGACGCTGACGATGACGCGCGCAGAATCCTGAGCGCCAAAAGGAACCTGCGGCTTTTGCTGGCGGGCGGTCTCCCCGATCCGGCGGCATCGGGCGTGACGCTGCGAAACGTCTCTGGCGGATTTTTGCTGCAATCGCGGGACGCGGGTCGCGTGACCGAACACGAATTGCGCGTGGTGACCAGGCGGAAACCGACGAGCCGCGAACTTGCAGACATGCTATTTGCATTTCGGGTCGCAAAACACGTCAAATCGAACACGATCGTCTACGCGAAAGATGGCGCAACCGTTGGCATCGGCGCCGGTCAGATGAGCCGTGTCGATTCAGCCCGGATTGCAGCGTGGAAGGCTCAGGAAGCCGCGAAAGCTGCCGGCCTGCCGGAAACACTGGCGAAGGGTTCTGCTGTGGCCTCGGATGCCTTCTTCCCATTCGCAGACGGATTGATCGCGGCGGCAGAAGCAGGCGCCACTGCTGTTATTCAGCCTGGTGGTTCAATGCGCGATGAGGAAGTCATTGCGGCGGCAAACGACAGGGACCTGGCGATGGTCTTCACAGGGATGCGCCACTTCAGGCACTAAGGCGACGGAACTTGAATGCGACCCGAGGACCGGATCAAGCTTTCAGTTGCCTTAGGTCGCCCGCTCGTTCTTGACAAACAACATGCCGATCAATCCGATGGTGAGCAGGGCCAGAATCGAGGCGAGTCCTGCGGCCTGCGAATGAAACCATTCGGTCGCCCGTGCCACAACGAACGGCGCAAGGAATGCGGTCGCAGTGCCTGAAAGGGCATACAGCCCGAAGAACTCCGTCATCTTGTTTGTGGGTGCAATGCGCGCAAGCATTGTCCGGCTGTTCGCGTATGACGCGGTGATGAAGATCGCAATGATGATGACAATCACGAGGTAGATGATTTCAGGCCATGTCTTGAAGAATGGCAGCGCGTGAACCGGCGGCAGGGATGTGTCATAGGGGATCACAAACAGGATCTTGTCCGGACCCATTGATAGAGAAAGTACCAGCCCAATCATCGTGCCCACGATTGCGATGATCACGCCGCGTTGCGAACCGAATGTGTGATCAAGCCAGCCACCAAAGACGCCGCCGAACGTCGCAAACACGCTAAGGACCACACCATACAAGAGCATGTCGAGTGGCCCCCATGAAAACGTCGTTGCAGCGTAGATGCCCCCGAATATCAGGATCGCATTGTTCCCGTCATTGTAGATCATGCGGGCGATGAGATAGAGCGCGACGTTCCTGTAGTTCTTCAGGCCTGAAACGGTGTTGATGAGAGAACGGACTCCGCGGCGTATCGCAACGATCGGCCCGAGTATCACCTTGGGTTGATCCGGGGTGAAGAAAAAAAGTGGCAAACCGAATACCATGAACCATATGGCGAACAGCGGGCCCGCAATTCGTTCTGGTTCGTGGGCGGCTTGGTCGATTCCAAACCAAGGCTTCGCTGGCACGAATGGCCAATCCACCTGGCCCGGCAAGGCAAAACAAATCATCATGAATATCAGCAGCAGCACGCCGGAAAAATTTCCAAGCGCCAGTCCAAGTCCGGACAGCGCGCCAACCCGCTTTTCAGATGTGAGCGTGGGCAGCATCGCATTGTGAAACACCGCGGTGAAATCAAATGACGCAAACGTCGCCACAAGAAGCGCACAGATGGCAACGAACGGCAGACCCTGTTCACCGGGCAGCGCGAACCACAATGCTGAAGCCGTTGCTCCCAGAACAATCGAGAAAGCAAATAGCCACGGCTTCCGCCGACCACCTGCGTCCGCAATTGCGCCAAGAAACGGAGCGACAAGAGCAATGATGACGCCAGCCATCGTGTTGAGGTCTGCCCACAACGCTTGTCCCGACACCGGATCGTTCATGAGATGCCGGGCAAAATAGGGCGCAAAGATATATATCGTGATAAGTAGTACATGCGGATTTCGTGCGCCTTCAAACACGGCCCAGGACCATTGTCCAAGCGGTGTCGCTGATCGGCCGCCACTGGCTGATGCATCGTCCGGAACTGCGGTCCATCGTTCCCTGAACCCTGGTTTGTTTCCTGACGCAGCGTCGCTCATAAGGTCCCACGAAATGAAAATCCGGACTCACTGTTGCATGATCTACGGCAACAATCGAGTGGCTTGACGACAGGGATTCCGTCATGCCCATTGGTCAGTATGGCGACGTTGTCGAACGACGAGAATGGTTGAATGACTCTGCCTTGGGACGCCGCTGCCGCCGCACTGGCAGCAGCAATCTTGCACGCCGCGTGGAATGCCGCGCTGAAAGGCGGCAATGACCGCCTGCTTGATGCGGCGCTTTTGTTTTGTGTCGCCGGGTCGATCGGTCTGGTATCGACTTTCTTTGCGCCAACGATCGACTCGACTGCATGGAAGTGGATCGCTGCAACAGCTTTGCTGCACATACCCTACGTTTATTTTCTGGCGCGCGCATATGAAATTGGCGAGCTAAGTCACGTATATACAATTGCCCGCGGCCTGCCGCCCGTAATGATCACGGGCCTCGCTGCACTGACATTGTCCGAGATTCCCGAACCCCAGGCCATTGTAGGCATCATCTGCATCAGTTTTGGCATTCTCGTTGTTGGGATGACTGCGGGCGCCCATCTGCACGGTACGATTCTCGCGGCGACAGTGGCGGTCTCGATCGCGTTCTACACGCTGTCAGATGGCATCGGCGTGCGTACGTCAGGCAGTCCGATTGGCTACAATGGTTGGGTGTTCTTTGCAGTAGGGATCACGTGCGTATTGATGGCAGTCGGTCTCCGCGGAGCAAAGATCATTTCTTATGCTCGGACTCATTGGCGCCGGGCAGTCTTTGGAGGGGTCCTGTCCTTCATTGCCTACGGGTTGGTGTTGTGGGCCATGACCAGGGCACCGATCGCCGGTGTGAGCGCCCTTCGCGAAACGTCAGTGGTATTCGCATCCTTTTTTGGGGTGCTCTTCTTCGGAGAAAAAACGGGAGCGCGCCGGATTCTCGGCGCGCTCATCGTCGCAGTGGGAGCATTGATCCTGAAGTTCGCTTAGGCGCTAAGCAGATCGCGAATTTGCCCTGCCGCCAACGTAAGCCTGGCGACTGTAAAGGTACCCGACCGTTCAAGATCGGCAACAAGATGGGAAACCCTGTCAACCTGATCACTGTGCGCCTTGGCCCACTCGGCGACGATTTGGCTTCCGTCGGATCTATTGCCACCGGCAGAGCCATTCTTCAGCGCCCGGAGCGCAAGTTCGCGCTGATGTACCATCAGGTCTTCAATCAGGCGGCGTACGGCCAGCCTGTCCCAGTGCTCCGGCAGGTTCATGCGTTCTGCGGCAAGTCGAAGGCGGTCAATGCCGATAGTCCGCGAAGAAGCAAAATAGGCTCCGGCCACCATGTCGAGAGGCTTGTTGGTCTCGGTTGACAGGCGGGTGATGTCCGGCGTGGCACCGATTGCAGCAAGCGCCGCTATCTCGTCAGCAAGTTCATCAGGCACGCCCGCGGCACGGTAGTCCGCAATTGCCGAGCGGATGGCGGCACCTTCTGCATCTGAAACCAGCGTCGAGAATGTTCCCTTGAGCTTTTCCACGCCTGCAGCATATGGCTTGATCGCGTCTGCAATTGACACGCTGGCAGGGATATGGCGATGGAACCACAGTGTCTGCCGCTGCAGGTGTAGCGCCAGGCTCGAATGCATCTTGTTTTGCATGTCGGCAGCGATCTTGTTGTCCAGTTCATTGATGCGCGCTGCCAGTCGCTCTACGCCAAAGGCATTCAGGGCAATGGTGTAGGCGCGCGCGAGGGCTGGGGCTTCGCTGGCACTGGCTTCCTTTAGCCGGTGCATGAACACCGGTCCACCTCGATTGACAATGTCGTTTGAGAGCGTTGTCGCAACGATTTCGCGACGCAGGCGGTGCGCTTTCAGGCCCTTGACGTAATTCTGCCGGGCCTCGCTGGGGAAGTACGCTTTCAGCGTTTGCTCAAAAAATGGATCGTCAGGCAGGTGCGATGAATTTATCTCGTCGAACAACTGCAGCTTTGCATACGCAAGCAGTACCGCAAGCTCAGGTCGGGTAAGGCCTTCATTGCGATTGGCGCGCTCACGAAGATTTTCGTTGGATGGCAGTCCCTCCACTGTGCGGTTCAGCCTGCCTTCGCGTTCCAGTGACCGCATGAAGCGCCCATAGGCGTCCGACTCCCAGGCCCCGCCACGCTGGGCGACACTTAGCGCCAGGGACTGGTTGTAGTTGTCGGCGAGCACGTGTTCCGCAACTTCACCAGTCATGCGAGCCAGCAGCGCATCACGGTCCTCAGATCTGAGTTCTCCCGCGCCGATCGAGGCATTGAGCAGG
This sequence comes from Micropepsaceae bacterium, assembly GCA_040080835.1. Taxonomy (GTDB): domain Bacteria; phylum Pseudomonadota; class Alphaproteobacteria; order Micropepsales; family Micropepsaceae; genus SZUA-430. The sequence continues at coordinate 71,424 of JBEBHP010000003.1, read as the reverse complement.
ATCTTGAGGTTTACCTCGTGGTCAGACGTGTCCACCCCGGCCGAATTGTCGATAGCATCCGTGTTGACCCTTCCGCTGCTTTCGGCAAACTCAATTCGTCCAGCTTGCGTCATTCCAAGATTTGCACCTTCGCCGATGACCTTGGCGCGCAAATCCTTGCCATCCACGCGCAGAATGTCGTTGGCTTTGTCACCCACGTCGCTGTGCGACTGTGCAGACGACTTTACATACGTGCCAATGCCGCCAAACCAAAGCAGGTCTGCGGGCGCTTTGAGCAATGCCTTCACGAGCTCGGCAGGTTCCACGTGGTCGGCTGTGAGGCCGGTAATGGCCTTCACCTCTGGCGACAGCGGTATGACTTTCATCGAGCGGGAATAGACGCCTCCGCCCTTTGAGATTTTCTGCTGGTCGTAGTCCGCCCAGGACGAACGAGCCAGATTGAAGATGCGTTGCCGCTCGGCAAAGCTGACAGAAGGATCCGGATCCGGGTCAAGGAAGATATCGCGATGGTCAAAGGCTGCGACCAGTCTGGTGGCTTTCGACAACAGCATTCCGTTTCCAAATACGTCGCCCGACATATCGCCAACGCCAACCACCGTGAACGGTGTCGTTTGAATGTCGGTTCCCAATTCGCGGAAGTGCCGCTTGACGGTCTCCCACGCGCCCCGTGCAGTGATGCCCATCTTCTTGTGGTCATAACCGGCCGAGCCGCCGCTGGCGAAGGCATCCCCAAGCCAGAAGCCATAGTCGATCGAAATGCTGTTTGCGATGTCCGAGAATGTGGCGGTACCCTTGTCAGCGGCCACAACAAGATAGGGATCGTCTCCGTCCTGTCTCACAACATCCTTCGGTGGCACGATCCGGCCAGCACCATCAAGGTTGTCCGTCATGTCGAGAAGTGACGAAATAAATGACTTGTACGCCGCAATACCCGCATTCATCCAGGCTTCTCGGTTCGAAGAAGACGGTAGCTTTTTTGGATAGAAGCCACCTTTGGAACCGACAGGCACGATGACGGCGTTCTTCACCTGCTGGGCCTTGACCAGGCCCAGGATTTCGGTACGAAAATCCTCTCGGCGATCAGACCAGCGTATCCCGCCGCGTGCGACTTTGCCGAAACGCAAATGAACGCCTTCGACTTCCGGAGAATAGACAAAGATTTCGACCATCGGTCGTGGCAGAGGCAAGTCGTCGATTTTGCTGCTGTCGATCTTGAAGGCGATCGAGGGCTTGAAGTCGCCAGTTTGAGCCTTCTGATAAAAGTTCGTGCGCAGTGTTGACTGAATGACGTTCCGGAAACGGCGCACGACACGGTCGTCATCAAGGCTCGGCACCTTTGCCAGAGCCTCGTCGATTTCTGCATTGAGTTTTTGCTCGGCCTTGGCGCGGTCAGTTGCATTCAGGTCGAACCGGGCCTTGAACAGTCGCACAAGAGCAGACGCAATGCGCGGATTGCGCCCCAGCGCATCTTCCATCAGAGTTTGGCTTGCAGCAAACGACGCTTGCCGCAAATACTTGGCGACTGAGCGAAGCAGGGCAACATCCCGCCAGTTGAGTTCTGCAAGGAAGACAAGCCTGTTGAACCGGTCGCTCTCTGCATTCCCGGCCCAGACTTTCAGGAATGTCTCTTCAAACAGCTGCATGACGCCTTCCCGCTCCGGCGCCAGCAGGCCGTGCAGCGTCAGATCGTGGATCGTCAGGGGGCCATCGGCACGTGTCAGTGGATAATTGACTTCTTCGATAACACGCAGGCCAAAAGTTTCGAGTACCGGCAAAAGGTCAGAAAGTTCGATCACAGCGCCGGCGTGATAAATCTTGAGGCTGATCGTGCCATCGTCAGGGCGGTCGCCACTGGACGTACGCAACGCAAGTGAACCCGGACCCGCCTTCGAGACTTCTTCAAGTTTTTCGATATCTGCAATTGCTTCGGAAGGGTCAAATGCGACGCGATAGGCCTCGCTGAATGAATTCGCATAATTCGAATAAACAGCGTCGGCTCTGCCCGCAGGAAGTGTCCGTTGCAGCGCCTCTCCGAAATTGTCCGTCCACAATCTGACGGCAGCAGCAATGCGCTCCTGCAGGGCATCCATGTCAAAGGATGCCCGCCCGCTTTCCGGAAGCGTGATGGTGTAGTGGATACGGGTCATGTGTCCTTCCTCGGTATGAGGAAAGGCGCTCGCAATTTGCCCGCGCAGAGTGTCCGTCAGTATTGCGCCGATCGTCCTGACGAGCCCACCACGGAACTTGTCAGCGGGAAAATAAATGAGAGCAGAGGCGAAGCGGTTGAAAGTATCAAAGCGGATGAATGCCTTGGTGTCGGGACGATCACCCAGATAGGCGAGGGCAGGACCAATTCGCAAAAGGTCATCTTCTGAAATCTGGAACAGCTCATCGCGCGGAAAGGTCTCAAGGACCACTGCCAGCGATTTGGCGTTGTGACTGCTCTTCGGAAAGCCTGAACGTTGCGTGACATTGGCAACCTTCCGGCGAAGGAATGGAATATCACGCGGGCTGTCATTGTACGCCGATGACGTGAACAGGCCTATGAAACGCCGTTCGCCAATAAGCTTTCCTTCCGCATCGAAACGCTTGATGCCGATATAGTCTTCAGGAACCCGGCGGTGTACCGGTGACCGTTCAATCGATTTCGTGACAATCAACGGCGACGGCTGCATGAGATAGTCGCGAACTTCGGCCGAGAGAGTATCCTGATCGTTGTGGCGACGTACGACATGTCTCTCGGCGCTGCGCAGCAATCCAAGTCCGCTATTGGGCACAATCCTTAGCGTGCCCGATCCGACGGCACTGAAATCATAGTCGCGTGCGCCAAGAAACGTGAAATGGTTCGACTTGAGCCATTGCAGGAACGCAAGTGACTCTTCAAATTCTTCCTTGGCAATCTTTGGCGGATTTTGCCACAACTCTGCAATGCTCTGATCCAGACGCTCCAGCATCTGGCGCCAGTCCGACACCACGGCATCTACGTCATCCAGCACCTTTGCGACGGCCATTTCCAGGCTGGCGTGCTGATCGGGACTGGTCACCCTGCCAATCACGACACAGATCATGCTTTCAGAGGTGCCTTGCTGGTCAACAGACACAAACTGCCTGAAAGCACCGTTTTGGCGCTGCACCTTGAAAATAGGGTGAAACACCGCGCGGATCTTCGCCCCGCGTTCGCCAAGTTCGCTTAGGATCGAGTCGACAAGAAACGGTTTATCCTCGTTGATTGTTGCAAGCACAGTAACCGGAACGGCGAAGCCCTCCCGTTCAAATTCGGGAGTGAACACTTTCAGAAACGTCGTTCCAGGCTTCCGCTCGGACGCGGCCTCCCAAAAAAGCTTCGCGATGCTGGCTTGTGCCTGTGCTGAGAACGCAGCAACGTCTTCTGGCGCGGCTCCGGCAAAAAACTGGGTGGTGAATTGAGCAAGACCCTGAGGGTTGGATTGAGGAGCTGTCATGGGCGTCCGTTGATGCGATGGCTGCATGTCTGTCCGGCTTTTGAGAGGAGGGGACTACAAACATCAGGATACGGTGTGTTCGCTTAATGTCGGATTGAGCCAAGCGCAAGAAGTCCAAAGCAAGACCCATATCTTAAAGCCTGATAAGATTTGATAATCTGCGCTCGCAAGTGCAGCAATGAATTCGGCTGAACTCTGGACGGGAATGTTTGAAAAGTGAAGGAAGTCCTTATTTTTGATACCGAGTTCACAGCTTGGTCAGGATCGGTCGCACGCGAATGGAGGGGGCCAGGCGAGCGCAGGGAGATCGTGCAAATCGGCGCCATCATCATGGAGGCGAAAGGATTGTCCGAAATGGGGTCGTTCTCGGTTCTAATCAAGCCGGTGATAAATCCCGTACTTTCGGATTATTTCTGCCGCCTGACCAGGATTTCCAATGGGCGATTGCAGCGGGAAGGTGTCAGCTTCGTTGAAGGTATCCAGCGTTTCCAGGCGTTCGCAGGCAAACGAAAGTCATATTGCTACGGGCGTGATGACAGGATCATCGCCGACAACGCAGATCTGCTGGACGTGTCGAATGCCTGGAGCTTTGGAGCATCGGTGAATCTGAGGCATTGGCTTGAAAAAGTGGGTGTGCCGCTCTCTGGGGTTCATTCTGGCGAACTGGCCGCTCACGTTGGCTCTGCGTCGCAAGGTGTGGCGCATGACGCTCTCACCGACGCCAGGTCTCTCGCGGAGGCAGTGCGTTATCTGGTTGCAAGGGGCGCACCCCGTCCGTTCTAGCCGGATGGTCCTTGATAGCGAAAATGACCTGTAACGGTGAGCGAAAACAGCATGTCCTCGATCTGGGGACCTAGTCCGATATTGTGCATGATCAACGGGCGGGTACGGTCTTCAGACAGGCGTTCAGTGACCATGCCGATATGGGGTCGGCCGTCAGCCAGCACAAAAGCAACCACATCGCCGGGCTTGTAGTCTGATCCGCGACTTGTGACCGGCAGCGCCATACCATGTCTTGCAAAGAAAGTTGCAAGATTGGGTACGCGTCGATGGTCGATGTTTGTGTCCGGGTGTGGAAGCCCCCAGCGTTTTGGGTAGGCAGCAAATGCGCGCACCATGTCCAGGTGGACAAGTTCCTGCAGATCAATCCCGAGCAGGCGATACGCGCGCACAATTTCGTCAGAGCAGACGCCTCGATCAGGCGGCACATCTCCGTTGGGATAGGCGATCTGAACATAGGCGGCATCGTAGACCACAGAATATGTGGCTCTTTCTTCTGCCGCCGCAGATAACCGCAATCCGATCGGAATGCTTCGCGAAGTCCAGTCCCTGTTGATCCGCACTGGCGCAGCGTCGTGCACATCGGGAGGGATCGCGGGCCCACCGGAATGTGTGCGTTGCGCAGGAGTAGCCATCGGCTTTGTTCCATCGCAGGCGGCGGTGCTTCCGATCAACAATCCGACAAATAGAGCACGCAGAGTTCTGAAGTTCGGCATCGCAAAGCATTGCTTTGCGATTGCGGCGTCAATGCGGCGCAAACAAGTGTTGGACAGTGGATCTCGAAGTTTCCGACACGACACGCTCCGTAGTTGCTCAATTGATTCAGTAGCAATTCGAATGCATTCGCGCAGCGCGAGTTTGGCTCGATACGGCGGGCATTAAGCCGCTGTTTACTTAAACAATGCGTCTTGGGGTTGACCTCGGAAATGCAGGTGTCTGCCGGTTGGTGGTGATGCTTGTCACACGAGCGCAACTTTGTTTGGCGATCTACGCGAAACAGGCGGCGAAACAAAAAGTACAGAACGGATCAGCAGAGGATGCGCCTAATGCAAAAGTCAAAACTCACACGTTGGAGCCTGAAAGGTTCAGCAGCCGTTCTGGCAATGCTCGGCGCAGTCACCTCTGCTCTGGCCGTTGAAACCAAGTTCGGTGATGTCTCGATCGTATTCGACACGACGGTGTCGATGGGTGCGTCAATGCTGACGCAAGGTCGGAACAGCCAGTTCCTGCCGGAAGCAAATGGTGGCCCGGTTGATCCGCGTGCCGACGTGTCGCTCGGAGCCGTTATTGTAGCACCCATTCCAACCGCTTCAGGGTTTGGATCCAAGAGCGGTCTGAACATCTACACCAACAACGGGTTTAACAACGATGGTTCAATCAACGCGGATGATGGCCGACTGAATTTCGACCGCGGCGATCTGATCGGGGCGACGGTTAAGGCGACACACGAACTTCAGGCGACCTGGGAGAACTACAAGTTCTTTGCGCGCGCTGTCGGATTTTATGACGCCATAATGGATGACAAGAATGCTGGCGATCACTCTCAGCTGACAGATCAGGCGCTTGGCGACGTTGGTCGCAACTACGAGCTTCTCGATGCCTTTGTTTCTGCTGACTATACCGTTGCGGAACTTCCGGTAAATCTGCGCGTGGGCAAGCAGGTGATAAATTGGGGTGAAAGCACGTTCATCCAGAATGGTCTCAACGTATTCAATCCAATTGATGTGGCTTCGTTCCGCCGCCCCGGTTCGGAAATCAAGGAAGCTCTCGTTCCGGTCAACGCATTGTTTGGATCAGTATCGTTTCCATTCCAGGTTTCGCTTTCAGGATGGTATGCACTCGATTGGGAACCTTTGGAACTCGACCCGTCAGGCACGCCATTCTCAACCGCTGACGCGATCGCATCCGGTTCAGGAGTGGGCGGCAACAACAGCTTCAATTTTGTCACCGCCAGCCCGTTCGGCGGCAACCGTCGCAACTGCGTTGCCAGCGCCGGTTCGGGCACCCAATATGTTCAGACCGTCGGTCTGTTGAATGATCCCACAGTGGGCGCTCTTGGGAACGATTTGCTGGAATGTGGTGATAGCGCTTACGTCGACAGCACGGTGCGTTTGCCGAATGGCCAACACGAACTGATCCGGCTCGGGCAGATTGATGGTTCCGGCGGCCAGGTAGATCTGTCCGGAGATGGGGTCACTCCGGGTACGACCGGCGTGCTGTATCGTGGCGAAGATTATCAAGCTAGGGACAGCGGACAATTCGGAATCCGCGCAACCTATTTTGCAGAAGAGTTGAACGGAACCGAATTTGGCTTCTACTACCAGAACTATCACAGCCGCCTGCCGTTTGTGAACTTTGAGGCCAAGCCCGGCGATACCGCTGCAGACCTCAGCTTTTTCCTGAACTCTGGCAACACGGAGGTGCCATCGGGCATCACCGCACGAGCCTTGCCATACATCGGCTGTGGGTTGGCGAACTCGAATGCAACCGTAAAAGCTGTGGCCGCCGGCGATTTTACTGCTGCAGTAGTGCCCACCATGTTTGGCACTTTGAATGGTGGTCTGTCGACAGCCGCGAAAGCTCAGTTGAAAGCAACGCCCGTGTCAGACCCTGGTGATGTGCTTGGCACCGCAGATGCCGCGCTCAACACACTGACTTCGGGAGGCTACAATCTGTACGACGCCGGTGGCGCCATTGGCGTTCACAATCAGTATGCGCTCACTCAGCTCAATTGCGTGCTGGGGTATTTCCAGGGTGGAGGTGTTCCGGGCCTTGCCTTGGTTCCATTGGCTCAGAGCTTCGACAATGCCGAGTTCCTTCTGGCATCTATGGACGGACAAGTATCTGTGTCCTACCCGGAAGACATCGAGGAGTTTGGTTTCTCGTTCAACACGACAGTGGGGTCATGGGGCGTTCAGGGTGAAGCGACGTATCGTCCAAGCGCGCCATTCCAGGTCGATACAGACAGCTTGACCATCGCCTCGCTCGTAAACGGCTGTACCTTTGAAATGGTATATGGTGCAGCAGGATCAGCAGTGGACGCACTCGCAACGCCTGACGGTTCAGGTGTGCAGCCGACCTGCGGTTCTGGCACCACATCGACAAACGGCATCATTCACAACGAAATGTTTACCGCGCAGGTTGGCACGACGGCGCAATTCACAGGTTCTGAATGGTTCATCGATGCATTGGGAGCAGACATCGGAACGTTTGTGACTGAAGTCGGCATGGTTTACACGCCAAACGTCGAAGACACCTGGGTCGACAAGCTTTCGTCGGCGCAGGCGGTGTTAACGACCCAGTATCAGAACACCGGTTGCCAGGGAACCGACCTGCCAGGCGGCGGCATTCTGGGTCTCGATCATAAGGGCAGCGCAGCGTGCCGTCCAACAGACCTGTCCGCTGGATTGGTGATGCTGTTCACGTGGCAATACAACAACTTCATGGACACAGGTTTCGCTGTCAGTCCGCGCGTCGTCTACAGCTATGACTTTGAAGGAACGACCGCTTCTCCATACGGCAACTATATGGAAGACCGCCAGGCTCTGAACTTGGGCGTTGATGGTGTCATCAACAACAACCTCAAGGTTGGCGTCAGCTACAGCAACTTCTTCGCCGGGCACGTCTCCAACAAGTCCTCTGACCGCGACTTCGCATCAATCACAGCAAGCTACTCGTTCTAGCAAACAGGCTTGGATTTCACTGCATGCGGCCCGCTCCGATGATCTCGGGGCGGGCCGTTTGGTTTTCAAAGTCCGATGATCACCTTTTCAATTTGTCTCAAATTTTGGGAAGTTTGATCACTGCATCGCAGCAGGTTTTTGGTTTAGTGCTTTTGAACGGTCGCTGACATGAACGCGAACTGTCGAGGCTGACTTTGCCTTGCTGCCACTCGCTCATTGGGGGAACTTTGATAGCAAATTCGCTTGCCATGCGTTTGTTCGTAGCACCCGCTGATTCGAAGCCCGCAAAACATGCAACCACTGCCCGCATTCAGGGCGTCGGTAACCCAGTTCAAATTTGCCTGGCTCAACCCGTGGTCAGCCGGGGCAACTCGAGAAATGGTCATTTTCCCTGACACTCCGGCAGCTTCAGAACTCGTGCGCTGCACCGCACAAAAAACGGCTGTTTCATTGGTATTCTGTTGGTTCAGCGCTCGAACGTTGGTTCGGGAATTTGCCTTCAGTTACTCGCCTCTAGGAAGAAATTCATTATGCCAGTAGTGACAAGTGTGCCTCATCTAGGTCACCCAAAAACACGCAATCATGAAGAAAGCGTGACGAATCTGCCTCACAAGCCGCTGTACTTTTGTGCACTTGTCAATCTCTCGTTGACTTCAAATCCTCCTGCGTGTGGTGTGAGCGGTGAGAAATGCCAAAAGCTGGGGGGCTTAGGCTGACTTCGTGTGCACCACCCTCCCGTCAAGGCTTTGCTTTACATCTTTAAGGGGTAGGGGGAACTAGCGTCATGTCTAAAAACAAAACGGTCCGCACCGGATTATTGGGATCAGCGGCGGTATTTGCACTTCTCGCAGTCTCGCCGGCACAAGCCGTCGAAGCACAGTTTGGTGATGTGTCGATCACTTTCGACACAACTGTTTCGATGGGCGCATCGATGCTGGTTGCAGAGCGCAACAATGCGTTCCTGCCGGAAGCAACGGGCGGAACCATTGACCCGCGCGCGGACCTTTCGCTGGGTGCAGTAATCGTCGGCACCAGGAACACAGTGGGTCTCGCGAGCTTTGGCAACACCGGCGCTGGTTTTGCTACTGTCGGAACGAACATCTACACGAACAACGGGTTCAACAACGACGGCTCTGCCAACACGGACGACGGCCGCCTGAACTTCGATCGCGGCGACCTGATCGGCGCAAACGTCAAGGCGACGCACGAACTGCAGGTCGTATGGCAGAACTACAAGCTCTTCGCGCGTGGCGTTGGCTTCTACGACGTGATCATGAACGACAAGAACGCCGGTGCTCACTCTCAGATGACCGATCAGGGTCTCGGTGACGTCGGACGCAACTATGAGCTTCTCGACCTGTTTGTTTCGGCTGACTACACCCTTGGCGATCTGCCCCTCAACCTCCGCGTTGGCAAGCAGGTGATCAACTGGGGCGAAAGCACGTTCATCCAGAACGGTCTGAACGCCTTTAACCCGATCGACGTCGCGGCGATCCGCAAACCAGGCTCCGAAATCAAGGAAGCGCTGGTTCCGGTGAACGCAGTGTTCGGCTCGATTTCTTTCCCGTTCCAGGTGTCAATGTCCGGCTGGTACGCCCTCGACTGGGAGCCGTTTGAAATCGACCCGTCGGGCGCGCCATTCTCTACCGCTGACGTCGTCGCCCAGGGTTCGGGCGTCGGCGGCAACCAGATGTTCTCGTGGGTGACGGCAAGCCCGTATGGTGGCAACCGCCGCAACTGTTCGGCGAGCGCAACAGCGGGCACGAAGGTTGTTCAGACGAATGGCTTGCTGAACGACCCGCTCGCATTGGGTTCGGCACTTGGCAACAACCTGCTTGAGTGCTCGGACAGTCCATGGATCGACATGACTGCTCGTCCGCCGAATGACCAGTTCGAACTGATCCGCATCGGTCAGTCGAACGGCACCGGTGGCCAGATCGACCTCCGTGGCGATGGCGTCACGGAAGGCACGACAGCTCTCCTCTTCCGCGGCGAAGACTACAAGCCACGTGATGGCGGCCAGTACGGCCTGAAGGCAACATGGTTCTCCGAAGACCTGAACGGAACCGAATTCGGCTTCTATTACCAGAACTACCACAGCCGCCTTCCGTTCGTGCAGGTTGAAGCCAAGACGGGCGCCACTTCAGGCGAACTCAGCTTCTTCTTGAACAGTGGCAACACCGAAATCACGACCGGCGTGACTTCACGTCAGCTGAACAACCTGGGTTGCAGCCTCACCAGTCCGGCCTTGGTTGGCGGCATCGCTGGTGCTGCGGGTGCAACGATGAACGGCACCATTGCTTTTGGTCTGTCTGCGTCGGCTCAAACTCAGCTGAAGAATACGCCTGTGTCTGACCCAGGCAACGTGCTGCAAAACGCAATGACAACATTGATTGGGTTGTCGGGCGGCACAATGGTCCCCTTCGACTCGGATCCTGGTGTTGGCGTCAACTACAAGAACCAGTACAACATCACTCTGTTGAACTGCGCCCTGACATACTACCAGTCGGGCTTCGTGACACCTCCTGGTGCGGCCGCTCCGACCGTTCAGACGTTTGACGGTTCGGAATTTGTTCTTGGCAACGCTAACGGTCAGCTTTCGGTTGTTTATCCGGAAGACATCGAACAGTACGGCTTCTCGTTCAACACGACACTCGGCTCAATGGGTCTCCAGGGCGAAATGTCGTACCGTCCAAGCGCTCCGTTCCAGGTTGATACGGACAGCTTGACAATCGCTTCGCTGGTCGAAGGTTGTACCTTTGAAATGTTGTACGGAGCCGCCGGCCCAATCGTCGACGGTCTGGCAACACCTGATGGTTCTGGCGTGAAGCCAGGCTGCGGTGGCGAAGTCCACGTTGCAAACCCGATCATCCGCAATGAGATGTTTACGGCTCAGATCGGAACGACTTCACAGATGACCGGTTCCGACTGGTTCATCGACATGATCGGCGCCGACATCGGTACGGTCGTGACGGAAGTTGGTTTGGTTTACACGCCAAGCGTGGAAGACACTTGGGTTAACAACCTTTCGGCAGCCAAGGCCGCCGCGACACCTCAGTATGCAAATACTGGTTGCCAGGGTACTGACCTTCCTGGTGGCGGAATTCTGGGACTTGACGGTAAGTCAAGCGCAGCTTGCCGCCCGACGGACCTGTCCGCAGGTATGGTCTTCCTGTTCACAGTGCAGTATAACAACTTCCTGGATAGCGGATTTGCCGTCAGCCCACGCATCGTATACAGCTACGATTTCGAGGGTACGACAGCCGCTCCTTACGGAAATTACATGGAAGATCGCCAAGCTTTGAACCTGGGAATCGACGGCACCTTGAACAACAACTTGAGGCTCGGCGTCAGCTACAGCAACTTCTTCGGTGGTCATATCAACAACAAGTCGTCTGATCGTGACTTCGCATCAGTCTCGGCGAGCTACACGTTCTAAAGCGGGGGCAATCCGCAACGGACCTTGAATTAAGTGGAGGAAACTTAAAGTGACTAAGACAAAACTCTTACTTACGGCTACGGCAATTGCGGTGTTCGCGTCCGCCAGTGCCTGGGCCAAAGCCCCCGCCAGTGAGGTTGCTAAACTTGGCAATTCTCTCACTCCGCTGGGAAGCGAAAGGGCTGGAACGCCTGACGGTATGGTTCCGGCATGGGATGGGGGCTTGAGCTCCCCTCCGGCCGGGGTGAACTTCGATCCAAAGAAGATGAACCCGCCAAACCCGTTCGCCGGTGACCAGGTGAAGTTCACCATCACGGCGGCCAACATGGGTCAGTACGACGCCAATCTGACGGACGGCCACAAGGCCCTTCTGAAGAAGTATGGCACATACAAGATGAAAGTCTTTCAGTCCCGCCGGACCTGCGCCCTGCCGCAATATGCTTATGACGCGGCAAAGGCCAATGCGGCGAGCTCTGATCTGACGCCAGATGGCGACGGTATCAAGAATTTCAAGTTGGGACTTCCATTCCCGATTCTTGATGGCAACCCAAGGGTTGCCGCTCAGCAGTTGATCATGGACAAGCGGTTTACCTATCGCGGCTTCAAGACCACCCGCCAGTTCTCGGCGGCCCCGGTCCAGTCTAACGGTTCGTACAATTTGTTGGTCGTGCAGGACGAAGCGATTTTCCGCTACGCCAACCCTTCAGTGAAGAGTTCGGACGAGTTGAACAACATCGGCCTGCTCTACATCGCGAACACGATCTCGCCGCCGCGTCTTGCTGGCAACGTGGTTCTGGTTCACGAGTCGATCAACGCTCAGGTTGAACCACGCAAGGCTTGGGCCTACAGCCCAGGTACACGCCGCGTTCGCCGCGCACCTGACATTGCCTATGACAACCCGGGTACGAACACCGATGGTATGTCAACGTCAGACTCGTTTGACGGGTATAACGGTGCAATGGACCGTTATGATTGGGCTCTCAAGGGCACGAGCGTGAAGTTCATTGCGTACAACTCGTATGACTTGCTGCACGTGAAGTACAAGAGCCTGCTGAAGCCACAGCATATTGACCAGGAAGGCGTTCGCTATGAGCCGCACCGTGTTTACACGGTCGAAGCGAAGCTGAAAGCTGGCGCCCGTCACGTCTACGCACGTCGCGTGATGTACATGGACGAAGATGCGAAGGTGATTGCCAACGCCGAAAACTATGACGGCCGCGGTGCACTGTGGCGCGTCCAGGAAGTTCCTTCGGTAAACGCCTATCATGTTCCACACTGCGGAACGGGCGCAATGGAAGTCGTGTATGACCTCTTGTCAGGCCGCTACCTCGCTCTGTCGATGCGTGCGGAAGAGCCGCCAGTGAACTACTTCGCTGACGAGCTGCAAGAGAGCCGCTATACGCCGGAAGCCATTCGCGCGCTGGGCGTTCGCTAAACGAACGACTGCTTAGTCAGAAGTGGGCCGGTCTCCAGCATTTCGGAGGCCGGCCTTATTTTTAGGTGAAGGGAACTCGATATATGAAATGGTCAAAACTCGGGCCATCCACCGCCCTTGCCCTGGCAACGGCTCTGTTGCTTTCGGCGGCGGTAATTCCAAACGCCTGGTCAGTCGTTCCGCCTAGGAATGGAGAGGCGGTAAAATCAAAACTCGCTGCGGAATCTCTCTTGCTGGACGTTACCCGCGCAGGCAAGCGCATGGTCGCTGTTGGGGAGTACGGCGATATCGTATTGTCGGATGACGACGGCAAGACGTGGCGACAGGCGGCGCGCGTTCCGGTGACCTTGACACTCACCAGCGTGGCATTTGTCGACGAAAAGAACGGATGGGCTGTAGGCCACGACACGGTCATTCTGGTCACCCATGACGCTGGTGAAAACTGGACCAAACAGTATGGCGGTGATGCCAAGAGCGAAGCCGCTCTCCTCTCCGTGTTTTTCAAGGATGCGCAGCATGGCTGGGCAATCGGAGCGTTCAACCTCACGGTTGAAACGTCGGATGCCGGGAAGACGTGGACCGAACGCAAAAGCCTCATGCCGGGACACGAACCCCCGACGCCCAAACCCGAAGACCTGAATGCGGACCCGACTGCGCCTAGGGTTGCGTCTCCGGGCGACGATCCGTTTGCGACAACAGGCGTTGACGAAAATCATATGAATTCGATGTTTGCAGGGCCGGATGCCAACACGATTTTCGTTGCTGCTGAAGGTGGCGCGATCTATCGCAGCGGAGATGCCGGCGCGACATGGAAGAAGATCCTGACGGGCTATGTCGGGTCTTTCTGGGGCGGGTTTACGGGCAAGGACGGAACCGTATTCGTAACCGGCATGCGAGGAAACGTTTGGCGCTCGACGGACCAGGGCAACACCTTCACCAAGATGGATACGGCCGGAGCGGACCAGTCGATCGCAGGTGGAACCCAACTCGTTGACGGCAGCTATGTGTTCGTGGGTCTGGGAGGCCAGGTGCTCTATTCACCTGATGGTGTGAAGTACACGCTGACTTATCGCGCGGACCGCAAAGGCTTGAATGACGTGATTGAAGACGGCAACAAGCTGTACCTGTTCGGTGAGGCTGGCGTCCTTGAGCAATCCTCTACGCCAAGGCCCGAAGACATCGAAAAGCCTGTCCCGTCAGGCACATAGCCTGCCCGAATTCGAGTTATTTTGAGCTGACGCAGTCGTTACATGACGGCTGCGTCATTTTTCTTGCCAGCCTGAAAAATCTGCTTAGTCTCTTCCTCCATAGGGCAATCACGCACTGCTTTTCTTGGAGGCTGTCATGACTGAAGCTGCAAACATCACCAAGGATCCCGCATACAACGCGGTCGACCCAACCGACTTCAGGTCGATGATGGACGTGGATCGCTACAACGCCAGATCAACGGCGTTCGACAAGATCATTTCCGCGACGCACGATCATTTCTGGGACCCTCTCGACACAAAGTACATCGACTTTTCTGAGCGCTTCGACAGCGACAACGAGTACATGGTTGATCCCGCGCTCATGACTGAGCTTCGAACGGCTGTCGGCGACAAACTGGATGAACGCGGCAAGATCCGGCTGACAAACCTGAATACGCTTTGGTCGTTTTCTTCAATCCTGCACGGTGAACAGGGTGCGCTTTCGCTCTCCGCCTCCCTGTGCCACATACTGCGCGATCCGGGGGCACAGGAATACGCAGCCAACCAGGCCCGTGAGGAAGCTCGTCACGTCACCGGATTTGCCCGATACATCCAGGCGCGATGGGGCAAGCCCGCGCCTGTAGGTCCGGCGCTTGGGGCATTGCTCACCGAACTGGTTTCCTCGCCGCTGGTCTGGAAAAAGCTGGTGGGCATGCAGATGCTTGTCGAAGGGCTCGCCATGGGTGCCTTCGCGACCTTCTACCAGAAGGGGCGGGACCCATTGATGGTCAAGCTTTGCCAACTCGTCATGACCGATGAAGCTTTCCACCACAAGTTTGGCAAGATCTGGGCTGACCGCACCATTCCCCATTTGTCCAAAGGCGAAGCAGAAAAGATAGAGGACTGGGCTTGGGAAGTGTTCCAGGTCCTTCTCTTCAATCTGGCCAGTCCCGAGCAGAAAGGGTGGATCTATCGGGATCTTGGGCTCGATCCGATTTGGGTGCAGCAAGCTTTTATGGAAGCCATCACTGATGCGGAAATTCGAAAGGAGCTTCAGGACGCCACCAATATTTTCCGTGTCCTGATCAAGACATTGCTCAAGGCAGGCATCATCACGGACCGCACGCGCGGCAACTATGCGGCCTATATCGACATGGCCGAACTGCACGCAGAAGGCGACCGCATGATCGGGGATGAAATTGCCGAAGAGGGTATCAAGTATCTGATGAAACTGAACGGTGGCCAGATTTTGCGCACGCCTTCCACGATCGCAGCAGAATAGGAAGGAGCATTCCAGACATGGCCAACATCACGAAAGACATTGCATACGATGCGGTGGCACCAGACGACTTTGGTTCAATGCTGCACGTTGATCGCTACAACGCTCGTTCGACAGCGTTCGACAAGATCATTTCCGCGACGCACGACCACTTCTGGGATCCGCTGGACAGAAAGTACATCGATTTCGCGACTCCATTTGATATGGAAAACGAATACATGATGCCACAATGGCTGAACCTCGATCTGCAGACCGAGATCGGACAGAAGCTGACTGAAAAGCAGAAGATCAGGCTTGTAAACTCCTCGGTTCGCTGGGGACTTTCGTCCATATTGCATGGCGAGCAGGGCGCGCTGTCCCTCTCGGCTTCGCTGTGCCATGTGCTGAGGGACCCTGGCGCACAGGAATACGCAGCCAATCAGGCACGCGAGGAAGCCCGTCACGTCACCGGTTTTGCAATGTACATAAAGGCGCGCTGGGGCAAGCCGCTGCCGGTCGGTCCGGCCCTGGGAAACCTCCTGTCCGAAATGGTACTGTCGCCATTCGTATGGAAGAAGCTGGTGGGCATGCAGATGCTCGTTGAAGGGCTCGCGATGGGTGCCTTCGCAACGAACTATCAATACACAAACGATCCACTACTGAAGCGCCTTTGCCAATTGGTGATGACGGATGAGGCATTCCATCACAAGTTTGGCAAGATCTGGGCCGATCGCACGATTCCTCATCTGGCCGAAGAAGAACGCAATCTTATTGAAGACTGGGCAGCCCAAGTGTTTACGGGACTTCTCTTCAACCTGGGTAGTCCCGAGCAGAAAAAGCCGATTTACGCCGAGTTCGGAATTGACTGGGAATGGGCACAGGCCGCATTTCGGGAGGCGTTCACAAATGCAAGGGTTCGGGAACGGCTCAAGGATCCCACCAGTATCTTCCGTGTGCTTATCAAGACATTGCTCAAGGCTGGAATTATTACCGACCGAACCCGCGGAACCTATGCAGCTTTTGTTGACATGGCAGAACTGCACAAGGAGGGCGACCGCATGATTGGAGACGACATCGCCGAAGAAGGCATTAAATACCTGATGCAGCTCAATGGCGGACAAGGCCGCACGCCAATCAGCGTGGCTGCCGAGTAAGGCGAAGCCGCCGCTCAGTCGCACTTTCGCCGAAGCGCGCCTGATGCCAGTGGGCAAACGCACTTTGCCCCGAAAAGCCAAGAAGAGTGGCGACCGATGACAAGGGTCGGTCGCTGCGATCGATATACGACACGGCAAGCTCGTCGCGCAGTTCGTCGACGATGTCCGAAAATGTGGTTTCTTGCCGACACAGATGGCGATGGATGGTTCGCCGGTCCATGCCAAGGTGCTTTGCCACCTTGTCGATGGTGCACTGGCCGGTAGGCAGCAATGTCAGGGCAATTTTCCTGACGTCGTCCTTTGCGCCTCGCGCCGCATTCGAGCCGAGCAATGCAACATATCGTTCCGCTTCGCGCGCAAGTCCGGGATCGGCGCCGGCGATCTGACGGTCAATGTCACGACGCGCACAAATGATTCCGTTGAACTCTTGATCGAAGTCCATCTGGCTGCCGAATACGCGGCGATGCGCGCTAAGGCTGGCAGGAGCGCTCCGCACGAAGCACACACTCTGGGGACGCCAGTTCGGGCCCAGCAAGAGATTCAGGATCCGGCAGACAACCCCAAGAACCATGTCTTTGGCTTGTGCCGCGGGGATGCCCCGGGGCACCGCGAGCCCAGGCTTGACGATCACAGCGTCGCCCGTCTCTTCGAGCTCCAGCGACGCAGATTCGTTGTGCAATCGAATGTTGTCGGTCAGGGCGGCGATGGCCCTTCGGACAGTCGGCTGCTCCCGAACGACAAGACCGACGGGTCCGAACGTTGACAGCTGCCGCGATTCAGCGAGCCGCACGCCAAAATCATCGGCCTTTGCTGCCATTGCCGAAGCCTCCAGCAGATTGCAGTAGGCAGAAATCGAAAGCTTGAGATCCGGGCTCTGGAGACAATTGCGTGGAATGCCAGCCTGATCGATCAGCTTGAACGGATCGATTCCGAACGATCGGGCCAGCGAGACATAGCCATCCAGCGATGCGCTGCGCATCATTTGTGTCATGTCCCGAACTATCAAATGAATGTCCCGAAAAAGCAAGAGCAGCTTTTTCCGGGGCGTAGGCTTCTCGGAGCCAGATAACGGAACTCCCCAATGGAACATGCAATTCGCTTTCACCAGATTGGCGGCGCAGACGTGCTGAAGTGGGAAACAGTAACAGTTGGGGAACCCGGTCCTGGAGAAGCGCGCGTGCGCCATGTCGCCGTTGGCCTGAATATGGCTGACACCTATTTCAGGTCAGGAATGTACCCCGCGTCCCTTCCCAACGGCATTGGCATGGAAGGCGCCGGAATCGTTGAGGCCGTTGGATCAGGTGTAAGTAATGTGGCAGTGGGCGATCGCGTCGCTTACACCGGCAGCCCTCTGGGAGCTTACTCGACGGCCCGCGTAATGCCCGCAGGCGTGTTGCTCAAGCTGCCTGAAGCCATTTCATTTGAGACTGCAGCTGCAATGATGATGCGGGGTTTGTCTGCGGCCTATCTCATTCGAAAGATCTGGCCGCTCCGCAAGGGCGACAGCGTGGTGTTTCACGCTGCAGCAGGGGGCGTAGGTCTGATCTTCTGTCAATGGGCGAAACTCCTCGGAATAACCGTTATCGGGACAGTGTCGAATGAAGCCAAGGCCAAAGTGGCAAGGGCGCACGGCTGCGAACATGTTCTGACGTACAAGGACTTTCCTCGTCACGTTCGCGAAATCACCGGCGGGTCCGGGGTGCCGGTGGTATTCGACGGCGTTGGCAAGGACACGTGGCTGCAATCACTCGACTGCCTCAAGCGACGTGGCTTGCTGTGTATCATGGGCACTTCGTCAGGTGCTGTTCCTCCCGTCGATCCGATGCTGCTGGTGACCAAGGGATCACTTTATCTGACGCGGCCGGCCCTTGCCGACTATGTGGCCGATCCGGCTGAACGCAACGAGCTGGTCTCCGAACTGTTCGGACATGTTGCGGAAGGCCGCATCAGCATCGAAATCAACCAGCACTATCCGCTCGAAAATGCAGTCCAGGCGCACCGCGATCTGGAAGCTCGCAAGACGACCGGTTCATCCATTTTCGTGGTCTAGGGAGAAACGCTGTGGCTGTAGCAAACGTACGAGCAAAAAGTCTGGGCTCAATTCATGCAGAGCCGTTGACATGCACTATCGGCGCCGAACTCAGCAACATTGACCTGGGAGTGGCATCGCGTGAACCAGTGCTCGTGGCAGAGCTCGGGTCGCTGCTCCTGAAGCACAAAGTGTTGTTCTTCCGGGATCAGAAACTGACACGCGCCGAGCATGTGGCTTTCGCAAGACATTTTGGCGATCTGGAGGATCATCCAGTGGCTGGAAGTGATCCGGAGAATCCTGGTCTCGTGCGCATCTACAAGTCTCCGGAAACGCCGAACGACCGCTACGAGAATGCATGGCACACAGACGCGACCTGGCGTGAAAAGCCTCCGATGGGGTGCGTTCTGCGCTGCGTTGAATGCCCACCGGTTGGCGGAGACACCATGTGGTCAAACATGGGAGAAGCGTATGCGCGCCTGCCGGAACACATCAAGAAGCAGATTAACGGACTCTTCGCACGCCACAGCATAGAGGCGTCATTTGGTGCGGCGATGCCGATCGAAAAGCGGCACGCTCTCAAGGCACAGTTTCCTGACGCTGAACATCCAGTGGTTCGCACTCACCCGGAAACCGGCGAAAAGATCCTCTTCGTAAATGGTTTCACCACGCACTTCACGAATTTTCACAACGCGGAAAACGTGCGCGTCGGTCAGGACTATCAGCCGGGCGCCAGCCAGCTACTCTCTTATCTTATCAGTCAGGTTGCGATCCCCGAATACCAGGTGCGCTTCCGATGGCAACCGGGCAGCGTCGCCTTTTGGGATAATCGCTGTACTCAACACTACGCCGTGATGGACTATCCGCCTTGCCATCGGAAGATGGAGCGCGCGGGAATCGTTGGCGACAAGCCGTACTGAAACAATCGAAAACAGAAAAGCGACGAAAGGAAACGCCATGAATTTTCTCGATGGAGCCTTGTTCCCTGAAAATCAGGACAAGTTGGTTATTACAGCCGCGCCCTACGGACCCGAGTGGGTTCCGTCGGATTTTCCGGAAGATATTCCGGTCAGCATGAAAGCGCAGATCCAGAAAGCCGTCGACTGCTACAACGCCGGCGCATCCGTTCTCCACGTGCACGTGCGCGAGGATGACGGAAAGGGCTCAAAGCGTCTGTCCAAGTTCAATGAGCTCCTGGCTGGTTTGCGCGCGGCCGTACCGAAAATGATCCTACAAGTTGGAGGTTCAATTTCGTTTGCGCCCGAGGGAGAAGGGGCGACCGCAAAATGGCTTTCAGATGACACGCGCCACATGCTTGCGGAACTGTCACCCAGGCCCGATCAGGTGACAGTCACTGTCAACACCACGCAGATGAATATTCTCGAACAGTTTGAAGAGGCCGATGTCGTGGGCACCTCGCTTGCGACAACCGCGATGCGTGAGGCCTATCGCGAGATGGTCGTTCCGGCCAGTCCGAATTGGGTGGAAGAACACGTCAAACGCCTGACGGCAGCGGGAATTCAGAGTGCATTCCAGTTTTACAACATAAACTCGTTCGAGACCGTGGAGCGAATGATCCGCCGCGGTGTCTACAAGGGTCCGCTGGTAATGAATTGGGTTGCTATTGGTGGCGGCATGGATGCGCCCAATATCTACAATCTTGCCAACTTCGTAAGGGCAACGCCAGATCACGCAATGCTCACGCTTGAGTCGAGTATGCGCAATGTCCTGCCCGTCAACATGATGGCGATCGCCATGGGGCTGCATGTCCGTTGTGGCATCGAAGACAATCTCTGGAAGCAGCGTCGTGAAGGCAAGATGACGACGGTTGAGCAGATCGCGCAGCTGGTTCGCATTTCACACGAGTTTGGACGCGAAGTGGCGAGCGGCACGGAAGCCCGGAAGATCCTGCGCATTGGAGAATTCTACAACAGCATCGAAGAAACCCTCGAAAAGAACGGCTTTGCCCCAAACCGCACGAGCACGCCAAAAGCAAAGCTCGGTCAGGCTGCCGAGTAGTATGACAGACGTAACGGTGGTGATCGTGCCAGGTCTGCGCGATCACGCACCCGGTCACTGGCAGACTCTGCTCAAGGCTCGACTGCCGCACTGTCGTGCGGTCGAGCCCATGGGGCGCACCGAGCTTGATTGCGCCTCGCGCGTTGCCGCACTGGAGCGTGAAGTTGGTAGCATCAAAGGTGAAATCGTGTTGGTCGCGCACTCCGGTGGAGTTGCTACAGTGCTTCACTGGGCAGGCCGGACAAAACGGCCGGTCAGGGGCGCGCTGCTGGCGACCCCGGCAGATATGGAGACACCGATGCCGGCCGGCTATCCCTCCATGCCGGAACTGCAGGCCGCAGGCTGGTTGCCAATGCCGCAAGCCCGCCTGCCATTTGCAGCAATTGTCGCTGCGAGTCGCAATGATCCGCTGGCGTCATTTTCCAGGGTGGCTGGATTTGCAAGTGCTTGGGGCGGTCGACTTGTAGATATTGGCAGAGTCGGTCACCTCAATCCGGCATCCGGTTTTGGCCCATGGCCGCGCGCGGAAGAGTTCATTGGGGAACTAGCGAAAAATGGGACGTCCAATGCCAACTAACCGAAAGGCGTGGAACATTGTGGCATTGCTGGCCGTGTTCATGATGATCAACACGGCCGATCGCGCCGTGTTGGGCCTTGCTGGTCCCTATATCATCAAGGACTTGGGGCTCACCAACACGCAGTTCGGACTGATAGGTTCTAGCTTCTTCTTGCTCTATTCACTTTCAGCGGTCGCGGTTGGCTTCCTTGCAAATCGCGTTTCCTCGCGACTGATCCTGACCATCCTCGTCGCAGTCTGGTCGCTGGCACAAGCGCCGCTGGCATGGACAATGCCTTTTGAAATTCTGATCCTGACGCGCGTCGCGCTCGGCGCCGGTGAGGGACCCGGCTATCCGGTAGCTCTGAACGCCGTCTACAAATGGTTCCCTGATGAAAAGCGGACATTTCCGTCAGCCGTCGTGGCGCAAGGAGCAACCTTTGGAGTGGTCCTGCTTGTCCCATTGCTGAACTGGATCATCGTCCACGAGACGTGGCACATGGCGTTTGCCATGCTTGCTGGATTTGGCGCCCTTTGGATGGTGTTCTGGCTGGCGTTTGGCGGCGAAGGTCCATTGGACCAGATAGCGACATCTTCAGGCGCTGCTGCGCCGCGAAAGCCATACGGCAAACTTGTATCGGACCCAATCATACTTGGCGTTTGGATCGGCGGCTTCGGGGCTTTCTGGAGTTACTCCCTGATGATCACCTGGCTTCCGTCTTATTTCGCGACCGGAATGGGAGTGCCCAAAGAATGGTTGGGTGCACTGACTGTGCTGCCCTGGCTCGCCAACACATTTATCGTGCTCCTGATGGGCTGGCTTTCCCAGGTGATGATGAACCGTGGAGTACCAACCCGATATTCCAGGGTCTATCTTGCGCTGTTTTGTGTGCTGGCGGGCGGGCTGCTCGTTTCGGCGGCTTCGATCTTTACCGAGATGCGGGCCACGGAACGCCTGGCACTGCTGATTGCAGGGGTTGCATTGCCAACCGTGATCCTGACACTCATTCCACCCATCGTCGCCGAACGGGTCCCGGCATCCCAGAGAGCCGGCATGATCGCCATCGGTCAGGCTCTCGTGACGTTGGCCGGTGTGATAGCACCGGCAGTCACGGGAAGGATTGTCGACACAGGAAGTGGAGCGGCGCAGGGTTTCGAACTTGGCTTTCTGCTCTGTGGCGCAATACTCACATTCGCGCCGGTTTTGGGAATAGTGGCTCTTGGCCGGCGCCCGGACTAGCTTGCATATCGCTTGTTGGCCCGTCTGGCGCTAGGTTCGCGATCCGAACATCACAACCGCCAAATGCGAGAGTGTTTTTATGAACTACGCGAACTACGAGCGCATCAGGATCGCGCGTGCAGGCCGTGTCCTGACACTGACGCTGTCCAATCCGTCGAAAATGAACGCCGTCGACGGCCGCATGCATGAGGAGCTTTCAAGAATCTTCTACGACGTCCAGGACGACGACAGCGTGGACATCGTGGTATTGCAGGGGGATGGCAACGCCTTCAGTGCAGGTGGAGATATCGAATGGATGCGCGACGCGGCTCAAGGCAAGATTCAGGGTCCCAGCACTGTGGAAGCCAAGAAAATCATTTTCGGTTTGCTCGATCTCGAAAAGCCGCTGATCGCCAAAGTGCGCGGGCCCGCCATCGGGCTGGGCTGCACGGTTGCCTTGTTCTGCGATGTGATTTTTGCGGCGGACACTGCCCGCTTTGCAGATCCTCACGTGAAAGTCGGGGTCGTCGCCGGTGATGGTGGTGCCGTGATTTGGCCACAACTGATAGGTTACGCGAAGGCCAAGGAATATCTGATGACCGGTGATGCCATCATCGCCAGCGAGGCTGAGCGCATGGGATTGATCAACCATTCAGTTCCCGAGAGCGATCTCGACAAGCGAGTTGACGCATTCGCGAGCAGGCTCGCAAATGGCGCTCCGCAAGCGATCAAATACACGAAGGTTGCAGTCAATCTCCGTTTGAAGGAAATCGCTCACACCATACTGGATGCTTCTCTGGCCTATGAGATGTTGACCTTTGCGACATCGGACCATCGCGAAGCCGTGGCTTCGTTCCTTGAAAAAAGAAAGCCGGTCTTCACCGGCAAATGAGCGGACTTTTCTCGTCATTGAAAGAGCAATTGCCCAAGGGCGCGGCGCTGTATCGCCAGCGCCTGTCACTGGAAGACCAGAGGCGCATGCTCGATGATGTGGCTCGCATCATGGCTCTCGCGCCGCCCTTCCGTCCGCAGATGCCGACCGGACCGCTCATGATCAACAGACTGACAAACTGCGGAACATGGGGTTGGTTTTCCGATCGGCGCGGTTATCGATATGAAGCCCTGCATCCTGTAACACGCGTCCCCTGGCCGCCGATCCCCACAACCGTGCTGTCATGCGCCAGGGCGGTAGCCCACGAGTCAGGTGCTTCATTTGAGCCGGACGCTTGCCTGATCAACCTCTACGAGGCCGACGGCAGGCTCAGCTTGCACCGCGACTATGACGAGGCGGATTTAAGTTGGCCAATCGTCTCGCTGTCATTTGGCAATGATGCCGAGTTTCAGCTTGGCGGGCTGAACCGATCTGGCCCGTCAACCACGTTCACCCTGAATTCGGGCGATGTCTTCGTGCTCGCTGGCGAAAGCCGATTGCGCTATCACGGTGTACGACGAATTCATGCGGGAACATCACCGATTGATCATCCTGCGCTGCCGCAAGGTGGGCGCATCAATCTGACATTGCGGCGGGCCAGATGAGTAAGGAAAGCGATGAGTTGAAATTGTTGCGCGAAAGCATTCGACGCTTCGTTGACAAGCGCATGCCACGCCAGCACGCGCGAAAATGGGACAGGGAGAACGTCTTTCCGCGCGACGTGTATGACGCCTTGGCGGAAATGGGAGTCATGGGCCTGACAGTGCCGACGGAGTACGGCGGACAGGGTGTCGACATCCCGGCAACCATGGTTGTCATTGAAGAACTCGCTCGCCGGTCTTCGGCAGTGGCATGCCCTTACATTATGACGGCCTGCTATGCCGGCATGAACCTGGTGGAGTCAGGTTCCCAAATCCAGAAGCGCGACCTCCTTCCGAAAGTGGCTGCTGGCAAGCTGTTGTTCGCCTACGGGCTGTCGGAGCCAAATGTTGGCGGTGATCTGGCGATGGTAGAGACGGTTGCTCGCAAGGAAGGAAATCGAATCGTGCTGTCCGGCACCAAGCGATGGTGTACCGGCGCACAAATTGCGGACTATGTGTTCTGCCTCGCCCGAACGGGTGCAAAGGAAGATCGGTACAGGAATTTGACGATTCTTCTTGTGCCGCCGAAATCCGGGGGCGTCACAATCCAGCCGTTGAACCACTTGGGCATCCGCGGTGTTGAAACCAATGACGCTATTTTTGAAGACGTTGAGTTGGGAGAGGATTCGATTCTTGGCGGACCCCAGATGTGGAATCAGGGTTGGCGCCAGCTTGCGGGCAGGGCGCTCGAAGTTGAGAAGCTTGAACTGTCAGCCGTCGCTCTGGGCTTGGCAGAGGCCGCATGTGCGGATGCTTTTGAGTATGCCGAGACGCGCGTGCAATTCGGGAAGCCGATCGGCACCCACCAAGCAATTCGTCACGCCATCGCCGATGCCAGGACGAAGACGTTGGCGATGCGCCTGATGCTGTATAACGCGGCTGAGTTGGTTCAGAGCCGGGCTCCAAGCGCCCTGGAATCCTCAATGACTAAACTCTTTTGTTGCGAAGGGGCGTCCGAAGTCGCTTTGCTTTGTCAGCGTGTGATGGGAGCGTACGGCCTGTCCGATCTGATGGATATGGAACGTTATGTACGCGACGCAATTTCGTTGCCGATCGTAGGCGGTTCGTCCAACATGCAGAGAAACAACATCGCGAACCGGTTGAAACTCGCGGAGTAGAAATGAACGATTTTGTTGCCGCAGCGCGTGGATTTCAAACGGAGCTCAAAAAGCGGGCTCAGGAGATTGAAATTGCTCGCCAGCTACCTGCCGACATTGCGCGCCGATTTTCCGACGCAGGTTTCTATCGTCTGTGCGTGCCACAAGCCTATGGTGGCGAAGAAGCAGATCCGGTGACGATTGCAGGTGTGATTGAGGCCTTGGCCCAGGCTGACGGTTCTGCGGCCTGGTGCATCATGATCGGGTCCACCACCGGGCTTGTTGCGGCCTATATGCCTGAAGCGACGGCAATGGAAATATTCGCCGGCGATCCAGGTCTCATTTTGGCTGGCGTTTTTGCGCCTCGCGGTCGAGCGATCGAAGACGGTGACTCGTATGTCGTCAACGGGCGCTGGCAATGGGGTTCAGGTTCGCCTAATGCCAAAATGATCATGGGCGGTTGCATCGTGATGAAGAACGGTGAACCGGTATTGTTGCCGTCGGGCATGCCGGATTCACGCATGGTTATGGTTCCGGTTTCGCAAGCGGAACTCGCAGACAACTGGGATGTTTCCGGCCTAAGCGGCACCGGCAGCCAGGATTTTGTCATCAACAACAGACGTGTCCCCAAGTTCATGAGTGTGGGGTTGATGTCTGACAAACCCCTGCCGCGCCCGCTTTACGCATTTCCGGTTTTCGGAATGCTGGCTGCAGGAATTGCTGCTGTCATGCTCGGGATCGCACGTGCCAGCATCTCTGAACTCGTGGCGCTTGCAGGCGGCAAGACCCCGGAAGGGCACCGCAAGCCACTCGCCGCTCGAACCCGGACTCAGGAGGACGTCGCAGTTGCCGAAGCAACGCTGCGTGCTGCGCGCGCATTCTATTACGACAGCATTGCAAATGCGTGGAGCGAGGCAGAGAAAGGCAATCCGCTTTCGCTGGAAGCGCGCCGGGACCTTCGTTTGTCCGCATCTCATGCGGCGCGGGAAAGTGTGAAGGTTGTTGACCTCATGTACAATCTGGGTGGCGGCACTTCGGTTTATAAGACGTCGCCGCTGCAAAGGTACTTTCGCGACGTGCATGTCGCATCGCAACACATGATGATAGCGACCCCCACGATGGAAACTGTGGGACGTGTTCTGCTGGGATTGGAAACGGATGTGACCCAACTATGAGCGCTATTCGATTGGTAATCGCCGGGGCCGCTGGCCGGATGGGGCAAACACTGGTTCGCGAAATTGCAAAGCGGGACGACTTCCAGATTGTAGCGGGGCTTGAGTCCGACTCAAGTGCAGCCCAGGGCAAGGACCTCGGTACGCTTTGCGGCTTGCCGGAGATCGGTGCGCGAATACAGTCAGACCCGTTGCCCATTATCGCAAAGGCAGACGCGATCATCGATTTCTCGAGACCGGAGGCGACAATCGCTTTGGCAGACCTCGCAGCCCAAGCTCGTATTGTTCATGTGATAGGGACTACCGGTTTCGCAGAAGTTGACGAGGCGCGTATCAAGGCAGCATCGCGCCATGCCACGATCATAAAATCCGGGAACATGAGCCTTGGCGTGAACTTGCTGGCAAATCTCGTGGAGGTCGCGGCGCGCGCATTGGGATCATCGTTTGATATTGAGATTTTGGAGATGCACCACCGCATGAAGGCGGATGCACCTTCTGGTACCGCACTGTTACTGGGTCAGGCTGCATCCGCCGGTAAGCACAGCCAGCTCGCAGATCTTAAATTGAAACCCCATGACGGCATCACGGGTCCTCGCGTCGGAAACCGCATCGGCTTTGCAAGCCTCCGCGGAGGGTCGGTAGTGGGAGATCACACGGTATTTATGGCGGGTGATGGGGAGCGACTGGAGTTCACACATCGCGCAGAGGACCGGTCCATTTTCGCGAAGGGCGCACTTAGTGCGGCGCTTTGGGGCCAGGGAAAGGGGCCTGGGCTATTCAGCATGCGGGACGTCTTGGGGTTGAGCGTCGGGCAATAGCGATCTGGCATCACGCAAGGCCTTTCGCAGCGTGTCCGCGAAGATGGCTCGCTCAAATCCTGGTAGAAACTGCCCGACGGGGATTGATTTGCCATGACTGCGCAGCGCAATATTTCCGCTTTCCTCGTCGCCTTCAAAATCAACCTGCGCCCAATAGGACGGCAACGAACAGGTTGCCAGTTTGCCCGCGGCGTCAGCGCACTCGATTGTCACTTGGGTTTGATTGACGCTGATGCGTTCAAATGCACGCATTTGGGCATAGCTGACTCTGAAGGCGAGATATAACGCTAGCACGTCGAGCCCCATGAACCCCGACACAGGCCATGCGCCCACCAACAGGAATATGATTGCTCCAAAAGCATTCGCTGCAATCACCACACCCAACAGCACACGCAACCCGGTGGGTCCGAGCGAACGGTAAGGACGTGACGTGATGACAAAGGGCAGCAGGCTCATGCGCGGAGTTTAATTGAAATCGCGCTGCTGGAAAACTGCTGGTCCGTTACCCATCGTGCCTACCGCATGTCCACGATGACTGAAGCGATCAGGACTTTGGAGCCCGTCTTTCCAAGCACGCGATCGGCCGCGGACTGCAGGATATTGGACACATCAGTGATGCTGGCAGGCTTGCCAGGCCGAATAGTTGTTGCGGCATACAGGTTCATCTGGCTGAGCCAGGCGTCTTGAAGTCGCGGCATCAGTAGTTCCGCCTTTTCTCTCAGTTCAGCATCTGGAACGTCCATTCCGAACGATAGGGAAATCTTGCCCCGAATTCGGTCTTCCTGAATGACTGTGACGGAAAACGGATCAACCATGACCCATGACGCAAGCGAAGTGATGGGTCGCTGCTTCTTTGGCGCTTTGACGTCACTTCCTCCTTTTTCGTTCTTCTTTTCACTGGAGCCGTAGGCTGGCATCGCCACCAGCAAGGCGCACAATATGATGGAGATGAATCGCATGATTGCCACCTGGTAGAGGGCTGCAGAAAAGCTGTCGGACACCCTAGGATGTCATAGGGCCGTAAAGGGATGATTTCTGCCCGGCATCATTCCGGTCTGTTAACGACTTTTGAAAAGGGAGGCGCGGTTGGCGTTCGCCAAGGGACCGGCTGCGGGCGCATGGTGGAGCTGAGCGGAATCGAACCGCTGGCCTCCTCATTGCGAACGAGGCGCTCTCCCAACTGAGCTACAGCCCCATGTGCGCGCATTGCGGCTGGGGAAAACCAGCCGCAATCACAAGGCAGGACTTGTAGGTGGGTGCCAAGCCCGGTGTCAAGCCGGTGTTGGGCTCTCACCAAGCCTTGTAGACCCGCCCCACAGGGTCTAAATCCCCAATATTGACGCGTTGATTCCTGCCACCACGAGGGCCTTGAATTGATTGAGTTGCTGATCCTGCTGATCAATCTGGCCGTGAAACTGTATTTTTGGGTCATAGTCATAACTGTCGTTTTGAGCTGGCTGATCGGGCTCAACATCGTCAATGGCCACAGGCCTGAAGTTCGGGCAGTGCAGCGGGTATGCTACCAGTTGACCGAGC
Organism: Micropepsaceae bacterium; assembly: GCA_040080835.1. GTDB lineage: Bacteria > Pseudomonadota > Alphaproteobacteria > Micropepsales > Micropepsaceae > SZUA-430. The sequence continues at coordinate 43,009 of JBEBHP010000003.1, read as the reverse complement.
CGCTTTTGGGTCCAATCCGCCGTCGCATGCCCGCGATTGGTGGGTTGGATTTGTCGCCCATCGTTCTTCTGCTTGGACTTGAAGTCGTTCAGATATTGCTCATCAAGATGCTGACGGGAACCCTGATCTGACGTGACCCAACCCTATCGTCGGCAGAGGAATGGGGTGGAGATCTACGTTCGACTGACGCCGAAGAGCTCGAAAAACGAAGTGAGCGGGTTGATGCAATTTGGGGAGAAAACCCATTTTCAGGCTCGCGTGCGTGCCGTACCGGAAGATGGTCGGGCGAACAAGGCGCTGATTGAGTTGATTGCCGCACAACTGGGTGTCCCCAAGTCATCGATTGCACTTGCATCCGGCCAGACATCACGCTTGAAAACGCTCTTCATTGCGGGTGACGCAGTTACGCTTGAACAGAACATTGCAGCCTGGCTTAAGAGGATTGGATGAGCGCTCAAATTATTGATGGAAAGCAATTCGCAGCAAATGTTCGCGGTCGCGTTCAGCAAGCCGCTCACGCATTCCAGCAGAAAACCCAAACGCCGGTAGGGCTTGCCGTCGTGCTCGTAGGCAACGATCCCGCCAGCGAAATCTATGTTCGCCTCAAGGTAAGCGATGCGCGCGAAGTAGGTATCAACTCAAGGGATATCAAGCTTCCGGCAAGCGCTTCTGAGGCTGATGTTCTGGATGTCGTTCGTAAACTCAATTGCGATCCAACCGTTCACGGTGTGCTTGTTCAGTTCCCGGTTCCGCAGCACATCAGTCAAGAAGCAATCCTGGATGCCATGTCACCAGAAAAGGACGCGGACGGTTTGACCACGCTCAGCGCCGGACGCCTGACAAGCGGTCGGCCCGGACTGGTCTCGTGCACGCCGCAGGGTTGCCTCATGCTGATCAAGTCCGTTCGTCTGAAACTCGATGGGTTGAATGCTGTGGTTATTGGCAGGTCTCAACTCGTAGGCAAGCCAATGGGACAGTTGCTGCTGCAGGAAAACTGCACGGTAACGATGGCGCATTCAAAAACCAGGAATCTCAATTTGGTCACCGCCTCAGCCGACATAGTAGTTGCAGCCGTTGGCCGGGCAGAAATGGTAAAAGGCGACTGGCTCAAGCCCGGCGCAATCGTGATCGACGTAGGGATGAACCGCGTTGATCTACCTGGAGGTAAATCCAGGCTGTACGGTGACGTGGCATTCGGTGAGGCCGTCGAAGTTGCGAGCGCTATTACACCCGTCCCTGGCGGCGTTGGCCCGATGACGCGCGCTTGCCTGTTGCGAAACACGGTATTGGCTGCATTCGCTCAGGCTGGTATGAGCCATCCTCCGGAGTTGTAGATCATGAGCACGCTGCCCGCACTTTGGCTCGACCATTTGAACATTCCGACCAACGATCCAGAAGTTCTGGCTCAATGGTATGCGGGTCGTCTGAACCTGGAATGTCGCGGAAACGTTTTGGTCGGCCCGGGAATTTCGATCTTCTTCAGGAAAGGTCAGCCGCTTCGCGCAGGCGACGCATTCCATTTTGGCTTCCGCGTCGAGTCAAAATCCGCCGTCGAGGCGTGGGCCCAGCATCTGGGGGTTCCAGTCGCATTCGACGAACACGACTTCTTCGCCGCCCGGATCCAGGACCCGGACGGAAATGTCTTCGAGATCTACTGGGACAAGCTTTGAGATCAGTGTTTGGCTGATTGATTGCGCGCGGCGAGCAACCTGAGTCGAAGCGCATTCAGCTTTATGAACCCTTCCGCGTCTTGCTGGTTATACACGCTGTCCTTTTCAAACGTCACATAGTCCTGACGATAGAGCGAGTTCCTGGACTCCCGCCCGACGACTGTTGCGTTGCCTTTGTAGAGCTTCATGCGCACGGTGCCGGAGACGTACTCCTGGCTCTTGTCGATCATGGCCTGCAGCATTTCTCGTTCCGGCGAAAACCAGAAACCGTAGTACACGAGTTCCGCATACTTCGGCATGAACTCGTCCTTGAGGTGCCCAGCGCCCCGGTCAAGAGTTATCGATTCAATGCCGCGATGAGCCGCGTATAGAATCGTGCCGCCCGGCGTCTCGTACACACCCCGGCTCTTCATGCCGACGAAGCGATTCTCCACGAGGTCCAGCCGCCCGATGCCGTTGGCGCGTCCAAGAGCGTTCAGCGCGGTCAGGAGCGTCGCTGGCGACATGGCCTTGCCGTCAATCGCAACGGGGTCTCCCTTTTCGAAACCGATCTCGACATATGACGCCTTGTCTGGCGCATCTTCCGGGCTGATCGTGCGCTGGTACACGATGCTGTCGGCCTCAACCGCTGGATCTTCCAGCACCTTTCCCTCGCTCGATGAATGCAAGAGGTTCGCATCAACCGAGAACGGCGCTTCACCACGCTTGTCCTTGGCGATCGGAATTTGGTGCTTCTCGGCGAACTCGATAAGCTTCGTGCGGCTTTCCAGTTCCCATTCGCGCCACGGCGCAATAACGTGGATATCTGGCTTCAGAGCATAGTAGGCGAGCTCAAAGCGCACTTGGTCGTTGCCCTTGCCCGTCGCACCATGAGCCACCGCATCAGCGCCGGTCCTTTCGGCAATTTCAATCTGCTTCTTGGCGATCAGCGGTCGCGCAATGGACGTTCCAAGCAGATACTGCCCTTCGTACAGGGCGTTCGCACGGAACATGGGGAACACATAGTCGCGAACGAATTCTTCACGCAGGTCTTCAATATAGATGTTTTCTGGTTTGATGCCGAGCATCTCGGCCTTTTTCCGCGCGGGGGCAAGCTCTTCGCCTTGCCCCAGGTCAGCAGTGAACGTCACGACCTCGCAGCCATACGCCTGCTGCAGCCATTTCAAAATTACAGATGTATCAAGCCCGCCGGAATAGGCGAGGACGACCCGCTTGACTTGTTTTTTTGACATCGCATTGCTTCCTAATTCGGCATTCTTCCAATTTCACGACTTCGCAGTTCGGCCAGCCGGTCGCTGGCGCGCTGCTTCGTGCTTTCACTCTTCAGTTGTCCGCAAGCGGCCATGATGTCTCTGCCCCGCGGCGTACGAATGGGCGAGGCGTAGCCCGCGCTGTTGACGATCTCGCCAAACTCTTCGATACGCTCCCAGTCTGAGCATTCATAGGGCGCGTTTGGCCAGGCGTTGAACGGGATCAGATTGATCTTCGCGGGAATGCCCCGAATGACTTGGACCAGTTCGCGAGCATCAGCATTGGAGTCATTCACACCCTTGAGCATCACGTACTCAAACGTGATCCGCCGGGCGTTGGACAATCCCGGGTAGTCACGGCACGCCTGCAGCAATTCCTTGATTGGATACTTCTTGTTCAGGGGCACGATGACATCGCGGATCTCGTCGCGTGCTGCATGCAGCGATATTGCCAGCATCGAGCCGATTTCATCTCCGGCACGCGGAATCTGCGGCACCACACCTGCCGTGGAGAGTGTGATGCGCCGCTTGGAAACCGAGAGCCCTTCGCCATCTGCAACAATGTTGATGGCGTCGCGAACGTTCTCGAAGTTATACAGCGGTTCACCCATTCCCATCATGACGATGTTTGTGATCTGACGCATATCGGAATTCCGGCCTGCCTTCGGCCACTCGAGAAGATGGTCCCGCGCAACGAGAACCTGTGAAACGATCTCCGATGCAGTCAGATTGCGCACAAGCTTCTGTGTACCTGTGTGGCAGAAGCGGCACGTGAGCGTGCAGCCGACCTGGCTCGAGATGCAAAGCGTGCCGCGATCTTCATCGGGTATGAACACGCTTTCGATCTCGATGCCGGGCTCGAACTTGATCAGCCACTTGCGGGTGCCGTCTTTGGACTCTTGCGCTGCCGTCACCTCCGGCCTTGCAAGGGAAAACATCGTGTCGAACTCTTGCCGTAGCGGTTTGGCGAGAGTGGTAATGCCATCAAAGTCTGTCACGCCTTGAACATACATTGCGTTCCAGAGTTGGTTCGAGCGCATGGACAAGTGTTTCGCGTCGACGCCTGCTGCGGCAAGCGCCGCCTTCAGCCCATCGCGCGTAAGCCCAACCAGTTTTGTTTTCGTGCTCTTCATCTGCCACGCTGATCAAAGAAAAGGGGCGGCTTGAAGCCGCCCCCGGAAACGGGTCTAAACTGCCGCAAACGTTTATTTGCAGCCTTCTGCCGCTTTGTCGAGTGCGGCGGAAATGCCCTTGAGGGAATAGGTGTCGGTCGTCAGGGTTCCCCGCTTTGAAAAGCCCTTAACCGTCAATTCCGCGGAGGACCGCATAGCAGTGACCAAACGTGCTTCGTCAGGTCCCGTTGGAAGCCAGGCACCATCGCCTTTGGTGAAGAAATCGAATTTGTCCGACCCGACCTGAACGGTCGCTTTCGACGCGTCCTTGAACTGATAGCCAATTATGACTGAGGGTTCGTGGGCAATGGTCGCCTTTGGCCAGGTGGTGATCAGGAAATAGATTGGGTCACGTTTCGCGGAAGCCGGCTCTTTGGCTTTGGGAGCCGAAATGGCATAGCAGACAGCACCACGGGTGTCGGTGGTCTTGTATGCTTCCCAGTCGTCAAACGTTCCCAACAGTGACGGAGGGGCAGGTTGGGCGCTGGCCACAGAAATCCAGAGACCCAGCCCGATGGTCGCCAGAGCCCCTAGTGATGTGAGGGCTATGCCGCCCACTGAAAATGACCTGCTCTTCAAAGACATCGACACATCCTTTGCTGACTAAATTTCTTCACGAGGGGCTTCAGGGGTGATGGGCTCGGGCTACCCCGCCTCCGGGCTCCCAATGTGTCGCCCAACTGAGGCGTATTTGTGAAGCCCTTTCCCGCCGGAATGTGTGGCGTAATGATTGATTCCCGATAGGTAAAGGGTTTTGGTAGGCTAAGCGCTGCAACTTTAGATTTACTTCCCCGGAAAGTCGGGTTTTGCCCGGGATCGGCACGAAAGGGCCCGAAAGCAACATGACCGCAGTGACAAATCCCGCACTCGTCGAGGTGACACGCGGCGGCATCATCGAGAGCTTTCACCGTGGCTCTGTTGCCATTAGTGACGCTCGCGGCAGCTTGAAGTTTGAACTGGGGAGCGTGCACAGCCCCGTCTTCCCCCGATCAGCTTTCAAGTCGCTGCAGGCCATGGCTCTTGTCGAAACCGGCGCGGCTGAGGCCCTTGGGGTAAGCGATGAAGAATTGGCGCTGGCTTGCGCTTCTCATTCGGGCGAACCGATGCACACAGACAGGGTTGGACGATGGCTACAGAGAATTGATTGCAAGGACGGAGATCTTGCCTGCGGGCCGCATGCGCCATTTCACGAACCCACGTCTCACGCAATGATTCGTGAAGGCCGGGCGCCTTGTCGCGTCCACAACAACTGTTCTGGCAAGCATACAGGCTTTCTCTCGCTGGCACGCCACCTGAATGTCTCCGTGCAGGGCTATGAGGCCCCCCAACATCCTGTTCAGGTCCTCGTACGACAAACCATCGCTGAGATCTGCGGTCTCAAACCTGAAACACTTCCCGTTGGAATCGACGGATGCGCTGCCCCAAATTATGCGATCCCTCTCCGCAACCTCGCTATGGCGATGGCGCGCCTGGGCGATACGTCTGGACTGCCTGCCGACCGGGCCGGCGCTGCCAGTCGATTGCTTGGGGCATGGAAGGCAAATCCGAAGCTGGTGTCTGGCACGGGCCGGGCATGCGCAGATCTCATCGAAGCGTCCACGGGGCGCACGGTTGTGAAGACCGGCGCCGAAGCCGTATTTATGGCAGTGGTTCCTGAACGGGGACTTGGCATTGCGCTGAAAATCGATGACGGCGGAACGCGCGCAGCAGAAACTGTCATGGCGCGGCTGCTGACGATGCTGGGTGCGGCAGATTCTGGAAATCCGCAGATCGCAAGACACCTGAACCCGCCCATCAAGAACTGGCGAGGAGATATCGTCGGGGAAAGAAGGATTGCCCAAACGTTTCCGTCGCTTCTGGAGTAGCTGCATCGCATCAATGCACCGGCAAACCAGGCCTTCGGCACTTGGAGTTTTTGACCGTCTCGCCTAACGTCCGCCCCGCTACGACATCAGGAGCATCCCATGAAGGCAGTACTTTGCAAAGCTTACGGCCCCCCCGACAGTCTTGTTCTGGAGGACGCACCCAGTCCCAAGCCAGAGCAGGGTCAGGTGGTCATTTCAGTTAAGGCAGCCGGCGTGAATTTCCCGGACCTCTTGATGATCCAGAACAAGTACCAGTTTCGGCCCCCACTGCCGTTTTCGCCCGGCGGCGAAGTGGCTGGCATCGTCAAGGAGCTTGGCGCCGGAGTGACCAGCGTAAAGGTTGGCGATCGCGTGATTGCATCGACCGGGTTCGGCGGCTATGCCGAAGAAACGCTCGCGCCTGCAGCGCGCTGCATTCCGTTTCCTGCGAACATGGACTTCGTGGAAGCGTCAGCATTCGTGATGACCTACGGCACGTCTCATCACGCTCTCAAGGACCGCGCGAACCTTGAGGCTGGCGAAACGCTGCTGGTACTTGGCGCCGCAGGTGGTGTTGGACTGGCGGCAGTGGAAATCGGCAAGGTGATGGGCGCGCGCGTGGTGGCAGCGGCGTCCAGTCAGGAAAAGGTTGATCTCTGCATCAAGCGCGGCGCCGATGCGGGTGTAGTCTATCCATCCGGACCGCTTGATCGCGAGGCTCAGAAAAAACTTGCCGAAGAATTCAAGAAGGTTCTCGGCAGCGACGGTGCGCACGTCATCTATGACGGCGTTGGCGGAGATTACGCCGAACCCGCACTCCGCTCGATCGCATGGGAAGGGCGTTATCTCGTCGTGGGCTTCCCTGCGGGCATTCCATCCCTTCCGTTGAATCTGACACTTCTGAAGGGTTGTCAGATTGTTGGTGTCTTCTGGGGAGCCTTCACGGCGCGGGACCCCAAGAGAAACCAGGCCAATCTTCGTGAACTGATGGACTGGGTAAGCGAAGGCAAACTGAAGGTCTACGTATCCAAAACATACAAGTTCAGCGAAGCCGCGCAGGCACTGAAGGACATGGAAGCCCGAAAAGTCATGGGCAAGATTGTTCTGACGCCGTGATCTGAACATCGAAGGGGACAGCGCTGCAATGCGCGCTGTCCCGTCCCTTTGCTGGGCAGCTCGAACGGCTTCTCAACTAACTTCCACACGTCGATGGCAAGACTGGAGGGGTGCAGTGTGCAATTCGAAATCCACCGCATTTGCAGTTTTCCGTAGGAAAGGGCTGAAAAAGTGCATTTCACGGCCTTGAAATCGCCACAATAGATACTAAAATGATATCATATTGATTGCATATGAGGAAAACCGAAAATGACGGCACAAGCACTGAAGCATTCAATTGAACGCCAGGCTTCCACCCAGGGCGGTGGGACGATGCTGGTACTCTGCTTGTTGGCGCTCGTTCTGTCAGGTTGGACCTTTTTCATCGCAGTGGATTCCCACGACGCAATGGCCGGTGTCGCAGCAGGCTTGCTGCTCTTCGCCTTCATCTTCGTTGCATGCGGGTTCTACACTCTTCAGCCCAACGAAGCCGCTTCTGTAACCATGTTCGGAAGCTATCGGGGCACCGACCGGACGCCAGGTTTGCGCTGGGTTTTGCCACCTCACACGGTCACGAAGATTTCCCTGCGTGCCAGAAACGTGACCGGCGAAAAGCTGAAGGTGAATGATCGCCGTGGCAATCCCATCGAAATTGCAGCCGTCGTGGTTTGGCGCGTGACAGATACTGCAGCAGCCTTGTTCGATGTCGATGCCTATCAGCAATTCGTCGACATCCAGATTGAAACTGCAGTGCGGGAAATCGCCTCTCACTTCGCCTACGACAATGCCGAGCACGATGAGCCAACCCTTCGCGCCGCCTCAGATCAGGTCTCGTCACTGCTGCGCGAGAAATTGCAGGATCGCATGTCAATCGCGGGCGTGGTCGTCGATGAAGCGAAGCTTTCGCATCTGGCATACGCACCTGAAATTGCAAGTGTGATGTTGCGCAGGCAACAGGCGGAAGCTGTGCTCTCTGCGCGTCAGAAGATTGTACAGGGTGCCGTAGAAATGGTTGAGCACGCGCTCAACCAGTTGTCTGAACGTAAAGTCGTCGTGCTTGATGACGAGCGCAGGGCCGCAATGGTGTCCAACCTGCTTGTCGTCTTGTGCTCGGACAATGATGCACAGCCAATCGTCAACGCCGGCTCTATCTACCAGTAGGGCCATGGCGGCAGAGAAAAAATCCTTTGCCCTGCGCTTGGATCCCGCGCTCTACAATGCCGTCGCCCGGCTTGCGAGCGCGGATCTGCGCAGCGTGAATGCGGAAATGGAATTCCTGCTTCGCGAAGCGCTTGCACGGCGTGGCGTACGGGTCGAACCGCTGCCATCCGACGAACCCGCAAAGGACACCTAGTCCGCAAGACCCATGGCGCGGATTTTGGTGTTGTGACAATCTCGGTACCAACCACAGTTGAGACGAAAGGGACGCCATGCCGGTCGAACTGAAAAACGCCCCGGGGCTGCATGCGCCTCGCGGCTATTCGCACATGTCCATCGCGCAAGGCAGCCGGATCATGCATTTTGCGGGCCAGATTGGCGTTGATGCGGACGGCGCACTGAGAGAGGGTTTGGCCGAACAGGTAGAGCAGGCCCATTTGAATTTGGTCGTGGCGCTAGAGGCGTCAGGCGCAACTCCCGCCGACCTCGTGAAGATCACCTGGTATGTCAAAAACTGGTCTGACGGCGTTAGCCGATCATTCAGTGAAGGTTTGCGGCGTGCCACGGCTGCAAAGCCCTTGCCACTGGTGCCCATGACGATTGTCGGGGTGCAGTCGCTTTTCCGTGCCAACATCGAAGCCGAGGTCGAAGCCGTGGCAGTCATGGCAGGCTGATCCTGCAAACAAAAAGGGCACCTTTTGGGCGCCCTGTTTTTGAGCAATTTGTAATTTTATTACGCGGCAGACGGGCGAGCAACCAGAAGTCCGATTAACCAACTCCAGAATCCGACATTTGATGAGCGACGCTCATCATTGTCTCGCATCGAGTATGCATAAGCCCTAAACATGATACGCCTCATTTCGTCTTGAAATTGCCTTATTGGAGTAAAATATAGGCGTCGGCCGAGCCGCTTTCAAACGAGGACTTTTCATTGATATAATGAGAAAAACTAATATAATCAATGCATGAGACGTCGGCTTCCGCCTTTGAATTCGCTCCGTTCCTTTGAATCCGCAGCGCGCCACTTGAGCTTTACGAAAGCGGCCGACGAACTGGCGGTCACGCAGAGCGCCGTTAGCCACCAGGTCACTGCACTTGAGCAATGGGCAGGCGTGCCGCTGTTCAAGCGCCAGGGCAGGGCTGTGGTGCTCACCGAGGCAGCAATGAAGTTTTTGCCGCCGGTCTCCAGTGCGCTGGACCAGTTGGCACTCGCCGGCCGCAAGCTTCAGGCAGTGGACCCATCGCATGGCTGGCTCACTGTCGCGATGATGCCTTCATTCGCAGCAAAATGGCTTGTGCCTCGCCTGACCGACTTCCATGACAAGAACCCCGACATGGACGTCTGGATCGCCACATTCGAAGCACAGACGGGCGCGTTGGGCTCCGACGTCGACCTCGCCATCCGCTATGGCAAGGGCGACTGGCCGGGTTTGACAAGCGTGAAAATCCTCTCGGAGGAATTGTTTCCAGTCTGCGCGCCCAAGCTCGCGGCAGAGCTGCGGCAGCCAGCCGATCTGATGCACGCCACCCTCTTGCACGACGAGTTGCGTGAAGACTGGGGGATGTGGTTTCGGGCCGCAGGACTTCCAGGAACCGATCCTGCACGCGGCCCCGGCTTTGATGACTCAGGGCTTCTGATACAGGCCGCGATTGAAGGCCTCGGCGTCGCATTGGGTCGCAGCGTGCTCGTCAAGGGAGACCTTGAGGCAGGGCGTCTGGTAAGGCCTTTCGACATTGCGATCCCGGCTGAATTCGCTTTCTATATCGTCTATCCGCCCGATCTTGAGAACGCACCAAAGATAGCATCCTTCCGCAAGTGGTTGCTTGAAACCGCGGGTCATCATGCACATTGAGGTAATCTCAAAATCGATTTCGCCTGTGCCGGGGCGCCCCTCGCTTCTCTTCATCCACGGTGGATTTCATGGCGCATGGTGCTGGGATGAATATCTATTGCCGTGGTTCGCCGAACGCGGATGGGAAACACATGCGCTCAGTCTGCGTGGTCACGGCGAAAGCGATGGCCGCGGCAAAATCAGGTCGTGGACGCTCGACGACTATACAAATGATGTCGAAACGGTTCTGAAGCAAATCGGCAAGCCATGCGTGCTGATCGGACATTCCCTAGGCGGTGTCATAGCGCAACGCTGCTGGGATCGTGTACCGGCGATTGCGGGCATGGTGCTTTACGCAAGCTCTCCGTTGCGTCCGGATCCTGCGGTCATACGGAAACTTCTGCGCTAGAGGCCCTTCTCGCTGATTGCGGGACAGCTTCTGCAGATACCTTCACTTCAGATGCGCGCGACAGAGCCGATTCTCTTTTCAGCAGCATTTGACCCGAATAAGATCAGAGAATGGCGCCGGAGACTTTGTCCGGAATCGCCGAGGGCGCTTGCCCAGGTATTTTCCCGCGCACCGCAAATAAAAAAGATTGACGACCATCGGCCAGTGCTCGTTGTTGCGGGAGCAGATGATTGGTCAATTCCCTTGTCTTCAAATGAAACTCTCGCCAAAGCCTATCGTGCCGAATTGCAGGTCTGCCCCGGAGCACACGACCTGATGCTCGACCCACAATAGGAGCAAAACGCCACCACTATCGCAGGGTGGTTGTCACGCAGTTTTGATGCAAAAGAGTCCTGAAATCCAAGCGTATCTGCAGCTGAAAATCGGTTCGCATGGCACCTGATGAAGTCCTGGCCGCCGGTCGCGAGTAGCCTCGCTCTCCATGATGTCGACGGGCATGAAAACCTCAGGTCAACCGCCAATGCCTGAACTGCGCACCAATACATACGCAGCAACCAGCAGCACAAATATCGCGAACACCTGATTCAGTCGCCCTTTGTGGCTCGAGAGGCGTCGACCAAGTCGAAGCCCGCCAAAGCCTCCCAGCAACCCGCCTGCGATAAATTCCGCCGCGATTCTCCAGTCCACGAACCCGTCAACAGCGTATGACACGGCAGTGGTTAGGCCGAAAGCTCCCACGGAAAAGAGCGAGGATCCGACGGCATTGAGCATTGCCATCCCGCTGCCAAGCATGATGCCGGGAACGATCAGAAATCCGCCGCCAATGCCAAAAAACCCTGCAAGAAGTCCTGTCAGAAGGCCGATGCCGATCAGTTTCGCTGCGATGACCGGATTGATGCGAACCGTGGGGTCACCCTCGCTCTGTCGCGGCCTTAACATGGCGAGCGCAACGACCACCATCACAAGCCCGAAAACAAACAGAAGTTTCTGACCATCTACAAGCTTGCCAAGCGAAGACCCGACATAGGCTCCCACGACGCCTGAGAGCCCAAACACGACCGCACACGGCCATTTCACATTTCCGGCCCTGGAATGCGCGATCAGGTTTGCAAATGCATTCACCGACACGGCAAGCGCGCTGGTGCCGATGGCAACGTGCGGGTTCTGAACCCCCACGACATACAGCAACAACGGCACAGCAATGATCGAGCCACCACCACCCACAAGCCCCAGCGTCAAACCGACAAGGCTGCCCGAGCCAACGGCAAGAACATCACTGAAAAAGGGTGCGGGCATCACGCGTCCTTGGTGGTTGGCGGACTTTGAATTGGGCGATTGTCGATGTGCACGGGTAGTCCGGCAGCTCGCCAGGCATTCAGCCCGCCTTCGATAACGTAGGTGGTTGCGAAGCCGAGCGCGATCAGATTGTCACTGTTGTTGCTTGTGCGGCGACCGCTTTGGCACTGGAAAATGACGGCCTTGCCAGCTGCGCGCTCTCGGTCAAAATCGTGGACGTCGATCGCACCCAAGGGGGCCAGTCTTGCACCGATGATGTGTTCGCGCGCAAACTCGTCAGGTTCGCGAATGTCAATCAGGATCGCGCGTCCATCATCAAGCAGTTGCTTTGCGTGCTCGGGGCTGATTGCATTGAACCCGCAGTTGTCGGATTTGCTGCTCATGATCGGTTGCCTTTCGTGGATTTGCAGAAGATGGCGTGCAAGGAAGAAACCAGTTCACTGACGCGCGCATCTGAAATTCGATAGAAGATTGTCTGCGCGTCACGACGGGTTGCGACCAGACCGTCTGCGCGCAATTTTGCAAGATGCTGTGATAGTGCAGATTGGCTTAGCCCGACCGCATCATTGAGATCGCCAACTGATGCTTCGCCCTGCACCAGTTGGCACAGGACCAGCAATCGCGCCTCGTTGGACAGGGCGCGCAGTACGCTGACAGCGTGCCCGGCATTGGCTTGCATCGTTTTCAGTTCGGACGGAGAGAGGGTTTTCATGCTCTATATATATTAGACATCGCTAAATTAGCAAGAGCTAATATATAAGTGCTGGTAACCGGAGGAATTCTCATGCAAGCCGACGTTCAGGCGTTTTTTGACAGCGCAACCTTTACAGTGACCTACCTGGTTTCGGATCCCGAAACACGGGCTGCCGCGATCATCGACCCGGTTCTCGATTTCGATCCAAAATCCGGCAGGGTATCCACGAAATCGGCAAACGCCGTTTTGGGTGCTGCAGCGCGTTCAGGCAGTACCATCAGATGGATACTCGAAACGCACGCTCATGCCGACCATCTGTCTGCGGGCTCATATCTGCGCGAAAAGACAGGGGCGAAGATCGCAATCGGCGAAAATATTACAACGGTCCAGAAGACCTTTCGCACGCTTTTCAACGTCCCGCACCAGTCGATCGATGGCAGCGACTTCGACCGGCTCGTCAAAGATGGCGAAGCATTGCCAATGGGAAAATGTCAGATACAGGTCATGAATACGCCAGGACATACGCCAGCCTGCGTAAGCTACAGGATCGGCGATGCAGTATTCGTTGGAGACACGATGTTCATGCCCGACTATGGCACCGCAAGAGCCGACTTTCCGGGAGGTGACGCCAGAACATTGTATCGCTCCATCAAGCGGGTTCTATCGCTGCCGCCGGAAACGCGCCTGTTCATGTGTCACGACTACAAGGCACCGGCGCGCGAATCATACGCTTGGGAGACAACTGTAGCCGCCGAGCGCGCTGCCAACATTCACGTGCGAGATGGCATAACCGAAGACGAATTCGTTGCGACGCGAAACGCCCGTGACAAGACGCTGGAGATGCCGGTTCTCATACTGCCATCAGTGCAGGTGAATATCAGGGCCGGTGCGCTTCCCCCGCCCGAGGCCAACGGCACCAGTTACCTGAAAATACCACTCAACGCGCTGTAGGCATCTACGCGCGCCGTTCTATCAAAAGCACCGCGCGCGCCTTGGTACGATGCGTTGGCAGAATGTGGGCACCTGCGATTGCGATGGCAGCCGCCAGCACCGTCGCGTCGTCGCTGAATCCGACAAACGCGAGGGCATCCGGAATGGCATCGATTGGCATCACGAAATAGGCCACGGCTGCAATCAGCGTCGCGCGGGCCATCAGCGGCGTCGCCGGATCCAGGGCGCAAAAATACGCTGCGACCAGATCCTCGGCGAAGGGGATCTTGCCAAACAGGCGACGCAGTTTGCGCCAGAATCCTTCACGCACGATGCGTTCGTTTCGCGCAATGACAGCGGGTAACGCAACGTTTTCCTGGGTTTGCATCATCTGTTGTCACCTTCTGAATGCGCAGCGCACTCTAGCCATACGCCTGCGCGGGGGCTATGAAAGCGCCGATTTCAGCCCACTCTATCAGAAAGTTTGACACCATGCAGCTAAACCGTTCAGTCACGGCCGTCGTCACCGGCGGCGCTTCAGGTCTTGGTGAAGCAACCGCCCGCGAACTCAACGCCGCCGGCGTTCGTGTTGCGATCTTTGACCGGGACAAGGCCAAGGGCGAGAAAGTCGCCGCAGAAATCGACGGTGTTTATTGTGAAGTCGACGTCACCTCGGAGCAGAGCGTCATTGACGGGTTCACGAAGTCGCGCGCGGCACTGGGCCAGGAGCGAATTCTTGTCAACTGCGCTGGCACCGGCATCGCCATCAAGACAGCCGCGCGCAAGAAAGAGACCAACGAAGTCGTTCCGCACCCGATTGAACACTTCGACCGTATCGTCCAGATCAACCTCGTTGGAACTTTCCGCTGCATTGCCAAGTCGGCAGCAGGCATGTTGTCGCTTGATCCGGTGACGGAAGACGGCGAGCGCGGTGTCATCATCAACACCGCATCGGTCGCTGCCCAGGACGGACAGGTCGGTCAGGCAGCCTATTCGGCATCCAAGGGCGGCATCGTTGGCATGACATTGCCGATCGCACGCGACCTGTCGCGCGACGGCGTCCGCTGCATGACGATCCTGCCGGGTCTCTTCAACACGCCATTGCTTGCCGGTGCGCCGGAAGAAGTGAAGAAGAGCCTTGGCGCCCAGGTGCCTTTCCCTTCACGCCTCGGTCACCCGTACGAGTACGCCAAACTCGCGCGCCAGATCTGCGAGAACTCGATGCTGAACGGTGAGGTGATTCGTCTCGACGGCGCGATCCGAATGTCGCCCCGCTAGACTTTCACTGTAGAACCCGGGCGTCACATTGACCCAGGGCGATCCAGGTTCCATCAGCAAATCCGCGCAATTTCGAAGCAGATTGCGCGGTTTCTTTTTTGCGGTCCACAAGGGCGTGCCCATTCGGCGTTCGAATCTTGCTAGGCTATTGGGCGGCCGCTAATTTCTGCGCGCTATCTCACCCGCTTCCTTCAAGGGGATTTCAAATGAATCGTACAGTCTTGTTCGGCGGCGTTGCCGCTGTAGCCGTGTTGCTTGGAACAGCCGGATACCTGATTTTTGCAGGCCGCAATTCATCCACCACGTCTGGCCCCAACGGCACGGAAGTCCAGGGACCTGAGACGCTGAACCAGGTTTCTGTTGTCACAGAGCACACGAGCAATCTCTCGCAGGATGGCAAGCGCCTGAACATCGGGTTCCCGTCGTTCGAACTGAAGTCGAAAGCCGGCGAGACAGCGTCCGCAGTGTTCTCGACCACATGGCACGTAAAGGCCGGAGCGGACGAACGCGTTGTGGTTGCGACCTCCACGCTCAACGCGTTCATGAAGTCAGCCGGCGCTCCCCCGGTTCCTGCAGCTGAACCCGTACCAGCAGAAGGCGCGACGCCTGCAGCAGTCCCGGCAGTCGGAACGACGCCAGCGGCAACGCCTGCAGATGGCAGCGCACCAGCAACCCCCGCAGCAGACGGTTCGGCGGTTGCCCCTTCAACGACACCTGCAAAACCGGCAGCGGCGCCAGTCCCGACTGGCCCGGTGGCAGGCGACGGTGTAGCGCGCGTGATCGTTGCGATCGGTAGCGAGGCCACAGTCACGGAATGGCGCGACACAACAGGCGCTGGCGGTGAACGCAAATTGTCGAAAGCCGTTTCCTATGTCGGCTCGACACCGGACATGCGCGAAGGCAGTTCGATTCCGGTAACGGTCACCATTGAGGTGAGCGGCGGCTCGTCGCTCGAAACGCTCGCAAAGCTGAACAGCATCGATCTGCAACTATTTACGGAAGCAGCACCCGTGACACCTCCGGTCGCAGCAGCGACACCCGACGCGCCAGCCACTGCTGAGCCTGCAACGCCTGCAACGCCTGCAACAGGGCCCGCAGCAGCGCCAGCAACACCGCCTGCCGACAGCACAACGCCAGCACCGGCAGCGCCAACCGGCACGACGCCGTAGCCTCGCCGGAATTTGGGTAACCCATCAGGGTGACGGGCATGCGCCTGTCACCCGTTTTTACTTCAGGACGTTTCCGGCGATCTTGTCCATTGCACGGGCAAGATCGACATCTTTCTGTGTCAGACCCTTTGCATCGTGCGTGGTCAGCAAAACCCTGACGGTTTTGTAGACATTTGACCATTCCGGGTGATGGTCCATCCGCTCCGCCACCAGGGCGGCGGATGCCATGAAGCCGAAAGCCTCCACAAAGTCGCGAAATACAAAGGTCTTCACAATCGCATCGCGGGCGGCCTCGTGTTGCCACGTAGCCAGTTCGGCAAGAACGGCTTGACGCTCCGGTTGGTTGAACTTTGCTGGCATGAAGCCTCTCCCATTTTGTCTCGATCATAGTCTATGCTGGCCGGGATCAAAATCTCTGAAGCGAGGGCGAAATGAGCACCGACGCAATTTATGACCTCACTGCGCCGACACTGGACGACTTCGAGAGTCTGGCAAACGATATTTTCGAACGATTGCCAGCCACATTTCGAAAGCGTTGCGGCCAGGTGCTGTTTCGCGTCGAGGATTTGCCGGATGACGATGTCACGGCCGAGCTGGAGCTCGAATCGCCGTTTGACATTCTGGGCCTGTTTCAGGGAGTCGATCTGGCCCAGGCCGGCGCTGACGATGACGACACCGGCGAGCCGAACATCATTTTTCTTTACCGTCGTGCGATCCTGGACGAATGGGCGGATGCCGAGATTGCACTCGGCGACATACTGGCCCACGTGATCATTCACGAAGTTGGGCATCATTTT
Source organism: Micropepsaceae bacterium (assembly GCA_040080835.1). Classification (GTDB taxonomy): domain Bacteria; phylum Pseudomonadota; class Alphaproteobacteria; order Micropepsales; family Micropepsaceae; genus SZUA-430. Next base: position 26,415 of record JBEBHP010000003.1, on the reverse strand, counting down.
GGCCTGTCTGACGAAGAGATGGAGCGGATAGAATCCGCAGTCATAGACGCCTAGCGGGCGGGGTCCAGTTCGTACGAGCGCTCCAGGATATACTGACTGCCCCTCGACGATTGGTGGCTTGAATAGAGACCGAATGTCGTGACGTGGAATTGTCCGCTGTCGAAGAGGCTGTGCGCAGCAAGAAACGCGCTGACCTTCGGCAGCGGAGCATCTTTCAGTCGGGCAAGCGTAACGTGCGGTGTGTATTTTCGGGTTTCGGCTTCGAGCCCCATTCTCTGCAGGGCGGTTTCAATCTTTGCCGCCAATCGGGAAAGCGGTTCAGATGCCCGCACTCCCGCCCAAAGCGCGCGCGGTTCCTTGCCGCCAAACTCTCCGACGCTCTTCAATGCAAGGTCAAACGCATTCATGTGCAACCCTGCAAGCACGCTGTCGATATCACGCGCAACTACATGATCCACTTCACCGATGAAGCGCAATGTCAGGTGAAGGTTATCAACCGGCGACCACCGTGTACCTGGCACTCCGCCTTGCATCAGGCTGAGGCGTTGGCGGATCTGCTCCGGGATGGCAATGGCAGTGAATAGTCGGATCATGACACCTTATGGCGCAGGGTTTGGCTGCGCGTGGTGCGCATCATCAATTGCTTTCTCCAGCTCGTCGGTCCAGCGCAGCTCGGTGCTGCCAATCGCAGTCTTGAGTTGCTCCATCGTTGTAGCGCCTAAGATGTTTGCGGTCACAAATGGCCGCTTGGTAACGAACTGCAGGGCCAGTTGCGCCGGATCAAGGCCATGCTTCCGCGCGATTTCAAGGTAGCGCTCGATCGCAGGCTCTGTCTGCGGTTTCTCATACCGTTGCAGTCGGTTGAACAGCTTCTTGCGCGAGCCTTCCGGAAGGGCGCCCTTCTGGTATTTCCCCGTCAGGTATCCCTGGCCAAGCGGAGAATAGGCAAGCAGGCCCACCTGTTCGCGCATCGCGATCTCGGCCAAACCCATCTCGAACACGCGATTGATCAGATTGTAGGAGTTCTGGATGGATTGAATGCGAGGCAACCCCTTCGCAGTTGAGTGCCGCACGAACTCCATTGTCCCCCAGGCGGTTTCATTTGAAAGTCCGACGTGTCGGATCTTGCCGGCCTTTACCTGCGCTTGCAGCGCGCCGAGGATTTCATCGATCGGAATCGTGGTCCCTTCAACATGCTTGTAGGTAAGCCCCGTGGCCCCGAACATGGAAACAGGACGGTCCGGCCAGTGCAATTGGTAGAGATCGATGTAGTCAGTCTGAAGCCGCTTCAGGCTGGCGTCGACGGCTTCCTGTATCTGCTTCGGCGTTTGTTCAGTCGGTGAACCATCAGCGCGCAGCCAGTTCATCGGCGAGCGTCCGGCAATCTTTGTTGCGAGCACGATCTTGTTGCGATTGGCCCGCGCCTTGAACCACGAGCCGATGATGCGTTCCGTGGCGCCTTGGGTCTGCGGCTTCGGTGGCACCGCGTACATTTCGGATGTATCAAAAAAATTGATCCCACGATCCAGCGCGTAGTCCATCTGCGCGTGTCCGTCGGCTTCAGTGTTTTGCTCGCCCCACGTCATTGTACCAAGGCACAGCGCAGACACTTTCACGCCCGTGCGGCCTAGTTCACGGTATTCCATGTTGGACCTCTGAAGATTGTTGGAATGATTGACGATGTGATTTCGGGCCTAGCCTGCAGGCCTGGACTTGATCTGGGCGATCAGCTTTTCGACATGGGGCAGAATATTGGTCACGATGACCTGTGTGCCTTTTTCATTGGGATGCATGCCATCGGCCTGATTGAGTTTGGGCTGTGCTGCAACACCTTCAAGGAAAAACGGGTAGAATAGAACGTCATGCTTCTTTGCAAGGGCAGGATAGATCGCGTCGAAGCGGGTTGTGTATTCCGGCCCCATGTTGCGGGGTGATTTCATGCCTGCGAACAGGACTGGCAGCTTGTGCGCTTTCAGTTTTGTCAGGATTTCATCCAGGTTTTTCTCGGGAATGGCTGGATCAAAACTGCGCAAGGCATCATTGGAACCAAGTTCCAGGATGACCCCGTCCGCGGGATCTTCAAGAAGCCAGTCCAGGCGGGCAAGCCCTCCCGAAGTCGTGTCCCCCGACACGCCGGCATTGATGATTGTGACGTCGCGGCCTTTGGACCTGAGTCTCGCCTGCAACACCGAGCAAAAGTCCGTGCCGGGTGGCAGGTTGTAACCCTGAGTGAGGCTCGTACCAAAGGCGAGTATTCGAAGGGATTTGGCCTCTGCGGCGGCAATTCCATTGATTCCCGCAAGAAACAGGGCAACAATTGTACAAACACTCAAGAATAGCCTTGAGGCACACGTCCATCCCCGCATATTCAAATATCGGGATTTCATTCACCGTCCCTTTGCTGGTATTCCGTGCGCATGGTGCGCTTTATAAACGCTGAACCGATCCTTCGGCTTGAGGCCGTCAGACTCACACTCAAGAGTCTGGCGGGTCCCGTCAATATTCTCAATGGTATTGAATTGGTGATCCGTCAAGGCGAGGCGATCGGCCTGGTCGGCCCTTCGGGTTCCGGCAAATCGACAATGCTGATGGTCATGACCGGGCTTGAACGCCCCACATCCGGCCGGGTCACGGTAAAGTCGCAGGAAATCTCGGCGATGTCCGAAGACGAATCCGCGCGTTTCCGCCGTGGCAACGTTGGCATCGTCTTTCAGTCCTTTCATCTGATCCCGACCATGACCGCGCTCGAAAACGTGGCGGTCCCGCTCGAACTCGCACTGGTCCCTGACGCCTTTGCAAAGGCACGTCAGGAACTCGTCGACGTGGGTCTCGAGCATCGGCTCGATCACTACCCAAGCCAGCTCTCTGGCGGTGAACAGCAGCGTGTGGCACTCGCCCGCGCGCTTGCACCTCGGCCGAGCTTGCTGTTCGCTGACGAGCCAACCGGAAACCTCGACGGTCGCACAGGTGCCGAAATCATCGAAATGCTTTTCAAGCTTCAGCGCGAACGCGGATCGACGCTGGTGCTTGTCACGCACGACGAAGCACTGGCCATGCGTTGCGATAGGATTGTTCGCTTGCGGGACGGCAAAATTGAAGCCATCGAGGATGCGGGTCAGTCCACACCAGAGCCCGTTGTACACTTCTCGACAGTCGTTCTCCCTGCCGAGCAGCAGGACAAACCTGACGCCGACGCCTCAACTGACACGCAAGCAAAACCAGCCACAGGTCAAGTCGCCGCGAATGATACACCCTTCACGCTCGTTGAAGGCGATACAGTGGTGACGGAAGTTGGCGAAAGCCAGCAGTCGCCACCGGTGGCAGCCACAGCCGAATGATCAGGCACGCAAATGTTGCGCTGACGCTGGCACGCCGCGAGCTGCGGCAGGGCCTGTCCGGATTTCGAATTTTTCTGGCCTGCTTGATCCTCGGTGTTGCGTCCATAGCAACCGTGGGATCCTTGTCGGCTGCTTTGATTGAAGGCCTGTCGGTGGAAGGTCAGCGCCTGCTTGGCGGTGATGTCGAAGTTCGTGTTGTCCATCGCGAACTCGACGCCAGGGAACTCAAGTGGTTGCGCGACCAGGGGCAAGTCGCAATGGTCGCCGAGACGCGCACGGAAGCGATCTCGCCGGACGGCAAATCCCGCTCCAGCATCGAACTCAAGGCCGTCGACCGCTTCTATCCGCTCTATGGTATCGCTGACGTCTCGCCGCGGGAGCCCCTTAGCGAACTGTTTGCCAATCGCGAAGGCATCTTTGGCGCAGCCGTGGAAGAGCGGTTGCTGAAGAAGCTGGGTCTCAAACGCGGTGACATCGTGAAGATCGGGGATGCAAGGTTCTCCCTGCGCGCGGTCATCCGCCAGGAACCGGATCGCATTGCGGGAGGTTTCTCGATCGGACCTCGCGTGCTGGTGTCCGAATTTGCATTCCGCGCGACGGGTCTGATCCGTCCGGGCAGCCTGATAAACTTCTCATATCGCATAGCGTTGCCCCAGGAAATTACGTCGCGCGAAGGTGTTGCGAACTTCGTAAAATACGTGAAGGACACCTATCCCGATAGCGACTGGCAGGTTCGTGACCGCTGGAACGCGGCCCTGGGTGTCCGCCGCTTCATCGAACAGGTCGGCGCCTTTCTGACACTGATCGGTCTCACGGCGCTTGTCGTCGGCGGTGTGGGCGTGGCAAGCGCCGTCAAGGCCTATCTCGACCGCAGGCGCAACGATATCGCGATTCTCAAATGCATCGGAGCAAGTGGCTCATTCATCTTCTTCATGTTTCTCAGCGAGGTGATGACACTGGCGCTGTACGGTGTCGCCATAGGCATCGTGATTGGTGCCATTCTGCCCTTCATCATGGGTTGGTTGCTCAGCAGCCTGCTTCCATTTCATGCGCAATTCGGGCTGTTTGTGGCCCCGCTGGGAGCCGCCGCAATGTTCGGCTTGCTGACGGCTCTGGCGTTTGCGATCTGGCCACTTGCCCGCGCCAAGGAAATATCGCCGGCGGTCATGTTCCGGGACCTCATCACGCCATCCCATCGCTGGCCACGTCTGCCCTATGTGATCGCCACAGTGGGTGCTCTGTCGCTGCTGGCCGCATCGGCCGTGTTCCTCACCCCGAACATAGAACTTGCAGCAGGATTTGCAGCAGGCGCGCTGGCAGCATTTGCAATCCTGCGCGCAACCGGTTGGGCGTTGATGTGGGTGGCGCGGCACGTGCCAAGGCCCAAGATCATGATGGCCCGACTGGCGCTGTCCAACATCTACCGCCCGGGTGCCCCCACACCGGCAGTCATTCTGTCACTCGGCTTGGGACTGACGTTGCTGGCGGCCATCGCCCTGATTGATTCAAACATCCGGCGTGTCATCCGCGAGGAAACCCCCGAGGAGGCACCAAGTTTTTTCTTCGTCGGAATACAGCAGGCTCAGGTCAACCTGTTCAGGACCATCATCAACAAGCAGCCCGGCACGTCAGACCTCGCGCTGGTGCCAATGCTGCGGGGCCGGATCACCAGAATCAAGGGTGTTCCTGTCGAGCAGGCGGTCGTGTCTCGTGAAGCGCAATGGGCGTTGAATGGCGACCGGGGTCTCACCTATGGCAATCCGCCAGGTTCGCACAACCAGCTTGTGCAGGGCGAGTGGTGGCCGGAGAACTATAAAGGGCCGCCATTGATGTCTTTCGACTCCACGCTCGCCGAAGGAATGGGCCTGAATGTGGGTGACAGCATCACGGTCAATGTCATGGGACGCGAGTTCAGTTTCAGGATCCACAACACAAGGCGCGTCGACTTCTCGAACGCACGCATGAACTTCTTGATGATGGTATCGCCCGGCGTTCTCGAAAACGCACCGCACGAATATCTGGCGACCATTCACGCAACGCGAAACGCAGAAGACGACGTCGAGCGCGTGGTTTCAAACGCGTTCGGAAATGTGGCGGTCATCAGGGTCCGCGAGGCGCTGGAGACGGCCAACGATCTTCTGAAGCAGCTTTCCGGCGGCATCCGCGCGGCAAGCTTTGTGACGCTGCTGACGGGCCTGCTCGTGCTGGCTGGTGCGTTGGCTGCCGGACACAGGCATCGACTGTTCGACGCGGTCGTGCTCAAGGTGTTGGGCGCAACCAAGGGGCAGGTGATGCTGACCTATCTGCTCGAATTTGCCGTCTTGGGGCTCGGCGCGGGCTTTGTGGCCGCGATCTCGGGTACGTTGGCGGCGTGGGCCGTGGCCTACTTCGTGATGCAGACAACCTTCGTGCCAAACATGACAACATTGGCGGTGGTGATCATTGGCGGTGCGGTGTCGGCGATGGGCCTTGGAATTGCAGCCACGTGGACAGCACTATCAACACCCGCTGCGCGTACTTTGCGCACGGCCTGATTCCTTAACTAATGATTTATGTACAGGTTGAAACTCGCTCTCAAAATTCATGTTAAGGCCTTGAAACACCAACATATTGAGCCGATATTAGATCAGCATTGAAGCGGTGCCGTTTGAGAGAGCGCCCCGTCGAAAGGAAAACCCAATGGCAGACTACAATTCCCAGGTCAGACCGGCGTCTTCGGCTGACATTGGAGCCCAGGCAATAGACCAGGGACTTCGCGCCTACATGATCAGCGTCTACCAGTACATGATGCTGGGTTTGGGCGTGACTGGCCTTATCGCCTATGTCACGTCGGCAACGCCCGAATTGTTCAACGCGATCTACGGCACGCCGCTGGTTTGGGTGGTGATGCTGGCACCGCTGGGTATCGCGTGGTTTGCGTTTGGCAGCATAAGCCGAATGTCCAGAGCGACCGCCCAGATGTGGTTCTGGGTTTTCGCGGCGACAATGGGCCTTTCGCTTGCCTATATCTTCCGCATCTATGTTGCCGCTGACATCGTGCGCGTATTCTTTATCACCTCTGCTACCTTCGGCGCGTTGAGCCTCTATGGCTACACAACAACGCGCAGCCTGAGCGCGTGGGGCTCATTCCTGTTCATGGGCGTGGTAGGGCTTGTCATTGCTTCGGTCGTGAACATTTTCATGCACTCCGATGCACTGACATTCGCAATCAGCGCGATCGGTGTGCTGGTATTCTCTGGGCTAACCGCCTACGACACGCAGCAGATCAAGGACATGTACTCCGCTGGCGATGACAGCGAGACTTCAGGCAAGCAAGCCATCCTTGGCGCGCTGAGCCTTTACATGGATTTCATCAACCTGTTCCTGATGTTGCTGCGCCTGTTCGCGAACCGGAACTGACGCAACGGATTTTACATTCGAACCCCCGGGCACCTCTTGGTCCCGGGGTTTTTTGTTGCCCGCTGAGCAGGTAGTATCGGCTCCAGAATGTCCCACGCCCTCGACGCCTACGGCCTGAAGGTCACCAACGCCGCACCAGAAACGGTAACCGCGCTCGACAAATTCGGCCGCGACTGGATTGGCTACGGCCCCGATCTCGGCGTGCTGTTTCCCGCAGCCAGGGCCGAACCTGCCTGCGCACTCGCCAGTGCCTACGCAGGCCTGCTCCACATGTCCCTTGAGGCCGCCGAAGGCTATCGTGCAGCGGCACCGTTCCTCGCCACTGCGCAGTCTCACGCGGGCCACGTCACTCAGCGCGAGCAAGCCATCGTCGACGCGGCGCTCGCCTGGAGCAGGCAGGACTACCCCTCAAGCCTGAAGGCATTCGAGCGCGCAACTGAACTGGCTCCGCCGGATATCGTGGCGGCGAAGTGGGGCCAGTATCTTGCGTTCAACCTCGGTGACGCACCCGCGATGTTGCGTCTCGCCCGGAACATCATGCCCCAGCACCGCAACACGGCAGAGGCCTGGGGCATGCTGGCCTTCGCGCAGGAACAGTCACATCAGCTGCATCTTGCAGAAGATTCATGCCGTGAGGCCCTGGCGTTGAACCCGCACGACGCCTGGGCCCAGCATGCGCTTGCGCATGTTTATGAAACGCACGGCAGACTTGATGAGGGCATCAGTTTTTTCGAAGCCGCGGCGCCGGGCTGGAACGACCGCTCGATCTTCATGCGCGAGCACAACTACTGGCATCTCGCATTGTTTCATCTCGACCGCGACGAGCCCAATGCAGCCCTGAAGATTTATGATGATCATTTGTGGGGTTCCTGGCCCGAATTCGCACAGGAGCAGATCGGTGCGATCTCGATGTTGTGGCGCCTGGAACTGCGAGGCGTTGATACAGGCGAACGCTGGCAACCCGTCATCAAGAAAGTGCTGGAGCGTGGCCGGGAGCACATCTGGCCATTCCATGACCTGCACTATGTGTTCGCAATCGCGCGCAGCGGTTCTGCCGCAGGCGCTGAAGAGTTCTTGTTGTCCCTGAAGCGCAAGGCGGCCAGCATCGGCGGCGCATGGTCAGCCGTTGCAGCGCCGGCAGCAGCGGCCCTGGTCGCGTATTGTCAGGGTCGGTATGCAGAATCGAGCGATCTCCTGACGGGCGTCGTGCCCTCGCTGCACCTCATTGGTGGTTCGCACGCCCAACGAGACATCTTCGTGCAGACCTGGATCGATGCTTCGTTGCGGGCGAACAATGTGTCAGCGGTTGCCCATGCGCTCGATGAGCGCCAGCGCGCGCGTCCGGGCGTTTTGGTTCACAAGCGCGACTTGGAAAGATTGAAAAACGCCCGGTCTCACTCGACCAGTTGAGGGCGCTTGGGTTCCAGGACGCGCAACACCTGCACGAGTTCATGTCCGCGCTTCATGACAAGACCGCCGCTTGCAACCACGCTGTACATGCCTTGCTTGCTTCGCAGTTTCGGATGCTTTTCGATGCGATAAAGCGGCATCTCGGCAGAGTGCCGGAATACGGCAAACACAGCTGTTTCGCGACCCATGCCAATGGCATAGTCACGCCACTCTCCCTGGGAGACCATGCGACCATAGAGTGACAGGATTGTACTGAGCTCGCGCCGGTCGAACATGACCTCGACCCCACGGGAATTGTCGTCGCCCGTGTCATCTTTGCCCATGTCGTCTTTGCCCATGTCGTCTTTCCGTGGCTGAGGGCGCTCGTTGCCACGGAGTGGGATTATGGTTTCATCAGCCATCTGTTGGTGAAAGTTTCCACCTGCAGACCGGCATTGGCAAGCCCGATCAGCGTTTGCGGCACATAAAAATGCCGTCGGCCACCGGTAAAAGCACTGTGTCGACGCGATTGTCATTCTTAATTTTGAGGTTCAGTGCGCGCAGGGCCAGCGTGTCGGGCGTGGTGTCCGAAGGATCGCAGACCTTGCCCGACCACAACACGTTATCAATCGCAATCAGCCCACCGACCCTCACCAGCTTCAGCATGTTTTCGTAGTAGGCATCATAGCCGGTCTTGTCCGCGTCGATGAACGCAAAGTCGTAAGCGCTGGCTCTTCCATCCTTCAGGAACTTCTCCTGCGTCTGAATGGCGGGACCGATGTGCCCGGTGATCTTCTTTTCCAAACCCGCAGCACGCCAGTATCCGCGCGCCTTTCCCATATACTCTTCACTGATATCAAGCGCATCCACATGCCCGTCGCCGCCAAGGGCAAGGCCAACACTCAGCGCGCTGTAGCCGGTGAATGTTCCAACTTCGATATAGCGCTTCACATTCATCAGTTGGGTAATCATCCCCATGAACGCACCCTGCTCGACCGCAATCTGCATGCGCGCAATACCGCCCATTTTGGCCGTGTCCTCGCGGCAGGTCTTTTGGATGGGATGTTCGCGAACGCCTACATCAGCCGCATAGGCCAGAACGGTCTCGCTGAAACTGGAACCTTTGCTCATGGAAACTTCCTCTTTTGAAACCCGGCGGAAAGGTTAAGGCGTGCATGGTTGTCTGATCTGCTTGCATTCCGTACGCAACTTCTAAAATGTGCGCTCAAATGCCGAACCTGACGCTGACATCCTATCCGACAGAACGTCCTTTGCAGGCCGCATACGGCGCGCTGAAGGATATTGCAAGCTTCGTGGGCGCGACTGTACGCCCGCCCGTCGCCCCACTGCTCGAGAATGTCCCTCGAGGCGACGGACATACCGTGCTGGTGCTGCCAGGCTTCATGACGGGTGACTGGGCAACGCGCAGTTTGATCAACTGGCTGCGTGATGCAGGCTACGACGCGCGCGGCTGGGGTGGTGGCACGAACTGGGGGCCAACGCCCGCAGCACTCACGCGATGCGCGGCCCTGGTCGATGAAGCCAACCGCCGCACGGGCCAGAAGGTAAGCCTGATTGGTCGAAGCCTTGGCGGACTCTTCGCGCGCGAGCTCGCAAAGGACGCGCCTGCAAAGATCCATCGCGTGATAACGCTCGCCACTCCCATCCGGTTTCCCATCAAGACGCCACTGTCCCCGTTTGCCGAGGCCATGTCGGCAAGTTTCGACAGCGCGTTTACCGCACGCATGCCCGGCCTCCAGAACAATCCGCCAGTCCCTGTCACTGCGTTTTATTCGCGTTCCGATGGTATTGTTCCCTGGCGCGCATGCCTGGTTGAAGAGGGCGCGGGTGCAGAGAACATCGAAGTTGACAGCCCTCACACAATCATGGGGTCGCATCCCGTCGCCATGCGCATCATTGCTGAACGACTGGCCGTGAAAACTGGCTGATTTTCAGCTTTCTGAATCGTTGTTCATCGATGTCTCTCCAAGCCGTGAATGCAGGGCCACGATTGGGCCGCATTTCGGCCCTTGCACTGCCGTTTTGCGAGACCATCTTCGTACATACCGGTTGGCTCGGTGGTGCGGAAAAAGGCCCCGGACCATCAGCCCCCAGCCCCCCTCGCGGCTTTCACCGCACCCCGGGCCAACCGCGAAATTTGGACCAAGTCCAACTGCCTGCGTAACTGACAACCCCTCAAACTCGTGTACAACACTCCCTCCACACTTCGTGCGAGGGAGTTTTTTTTATGCGCTTGTCAGGCCGTTCAGCGATTGTCACCGGCGCAGCGTCGGGCATTGGCCAGGCGACGGCGCAGCTGTTTGCGAGCGAAGGTGCAAAGGTTCTCGCGGTGGATCTGCCAGGAAAGAACCTCGGTGCGGCCCACCAGGCCCATGCAGCAATCGCGCCGCTCGAGATCGACATTTCATCCGAAGACGCCCCCGCAAGAATCGTGACGACAGCCGTCACTTCATTTGGACAGCTGGACATCGTCATGAATAACGCAGGCATTTCCGGGCGCGAGTTCGTCGAGGAAATGAAGCGAGATTTTTGGGATCGAGTGCTGGCAGTCAACCTGACGGCCCCGTTCCTGATTTGCCAGCAGGCCATTCCGTTTCTGAAACAGAGCCGGGCAGGCCGCATCATCAATGTAGCTTCGGTCATGGCCGAAGGCACAGACCTGGGATTGGCCGCTTACTGCGCCTCCAAGGCCGGCGTGACCGGTTTGACCCGGACACTGGCCCTTGAACTCGGCAAGTTCAACATCACGGCCAACTACCTGCTTCCCGGGGCGATCCGGACCGGCATGACCAAGCCGCTTTGGGACGCACGACCCGACATCGCCGAAATCTGGGCCAGGAAGTCCCCGTTGAAACGGTTGGGAGAACCTTCCGATCTCGCGCGTGCAGCATTGTTTCTGGCCTCTGATGACGGGGCTTTCGTCACCGGACACGGCCTGAATGTAGACGGTGGGTTAATGCTGCGCGTTTAAAGCCGAAACTCACAAATTGGACACTTGCGGTTGCATGGGCTTTTTCGTATTGGCTTGACCCGATTTCAACTTGGTTTTTGGCGGGTTAGCCAGCAATTCCATGATCATCATCGAAGATTTAGTCAGGCGGTTCGGTTCCTTTACCGCCGTAGGCGGCATTTCCCTGCGTGTGAACAAGGGCGAAGTGCTGGGGTTCCTCGGTCCCAACGGGGCCGGCAAGTCCACCACCATGAAAATGATCACGGGCTTTCTCGCGCCCAGTGAAGGACGCATTACCGTCTGCGGCCACGACGTGGTTGAGCAGCAGTTCGAAGCGCAAAGCGCCATCGGCTATTTGCCTGAAGGCGCGCCAGCCTATCCGGACATGACACCGGTCCAGTTTCTCGAATTCATTGCCCGCGTTCGTGGTCTGAAAGATGACGCGGCCAAAAAGGCAATCGAGACAGCAATTGTCCGTACAGGTTTGCAGTCGGTTCTCGAGCAGCGAATTGAAACCCTGTCCAAGGGCTTCAAGCGCCGCGTGGGTCTGGCCCAGGCCATCCTCCACGATCCGCCGGTTCTGATCATGGACGAACCGACCGACGGCCTCGATCCGAACCAGAAGCTTGCTGTTCGCAATCTCATCAAGGCGATGAGCGCAAACAAGGCGATCATAATCTCCACCCACATCCTCGAAGAAGTCGACGCCGTCTGCTCGCGCGCCGTCATCATCGACAAGGGACGCATCGTGGCCGACGGTACGCCATCCGAACTGCTGGCCAGATCACCCACCAGAAGGCTGGATGACGTGTTCCGCTCACTAACCACGCCCGATACCGAAATCAAGGCGGAGGGCGCGCTATGAGTTTCTGGAATTCAACCCTGGCCGTTTATCGTCGCGAGCTGTCAGGCTATTTCGCAACGCCGGTAGCTTACGTCTTCATCGTGATCTTCCTGCTGTCGATTGGCGCATTCACTTTCTACTTTGGCCAGTTCTTTCTGACGGGCAAGGCGCAGCTCGACGTTTTCTTTGGCTTCCATCCCTGGATCTACCTGTTCCTGTTGCCGGCAATTTCGATGCGGCTTTGGGCTGAAGAGCAGAAGTCGGGAACGATCGAACTGCTGATGACGCTGCCTGTGCCGGTCATGGCCGCGGTGGTCGGCAAGTTCCTGGCAGCATGGGTTTTCTCGGGTATCGCGCTTGCCTTGACCTTTCCGATGTGGGCGACCGTCAATTTCCTGGGCGATCCGGACAATGGTGTCATTTTCGCCAGCTACTTCGGAAGCTGGCTGATGGCTGGTGCTTATCTCTCGATCGGTTCCTGCCTCTCGTCGCTCACGAACAACCAGGTCATCGCCTTTGTGGTCAGCGTTGTCGTCTGCTTCATGTTCACGATCGCAGGACACAACATGGTGCTGGACTTCTTCCAGGGCTGGGCACCAACCTTCCTGGTGAATGCAATTTCGTCCTTCAGCTTCCTGACGCATTTCAACGCGATCATGAACGGCGTGATCGACCTGCGCGACCTCGTCTTCTTCGGTTCGCTGATCACGCTCAGTCTATTCATCAACGCGGTCGTCATCGACCTCAAGCGGGCTGACTAACATGCGCTGGACCCGTTCAAAAATCGCATCTGCAGCGATAGTGCTCAGCATCATTTGCTTCTTTGCCATCAACATGACCTCGGACGTCTGGTTCTCGTCCGCGCGCATCGACCTGACGGAAAACGGCCTCTACACGGTCAGTGAAGGCACGCGGGAAGTGCTGCAATCCATTCCCGAGCCGGTCACGATCCGCTTCTACTTCTCCGAGGCGATATCGGTCAAATATGCAGGCATCCGGTCGTACGGCGCCCGCGTGCGCGACCTGCTCGCCCGTTATCAGAGCATTTCCGGTGGCAAGCTTCAGGTCGAAGTGATCGATCCAGAGCCATTGACCGAACAGGAAGACCTCGCGGTGTCCCAGGGCATCACCGGTGCGCCCACGCCTGCAGGCGAGAAGATCTATTTCGGCCTCGTTGGCACCAACATGGTCAGCGGCCGCGAGGTGATCCCGTTCTTCCTCGATGATCGTGAAGCCTACCTCGAATATGACCTCACGAACCTGATCTACAAGCTCACGCGCGACAAGAAACCGAAGATCGGTGTTGTCTCCAACATTCCCTTCGACACCGGCGCCGGTGGCATGAGCGCGGCCATGCAGGGCGAATCCCGCTCCTACATGATTTATGAGCAACTGCGTGAATCCTTCGACATTCAGTTCCTTGAGCAGGACTTCGATGTCGTGCCCGCTGACATTGATGTCGTGATGATCGCGCATCCCAAGTTGCTTTCGCCGACGACACAATATGCGCTCGACCAGTTCATCATGCGCGGTGGTCGCGCAATGGTGTTCCTGGATCCGCTTTCTGAGATTTCGCAGGCCCCGGCTGATCCGTCGGGCCAGGCTCTGGAAGGGTCGACACAGTCGTCCGCCGGAAGCGTCGACGCGCTCATGCATTCCTGGGGCGTGTCGGTTCCAAACGGCACGATCATCGGTGTACGCAACCGTTCGCTCCGCGTTCAGTTTGCGGGTGATGTTGCAGACTACGTGGCCTGGCTCGCGTTGACCAAGGAAGAGATGAACCACAGTGACATCGTCACGAGCGATCTGACGGACCTCAATCTTGGTACGGTGGGTTCCATCCAGCCAGTCAAGGGCGCGACGACGAAATTCGAACCGTTGGTCCAGACCACGGACGACACCATGGAGATCCCCGTGTCCAAGGTCCTGGGCAGTCCGAACCCTGACGAGCTGCTGCGCGACTTCGTGAAGGCGGGTCAGAAGTATACGATTGCCGCCCGCATCAGCGGTCTGGTCAAATCGGCATTCCCGGGCGGCCCGCCGCCGCGCTCGGTCACCGACAAGCCTGAGGCCGCACCCCGTCCGGCACATATTGCACAAGCCAAGGCTGCAAATATTGTCCTCGTGGCCGACAGTGATATTTTCAACGACTCGTTTTGGGTCCAGCCGCAGGAACTCCAGGGACAGCGCGTGGCCGTTCCTATCGCCGACAACTCGGTCTTCGTTCTGAACACGATCGAAAACCTGACCGGCTCGGCACCGCTGATCTCGCTGCGCTCTCGCGGCACGTCGAACCGCCCGTTCACGGTCGTGGACGACATGCGGCGTCGCGCCAATCAACAGTTCCTCCGCCAGGAACAGATGCTTCAGCAGAAGCTGACGTCAGCGCAGAACAAGCTGGCCGAACTCGAAGGCAAGCGTCGCGCACAGACGCGTCCTGGCCAGGCGCAGCAGCAGGAAGTGCTCACCCCAGAACAGGAAGCCGAAATTGAAAAGTTCCGGAACGAGATGGTCGAGACACGAAAGGCGTTGCGTGACGTTCAGTACAAACTTCGTCGCGACATCGACCGGTTCGGGACGTGGCTCGCAGCCATCAACATTCTCTTCGTACCGCTGATCATCGCTGGAACGGCACTCGTGCTCTGGCTGATGGGGCGTCGCGGCAAATCTTCAGCCTCTTCCGGAGGTGGAAAATGAACACTTCGACAAAGGCGCCTCTTGTGCCTGTATTGCAGCGCCGCGTACGTGCACTGACCTATCTCGGCGGCGCCACGGCTGCGACCGTGTTGTTCGCGCTCCTGTCGCAGTGGCAGCGCGGCGCTTCCGAAACGCCGGACTTCAAGCCGGTGAAAATGTTTCCGGCGCTGGAAGCCAGGGCCAACGATGTGGCTGGCATACAGATCGAATCCAAAACATCGACGTTCAACGTCGTGCGAACCGCAGACGGTAAGTGGATCCTGCCTGACAAGGGTAAGTACGGGGCCGACTTCAATGAGATCCGCAAGACCATCACGGGGCTTGCAGATCTTGATCTCGTGGAACAGCGCACCGCGCGCGCCGACTGGGCTGAAAAGCTCGGTCTGGGCGCTCCCACGGCTTCGCACGAAGGCCAGGGAACAGTCGTAACGCTCAAGGACGCGAAGGGCGATGTCCTGGCAAGCATCGTTGTCGGCAATGCCGTCGAGGGTGCATCTGCCGGCGGCAAGCAAGCCATTTACGTTCGCAGGCCACAGGAAAGTCAGACCTACGTCGCCCGTGGCGGATTTGAAGCGGCAACTGACCAGACACAGTGGCTGGACAAGTCGTTCATCGACTTCCCGAGCGACCGCATCAAGACGGTGTCGATGAAGCCGCTCAAGGGGCCGACCTACTCCGTCGCGCGCGCGACGCCGTCGACGCAGAATTTCGCAGTCGTTGAACGCCTGCCATCAGGCCGTTCGCTTCGAACCGAGGCCGAACCCAATGGAGTGGGCAATGCTCTGATCGGCATGACGTTCACAGATGTGGTTCCCCAGTCGCAGGTTGATTTCTCGAAATCGGCTCGTGCGACTTTCCAGACATTCGACGGCATGGCGCTGAATGTCATGATCGCCGAGAAGGACAACGACTTCTGGGTGAGCTTCGACGCCGTTGAAGTGCCTCCAACCGAAGTCGCGCCGGCATCTTCGCCATCCGGTCTCAAGCCGAATATCGCAAAGGAAGTCGAAGAGCTGAACGCGATGTCAAAAGGCTGGGCGTACAAGGTCCCACGCTACAAGGGAACGCTTCTGACATCGCCGCTTGAGGCGTTGCTGAACGTTGTCGGATCAAAGGTCCCAACGGGCCCCGGCGGGCGTTAGTCAAAACTATTTGGGAGCAGCCAGTCGAAGCTGCGCTGCTCCAAGCACTTGTCCGAGCTTGCCCTGCTGGACCCATACAGCGACACCATCGGACACATCACTTCCTTCACCGCTGCGAGTCGGCACCTGCAGCGTGACGTCCTGTCCGTTCCAGACACCTGCAGCTCCAAAGTCCCTGACGACATTTGTATAGGTCATCAGGTGCCCGGTGTTCTCGCCGCGCGTGATCTTTACCGTGCGGGAAGACGCCGTATGCGCAACCCATATCGTCGCAGTCTCGGAAGTCTGGCCGGTGCCAATGTGCACCTGAACCGTATTGCCGGATTGGATGAGGCTGACGGAGAGCCGCTTGCCTTTGATCTTCGCACTGCGCGCGTCAATCGCGTTCAGCACCTTTGCGCGCTCGTTTCCGACAACGTCGTCAACGCCGTCGACAATCACCTGGGGTGTATAGACCTGCCGCGAGGGCATCGCCTTCGCATAGGCCTGCTGGCGCAGCGTGTTCTCGTGATGGGCCAGTGTATCCTTCCAGCCGATATAGTCCCAGTAGTCGATGCTGAATGACAGCGCGACCACGTCATTGCGCTTCTGCAGATCGGCCCAGATCTTGTCGGCGTCCGGACATGACGAGCAGCCCTGGCTCGTGAACAGCTCCGCGAATACGGGCTGTGACTGTGTGTCGGCCTGCGATGGCTGCAGCAGCAAAACGGCGCCAGCAGCGACAAGGCTGCAGGCGCCGATGAATGTGAGGGTCGGGAACTTCGTCATGACGACAAAACTCTACCCGCAGCCCTCCTCACTGCCTAGTCACGAAGCAGTGTGCATTTACGGCAACCTCAGGCAGCCTTCACAAGCCCGCGCAGCACATAGTGCAGAATTCCGCCGTTCTTGAAGTACTCGATCTCGTCAAGCGTATCGATACGGGACATCACTGCGACCGACTCTTTCCGTCCATCGGCATAGGTGATGTTGACATGCAGCGTCTGCCGCGGCTTGAGCTCGTCTTCCAGACCCGGGATGTCGATGATCTCGGCACCAGTCAGGCCCAGGCTGCGCCACGAGCGTCCGTCGGTAAACTGCAGCGGCAACACGCCCATTCCGACCAGGTTCGAGCGGTGGATGCGTTCGAACGTCTCCACGATGACCGCGCGCACGCCCAGCAGCTTCGTTCCCTTTGCGGCCCAGTCGCGCGAAGAGCCTGTGCCGTATTCCTTGCCGGCGAAGATGACCAGCGGCACGCCGTCCCGCTGGTAACGCATGGCCGCGTCATAGATCGGCATCTGTTCGCCGCTTGGTTGATGCCGGGTCACGCCGCCCTCAACGCCGGCTACGATCTGGTTCTTGATGCGGATATTGGCAAACGTGCCACGCATCATGACTTCGTGGTTGCCGCGGCGCGCGCCATAGCTGTTGAAATCCGTCTGGCTGACCTGACGCTCCTGCAGGAACGTGCCAGCAGGGCTTGACGCCTTGATGTCGCCAGCAGGGCTGATGTGGTCGGTCGTGATCGAGTCGCCGAACAGGCCAAGGATGCGCGCACCGTTGATGTCCACGATCGGTGTCGGTTCCTGCTTCACGCCATCAAAATAGGGCGGCTGCTGGACATAGGTCGATCCGATGTCCCACGGATAGGTCAGCGACTTCTTGACCTTGATCTTCTTCCAGACCGAACCGCCGTCGAACACGTCTGCGTAGCGATCCTTGAAGATCTTCGTGGTAACGGCTTTTCGCACCGTATCCGCGATTTCCTTGGCCGTCGGCCAGATATCCTTGAGGTAGACGGGTTTGCCCTTCTTGTCGTGCCCGACCGGGTCGTTCAGCAGGTCGACGGTCATCGAACCAGCGAGCGCATAGGCGACCACCAGTGGCGGTGACGCGAGGTAGTTTGCACGGGTCTGGGGATTCACGCGGCCTTCGAAGTTGCGATTGCCTGACAGGACGGCAGCGGCGACCAGGTCGCCCTTCGTAATGGCATCCGACACATTCTCGGGCAGTGGGCCCGAATTGCCGATGCAGGTCGTGCATCCATAGCCAACGACGTTGAAACCAAGCTTGTCGAGGTCCTTCTGCAGGCCTGCCTTCGCGAGATATTCGCCCACGACCTGACTTCCGGGCGCCAGCGACGTCTTCACCCAAGGCTTCACTTTAAGACCCTTCTTGAGCGCGTTGCGGGCGACGAGGCCCGCACCCACCATCACGAACGGGTTCGATGTGTTGGTGCACGAGGTGATTGCTGCAATGACGACCGCACCATGTCCGATCGTCTGCTCCGTGCCTTCAAGCATGACGGTTTCGCCTTCCTTGCCGGCCTTGCCAAAGGTCTTGGAGAGCGACTCGGCAAATCCCTTGGCGGCCGTCGATAGCGGCACGCGGTCCTGCGGACGGGCAGGGCCAGCAAGGCTAGGCTCGACGTCATCAAGGGTGAGATCGATCGTATCGGTGAAATCAGGATCTTCGCTCTTTTCGGTGCGCCACATGCCTTGCGCCTTGGCATACGCCTCCACCAGGTCAACACGCGCTTTGGCGCGTCCGGTCGCCTTCAGGAAACGTACAGTTTCTACGTCGATCGGGAAGAAGCCGCAGGTTGCGCCGTATTCCGGCGCCATGTTGGCAATCGTTGCTCGGTCTTCAAGCGGCAGGCCCTCGAGGCCCGGGCCGTAGAACTCGACGAACTTGTTGACGACACCTTTCTTGCGCAACATCTGCGTGACGGTGAGGACGAGGTCGGTTGCAGTGACACCTTCCTTGAGCTGGCCCGTCAATTTCATGCCAACGACTTCAGGGATCAGCATCGACTGCGGCTGGCCAAGCATGGCAGCTTCTGCCTCGATCCCGCCAACGCCCCAGCCCAGCACTGCAAGGCCATTGACCATGACAGTGTGACTGTCAGTGCCGACAAGCGTGTCGGGATAGGCGACTTCGATGGTCTTCTTGCCGTCCTTCACCTTGGCAGTCCACACGGTCTGCGACAGGTACTCAAGGTTCACCTGGTGGCAGATGCCGGTGCCGGGCGGCACGACGCGGAAATTGTCAAAGGCCGATTGGCCCCAGCGCAGGAATGAATAGCGCTCGCCATTGCGTTCAAACTCGCGCGCCACGTTCTTCTTGAACGAATCCTTGGTGCCGAAATTGTCGACCATCACCGAGTGGTCGATGACAAGGTCAACAGGCGTCAGCGGATTGATCTTCTCGGGGTTGCCACCCAGCGTCTTCATCGCATCGCGCATCGCAGCCAGGTCGACAACTGCGGGGACACCCGTGAAGTCCTGCATCAGCACGCGCGCCGGACGGAAAGCGATCTCGCGGTCCGACCTCTTTGCAATAAGCCAGTCGGCGCAGGCCTGGATGTCCTCCTTCGAAACCGTGCGGTCGTCTTCGTGCCGCAACAAGTTCTCAAGCAGGACCTTCATCGAGTAGGGCAGCTTCGAGATCCCGGTCAAACCGTTCTTCTCGGCGGCTTTCAGACTGTAATAGGTGTAAGTCTTGTTGCCGACTTTGAGCGTCTTCTTGCATTTGAAACTGTCTACGGCGGTCACGGGTGGTGAGCTCCAGGATTGCGGGTCATGAGGATGGATCTGCGGATGGCAGGCAGGTCGGAAACTAATAAGTTTCGCTTTCCGGCGCTACCGGACTAATTTGCATGATAGCCCACTAAGTTGGATAAACCCTTGATGTCCGATCCAGCCATTCGTTCCGAGACAGCTGACAACGTCACGACTGTGATCCTGTCACGCCCCGAAAGGCGCAATGCCGTTGACAGGCCAACCGCTGAGGCATTGTCAGGTGCATTCACAGCTTTCGACCGCGATCCGAACGCAAACGTGGCGGTTTTCTATGGCGAAACCGGTGCGTTTTGTGCAGGCGCAGATCTCAAAGCCATCAGCGAAGGCAAGGGCAATCACATCAAAAACCCAGCGCCGGGCTTGGATATTGGCAGCGATGCCGAGGCCCCGATGGGCCCTTCGCGCCTGCTGCTGTCTAAGCCGGTGATTGCAGCCATTGCGGGGCATGCAGTCGCAGGAGGGCTGGAACTCGCATTGTGGTGCGACATGCGCGTGGCCGAGGAAGGCGCGGTGCTGGGCGTGTTCTGTCGCCGCTGGGGCGTCCCGCTGATCGACGGCGGCACGGTACGACTGCCCCGCCTGATCGGCCTGAGCCGCGCAATGGACCTGATCTTGACAGGCCGCCCTGTGACGGCTGAAGAAGCGCTCGCCATGGGGCTCGTCAACCGCGTCGTGCCCAAGGGCACGGCCAGGCAGGAAGCCGAAAAGCTGGCGCGCGAGATCTCGCATTTTCCTCAGATGTGCATGAGGCACGACCGCCTGTCGGCTTACCAGCAATTGGATCTCGACTATGCTGGAGCCATGGCAAACGAATTCGCGCATGGCCTGGCGACGATGGCAGACGGCGGGACCTTCACTGGCGCCAGCCGCTTCGCATCAGGCAAGGGCCGCGGCGGCAGCTTCTCGGATATCTAGGGCCATGAAACTGATCGGGGAACGGCTGGCGGCATTGCGGGGCGAGCGTGTCGTCTTTCGCAACGTCGACATCGAAGTCGGCTCAGGCGACCTCTTGACCCTTCATGGCCCCAACGGTTCCGGCAAGACCACGCTGTTGCGCGTACTTGCGGGCCTGCTCAGCATCATGTCGGGCCGCCTGTCCCTTCTTGATGATGAAGCAAAGCCCGTCACGGATGAAAAGCGCGACCGCTCACTTCACTTCATCAGCCACCAGGATTCCATCCGCTCCCAGCTGCGCGTGGCTGAAACCCTTCAGTTCCACGCAGCTCTGCTGGGCGCGCCGAAGAAAAGCGTCAGCCCCGCCCTCGAAGCCTGGGGCCTCGAGAAATTGGCGGGACACAGTGGCGGTCTGCTCTCTGCAGGCCAGCGCCGCAGGCTGTCACTTGCAAGGTTGTCATTGCAGCCCCGCAAACTTTGGCTTCTGGACGAACCGATGACGGCCCTTGATGCCGCCTCGCGCGCGCGCCTGACGGACGCGTGCAGCGCGCATCTGGCTGGCGGCGGCATGATCGTTGCCGCCACGCACGAGGCCTTCATGGGCGACCCCAAGGTCCTGCAGCTGGGCACGCGCTCATGAGCACGTTCTGGGCCCTGATCCGGCGTGACGTGACACTCGGCATGCGCGCAAGCGGCGGCGCGGCATTGGCAGCAGCCTTCTTCGCACTCATCGTCGTGCTGGTGCCATTCGGCCTGGGTCCCGACCTCAGCGTGCTCAAGACCTCGGCGCCCGGCCTGTTCTGGATTGCAGCCCTGCTGTCGACCCTTCTGGGCCTCGAGCGCATCATCCAGCCCGACACCGAAGACGGTACGATGGACCTGATCCGCCTGTCACCGATCCCGCTGGAAATGACAAGCCTTGCCAAGATCACGGCGCACTGGCTGACATCGGGCCTGATCATCACCGTGCTGGCGCCAGCCCTGGCGCCGCTTCTCAATCTGGCAACCGAAGCAATCCCCATCCTCGCCTTGTCGCTTTTGATCGGCACGCCTGCGTTGAGTGCAATAGGGACTGCAGCCGCAGCTCTGGGTTCCAGCGTTCAGCGCGGCGGCATGATCCTGGCGCTGCTTGCATTGCCGCTAAACATACCGTTCCTGATTTTCGGCGCCACAGCCGTCTCGAGGGCGCAGGCCGGTGACGATCCGGCGCAGGCATTGTTGCTGCTAGGCGCAGCATCGCTCATTACACTGATCGTCGGTTCGTTCGCAGCCGCTGCGGCGCTGCGGATTGGTGACGAATAGACCTGGCAGCTTCAATTAGGAATGCGATTTGTGCTGACACTTTATCGATCCTGGCAAAGGCTTTTCCGGTCATTTTGGGGCCTGCCTCAAGCAGGTCAGCTTCAAAAGCCGAATTGGCAGCGCTTCGCAAACCCTGACCGGTTCGTAAAACTCGCCCGCAAGCTGACACCTTGGTTCATGGTCTCGGCAATCGCGCTGGGCTTGGCCGGCATCATCATGGGCCTCATGATCGCACCACCCGACTACCAGCAGGGTGACGCGATGCGCATCATTTACGTGCACGTGCCGGCCGCCTGGATGTCGATGTTCGTCTACGGCGTCATGGCTGTCTCAAGCGCGGTCGCCTTCGTCTGGAAGCACCCGCTCGCAGACGTCGCCGCAAAGGCCTCGGCACCCATCGGTGCCGTCTTCACGGCCCTCGCCCTCATCACCGGCATGCTCTGGGGCAAGCCCATGTGGGGTGCGTGGTGGGTATGGGACGCGCGCCTGACATCGGTGCTGATCCTGTTCTTCCTCTACCTCGGCTACATCGTGCTCTGGAGTGCGATCGAGGAGCCAACCCGTGCGGCTCGTGCCGCCCGCATCCTGGCGCTGGTCGGCGCCATCAACATTCCGATTATCAAGTTCTCGGTCGACTGGTGGAACACGCTGCACCAGGGCGCAACGGTATTCCGTATGGATGGCCCGGCCATGCCGGCCTCGATGCTGACGCCGCTGCTGATTATGGCGTTGTCCTATAACCTTCTCTATGCAGGCCTTCTGATGATCCGCATGCGGGCCGAAGTGGCCGAACGTCGCCTGCGCAGCATCCGCCTGGGTCTGGAGTCCCCCGCATCATGAACGACACATCAGGCTTCTTCGATATGGGCGGCTACGCAGCTTACATCTGGCCGGCCTACGGCATCACCATCGTGGCAATCACAGTGCTTTGCGTGATCAGCTGGCGCTGGATGCGAAGGGTAGAGCGCATCGTGGCTGCCGGCGGCGAACCCTCCAGCGACACCTGAATCTGCCGCCATTTGCGTGAGACAGTGAGACAAAGTGTGTCTCACTCTTTTTGGCTTGTTACAGCCAGAAATCAGTATCTCGTGAGACACAGAAGGGGGGTGTTTCTTCAAATTACGCGCCCCATATTCGTTTCGGTTGTGAGCGGTCATTTCCCGCTCCCGGCCATTTTTTGCGCAGCGTCGCAAGTCTCGAATTGGATGTAAAGAACAAAATAGGAACATAATGTCGCAGCCAGCGCATTATCCAAATATGAACCATGTGCCGCCCATAATTTGCTCATGAGCACGACCTCGCTTCCTCCTCATCTCGCCGCGCAGTCCTTTGCATCACAGCCGGTGCAGCGGCGCCAACCCCAGCCTCAAAGTCAGCCGCAATCTGCGCCAACGGGCGGCGGCTTCGAAGCCCTCGCACTCAAGTCTGCCAATCCCTCCAGGGTCATCACCGGCAAGCCCGTCGAAATTGCCGCAGCCGTGGCAGCCCCGGTAACGCCCGCAGTCCAGGCCCGGCCTCCGGTATCAGCACTCGACGAACTGACCCGCCTATCGCGCCCCGGCTCAATACTCGACATCCGCGTCTAGCGTTCACACACGCCAATACTTTAACGTCGCCATGGCCTGCCTTCACAGGTCATGTCACAGAAGTTTCCGGTTGGAGCGAGTTGATGCACTATGATGAAGTTGTAAAAGGCCGCCGCAGCATCCGCGGCTTCAAGCCCGTGTCCGTGCCAAAGGCACTCATCCGCGAAGTGATCGAGCTCGCGATGCGTGCGCCGTCATCGCTGAACACCCAGCCCTGGAATTTCTATGTCGTGGCGGGTGATCCGCTCAACCTCATCCGCGCCGGAAACACGGAACGAAACCTCGCTGGCGTGCCGGCGTCGCGTGAATCTCGTAGTCACGGCAACTATGAAGGTGTGCATCGCGAGCGCCAGATCGATATCGCCAAGCAGCTCTTCACTGCCATGAATATCGAACGCCACGACCAGGCCGCCCGCAAGGACTGGGTGCTGCGCGGCTTCCGCCAGTTCGACGCACCGGTTTCGATCGTCGTTACCTATGACCGCTCGATCCACGGCGGCGACATCGGCCCCTTTGATTGCGGCGCCGTCACCAACGCGCTCGTAAACGCCGCCTGGTCTCGCGGCCTCGGCTGCGTAATCAACAGCCAGGGCATCATGCAGTCCCCCGTTGTCCGCGAACACGCCAAAATCCCGGCGGACCAGGTCATCATGATCTGCGTGGCCTTGGGCTTCCCCGACGACAGCTTCCCCGCCAATGCCGTAGTCTCCCGCCGCAAGTCAGTAGACGAAGCAACAACCTTCATAGGCTTCGACGACTGAACCCCGCGTGTTTTGAACGATCGTTCTCTACCCCGGATCCTTGCCTCCCGGCTGCCACAGCTGGATCGGGTTGCCTTCCGGATCGAAGAGCTTTGCAAAGCGCCCGTTGGGATAAGTTTCGGGATCGACTTCTACCTCAATCGAAGCCGCCCGCAACTGCGCCGCCATCTTGTCAAGATCGTGCACGCGAAAATTGATCATCCACTGCAGCCGCATGTCCCCGAAATATTTGGTTTCCTGCTTGAAGGGCGAGAAGACGGTCGTGCCCGCTTCGGTACGCCATGCAGGGCTGTCGTAATCACTCGGCACTGGTGCGACGCCAAGGTGGTGCTCGTACCAGAGGGCAAGCGCCTTGGGGTCCTTGGCCCGAAAAAAGAACCCGCCAATTCCAGCAACGCGTTCCCGGGCTGCATCTGCCTTCGGCTCGAGCCCGGCCGCGTTCGCCTGCACCACCACGGCCGCACCCGCCGCCAGTCCCAGCGCCGTGCGGCGCGTCACATCTTCGCTTTGCATTGTTCAGCGTCCCTTTCATGCTTGCAGGACAAGAATACAGGAAACAGGGCCAGAGTAATAATTCCACTTTCCTCACAAAACCTGCGTCATCCTGTGCGCGCCGCAGCACGAGAGTGCTGCTGCGCAGACACAGGACCCATACGTGGTGAGGAATATCCGGACAAGCCTCACCTCGTGTGGTTCCCGCTCGCAACGCAGCACTTCGTGCCGCATTGCAAGCAGGATGACTGCAAGTGTTTTGAATAAGCACGCGACAACCTGCATCCCTTGGGTCCCTGCCTTCGCTAGAATGACAAAAATAGGGTTGGAAAGGGTGGTGAGAGCAGAATTTCACCCGCCGAGTTTGCACACCTGTGTCCGTATGTGAAATAGTCACGTCAGACCCGACGCCGTGCAATTTGGAGAGACCCCCATGAAGACCTTTCTCGCGATCTATCTTGGAAGTGTGACATCACCCGGCCAGGCACAATGGAACAAGCTTGACGAGGCGACGCGCCAGGCGCGCATGGCCTCGGGCATGAAGGCGTGGGGCGACTGGATGGTGAAACATCGTGCAGCCATCGTCGTCGAGGGTGGACCGTTGGGCAAAACGAAACGCACATCCGCCGACGGCGTGGCTGACACAAAGAACGCCATGTCGGGCTACGTCGTCGTGCGCGCCGAAACCCATGAGGCCGCTGCGCGCATGTTCGAGAACCATCCGCATTTCGCGATCTTCCCGGGCGACTCGGTCGAAATCATGGAAGTCCTGCCGATACCCGGCCAGTCCTGATCAGACCGGTGCCCAATACAAGCGAGCACAATTTTACCTTGACTCCATAACTTGCTTCGTCATCCCGGACGCATTGCATCGCGCAGCGGTGCTTTGCGTCCGGGAACCATACGCGGTGAGAGATAGCCGGCACGCCTCACCACGAATGGGTCCCGCTCGCAAAGCGTCACTTGCGTGCCGCATTGCAAGCAGGATGACCGCAAGTGTTTTATTCACGCGCATCCCGCCCCTGGCTTCCGTCAGAATGACAGACATAAAACCAGTTAGAACTTGAATTTTGTGGCGGATGAAGCCCGATGGAAGTGCGTCACGTCCCCCACTTCCCCCGTTTCTCCGAAGGCGGATACAGCCACCACTATTCAATTGCAGCCCAGGCGCATCCCGCACTACAGTCTTGGGGAAAAAAGGGGACGCAGTCGATGACAACGGCACGCATTCAGGGGATTGTCGGCGCATTCGTCGTCATGGCCGCAGCGCTCGGTGCTGCTGCACCATCATACGCAACACCGCGCGCCGCACTCGCCGTCGTCGAGGTCCTGGCGCCGGGAAATCCGGAGCAGGTGGAAGTCAGGGACGGAACCTTCTCGACCGAGATCGCAATCGGTGGAGCAGCCACCACACCCGCTGACCAGGCCAAGCTTCAAAATCTCAAACTGGGCGATGAACTGGCGGTGGCGGTCCAGAAGGCTCTCATCGCAAAGGGTCTGTCGGCCTACGTGACGGGCACAGACCCGCATCCGTGGCCAACATCGTCCTTGCAGTTGTCAATCGACGACACCCGTTACGAACGCCGCCTGGAGGGTAAGATCGGACCGAACCTCCTGATCCGCTTCCGTCTCTACGATGCGACGTCGCGCGATAAGCTGGCGAGCGACACCTACACCTACGACATGTATGCGAAAACCATCGGCCGAACCATTCTGCGCCCGCCAGAGGAATTCGGTTTCGACAAGCCGGAAGACCTTACGGCCCATCCCGAAGTCGTCCTCGCGGCCATGCGCAGGGGCCTCGACATGATAGCCGCCCAGATCGCAACCGACATCCTGGCCGACATGGACGAGTGACGCAGTGGGGTGGGGCTAATTGCTCAGTGTACCGCGTGCGCGCAAAACACCCCATCTTTGTCATGGTCTGCCTCCGCTACGGCTGTCCGGTTCAGTTTGGCTCATGGCAAGACACGTAATGGGCTGCCTGTAATCTATTGCATGAAGTGATTGCAGGACTTCGACCTCCCCTAACTCGTC
>JBEBHP010000031.1:0-21839 GCA_040080835.1 Micropepsaceae bacterium | reverse complement strand
GTGAACACGTTTTAATTTTTTTGTGAACCTTTACAAACAGGGGAGATTTTTTTGCTGAGCCCATTGTTCCGACAAGCCGCAATTGTTGCTCGACGCACGCACCTTGAAGGTGATGTGGTACTGCGCGATGCTGGCGTGTATCGCTTTGCCGGGTATTTGTTGCCGATGGCTACTGTGCCGTTCTTGGTGGCCACCTTATTTTGGTCATACGCGCGGGTGCAAGCAACGCCAGGGTGGCTGACGACGAGCGAGGGGCTTGTGCTTGTGCGCGCTGGGCGCGCTGGTACACTTGATAACTTGCCGTTCCGCGAAGGGGATTTTGTCAGGGCGGGTGCGGTAGTTGCAAATGTACGCGTGGAGCAAGGACAAGCGACACTCGGCGAAACACCTGAGACGGCGCTGCTGAGTATTCTGGGTGTGCAAGCACAACTACTCGAGAAGCAGATTGAACTCGCGCGTACGCGTGGGGTTGGCGAGGTGGCGCGTCAGAAGGAGTTGATCGCGGGACTTGTGCGCGAACGCGCTGAGATCGATCAGCAACTTTCCAGACAATCGACCATCGTCGCTTCGAGCTGGCGCGACGTCGAGGCGGTGGAGGCATTGACCGGAAAGGGCTTTGTCAGTGGACGCGAGGTCCGCAACCGGCGGGCAGTGTGGAGCGAGCAGGCGCGTGACGAAAGCAGCTTGCGCCAGCAGCGGGAGGCGCTGGAATCGCGGATCGCTTCGGCGCGGTCGGACCTTGTGCGTTTGCCGCTGGACATGGACACATCCATCGCGCAGCTTGAAGCGACGCGGGCAGAGCTTGCGCAACGACGAGCTGAGGTCGAAGGGCGGCGGAGCTATTCGCTGATAGCGCCCATCTCTGGGCGCATCACCAATCTGAATGTGCGGCGGGGCTATGCCGTCGACGCGCAAAAGCCGGTGATGGCAATTGTGCCTGATGGTGCGGCGTTGGAGGCTGAGCTGTTCGTACCAACGATCGCCTCGGCTTTCATCAAGAGTGGACAAGAGGTGCGGCTGCTCTACGACGCATTTCCTTATCAACGCTTTGGTTCGGGAACGGGCACGATTATGCAGGTGTCGCAGAGTGCGGTTGCGCCTGGCGATATGGCCACGCCGCAGACGTTTGCAGAGCCGGTTTATGTGGTGCGAGTGAGATTAAGGGACAGTGCTGTTACGGCATTTGGCGAGAAGGTGTCGTTGAAGCCCGGCATGACGCTGAAGGCCAATGTAATGCTGGAAGAGCGCTCGATCTTCGCCTGGATTTTTGAACCGCTTTATGCCGTTCGGGGGCGGACGTGAACGGGGAGCTCAGGTGTCTTGCCTACGCTCAACGATACGTGCGGGCAGGAATCCCGCGCTTCCGGGGGTAGCGTATGAACGCGGCGAGGCTATTGAACCTCTCCGGCGGGAAGCGCGTGCCGCTTGTGAGGCAGACGGAGGCTGCCGAGTGCGGGTTGGCAGCTCTCGCCATGGTTGCCAACTACCACGGGCTCAAATGTGATCTGAATGGATTGCGGCGGCAGTTCAGCTTGTCGCTGAAGGGCATGACGGTGAAGACCCTGATCGGCATGGCTGATCAACTGGGACTGGTCTGTCGTCCCGTGCGACTTGATCTGAACGAGATGACGCACTTGCATCTTCCAGCCATTCTGCACTGGCAAATGAATCACTTTGTGGTGCTGACCAAAGTTGCGGGAGCGAAGTATCATATCTCTGATCCGGCACGGGGTGAGCGCGTATTGGAGGCTGCGGAATTTTCTGCGGCATTCACAGGCGTAGCGCTTGAGTTGCGGCCGACTTCTGCGTTCAAGACTGCGGATTTGCGCGAACCATTGCGCATCCGCCAACTTTGGACGCGGATTGAAGGACTTGGCCCTGCCCTGGCGCAGACCGCATTCCTTAGCCTGTTGCTTCAGGCTTTTGTAATTGCCAGCCCGTTTTATCTGCAAATTGTGGTCGATGATATTCTACCGCGCTTTGATCTGGATTTGCTGGCGGTGCTTGCCGTTGGGTTCGGGTTGTTTGCTCTAATCAACGCGGCGGCAAGCGCGCTGCGGCAGCGCCTATTGCTCACCTTCGGCAGTTTGATGGGGTTTCAGATGGCCGCCAATCTGGCGCGGCATTTGCTGAAGCTACCGGTGCCCTATTTCGAGAAGCGGCATGCGGGAGACATTATTTCACGCTTCGGCTCGCTCTTGCCAATTCAGGCAGCGCTGACAACAGGCATTGTCAGCGCTGTGATTGACGGGTTGATGGCCGTAATCACT
The DNA here is from genome assembly GCA_040080835.1 of Micropepsaceae bacterium. Taxonomy (GTDB): domain Bacteria; phylum Pseudomonadota; class Alphaproteobacteria; order Micropepsales; family Micropepsaceae; genus SZUA-430. The sequence continues at coordinate 19,569 of JBEBHP010000031.1, read as the reverse complement.
CTGGTTTTGATGCTGTTTTACAGCACCGTGCTTGGACTTATTGCACTACTCGCTGTGGCTCTCGCATTGGCGGCACGTGCGGCGTTTTTTCCTATTGTGAAAGCACGCGCGACGGAAGCGATCGTTGCTCAAGCCAAGCAGGACAGCTATCTGATCGAAACCGTTCGTGGAGTCACCGCGTTGCGACTGGCGAATGCAGAAGGTGATCGCCATGCGCTTTGGCAGAACACCATGGCCGAAACCGCGAATGCGAAGCTGTCGGTGGGCCGGTTATCGATTTCGTTAACTCTCGTAAACGACATTATATTTGGGCTTGAAGGCATATTGACGATCTATGTTGCGGCACGTGCTGTATTCGGCGGCGGCTTTTCCGTGGGGATGGTCTATGCGTTTCTAACCTACAAGCAACAATTCGTTGGGCGCGCGTTGGCGCTCGCTGATCGCTGGATCGAGTTTAGGATGCTGAGCCTGCATTTGGACCGGTTGGCAGATATCGCTCTGCACGATCAAGATCGCGGATTTCGATTGGACGAAGCTGAACACCATAACGGCGAGTTCAAGGGGGCGCTGAGCCTTCGTGACATCAAGTTTCGCTATGCATCTAGCGAACCCTTGGTGCTTGATGGGCTAAACCTTGATGTTAATCCGGGGGAACATCTGGCAATCAGCGGACCGTCAGCCGGTGGCAAGTCGACTCTTGTGAAAATCTTGCTTGGTTTGATGGAACCGGAGAGCGGGGAGTTTATGGTCGATGGCGAACCGCTCATGAAGTTTGGCCTCAAGCGCTACCGGTCGCAGGTTGCGGCCGTCATGCAAGACGATCAACTTTTCGCGGGGACACTTATCGACAATATCGCATTGTTCGACCCCAAGCCTGATGTCCCGCTCGTGGAGGCCTGTGCCATTGCTGCTGCCATTCACGACGAGATCATCCGCATGCCAATGCGCTTTGAGACGCTCGTTGGCGACATGGGTGCGGCGCTATCTGGTGGACAAAAGCAGCGTGTGTTGCTGGCGCGGGCGCTTTATCGTCAGCCGAAGATCTTGGTGCTCGACGAAGGTACTGCCCACCTTGACAGCGCGCTTGAAACCCGCGTGAACGATGCAATCTCCAAACTAAACATCACGCGCATTGTGATCGCTCACAGACCCGAAACCGTAAGACGAGCGATGCGAATCGTCGTGCTAGCGGGAGGCCAGATCCATGGATGCGAACATGATGGACCTTCAGATATTTTGCTAGGCGAGACTGTTGCTGCGCCAACACCATTTGCACCACTGGAAGCGGTTTAGAGAAACGGGATTGCTCAGAGCATACGTGTACAAGTAAACACTTGATCTGACGATAGAGGGATTTCGCCGTGGCGGTTGTCCCAACCAGCAAGATGGCTTGGGTCGCTCGCCACTCTCGCTCCTCTCGATTGTTCGAGCCAGCATCAGGAAACAACCTCAACTCTCCGCGTCGCTGTCCACACCAGTTGGGCTTCCCTGCCGCCCGCAATCGCAAATAGCGCCGCTGTCAGCGCATGCGGTAGCATAGGATCTTCAAGCCGAACACTGAGATACTCTTTCTGATCATCCTTCGCGCTGACCTTGCGCCAAGCCGCGCCGATTTCAAACTCACCGGCAAATACCCGAAAGTCCGGTGCCGCGTCCTGATCGCGTTTGTCATTGGGTACGAAGCGCACTTTCACATCGAGTGACAGGGTGCGGATGACGCCGCTCCAGCCGCCGTCTTTCGTTGCTGCAAATGTTCCAATCACGGCCATTGTGATTCTCCTTTCAGGTATCAAGTTTCACGAAACTTCCTCATGCACCTCTGACGCGCGCTTGCGCCACCGCACGAAGTCCCGGTCGCTGCTGAGAAAACTATCGAGTATGTGCGGGATCAGCACGGGCAACTGTTCCGCGACTCCATGCACTTCCTCATATAGTTGCAGGTAAGCGACGAGATCGGCGTGCAACGCTGGCAGCAGGGCAATCGTCACCTTCACCGGCGTGCGGTCGGGCAGCTTCGCGATCTTGAGTGCCAGCGGGCGTGGTGTTCTCATTCGCGATAAGCCTTCAGAATCAGATCCTTGTAGACGATGACGCGTAGCAGCCAACCGGGCCGAATGGTGATCGTCGCTTGGATATCGAGATTGCGTTCCGTCAGTTGCTGACCGGCACGGCTGGCGTTCTGCTGCGTCGCCTCGCGGAGGGCGCGAACCAAATCGCTTTCTTGACCTCCAAGGCTCAGTTCCGCCCCGACACTGAGAAGCGTCGATAACGCGACGCCCTTGACAAGCTGCCACGTATGAAACTCCACCTCATCCTCAAGTCCGGCGTAACCGGCCGCATCAGTCGCTGGCAGATTGTCGATCACAATCGATGATCCGTCCGGCATAATGAGCCGGTTCCAAACAACGAGCGCACGCCGCTGTCCAAAGGCGATGACACTGTCATATTTGCCGATGAGCTTTGTTCCCTGCGGTATAAGCAAACGCTTTCCGGTCACAGTATCGAAAACGTTTTCCGTCACCTGCGCGATGACAAATCCTGGCAAATCCGAATTGATGCCAGTGACAAGGCTCGCCGAGATGACGGTTCCGGCAAATAAAGTGTCAGGAGATAGCGGTTGCTCGAGCGCGTGAGGATTAGTCGTGTCGCCATTGCTACGTCTTTCAAGAAAATCCAGCTTGCGCCCCTGTGCAGACGGATCGCGATCACGATCAAGTGCCGCGGGCAGTATTTGGTTCGGCGTGGCAAGGGTATTTTCAATACCGGCGGTCTGGGTTCTAGCAGCAAGCGCAGACACCGGTTCTTCGCGCTTCACCGAGACCTGAAAAAAAACAGCTGCTTCTCGCGCCTGTTGCGCCTGCCTTGCCAGGCGCAAGCGCTCGGCTCGTTCGGCGTCGGCTTCCGCGTCTGGCCGAAAGCTCGTATCTTTTGCGATACCCAGATCGCGCTCTGCGCTCACAACCGGTGGTCCCACGTCACCCTGCAGTGGCGGGCCGAGCTCTCCATAGTTGCGCGGAAGCGCATCCAGACCTTCAGCGGTTGTCTTGCGCTCAGTGTTGAATAATTCTTGCGCCTCCCCGTTTCCGCGGAACCTGACCGGCTGCAGCGCAATCAATGTCGCCGCAAGGATCACGACGCATATGATCGCAGAAACGGCGATAACGACACGCCGGTTAAACCGCGTGACCGGCCGTGGCCGAGCCCTGAGCGCAAGAGGCTCAACATGTTCGGTTGCCGGCGTTCGCCGCTGTTCGACGCCGTCCGTCACTTGTGGGTTCCCACGCGCTGCGAAACCTTGGCACCCGCCACCTCATCCGTTCGACTGATGCGGACGATGGCTTGCGGGTCGGCACCAAGTCGAAGCTCAGCCGCGGCGAACAGCCGGTCGACGATGTAATAGCGGCCGCGCACCCGGTAGTTGACCAGCTCGGCGTCGCCTCTTGGGCCAACGACAAAGAGCGGCGGTGCCTCACCTTGATCGATGCGCGCTGGAAACTCGATATAGACTTTATGCGTGTCATCGAAGGCGCGAACCGGCCGCCACGCCGGTCTGTCGCCCGAAATCTCATAACGAAAGCGCAACTGCTCGAGCGCAACACCTTGGTCAATGATCTGCGCTGCCACCTCAACTGCCTCATCATTGTTGCGGCGAAGGGCAATCAGCTGATCAACTGGGTAGCGCCAGGAGACCGCCGCCATATAGGTCCGTTCGGTACTTTCGAGTTCGAGATGATAGACACGGCGGTTGGTTGAGATGACGACATTGGTCTTGAGATCGGTCGTCGTGGGTTTGACGAGAATGTGAACTTGGGCACTGTCACCGGCGCCGCTCGTCGTATCGCCGACAATCCAGCGGAGAGTGTCCCCGGCCGAAACAGCGATCAGCTTCTCGCCCGGCTCAAGGGCGATGTCGCTGACTTTCTCTGGCGCTGCATAGAGGCGGTAGAGGGCGCCGGTCGTGAACGGATAGACCTGAACCGCATTGACGTAACCGTCCTTTGTCGGTTCTTGCATCGCCACGCGGTTCGCGGCATCGACCCGTGTTTGCGGCGGACCGCTTCGAACCTTCATGAGCTTGTTTCCGGGCAACGGTTTGAGTTGACCTGGTAGCGGTAGCGGTTCTGGGATAGTCAGGACTTCGACGGGCTTGGCCGGTTCCGGCGCGGCAAAAGCCTGGCGGAACTCTTCATTGTCATAGGCAATCTGCGGTGGTGGCGCGCCCTGCGATGCACAAGCCGTGAGTGCCAACATCGATACGCCAGAAGCGAGAAGTTTCGACAAATTCATGGGTTTTCTCCGGGTGTGAGATCGCGCGACCAGTCGAGGCCGTGCACGTAGACGCCGAGCGGATTCTTGCGCAGGATTTCGATGGAACGCGGTTGACGGACAACGATGGTGAGGATTGCTGTCCAGTGTTCCGACTTGGCCTGGTGCCCATTGTCAAATGAGCGCTCAAGCCATTTGACCTGAAACGACTCAGCTGACGCCCGCACCACGCTGGTGACTTCAACGGAAACCGATCGCCGCCCGACGGATTTGAACGGATCGTTGGCTCTGGCGAATTCGTTCAGGGTCTCAGCCGCGCGGTCTGTTGTAAAATCATAGGCTTCGAGCCAATTCTTGCGCAGGACGATTGGATCAATGGACAATGAGCGGATGCCGGTGATGAAGCGTGCGACGGTAGAGGCAATCTGTGCATCCGTCGGATTGTAAATCTCAGAGGCCGGTGCGATCGCCTGGACACTGCCCAGTTTGTCGACTTCCACGACATAGGGCGTGATCCGGTTCTGTGCCGACTGCCAGATCAGTCCGCCAGCCAGCGCCAGCGAAAACGCGAGACAGGAGAAAGCCATCAGCCGCCAATTGAAGGCTTGCGCTCGTGCGGAGCCGAGCCGCTCGTCCCAAACCTGTTGCGCCTTTTGATAGGGCGTCTCTGGAAGCGGTGTGTCGCCATAGCGGTTTGGAGTTCGTCGAAAGATCATTTGTCTTGCCTCAAATCGGGGTTAGCTCCGGTGCCTGGTTTGTCACCTTCTCGGATTGCCTGTTCGACGGCGTGAACGCGCCGGTGCCAGCGCTGCTCGCCGCGAAGGCGTTTCGCCCAGTCTGGTGTGCCGCCGCTCTCAGATGTCGCGCCCGTTGCACCCGCGTTCGACGCTGATCCGCCACTCGAAGCAGACGTGCCACCCGTTGAGGTCGCCGGCACGGCCGTTGCATTTGGCGTTGTCGTCGTCCCGGCACCGCCAACTGGCGATGAACCTGCGCCTGCCGCGTTTGCAGGCGTTGCAGCTGCATTCGACCCGGCATTTGGTATCAGAGCCCCGGCGCGCACCGCAGAAATGGCGCCTGCCCCTGCACGCGCGGCGCCAGTGGCGAGACTGCTTGCCAGCATCGCACCGCCAGCGACAGCTCCCACTGTCCCAACCGCGGCACCCGCGCCCAATTGCGGCGCGCCGGAGACAAGGCCTGCTGCGATGCCCGGGCCAAAGATGCCGAGCCCAAAGAGCGCGATCGAGGCCAAGACCAATGTCATCGCCTGTTCGAGGTCAGGTTCCTGGCCGTTCAAAGCGCTAGTGAATTCCGTGAACAGGGTAGTGCCGATACCGATGATCACGGCCAGCACCATGATCTTGATGCCGGAGGCAAAGACGTTGCCAAGCACCCGTTCGGCAAGGAAGGCGCTCTTGCTCCATAAGGCGAATGGCACGAGCACAAAGCCTGCCAGTGTCGTCAGCTTGAATTCAATGATGGTGATGAAGAGCTGAACCGCGAGAATGAAAAAGGCGAGAAGTACGACAATCCAGGCGAACACGAGCACGAGGATCGTGACCGCATTATCGAAGAAGGTCGTGAAGCCAAGAAGCGATCCGGCTTGCTCGATCAGGGGATGGGCTGCAGTGAAACCGGTTCCGGCAACAAAGCCCGGTCGCAACAAATCTTGCGGCGTCAGGCTATTGTTCGTCGCCTCAAGTCCCAATCCTGAGAATGACTGGAACACCAGAACCGAGAAGCTCGCCCAATTATTGAGAATAAGGGCAAAGGCACCGACATAGAGAATCTTGGCGATGAGCCTGGCGATGACGTTTGAGCCTTCGTCCATCGCCCAGGAAAGTCCGGCGAGCGTAATGTCGATCGCCACAATGATCGAGGTCAGGAACGCCACTTCACCGGCAAGCAGGCCAAATCCGGAATCGATGTAGCGGATGAAGGTCTCCAGAAAGCGATCGATGACGTTGACATTGTTCATGGGAAACGACTCTCACCCTTCGATGTTGGGACTCAGTTGACCGGCGTGTAGGTCTGGCCATCGCCGATAAAGCGCTTGAATTGCGCCCTCGCCTGTTCTTGTGCCTGGGCCTGACGCGCCTGCTCGATGGCTTCGGCGCGATATTGCGCCGCCATCAGCTCCTGGGTTTGCAGCTGTTGCTTGACAGAGAGCGCGTTCAATTGGTTCGATGCTTGCTGCGCCTGCAGACTGCCAATGGCGGCCTGGCTTTCGGTCACCAGGCGCGACAAAGTCGTGCCATCGGCATCGACGTTCGCCACCACTTGCGCCTGCACCACCATTGTGTGCTCCAGCGCCTTCATCGCTTCGCTCCAGCGCTCCCAGGCCGCCTCACCCAATTGGGTCGATGTCATGGTGGCGTTGTATTGTTGCGGAAAGAGGCGACTGAACGCCGTTTCGGTCGCCTTGACGTCAAAGGCAATGCCTTTGGCCTTCGCCATCAGCTGATTGATGTCCTTGAGGGCGGCTTCGATCACTGGTAGCGAGGAGAAGTTGAGCTTCTCAAGGTGCTTGGCCATATCCTCAAGCATCCGGACTTCGTTCTGCAGGCTTTTGATCTGGTTATTGATCTGCTCGAGGGCACGTGCCGCCTGTAAAACATTCTCCCCGAAATTCGAAGGATCGAATACGATGATGGCGTCGGCCGGTGAAGCGCCAAGGCCAATGATTATTGTGGTGGCGATAAGAAATTGCCTGAAACGGGTCATGTCTCTGTCTCCTTGTCGTTGGAGGTTGGGCTTGAGTGCTCACGCAACAAATCGGCGACCCAGGCGAGGCCCTTCGATCTGAGCCAGCTTTGCGCAAACCGGTCTGGACCGAACTCTTCAAGCACACGCGTAATGCGTGCCTGATCGGCAGCGCTCGACGTGCCGCAAAGTGCAAGGGCCACTGGTCCGAGGCCCAGCTCGAACAGCCGGTTGCCGCGGCGCGATTGCAAATAATAGTCGCGCTTGGGTGTTGCCGACGCGATCAGCTCGATCTGCCGCTCATTGAGACCGAAGCGCTCGTAAGCGGCGCGGGCCTGCGGTTCGAGGGCACGGTCATTGGCCATGAAGATGCGCTGCGGGCAGCTCTCGATCAGGGCCGGCGCGATCTTGCTGTCAGCAATGTCGGCGAGCGACTGCGTGGCAAAGACGACGGCGACATTCTTCTTGCGCAAGGTCTTCAGCCATTCACGGATACGACTTGAAAACAGCGGGTGATCGAGAAAGAGCCAGGCTTCGTCGATCAGAAGGAGCGTCGGCTTGCCGTCGAACTTTTCTTCGAGACGATGGAACAGATAGGTGAGGACCGGGCTGACCGCACCTTGCTCGTGCATGAGTTCCTCCATCTCAAAACACTGAACGTCTCTGAGCGCGAGCCGGTCCTGGGCTCCATCGAGCAAGCGGCCGAACGGCCCTTCGAGCGTGTAAGGTGCGAGTGCCGCTTTGAGGGCATTCGATTGCAGCAGCACCGAGAGCCCAGTGAGCGTGCGTTGTGCTTCTGGCGCGCCGCCGAGATTCGAGAGCGCCGACCACACCGCTTCCTTGATCTCGGGCGAGACAGCAACGCGCTCGTGGAGGAGAAGCCCGTGAATCCATTCCGCCGCCCAACTACGAACATGCACGTCGTCGATACCGCGCAGCGGTTGAAAGGCGAGCGCATCCTTGGCGCCGAGCGAATAGTGATCGCCGCCCATGGCAATGATGGTGGCACGGGCGGAGAACCCCTTGTCGAAGACATAGACCTGAGCGCCTTGGTAGCGCCTGAACTGCAGCGCCATGAGCGCCAGCAGGACGGATTTACCAGCCCCCGTTGGTCCGACGATGAACATATGGCCGACATCGCCGACATGGGTCGACAACCGGAACGGCGTCGAGCCCTGGGTTGCCGCCAGCAGCAACGGCGGGCTATTGAGATGTTCGTTCCGCTCCGGTCCGGCCCACACCGCCGAAAGCGGCATCAGGTGTGCAAGGTTGAGGGTGTGAACCAGAGGCTGGCGCACGTTTGCATAGACATGGCCCGGCAATGAACCAAGCCAGGCTTCGACCGCATTGACGGTCTCACGGATCGTGGTGAAGCCGCGGCCATTGATCACCCGCTCGACGGCACGCAGCTTTTCGGTGGCGCGAACTGCGCTTTCATCCGAAACGGTGACCGTCGTCGTCAGATATCCGAAGGCGACATCATCGCCGCCGAGCTCCTGCAGAGCAGCATCGGCATCTGCGGCCTTGTTGTCAGCATCGGAGTCGATGAGCGAAGTCGGTTCGTTGAACATAACCTCGCGCAAAATCGCGAGGATCGATTTGCGCTTGGCAAACCACTGCCGGCGCAATTTGGAGAGCATGTAGGCTGCATGCAGCTTATCGAGCGGAATAAAGCGCGTGACCCAGCGGTAAGAAAAGTCCAGACGATTGAGATCGTCGAGCAGACCCGGCCTGGTGAGATTGGGAAAGCCCTGGACGGTGAGTGATCGCAGATGATGGCCGCCCAACATCGGATCGAGCCCACCAACCAGCGGCTCGTCGACCAGGATGGCGTCGAGATACATCGGCGTTTCGGGGACGGCGACCGGATGCTTTCGTGTCGATACAGTACCGTGGAGGTAAGTCAGCGTCTGCGCATCATCGAGTGCCTGGATTTCCGGCATCAGGCTCGTGAGTAAATCGAGCACCCGATCTGTCTCGGATATAAAAGCCGCAAGATAGTCCTTGGCAGCTAAATCGCGCTCGCCCGGCAGGCGCTCAAGCAGCGCCTGCTCTGCCCTGCTTTGATGGTCTGGCGGTGGCAGAAAAAGAAGAGTGAGGTAATAGGCACTCTCGTGATGAACCTTGAGCGTCGTATTTTTGGCGCTGATCTCGGCACCAGCAGCCTCCGGCTCAAAGGCCGCACGGCGCTCTTCATCGACCAACCACGACAGCGGGTCGGGAAAATGTGACGCCGGATAGCCCAAGGCCGGAAAGCGCTCCGCCTCTATGAAAAGAGCCCAGCCCGAACCCAGGCGGCGAAAAACATTGTTGAGCCGCGCGCAGGTGGCGACAAGCTCGGCCTCGGTCGCGCTCTCAAGATCAGGCCCGCGAAACTTGAAACTCCTCTGAAAGCTGCCGTCCTTGTTGAGAACAATCCCCGGCGCCACGAGGGCGGCCCATGGCAGATGATCTGCCAGCAGCTTCGAGGTTCGGCGGTACTCGCGCAGATTCAGCATGAGTAATACGCCTTCTGCCGCAGATGACGCCCCAGTACTTCGACAAAGTTTGGGTCACGCTTGGCGGCATAGGCGGCGATTGCGTGACCGATGAGCCCTAGCGCTATGCCCGCTATCCATAAACGCAAACCCAACCCCATCGCCGCCGCAATCGTGCCGTTGACGATTGCGACTGCGCGTGGGGCACCCGCCAGCAGGATGGCTTGTGTCAATGATCGATGCAGCGGGATCTCAAAACCTTGGATGGCCATCAGACGAGCGCTCCACCACCGAAGGAAAAGAAGGTCAAAAAGAAACTCGTCGCCGCGAAGGCTATGGAAAGTCCAAAGACAATTTGCATCAAACGCCGGAAGCCGCCCGAGGTCTCGCCGAAGGCAAGCGACAGGCCGGTGATGATAATGATGATCACCGCAATGATCCGCGCAACGGGACCTTCAATCGATTCCAGAAGCGACTGCAGCGGTGCTTCCCACGGCATGTTCGAACCGGCCGCAAAAGCAGGCTCCGACACTGCCGCCGCAATAACGCAAGCAGTCATGAGGATCAGGAAACGATGTGAAACTGCCTGATTCATTGGGACAATTCCTTTGTGAGTAAGGGGGTGGTTTGTTGTGGAGTGCTGAGGTCACGCAAGTGGTAATCGCCGTCGGCAAAGCCCTCGACGCGGGCGATGGTCTCGATACGGCGGGCGGGCCCACGGCCGGCAATGAACACGACAATGTCGATGGTCCCGGCAATCAGCTGCCGCGGTACAATCGGGACCGCCTCCTGGATCAGTTGCTCGAGACGCAAGAGTGCGGAATGGGCTGAATTGGCGTGAACGGTGGCCAAGCCACCTGGATGGCCGGTGTTCCAGGCTTTGAGCATGTCGAGCGCTTCTGGCCCCCGCACTTCGCCCACGACGATGCGGTCAGGCCGCAGGCGCATGGTTGAGCGCACCAGATCGGCAAGTGTCACGACCCCGGACTTAGTACGAAGAGCCACGGTGTCCTTGGCCGAACACTGAAGCTCGCGTGTGTCTTCGATCAGAATAATGCGCTCGTCGGCTTCGGCCATTTCGGCCAGGAGCGCATTGGCCAGGGTCGTTTTGCCCGAACTTGTGCCGCCTGCAATCAGAATGGTTTGCCGTTCCGTGACGGCGATGCGCAAAACTGCGGCTTGCAACGGCGTCATTGTGCCCGCTGCCATGTGGTCCTTGAGCATCAGGACACGGGCAATGGGCTTGCGTATGGCAAAGCACGGCGCGGTTGACACCGGCGGCAGTAGACCTTCGAAGCGTTCGCCAGTTTCGGGCAGCTCGGCGCTGACGATAGGATTGAGCGCATGGGCCTCGACGCGGATGTGGCTTGCGACCAGGCGGATAATGCGCTCGACTTCATTGGCACTCAAAAATTGGCCGGTATCCAGCCGGCCCGTTCCATGTTTGTCGAGGCGCAAAGACCCATCTGGGTTAACCAGAATCTCGATGACGGAAGGATCGGCCAATGCGGCACCGATGACAGGACCCATGGCGGACGCAAGCATCGCGCGGCGACGCTCACGGCTTTCCTGATGCAACCGATCCGTCATTCCTGGACCTCCTGCATCTCGCCATTGGACTCGATGAACCCTTCCGGCGTGATTCGCGCGAGCACATCGCGTGTCAGGCTTTTGCCGCCAGAGAGGCGGCGTCCAACCTGCTCGACAAAGCTATTGAAACGTTCATTGCCCAGCGCCCGCGCCGCGGCTTGATCACCATCCGGCAATGGTGAGGTAACGGTCAGCTCAAAGCGAATGAAGAGGGCGAGCGTCTCAAGGACAATCTGCTGGTCACGCTCGAGCCGCGCCAGATGGCGTCCGACTTTATCGAGGCGGGTTTTGAGTACGGCATCGATCTCGGCTGCGGCGCCACGCGAAAGGTAATGCTTGAGTGCATCGGCAACGATGGCGGATTTCGACGAGCCGGGCTTCTTCGCCAGGGCGTCCAGGCGCTCACTCAACTCATCATCAAGATAGACATGCAGGCGTGGCTTCATAGTGGTTCTCAGAAGTGTGGAATGAAGTCGTCGTGACGCTGCCCGGCGTCATTGTTCATCGCGTGAGCGCGTTGGAGCGGATTTGTGCGAGGAGGCTTGCCGGCGTCTGTCGTCTGCAGATCGTCATCGAGGATCTGAACGAGATCATCGATGGCGACTACTGTCGGCCGCACAATTCCGGTGTCGGGAAGACCAGGGTGACGCTGCAAGCCGCCATAATCATCGGCCGTCTGATCGCCAAATTCTTGCGCCAGCGCCAGGGCGAGCCGGGGATCGGCAACACGCACCTGACCGGTCCAGTCGTCCGGCTTTACGGCGCGTCGGCGTTCTCTCCCAAGTTCGGGCGCTGGCAATACGCGGCTCGTGAAATTCTCATCCTCGAAATAGCGCAGCTTCTTGGCGCGGATCGGCGCAAGCCCCGAGATGAGCACGAGCTCATCGGTGGCGGGCAGTTGCATCACCTCGCCTGGCGTCAGCAGTGGGCGTGCCGTTTCCTGGCGGCTGACCATGACGTGCGCAAGCCACGGCGCCAGCCGGTGTCCGGCATAGTTAAGTTGCGCGCGTAATTCGGTCGAGGTTCCCAGCGCATCGGAAATGCGTTTCGCAGTACGTTCGTCGTTCGAAGAGAACGCAATGCGCACGTGGCAATTGTCGAGGATCGAATTGTTCTCGCCGTAAGCTTTTGTCACCTGATTGAGCGACTGGGCGATGAGATAAGCCCTGATGCCGTAGCCCGCCATGAAGGCAAGCGCCGTCTCAAAAAAGTCGAGGCGTCCCAATGCCGGAAACTCATCGAGCATCATCAGGAGCTGATGCCGCCGGCGTTTGCCGGGATCGCCTTCGAGCTTCTCCGTCAGGCGCCGCCCGATTTGATTGAGCACCAGACGGACTAGTGGCTTCGTTCGCGAAATATCCGACGGCGGCACAACGAGATATAGCGATGCAGGTTTTGCCCCATCGACGAGATCGGCGATGCGCCAATCGCAAGCCGAGGTCATGGCGGCGACAGTCGGATCGCGGTAGAGGCCAAGAAAGCTCATCGCGGTCGAAAGCACGCCAGAGCGCTCGTTCTCTGATTTGTTGAGCACTTCGCGCGCTGCCTGGGCCACAATCGGATGAACTTGTGGGCTCTTTGGCGTTCCCAGATGATTGGTCGCCATCATGGCCCGCAAGGTGTGCTCGAAGGAGCGGCGTGGATCGGACAAGAAACCTGCAACGCGCGCCAGCGTCTTTTCCTTCTCGGCGTAGAGAACATGCAAGATCACACCGACCAGAAGCGCGTGGCTGGTTTTCTCCCAATGGTTGCGCCGCTCAAGCGCGCCTTCGGGATCGACCAGTATGTCGGCAATGTTCTGGACGTCGCGGACTTCACATTCGCCTTTGCGCACCTCGAGCAACGGGTTGTAGCGAGACGAGTTCGCGTCAGTCGGATTGAACAGGAGGCAGGTAGAAAAGCGCGACCGCCAACCGGCCGTGATTTGCCAGTTCTCGCCTTTGATATCGTGGATGACCGCACTTTCCGTCCACGACAGCAAAGTTGGAATGACGAGACCGACGCCCTTGCCCGAACGTGTGGGCGCGAATGCCATCACATGTTCGGGTCCGTTGTGGCGAAGGTACTGGCCTTTGAACTGCCCTAAGAACACACCGCTTGGTGCGAACAAACGCGCCGAGGCGATCTCGCGGAGTGTCGCCCAGCGCGACGAGCCATACGTTGTGACGAATTGATTTTGCCGAGCGCGCCAGAGCGAGCCGATAATGGCGACGACACAACCGAGAAGTCCGCTGCCTGCCGCAAACATGCCTGCGCGGTCGAAGAGTTTGGGCGCATAGGCACCGTAGGCGTACCACCACTCAAACAGGCGCCACGGGTAGTAGATGGGTGCGGACAAAATTTCAAACCACGGCGCGCCCAGTCGCGGCTGATAGCCGAGCATTGCGGCGGTCCATTGCGTTGACGCCCAAACGCCGCCGATCACAATGGCAAATACCAGGATGATCTGCCCGATGAGAAGGCGGGTCGGCGTCATCTCTAGCTCCGCGTGATGGTTGCATCTTCTGGAAGCAAGTGTTCGCGCGAAATGCCAGATTCAGAAATTGCGTTTATCTACTCCCCAATACTCCCAAGCATGTCGGTTGGCAGTCCTCGGGCTGACTGACCGGATTGAGCGGGCATTCCAGTCACTCGTAATGATTTGGCCATCGGCCGCATTCTGGCCCAAATACGACATTCCCATTCGAACGCCGAACCAGCGAAGTCATGATGCGTCGAGGCTCTGCAAGCATCCCCGTGCCAGATACCAGCGCCACGCTGGAGGCATGGAGAGTTTCGAGAAGGAATTGAAGTGCTGTTTTCTTTGCTGAGTGGCACTTCAATCCGATGTTCACGCTCATGCCGTTCCGGCAAATTCATCGGCTCGCGCTGACGCAGGTACAATCGCTGTTTTGTCGTTTGCCGCGGTTTCTTCAGATTCGCGTTTTTGATTCATGTGGCGGAATAGGAAGAATAAGGCGACCGATCCTCCGTACATGCTAGCGCCAAATGTGAAGCTCACCGCCCAAATGTTGTCCATCGCAAATGTCGGTAGCGGGTTGGTATAAGCCACATGCCATTCCAACCCCTTACCGTCAGCGGCGAACGCCTGCATTTTGCGACCAAGCTGTATCACATTCAATTGTCCTCGCGCGAGACCGCTCACAGAGACCCACATGTACCAAGAGTACATCAACAAGCTGATGGTAATCATCAGCGCGTTGAGGCGATGAGAGATTGTGAAGCCAGCGATGAGAAATCCGCTGATCACCGTGAGTACGACACCAAAACTTGTTACCAGGCTGATCTGCATGTCGTTGAGTAGATAAGCCATTTCAAATTCCGTCATGATTCTCTCCTGCGTTTTACGGTTGAAGTCGGGCGCAGGATATCACGCGCTCACAGCCACGTTCTGAAGAGCAGCGATGGCCGCTTTGGGCGAATTTCCGCCTCGTAACGGAAGTATGACCAACAACCGCTAACTGCTCCACGTCGCGACCACTGGACAAGGCGAGTGCGCATTAAGGCTCAGTCTGGTTGTGTTCGAGCGTCGCTTGGATATGCGCCTGGAGAAACGGCAGCACGATCGCGGTCAGCGCTGTAGGCTCGAGGAGCGGCAAGTTATGCGGCTTGCCTTCGATTGGAACGAGTTTCGCTTGCGGTAGGCGCGTCAGCAATTCTTTGGAATGCGCAAACGGCACTGTCTTGTCCGCTGTCCCCCAAATTGCAAGCACCGGCAATCCGGAGCGACCGACCACTTCGTAGGAGGTGAGGCGGTCTTGAAGGTCGTAGTGCCGCAAAGTGTTTAGTTGTCCTTCCGCAAAACCTCGGTACTTGGTTTGCTCGCCCATCCAGTCAGCGAAGCCCTCAACATGTCCCGCTTCGCTCTGCGCCATTCTACGGAGGCTCAATGTCGCGCCAAGCACCCGTGCGATCCAATCGCCGACGACAGGGGCAAGATAGAGCCTTGCGCTCAGCGCACCCTGAGGCACGATCTCACCAAGGCCCGCAGGTGCGATAAGCGTGACAGAGCGAATGCGCGCCGGGTCTGCAGCGACGAAGTCGGCGACGATTGCGCCGCCCATCGATGAGCCGATGATGTGAATCGGTTGAGTGATGTTCAATTGCGCAAGCAGCTCCGCCAGCTGATCCAAGAAGAACTTCGCGTCATGCGTCGCGTCGGGACGATCGGAGTAGCCGTAACCAAGCATGTCAGGGACCACAACGCGAAAGCCCGCTCCGGTTAGAGGCTCCATCCAACGTTGAAAGGCGAAGCCGCCAGTCGAGTTTCCATGCACCATCAACACGACCGGACCGTCCTCAGGCCCCTGTACCCGCACGTGCATGACGCCGGATGAGAGCGTGACGAACTTGTCCGCCTTGCCGGCACGCAAGAGTTCATCGCGTGCCTCCTGGTCGAGCGGCGCACGCAACAAATCGGCGACAGGATAGGCAATCGCTGCCAAGACGATTAAGAGGACGATGATGCGTCCGACCCATCTGAGAATAGACATGAACGCCCACCCAACCTGATCAACACGCCGGGACCGTACTCTCATTTGCGCCGTGCTGCGAACGACGTGCTCACGCGCGGGACTTGGCGCACTGCAGCAGAAACTCGGATGTCGCCTTTGGGGTACAGTTGTCGAAGCCGAAGAATGACTGATCGCGGGATGGACACGCTTGGTTCACTTGCCGTTCGCGACTGCACACCGACCTTAAAATAGCTTAAATCACGGAATGTTCTGGTCAGGAGTCGCTCAAGCCAAGTGAGCGGCTTCGACTTGATGCGAGTAGGGTGAGAGGCGGCGGAATTTGGTTATGTCGCCTTTGGGCGAGTTCCTGCCGCAACGCAGCATCGACGCCGACTGGCTGGTTTTGAGACAATGCCGTCGTTTGCCTGTGCTCCTGTTGTGACGTCGTCCGTCGAGCGACCGCTCATACTGATGCCGTAAATGGCGCCACCTCAAGGTAGGCGCTAATCTCGACCTCATCCGCAGAACCAGCCCGACCATACCGTGAGCAGCGCAGGCGGCACTTGTAGTCGAATATCTGCGTGCCCGGTGTCTTGGCGATCTGGCCTGGGCGTGACCTGGCCGCGATGCCCGTAGGCGCAGTGCACGCGCAGGCCGTGGCGCAGGGGCACGAGGCGGCCGGTGTCGACGAGGCTTTCGCGGAGGTGGGGTGTGCGGCACATGGCCAACCCTGCCTGATGAATGCCTGGGGCTTCAAGCCGACACGTTGAATGTCCGCGTGCTCGATCATGCTATCCTACGGCAGGCTTCATTCGTCACACTCAGGGGAAGAACATGACTGAATATGAACTTGGTTACCTTCTCAACGAATATCAGAATTCCTTCCAGGCCCAATTGATGAATGTGTTTTCGATCCTCTCGGCGTTCGCCATCGTGAGTTTCCTGGCAGCGCACCGGCTATCAAGAACGATGGTGACGGTATCTATGGCGCTATTTACGTTTTGGCTATGGATGGAAATTTGGGGGATGCTTGGGAGGACACGACAGATTTTGACGCTGCGAACACACATCCAACAAGTGTTTCGGGAGAGCGGAAAAATGTCGTGGCATATATCCAATCAAACATCGATCACGCCGGCGTGGCTTACCGAAAATCTACCGACAATCTTTCTCAGCGTTGCCGTGTTTTGCTACGTGGCAGCCCTCTTCTTCTTCTTCCACTGCCGCCGCCTGAACTTGAAAGCTGAAACGCCAGCACAGCAAACTGTTACCACTGCATAGGTAGCCGCACTGCGTTGCGCGCGGGCGCCACCCGCTGGGCGGTCTCCTGACACCCGTTACGTGCTATCCTGCGGCTGGCTTTGACCATCAAACGCGGGAGAACATTATGACGGAATTCGAGATGGCATACCTGATGAACGATCAGCTGACCACGCTAGCGACTTACACCGCTGGAAATTTTACTACGGTCACCACGTTTCTTGTTGCCGGGTACCTGACGGCACACAAGCTCAGCCGGGCAATGATCGCCACCGTTATTGGCGTCTACACGATTTGGCTGCTGGGTGGTGTGGTTACTTCAATTCGACTGGTCCGGAATGTTACCGGTTTGGCACACCAAATCGCTCTGTTTGCAGAACAAGGCAAAGGACTTCAGTGGCATGTCTCGTCATCAGCACCAGTATTGGACCCGCGCGCATCAGTTGGGGTGGTGGTCGTCGTGTTTGCGGTCGTCTATTTGGCATCACTGGCGTTCTTTTTCCAATGTCGCCGCATGAACCGGAAGACTGAGACTGCACCGACGGTTCAGCCGACCGCCGCGACATCACCGTAAGGCGTCAAGCCGCCGACACGATCTTCAGCGCCGGCGCGCCGCTCCTCTGCCTGACACCCAGGTAACGCGGGCGGTTGTTCGTCGTGTCGTGGGCGACGTTGGCCTTCATGCGCGGGCCGAAACGCTTCTTCGTGCCAGCCTCGACGCCAGCGTCTAAACACCCCTCCAGCCCGAGGTCCCAGGCGTCGCCGACGCTGCAGCCGCGCTGCAGCATCAAAGCGAATGTCCGTCGTGGGCGAGTTCCAACCGGTCCAGAGGGCTCGTGCTGACCGGCGGCTTTCAGTGAACTCTCCCAAACCGACACCCGCCTCGTGCGAGCACCATGAGGCTGTTGCTTGAGATCGCTCATCCTGCGCGACATGATGGTTCTTCAAAACATCCGCGTTCGGGGTACCCCGCCTTGCGACCCGGTCGCCAACAGGCGTGTGCAGTGTCATTGTTTACCCAATTCAGGTGATGGTACGCAGAGCTCCGAAGGGATAACAAACGCGCTGCCGATCTTTCGATTGGCGTAGTCACTGGGCTTGTTTGCCCAAAAAGGGGAAATCATGACCATCGCATACCGGGCCCTCAACCGATGCCTTGTGTTGAGTGGCGTATTCGCGACGATCTTGGTTGCTGCCTGGGTTGCGCCGGTACGGGCAGATGACTCGGACGACATACAGGCAAAAATTAGCCAATCTTCGAGCGAAGCCAATGACTATGAGGCGCAGGCGTTGCAGGCTGAAAGCAACGGTGACAACGCGACTGCATGTACGGCATACCGCAACGCTGCGATCGCATGGCGCGAAGCGGCTCGGGCGGGCACTTCGCTCATCACCGAATCCCTGCGCGACAAGAGCATCGATCCAGATATCGCGGAAAAAAATGTCGATATCATGGTCAACAACTCATCCATTGACGATCAGCACGCCGACGCTGTCTGCAATTAGTACCAAGAACTACAAATCACAAGAACGATGGCTTTTGACCCGATTTTTGTCGGTTCGCTATAGGTGCCACGAAAGCGCACGCGTTCGGCTGGAGTTGATCGGCCGAAAGTAACGATGCTCTAGTCATCAGTATATCCTGCGGTGTAGCGGCTCGGAATGGGGGAGCAGTCATGTCGCCCTAGGGCGAATTCCTGTCGCACCGCAGCATACTCGATGAACGGCAAGTTTCGATTGACACTGCCAGACCGCCACAATCGTCACGACTGCGACGGCTGAGCCCGTCATTCCGACCTCACGCGCTGACGCTTCACCCAGCGGGCAGATGGGTGTATCCTCCAAATATTGGGAGCTTCAATCCACGCAGGAGACGTCCATGCCCATAGACTGGAATATTCAAGGGCCAATGATTACGAGCTGCAACTGCGAGTTCGGGTGTCCATGCCAGTTTAATGCGCTGCCCTCGCACGGGTACTGCCACGCGTCTGTCGGGATGAAGATTGCGCGCGGGCACTTCGGAGCGACCAAGCTCGACGGAATGGCATGGGCCGCAATTTTCAAATGGCCGAAGGCAATTCACGAGGGTAACGGTGAAGCTTTGGCTGTTATTGAGCAAGCCGGAACGCCCGAACAGCGCGAAGCAATCCTCAAGATCATTACCGGCCAGGAAACAACGCCGGGTGCAACAATCTTCAACGTCTTTGCCGGCACGCTGACGAAGTTTCACGAACCGCGATATGCGAAGATCGAGTTCGAAGCCGACTACAAAAAGGTGAAGGGCTCGTTCCACGTCAGCGGAATCACGGACGTCAAACTTGAACCGATTCGAAATCCGATGACGGGCCTCGAGCACCGTGCGCGCGTCACGTTGCCTACGGGATTCGAGTATCACGAGGCCGAGTATGGAAGCTCAACGACGAAGACCGGTGCGCCCATGCCATTGGAGTGGACTGGACGGCACGGGCACATCGCAATGATGGACGTAGGCCCGAACGGACCAAGGCATTGAACGCAGCATGAGCGGCGATGACGCTCGCCCATCCTGGATCACGCGCGACAGACTGATCACCGGCGGCGCGATTGTGCTGGCCACCGCGCTCGCGTGGTGGTGGCTCGCGGCCTCGGATATGGGCATGGGTGGCGACGGCATGGACAGTATGCCATCGATGGGAGGCATGACGGCTTCGACACCGTGGACGCCCGCCTATGCGTTCTCCGTGTTCCTGATGTGGTCGATCATGATGGTGGCGATGATGCTGCCGTCGGCCGCGCCGATGATTCTGCTGTACGCGCGCGTGGCTGGAAATCAAGGCACC
>JBEBHP010000030.1:0-22983 GCA_040080835.1 Micropepsaceae bacterium | reverse complement strand
ATGACTGACGAGCGTGTGTCGTTGTTCTTCATGGACTATCCGAACAAGACGCGGCTGAAACTCTTCGGGCGCGCGAAGATCGTCGATCTCGATGATCAGGCCACCCTGTCCCGGCTGGAAATGTCGGAATACCGCGCCCGGGTCGAACGCGGCTTCCTGATCAAGGTCGAAGGCTTCGACTGGAACTGTCCGCAGCACATCACCGAGCGCTTCACGCTTGACGAGGTACGCGCGATGACAGGAGTGACGGTGGATCTCTTGGCCACAAGGTAAAGGTGGATCTTGGTCCTGTGTTTGGTCTCGGAGCAAATTGGACCAGACTCCAATTCCTGTTGGAGGAGATTCTCAGGGGCAGGTCAGTCCTCCGGTCAATTGGGCCAAACAACGCAAAATCCTGGGTCTGACCGACTGATCGAACCGGCCTGAGCCCGCCATCGCCAAAGGCAAAACGGGCCCACCATCGCTCGCTACAGAGCACGCACCCCTGAAACGGCCCTTTAGGCCCCGACAACCCACCAGGCCACCCCCGTTTTGAGCCAGAAAACGGCGCAGTCCGCCGCCTTTTTTTTAGCGGCAAACAGGGAGTTGAGCAGATTTTGAATAGAAGGCTGGTTGCCCTTCCTAGACGTTTTTAGAACTCGCATGGGGGCCGCTGTGAGCCATTTTGGCATCTCACCTTGCTGACGCGCTGCCCATCTTGTTCTGCAAACAGACGCGCGCCGACAGTAAGCATAGGGGGCATAGGGATCATCGGAAGCATGGAGGGAGCTCGAACCGAAAGAACATTGAGGCTGCCAACGCTCCACGACCATCAACTTTCGCGGCGAGAGTTACCGCCTGCGCGAGAAGCGCTACGCTGGCATGGACACCAGCGTGCCGGTGAAGGACAGGCCCACCTCAAGCTGAAACACGGTGTGGCCGCAACGCCCATAACCGCCAGCACGATCCCCTGCAACTCGTCAGCGATCACTCAAATCTGGGTCACCCGCACAGGTGGACCAATTGAGGATGATCGCTCGCAACCGGGAAATGCCACGCCAAAACGATCATCAATATGTAGTCCATTCCGCTGTCCGCAAATCCCCTACGCACAGGTGGTATATTTTGAGATGATCACAAATTATCAAAAATCACTTTAAATTGGTTCACCAGCGATCATTTTAGAATAGTCCCACGGCATGACGGGTTGTTCGCCTGAAGTCTTGAAGCTCGTGTCACGCGAGCCGCAAGGAGCCTTCAGGCGATGATCAGCTGGGCGCAACAAATGGATATCAAAAGTCTGGCGGCGTCCGGTATATCAGGGCGCGAAATCGCGCGGCGCACGGGTCATGCCCGCGACACCATCCGCAAGGTCTTGAAAGGTGAGCACAAAATGCGCGTCGAACGGCGCAGGCAGGGCTCGATGCTCGATCCCTTCAAGGACCATGTGCGTGAGCGTTTTGAACGCTACCAGCTTTCGGCGGTGCGTCTGCTGGATGAGATAAGACCCATGGGCTACAGGGGGTCGATCATCACCTTGCGGCGCTATCTCAAGGATCTGAGAGAGCCCACCGAACGCAAGAAGCGCGTGACGGTGCGCTTTGAGACCTTGCCCGGCCGCCAATCCCAGGCCGGCTGGACAGATTGCGGCCGCTTCGATATCGGCGAGCGCAGGCGGCTTGGGGTACATGCCTTCGTCATTGTCCGGATCTGGTCAGAAATTCAGACGCGGGACTAGGCATTGAGTATGCGTGCTTTCATTGACCGATTGTTCGCAACAGTCCCATCGTGGTTTTCTCATCGGATAAACCTCATCACCAAGAAATGAGCACGTACAAATGCAAACAAAAAGGAGCAACGGCAGATACCGTCGGCCGTTCGGGAGGTGCGCTTCGCAACGGGTCTGAAGGGAACTTCAATCAGGACGCATACTGTGACCTCAAATGTCTGGGTTTGTAGCAGTTCGGCAATTCCAGGATTGAATGCAACACAGACATTGTAAGGCCTCAAAGAGAGTGCGGTGAAAGAGCAATCCTGGAACTGGTGACAAAACTCGAACTGGGCAGTTATGCGATACAGAATCCCAAATCATAATCGCGAGCTCGGTCCTAAATGCCTCACGAGGTAGACATACTGAGTGTGAACTAATTCGGTTGCAGATCCGCATAACTCCTGATCCTGAATCCGATATCGCGCGCCACAATTCTCCGGATCAGGGAAAGTACAAACGAACACACACCCAAGAATCGTCTTGAATTGAATTGTTGCCGACCTGCACCTAGCCTTTGCGGCAGGTACGAGGCACAAGCATGTTCCAACGCCCAAAATACTCCAAGCAGTTGCACGCAGATCGCGTCAACACCGGCGCAAGAGATACGCACCGCGACAGAGATAACTCGACCCAACAAAATGCCGCGCCAGAGAACGGAATTTCCAATCAGAACTGCCACATGTCAAGTGTAGAGGTGAACCGAGCCGTCGACGCATTTGTTAACTGCGAGCGACACTCCGAAACGCAGCACTCACCTGGCGTGCGCTTTTCACCGGATGGGCTGCACTTCGAAGGAGTACAATTCACTGACGAAATCACGTTGTCTCAGAGGATTTTGAACTTCAGAATTCGCTTCTCTAGGTGCGAATTCTTGCTCGGCGCGGACTTTCGCTGGCTGCATGCAGCAGAACTCTCATTCGAACACTCGAACTTTCTCAATCCGCTTCACGCTCATTCAATGAACCTAGAAGGTCACTTGGACTTTTCACACTGCGCCTCCGCCGTGCACACGGACATCTCCCTGTCCCGAATTAGCGGTGACCTGAAACTCCGTCACGCACGATTCAGCGTCGCTCCGGACAAACAACTTTTCGACACAGACTCTCCTCGATATGCATCCACGCTTTTTGCAGCGGGAATCAATTGCCATTCAGTACTAATGGAGAGCTTCGAATCTTTTGGGTGCGCATTCTTTGATGCCGGAAACCTGACGGGAATTTTCCTTGCGACCGACGCGAAGCTTCACTCTCACTACTCTACACGAAGCCTTCAGGATGACGAAAACAAGAAGAAATCACCTCTGAATCAGTGGGATCATTTGGCCCTTAGCGCCACAGACTGCACAATCGAAGGCGCAGTAATTCTGGGCCGAGATCCCAGAGGCAATCCGTTCGAGCCCAAAGTGCAACTCCAATGTCACGGACAAATTAGCTTTTCAAACACTATCCTGAGAGGTGATCTAATTTGCAGTGGCGCAAACTTACAATCAGCCTACGCACAGAGTTCCCAGGAGGTCCTCATAAAACTTGCAGCTCTGGACGACTTGCCATTGGCCACTTTGCACTTCTCGCGAGCTATAATCGAAGGTTCGGTGTTTCTAGATTACCAATTTCGATCCCTGGGCGAAGTTCGCTTTAATGGTGTTGAAGTCAAAGGCGACTTCGGTTGCAACCGAGCCACATTCGATGGCCGGTTTTCAGGGCATACGCCTAGGCCAAACGACTCGCGTGCATACCTGGCGAATACATCAGTCATCCATGCAAAAGCTCTGACGCTTAAAAGGGCTGCCATAGGCTCCGACGTAAATTTGAATTTTGGGTTCTTAGCATTTGGTTCGGTGAATTTGAGAAGCGCAAAGTTGGGAGGTGATCTCAACTGCGTAGGCGGAACAATACATGGTTGCTACGAGTCCGACGCCAAACCCGACCTCAAAAAACAGCCTGAAACGCTTGCGGCGTCCGGAGTCGACGTATCGGGACATGTGAAACTATGTGTTAACTCGGGAGTTCAAAAGAGAGAGAGTGATGATGAGCACTTCGCATCCTATGGCGAAGTCCGCATCAGGGGTGCCAAAATAAAAGGGAATTTCCATCTGGAGGGCGGGCTGTTTGACACCGCGGAACACGACTTTGAATTAGCAAAATCGAAAAAGGCGCAACCTGGGTTCTCCATGAATCGCATTCTGTCACTCTTTCAGAGGCGAAATCTCCGCTCGCGCGGAAATTCCACCCGGGATGCAGCAACTGTCGCTCGCTTCGAAAGCTTGACCGTCAATGGCACCACCTTTCTTTCGAATTCGCAAATTCGAGAACAAAACAAAGATAGCAAGTTCAACCACTACGCCAAATTCGGAGGGAGTGTTAGCTTTGCCGGAATGATAACTGACGCTTGGGAAGACTGGGAGGATTGTTGGCCAGACGCATCACCTTGCGGCGCGGGACGCGCTTTCATAGAGCTCAACGGCCTAACTTACAATCGCTTGGCTGGACCGTTGTCCGGCCCGAGACGCATTGCATGGCTCGTTCAACAACCTGAACACGACCTGGTCCGCCCCGAGGAAGACATCCTCCACCTGACCAAAGACTGGGGTTTCAAAGCACAACCTTGGGAACAATGCGCGAAGGCGCTTCGGGAAAACGGTTATCGAAGGGACGCCGCGCTACTGCTACAGGTAGCGCAGAAATTCACCCGATTGCATGGCCGCCTCAATCGCGCAGAGCGCTTCTATAATGGCGCCCTAGGCATACTCGTCGGACATGGATACCGAGCGGACTTCGCACTGTATTGGGCGGCGATTGTGCTCATCTCAGGTGCGATAATCTTTAATTTTGGTTGGCAAGTTGGTCAGTTTCACCCACTAAAATCTGAGACTTTGAATGAGGATCACTATTGCGATATTAATTCACTTCTATACTCCGGAGACGTTTTGCTGCCGGGTATGGACTTGTATTGGCAAAATCGTTGGTCAATCGACGCCAAAATTCCCACATCAGCACCCCAAGAAGTCTGCGACACAGACAGCGCTGCACCTCTCCTCAATGAGCGAATGGCTGAAATCACAACAACTTTGACGCAACTTGCGACGCAACTCCGCTTCGAAGAACACCTCAGTCACTTAGCCTCAACAATTTCTACATTGATTGCAGACTCTAACCTACTGCCGAATGCACAATTGGTTCTTGCACTCTTCGTCATCATAGCGATTGCCACTCGGTCGACGACCGCCAAAGCTATGAGTCGCGCAAAGAAATCGATTCAATCGAGTCGCTTCAAGATTTTATCGACATTTTTCGGAATACCGAACTTCTCTGGCGACTATAGCCGCACCTGGTTAGACTCTTTCAAACGGGCATGCCGTCTAGAAAAATCTGGCTTCAGGAGTTTGCTGGCGCCATACGGCGGGCCAGCGATAACATCTATCGCAATATTCCTCATTTTCACGATTTTTGTCACCTATCGATTCGCAGCCCCTGAACAAACACGACAGCTACTAGCCTGGCTTGATTGGACGTGGTCAGCGTATTTCTCGGTCTGCTTCCTACGTGGCTGGTATGCCTTTGAAACAGTAGTCGGCTGGATTCTGATTTCAGCAGTCGCGGTGGGCGCTGCAAGTACAATCACTCGATCTGACAGAACCCGCCAGTATACACTTCCTTTTGCAAACTCGAACAAAACATCATGCCGGGATATATAAACTCACTTGAAAACTCAGGAACGTCCAGGGGTTCTTCACACAGGCGCAGCACGGCTTCTGAGTGCCCTTTTCGACAAGATTTTGATGCACCTAAGTTAACGTTGAGCTACGCGATTGCTCAACCAAATGTTCGAACGCACCGCTGTCCGTTAGGCTTCGCGCGGACAACGCTACAGCATAGCGCCACAACATCAAATCGATGTAGCTGAGTCAGCTTGGCAAAATCCGCTTAGTCAGAGTATTTCAACTACTGCGCCCTTGCGAAACCTTCCAGCCGGTGAATCTCCCGGATTTGGTCGTCCAACACGGTTGATACAAAATTTTGCAATTGAAATTCAGACTTGCGCTTCCAATTTCCCGCATGAAGCTTCGACCAAAAAGGCATTTCCTCGTCCAGATACGCTTTTCCGGTCAGCAGGATTCTTTCAACCCGCTTGTACCACTGAACAAACGCCAAAAACAGCGCGCCCAAAATTGTCACTAACCCCAACGTCGCGGCATCCCCAGGTGCCAACCCAAACTCAAGAAAAATCATTCGAGTGGCGGTAGCTGCCACTACTCCAATGAAAGAAATAATAAACATTTGGGATATCGCGTTCACGGACAGTTTGAAATTCTCGTAGTGCTCCCACCGATAGTAGGCCCAGACCGAACTCTCGATCCGCTGTTCGTAGTACTCGATTTTCTTCTCCAGCCAGATCAAAACTTTCGCACACCGAGTTACTCGGGATCTGGCGATTTGCTGATCCTCCGCCGACTTCGTCGCTGGCATGCGGAGACTATTTATCCAAGCACTGGATTTGTCATAGAGCTTCCAAATCTGATCGGAAGCAAACTGCATTTTCGACCCAAACTTGGCTATGGTTTCATAAATATCTCTGTCAAACTCCAACCTCAAAACCTTGAGTTGCTGATTCAACATCACGTAACGGGTCGCGGTCAATCCGAATATCAAAAGACAAAGCACCAACACGGATGTGGAAATGGGAACCGGGAGACTGTCCAACGTCGAGCCCATCTCCCCACCAACTCCAGCCTTTCGCGAAACGGCCAATATGAAAAGTCCCAGAAACCACAATCCAAACAAGCTGATCGCAAAACCCGATACGGCGCTTCGCAACCGACGGTCCTTATCGGATTTCTTCTGCTTCAGTTGTCCGATTAAACGGTCAACCGCCTCCCTCACTTCAGCGTCCTCTGATCGGGGAAAACGCTCATCGATGAATTTTGCAAACTCTACGTCGTAATGTTCGGGATCGGGTGGCCAAAGCAAAGGTTTGGCCGGCACTCTTATGAGAGTGATATCGGTGTTGAAATAGGAATCGATGTCTTCCTCAATTGACTGCCATTGGGATTCCGACATCCACGGATACTGATCAAAGGGCAACACATTTTCAGACGGAGACGTAGAATCCGCGAACCCAGAGTCGCCTAGCGCTTCCGCTTCGGACTGGTGATCATCCGACGAACGAACTGATGGATCGGATTGTTGAACTGATTGTGTGGATTGCAATATGAAACCCCACTAAGCGCGCTTTACCACTTACGCTCCCAAGTGCGCTCCCCACATCCACTCGATGTCAGCACTTCACAAGATGGAGCCCAAACTACCAAACAGGAAATCCGCAACGTCGAAAAGTCATTTCGCCGTTAACACGAAACTTCGTCGCGACATTCTCCCAGCTCAAGAATGAGCCTTCAGAACAGGCGTGTCTGGAGCCTTGTGCTTTCGCCTAGTGGAAGAGTCAGCGGCTCCACTCATCCCAAGCAAGCGAAAGTGTGGTGCCTCGACAATCCAACCCTAAATTCTTTGCGACCTCAGTTCTGAAGGTAGCGACCAGACCCAGACCACAGATAGGATTTGTCCCTACAATCGATCCAGGCATATTCCATGTCCATACGATCCAGGCTTTTTCACTTTCCCAACAGCTTCACCCCTCCGCAAGTTGCGAGGAAAGAATTCGGGGCCAAATCATCCAAACCCGCAGCAAAACCGTTCTGGATATTCTCCAAAAGCTATCCCGGAATCCTTCGCGAAGGAACTCAGCGTCCGCCCCCCTCATTTGGAACCCCGACTCTCGTCAGACACATCGGAATTTGGCCACGAGCTCGTGAATTTGATTTCTCGGAAGCTTCATCGTTTGAAGACCGAATTCATCAATACAACACAAAAAACGACAAGTTTTTTTCAGAGATCAATTCGCTCTTGATCGACGTTCAAAATCATGGGCGAGTAGCAACAGTCCCGTTGGCAACTCTCCGGAAGTCTTTGCCCTTTCTAGCTGAAGATGACGCAAAGCAGCAAACTGCCAGGCCCACGCCGAAAGTCAGTGTGTACAACCCCCAGTCAATAACCTTTACACTTTGGTGGCAAGATGAAGCGAATTCAGAGCGACTCAATTTATCCCGGACGGATCCCGAACCCTCGGATTTGCGTGTAAGGGTTCAGGCACAATCACATCTCGACTACGTCACAATTTCGTTCTTCATCGATGTCAGCAAACCTTGGGACAGCGCACGGCTTCAATCAAGCGGTCAGACGATCGGCGAACGAAGAGCCCGCATATTGCGCCACGTTGAGGCAGTAACGCAAAGTCACCTAGCCCAATTGGCTGCAGATATAGGGAGCAGGGACCGCTTCCCGGAAATAGACACGCCCCCCGAGACAGCGAAGACGCTGCTAGAGGCGGCGAACGATTGCTTCGACCAAATCTGGAATGAATTTGGCGCAGCATTTGGTATCGGAGATCTTGCAGCCCCTCCCAACAACTCGAACGCTGCGCGCTGCCAACTCGGTGAAGTATTTGCAGACATTAGGACAATTGTATTAAGTACCGACCGTTTGGAATGCGTAGAGCGGTTCACATCTCCACAGCCGACCAAGCACCAGCGTGTTCACTTGGCCCCCAGAAATCAGGAATTGTATGCAGAAGATCCGTCAGTTCGGTCGCAAGACGGGTTTATTCGTTTTAATCCCGTTACTGGAGAACCAAACCTAACTCTGAAGTCATTTTGGCCGTTTATCAGACGAATGGAACCCGGCGCAGACGACAGAGAATTTATATCATGCGGTGTATTCGGATGGAGAGCGCTCTTTGTTTCAGCACTAGGTCAGCAGCTTTCAGGAATTCAAAGAGATGAATCCAGGGGGATCGAAGCGATCATTCCAGGCGGCAACCTCCCGCTGCCGAATCATGAATTTGCACCTGTCCGACAACTGATAATCACCAAAGGTGAACCCCATCGACAGCAAATCGGCCGTTTGGTTGAACGTGTTAACACGATTGGAACGCTCCGGTTGGCCGCGCTGCGAAACTGGGACACCATTCAGGCAGCCGGAGTAAAAATCCGATTGCTTGGCAATCAACTGGATGAAGTGCTGACCCACTGGAGCGTCGAAAGGACGAATATTGGAAATCGCGAATCCAATCTGAAAACCTCAAAGCTTGGCCGCGTGAGAAGAGCATTTTCGTCCCAACCCGTGGAAGCACCTGCCAAGCAGATTGAAGAAGATACCCGAATCGAAGAGTTGAACCTGCTGATCAATGATACCGAAGCTGAACTCATTCAGATTGGCGCTGATCTTGACTCCAAAATTGGCCAAAAAGGATCAGGCGCAATGCTTTACCTGATCAACAGATCAAAGTTATTTACTCAAGAGTTCTTGCGCCTCTTGGATACACTGAAGGTTGGAAATATTGAAACCTGGGTGACCTATTCTCAATTCGTGGAGCGGGGACTTATCCCGATATTTGATCAAATTGAACGCACGGGTGGACGTCTCACTTCGCTGCGGGAGAGACTGCAATCCGTCACAGAAATGATTCAAACTGGTGCGCTGATCGTCCAGACCCAGGCCACCGAGCAAAACACAAAAACACTACGCAAAATTGTATCCAATGCCACGAGCGTCAGTATATCTGCTATCGGAGCCACGTCGGCCATCATTGCGCAATCCATTTCTGGAGAGAAAAGCCCTCTAGGAAATTTGAATGTCACCTTCAGCGTATTTGCGGGCGATTGGTTATTGCTCAAGAACTTCATGGCAGAATTAGCAGCAGTATGCCTAATTACAGCAATTCTTAGCGCGATTTATGCAGCCCTCTCAAGCGATTAGCATCGTCCCAGTTCCCGATAGCATTGCAATCAGACATCCCACTGACCTGCCCAGATTCTTCGGACCATTCTTAAGTTGAGGGATCGGCCCTTCCCCTTGTTCCTGACCTGCCCAGATTCTTCGGACCATTCCTAACTTGAAAGTTCAGCCCTGCAGTTGGTTTCTTTTTGCCCCTTGCGGAGCGGTTGTGCAACGGGCCGGGGCGCGTAGGCCTCAGGTACCGCAGCGTCCCGGCCCGTTGCTTGCTCGGACGCTACAGATTCACCTCTGCATTTTTCAGCGAATTCATTGGGCGTGAGGTAACCGAGGCTTGAATGCGGCCGGACGCTGTTAAAGTGCTCCAGCCACGAGGCGATCACGACTTTCGCCTCGTCCCTGCTCCTGAACCATTCCATGCTCAGGCATTCGTCACGGAACTTGCCGTTGAAGCTTTCGCTGACACCATTCTGCCAGGGTTTGCCAGGATCGATCAGCGCCGTTTCAATACCCTGGTCCGTGATCCACTTGAGAATGGCATGCGAGACAAACTCGGGGCCGTTGTCAGAGCGAAGCCAGGTCGGCGCTCCGCGCTCGGACACGAGCCGTGATAGAACATCAATGACGTGCCGTGACCGGAGCGAACCGGCCGCTTCGATGGCGAGCCCTTCCCGGGTAAACTCATCGGCAATCGTCAGGCACTTGAGCTTTTGTCCGTTGGCGCAGGCGTCGAATACAAAGTCGAACGCCCAAACCTGATTGGCCATGAATGGCGCATTTGGCCTTGGTCTGCTGCTGGCCACACGCTTGCGCGGCCGCTTGCGGGGGACCTGAAGTCGTGCTTGCCGCCACAGCCGTTCCATGCGACCAGCACTCATCGTATAACCCTCCCGTCCGAGAAAAATGCGAATGCGGCGATAGCCATAACGCGGATACTGGCCCGCAATCTCGCGCATGCGTGCAACGACCGGCGCATCATGCGCCGCGCGCTTCAAGCGATAGCCAAGGGCAGACCGACTGACCTTCATCAGCGTGCAGGCCCGTCGTTGGGAAAGCCCTCGACGCGTCGCATGAGCGACCTGGGCTCGACGAGCCGACACGCTTACCATTTTTTTGCGTTGATCTCGTTCATCACCTCGATCTCGAGGTCACGCTCGGCCACGAGCTTCTTCAGCCGGGCGTTCTCGGTCTCCAGATGCTTGAGGCGACGGACATCATCCGCCTGAAACGTGCCGAACTTCTTCTTCCAGGTGCAGATCGCCTGTTCGCTCACACCATGCCGCTTGGCCACCGTTGCCACGGCATCGCGATCCGTCTCGCGAAGGATTGCCACGATCAGTTCATCCGTAAATCTTGACTTGCGCATGCCTGCCTCCTGTCGGCAGGGTATTCTCTCAACTAATTCGTGGTCCGAAAAGTCTGGGGCAGGTCAGACGGTCCTGGTACCCGAGAAGTTCGGTGCGGTCTGTGAGGCGGAGATGAGCCGTTTTGCACTGTCGAAGCTACCTGACTCCATTTATCTGTTTACAACGACGTCTTCACGAATTGGTTCCAGCACTCTTGTTTTTTGCTCGCAACCTCAAAGCCTCGACTATAGCTTTGCCCTTCGTATTGTAACCGCGACAATCTAAGAACCCCGCATACTCGAGAGATGGAAAGTGCAAAAGTAACCGTATGTTTTTATCTAGAACAGTCGTATTGACAAAACTGATAAAATTCAGATTCTCTAACTCTAAGAAAATCTCTAACGAAGGAATGGGAGTGCACTTAGTTAGAACTAGTTTCTGCAGTGATCTGACTCGACCAAGTGGTTCATAAGAATTTAAATTCCGACAGTTTTCTAATTCGACCGATTTAAGCTGGACTTTTGCAGAATTCAGAGCAGAAATGTCTCGAAGCTTTGGGGCATAGGACACGCTGAGAGCCCTGAGACTGGAGATTTCCTCCACTCCCGATAAGCTTTCAATCTGGCACTGCACAACCTCCAACCGTTCGAGGTGTTGCATTTTGGAGAATATTTCTAGATCCTTGACACTGCTTGGAAGTTTGTAAATGGCTAAAGTCTTCAAGCCCGAGGCAGCGATAGATCCACCCCATTTAGAGTGCCAATCTGCCCTCAGTTCTTCAAGTCGTGGCAGTTTCCTAAAGTCTAGCTCCACCGGATTGCAATCCAACAAAAGCCACCTGAGCTGCCCCATTCGAGCAATCAGTTCGGCCGAGATTTGGTCCAAATTTGTTTGAACATACAACCCGACGATCTTTGCGATTACTTCGCTAGGCAGAATCTCGCAAAGGGAGTTCTTCTTTCCTCGCACCAGGACACTACACTCTGGCAAGGACAACAGATAGTCGCGGACTGTTTTGTTTGGAGGTCCCTCGAGAAGCACAAAACGAGTGCCGTCTAGTTGAACCGCAAATTTTATACCGTCAGATTCTTGGAACTCCATTACTGGTCCTGCTCGTCATATTTTTTGCCTGGTGAATTTATTTTGTTGTAGTTGTCGGGGTTTTTTGGACCACCATCTTCCTGGATCCTGTTATTTTCAGCCTTAAATGCATCCCTGTCGGATTTCTCTGATTTCCAATCTGTATCTACATGCGGATCGTCATTCTGCTTTTCTCGCTGTTTGCCCGATTCTTGTGCGCGCCTTTGGTTGCCCTTGCCGTGGTATCGTTTACCCGACGCGTGTGTATTGGTATACGACCCTGTAACCTTGCCTGTAACCTTGCCTGTAACCTTGCTCGCCTTTGCCGCGTCTGCCGCTTTGTCAGCTACCCGCGCCGCTTGTATCCCGAGACCTACGGCGCCGGGAACGCCGGGCACGGCCACAAGAACCGCATCGATAACAACCCCGACTACATCAACAACTGCTGCCCCGTAATTTCCTTGCTCGAAATTGTCGGCTGCAGATGCCACGCCAACCCCGATGCTCGCCCCTTCAATCACTACGTCGACATACTTTCCACTCGGATCTGTTGCGTTGAGCGGATCGTTTCCGACGTATCCATAGAGGTTCATTTGATCGCGATAGCCAATCGGGTCGGTCTGCAGAAACCTCCCGAGGTTGGCGCTGTAGTACCGCGCCCGGTAGTAATAGAGCCCCGTCTCTGGATCGAGCCTGCGACCCGTGTACTTGAACGGCACGCCGGTCGTGGGCGCGCCATTGCCATAGGCGTCATATGTGTACGGCCCTTCACCGACCGTGCCGGCATCATTCGACATGGCAACTGTGGAGCCCTGCCGGTTGGCATGGAAGTACGCGTGTGTGTTCGAGCCACCCGATGGTGTCACCATGGCGATCGGCTGGTCCGTGCCGGGCCCGGGGACATAACGGCGGAGAAGAGCCCCCGCGCCATCATACTCGGCGATCTCTTCGTCACCGTCTGAGAGGAAGCTGGTCGTTGTGCCGTTGACAACTTTTGCCTGCCTGCGTCCAAGCGGGTCGTATTGATAGGTGGCCGCCGTTGCAGACTTGCTGGCGCTCTTCAGCCGGTTCTCGGCGTCGTAGGCAAATGTCCAGGTGCCGTCGCCGGTCAGGTTGCCGTTCGCGTCGTAACCAAGCGTCACGGTGGGATTGGCGCCTTGCGTGACCGTCACGTACTGGTTGAGGGTGTTTGCCGCCGAGTAGCTCGTGGTCTCGAACACGGCCGGCAGATACTGCCACGACGCGCTGGAGGCGACCTCGGTCAGAAGCTGATGCGCTTTGGTATAGGTATTTGTGAATGTCGCACCAGTCCCTGACAGCGTGTGCGCCAGCGTCAGCAGATCGCTGCCGGTCGAGTAGGTAAAGGCTTGGCTGGTGCCATTGCCATAGACAAGGCTCGTTCGGCGTGACAGCGCATCGTAGACATAGGTTGCAAGCACAAAGGTGCCGTTCTCGGTGGCAGAGGTTGTCCGGTTGAGCGCATCAAACGCATAGGTCACGTAGTAGCCGTCCGCCCACGTGGCGCGGGTCTTGTTGCCGGCGACATCCAGTTGATAGCTGAGGGTCCTGGAACCGGAGAAGTTGGGCGCCGTTTGGGTGACGTAGTCAACGCGCTTGGCAGAATCCAAATGATAGACGAGCCCCTGCCCCGTCGTGTCACTGACCGTCAGCGTGCGGCCCGCAAGATCGTAGGTGTAGCTCGTCTGGATGGCAGAGGCTGGCGACGGCTGTGGCACGATGTGGGTCACCATGCGGTTCAGCGTGTCGTAATTGTTCTGGATCAACTGCCCGCCGCGCGTGAGCTTCGACGTGATGTTGTTGACGTTGTCGTAAGCGAGTTCTTCGTAAGTGTTGTCAGGCAGCGTCGTGCGCTTCGCGCGATCAAATTCGTCGTAGGAGTAGCTTGTGGTGTTCGTCTTCGCGTCCTTGATGGTTTCCTGCTTGCCGTTCGGCGTGAAGGTAAAGCGCGCATAGGCCTGTTCGACGGCGGTGCCGACCCCGCGTCGGTCTTCGATGACCTCGCTTGCAGCGTCGTAGATCTTGAGAGTACGCCGGAGTTCAGGATCGGTCGTGTAGGTGAGCCTGTTTGACGCGTCGTAGTCGTAGCTCGAGAGCCGCCCATCGGCATCCGTCATGGTCTTGACGCGACCCGTCGGCCAATATGTGTAGGTTGTGAGTGCGGGTGTCGCGCCGTTGGCGCGGCTGATCTGTGTGATCAGCCCGTCCACATCGTAGGTCCAGGTCGTGGAGGCCGCTGTGCCGCTCGGTGCCGTATAGGTCGTGAGGCGCCTCAGCACGTCGTAGGTGCCCGTGTGCACATTGCCACGCGGGTCCGTCAGCGATGTGATGTTGCCAGCAAGGTCGTAGACAAAGACGCTTGTGGCTGCGACGTGGCCCGCACCAGGGTCGGCAATGACCGACGTCACGTTCCCGTAACTGTCATAGTTCATCTGGGTGACAAGTCCGGTCGGGTCCGTCTTCTGGATCAGCTTGCCGATCGCGTTGTAGCTGAAGGTCGTGACGGGATTCTGGCCACCAACGGTGGGCGCTGTCACCTGCGTCGTCAGGCAGTTCGTCTGGTTGATCGCGGTTGTCGTAACGCGGCCCAGAGCGTCGGTGTTGGTGAGTTGAACATTGCAAAGCGCGTCATAGGTCGCGATGCTGGTCGTGATTGGATTGCTGCTGGAGCCGGTCTTCGGGTTGATTTTGGTTGTGAGCACATTCGAGTGGGCGTCGTAGGTCAGCTCCTCGGAGTTGCCCTCCGGCGCAATGGTTTTGATCTTGCGCCGCAGATTGTCATAGACGGTCGTCGAGGTGCGCCCGAGCGGATCGATGACGCGCACGAGATTGCCATTGCGGTCATGATACGAGCGGGACACGTTGCCCATGGCGTCTGTCAGCGCACTTACCCTGCCCCCGTAGGCGTAGGTCGAGGCATGCCCCATGGCATCCTTGACGGCAGCAATTACACCATTAGCATTGCCCTTGAACTCATAGCGCAGCATCGGAATGGTGGCATTTGAAGGCGCAAAGGCTTCGAAGGCGCCGTTCTCGGTGCTGTAGCGCCAAACCTGCCCGCCCGCATTCGTGATGTCGGGATTTACGCGGTTGAAGATATAGGCACCGCTGAACTGGAAGGTCACGGCATCGGCGGTTTGCATATTCTGGACGGAATTGGACGTCATCTGGATGCTACGACCGAGACTGTTCGACAGCGTGCCCGTTGTTGCATCCCATGTGACAGTCACGCCAAAGGGGAAGACCTGTCGGTCAAAGACCATCTCGCCGCCATCGTGACCGTTCGCGGTTGCAGGGCCCACACAGGTCGTGAAGCCGGAATCCCAGATCCCGTACTCGCTCACCTCACGCTGGGCGCCCGTCACGCGCACGCAATGCTTTGTCCACCAGATCGAGGGGCCTTGCGACATCACCCAGGGCGTGCGCGTGCCGAACACCTGCACCGTCTCGGCGCTGCCACGGGCAACGTAACTACCGTCCGGCAGCTTGTTGAAGCTGCGGCTTGAATGGCCCTGGTTGATGGTGACGGTGTTTTCTTGCTGGGTGTCGGTCCACCACATGCCGGCATAAGCACCCGCAATCTGGCGCTCTAGCGTTTCGAGGTTCGTGGCACCCGTGATGAGTGTTGAGGTCAAAACCTTGGCGAGAACCAGCGACTGGATCGCCACACGCGGGTCGTCACGACCAAAAATCTGCTCCGTGCTCGTCGAGGTGACCGCAAAATGATGCAGGTTTGAGGTCCAGCCGGAGGAACCAAAGAGCTTGTCGCGCGACTTGCCATTGCCACCCTTTCCGGCTCCCTTTGCACCTGTATCTGCCATCTCGGATGCAGCTGCATCGCTGTCATAGACGCCGGTACGATAGGAACGCTGGAAAGAAAGACTATAGGGATAGCCGCCATTGCCGACGACAAGATCAGGCGGCGGCGTGTAGGTCAGAATTCCGGACTTCAGATCGACATTGCCGGCCGTACCCCGCGCACTGAACTGCTTGTCGAGGAAGTCATTGGCAATCGCGAACACGCGGCTGGGATTGGTCTCGGCATCGTTCGTGCCGCCGCCACCTTTGGCCACAGCCCCCGCACGCGCCGAGATATGCGCGATCGCCCCCGTCGTCGGGTTGATGGCGATAAAAGCTCCGGCACGATCGGGATGGGTGATCGAATATGCGTTCGTGGCACCGGTCGTTGTATTCACACCTCCATTGTGAATGTAGGATGCAGGCGCCGGCCCCAGGTTTGATGACTTCGGGATCAGTACCGTGTAGCCGACATTGATATATTGCTCAGCCTGATCTCTGGCCGGAGACACGATGGCGCCAGGAATCGAGTAGTCCACAAGGATCTGCGATTTGACCCAGGCCCAGTTGGCGCTCGTCGCAAAATAGTACCAGCGGTTGCCGGAGGCCGGGCCGTCATTGGCCCAGTCGAGCTGGGCCACCGTCGAGACCGGGTAGACCGAGTTTGCTGCTGCCTGCGCCGTGCCACCTTCAAGGGCTGATGTCATCGTCGCTACCGCACGCGCAATCGGTGCACTGACGCTGGTATCGCCTGACTTGGAGATCGTGGAGATGGAAGGTTCCATCGACAGCACGAAGGAGGTGGCCGCAGGCCCCCCCATCGGAATCGACGCCTCGCTCGCAACAGAGGTCACTGCGCCAACGACATCGTGAGTCAGGACCTGGGCGTTCGAGACCCCGCCGATGAGGCCTGTCATTTCCGAGAACGCGGTCAGGAACGTCGTTCCCATTCGCCGCCTGGTTGCGATCTGCTGGGAGACGGCAGAGAGTTGCGGACCGTCAGAGGCCTGGGTCGTGTAGTCGTAGACTGTAAAGCCTTCACCCTTGCCTTGCGTACTTTCCTGCCAGGCGGCGAGATCGGCTGACGGCCTGCCGCCAGCGATAAAGATCTGCATCGAGCCGGTCCCCTGCCCTGCAAGGCTGACCGTGTGATCCATATAGACGCCAGTCGCTGATCCAGCCGTGAGTCCAGATGCGTAGGGGTGATTGATGGTGACATTGGCCCCGCCGATCGTGCCGTTCAGCATGCCCGATACGTTCTGTGTGCCGAGCTGCAGGTAGTACTGTGCCGACGCCGGAGGCTGCGGGTTAGAGGTGTTGGCAATGAAGGCGATCTGCTTGCCGTAGATATCGTCAAGCGTCCAGTTCAGCGTCGTGGTTGCAAACGTGAAGGCAGTCTGGGTCCTGAGGCTGAGCGGAATATCGCCGCTAAAGCTCGCATAGGTCCCCGACTGATAGGGGAGCGACGCTTGCCTCAACGCCGTGCCGGCGTTTGCAACCACGCTGCGACCGCCGATGACATCGTCGATCGATCCGGTCGCGAAGTTTGTCTGCATATAGTTCAGCAATGACGTCGCATAGGCGTTCAGGTTGTTGCGCACCGTGGAGCGGCTCATACCGCTGACACGCGACGTTGCGTTGTCAGTCGCGGTCGACGCCCCCGCAATCGCACCGGTAAAGAACGACGAGGCACTAAAGCCCATGGCCGAGCCAACATCGATCCCGGTTGTGACGGTGTGGGACTTGAAGGCCGGGTCAAACGAATAGGTCGTGCCATTGATGGTGGCCCTGACCCACAGATGCATCATCGAGACCGAGGTCACGGTTGTTGAGCCCGTGACCGTCGCGGCATATCCGCCATCGGCCAGGAGCTTGCGTGCGGCGTCCCCATTCGTGATCCCGAACCAATCGCTGAACTGCGCTCCCGTGAGCGTGATCTGACCGAGTTGGTAGGTCGCACTGATCCCGGCCGAGCGCAGCAACTCGACCATGAGCTGGGCCTGGTCGAACGGTGTGCCGGCCTTGTCGATGAAGGCGCCTCTGGCACCAGCCTTCACCCCGAAGAGCGGGATGACATCGATCTGGTCATGCACATAGTCATAGATGCGATCAGGATCGTTCCCGAGTACCGTCGCCAGATCCTTCAGGTCGGGATCTTCGGACCACGCCGGGCTTGTCAGCCCCTGTGCCTGATAATAACCAAAGGCATTGGCCGGCGAGATCTCATAACCGGTTCCGACCTTTATCTCTGGTAAGGCAAAGGCTGCTCCCGATGATCCCAGCCACAAGATGCTCATCGCTGATAGCGCGACCAGCCAGGATGTGAAGCCGGGGTTTCTTGCCTTGATCATGAGGGTGCCGCTCAGAAAAGGGTGGAATACGGGAATATCAGGAGGAGAAAGCGACAACCGTTTGACCGGTGACGCTGGACGTCAATGGTCAGCCTGGATGAGGCAGACAACGGTTGATTGTTGTGGTGTCGTGCCAGGCTCCCCGAGATGGATCTGCACGGTTTCCCCGGCTGTGCGTGAGGCCTGCACGGTCGCGGCATCCGAACTCTGCAGATAATAGGTCCGCCCGTGACAACCGACAAAGGCGACACTGTAGCTGCCCGCCTGCACATAGCTCAGCGCTATAAAGCTTGGACTGGCGTCTTCCGTGATACCGCGCATCGAGACCCAGTAAGACATCTCTTCCGGCGCGGTTGCGTAGGCTGGAGCGACAAGCCCGAGCAGCAGAATGCCCAGTAAAACAAAGCGTTTGCGCAAAGTTAGCAAATGACATCGGGTGACAGCTGGCATGGGAGTGTCCTTGTCGTATCGGATCCAGAGGACGCTGGTGCCAAACCCGCGCCGCAATCGACGCACGTCTTGCATCAGGAGCAAACGCAGCACTGGGGTGCGAGATTGAATGCAACACTGCAAATGTGTCAATCTGATTTTGCTCTGCATTTCAGAAAGGAAGAAAGAGATCTGTTGGTTGCTGCAGTGCATCCAACTCAAAGAACGCAGATGAAGGAATTGCGACAGGATTTTTATCACTCAACTGCCGCGCGCTCGTTCGCATAATAAAGACGGAAGTTGAGTCTGCGCTTCTATACAAATTCGCTGTGCAGTTTTTTTATTCTGTCTTTTCAAGTTCGGTTTCGTGACATAGGCTGCAATCGATTGTCCCGCAAATTCTCCGAGGGGATTTCGATGCGCTCACCACGCCTCCCCAGTATCGCGTTGCGTTTGTCTCTTGTCGCCTCATCCATGTTGCTTGGCTCTGGTCCGGCCTTTTCCGGTGCCACCTATGCCTATGACGCGCTCGGCAGGCTCGTGCAGGTGCGCTACGATGACGGCAAGCAGATCACCTATGCCTACGACGCAGCCGGCAACCGAACGCAAACCGTCGTCGCAACCACATCAGGGTCCAATCAGCCGCCTGTCGCCAATCCCGATACGTTCAGCTTCGGTGAGAACGAGACCGCGATCACCTTCAATCCCCGCACGAACGACACCGATCCGGACGCCAACAGCCTGAACCTCTTCAGTGTCACGAACGGTTCGCTGGGAACGGCAGCCCTCTCCAACAGCTCCACCACCATCACCTATTCAAGCACCAATCATTCGGTGGCATCCGACACCCTCTACTACACCATCAATGACGGTGCAGGCGCTGAGGCGACCGGCCAGATCACGGTGAGCTTCACCAACCTGCCGCCCGTCGCCGTCAATGACAGCATTTCGACGGTGAGGAACTCTGTCAAAGTCTTTGATCCGCGCGTGAACGACA
Source organism: Micropepsaceae bacterium (assembly GCA_040080835.1). Lineage (GTDB taxonomy): Bacteria > Pseudomonadota > Alphaproteobacteria > Micropepsales > Micropepsaceae > SZUA-430. The sequence goes on along the minus strand of JBEBHP010000030.1, from coordinate 3,427 downwards.
GCGATCCTGGCAATGATCCCATCACCATATTTTCAACAAGCACCCCGCTGCACGGTACAGCCACCGTCATTGAAGGCTCCTGGATCAACTACGCCCCAACAACGGGCTATTACGGCACCGACAGCTTTACCTACACCATCCACGACAGCGACGGCGGCGCGTCAACAGCAACCGTCAGCGTCGCGATTTCCTACGGGTCGAGCCCACCTGTCGCCAACAACGACAGCAAGACAACCGCATTCAGTACGGCCTTCACTTTTGATCCGCGCACCAATGACAGCGACCCTGACGGCGGGCCTTTGACCATCACGGCCAAGACCAATGGCACCAAGGGTGTTGTCACGATCAACGCTGGCGCCTCTGTTACGTACACGCCCAACACCGGCGTCTCCGGGGCTGACAGTTTTACCTACACCATCACCGATGCCGACGGCCTGACGGCAACAGCCACGGTCTCTGTCACCATCGACGTCGCGGCGGGCCCGCCGGTCGCGGTCAATGACAGCGTCGAGCTCTATGGCACCTTTGCTGCTGGACAGGGTGGCTCCCAGCCCACCGGCTCGATCGACCCACGCTGGAACGACACCGGCGGCAATCTCACCATCACCAACGTCACGCAACCCACAAACGGCAGTGCTGCGATTACCGGGGGCGGTACGGCCGTTACTATCACGCGCACCAACACCTGTCCGGGTCCACAAGCCGTCGGTCCCGTCACCTACACAATTTCGAACGGTGCTGGCACGGCGACAGGCACGATCACCTCGACCATCACGTGTGAGAACACGGGCAATCAATAGTGCAAGGAACGCTCCAACCCATACTTGAGCGCCTGATCTGGTTTCGGGGATGGACAACGGACATGCTGCGGCAGGGACTCCTGCGCTGGAAGGCGCTGTCGCGGCGCCAGCAGATGATGCTGGCTGGTGGCGCGTTTGTCCTAGTGCTTGCTGTCAGCTATTTTGGCTATCGCAGCGCCCGTGGATGCTCTTCACGCGAAGCAGTCGAAGACCGCGTTGCCCTCATCACCGCGGAACTCCAGCAGGCAGCAAGCGAGCACAGGATCACGATTCCCGAGCTCGCTGATCGCATCAAGCGCGTCAACGATGCGGCCAACGCCTATATCGTCTCCCACGACCCGCAGGCCTATTGCGATGTGCTCAACACACTCAGGGCCGAGACCGAGGAATAGTTTCTGTCGTCAAGGTGTTGAAGCTCAGTCCAACCGTCCGGCGTTCAGCAATATTCACGAGTGAATGACTCAAACCATGCTGGAAGCAGAGCTTTACGAGCACATCAAACGCTGGATCGAAGGGCCACAATATGCGCCCGTCCGCGACCAGGGCTTCCGGGAGCGCCTGGCAATGGTCGCTAAAACAGCGAGCCTCGCATGGCTGGAAGGGGCCGGCTCCTGGATGCGGCCCGATCTGGCGCTTGCCGTGGTAGCCAAGCGCAAATACGACTCGGTCAGTCAGTTGTCGGTGACGGCCTTCGAGGTGAAGACGTCGGTCTCGTCTCTGACCGAGCCTTTGTTTCAGGCGCTGTCCTATTCACGCTTTGCTGACTATTGCTATCTGGCAGCACCCAGCGACGCGCGCTGGACCCACGAGATCAGGCAGCTGGCTGAGCGGTTCGGGGTCGGACTGATCGAGTTTGACGACGTCACTGTCTGGAGCACCTATCGATTGACATTTGCTGCCCAAATGAGCCCGGACCCGAATTTGCGGGAGATGTTCATCGATGCCGCCTTCCCAGAAAAAAACGATCAGGCACGCCTGCAACAGATGCTCCACAGGCAATCCGCGTGAGAAAAATCGCCGTGGCCAACATGAAAGGTGGTGTGGGCAAGACGACGACATCCATCGTGCTCTGCGACACGCTTTCGGCCGTGGGCGGCAAGCGGGTGCTCGCCCTTGATCTCGACAGCCAGGCAAACCTCTCATGGGCCCTCATGTCGCCCGGCCGATTTGAAGCCGTGACCTCGGACCGGTCGATCACGCGATGGCTGGAAAAGGTCAGCGATAACCAAGCACCCGGTCTGGCAGAAATTCTGGAAGACGTCAGCCTGAAGCCGGACCGGCGCTGGAATGGGCTCGGCGCTCCCGTGACGCCCCCTGCCGTGACGCATCTTGCCGTAGCAGAACCTGGCATGCGTTTTGAGGAAATGGCCTTCGAGGGACCGTGGCATGCCGATCCCTCGTCCTCACTGAGCCGGGAACTCGCCCGTGCCATCACCGAGCTCGAAACCAACTATGACTACTGCGTCATGGACTGCTCGCCGGCGCTTTCAGCTCTGACACGGGCAGGACTGCGCATCGCTGATGCCATCATCATACCGACGCCCCTCAACAACCTCTGTCTTCAAAGCGCCATGAACTTCCAGGATCTGGGACTAAAGCGGATGCTGAACGTCGACACGCCAACCTTTGTGCTGCCAACCCGTGTCGGCATGGCCTCCGGCAAGGGCGAAGCTGGCCACGTGCGCCAGTTGCTGAAAGAAGGTGAGCAGCGCCTCCGCTGGCGCCGCCTCGACCCCGAGTTCCCGGAATCCGTTGAATACATGCGCGCACTCAACCCGCCCGCCCTCGGCCCGCACGACACGCTGAAGGCACGTTATGGCGGCAGGCGTGGTGATTTGAAGAAGTTTCTGGACAGCCTTCAAGACAAGGGAATCGTGCAATGAACACAGAACGCACAAGCGCACTCGAAGCGCTGGATGATTTCTTTCGCACTGTACGCGCGCAGGCCGAAAGTGATCCTGGGTTTGCCGCAGCACTCGTTCGCTCGCTCGGCATTCCAATCAAGGTCGAAGTCGAGGCAAGCGGGATCGACAAGGCTCTGCCCTATCTCGACCCGATTGTGATCGCAGGCCAGGGGCTTGATGAATTTCGTCGCGTGTTCCGCCCGCTGTCCGACGCCAATCTTCGCAAACTGATCATTGCTTTCAATATTGCATCCAAAGACAAAATCCCTGCAAAGGGCCCCAAAGGGGAAGCACTCATTCAATTGCTCTGGGAAGGCGCATCTGTGTTGAGGCGGAGACTGACAGGGTGACCCCTAGGGGGGCTCAATCTCTGCCACTTTCACCTGGAGATAGCCGCATTGGGTCTCGCGTGCAGATTTTTTTCGGGTTTGAGAAATTTCGGAACAAACCGCCTGGGCACCCAAGAATTCGGCTCTGCCGTTCACTTTGCACGCGATCCTGCATTCAAAACAGTGGCTATAAAAAAGGGGCTCGCGGGGGCACTGTTTGATTTTGGTCAAAGAGGGTTAGCAGTCCGCGTATGGCACTCGGCGCGGCCGGCAACCAATTGCTCCGCCAAACATTTAGAGCATTGGACACTCAAGTTGAATCGATGGGGGATTCCTTTGGCCATCTGATCGTGATTCACTTCCCCGTGGAGGTGATTTGGGATGGCCAAGGCGT
>JBEBHP010000017.1:0-106005 GCA_040080835.1 Micropepsaceae bacterium | reverse complement strand
CTGATCATCGAGATCGACGATCTTCGCGCGCCCGAAGAGTTTCAGCCGCGTCTTGTTCGGATAGTCCATGAAGAACAACGACACACGCTCGTCAGTCATCAGGTTGCCCACACTGACATATTGCCGGTTGCCGCGAAAATCCGCGAAGCCGATCGTGGTCGCGTCGAGCACGCGCACGAAACCCGTCGGCCCGCCACGATGCTGAATGTACGGCCAGCCGGTCTCGCTGACCGTTGCCATGTAGAGCGAGTTACGGGCCGAGATGAACCCTGCCTCCCCCGCGCTCAAGTGGCCATTCACGGCCTCAGGAACACTTTCCATGCGGGCATACGACGTCCGGCTACCCAGTTGCTCCTGCACTTTCTTCACCGTAGGTGTGAAGGCGATATCGGCGAAATGATGCGGCATGACATCCTCCTGTGGGCCGAACCCGTGCGTTATAACGCGAGATCGGACAGGCCCGGGTGGTCCGAGGGCCGCGGGCCTTGCAGCCAGCGGAACTTCCGTTCGCTCTCGCGAATGGACTGATCGTTGATGCTTGCAAAGCGTAGGCTCATAAGTCCGCGCTCTTCGAACTCCCAGTTCTCGTTGCCGTGACTCCGGAACCAGTTGCTGGCATCATCGCGCCACTCGTACGCAAAGCGCACGGCGATGCGGTTGTCAGCGAAGGTCCACAGCTCCTTGATCAAGCGATATTCGAGCTCGCGCGCCCATTTTCGCCTCAGGAACGCAGTGATCTCGGTGCGACCGACCGGAAACTCTGTGCGGTTTCGCCAGCAACCAAGCTCAGTGTACGCGATCGACACGCGCTCCGGGTCGCGCGTATTCCAGGCGTCCTCGGCCATCCGGACCTTCTGAATCGCAGTCTCGCGGGTGAAGGGCGGCAGCGGTGGGCGTGCGCCGACGAGGTGGGACGTCACACTCATTGATGGCTCCTCTCTCCAAGTTCGGGGATCCAGCGCGGCGGGTGCCGCGCCGGTCCGTTGGTTGGGTTGCACAATCGGCTTTAGGCCGCCTTGTTCAAGTCGATCTTCGGAAAATCGATCTCCACCTGGGTTGCCTTGCCGAGCAGGTTGGTGAAGATGTTCATCGCGACATGCGTGATGATCTCGATGATCTCACCGTCCGAATGATCGGCCGCGCGAACGGCATCGAACTCGGCCTTGCTCACCTGGCCTGTGTGCTTGACGAGGGCGCGCGCAAAGGTCAGCGCGGCTTCCGCCTTGGTATCCGACGAATGGCCCATGCGGTTCGCCAGTATTTCCTGATTATCGAGGCCGACTTTGCGACCGATGGCCGTGTGCGCCGAGACGCAGTATTGGCAGGCATTCTGTTCGGCGACAGCGAGTGCGATGCGCTCGCGCGTCTTCGGGTCCAAAAAACCCGCGCTGGCGATCCCGTGGATCCCGAGGAACGCGTTCAGCGCCGCCGGCGAGTTGGCCAGCAGGCGGATGAAGTTGGGAACCATGCCGAGTCCCGACTGGACGGCGTCCAGTAGCTTTTTGGTTTCGCCGGTGGCGGTTTGGGGGTCGATGACAGCAACGCGAGCCATGTGATCATTCCTTGTCTTGTTGGTGATGCGGCGCGCTTTGACGCCGCTCTTCCGTACAATGGGCTCTTGTTGGTATTGAAAGAATACTCGCTTATTGTAATTCATTATTGCGCTTAAAGGAATAAAAGATGGATCGTTTGCATGAGCTGGAAGTCTTTGCCGCGGTCGCTGACGCTGGCGGTTTCGCCAAGGCCGCAAACCGCCTCCGCCTCTCTCCCGCCGCAGTGACCCGGGCGGTTTCTGCGCTCGAAGACCGACTCGGTGCCCGCGTCTTCAACCGCACGACCCGTAGCCTGACGATCACGGATGTGGGTCTGCGCTTATTGGAAAGCGCCAAGCGAATCCTGGCGGACGTGAATATGGCTGAGAAGGAAGCCGCCGGGGAAACAGCAGCGCCGCAGGGACATCTCACAATCACCGCGTCAGTCACCTTCGGTCGATCAGCTTTGGTGCCGGTCGTATTCGACTTCCTCGAAAGGCATCCACGCGTCACGGCATCGGTGCTGCTCTTGGACCGAATAGCGAATCTCACCGAGGAAGGCATTGACTTGGCGGTGCGGATTGGACCCTTGCCGGATTCAAATCTGATCGCGAAGCGGATTGGAGCCGTGCGCCGTATCCTCGTCGCAAGCCCCGCCTACTTGTCCCGGCGAGGAACTCCCACTGTCCCCGCAGATCTAAAACTTCACTCGGTGATTGCATTCACGGGCTTGATGCCCAATCGCGAATGGCGATTCAATGATAAGCAGAGCCAGAAAAGCACGATGCTCAATCCGACGCTAGAGATCAACGACGCACTCGCCGCAATCCAGGCTGCAGAAATGGATCAAGGGATCACGATTGCTCTCTCTTACATGGTCCATGGCAAGATCCGAGAAGGCAAACTGGTCTCCGTCCTTGACGAGGTCATGCCACTGCCAAGACCCGTTCATCTCGTCTACCTACAAGCCAGACTCGTTGCGCCGAAGATCCGCGCCTTTATCGACTTCGCCGCCCCACGACTTAAGGCGGTACTCGATCGGGTTGACCCAGGGACCTGATTGACTGCGATGCATTGCGCGGTGTGCTGGACGCAATGATGGTACGGTCTTCTTTCGTCGCTTCACTGAGTGCTCTGGGTCGGCCGAATTACCGTCATCGCGTGATTTCGGCGCCGTGCCCACCGGCAATCGGTTTGATCGCACGGACCGCTACTCGGTCGGCACCTGACGCGCCATTTCGATCACAACTCTTGTCCGGATACCCGCGTCATTTGCTCTTTAGGCATTCATGTCTCAGCGCATTCAATATGTTTGAAATCTCGTCCGCGAGGTAATCGTGCATCCAGGCATTCGGAATCCAACTGCGGTATTCAGTGTCCACAGTGTAAATGACGCGCGTGGCACGGCCTTCGTCTATCGGAAGAAGCAGCCATTCACCTTCAGATTTTCGCAAGTCACCAGCGACACGAGAGAAATGGACACGGCGGTTGATCTCGTAGTCGGAGCGAAAGACTGTTCGAAAATTAGGCAAGAGCCATCCGGGTGAGCTTAAGTGCTCTCTTATATCCCAATCACCATTTGGGGCTCGCTCAAGAATCCGGCAAGAGATCAAGTTCGGCACGTAGCTCGGCGCTCGATTGCAGTCGGTCATGATCGGCCAAATGGCCTGGGCTGGCATTGGCACGTCAATCGCTGCCAACACGTGAGCGCTATCTCCAATCGCGGACCCGTCAACTGAAATGATGACATCTCCACGCTTAAGCCGTTGAATTTGATCTGGATCGAACTCAGCAGGCAGCGGTGCAGCATTCAGTATGGTGGACCAAGCGAGTGCGGCCACAATCAGCGAGTTTCCAGTTGCACTCTTCATTGGCAATTTTCCCTATACGCCGTTAGTATACGATGCAACGCGGGAATCCTGTTGCCGCATCATAGGGTGAGGCCCAAGATATCAACTTTGCGAAACAGTTTAGAGGATCATCTTGTAGGCCCCAGTGCCGAGTGGTTCAACGAAGAGACTCTACGAAACGTTGGTATTCATCGGATTGCGACAACAGATCCTCGGCAAGCTTTTGAAGATCATCAACGTCGCGTGCAGGCAGGGCGAGGGTTGTGGGAATGGCGTTGAAGCGCGCCCGCGTCTTTGAATCTGATATGCCGTCGAAGGTAAGCGTTGCGAAATTAACCAGAACCTTTTTTGTGCCGGGCTTTCGACGCGCGTTGATCTGATCGGCCCACATCTGGAAGCCGCTTTTCGCAAGTGACACGGTCTCGGTACTGAGAATATCAACGGCAGAGTCGAAGGAGCTATATAGCATCTCGGTAATGCCAGGGTCTGATCCCCTTCGAGACCAATCGTAATCGCCGTAGATTTGAGCGTTCGCAACGACGACCAGCACATCAGTGACTTTGTCGAGAGCTTCGTGAGAGAAGGCGCCTGCCATGTCGGCCACATTGCCGTAATGGGCGACCGGGCTCATCATTGAGCCACGGACACCGAGATTGTCGGTGACCCCACCGTCGACGAGGCGAACGATCGGAAGAGTGCGAGGATCGAAATAGCGCGAGAGTCCTCTTGCGACCTGATATTCGCGCGTGAAGAGGTCTCGACGCTTCAAGACCGCTGGCACCCACGACTCGTTGCGTTCGCGGCAATTGGTATCAAAGTTGCGCACCGCAACAGGTGCGAAAATTACCGGCATGGCAGCAGATGCCATCACGGCGTTGGCCACAGGATATGGTTTGAGGTTAGAGCACAGAAAATCGAACTGCTGTTGGACAAACGAAAACGTTAAGCCGGTGTTCAGATCGCTGGCATTGATAATGACAAACGGCCGTGGCTCATGCGACATGTCAGCAAATGTCTTGTGCTCGAACAGATTGTCCGCAAGCCATGATGCTGCCAGGTCGCCTCTGTTGTAGTGCGAGGACGTCAAAGACGCCAGAGCGGTCGGATCAAGTAATCGAGCGATCATGTCTCCACTAACGTCGCGCTTGAGAAATTTGTGCTCGTAGTCGTCGAATATCCGGTTGCCAAAAAGACCGTAATACGCAGCCGTGAAGCTGCCACCAGACACAGAAGAAATGACATCAACCTCGTCAAGGAGGCGGCGATGGCGTCCGTCGATCTGAATGTCTGTGTTCCTCAATCCCTTGAGAACACCGTAAGAGAATGCGGCAGCGCGGGTTCCGCCACCCGAGAACGCCAGCACGACGAAAACGCGTTGTGAGTTGTTTCTGCGCGGAAGGTTGTTATTGAAGTCATAGCGCGATGCTGCGTCCGCCTCCATAAGGGGAACGTTCCACTCTCTTGTCGAGCAGGCGGAGAGGACGAGCAAAAGCAATAGCGAAAGTGACGCCGCATTCAACATAGGATGAAGGGTTGTACCTGCGACAACTGTCAACATGCCGCGCAAGGATTGCCCAGAGAACCGAAGTCGCTGCCGACTCGCATCCGCCGAGTCGGCAATCACTCGAGCGACGAAATCAACAAGCGGCACGTTCAGCAAAGAAATTGAACATATGACTGTGCGCAAAATTGCTGCCAAATTTGTGCGCGACGCGGGAACCATTGAGTGTTCAATCACTGCACTAATGGGTAGATGGGGATACACTTCAAAATTTCCATCCTCCACGTTGGGCGTTGCGTTTGAGGTGTTGCAACGGAACTGGCGCCTATAAGATCTGGTGCGAGACGCCCGCGAGTGTTTGCAGGGATTGGAGACGTCGACTTCGCGGCACTGCGCCTCGCACTTGGTAGTTCGCTGGGACGCCCTCGAAGTTGCGCAGATCACGCGGTTGTGAAGCAAGTGCCGCACGAATTCCGCCAGAGATCGCAACTCTTCGATGATCGAAGAGAACACGGCGCTTTCGCGAATTCGAAATCAGTTTCATCGAGACTTGTAGCTCGCGCCGGCGAAAAGAAACGCGTGGGCGAAGCTACTCGCGAGAGACTGCTGCACCGGTTCTGGTTGCGACCAAAGTAGGGGCGCCTTTGTAGAACACTTCAAAAGTTACGAGCCTGAATACGGATGATGCGCTCACGGACTCGTGATCAAGGGCTTCGCAACTTGGTCAATGCTTCTGGCGAACATCCACCTGAGAGATGGTTCATTTCCCATTTGCTAATCTCGCTATTTCGAGCCGAGCAAGCGTTCTGCCTCACAAATTCATACCGAAAGACCCGACGCCGATGAATTCCATGTCTCGAAGTGTCACTGGATCACGAAATGTAACAGGACGTGACAGATGTTGACCAGCGGCCTTCTCCTGTTGGTCGCTATACTGGCGGTGTCCTATGCAAATGGCGCCAACGACACGTTTAAGGGCGTTGCGACGCTCTATGGAAGCGGTATCAGCAGCTACAAAGTGGCGTTATGCTGGGCCGTTGTGACCACGCTGGCGGGATCGCTCGTGGCAGCGGTCTTCGCGCAGGACTTGGTCTCGGCGTTTTCTGGAAAGGGTCTCGTTCCGACGGCGGTGTTGGCCGACAAAGGCTTCATGATTGCAGCCGCATTTGGTGCGGCGTTCACCGTCTTCGCAGCAGCGCTTCTCGGCATTCCCATATCAACGACACATAGCCTCATCGGTGCACTCGCGGGGGCTGGACTTATGGCATCAGAGTCTTCGTTGAACTTCTCCGCGTTAGGTGGAGGCTTTTTACTGCCATTGGCGCTCAGTCCATTTTTGTCGGTGATGCTAGTCATGGGCCTTCATCCTGTATTTGCTTGGTTGTCGCGCCGCTCTGGCATCGGGCAAAGCGGGTGTGTCTGTTTGGCAGATGACGCAATCGTATCGTCCAGTGGTGGCGCGTTGGTGAGTGGTCGCAGCGTATCAATTGTTACCGGTGATGCGTCGGAATGCACGGAGGAAGCGCTGCAGCCAGTGCGTGCTCTTGTTCGTGCCGAAGTCACGCCGGCGCTGCGCGCAATCCATTTCTTGAGCGCAGGTGCAGTGAGCTTCGCGCGTGGCACCAACGACGCACCGAAGATCGTCGGTGTTGCGTTGGCAGCTCAGGCGGTCGACTTGCAAACAAGCACCGTGCTGATCGCGTTGGCGATGGCCGCCGGTGGTTTGATGCATTCCCGGCGCATCGCACAAACGCTCGCGACGCGAATCTTACCGATTCACGAGGCGGAAGGTGCGCTGGCCAATACGGTGACGAGCGGACTTGTCGTCTCGGCCTCGCTCGCAGGCCTTCCAGTTTCAACAACGCATGTTTCCGTTGGCAGCTTGTTTGGACTGGCCGCGACCAAGGGTGGCGCTGATTGGCGTGTGATCAGCATGATTGTTTCATCGTGGTTGCTGACGCTGCCTATGGCTCTTGCTGCCAGCGCCGTCATCTATTTGGCGATCCATTGAGATGCCCGCTTGGTGTTCATTGCGGCTAGACGTTGCTGCGCAAAAAGTTCAAGCGGCTTCGAATATTCCGACTTATCCCCGGTCAATCAACAAATTGTTCTTGAAGGAGGCCACTATGGCAAACTTGCTTTCCAGGCGTACAACGATAGCGTCGATGTTCGGTGTTGTTGGCTTGGCGTTTACGACGATGGCTTCGGCCGCCGAACTTGATGACTATTTCAAAGCCAACAATCCAGCGTCGACCGTTGTCATCGATCATAATGCCTGGAGCGCGTTTCTCGGAAAATATATCGTTCGGTCTCAAGACGGCATAAATCGTGTCACGTACGCCAAGGTGGCGATTGCCGACAAACAGAGTTTGAAGCAATACATTCGAAACCTTCAGACTGTGAAGGTGACGAGCTTAAAGAGCGACGAGCAGCGTGCATTCTGGGCCAATCTCTATAATGCCGTCACGATCGATGTGGTCCTGAGTCATTTTCCCGTGAAGTCGATCAAGGACATTTCGCTTGGCGGCAGCTTGTTCGCTTCGGGACCGTGGAGCAAGCCGCTTGTGACTGTCGAAGGCAAGCAGCTTTCACTCGATAACATCGAGCACGATATCCTGCGTAAGGTGTGGCACGATCCTCGCGTCCACTATTCGGTCAACTGCGCATCGATCGGCTGTCCCAATCTGATGCCGGTTGCGTTCACGGGTGCGAGTCTCGATACCCTGCTTACGCAAGGGGCGCACGACTATATCAACCATCCCCGCGGCGTTAGAGTGGCTGGGACCACCGTACAACTGTCCAAGATCTATTCCTGGTTTGTGGTCGATTTCGGAACGAACCAGGCGCAACTGCTTAGCCATCTCAAAAAATATGCAGAGCCCGCGTTGAAGGCTCAACTTGATCGGGTTCAGTCGATCAGCGGGTATGACTACGATTGGTCAATCAACGAGGCGAGATAGTTTCGAATGAACAACGACACTCAAGTGCTCGTGCCAAAGCAAGGATTGTCGCTGGCAAGGGCGGCGCCATTTCTGATTCTAGTAGCCGGACTGGCTGCGTTCTTTGCTCTCGGCCTCAACAGGTATCTCACGCTTGACGTGCTCAAGGATAACCGAGAAGTGCTCAGCACTTGGGTTTTGGCCCATCGGATCGAAGCTGTGATTTACTTCGTGATCATTTACGCGTTCGTGGTTGCATTCTCTCTGCCGATCGCGTCGCTCTTCACGATAACCGGTGGCCTTTTGTTTGGAACCATATTTGGCACAATGTGGGTCGTGATCGGTGCAACGATCGGGGCGACCTTTACGTTTCTGGCGGCGAAAGCGGCCATTGGCGATGCTCTACGACAGCGCCTTGGTCAGCGGTTCAAAGCGATGGAGGATGGACTTCGGACAAACGCATTCAGTTACCTTTTGGTGCTTCGGTTGGTGCCGCTGTTTCCATTCTGGTTGGTGAATCTGGCACCGGCATTTTTCGGTGTTCGCGCGCGAACCTACGTAGCGGCAACATTGATTGGCATCATTCCTGGTTCATTCGTTTACGCAAGCGTAGGAGCCGGGTTGAACGCGTTGTTTGATGCAGGGCAGCGCCCGGATTTCTCCATTATTCTGCAACCTCAATTCATTTTACCCATCGTTGGGCTTGCGGCGTTGGCGCTGGTGCCTGTCGTTTATCGCAAGCTGACATCATCCAAATCCAAGGCGTAACAGATCACCATGGCTGAGCATATTACTGCCGATATCTGCATTATCGGTGCGGGTTCTGGCGGTCTATCGGTTGCCTTTGCGGCGGCTCAACTGGGGCGAAAAGTTGTATTGGTGGAGCGTCACAAAATGGGTGGCGATTGTCTGAACTACGGGTGTGTGCCGTCCAAGGCGCTCATCGCTGCGGCCTATCACGCGCATGCCATTCGCCGCGCTCGGGAGTTTGGTGTTGACGCAAGCGAGCCCAAAACCGACTTCCCACGCGTGATGCAACATGTGCGTGAGGTAATCGCAGCAATCGAGCACAACGATTCAGTCGAACGATTCGAGAAATTGGGTGTTCGCGTCGTCAAGGCAACTGGACGGTTCGTGTCTGATGGCGAGATCGAGGCAGGCAAGTATCGTATTGCCGCCAAGCATTTTGTCATCGCCACTGGCTCTTCGCCGCTCAAACCGCCAATACCGGGGTTGGAGCAGACGCCCTATTTTACCAACGAGACAATCTTCGACAACTTGGTTTTGCCGGAGCATTTGATCGTGATCGGGGGCGGTCCGATCGGCATCGAAATGGCGCACGCTCATCGCAGGCTCGGAGCCAAGGTCACGGTCCTCGAGGCCAAACAGATCATGCCGAAGGACGATCCAGAGGCCGTGGCGGTGGTGCGTCAGGCCCTGGGGCGAGACGGCGTCATCATTCGTGAGAATTCGGCTGTCAGCGCCATGGCGAAGACCGACAATGTTGTGGCAGTCACGATCATGCACGATGGCAAGAGTGAGGTCATCGCCGGTTCGCACATCTTAATGGCAGTCGGGCGGCTGGCAAACCTCAGCGATCTCAATCTTGACGTAGCTGGCATAAAATACTCGCGTCGGGGCATCGAAGTCGACGGTAGCCTGCGCACTGCGAACCCACGCGTTTACGCGATCGGCGATGTGGTGGGTGGACTACAATTCACACATGTTGCGAACTATCACGCCGGCATCATCATCCGGCGGGTATTGTTCAAAATTCCAACCAAAGCCGATACATCAGCGGTACCGTGGTGCACATACACCGACCCCGAGCTTGCCCATGTGGGCCTTACGGAAGCGCTGGCCAAAGAAAAGGGTATTTCCTTCGCTGTTTCACGTTGGCCGCTTCATGATAATGACCGCGCTCAAGCGGAGCGCGAAACTCATGGACTCGTTAAAATCTTAGTATCGAAAGGGCGAGTCATGGGGGCGACGATTGTTGCACCGCACGCTGGCGATTTGATTTTACCTTGGGTCATGGCGGTTTCGCAGCGAGCAAAGCTGAGTACGATGGCAGGCCTTGTCGCTCCATATCCGACGATCGGAGAAATCTCCAAACGTGTTGCAGGCGCCTATTTTACGCCAACTGTGTTCTCGGGGAAGATGCGTGCCCTGGTTCGATTCTTGTCGTGGTTTGGTTAGCCTGCACAACATGACAATTTGTGTACGTCCCTCTCAAAGCCTTGGGTGGCCAGCTTGAGTCCTTCCACCGTCGTCAAGTACGGAAAGATCGTTTCCCCAAGCTCCCTGGCGGTCATTGCGTGTTTGAGGGCGAGCACCATGGTCTGAATGCTGTCGGCGCCTTCCGGAGCGAGAACCTGCGCACCGAGCAGACGATCGGTGTCGGCGTCGGCCACGAGCTTCATCAGCCCGCGAGTGTCGCGTGCGGCAAGCGCGCGCGGCACCTGAGTGAGATGAACGACGGAAATCTTAACATGATACCCGGCGGCTTTGGCATCCGCTTCGGTCAGCCCTACGCCGGCGACCTGCGGATCGGTGAAGGCGACCCAAGGCATGGTGGCGTTACTGTAAACAACACTATCACCATTCAGCGCATTGCACGCAGCAACCTTGGCACCATAAGCCGCCATATAAACGAACTGGTCCCGGCCGGTAACATCACCCGCGGCATAGATCCCCGAGTTCGACGTGCGCATCCGGTCATCGACGATGATCGCGCCGCGTGCGTCTTGGGCAATGCCCGCTTCGACGAGGCCGAGATACTCCACATTCGGATCGCGACCCGTCGCGATCAATAGTTTCTCGGCTTTGATCTCGACGAGCTCTTTGCCTTCTTTCACGCAAACAGTGACGCCGCTCGCATCTTCATGGCAGGTATCATAAGTGATGCCGCAATAGAGACGGATGCTCTCGCTGCGGAAGACATCCATTAATGCATCGGACACCTCCGGCTCGGCTTGCGGCAGAAGCCGCGAGCGGCAGACCAGAGTCACGTCCGTTCCCATCCGCGCCATCATTTGCGCGAGCTCTGCGCCGACGAACCCTCCGCCAATGACGACGAGACTCTTTGGCAGAGTCTCGAGTTCGAGGAGCGAAGTGCTGGTCAGGTATTTCACCTGGTCGAGCCCGGGGATCGAAGGAATTGCCGGGCGCGTTCCGGTGGCGATAATCATTTTCGGTACACGGATCAGTTTGCCCGTAACCTCGACCCCTCCATCCGCAATCCTCGCAGCGCCCTCAAGATAGGTAACGCGATCATACGCTGGCAACAACTCGATGTATTTCTTCTGGCGCAATGTTGTGACCAGATCATCCTTCGCGGCGATGAGCCGACGCCAGCTGTCGACTTTTGCCTCTCCGGCAAGTCCGTCGAACCGGTTCATCGCGCGTGCACCATGAAGGGCCTCAGCGGCGCGGATCATGGTCTTCGATGGCACGCAACCGACGTTGACGCAGGTACCACCGATCTCGCCGTGGCCGATCAGAGCGACATTCGCGCCTTGCTCTGCGGCAGTAATCGCAGCCGAGAAGCCCGCCGAGCCTGCGCCGATAACGGCAAGGTCATATGAACCCATCGCTCTGCTTGTGATCACGCAGCAGTCAGACATGTCGGGCGCTCCCATTTGTTAATGTTTCGGCTTGCCGCGGGCCCGCCGCCAGAGGCCGTAAGCGGTGATGCCGAGAAACACCGCAAGGGTCGGGAGCAGCACATAGTCAATCCAGCCGAGCCAGGCCGACAGACCGACTGCTCCCAGTCCCACCACGAGAATGGGCGTGAAGCAGCAGATCGCAGCGATGATCGACCCTGCAAGACCAGTCCCGACAATCGTACCGTCCTTCATCGTGAGTAGCCCAGCTTCGCCAGGCGAGCGGGATAGCCGGCGTTTGTCGCGGCAGCAGCGATTGCTTCGGGTGATGCGACAGATCGATCGAAAACCACGGTCGCTATTTTCTTTTCGAAGTCGATTTGTACAGATCGGACACCAGCCACACGCAACATGGCTTTTTTGACTGTGATCGGACAGGCGCCGCAGGTCATGTTTTCAACCGCAAAGGTCGCGGTCGCCAGGTTCTCTGTCGCGTTCTGCCCTGTGTCAGCCGAAGACGGCCAAAACGCGAACCCGCCTGTAAGTCCAACAAAGGCAAGCACGAATAGGCTTGCGGCAAGGATCAGGTGTTTCGCCATGATGTAATTCTCCTTTAGTAAAAGAGCGGTGCCCACCAATCGACGGTGATGGACAAGATGATTAGAACGGTTGCGCCCCACAACGCCGATTTGGTGATGAGCGACGCTCGTGGGCGCGCGCAATAAGAACCGTCCGCGCATGCCGGTTTCGGCTTGAAATAGACGTGCCAGAAGCCGAGCCCGATGAACACCAACGTCACCACTGTAAACAACGGCTTGTAGGGTTCGAGGGCGGTCAGGTTGCCGATCCACGCTCCGGACACGCCCAATAGGACAAGGAGCAGCGGCACCACACAGCATGACGAGGCCAAGATCGCACCGGTTACGCCTAGAGCCGCAAGCCAGCTTTGGCGGTGATCGGCCTTGGTGGGTGGGCGCGGCCTTACCGGTCCGCTCTGCACTTCGCTCATTTGATCAACATTCACGGAAAGGTCTCGAACAATTACAAGCAACACGCTACAGTCTGTAGTAGCTACAGACTCAAGGAGTTTCTCGCGATGAGCACTCACGTTTCCGGGAAGCGGTTACTTCGTGCCGAACTGGCCGCACGTACGGGCTGCAATCATGAAACGATCCGGTACTATGAGAATATCAATTTGTTGCCCGATCCGCCGCGCACGGTAACGGGGTACCGGGTTTACGACGAAAGTCATGTGTTGCGCCTTCGCTTCATACTGCGTGGACGTGATCTTGGCTTCGATATTGATGAAATCCGTGGCCTGCTAGCACTTATCGACGGCGGGCTTGGTACTTGTTCGGAATTCAAGAAGCGGACTGAAAAGCACCTTGCCGATGTGCGCGCCAGAATCCGTGATCTAAAGCGAATCGAGGGAGTCCTCTCTGCTGCAGCGAAGAAGTGCACCGGAAAGAAAGTTCCAGAGTGTCCGGTGCTTGACGCGCTTTCTTCGTGAGTTCGCGCGTTCTTGAGTTTTGGCTTGCCGAAGACCAGACCGGCGACTATTTGCTGCAACTGCCACCGCCCAGCACGCAAAACTTCGAACAATGGGGGTGATTGAGTTTCACCGGCAAAAGTGCATCCATCAAACGAGATCCAAAGTCGAATTTCATATCGTAGGGGAGGAGAGTGCAGGCAACGACGGTTGGTCCGGTGGCGCCCTTGCGCTTGACTATCATCCGGCTTGACGCGCACATCATGTCGCCGGGTTTCCTGTTCAAAAGTCCCCAGCAGGCGTCGGTAATCTCAGGCACGGGCGCGTTCTCGTCCATCTCGGGGAAAAGCATCAACGCCTGGGGATTGCGCGAATCCAGCTCGATCTCATGCTTCGCAAAGAGTTCGGCGAATCCGCCGCGAATTTCGGATTCAGCATCGCCCCAACGAAGACGGCCGGCGACGGCAATTCGGAAGTTGTTTCTGCACAGCCACTTCAAGCCGCGAAGCGCTACGTCAAAGCTTTTCGTACCGCGTTCTTCATCGTGGAGTTCGGGGCGCCAATGATCAAGACTGACGCGAAGAGTCAGGCGGGATGTATATTTTTTATTGAGTTCCAGCAGACCCGTTTGCACACGAGCCCGCATCATCGGCCTCATGGCATTGGTTAATACGAGAACGTCATGTCCCCGTTCAAGCGCGGCGTCCAGCATGTCGGTCGTGGTGGGGTTCATGAACGGCTCGCCACCCGTAAATCCAACAACCGCAGGTCTCTGTCCGATCCTCTCTGCCTCATCGAGAAGAGAAACTAGATCTTGTTTGGTCAGATACGAAAGTCCATCATTAATTGGCGAAGACTCGATATAGCAATTCTTGCACTCAATATTGCACAGCGTTCCCGTATTAAACCAAAGAATGTCCATATGTTGAAACGTGACCGCAGCCCGCCGTTCGCCGTTTGCGGTCAGGTGAGCGTCGGTGAACTTTAGAGGCTGTCGTGCCTCGACATGTCTTGTGGTGGCGTTATTCAGTCCCATGGTGCCTCGCAGTAGTGATCTGGGCCAACATCGTCATACCCGCTCCAAATGCGCATGATCCGATGCGGATGAAGAGAAACTTGCCTGACTCAATCAGCGCGCTGACAAGCAATCGCGTAGGTTCTGAATTTATGTTCGTTCGAAAGGGGCAAAGGGTTGCGCCTGCTCACAGTGACGTGATCAAAGGAAATGCGGCGTCGACGGCCGAAAATCTGCTCAGCCGTGTCTGAAAAGCGAGGTCAGCGGAGCATTAGATGTTCAGTCCCGGAGTGTGATGGGTTGGGTCAACTCTGAATCTGTTTGGCTCTTTTGTCCATACCGAACAGATGAACTCGAAAGGGGTCATGCCGTTTAGGGTCTTCAGCCGTTTGGCGAAGTTATAGGCATCGAGGAAGTCCGATAGATGCCGCCGAAGGCAGTCGTGGCTTTCGTAGTGATACCTGCGAACCGTTGCTTCTTTCAGCGTACGATTCATGCGTTCGACCTGGCCGTTGGTCCAAGGATGGAAGGGCTTGGTCAGTCGATGATCAATGTTGTTTTGAGCACAAGCCAACTCGAATGAATGCGCCCGGAACTGTTCACCTGAAGCGATTGCGGCCCTGATTTCATTGGCAGCCGACTCCGCATTTCCTGGGGTCGTAAAGTGTGTACCGTTGTCCGTAAGCACGGTATGGATTTTGTAAGGAACAATGTCGATCAAACGGCGAAGGAAGTCACCGGCGATCCTGCGCGTCGCGCGTTCGTGGAGTTCAGCGAAGGCAAACTTGGACGTCCGGTCAATCGCCACAATCATATAGAGCTTGCCTTCTTCAGTCCGAACCTCGGCGATGTCGATGTGGAAATAGCCAATAGGATAGGACTTGAACTTTTTCTTGGGCGATTTTTCCCCTTCAACATCAGGTAGCCTGCTGATGTCATGACGCTGAAACAAGCGATGCAGTGACGATCGCGTCAGGGATGGGATTGTCGCCTGCAGGGCATAGAGGCAATCATCCAGGGGAAGCAGCGTGTGTTTGCGAAAGGCAACGCACAGCGCCTCGTGCTCGGCCGACAACACGGTCGAGCGTGGCGCCTTTGGCCCCATAGGAGCGTCTTCGACATGATCGCGTTTTTTCCACTTCGCGACCGTCTTTGGATCAAGTCCGTAGCGCAGAGCTAAGTCTTTGGCCGTAGCTTTCGATCGCTGTATTGCCGCTCGGACGGCGTGCGTTGTCGTGGCGCTGCCGTGAAGTACCTGTCCCATAGCTTCTCCCGAAATAACGGATCAGATATACTGATTCCATCACACTGCGGGACTGTACATCTAGCTTACCTATCAGGGAGTTGTTGCAATAGCCCGGCATAGCCGCCGCGATGCAGGCGATCGCCGGATAGTTGAAAATACGTTGCGTCGGCAGAGATCCCGAGGCCCTCGACGTAGCGGTTCATGAAATTGAATAGTGCGCAAATGGCTACCGCATCGTGCAACGCCGCTTCATTCCAGCCCGCGTCGTACACCGCGTCAGCATCCGCCTGAAGGATTTTCGCGGGAAGGGTCGAAAGTTTCCGGACGAAACGCAGAATTGGCCGAAACTTTGGATCAATATCGGCGGCTTCAACGTCATGAATCAAAGCTTGAAGAAGGCCTTCCGAGATTCCAAACCTCTCTGCCGTCACGGTGTGAATGCCATGGCAGTATGCACAAGCATTGAGACCTGAAACAAAGGCTGCGATCAATTCACGTTCCGCCAGGCTGAACGGCGAAGGTCCGCGCAACAGCACTTCGTGATAGCTGATTAAATGGCGCGCCGAGCCCGGAAAGGTCTTGAACACATCGAGCAAAGTGGCGTTGGTTGGCAACGACTTGAGCAGCGTCATGGTAGTCAATCCCTCCGGTTGACAGATGAGTGCAGCGGCGTGGACGATCGTGTGAGACGATTGAGCTCATTGAGCTGTTCTTCGTTCATTTGGGCCCATTTCATTGCGTGAAAGTCGAAACCGCTTGTGATGGTCGGTTTTACAACTTCAAAGTATGGGGAGACGTCAAAATCGCGAGGCACAAAAAGACTGTGGTGACGCACGCGTAGCAACTCTTCCACGCAGCCCGGGCAATCGGCCGTAGCAGCACTGACGGTCGAGATATCAGGCAACACGGGATAGCGGATCGCCTGAAAGGACTGTGCAATCAATGTTGAGCAGATTGCGCGGGTTGGATCCCCGCTGCCCAGTGCGATCATCCGCCTGCGCCACCGCACCGGCACTGGTGGTGTTGGTATCAAATAGCGCATAAGATCGATGATGTTCTTTAAATCGTATTTGTGCCCGAGCTTGTTCAGGGCAAAAGTGATGACGGTACTAATTTCGTCTTGGGTCACGCCGACGGGGCGACAAATACGACAGTGATTGTCTCGATACACATCCATACCAACCACACGCACACCTTCGACTGCATGGGCTTCAATAAATTGCGCGGGCCTTGTTTCACCGCCACCTGGGGCGTGATAATCACCAATGTACAGAGCCGCATGCGACCAAGTCGATTGCGTCAAGTACTTGATTGCTTCACTGATGCGACTATTTCCTTCGACCAGCAACACGTCGCCTGGACGCAGCGACCTTCGCAAGAGCGAAAGGGGTGTGGGCGGCGACGTGCTGTGGGAGTGTCCCGGACTCGTCAAATAATCGGCAAGCCAATGTCCGAGTGCCTTCAACATTGTCGTGTAACAGCTCCTCCGTTGTGGCTAACAGCAGGTGTTTGAAGCGGTTGTGGTTTCATAGGGCAGGAATGTGCCACAGCCGGGGAAAAGTCCAAAATGCCGCGCGCCTTCGCCAACAACTTCAAAGTAAGGCGACAACCGTGTTTCCTTGAGCATCCGAAGGCTGTTCCCACAGACCGGAACCACGCGGCCGACATCGAAGCGATGGTGGTCATCGAGGTCGAGGAAGTCCGCCGCTCCTTCAATACCCCCTTTGTACACGACCGCCTGCCCGTAGTCTTCGCAGGCAGGTTCTAAATTATCGATTTTGAACAAGCGATATGTTGCGGAAAAAAAGCGCGTTGCGCCGACTTGCGCCTTGAGAAGAGGATCCGAGATCTGGATCTCATGCGATGTTACCAGGCGTGGGTCAAGAAAGCCGGCTCGTTTCGCAATATATAGAAAATCATTCCAATAAAGAGCGCCACCGACGCATTCTGCGTGGAGGACGGGGTCGTTCTGCACCGCCGGCGGCAAGCGCCGATCCGCGTAAACGTCTGAAAAGTACAACTCACCGCCAAGCTTAAGCAATCTGAAGGCCTGCTGGAATACCCGGGCTTTGTCTGGCGAGAGATTTATGACGCAATTCGAAACTGCAACGTCGAGGCTAGACGGTGGAATTGGAAGCTCATCGAGCGCCTCGATATAACCTTCGTGAAATTCAACATTTGGCGTTTTGTAACCGTATTTGTCCATGTGCCAGGAGATATGCTTGTTGGCAACGGCGAGTTGTTCGCGAGTCATATCGACACCAATCACCCGGCCACGGCTCCCAACCAGTCGAGAAAGCAGGTAGGCATCGCGTCCTGCGCCACATCCGAGGTCGATCACGGTCGCGCCGTCCAGGACTTCGGGTGCGATGAGGCCACAGCCGTAGAAGCGGTCTTTGACTTCGTCATGAATGTCGGCGAGCAGCATCTGCAGCCGCCGCGGCGGCGGTGCAGGTAAACAACAGGCGCTTGTTTTTAGATCACTCGAATTCTTGAGAATTCGTCCGTAATAGTCCTTCAGGTTTTCAATGCTCATGACTCTCCACTCCGGTAATCCCGTTGTATGGGTGAAACTATCTCAGCTCAATGTTGTTGAGAGAAACTTCCAATCAATATTGACAATTGTGACGTGCGCTGTCGAAACGCGCTTGGAGCGGCTAGATTCGGTGTCAAAAAACTCTCTCGTTTTCCAAGAACTGCGACGGAGCCATCACTTGCGATACTGCAGGACGGTTAGACAATGGGTGCACAATGAGCGGAGCGCATCTCGTATGGTACGGACACGGATTGTGAGTGGGCGGCGTTCAAGCGTTCGGTCCTTTAAACACAGTATAGCTACCGGGTGGCCAGGCCGCCCCGCTGTCTGAATAGAGTTCGCCCGCTTTGCCAAAAAGTTGCGGGAGTTCACGTGCTCGTGATCACAAACGCGAGTTTCGTGCCCGGTTAGACCATGCCGAATGTTCGGCTAGTTTTTGGGGAAGGCGCGGTAGGCTCGGTATGCGCTATAGGTCGCAACTGCGAACGGGACCAAATAGGTGAGTAGGCACCTCACCCAGTTCAAATGAGCGTGCGCCAAGATAGCGTCGCTCTGATTGATGATATTCAAGATCGTGCCCACAACTAAGGCAATTCTCAGCGAGCCTTGCAGAGTAGGCGGGGAAGTAGCTCGCTTCAGTGCCGTCCAATCAACAGTCACTCGTCCGACACCTTATGTCTTTGCATCGAGGATTCCCGGCAGCTTGCAGAATCCTTGAGCCGGTACCCCAAGTGCGTTGTTGAACTTGCTGGACATGTTCTGGAACGCGATGAGACCTGTCAACTCTACAATGGAGTCATCCGAGAAATGGGATTTGAGGCGTTGAACCATACCATCGCTAATTCTTGTGTCTGTTCGCGTCATCGCTTCTGTGTAGTCCAATGCCGCCTGCTCCCGCTCGTCGTAGAAAATACTTTCTCTCCATGTATTGAGGGCCTCCACCTTTTCGATGCTGACGCCTCTCTTCAGCAACGTGGCGGCATTGATGTCGACGCAAAACGGACAATCATTGATCTGCGAGACACGCACGGTGATGAGTGAGCGCAAAGCCGGATCGATGGGCGAGGAGCGTCGATCGATCATGCCATAAAGAACCGCCACTCCGATGAAGAGGCTCGGCGATCTAGCCCACAGCAGGGCAGCCTGCAATACCTGGCCGTACTTGCGCCGTTGGTTCCAGAAGAAGGGGCGGAGATAGAACGGATAGCCGTCAAGAGGCTTCGCGGGCACTCTCACGCAATATGTTTCATCGGTTGTCTCGGCTCCAGATGTTGTTGGTCCGGTTGACATTCATCTATCCTCTCCCTCGCGCCAGGGTTCCGCGAACAGGGTACCCGGATTCCTTTATGAACTTGAGTCCTTGCAAAAGCGTTTTCAGGTCTGGGCGCGCGAACGGTGCGTTGGAGGTCTCCACAACTTGAAGTTTGCCTTCCGGGTTTACGACGAACAAGCCAGGCTCTGCGAACGGCCTTGGCGTTTCTGTGGGGGAGCGTGGGTGGGAGACATAGAGTCCCAGCTGGTGTGCTTCCTCCACGCCGAGACCAAAGGCAATTGGAAAACGCCATCCAAATTTGGCGACATCAGTTTCTGCTTGCTCAGCAAGATCGGTGGACAGCGCAGCAACGTCGAAGTCCAGTTCCGAAAAGGTTGCAAACAATTCGTTCAAGGTGTTCAAATACTGTTTACACAACGGGCAGTGCTGACCACGGTATACGACAAGGAGCTGCCAGCGTCCGCCTTCGCCCAGAATGAATTCGCCGCCGCCGATTGTTGGCCATGATAGTCGGGCCATCTTTGCCCCTGGTACGGGTCTTGTCGTTGGTGCCATCATCGTTCTCCTTTTTGGTAGCGAAAATCATTCAAGTGTTTTTGGGTTCGTGTAGCGGCTTGGGCCATTATCATCTATTGAATTTAATCGGATCTCCCGCCGTCTGTGGTTCTCACCCGGTCCTCGTCGTCTATTCGCTGCGCAACTGGTAAAGGCGCTTGCACCATCGATCACAGTCGTGTGATCGCGCAACTTAGGTGTGAATGCCGGCGAACAGCATTGTGGGCGCCCGAAACAAAATGACGGGACTCGCGACGAGCCGTGATGGTCCGTGCGCTCTAGATGCAACAGGAGAAACGAATGAAGATATCGAAAACAAACTTCGCGATTGCGTCGGCTGTGGCCGGAGCAATATCGACTGGGGTGATGATTGCGGTGGCGCAAGCGCAGCCGGCGCCCCAGCCGACGTACAAGTTCGAGAAGTGTTATGGCGTCGCCAAAGCTGGCAAGAACGACTGCGCTTCAACCGGTAACAATTCCTGCGCCGGAACGTCTAAGCGCGATGGTGACCGAGGCGCATGGCTATACGTTCCTTCTGGTACTTGCGCGAAAATTGTCGGGGCGAGTCCATCGGCGAGTTAACTCTAAACCGGGCGGAGCAACTTCAACATGTCAAATGACACCTCCCCAGTCGTTGGCATAGGACTGCGTTCGAAACACTTTCGAACCTTTGACGCGCTTCGCCCGGCCCTTCCTTTCGTTGAGGTGCACGCAGAGAACCATTTGGCCGGAGGCGAGATGCGGCGATTTCTTCACGATGTTCGCAAGGACTACGAGATTTCAGTACATTGCGTGGGCATATCGGTCGGTTCTGTGACGCTCGACGAGAACCACATAAAGCGCATTCGCTGCCTTATCGATGAGATTGATCCGTTTCTTGTGTCGGATCATTTGAGCATTTCTCAGCTTGGAGCGGTATACACCAACGACTTGCTGCCTTTACCGTACACAGAGGAGTCGCTCCGTCTTGTGTGTTCTCACGTGGATGAAGTCCAAATCTTGCTTGGGCGCGAAATACTCATCGAGAATCCGTCACGGTATATTTCTTACGCGCATTCAACGATCTCGGAGGGAGAGTTTCTGGATGCGCTTGCCAGGAGAACGGGGTGTGGGCTTCTTTGCGATGTTAACAACATCTTCGTAACTGCCAGGAATGAGCGTCGAGATCCAATCGAAGCACTCATGGCATTCCCACATACGCATGTGCGCCAGTTCCATCTGGCAGGTCATGACACCGTTACGCTGGACGGAGGTCGCGTTTGTATCGACACGCACGATCGCGCGGTTTGCCAGGAAGTTTGGGATCTCTTTGGGGCAGCGTGTGAACGCACGCGCGGAGTTCCGACACTCATCGAATGGGACAATAATTTGCCCGAGCTTGAAGTGTTGCTCGACGAAGCAGCAAAAGCGAGTGCTCATCAAAGATACGCGGCATCGAGGTCCCTCCATGCCGCTGCTCGCTGAGGTTCACGCTGCTTTGCGACATGCGCTCGTTTTTGGCGAGACACTGCCGCTTGGCCTTTTGGTTGCGTCTTGTCCCGAAGCGGAGACTCAATTTGACATTCATCGCAATCATTTCTTTCAATCATTAACAGGGGCACTCGAGAAGACATTTCCTGCGATCGTCAGCCTCGTCGATCAGCGCTTTTTCTCATACTGTGCGCACGAGTTTATTCAGGAACACCCGCCTCGCACACCCTGCCTGTTCGAGTACGGCGAGAGCTTTCCGGAGTTTGTTGCCCAATTTCCACCGTGTCGGCATTTGCCGTATCTCGGCGACGTTGCGCAGCTCGAATGGAATATTCACGCAGTGTTCCACGCGGTTGACGGATCTGGGGTCGACGTCTTGAATATCGTGCGTCCAGGGTTGCCGGCGGACATTCGACTTATGGAATCGTCATTCCCGGTTCATCGCATCTGGCAAGCAGCTCTTGAGCACGAGTCGTCGGGGGTAGATGTCTCTCACAGCACAGCGAAGTTGGTGATCTATCGAGATGATGGCGATTCGACCATGCAGCAACTCGGTGACTGCGCGTTCGAATTTCTGAGAGCGGTTGCGGCAGGCGCTGGACCGCTGGTGGCTCTTGGTAAGGCGTCACACATAGATCCGTCTTATTCTCTAGGTCGCGAGATTCCGGAAGTCGTGATGTGTCGGCTGTATGGCACACACTCAAACGCGCAACACGGAAATCATCATGTCCACTAGTGTAACTGAATCACAATCGGTGCGAGGCTTCTGGTCGCTGTGGTCGCATGTAACCCGGTTGTTAGAAGTGATCACACCGCTGAGCTTCATTCTGTTGATTGGCCGAATCGCTGTGGCAAGCGTTTTTTTAAAGTCCGGCTTGAACAAAATTGAAAGCTTTGAGGTCGCGGTGCAACTTTTTAGCCAAGAATATCAAGTTCCGATTCTTTCGCCGGAACTCGCGGCAACATTGGCGACGACATTTGAACTGGCATGTTCGGCACTGCTGATAGTTGGGTTGTTTACCCGTCTTGCGACTTTGCCTTTAATCGGAATGGTGTTTGTGATTCAGACCTTTGTGTATCCGCAAGCCTGGACCGACCACCTCATGTGGGTCACGCTCTTGCTCATGCTACTGACTCGCGGTCCCGGGAAAATTTCGCTTGATGCGATATTTGGAAAATTCGTCCTGCTGCGCAAAATATAAACCAGTGAAGGTGATTTGGGAGGAAGTAGCGTGTCAGCGGTTGGTAACGCCCTAAGTTGGCAAACTTTTGCTTCTGATGATATCTTCGCCTCCAGGTCGGTCGAGACTGGAGGAGTTACGCCATGCTGGCAAATGTCGAAAAATCAAATTGAGTCGGAAACTAACTCTGCTCGGTGGGCTGCGCTTATGGAGGCGGCCCAAGGTGGTGATCGTCAGGCGTATGCGCAGATTTTGAAGGAAATCGCCGTTTTCGCACGCGCTTTGGTCCGGCGATTCCATGCGAACCCGAGTACCATTGAAGACGTCGTTCAAGACACTCTCCTTACCATTCATCGTGTCCGTCATACGTACGAACCTGGTCGCTCCGTCCACGCGTGGGTGGCAGCGATTGTTCGCAGGCGCTCCATCGATACCCTTCGATCGCAGCGGCGTCGCAATGTGAGTTCCGTGCCGTTCGAAGAGCACGACATAGCAGACGACAGAGCCAATCATGGTGAAGCGTTTGCGCATCGCGCCGAAATTGCCGATGCTTTGAACTCGTTGCCGCCGGCGCAGAGGGAGGCAATCCGCCTCCTCAAAGTGGAAGAACTATCGCTTGATGAGGCGTCGAAAATATCGGGGCACTCTGTCCTTGCGTTGAAATCTCTCGTCTATCGTGCCGTGAAGACGCTGCGCGAAAGGATTGCGGGAGGACTGGATGGCTGAGAGCACCAATCGTTTGATCGACCGGCTCGCAGAGCACGCGAAACCCGTACACCGATTGGCCCGGCCGCTTCGTGTGGCGTTCTTGTGGCTATTGAGCATTTCGGCGGTGCTGTGGGTGGCCGCTGAGCTTTTCGGAGGTATCGATGCCTTCACTGAGCGGCTGAATGATACGAACTTTGCCATGGCTTGGGGGGCAAGCGTGGCGGCCGGCGTTCTGGCAACCATTGCAGCGTTTTACCTCAGCCGACCGGACCGCCCTTGGTTCTGGGCGATTGTGCCGTGGCCCGCCGTCGCCGCTTGGTTAGCATTTACCGGCTACAACTGCTTTCAGAGTTGGATCGTCAGCGGCCCAAACGGTTTGTCGCTTGGAGAAAGTGCGATGTGCTTCGGCTTCGTGCTCACACTTGGCGGATCCCTTGGTGCCCTATTCGTCCTGGGGCTCCGTCGCTCCTATCCGGGGCACTTCCGCCTCTTTGTGATCACTGTAGGCTTGGCAACAGCCTCGATCGCTGCGGCAGCTTTGCCATTGTTTCATCGAGTTGACGCGACGTATCTCGACTTGGCTGCCCATGTTGCGGCGACGGCATTAGTCATTTTGTTGGTGCGGGAAGGACCCGCACGTCTTTTTTCGCAATATTGATGATCGCGCAGCAGATGCTCAGACAACCATCATTTCGAATTTTCAGGGTTATCTCGGCGAGGGTGTCAATGGCGTGACGTTGGATGGTCGCATACGAGGGGATCGAACCCAATGAGGGATGGTTTGATGGGCGTGCTGATGAGTCAGCCTCTTCCGTTGCAGCTCTGGCTGCTTTGGTTGGGTATGATGAATCTTCTTGTTCCACTGGCTTTCATCCGCAACATAGAAGCGCGCGTTATTGTTGTTGTGTTTCTGCTGAACGCCGTCTTCATGAATCTGTTGTTTGTTCGGATGAGGTACGGGCCGCACTTGGGCCTACCACATGTGATTTTCTGGACGCCGCTCGTGCTGTGGCTTTCGACCCGATTGGATCGAATTAGCGCGCGTGGAGGCAGGTTCCCAACTTATGTGTACGCGTTGATCGTTACTGACGCTATTTCCCTTGGCATCGACTATGTTGATGTCGTCGCACAATACCAACGATTTTTGCCGCTGTGACAGGAATCCCCAGTGTACTGAAGGCTCCGGTTGACTATCGGGCGCACCTTCTTCCTTGGCACCGAGCGCGAGTGCCGTTGCGTGAACCTTGGTGACCACGCCGGGGTCGTGTGCCAGGAGCGCCGTCATCGTTCCGTTTCCTGGTGCTGCGCGTTGGCCGTCATAAGGTTTGGTGACGAGCAACGCCTGGAAGCGCGGATCGCCCCATGCGGCTCTGCGTTCGTTTACCCACATTCGCTTGATTCCGAGCGCTACAAGCAGCGCATCATAGAATGCGACCGCGCGTTCCAAGTCGTTCGTTCTCATTGTTACATAACCGATCACCGATTGGCCTCTTGCTGAATCTCTGGCAGGCCTTCGTTGCTGCCAGAGGGCGCGTATGAATATTGCACATAGGCTTCCGCTTTGAGAAGCGAGAGCCTTTTGGGGTGCGACGATTCCGGGATGCTCTTTCTGCCGACACTCGCGAGCAGGGATAGC
Source organism: Micropepsaceae bacterium (assembly GCA_040080835.1). Lineage (GTDB taxonomy): Bacteria > Pseudomonadota > Alphaproteobacteria > Micropepsales > Micropepsaceae > SZUA-430. The sequence goes on along the minus strand of JBEBHP010000017.1, from coordinate 81,469 downwards.
GAAGATCAAGCGCGCGATCCGTGATTGAACAAGCGCGCGATCCGTGATTGAAAGGGAGATGGGGTGCGCGTAGGATGCCTCTCATGAAAGATCAGGCTCTCGAGATCGCATTGCCGCGCGCGCTGTTTGTGTCGCGCATTACGCTGGCGATATTTCTACTCCAATGGGGAATAGAGAAATTCGTCGTGCCGTCGAATACGGCTGCAATTTGGGGTTACTTCTACGGTCTGAATGTTCCCCAAGCCGTGGGGTATGTTTTCGGTGCGGCGGAAGTCGCGATTGCTCTTTGCCTCATCCTTGGTGTATTTCGCACCTGGGCCTACGGCGCGGCCGTGTTTTTGCACGCCGCAAGCGTCGTGGTGTCATGGAGGCAGCTCTTCGATCCATGGAGCGTTCCCACGAACCACCTGTTTGTCGCCGGCGTACCGGTGCTCGGCGCGTTGGTCGCGCTGTTCTTGCTCAGGCATTGGGACAATTGGGGTTTGGGTCGCAAAGCCTGACGGCAGAATCGCCTGCGTGACTCACGTCGTTGAACTGGAAATCAGCAAGATCATATCCGCTGGTCCGCGAACGGCGAACACACCCATGGCGATCCCCGATGTATGCCGACGATGGCGACCAGTGTGCCGTCGTACAGAACGCAAAGTTACCATTGCACAGGTCGGGTGACGAAGAGGCCGCTCAACCGTTCGCATTTTCGTGAACGAGCCCGTCTGTCGCACGTCTGCGCAACGGCCACTTACCTACCTTGCACTTTTCCTGTGTTTCGGCATGTTCTCAACGCAAGCGGGGCGTTCGCCGAGGCACTGGCCACAGTCGACTTGTTTCTGAAGGACTATCCGGAACATGTCATTGTCCGGCCGAACGGCTTACAATTGCGCGGCGCATTGCGCCTCAAGCTTGGCCAGACGGAACGGGCGGAAAGCGATTTCCGTGATGCTCTCGAGCTTGCACGAAGGATCGGCTCGAGACCTATCGAATTGCGCAGTGCAACGTCGCTTGCGCAGCTCTGGCAGACGCAGGGCAAGCGCGACGAGGCTCGCGCACTTCTAGCCCCGAGCTACGCCTGGTTCACCGACGGCTTCGACACGCGCGATCTGATCGAGGCGAAAGCTGTGCTGCAAGCGTTGGCGGCCGAGGGGAAAGACTGCGAGCGCATGAGGCACGACAGCCGTTGATAGGTCCCGCTCCGGGACTGAACATCTAGTTCCCCGCGCAAATGCGTTCCGACAAGGGTGGTAAGCTATTGATGCACCATGCAGTAAACAGAGCGAGAATTGTCGGAATAGCCGCTGATTTCCGGCACTGCGCAGCGATTAGGAATCTGCCGCTCTATCCTGCTGAGCTACGGGGTCATTTCCTAGACCAATCAATCACTTGTCCACAAAACTCGCAATCTCATTCCGACATTTTTTCCTCACTCCGTTCTGCCGCCCTCGAGTTGAGTCGTTGGATATGTCCTTACTATCGCGATGCCGGCGTTCCAGCGGAGGCTGGTGGGCGTTTTGGGGCGTGGCCGCAGGAACTCGAGCACATGCGAGAACAGCCACAAGCCGATGCCCGTGGTGGCAATGCCTATCGCGATCCACTCGCTCACCGCTGCACACCCTGCGTCTTGCTGCGGTGTCTTGACTTGTGGCGCTGTCGCCTGGACCGCGGGGGCTCATGCGTCGCGATTGCACGAACCTGATCGGCGGCTGCATCCAGAATGGCCTGTGCGAGAGCAGAGTCGTTGACGGCCCGCGACAACGTCATCGCACCGACCATCGTCGAGAGGATGGCCATGGTCTTCTGTTTGGGCAGCGCGCGCTCGCCGTCGCCTATCAATCGGGCGAGCAGATCGAGATAGGTCCTAATTCCAGCTTCGAATGAGGCCTTCACCTCGCTGCCCTGTCTCGCGGCGTCCGCGCCCAGTGCTACAATCGGACATCCGTCGGCTCTGTCGTCGCGGTGTCCCGAGCTGAGGTAGAACGACAACACCTCTCCTAGAGGATCTTCTGGATGTGCTGCAGCCGCCTCCGACCATCGCTGGAAGGCGCTCTCCAGTGCTCGAGCGGAGGCCTTTGCCGCCAAGTCGTCCTTTGACTCGAACTGCTTGTAAAAGGCGCCTTGGGTCAGGTTAGCGCCCTTCATCAAATCCTTAAGACCGATACCGTCAAAGCCGCGGTCTCGAAAGAGGCGGCTTGCTGCGTTGATGACGCTTTGGCGATTTTCGGCGGCCTGAACGCGACTGACGCGCATGGTTACCTCTAAATTTAGATTGCAATCGACATCTATATAACTTACATAGAAGTAGAACGCAATCTATTTCATAGGGCGATGTGCATGAAAAAGCGACCCGCTGTGGTGCTTGGGGGCCTTCTAGTCGCAGGATTGGCGTCAATGGCCGGATTGGTCGCACTCGGCCTTCGTACTGAGGACGCCGCACCTGTAAGCGACCCCAGGCAGGAACCGCCACTCGTCAAGTTGGCGACGCCAGTGCGGGCCAGCGGGTCCGAACGCGCCTTCACAGGCGTCATAGCGGCGAGGGTGCAAAGCAATCTCGGCTTCCGCGTGCCGGGTAAGATCGTCGAGCGCCTGGTAAGTGTCGGTGAACCGGTCAAAGCCGGCCAACCGCTAATGCGGATCGACGAGACTGACCTTCGCCTGGCGCTCACGGCGAAGCGCAAAGCCATCGCGGTCGCACGCGCCTCTGTCGTTCAATTGAATGCGGACGAACGGCGCTACGCGAGTTTGCTCAAGGACGGATGGGTCTCGCGACAACGCTATGAGCAAGCGAAGGCCGCATCCGATACCGCCGAGGCTCAACTCGCGGCCGTCGAAGCCGAAGCGCGAGTTTCTGAGAACGAGGCGACCTACGCCGTTCTGGTGGCGGGTGCGGATGGAACGGTCGTCGAGACTCTCGGCGAGCCCGGACAAGTGGTCTTCGCCGGCCAGACCGTCATTCGCCTCGCGCAATCTGGTCCCCGCGAAGCGGTGGTTGCACTTCCCGAAACGTTGCGGCCGGCGATCGGCTCGGTGGCCGAGGCCAGCGTCTTTGGAAGCGACGAACGCCGCTATGCGGCGCACCTGCGGCAGTTGTCGGACTCTGCCGATGCTCAGACGCGTACCTACGAAGCCCGCTATGTGCTCGACGGTGAGGCTACGGCAGCGCCGCTCGGTGCGACGGTGACCATTCGGCTCGCAAGCCAACTGAGCAAGCCGGAGTTCCAGGTGCCCTTGGGGGCCATCCTCGATGACGGCCAGAAGACCGGTGTGTGGACTTTGGATCGCGCGACCTCGACTGTTCGCTTTCGGGCCGTGAAGCTTGTTCGCGTGAGCGGCGAAATCGCCGTGATCTCCGGTCTCAACTCCGATGCTTCCGTTGTCGCACTTGGCGCTCACCTCTTGAAGGAGGGCGCTCGCGTCAGGACTGCGTCCGAAAACGGCGGCAACAGATGAGCTTCAATCTTTCAGCGATCGCGGTGCGGGCGTCAGCCGTCACCCTGTTCTTCATCCTCTTGCTGGCGGCTGTGGGCATCTACTCTTTCCTCATGCTCGGTCGGGCCGAGGACCCTGCATTCACGATCAAGACCCTCACGGTCACAGCCGCATGGCCCGGCGCCACGGCGCGCGAGATGCAGGATCTCGTGGCCGAACCGTTGGAGAAGCGGCTTCAGGAACTGACTTGGTACGACCGCGTGGAAACGACGGCGCGGCCCGGCTATGCGTATCTCACGCTCAACTTGAAGCACAGCACGCCGCCATCTCTCGTGCAGGAGGAGTTTTACCAGGCGCGCAAGAAGCTCGCGGACGAAGCGCGCAATCTGCCACCCGGCGTCTTCGGACCCTTCGTCAACGACGAGTACTCGGACGTGAGCTTCGCGCTCTATGCGCTCAAGGCCAAAGGCATGCCGATGCGTGAGCTGGTTCGGCAGGCCGAGGTGATCCGCCAGGATCTTCTGCACGTGTCCGGCGTCAAGAAGGTCAACATCCTCGGTGAACGCCCCGAGCAGATTTTCGTCGAGTTTTCTTACGCTAAGCTCGCGACCCTCGGAGTGAGCGCACAGGATATCGTCGCCGCCTTGCAGCGGCAGAACAACGTGACACCGGCAGGCTCCATCGACACCGAGGGGCCGCGCGTCTTCATCCGAATCGATGGCGCCTACGACAGCGTTCAGACGATCGCCGAGACGCCGATCGTTGCTGCGGGGCGGACGTTGAAGCTCTCCGACATCGCCGAAATCCGTCGTGGCTACGAAGATCCTCCCACATACCTCATCCGACGCGAGGGCGAGCCTACCATATTGCTGGCAGCCATCATGAAAGAGGGCTGGGATGGTCTGGCGCTCGGCAAAGCACTGGAGGACAGGACCGCAGCCGTAGGACAGACACTGCCGCTCGGGATGACGCTCGAGAAGGTGACCGACCAAGCCGTCAACATCACCCATGCGGTCGATGAGTTCATGATGAAGTTCGCGATGGCGCTGGGCGTGGTGCTGCTCGTGAGCCTGCTCAGCCTCGGTTGGCGCGTCGGCATCGTCGTAGCGGCCGCCGTGCCACTCACACTCGCTGTCGTCTTCCTTATCATGCTGGAGACCGGCCGGTTCTTCGACCGCATCACGCTCGGCGCCCTCATCCTGGCGCTCGGTCTGCTCGTGGACGATGCCATCATCGCCATTGAGGTTATGGTGGTGAAGATGGAAGAGGGCATGGACCGCATCAAGGCGGCGGCTTATGCGTGGAGCCACACCGCGGCGCCGATGCTCTCTGGAACGCTCGTGACGATCGCGGGCTTCCTGCCGGTGGGGTTCGCGCGCTCGACGGCCGGCGAATACGCCGGCAACATCTTCTGGGTCGTGGGGTTTGCCCTCATCGTTTCTTGGGTCGTCGCGGTGGCGTTCACGCCCTATCTCGGTGTCAAGCTGCTGCCCGCGATCAAACCGGTCGAAGGTGGTCACCATGCGATCTACGACACACCGAACTATCGGCGTTTGCGGGGGCTCATCACATTTGCCGTGCGCCACAAGTTCGTAACCTGCGGCATTGTCGGCATCGCCTTCGCGCTGTCCGCCTTGGGCATGGGCGTCGTTGAACAGCAATTCTTCCCGACGTCCGACCGTCCCGAAGTGCTGGTAGAGGTCCGTTTGCCGGAAGGCACCAGCATCGAGACAACGACCGCTACAGTTGCGACGCTTGAACAGTGGTTGGAGCGCCAGCCCGAGGCCAAGATCGTCACGAGCTATGTCGGCCAAGGTGCACCGCGCTTCTTCTTCTCGATGGCGCCGGAACTGCCTGACCCCGCCTTCGCCAAGATCGTCGTGCTTACGCCGGATGCAGAAGCGCGCGAGGCTTTGAAGCATCGCCTTCGCGAGGCGGCGTCCCAGGGGCTCGCACCCGAGGCCCAAGTGCGCATCGCGCAGCTCGTATTCGGACCATACACGCCGTTCCCGGTCGAGTTCCGAGTCATGGGACCTGATCCGGCGCAGCTCTACAGCATTTCCGAACAGGCCCTCGACATCATGCGGAGTGTCCCCGCCGTGCGGCAGGCCAACCGCGATTGGGGAAATCGCACGCCGGTGCTTCGCTTTGTCCCGGACCAGGATCGCCTGAATCTCATCGGCCTTTCGCCCGCCGAGGTCAGCCAGCAGCTCCAATTTCTGCTCACCGGCGTTCCTGTCACGCGGGTTCGCGAGGACATCCGCAATGTTCCCGTCGTGGCGCGCAGCGCCGGCGGCGAGCGATTGGACCCGGCGCGGCTGGCGGATTTCTCACTGATGACCCGAGACGGCCGGCAGATTCCGCTCGACCAGATCGGCCATTCGGAAATTCGTCTGGAGGAGCCGATACTGAAGCGCCGCGATCGCACGCCGGTCATCACGGTCCGCTCGGACATCGACGAAGCGACTCAACCTCCGGAAGTTTCCAAGCAGGTCATGACGGCGCTTCAGCCGCTGATCGCATCCCTTCCGGCCGGCTATCACATCGAAATGGGCGGATCGATCGAGGAGGCTTCCAATGCCAATGCGGCGTTGGCCACGGTCTTTCCCGCCATGATCGCCGCCACTCTGATCGTCATCATGCTTCAGGTGCGGTCGTTCTCGATGATGACCATGGTGCTGCTGACCGCACCGCTTGGGCTCGTTGGTGTCGTGCCGATGTTGCTCGTCTTCAATCAGCCCTTCGGATTCAACGCGATTCTGGGCCTGATAGGCCTGGCGGGCATCCTGATGCGTAACACGCTGATCCTGACCGAACAGATCAAAGAGAATCGCGCGGCCGGTTTTGACGACTACCGCGCCGTCATCGAAGCGACCGTGCAACGGACGCGGCCCGTGATGCTGACCGCGCTCGCAGCGGTGCTCGCCTTCATCCCGCTCACGCACTCCGTCTTCTGGGGATCGATGGCGTACACGCTAATCGGCGGGACAGCTGTCGGCACGGTTTTGATCCTGCTGTTCCTCCCCGCACTCTATGTGGCGTGGTTCCGGATCAAGCCGACGGCGGATGCGGTTCACTCGTCGGCCACGCCCGCTGCCGAACTGAAGCTGAGTGCAGCGGCGGCCGCACAGTAGGAGGGCTTGGCGATGAAAAATAACGCGCGCCGTATGGCAATGTCGAAAGAGGCGAGTGACGCCTCTTCGAGACGCTTCCTCTGCTTCGCTCTGCAACGAGTTACCCTCGCTATTTCGCGGCAGCTCGACAGCGAATTGCGTCCGATCGGGCTAACGAGCCGACAATCGATCATCCTGAGTGCCATCGCCGAGACGGGCCCGCTCCACATCGCGGCGCTCGCGGATATGCTCGGAAAAGATCGCACAACTATCACGGCGAATCTGAGGCCGCTGATGGAGCGCGGACTAATCGCGAGTGCGCTCGATCACGATGATCGACGAACTCGAAGGATTGCTCTCACGCAGCGGGGTATTCGACTTCTCGAACAGGCGCGCGGACCCCTGAGTCGGTTCAACGCTGAACTTTGCGCTCGGATCCAGAGCAGAGACGCTTTGAAGGATCCTCGTGCCGTCTTGGAAAGCTTATCGCAGCAGTTGTGTCATGAGTGACGAATTTTGATATGGAGCTGGAAATGTGGAAACGACTACTGGAGAAATGGCGGCTTGTGGCGGAAGCCATCGATGGGATGGATGATCCGCAAGGAGACCATCTTTTTGCGTTGGAGAAGAGAGTTCGCCGGCTGGAGGGTGAGGTAGAGGGCTTACGAAGGCGCCTTTCGATTGATGCTGCGGCCCCGGAGCACAGAGGGACATGACCCAAAAAGGCGCGATGGCTTCGGAGCCTGCTCCTGCAATTGCGCCGGGCCCCTCCATGAAGCGTCCCGTCCGAACAAGAGCTGATCCCGACGAGACGCGCGCCCGCATTCTGGAGGTGGCAGAGGAGCATTTTCGCCGTATCGGCTACCATAAGACGTCGATGGCCGACATCGCCTCCGCACTCGGCATGAGCGTAGCAAATGTCTATCGCTTCTTTCCGTCCAGAGATGCAATCAACGAGGCCATCTGCGAGCGGGTCGTGAACGAGGTCGCCGACATCGCGCTCGCGATCGCGCGGAAGACCGCGCCGGCCATGGAGAAACTCGAGCGGCTTCTGATTGCCGTTCACGGCCACAACAAGATGACGCTGGTCAAGCAAAGGCACGTGCACGACCTGATTGTCGCTGCCTTGCACGAGAACTGGGCGCTCATCAAGGCGCACATCGAGCGGATGGTGACGATCTACGAACAGATCATACGCGACGGCGTCGAAGCCGGCGAGTTCGCGGTCGAAGACGCAGCGGAAGCTGCGCGAGCGGTCAACATCGCGTTCTTGCCGTTCTTCCACCCGATCCTGATCGAACACTGCGTTCAACTCGGCGAAGATAGTGAAGCGAGTCTGCGCAACCAGATTTGCTTCATCCTGAAGGCTCTCGGTGCCACTCAGGCAACGGCCTCCAGCATATGCGTTCGGGTAGTCGCGTCCCGTGAAGAACTAGCTTCAGCCGCGAATACGTTCCAACACGGCCGATAAGCTATTGACCTTGCATGCGGTGAACAGAGCGGGAATTGTCGGAATAGCCGCTGATTTCCGGCACTGCGCTGCGATTGGGAATCTGCCGCTCTATCCTGCTGAGCTACGGGGTCAGTTGCCGCGCGTAATTTGCTTATAGACCGCTTTGGTCAAGTTGCCGGTGCGAAGGTCGCATCGTCGCACGCCTGTTGCTTACAAACAAAAACCCGGAGCGATTGCTCGCTCCGGGTTTGATGCATTCCAAACAAATATCAGGCCGCGCGTTGCAGCGCGACTTCCAGGCGCTTCACGGCAGCATCTTCATCGATACGTTCGACTGCAGCGACTTCGCGTGCCATGCGAGCCAGTGCGGCTTCGTACAGCTGACGTTCGGAGTAGGACTGTTCCGGCTGGCCGCTGGTGCGATGCAGGTCGCGAACGACTTCAGCAATCGAAATAAGATCGCCTGAGTTGATCTTCGCTTCATACTCCTGCGCCCGGCGGCTCCACATTGTGCGTTTGATACGGGCACGACCCTTCAGGGTCTGCAACGCCGAAGCAACAACATCCGGAGACGACAGGCGACGCATGCCAATGGCTGACGCTTTCGCGACAGGCACGCGCAAAGTCATCTTGTCCTTGTCGAACGTGATGACAAAAAGCTCAAGCTTGATGCCCGCAACTTCCTGCTCGACAACCGAGACAATCCGTCCAACGCCATGAGCGGGATACACAACCCAGTCATTCGTCCGGAACTCTGACTTCTTCTTTTCAGGCTTGGCGACGACCGCGATCACGGGCTTTGCCGGAGCTGCCGCCGAATTTGTGATCTTTGCCGGCAGTGTTGCTGCAGGGATCATTTTCGGGGCAGTGGAAGGCGGAACTGCCTTCAATTCAACTTTCGCAGTTGGTTTCATATCCACCTTTGGTAGCGGTTTCGCTTCTGATTTTGGCACGGCCTTCAGCTCAGGCTTCTTCGCCTCAACCTTGGGCGCTGCTGCCTTGACTTCAATTCTGGGAGCAGGGGCCCTCGGCACGGCTTTCGCCGCAGGCTTTGCAGCCTTTACCGGAGTTTTCACTGCTTGCTTTTTCGTGCTCATGTCGATCGATCTTTCTCGCTCAACTTAGGCCTGCAGCAGCTAGTGCGGTCTCGTATCAAGACGTAGTCGCCGGATCCCACCGGACAACGCAACTTCGGGCATGCCCTGCAACCAAAACGGTTCGGCTCAAAATGTCCGAACTGAAATGCGGAGGCCGGCTAGCGAAATTTCCACGTCTTTTTGTAGACTTGCAGCTTACTGTCGACAGTTACCAAGTGATGAAAATGTAACATGAAAAGTCGGAAAAATAAAGGCGCGCCAACCTGTTAACCTGTGTTTCGGTCCTGCCGTATTCAGATGATAATGGCGGAAATTGGCCGAAAACTCGTGAACGCTTTAAACACCCTGGAATAGAAAACTCAACAGCACTCAACCATCATTTGGGGAAAAGTGCAGTTTTCTGTCATTTAACCAACGGGGCGGTGCGAATCGGAACTAACTTCCTTGCCCACCTTTTGGGCTGAAGAACTTCTCGTACTTGCCGGTAACATTCTCGAACTCTTTCGCATCAGCGGGTGGTTCCCCCTTGACGGTAATGTTCGGCCACTTGGACGCGAACTCCTTGTTGAGGCCGAGCCACTTTTCCATTGAAGGCTCAGTGTCTGGCTTGATGGCGTCAACAGGGCACTCAGGCTCGCACACGCCGCAGTCAATACATTCGTCCGGATGAATGACCAGCATGTTTTCACCCTCGTAGAAGCAGTCGACAGGGCACACCTCGACGCAATCCATGAGCTTACATTTGATGCAGGAGTCGGTAACTACATAGGTCATGGCGGCGAAACGGCTCTTCCAGAGATTGAGAGTTAAAAAGGTCAGTTGAGCGGCCGAGACGCCTAGCACTTCATCAGCCGTTCAACAACCCATTCTATTGCAGTGCAGCGTCACGCGTCAAAGTGCTTGGTTTTGAGCGTGGTGAGCGCCCTTCGTTCCTGCTTCGTGGGTTTGCGATGGGGGCTGGGAGACTCGTCCTTGCCTGCTTCGTCACTCTTGGGAACTGGCGGCGTGAGATCATCGTACAGAAGCCTGGCTTCAGTTGCAGGACCGCGCCGCACGCCAAAATTGAGCACCTTCACGATCAGGACGCGTCCGCCAGTGTTGATCGTCAGTACGTCCCCTGCCTTCAGCGTGGTTGCAGGCTTTGCACAGTGCTCACCATTGACCCTGATACGTCCATCGCTGACAGACGCGGCAGCGAGGGTGCGACTTTTGAAAAACCGCGCATGCCAGAGAAACTTGTCAATCCGCGCCATGACGGAACGCTACTTCTGAAACTTGAGAGCCGCCAGCGCTGCAAACGGTGAGTCAGGATCGACCACGAATGCTTTTTCGGGACGCTTTTGCTGAGGCTTGGGTGGTCGCTTCTGTTCGACGGTTGGTGCGCCTTTCCTTTCAGGCGAATGTTCTCGTCGTGGTTTGCCTTTGGAGTACGGCGCACTTTCTGCCGACTTTGCGGGCGGCGCAACACGCTGTTGCTGCGGGCGGGGCTTTGGCTTGCGTTCGACGCTTCGCTGGCGCTGGTGCCAGAGCACCACGTCTTCTCCCGCCTCATTCTTGCTGCTGATATCGCGAAATCCGATTGCCCGAAGTATCTGGGCCATGTCCTCTTCACCGCAGCCCAGCACCGACATCATGTCTGCTGTAAGGGCAAAACTTTGCGGCATCTGTCCGTTCTGGCCCTTGCTGCGGATGATTTCGCCAAGTCGTTCAAGCATGTCGAGGCGTACCGCACGCGGCCCACACAGGCGATATCCCGCGGCTTCATAAAATCCTGCAGGCACAGAACTGTCTGAGTGCAGCGAGGTGAGCCCGGCAGGCGGCGGCGGCGGTATGTCCGTAATCCCCTGGTAAACCGCCCACAGCAACGCCTTCAGCTTTGCTGCTGCAGGTTTTACGAGCACCGGCAGGTAGATCGAGAACGCACCAAATCGCACACCGAGGCGACGCAAAGGTGCGCGCTCTTCCTGTCCGATCGCCTTCAGTTCTCGCGTCACTTTCAGGCGAGGAGCCGAACCAAGATTTTCGTACAGCTGAAACGCCAGGCCTCGAGCCACACCTTGCAGTGGAGATGCATAGAGCACTTCCTTGCCTGCAGGAGTTTCCTTGCTCTCGGGTGCATCTACGGAACCGTCTGCTTCTACTTCCGATGAATCATCCTCTTCGTCCTGAGGCGGGGCATCTTCTGCCTGAAGCCCGGTCGCCTCCACCGGAGGAGTGGCCGGAGCTGCCGCTTCCTTCACGACGGGCATCTCTTTTTTGAGCTCGGTCTGAAGCGTTACCAGAGGAGCAAGTATGCGAGAAATATGATGCGCTAGCCACTCCTCCAGGCGCTCGGTAGCTCGCAGCCGCGCCGCAGAGCTCAGCAGGTCGTCGGCGAATAGCTCAATACGCGGATGAAGGGGCTCGTGCCCTTTCTTCAATTGGGCCAGGATATTGCCATTCCACCAGACGCGCCCATGCTCTGACAGGGTAATCGCAGAGTCCGGCGCGTTTGCGAGCGCCTGCGCACGTGACGCGATCTCTCCTGCGAGCCCCTTGAGCGCTGCGGCGCGCAACGCCTTTCCATGAATGCCAACGGCGCGGGGATCGGCCACGAACGAGAAGCCCTGCAGCTTTCCGACATACTCGCCTTCGACCAGAACTTCGCCGTCATCCTCGATCGTCGCGCTGAACTCTTCGTCGTCTCGAAGGCGTTTCATGAGGACGCTGGTTCTGCGGTCCACGAATCGTTGGGTAAGTTTTTCGTGCAGCGCATCAGAAAGGCGGTCCTCGACTGAGCGGGTGCGTTCTTGCCAGTGCGCCGCGTCCTTTACCCATTGGGCCCGATTGGCGACATAGGTCCAGGTGCGGATGTGCGCGATGCGTTGGGCAATCGTGTCGAGCTCACCTTCGGCATTGTCCAGTCGTGCCACCTGAGATTCGAGCCAGTCTTCCGGCAATACGCCTTCGTGGCTCATCAGGTGTTCAAAAATGTTTCCGACCAGTTGCGCGTGTTCGTCGATGGCGATTTTTCGGAAATCTGGTATCTGGCAAACCTCCCACAGCTGCTTCACGCCAGCGGGACCTGAAAGCAACGTCTTGAAACGCTCTTCTGCACCGAGGACACGCAACACCAGTTGGTCATCCTGCGCGCGCGCGCGTGAAAGGCCGCGCATCGGGGGTAACACATCCAGGCTATGGTCCAGCCCCTCGACAGACGCGTAGTTCAGTTCGTTGTTCCGCCATTGAATGACTCGGACCGGATCGAAGCGGTGATTTTCGATCGCCTCGACGATCTCGCCATCGAAGGGTTCTGCTTCCGCCGTGACCCCGAATGTACCGTCGTTCATGTGACGTCCGGCGCGTCCAGCGATCTGCGCCAGTTCGCTCGCGCGCAACGGGCGTCGGACGGAACCATCAAATTTCTCGGAAGATGCGAAGGCGACATGGTCTATGTCCATGTTCAGACCCATGCCAATGGCATCGGTCGCAACAAGGAAGTCGACGTCGCCAGATTGATAAAGCGCAACTTGCGCATTTCTTGTACGCGGAGACAGCGCTCCCATCACGACGGCAGCGCCCCCACGCTGGCGTCGAACGAGCTCGGCGATCGAATAGACCGCGTCCACCGAAAATGCGACGATGGCCGACCGCCTCGGCAGGCGGGAAAGCTTTCTCGATCCGGTATAGGCAAGATCAGAGAATCGGGGACGCGATATGAATTGCACACCCGGCAAAAGCTTCTGGATCAGCGGCCTCATTGTGTCTGATCCCAGGAACACCGTTTCCGAGCGCCCACGGGCGTTCATCAACCTGTCAGTGAAGACATGTCCGCGGTCAGGATCGGCAGCAAGCTGTATCTCGTCGATTGCAACGAATTCCGCGCCTACATCCAGTGGCATCGACTCAACTGTCGCAACCCAATGTGTTGGCGACTTGGGGACGATCTTTTCTTCACCCGTGATCAGCGCCACCGACTGCGGGCCTTTCACCGCAACGATGCGCTCATACACCTCCCGCGCCAGCAACCTCAGGGGCAACCCGATCATGCCGCTTTGGTGCGCCAGCATGCGTTCGATTGCATAGTGCGTCTTGCCCGTATTCGTTGGGCCTAGGACAGCCGTAACCCGGCCATACGGGATGCTCATTGATTTCGTTCCGCCTTGGGGCGGTCCTCATGCCTTGTGGAGCGGGAGCATTGCAAGCGTGCGAGCATGCTTTCCACGTCCCTCTGTGGAAAAAAATGGGACTGTTTGGATCACATAGGGAACGGAACGTGCCCGAATCGATCACGTCACTCGATTCTGCCTCCGTTCACGTACAAAATGTAGTCAAACCAAAGCGTTGCGGCACAATTTACAAGCGGACTGCGAAGAAACTGTCACAATCAAAGAAGCGGGGACATTTCAACTGCTCCGCGTACGGAGCAAGCAGATAAACAGCATGATTCGTACCCGCAAAATTCCGTATCCGGAGCAATTTGACGTCGCCTCAAATTGGTAGCCCGAAAACGCCCTCTTGTGGATAATTCCGGGATAGGGACGGAACAGGAAGGAAACATTTGACGTCCAAACAATCGACCCGTTCAAAGTTCCAATTCGTTCACGCCCAAGATGTTGGGCCAGTGTCGCAGGACAACCCCAAGGAGATTGGTCTGTTGGTGTGTTTGACCAGCGACCCTTTTAGCCGAATACTGAAGCCATGGTTTTGCAACTGCGAACGATTGAAGGCACTCAACCCATGACTGTATTCCCACAGGCCTCCCTGGCGGACTGGCAGAAACTGGCGTCGTCAGAACTGAAGGGAAAACCTGCGGATTCGTTGACCTGGGTCACCCCAGAGGGAATCCCGGTCAAAGCCCTCTACACAGCTGCCGACCTCGAAAAGCTGGGGCTGCAAAACTCAATGCCGGGTTTGGCGCCGTTTACCCGCGGGGTCAAGGCAACCATGTATGCAGGGCGCCCGTGGACGGTACGACAGTACGCCGGTTTCTCCACAGCCGAGGATTCGAATGCCTTCTACCGCCAGAATCTGGCCGCGGGCCAAATGGGTCTCTCGATTGCGTTCGACCTTGCGACGCACCGTGGCTACGACAGCGACCATCCAAGGGTCGTGGGAGATGTAGGCAAAGCTGGAGTAGCCATCGACAGCGTCGAGGACATGAAAGTCCTGTTTGACGGCATCCCATTGGACAAAATGTCGGTTTCCATGACGATGAACGGCGCCGTCATTCCGATCATGGCGAACTATATCGTGGCTGCAGAGGAACAGGGAGTAAAGACCCAGCAGCTGTCGGGAACGATCCAGAACGACATCCTGAAGGAATTCATGGTGCGCAACACCTACATCTATCCGCCCGAACCTTCGATGCGCATCATTGCGGACATCATTGCCTACACTGCCGAGAACATGCCGAAGTTCAATTCGATCTCCATTTCCGGCTACCACATGCAGGAAGCCGGAGCGACCGCAGTCCAGGAACTCGCGTTCACCCTCGCCGACGGTATTGCCTATGTGAAGGCAGCAAAGTCCAAGGGCCTCGACATCGATGACTTCGCGCCTCGGTTGTCGTTCTTCTTTGCAATAGGCATGAACTTCTTCATGGAGATCGCAAAGCTTCGCGCGGCCCGCCAGATGTGGGCGCGCATCATGAAAGACCTGGGCGCGCAAAAGCCGGAATCACTGATGCTGCGAACGCATTGCCAGACATCCGGTGTATCTCTCACCGAACAGGATCCATACAACAACGTTGTGCGAACGGCATACGAAGCGATGGCCGCAGTCCTTGGTGGCACGCAATCATTGCACACCAATTCCTTTGACGAAGCGATCGCCCTGCCGACCGAAACCTCTGCCCGCATCGCGCGCAATACACAGTTGATCCTGCAAACAGAAACCAAGGTCACCCATGTCGTCGACCCGCTCGGCGGTTCATACTACGTTGAGGCGCTGACGAACGCGCTCAATACGCACGCGCAAAAGCTCATCGACGAGGTCGAAGCGATGGGCGGCATGACCAAGGCCGTTGCTGCCGGTTGGCCCAAGCTCAAGATTGAAGAAGCCGCGGCACGCAGGCAGGCCGCTGTTGATCGCGGCGACGAGGTTATCGTTGGCGTCAACAAATACCGGTTGGAAAGCGAAGCGCTTGTCGATGTGCGCGACATCGACAACGACAAGGTTCGCGCGCAGCAGGTCTCTCGCCTGCAGCGCATAAAGGGAACGCGCGACCAGTTGAAAGTGGATGCCGCCTTGAAGGCACTCACCGAAGGCGCCCGGGGATCGGCAAACCTCCTGGCACTCGCGGTGAATGCAGCGCGGGCACGGGCAACCGTTGGTGAAATCTCTGACGCGATGGAAAAGGTCTTCAGTCGTCACCAGGCCGAAACCAGATCGATCAGCGGTGTGTATGGCGCAGCCTATCAGGGTGACGCAGGGTTCGAGAGTATCCGCAGCGAAGTGGAAACTTTTGCAAAAGACGAAGGTCGCAGGCCACGCATGCTGGTCGTGAAGATGGGTCAGGACGGACATGACCGCGGCGCCAAGGTTATCGCAACAGCCTTTGCCGATCTGGGCTTTGACGTTGATATTGGTCCCTTGTTTCAGACCCCCGCCGAAGTGGCAAAGGACGCGATCGACAACGACGTGCACGTGATCGGCGTCTCAAGCCAGGCAGCAGGCCACAGGACACTGGTGCCGGAACTGAGCGCCGAACTGAAGAAACAGGGCGCGACCGACATTTTGATCGTCGTGGGTGGAGTAATACCTGCGCAGGACTATGACGCACTCAAGCGCGCTGGAGCAGCCGCAATCTTTGGACCGGGCACAAACATTCCGGTGGCAGCGTCACAGGTATTGAAGCTCATTCGCGCGAACTCAAGGCAGGCGGCTTGATTTCATCAGCAATTGATTGAGTTCCATCTGTTGCCAGCCATTCTGACGGAACGCCAGCGCAGGCCCGTGCTCGGAATGTAACTGTGGCGCACGCAGGACTGCTTCGGGATAGGTTGCGCGCAAGGCCTGCAGCAGCTTGGCAGCACCGCCGTATTCTTCATTGCGATCGAGAAGACTTTGCACCGTGATCGTGCCAGCCACGTCCAGCCAGACCAATTGCGCATCATCCAGACGCCAGCAGAATGCCTGCGCAGGAAGCCGGCTGATGGCGCCGCCGCAAACCTGCCACGGAAGCGCGTCGGTACTTTGCCCTTCGAATGCTGAAGCCCAGTTCGCGGCTTCTTCCAAAGTCGCTGTTTGATAAGGGTGGAGTTGCGGGCATTGACCAACAACCCCTTCGAACCCGAAAAGTGCGCAGGACGGAGTGAGACCGCGTGATCGATAGAGCCGAAACGCCCGTTCGTTCTGGGCAAAGACTTCCAGTTCGACAGTGCGCAGCCTGTTTTCTGCAGCCGTCGAGATGACATCATCGAGCAGGCGTGCGGCAATCCCCGTACCGCGCGATTCGGGGCGAGCTCCCATCACAGCAACTCGCCATCGCTCCGCATCACGGGGAGTGACGAGCGCGAACGCCATCACACGATCTCCATCAAGTCCCACCCGGCTCAACGAAAGGTCGCATCCCTGCCGATACAGGAATGCTTGCCATCCGGTTTCATCAAAGTTCGGAAAGCGGATCAGATAGTCTGAGAACGCTTCATTCAGGCAGTCACGGACGCGATCTGCCGGAACAGCGTTGGCCCGCACGACATGAAAATCTGGCACGGTCAACGCAATAAGCCTCAGTGACCCGATATCTCGACCGTCATCGAATTCGTTCGCGCTCGGATAATGATTTTGGCGGTATCTGGTGGCAGGTCCAGCATTGCGTTGGTCTGGATCGGCGTCAGCACCTGCGCCGACACTTCAGGTCGGCAGGCAACAAAGTCGACAGTTGCGGTATCACCGGACCTCTGTGTCACGATCAGTGTTGGTTTGCTCCATCCCGCACTTTCAGACGTACCAAATGCATCGACCGAAATGCCATCAGGTTCAACCGACACCCGACCAGAGTCGATCTGCATCACCAATTGCCGGTCGCACGCGGTTGCGGCCCGCGTGGGAACAGCCGACACGGCAGCGACAACACAAAGCCCGGCATAGGCACCGGCAGCGAAAATTCTCGATCTCATAGACATCCCTCCACATATTTGACGGCCGGTTCTCGTCCCACCCGGAAATTTTCAACTTTCTTGCCATCTGTTTCAAGCATCATCCGAACCTTGCCCATGTCGTCGAAGACTCGATGGTAGTGTCCTGCGGGACCTGGCACGCGAGTCCGGCAATCGCGCAGTCCACACGACAGGCAAAACCGAAGCGAGCGGGAGACAGGTCATTGGCCGGCCGGATACTGGCAAGTTTGTTCTACACATCGCTATACTTGCGCAAAGAACATGGCGAGAATAGGGAAATTGATCGTTTGCCGGGCTGCTAGACTTGGCAAAATCTGGAGATTCGCATGGATTGGCTCACAATCATGTTTGCCGTGACGGTGGCGCTCACGCTGATCATCGCGATGATCCACTTCGTGAGTTGGCTGACTGGCACGCTCGGCGGCAGGAACGGCGTCTCACCCGAACTTGACAAACAGCTCCAGCGCATCGCCGATCTGGCCGAACGCACGGAAAAATCGGTGCGTGACGAGCACCAGCGCATGCGCAAGGAAACAGACGAAAATGCGCGCGAACTGCGCAAGGAAGTTGGCGACGGTATCCTTAAGTTCGGTAGCAGCGTTCAGACGACAATGTCAGAGAGTCGAACGTCGGTAGACACGCGTTTTGAGGAATTTGCCAGAAGCCACGCGGAATTTTCAAACCGCCTGCGCGAGGAAGTGCGCAACACGATCAATTCATTCGGTGAAACCCTGAAGGCGGATGTAAAAGCCCTCGCAGACGCGAATGCGCTGACGCAGGAAGCACTGCGCCAGACCGTGACTGAACGCCTGGACAAACTTCGCGCGGACAACGAAGCAAAGCTCGAAGCGATGCGGGCGACGGTCGAGGAGAAGCTGCAGGGCACACTCGACAAGCGCCTTGGCGAAAGCTTTGCGCTTGTTTCCGACCGGCTTGAATTGGTGCACAAGGGGCTGGGCGAAATGCAGAGCCTCGCGATTGGCGTCGGCGACCTCAAGCGCGTAATGTCCAATGTGAAGGATCGCGGTGGCTGGGCTGAAATCCAGCTCGGAGCGATGCTCGAACAGATGCTCGCGCGCGACCAGTACCTGACAAACGCAAAGATGGACCCGAACGCGTCCGAAGTCGTCGAATACGCGGTGCGCATGCCTGGACAGACTGGCGGCAGCGAAGTCTGGTTGCCCATCGATGCCAAGTTCCCCAAGGAAGACTATGAGCGTCTGGCGGCAGCTTGGGAAAGCGGCAATGCTGAAGCCGCACGCGCCGCGACGGACGCTCTCACGACTGTGTTCGAAACCGAAGCCAGGCGCATCTCTTCGAAATATATTCGCCCGCCGCAAACGACCGACTTCGCTGTCATGTATGTGCCAACTGAAGGCCTGTTTGCGGAAGCAATGCGAGCGCCGGGTTTGGCCCAGCGTCTGCAGGCTAAGTATCGGGTTTCGATTTCAGGGCCGTCGACGCTCCATGCGTTGCTCAACAGCCTCCAGATGGGCTTCCGCACTCTCGCTATCCAGAAGCGATCCGGAGAAGTGTGGCGTGTGCTTGGTGAGGCGAAAGCCGAGTTTCAGAAGTATGGTGAAGTTTGGGACAAGCTGGACAAGCAACTACAGTCCGCCCAGAAGACCATACAGGATGTTGGAATTCGCACCCGCGCCGTTGAACGCAAGCTTCGCCAGGTTGAGATTGATGATCCTTCAGGTCAGTCGCAGGTCGAGTTGGAGCTGGACTCCAGTGACAGCGACGACACTGTGGCGGAACTGAACACGCCCGTCGTCCGACGTATTCAGTAGTTTCCGCTCGTCAACTTCCGCAGTTGATCGGACCAGGCTGTTTCACTGGATCAGCGCTCAATGGCTCCCTGCGAATGCCCGCGATCGTCACATTGAGCTTGCGTGCTTGTGCCAGGTTGAAGTCCAGCCATGGCGCCTTGTTCAGCATGTAGTCGCATGACTCCGGGTTCAATACCCAGTTCATCGGCGCGGCCTCGCCCTTGTCGCGATCGGGTTTGGGCAAGGCGATGTGAATCATTCGCGTCCGGGGTTCACCGCGGGCGTTGTATTGGGCACGGCAGAAGTCCCGTTTCACAATGTTGAGCGCATCGCGTCCGTGCGCTGATCGCGTGGCGGCAAGACCAAGGATTGGCGCGAGGTATTGCGGTACGATTGACTGATCCTGCGAGCTCGCCCGACGTCCAAAGCCTGCCTGCACAACGTCAACGCATGTCTGGTTGGTCGGCGCTTCGTCGCACCGGATCGTGACCTGCGAGCCGTCCTCGTTCACGTCCTCGAGTTGTGTTCGGCATCGGCCACCCTTCGAGCGCGGCGGCTGCTCGCCATCCAGGTCATTGCTGACGATCACGATGACAGGCACAACATTCAGCGTTGGATCAGCGGCATTCAGGTCCTCGATCGCGCGCGCAAGCTCCCACGCGGTCCGGGCGCCGTAGTTTTCGAAATAGCCGCCATCGATGATTTGATAGTCCCTGACTTCGGTTGGGCTGACAAAACGCCCCGCCGGCGACACAAATGGAAAACGTGCCGAGTTCGTGACGGCTGTTGAAAGGTTTATGTCTCGGGACACCAGACGCAGGAAATCTCCGCTGTCGGGAAAAAGTTCATAGTCTGCGTTGATGCGGATGGAAGACGTGATGATCCGCTTGCCGGAGGTAACATCCGTTCCATTGAGCATCAGGTGCGGAAGCGAAGGTCGCGTTGGTTCGCCCGACGTCTCTTTCACATTTCGTATGCCAAGAAATCCCTTCGACGCGTCATCCGGAATTCGGAACCCTGAACTGCTGTTCCAGAGGGTCTCAAACGTCGTCTCAAGCGCCGCATTTCGGTCAGGGACGCCACCATACGTCCATGCGGGACCCACCAGGCTTCCGAACATGTCGCTCAGGAAGTAGGTCGAGATTGTCGCCGACAGCAGGTCGCGCGTGGAGATGGTTCTGAGCGCGTGGCGGATCTCCGGGTCTTCCCAATTTAGTGTGCCATCCGGTTGGCCCTTCGCGCGCAACATCCTGAGATAGGTTGCCGCACCAAGGCTGCCGCCGGAAACACCGCTCACGGCGAAGACGTGTTGGCCAAACGTGCCATGCGTTTGGGTATCCAGCATGCGAAGCGACGACAACAACCAGACAGCAGCACGACTGGCACCGCCTTCTGCGGCCACGATGATGACCGGCAGTCTCTTTTCTGGTGTGCCCGGACCTTGTCGCCTTGTGTCCACCCAGGTCCGGAGTGCTGCGGCCAGGCCAGGTCTGCAGATCGCGCGACTCTCCGTGCCGGTACCCAGCTCGGCATCACACTCTCCTGATCCGGCTGGTTCAATGACTCGAGCTTCCGAAAGCGGAACACGATGCTTCTCGATCACCCAGGGCGGAGAAAGGAACCACACCAGCATCGCGATGGCGCCAATGACATTGCTGAGGCGTTTGACACGGAAGCGTTCGCCCGGGAGCAGTTGCCTCGGCTCTGCACGGTTTGCAAACCAGCGCAGGAAGTAGATTCCGCGTTCCACTGCGCCACGGAACATTGCCAGCGCAATCACCAGCGGACCAACTGCGAAAGCCAGTGAGGCGATGGCGGTCGTGGGAGCATCGATTGCCGATACCCAGTCTGGTCGGGCAGTCACACAAATCAGGGCCGCAAGGCTGCACGAAAGGGAAAGTAGCGCGAAGGGCCAGCCAAATGGAGCAAAGGCAAGAATGCGAAGGGAACGATAATGCAGCATCCAGTGTGGCGCGCCAAACGCGTTCATCCAGCGAAACCGGGTTCGATGGATAACGAAAGCATACAGCAAGCCCACCAGGCCAAAACTCAGGAGTTCCATGCCGAGCACGCCTGACATGATGGCGCCCCCCGCAATCGAAAACAGGATCGGCAACAACGTGATACCACCGGCGGCGAGCAGTGCGATGCGTGGCGCCCACTCGTAGCTCCAGTTCACATAGTCTTCCTGGTGGAAGTGGTGGACATGCTGGGTCTGTTGCCCTTCGGTCTTGGTTGATTGCTCTTTGCCGGCCCGCTTGCGCTGGATGCGCGCCTTGTCGGTCTCTCCCTGTTCCCGCTGCGCCGTCAGGGCTGCACGCGTCCAGAACCACGAACTCAGGCCGAGCAGCATCGCTGCAAAGGCAAACAGAAAGGGCCGTGTTGAAATCTGAAGTTTCCAGATCGGCGCTTCCATTCCGGCGAACATGTCTGGCATTTGAGGTGGCAGCCAGACGGCGAAGAAGGCAAAGAACGGCACGGCGACGCCAATGGGCTCTTCAGCCCAGCGTCGCATCAGGTGGTCAGTCTTCCTTAGAGCGCTTGAAAACGACATGTGCCGCGATTCGTACAAAAGCCCGAATCACTTTCCGGACCAGCCGCATTGTCGGACTTGGCAGCACCCAACTTCAAACACAAAGGGCAGGACCTCGTTGGCCCCGCCCCTCAAAATTGTGATGAAACCAGCAGGTTAGCTGGATTTCGCAACACCATCGACTGTGATCTTGCGGGCATGGCCCAGCGCCACGCCATACGGCGTTTCGGTCATGATCTTGACCGGAACGATGAAGTTCTTCACCGGCCCGCCAGTTGAGCTGTCGAGTGACGCAAACCAGGCCGTGATGGGGGGAAGGGCTTTGCCCTTGTTGAGGTTCGGTTTGAAGCCCGCAATCTGCTTGTACGTCACGGCGCACTTGATCGCAGGTCCCGTGTATCCGGCGTCGGACTTGAGGTTGTCCTTGCCTTCGAATTTCAGTTCGATGTCATAGCGTCGGCGGCCATCAAACACGCGGACCGTCTCGCCGCAAGGTTTGGCCGGTGTTTGCGAAACGCCTGAAAGCGAGAATACGATGCCGGATAACGGATCAAGTGTCCCACGCTTTTGCTCATCGGTGACCGGGAAGCGGTCGACATTATAGGCCGGTTCAGCGAACAGCTCGATGCCGGATGCGGTATAGGTCAGGTCGACCTTCTGGTTCTGCTTCTCGTTGTTGGTGTTTGAATTGTACTTTTTGGGCTGAAGTGCGACGCCGGCAACCATGCCCGTCGAACTCGCGTCAATGACGGCCTCGTAGAACGAGTTGACCACGCCCGCGGTCTTCAGCTTTGACACTGCGGAATACGAAGTGCCATTGAAGCTGGTCTTCAAACCAATATTTCCCAGGTTGAACCCGCCCAGATATACCTGCCATACCAGCTGTATGGTGCTGGCAGGACCTTGAGGCTGAGGCTCTGCGGGCACCGGAGCACCTTGCGCAAATGCAAGCGTGGGCAGTAGGCAGAGACTCGTGGAAAGCAGAAGGCGTTTCAGCATTGGCAATAAGACCTCATCTGGATCAGACGCTGGAATGGTTTGGCTGCAGGCTGGCGGCCGGGGTTTATCGTCGGTCACCTTGGTTGAATTGTGGCGGAACTCGACCATGATCTTCAAGCTGCATTCGTCACCAACAAGATGAACATCCCATCATCATCCGACGCTTATATCAAGGAATTGCTTGTAAAACTGGTTAGTGGTGACCGCCGGGCATTAGCCAAGTCTATAACGCTGGTTGAGTCAGGCCGACCAGACGACCAGTCTGCGGCTGCAAAACTCACAAATTTGGCGCTTGCATATGCCGGACGCGCGATCCGCATCGGTTTGTCCGGTCCGCCTGGCGTCGGAAAATCCACGTTCATTGAGGCGCTGGGGACATGGCTCACCGATCAGGGTCAGAAGGTTGCCGTGCTCGCAGTCGATCCTTCGTCGCGCCGTTCAGGCGGATCAATTCTTGGCGACAAGACGCGCATGACGCGGCTTTCGCAAAGCCCGCTGGCGTTCATTCGACCGTCGCCCGCCGGAACGACTCTGGGCGGCGTGGCTCGCAGGACTCGCGAGTCGATTGTGCTGGTCGAAGCCGCCGGATTTGACGTGGTGATTGTTGAAACCGTGGGTGTCGGGCAATCCGAAACGGCTGTTGCAGACATGGTGGACATTTTCACGCTTCTGATCGCCCCCTCGGGCGGTGATGAACTGCAGGGCATGAAGCGTGGAATTATGGAACTGGCCGACATTGCCCTCGTGACAAAGGCTGACGGCGACCTGCTTCCGGCTGCCACGAGAACCGCCGCTGAATATTCAGCAGCTCTGCACTTCATGACGCCAAAATTTACGGGCTGGGTCCCTGAAGTCTCGCTCGTTTCAAGTCCAACCGGCGCGGGTATTTCCAGGTTCTGGAACCTCGTGAACCGTTTCAGGCAGTTGCTCGATGCAACCGGTCAATGGGGCGCACGCCGCAAGGCCCAGCAGATCGCCTGGTTTTGGACGGAAATGCGAGAAGGGCTGGTCGCAAAACTGACGGACGCCCCCGAATTGCGGTCCGAACTCAAAAAACTGGAGAAAATGGTCGCAGGGGGCGACGTAACGCCCGCTTCTGCCGCACACTCAATTCTGAGCCGGGCCTTCCCGAAAGCTTGACGCGACCCCCTGTGCTCTACTATAGGTCCGCCCCTCGCGCGCTAGGGTTCCTGGCGCGCATTAACTTTTCTGGAATAGCAGGATCAGACCAATGGCACGGCGTTGCGAACTCACCGGCAAATCAGTCTTGAGCGGGCACAATGTCAGCCATGCGAACAACAAGACGAAGCGCAAGTTTCGCCCGAACCTGTCCGAAGTCGCGCTGATGTCCGACAGGCTGGACCGCACGGTTCGCCTTCGCATTTCGAAACACGCACTTCGCTCCATCGATCACAATGGCGGCCTTGATGCCTTCATCGTGAAGCTCGGCGATGATACAATGTCCGAACGCGCGCGCCGCCTGAAGCGGGAAATCGTTCGAGCCGTCGCAAAAGTCGCTGCAGGCTAGAGCACGGGTCGATCAGGATGGCGGGTCATTCAGCCCGTCAAACCGACGCTGAGAGTCAAGTTGCGCCCCTCTCTCCGCCGTCACGCCGTGATGTCTGGTACACCATTGGACTTGGCTTGGCGTTGCTTGTGTCTATCGGGGCGACGCTCGGCACATTTTATCTTTCTTGGGTCCTGACTGCCGAGCCATTCCGCATGTTCGATGGTGTCTTCAGTCCCGTCGACGCGGAAAGTCTTCATCCATCCAGATGGCTGACCTGGGGGCATGCAAGTGTTGCCTCCTGTTTCTTGATCACAAATCTGGTCAACCGCAGATATGGGGAACAGATGGCGCTGGCTCATGTCGTGGCATCATCCATGCTTTGCGCGCTTGTTGCTGCAGCGATCAGCTCTGGCGCGATCGAACTGCCGCAGTTGCCACCGTTGTCCCCAACACTGCGCCAGGTCGCAGCGTTTATGACAGCACTGATGTTGGGGCAGGCAGCGTCAGTGATTGTGTTTGACAGGACGCGTGGCGTGGAGTGGTGGAATGCACCGGCTTACAGTGCGTTGACAGCGACGCTCATTTCAATGCCGCTATATTATGCGTTTGCATACGCCGGCGAAGATTGGGTGTGGCTCAATCGCATGGCAATTGACATCGCGCTCAAGGCGGTCGCGGCGTTTGTGCTTCTGATACCCTATTTCCTGCTGCGGCCGGTCGTCCGGCCCGGGGAAGGCCTGGGCGGCTTTTAGCAGGATACCTCCAAACGCCAAAATCTAGGAAAGGCGGCCAATCGCCGACGCCAGCGTGACATAAACTTTGCCGGTTTGGGATGTGAGGTAAGTTTCCACCAGCACATTCTCGCGGTCACTTCTGGCAGTCTGCTCAAGCAGGGCTTCGAACTGCTGGATATACCTGTCTACAGTGTCCCTGAATTCGCGGTCTTCCTGATACTTGCCCGCAATCAGCCGCACATGCTCGGCACCCAGGATACTCGCAAGCCTGCGGGCAAAGACATTGCGTTCACCGTTGCGATAACGGCGTAACAGGTCCACCGGAGGGTCATCCTCAAGGAACCGGCTCAGGTCGATCGCCATCGCTTGCAGAGTTTCAATCATGTGACGCGACGAGGTGTGCCCCGGGTGCCCGTTGCCTGCTTGCGCATCTGCTTGTTGCTGCAGCGCGTTTCGTGGCGGCACGGCCTGTGGCGCTTGTTGCCGGACCTGTTGCGGATGTTGGGTATGCTGCGGATGCTGCTGATGTGGCTGGTGGTGTTGATGCGGAATGTCATTTTGCATGCCGCGTTCACCTGCTCTCGGGTCACGAGGGTCCATGCGGCGGGAGCCCTGGACTGGTTGTTGCGGTACAGGGTGTCGGCGGTCCGTTTCGCGCACTTCGGCTGCGGCCAACAGGGACTTCATGTCCCAGCTACCGTTGCGGTCGTCCATCGGCGCTTCTGGTTCATCGCTGCTCGGCCGGACAAACCGTTTTGCAAGGCCAAACCAGCCGCGAGACTCACCACTTTCCGAAGCTTGCGGACGGTCCATGTGCGGTCCGGAATTCCTGTTTTGTGAATAGCCGGGCAAGGGCAATTGCGCGCCGGGCGGTGGAACGTTGAAATTCGGAACACCATGGTCCTGCATCGGCGGTGCCCGGAATTGTGGAACAGGCTGCCGCTGCAGCGGCTGCGCTTCACGACCAGGCTGGGCGACATGCGATTTCTGGTGCCCGCCCATGGCTGCAGCGGCTTCCTGCGGTGACACCGAGAACTGCGGCAGCTGCTGTGGGTGCACTGAAGGGTGCTGCATTGTCTGATGATGCATGGGGATTGGCTGCTGAGGCATCATCTGCTGGCGAGTCATGGGCATCTGCGCAGGAGGTTGCGCGATCGTTGTATGAATGGGCGCTTCGAGTTGAAGCGGCGTTGGCGCCTTCGCCATTTCTATGGCCTGCACGCGGTCAAAAGCGGCACTGACCTTTGAGTTCAGTTCGCGCATCGTATTCGACTGCTGGTCAAGCATGCCGCGCAGTGTCTTGACATGGTGTGCCGCTTCACTGGGAAGCTCGTTGAGCATCTTGGAAAGTCTGGTGACTGTGCCTTCGATCTGTTGCGAGGCAGTGGTCGCGGTATCCCGCAACCCGACCAGTACGGACCCAAGCCTGCCAGCCGCATCAAACGAACTGTCACCTGCCGACCGGATGGTCTGCATGGCCTGTTCAAGCCCCGAAGTGGTCAATTCCGTCGACGTTCGAAGTTTTTCTGCTTCTCTTGCGAACAATTGGGTCGTTTCAACGATTCGCTGCGCCATGAGCGCGGCTGCATCGTCGAGACGACGGGCGCCTTCCACGGTAAACGTGCCGATTTTCTTGTTTTCATCAACCATAGTGATGACGAGCTTGTTCATGCCTTCGCGCTGATAGTCGAGCGCGCGGGCCATGTGATCGTTCTCTTGCTTGAGGCGCTCGATCGTTTCGGCCAGTGCTGCGCGCTGACGTTCATGTCTCGCGACGACCTGTTCGGATCTGGCAGCCGCAGCTTCGGACGCAGCGTCAAGCCGCTGGGCCTGACGTTCTATTTCCTTGCCTGTCTCCAGCGCCTTGGCCGATACCGCATGCGAGGCGGACTGCAGTGTCGAAATGAGACCTGCGATGGCGCCGTGTTCGGCATGCAGGCTTTCGCTTGCGGACCGGGCAGCGGCACGCGCATCCTGAAGCCGCGTCGTCAAGGTCTCCGATGCAGCCAGCACGACTGAATCGAGTGCCTGTGTGAACTGCGCCAGCTTTTCGCGTTCCGAACCGAGCCTGTTCGTCGCGCGTTCAACGCGTTCCTGCGCCGCAGTGGCTGTCCGCTCAATCAGCGCAAGCCGCTCGTTGGACGCCGTTTCAAGGGACGCCATGCGAACGGATGCGGCTTCGACTGCAGAATTGAACGCATCAAGCTCGCGGCGAATGGCACGACTAAGCCTGGCGAGATTTTTCGACGCCGTTTCTTCCGGTGCGATGAGGTGCGACGCAACAGCGGCGAGCGACGTCGACTGCTGGCGCAAGATGCTTGCTTCACGCGCGAATACCGCGATCAAAAAGGCAAGTGCAATCGGGACGATGACTACAGCCGCAATGAGGAAGTACCAGTCGTTGGAAAGCGTCAGGGCCTTTTCAATTCCAACGAGCCCGACGACATACGCGCCGATTCCCGCAACCCACAGGCAACTGAACAGGAAAGACACCAAAAGAGCCGATCCGCCAGAAGCTTGCAGTTTTTTGGCAGGGACGCTCTCATCGACAGTTGGTTCATTTGCGGGTGATTTGACAGCCTGCGGCCCGCGCAAGGGGGATTCAACCGGGGTTGGGCTGTTTGCAAGGAGCTCCGCGTATGTGCGGACGTCCGCCGGTTCAACACGCTGCATACAAGTCTCTCAAGTACATGCACTCCGGTAACCAGAGCAGCCATTAACCAAAAACTTACCATTTTTTTGCGGCGGGCGCACGGTCGAAGATTCGACACATAGCAAGTGTTTGTGGATCGAAAATTGAAGTGGCTCAGGGGCTTAGCCGCGAAGGAGTTAACAACCGTTCCGTAGCCAAATAAAAACTCTTTGAGAGATCCGAGAGCGGAAGGCTTCGATTCGCGGTCTCGATGCCTTAGCCTCGACGTACAACCCATCAGTCGCTTTTAGGCATGCGGCAACAATCTTGTCATCGGAGGCAACGAATGCTTCAGCTCATCCTCGCTTCGGGCTTTTTTCTGATCATTCATCTTTTGATTGCCGGTACCCAGCTTCGTGACCATGTTGTGCAGTCCGTTGGGGAGCAAGCTTATTTGGGATTGTTCTCGCTCGCGAGCGCGTTCGGGATTTTCTGGCTGGCCACCTCATACAATCAAGCGGCGCTGGAGCCTTCCGACCCTCTTTGGTACCTGGGTGAGGGTGTGAAGCATGCAGGTGGTCTGGTTGTGCTGATTGCCGCCCTGTTCATCGTGTCTGGCGTGCTGACACCCAATCCGACATCCGTCGGAATGGAAAAGCTGGCGAGCAAGCCAGAAGTCGCAACCGGGGTGCTTAGGATCACGCGACACCCTTTTCTCTGGGGCGTTGCGCTCTGGGCGACGTTTCACCTTGCTGCCAACGGCGACGCTCCGTCGGTCATATTTTTTGGCACGTTTGCACTCCTTGCCATTTTGGGCACGTTTTCCATTGACGCGAAGCGGCGGCGGCGCATGAAGGATGACTGGCAGACCTTCGCTCAGAAAACCTCCAACATTCCATTCGGAGCAATTCTGGGTGGAAGGAACCGGATCGCGATTGGCGAGTTAATGACCTTCAGGCAGCTGTTGGCAGTATTGGTCTTCGCTGCGTTAATTCTGAGCCATCATTGGCTGTTCGGTGTGTCACCATTCCCGGGCGGCTGGGTGCCGTTTTAGCACTTCCCTAACGATCGCTTAACTGTCTGGTTGGTTCTGGGCGCTAGAATTGCGCGCTGGAGTCCAAGCCAACGGTGAAACATGAGTGCAAGAGGGAATGCAGCAGTCGACTACGCGCACCTGAAGGTGCAGGCCGCTGACGATCTGGATGTGATGCGCGAAGTGCTGCAGCTCTTTGTCGTTCATACCGAGCAACTCATGACCGAACTGGCGCACGCCAGTGATGTCAGAACGTGGAAACAGATAGCGCACTCGCTCAAAGGTTCAGCGCGCGGCGTTGGTGCTTTCACGTTGGCAGAAGCAGCCGCCGATGCCGAACTGGCACCATTGGACAAGAGTAAGATCACGGCATTAAACGCCGCATTCAGCGAGGCGCGTGTGTTCATCTCAAAGAATCCGATGTGACGGCCGTCACGCTGAGGTCTGACCGCTGCAAAACAGGGTGCGACCACGGCTAAACTCACTGCGGGCAAGTAGGGCAAGAGGGAAGAAATGGCGTTCAAGGTCAAATTCTGGGGTACGCGGGGGACGGTTGCCTGTCCCGGCCCGAACCACTTGGCCTATGGCGGTAACACAAGCTGCGTCGAGGTTGCGATGGGCGGCCGCCGGGTCATTTTTGATCTGGGGACCGGCGTCCGCAATTTGGGCAAATGGTTCATGCGCAAACAGCAGCGCGATGCCACAATCCTGATGTCCCACACTCATTGGGATCACATTCACGGCTTCCCGTTTTTCCAGCCCGCGTTCAGTGACGGCCACGAATTCAGGATCATGGCAGGTCACCTCGACACAGGCCTCAGCATTCAGAATGTACTCGCAGGTCAGATGACTCACCCGTTCTTTCCAGTTCCGATCGACATCATGAAGGCTCATATTGAGTTCGTCGATTTCAAGGCGGGCGACAATTTCAGTATTGCGCCGGACATCAAGGTCAGAACAGCGCCATTGAACCACCCGGATGGTGCGACTGGCTATCGCCTGGAATATCAGGGCAAATCCGTTTGCTACATCACCGATACCGAACACACGCCTGGAACTCCTGACCAGAAGATCCTGTCATTGATAGAAGGCGCAGACTTGGTGATCTACGATTCCACCTACACCGATCACGAGTTCCAGTCGAAGCGTGGTTGGGGTCATTCCACCTGGCAGGAAGGCGTGCGCCTGACACGCGCTGCAAACGCCAAGCGCCTGGCCATTTTCCACCACGACCCTGACCATGAAGATCACTTCATGGAAGAAATCGAAGCGACGGCAATGGCAGCTTGGCCAGGCTGCTTCGTGGCGCGCGACAACATGCGGATCAATCTGATTTAGTTTTGGGGCGCGCGCTAGAAGCGTTTTGCAGGTCGCCGCACCAGCCCCTGCGACGTAGCCATCATGTGCGTCAGAGCCTGGTCTTCGTGCGTCATGCGCCAGCGCAATAGTTCCTGCGCATGGCTTAAGGCAAGCGGCGCGTACTCGGAATTCTCGGCCAGGTTGCTGAACTCACCCGGATCATTCTGCAGATCGAACAGAAGCGATGGCAGCCCGGCAAACTGCACGTACTTGTACCGCACCCCCCGAATGACCGACAGATTGCACTGGTGCAGAGTAAGCCCGAGTGCGGCTTCGGCGTCATCATGGCTGGCATCGCGGAAATCGTATTCCCAGTGTGCGTGCTGACGCCATCCATCAGTTCTGCCATGCAGCACGAAGTCCAGCAGCGAACGGCCATCGCATTGTGCAGGTATCTCGGTGTCAATGAATTCAAGCAGCGTCGGCATGATATCGACGTGTTCGGTGAAAGCAGAAACGCGCTGGCCACGATGGCCGTCAGCCTCTGTTCGCGGATCCCGGATGATCAGGGGTACTGAGTATGACTGGTCGAAATAACCCGCCTTGCCGAGAAGCCAATGATCGCCCAGCTGCTCACCATGATCGCTTGTGAAGATGATCAGCGTGTCATCCCACAATCCTTCCTGCTTCAGATGGGCAAACAGCCGTCCCAGATGGTGATCGACTTCGCTCATCATCCCGAAATAGACGGCGCGCATCCGGTTGAGTTTTCTCAGATCGTCCGGCGCACAATAGAGCGGGTGGGCAAGTTGGTTTAGTAGCCAGGGGTGCTGCCTGCTTTCCTGTTCCACAGAGGCACATCGCAACGCCGCCGGAATGCTTTGCGGATCATAAAGCCGGTTCCACGGTTCTGATGCGATCCATGGAGGATGCGGGCGCAGCAATGACAAGTGCAGGATCCACGGCACGTCGCGCCGTTCGCTGACAAAATCAATCGCCTGATCGACATGCCACGTAGTGTCGCCGTCTTCGGCACGAATGGACCATGGCTTTGGAACTTCAGCTCCATCTTCGTAGTCAGGTCCCGGTTCGCGTTGCCAGATGACAAAGCGCTCCTGTTCCGGGAGTTCGTATCCTCGTGCCTTCAGATATTCAGCCCAGGGACCGGGGTGATCCATGCTTACATGTGCAACGGGGTTGAGTCCGGGCAGCAGATTTTCATAGGTGCGAAGTCTTGGATCATCCGCACTGAGTTCTCGTGGGTCAGGCGTCTGGTCGGTAAAGCCGATCAGCGCCGGATCATAACCTGCATTTCTGGCCTCCAGCGCCCAGTTGGTATGGCGCCGGTCAAGCGGTGTACCATTCATGGCGACGCGATGATTGTGCTGGTAGAGACCCGTGTGCAGCGTCGCGCGGCTGGGAGAGCAGGGCGCAGTGTTGGAGAAGTGGCGGGTGAACAGTGTCCCTTCCACCGCTAGCGCGTCCAGACTCGGTGTTTGCACCACTGGATGCGAAAGCGCAGACAGGCAATCACCCCGCCACTGGTCCGCAGTTATGAACAGAATATTTCCAGCCTTTCGCATCAAACGGCTAGAGACGCTTGTGCCCTTGCACCGTTGATTTCGTCAAACACGACGAACTCGTGCGCAATGCATCCTTCCATCAACTGCCTCCAGACCGGCTCGGCGATGGCGAACGGAAACTGTTCTGTTGCACAGGACGATTTCACCTTCGCCAGCACGTCACGAATGCGTGCTTCATCACGAACAGTCTCGCGCCCGCTTTTGATTTGACCCGCCCTTTCGATATAGGTCAGTCGTTGGGCCAGCATTCGAACGAGTGCGCGATCAACGCGATCGATTTCGCGCCGGACATCGCTCATCACACGGCATTCAGAGGCGTCGACGCCTTCAAGGTCAGCCCAGAGTTGTTGCATTGTGTTGTTCATCCCTCTTGTTTTTCGCCGACCAATTGCGGATATGGCTTGTGTAGCGTGGGACCTCAACGCGTCATCCAGACGCGCAGAATTGTAGCCCGCGGGGCCTCATTTCTCTGGCCAAGTTTTAGTTTCACAGCTAAACGTGCTACAATGTTTTGAATAACAATATTGGAATGTAAAATGTCACTCAATATCGCCTCCCCAGGTGCAGAGCACAAAACTGACGTTGCCATCATCGGCGCAGGCCCCACTGGAATATTTGCGGTTTTTGAATTGGGGTTGCTCGACCTGAAAGCTCACCTGATCGATATTCTGGATCGGCCTGGCGGGCAGTGCACGGAACTGTATCCGGAAAAACCGATCTACGACATTCCAGGCCTCGTCGAAGTCACAGGCCAGGGTCTGACCGACCGATTGATGGATCAGATCAAACCGTTTGGCGCGACCTTCCATTTGAACCAGCAGGCCGAGTCACTCACGAAGACTGATGAAGGCTGGTGCGTGACGACAGATGCCGGTACGCGCATCAATGCGCGATGCATTGTCATCGCGGCGGGTGGTGGAAGCTTCACGCCCAAGCGCCCTCCGATTTCCGGTATCGAAGCCTATGAAGGCAAGTCAGTGTTCTATGCGGTCAGGAAGATGGACCAGTTCCGCGACAAGTCGCTGGTGATCGCCGGCGGAGGTGACTCTGCGCTTGACTGGACCTTGAACCTTCATCCGATCGCCCGGAAAGTCACGCTTGTCCATCACCGCGACGGCTTTCGGGCGGCTCCTGACAGTGTGAACAAGATGCGAAATCTTGTTGCCGAAGGCAAAATGGAGTTCATCGTTGCAAACATCAAGGCGCTCAAGGGTGGCGACGGTCAGTTATCTGCTCTGACTTTGAACAACAAGGAACGCGGCGACTTTGAACTCCCGTGCGATACGCTTCTGCCATTCTTCGGATTGACGATGAAACTGGGGCCGGTAGCAAATTTCGGCATCAGTCTGAATGAAAATCTCATTCCCGTTGATACAGGGACGTTTGAGAGCAATGTGCCGATGCTCTTCGCCATCGGCGACATCAACAAATATCCCGGCAAGTTGAAACTCATTTTGTCGGGATTTCACGAAGCAGCGCTTATGGCGCAACAGGCGTTCCGATATTGTCGCCCCGACGAAAAATTGAGGTTCCAGTACACAACCTCTTCATCCAGTCTGCAGAAGAAGCTGGGGGTAGCATGAAGCTGACCGTCGTCGACCGCAACGGCAAGGTCCACAATCTCCAGGGCCGTGATGACTGGAGCGCGATGGAAGTCATCCGCGATGCCAACCTTCCCATGTCGGCGGAGTGTGGAGGTGCCTGCGCCTGTGCGACCTGTCATGTTTATGTGGCGGATGCCTGGCTTGAAAGGTTGCAGCCCGCAGCGCAGCAGGAAGTCGATATGCTGGATTTCGGCGTTGCGGTGCAGGAGAACTCCAGGCTGGCCTGCCAGATCAAGATGACATCCGACCTTGATGGGCTCGAAGTGACTCTCGCGCCCGAAAGCCTTTAGTACAAGGCCACATCCGAGGGAAATGATTTGAACCCGACTGGGTTAAATTGCAGAATCGAACATTACGGGTTCCGATAGTGCTGCCAGTGGCAACGAGGCCATGAAATGACTCAAACTCTCGACCTCAGCCGACTGTCGTGTCTGGTCGTGGAAGACAGCTCCTTCATCCGTTCATTGGTTGTCGCCAGCCTTAACGCGCTGGGAATCAGGCAAGTCAAGGTTGCCGATCATGGTGGCGACGCCATCGAGTTCCTGAAACTGCAAAAGCATGACCCGATAAAAGCCGGTGTGCTCTCGGTAGACATCATCATTTCCAATTGGCAGATGTCACCGGTGGATGGTTTGATACTTCTGCGCTGGGTGCGTCGCCATGCTGACAGCCCCAACAGGTTTGCGCCGTTCATTATGTTGTCTGGGCATTCGGCCTCGAACAAGGTTGCCGAAGCCAGGGAAGCTGGTGTGACAGAATTCCTGGCAAAACCCTTCTCGGTGACGATGCTGGCAAAGAAGATTCAGACCGTGATCGAGCGCCCTCGTCAGTTCGTGCATACTTCGACCTATTTCGGCCCCGATCGCCGGAGAAGATCGGATGAGCACGCCGCCACGGAACGCCGCGTCATCACCGACAAGAGCCCGGAAGCAGAGGTGGTCAATGGCTGATGATGCGAAGTCGAACATCAAGGTTCGCTTCTATCGCTTCAGGAACACGCTGAAGGACAAGGTTGGCCTTGTCGGCATCGCAGGCGGTGAGCCTGCCGGGATAGATCCGAAGGCACTTGAGAAAGCGAATGCTGCGCTCGAGCAGATGAAGGAAGATTACCCGGACTGGGTCGCAAAGCACATCGACGAGCTCCGAATGCACCACGCACGTTGCGTTGATTCACCTAAGGAACGACATAGACGCTATGCGATGATGCGCGAAATCGCTCATGACATGAAGGGTCAGGGCGGCACGTTCGGCTATCCGCTGATGACGACGTTTGCCAATTCACTGCATGATTTTGTGGGACCTCGGGCGGGGACGACCGACAATCACATCGAAGTAATCAAGTCCCACATCGATTCCATGGCGGCAGTGATAAAGGATCGCGTCAAGGGATCTGGCGGCGAGATCGGTCAGGCACTTACCAAGGGACTTCACGAGGCAATTGAGCGCTACAGCAGGGTAACTTAGAGCAAATTTGCTTTAGGTTTCCGAATGTTGACGAAGTAGACAGACCGGTCTATTTATATCATGTGGAAAAACAAAACACACCAGATCTTTTGATTGAAGCTATGGCTGTCTGCCTGCAGGAGCACGGCTATCGCTCAACCAGCACGACCCAAATCTTGGCCAAAACCAGTCTTTCCCGAGGTTCGCTCTATTTTCATTTTCCGGGAGGCAAGGAAGCTCTGGCGGTAGCGGCTGTGCAGGTGTCGGGTAGACGAATTGTCAACTGGATCTCATCCGAGTTCGCGTCCGGTCCCGACTCGGTGGCAGCGACGAGCCGCCTGGTCGATGGCTTCGCAGCAGCGCTTGGCGGCAGTCAATTCACCAAAGGATGTCCTGTCGCGCTTAGCGCTTTGGAGGCCGGAGACCAGGAACCCGCGCTTCAGTCGGCGATCCAAACTGTCTACTCAGATTGGCAACGCGCCATCAGCGCTGGCCTGACGGCACACGGCATGGGGTCCGAAGACGCTCAGAGACTGGCGCACCTGGCGCTCATCCAAATCGAGGGCGCACTGTTGTTGGCGCGCGCGACCAAATCGCTGACACCAATGCAGCTGACAAAAACGTTCCTCATGGAGGCGATAGGACAAAGATCATGATGAGAATTTTGCGTGCGGCTTTTGCGGTACTAATTGTCATGGGGCTGATTGCAGCCGGATTGGTTTTCCTCACGCAGCGCGCCATCGAGGTGGACGCCTACAAGGAAGTCGCGATTGCGCCACGACCAACCATTGATTTACCCGACGCCGGACTGAAGTTCTCGATTCTGCCTACAGCCACCCTCACAGCGCCTGAAGGGGCAATGTTTGAAGGTGGCAACTGGCTCAAGCAACGGACAATGAATCACAGTGCGGTGCTGATCTGCCATCCGCACGCATTCGTTTTGTTCGATACCGGTCTTGGACGTGACATCGATAGTCAATTCGGCGAATTCCCATTCATCACCCGAATGGCGTTCGGCTATCGAAAGCTCACAGCAGCTGCGGATGTTATTGCGAAGGCTGATCCTTGTCCCGGCCGTCCGCTCATCATCATCCCATCACATTTGCACTGGGATCATGCCGGAGGCATCGAGGACTTTCCAAACGCAGATGTATGGATTCAATCGATGGAGTTGCAGCAGGCAAGAAGCGGAGGCGTTGGCCAGGGATTCCTGCCGGGTGAGATAGACGCCAAAACGATCAAATGGAAACCTTTCAGCTTCAGCGAGAAACCCTACGAGCAGTTTCGCCGATCACTCGACGTTTTTGGCGACGGCAGTCTGATTCTCGTGCCGATGATTGGGCACACGGCCGGCTCGGTGGGTCTGTTTATCACTGCGGGTGGACGCCGGTATTTCCTGACCGGAGACACTACCTGGGCGGTTGAAGGATTCACGCGACCAGCTCACAAGTTCTTTGCTGCGCGAGCAATCGCTGACCTCGATCTCCCGCAGATGGAAGCAGAGATCGTCGGTGTCCATCGGTTGATGGCACGCGATCCTGATCTGATTGTAATTCCTGCGCACGACGCAGCGGCCTATCCAGCGAACGCCACATATCCGTATTGGGCCGGACATCAGGAATAGAAGGCGCTCGCGAAAATGCAGGTTGTGCTTTTCAGCTCACGACGACACGTCCAATCCCCGTGCTCAGGCAAATGGACCTGATATGGACTCGATTGGCCATTCACGATTCATCTGGTTGGTGAAACAAGGGTTTATCCGCTCCATTTCCCGCATGCTAAGCTGACGATTGGCGTCTCTGTGATTCTCCACTGAGGGTTCCTTATGCTGTATTGGGAAGAAACAAAGAACGCTCAGGACATTCACGCACGCACTCTTGCGCTGCTGGATGAACGAATGATCCCACCAACCCCCGTCAACTACGAACTGTGGTTTTTCTATGCGCTGGGTCAGGACCGGGATTTGTGCCGGGCACTTGACGCGGCCGTTGAAAATGGATCGGCAGTCAATTCTGTGCGGGCGAAGGAGATCCACACAAGATTTTTCGTGCGGCCCGACCATCGTATTGAGCAGGCGAGCGCGACGATGCAAAAGGAATTGGGACAGCTGGCTTCGGCGCTGACGACGGTAGGTGAAGGCGCAACGGTCTATGGAAAAGCGTTGGGTGTTACTCAGGCGGAACTAAAGAACGTCAATCATCCGTCAGATTTCCTGCGCGTAGTCAATAACGCCGCAACCGCAACTCTTCAGATGGAGGAACGCAACAAGCTGCTTGAGGCACAAGTTGAATCATCAAGTCGTGAGCTCGACGCCCTGCAGAAAAAGTTGGAGATCATTCGACAAGAAAGTCGTATCGACGCGCTCACCGAGCTTGCTAACCGACGCGAGTTCGATGAACGCATCGAAAGCGCTATCGAGAACGCGGTATTGGAACGCAAGCCCCTTTGCGTACTTATGTGCGACATTGATCATTTCAAGACGTTCAATGACACGCGCCGACGAACATTTGTATGCCGCAAAGCAAAGCGGGCGTAATCGCATCGCATGGATAGTAAAGGCCGGGGAGCCGCCGGACTCAGGTGTAAAACCCAGCGAGGTGCCG
Source organism: Micropepsaceae bacterium (assembly GCA_040080835.1). Classification (GTDB taxonomy): domain Bacteria; phylum Pseudomonadota; class Alphaproteobacteria; order Micropepsales; family Micropepsaceae; genus SZUA-430. The sequence continues at coordinate 44,539 of JBEBHP010000017.1, read as the reverse complement.
TCCACACAGGTACCCATGCGAACGCCCACGAAATCTGCGGCGCACAAATCGACCCCCGCGCTCGAGCTTGAGTTCGTGGATCAGGATTCGCCAATTATCGTGGATGCCGAACTCAATCTGGACGATCAGCGGCTGGTTCGGTTGCTTGACTGGTGGAAAGGCAAGAGACTGAATCAGGATCTTCCCATGTGGCGGGAGGAATACTTTGCGCAAATCGAATTCGTGCAAGATTGCGCGCACTTGCATGTCCTGGAGCCGGGGACAGACGAAATACGGGTTCAGTTTGTTGGTGCATCACTCATTCGTGCACTTGGCGTGGATCCGACGGGTTTTCGATATACGGCGACCTATTCACCGGTGACTAACCTGTTGTCCACCGCCAGCAGGGTTTTTGAATTGGCCAAGCTCACCTGCTACATGAAAGAGCCCTTGCGTGCATTTTCGAAAGACGTCCGTCATCTGCAGAGCGGGAATTTTACCTCGGAAGTCCTGTTTCTTCCATTTGCAGGAGAAAGCATGGAAGTGGCAATGCTGCTGGGCGCAACGATTTATGTTCCGGTCGCCCAGCCTGCAGATGGTGTTGCGGCCTGAACTGGTAGCTTGCGCCAACAATTCGTTGACTGGCCTTCAGCAGGCAGTTGGTTTCCGGGCGGAAGATCAGACTCGCTCCGATGCAGTGTGCACCGTCCAGGGCCAACCCACCACACGCCGGGACTGAACTCCTAGCCCGCGCGAACCGCATGCGGGTGGAACAGTCGCGCTTGAATTGTCCGCGACGACGGAAACTCAAGCTGCGCCGTTGTGCCCGTGCCCTTCTTGCTTTGCAGGACGAGTGTACCCTGATGCTGTTCCATCAGCGACTTTACGATGGCAAGACCCAAGCCGCTTCCTTCATGACGACGCCACAGATTGTCATCAACCTGCGAAAACGGTTGCAGCGCCTTGGGAATGTCCGAGGGCTCCATGCCGATTCCTGTATCGGCAACCTGAAGCGTGACGCCGCCCTCGGGTCTCATGAATGCCGACAACGTTATCTTGCCGCCTTCAGGCGTGAATTTGAGGGCGTTTGAGATCAGGTTGATCAGCATCTGCAGCAGGGTGCGCCGGTCGGCCTTCAACATGGGTAGATCCGGGCCCAGGCAGATGTCTACCGCGTCCACCGCCTTGCGCTCGCGTGTCGCCGCACGATTCAGGGCTGCCTTCACAACGTCTTCAATGACAAGCTCTTCGAACTGCAGTTCCAGCCTTCCGGCTTCGATCCTCGACATGTCCAGGATGTCCCCGATCAGGCTGAGCAGATGCGCGCCGCTTTCATTGATGTGCGCAGCATACTCGCTGTATCTGGCCTCATTGATGGGGCCAATCTTCTCGTCCCGGATGATCTCTGAAAAGCCAAGGATGGAATTGAGGGGCGTACGCAGCTCGTGGCTCATGGTTGCCAGAAAGCGGGACTTGGCCGTGTTGGCTGATACCGCCTGCTCACGAGCCTGTTCGAGCGCCGACTGGTTTCGTCTCAGTTCATCCAGCTTTTCTTCCAGTTCGATGGTGCGCTTGTGAACCGCCTCTTCGAGCTCGTGGTTCTCGTTTCGAAGCGTCTGCGAAACGCTTTGCGCTTGCCTGTAGGCAAAGCGGAATTGTGAAGCGAGCATGCCGGACAGGCACAAAAAGAACGCCAGGAAGCCAAATGGGATGAGGTTGATGCTGTCAATCAGACCGTTCTCGAGCAGAATGTCGTTGACCGATGCAATCGCACAAAGGACCCAGCCTGCAAGCGAAAGGGCAGCGCCGCTTTCTTTCTGGTGCACCGCCTTTGACAGCGAATATGTCAGATAAAGGATGAAAGGGGCTGCAACCAATTCGGCGACCTTCACACCCCACTCACCGGGTACTGGCCCACCAATGAGCGAAAATGCAGCTGCGCCGACGCCAAATCCCCAGATCCACGGCGACAGCGCACTCGAGAGTTGCCGGGGAAAACTCAACCGGAAGAACTGGTAGCACAGCGGCAACAAGGCGACCGATGACGCGTAGTCGATGCGCCACACCCAATCTTGCCCGAGCACGTCCACGCTGTAGGCTGCCAGTGGCTCGATGAGTAGCGTGCGAATGCCCAGCATGCCCGCCAGCCATGCAAACCACATGTTGGTGCGTGTCGACAGATCGAGCCGGAACAGCACCATGTGATAAAGGGCGGCGAAGAACATGGCGCCGACAAGGAATGCGGAGACCGAGCGCATCACGTCCAGCTGCGCCCTCAAGCCGCTCTCCAGACCAAGTTTCGGAGGTTGGAAGGCGCCACCGTGGCGGTCAAGGTGGTTCGAAATTTCAACTCGCAGTTCAATGTCGTTGGTTGCAGGCAACAATGCGATTTTGGAATAAGCGCGGGCCACTTCTCCCTCAGCAGTTGCTGACGGGGAGCCACTTTCAGCGATCAATTGGCCATTGGCATACACACGGTACGCCGAATGCCAGTACCCGGTAGCGATCGCCAGCCTGTCATTTGATGGCGAAGCTGGGATACGAAGTCGCAGCGCATAAGTGGCGTAGCCACTTTGGGACGTGGTGCGCGTAACCGGATCGGCTGGCCACGAGCCGGGTACAAGTGTCCCAACACCGGAAGTGTCGCCCACAGGGATATCCGCCGCCCATCGGTGGTCGTAGTATCGCCATTTACCCGCCAGCGGGATATTGCCATCGCGCTGAAAGTGCCACGCAGAAGCATCCAGAAAGCCATGTGCCAGCGCCGGTGGAACAGGATGGTTTGAGTGCAGGGGCGCTATTTGTCGCTCGAAGGCGACAAGCGCCAGCAACATCACCGGCAAGGAGATGTATATCAGGCAGATGCGAAGGATTTTTGCTGCGTCGCTCAAAAAGTCTTGTCTTCCCCAATTGGCGGGAAGACTGACATGCGTACACTTCTGTTCGCGTAAACAAGGATCGCTAATCAGTGGTTAATGGCAGTCGCGATCCTGCTGAGACGTATGGTCAGGCGCTAGACAGGTTTTCGGTTTGCGGTTTGCCAGATCTTGAGCGGCGTCAGGGGCATGTCGAGATCTGTGACGCCGAGATGCGCCAGCGCATTGACGACGGCGTTCACATAAGCGGGGCAAGCGCCAACGGTGCCGGCTTCTCCGCAACCCTTTACGCCCATTGGGTTGGTTGTACATGGCACCGCGTTGGTCTTGAACGTGATGTTTGGCATGCTGTCAGCACGGGGCATCCAGTAGTCCATGAATGAACCGGTGACGAGTTGTGCACTCGCACTGTCATAGACGGCTTGCTCACCCATCGCTTGCCCAAGACCCTGTACGACGCCGCCATGAACCTGTCCTGCCACGAGCAGCGGATTGATCACAGTTCCGAAATCGTCGACCACGGTATAACGGATCACGACACAGGTGCCGGTTTCGGGATCAATTTCGATCTCGCAGATATGGCAGCCATTCGGCCATGTGTTGTTCGCATTCTTGTATTCGCCGTCTGCCGACAGGCCCTCGACACCTTCGGTGTTGGCTTGTGTCTTGGCAATTCTCGCAACGTCAAACAGTCCAATAGCCCGGTCGGTACCTGCGATCCGGAACTTGCCATCGGCGTACTCGATGTCCTGTGCTGAAGCTTCAAGCTCGTTTGAGGCAATACTCTTGCCGCGTTCCAGGATTTCCTTGATCGCAACCAGCGACGCACCACCTGCCATGGTAAGCGACCGGGAACCTCCCGTGCCGCCTCCGGCCCGCAGGGTGTCTGTGTCACCGAATGACACCGTGACCCGCGATATCTCTACGCCGAGTTGCGCGGCAACAACCTGCGCATACGCGGTCTCGTGTCCTTGCCCGTTCGATTGCGTTCCGGCGATTACATGCACGGTTCCGTCGGCACGTACGTCGATGTGCGCCATCTCGAATCCGCCAGCGGTCTTCTCGACATAGTAGGCCATGCCGATGCCTGCGAGCTTTCCGCGCTTGCCGGCGTCGTTTGCGCGGGCACGAAAGTCACTCCAGCCCGACAGCTTGATCGCGTCTTCCATATTGCGGGCAAAGTCACCGCTGTCGATCACACCCTTTGCAGGAAATGTGTATGGCATTTGCGACGCCTTGATGAAGTTCTTCCGGCGAAACTCGGACGGATCGGCCTTCAGTTCCGCCGCGGCCTTGTCGACCAGCCGTTCAATGACATACGCCGCTTCAGGACGTCCTGCGCCGCGATAGGCGTCGACGGGAACAGTGTTGGTGAACACGCACCTGGTGTGCGTAAAGAAGGCCGGAATGGCGTACACGCCAACTTGCATGCCTGGCGCTGCAAGCGTCGGGATGAACGGCGCGTAGTGCGAAAGATAGCCGCCCATGGCCGCAATCGTATTCGTGCGGACAGCAAGTATGCGTTGGTTCGCATCGATTGCGATCGCGGCTTCCGTAATGTGGTCGCGGCCTTGCGTGTCGGACAGGAATGCCTCTGATCGCTCGGATGTCCACTTGACGGGACGTCCCAGTTTCTTTGCCGCAAACAGAACCAGCGGATACTCATGATAGATGAACGACTTCATGCCGAAGCCGCCGCCGACATCCTTTGTCACCACGCGCAGCTTTGCGTCAGGCACGCCAAGGATGGCTTTGGCAATCGCTGAGCGCATGCCTTGAACGCCCTGGCTTCCCGTATAAAGCGTATAGCGATCGGCGCCGGCATCGAATGACGCCATGCACGCGCGGGGCTCCATCGCGTTCACCACAACCCGCTGGTTGACAAGCTTGATCGATGTCACGTGCGCGGCGCGGGCAAATGCGGCGTCAGTCGCCGCCTTGTCCCCAAGTTCGTGATCCAGCGCCAGATTGTCCGGGCATTGCGCATGTACGGCCGGACCACCGATCGCAGCACCAGTGTCCGCAACAGCTGGAAGTTCCTGATAATACACCGCCACGGCTTCTGCAGCGTCTCGCGCCTGCGCAGCCGTCTCAGCAACAACCATCGCGACGGGCTCGCCCAGATGCGCGACTTTGTCTTTGGCAAGCGCATGGCGCTCGGGCACGAACATCGCCCGGCCATCGCGATGCGGTAACAGGGCGACGCATGGCAAGGGTTTGATCCCCGCAGTGTGAATGTCCACATGCGTGTAAACAGCCACGACACCCGGTGAGGCCTTGGCAGCAGCCGTGTCGATACTTTCGATCCGGGCATGGGCATGCGGTGACCGCACGAGCACCATGTGCAACACGCCCGGCAGCGTCAGGTCATCCGTGTACTGTCCTTCGCCCTTGATCAGGCGATCATCCTCGAGCCGGCGTACCGACTGACCCGCACCAAACTTCATGTCGATTTCCTGGGGATTAGTTTTTGTAAGAAGTGTCTTTGCGATCAAGCAGGCGCAGCAGCGCTGGCCACACCAGCCGGTCGGCAAAGCTGCCCATGTTCGAAACCTGGCCCGCGACCTTTTCAGGCACGCCCTGGTTTGTTGGATTGATCTTCGTGCCGCCACTCAGAGCGCGTACCTGGATTGTGCAGGCGCGCTCCAGATTATACAGCCGCAGGAATGCATCGGCGCAGGTACGGCCCACGGTAAGCGTTCCGTGGTTCCGGAGGATCATGGCATTCTTGGTTCCCATGTCCTTGATCAGTCGTGGCCGCTCATCGTGATCCAGCGCGACGCCTTCATAGTCATGATACGCGACATCCGCATGAACCAGCATCGCATGCTGGCTCATCGGCAATAGCCCGTGAGCCTGGCACGAGACGGCAACACCGTCCGCGGTGTGAACGTGAATCACCGCTTGTGCGTCCTCACGTGCCGCATGGATCGCGGAGTGAATGGTGAAACCTGCCGGGTTCACGGGATGCGGGCTTTCCATCACCTTGTTGCCGTCGACATCGATCTTCACCAGGCTCGAAGCCGTGATTTCGTCGAACAGCAGTCCGTATGGATTGATCAGGAAGTGGTGCTCGGGTCCGGGAACGCGTGCCGTAATATGCGTGAAGATCATGTCGGCCCAGCCATGGTGAGCGACAAGGCGATAGGTTGCAGCCAGATCGGTTCTGATCTGCCACTCTTCCTTGGAAACCTTGTCCCTGACGGAGGGCACTGCGTGCAAATTGGCGGCTGACATTGGTGATCTCCACTGCGTTGGTTCAAGAGTGCCCTTGAGCGCCGCCCTCTGTCAATTGCGGGAAAGCGGGAGCACCCGCGCAACAGCTTCCTTCCATCCCTGGTATTTGGCGTCACGCTCGTCTGCGCCGATGGCGGGCTCAAATCGACGTTCGCATTTCCAGGCCGCGGATATCTCATCGAGCGAGGAGTAAACGCCTCCACCGATGCCGGCCAGATAGGCCGCACCCAGAGCTGTTGTTTCAACAACTTTCGGACGTTCAATTGGCCGGCCGGTCAGGTCGGCAAGCCACTGGCAGAACAGGTCATTGACCACCATCCCGCCATCGACGCGCAAGGCCTCGGGTCTGCCGAGCCCCGCTTTGGACATGTCGCTTGCCATGGCCTCAAGCAGGTCGCGGGTTTGATAACAGACGCATTCAAGGCCCGCGCGCGCAATTTCGGCCTGACCGCTGTCACGCGTGAGACCGACGATCGCCCCTCGCGCTTCTGAGTCCCAGTATGGCGCACCCAGCCCCACGAACGCAGGAACCAGATAAACCCGCGACTGGGGATTGCTGTGCTCGGCCATCGTCGAAACATCAGATGCCTTGGGGAACAGTTTCAGACCATCCCGCAGCCATTGAATGGTGGCCCCGGCCATGAAGATCGAACCTTCGAGCGCATAGTGCTTCTGACCGGCAACGGAATAGGCAATCGTCGAAAGCAGGCGGTTGTGTGACGTCGCCATCCGCAAGCCCGTGTTCACGAGCGCGAAACACCCCGTACCATAGGTCGATTTCATGAGACCTTGTGAAAGGCACGCCTGACCAACTGTGGCAGCCTGCTGATCGCCTGCTATGCCAGTGATGGGGATAGAGGCGCCAAACAGGGTTTCGTCGGTTACCCCGAAGTCTCCAACCGAGTCCTTGACCTCGGGCAGAATGTTCGACGGAACGTTCAGCAGGCTCAGCAGTTCGTCATCCCATTTGCCTGTCCTGATGTTGAACAGCAATGTTCGGGAGGCATTCGTTGTGTCCGTGGCGTGCACGTGTCCACCGGTGAGCTTGTAGACCAGCCAGCTGTCGATCGTGCCAAAGGCAAGTTCTCCACGGCGGGCACGGGTCCGCGCGTCAGCAACGTTATCCAGTATCCACGCAAGCTTGGTTCCGGAGAAATAGGGATCAAGCAGCAGTCCTGTACGCTCTCTGAACTTTCCCTCATGTCCACTGTCACGCAGCTTGGCACAGGCAGAGGCCGTTCGCCGGTCCTGCCACACGATCGCGTTGTGGATGGGCTGTCCTGTCTTGCGGTCCCACACCACGGTGGTTTCGCGCTGGTTGGTAATCCCGATGGCCGCCACTTGGCGGACCGCTGCGCCGGCAAGCGCGGCCTTGATGACGCTCAGCGTCGCATTCCAGATCTCATTCGCGTCGTGTTCGACCCAGCCATCCTGCGGATAGAACTGGCGATGCTCTTTCTGAGCCGAATTGAGTATGACACCCGCGGCATCGAACAGGATCGCCCGGCTCGAGGTGGTTCCCTGGTCGACGCTTAAGATTGATCTCCCTGATGTCGGCATGGCTTCTCTCTGCTGGAGGGTCCGATTCAGCATCTACTTTAGCCAAATTCCCGGGAATGATGCGACTCACTTCCACTGGACGATCCCGGGTGGGCTGCTAAGTTGCATCCCATGATTGATCCTTTTGGTCGCCGCATTATCTATTTGCGCGTGTCAGTCACCGACCGCTGTGACTTTCGCTGCACTTATTGCATGTCCGAGGACATGACGTTCCTCCCCAAACGCGAGCTCCTAACGCTGGAAGAACTCGACCACCTCTGCACGGCCTTCATCCGCAAGGGCGTCCGAAAGCTGCGCCTGACGGGTGGCGAGCCGCTCGTTCGCCGCAACGTGATGTCGCTGGTGCGCGCGCTCGGCCGCCACGTCGCCGACGGCGCGCTCGACGAACTCACGCTCACGACGAACGGCAGCCAGCTCACCCGCTTTGCCGCCGAACTCAAGGACGCGGGCGTCCGCCGCATCAACGTCTCGCTCGACACGCTCTCGCCGCAGAAATTTACTGACATCACCCGCTGGGGCAAGCTCGAGCCAGTCCTTCAGGGCATCGACGCAGCGCTGGCGCAGGGCCTCAAGGTCAAGATCAACACGGTCGCCCTGCACGGCATCAACGAAGACGAGATTCCCGACCTGATGCGCTGGGCGCACGGCAAGGGCATGGACTTCACGCTGATCGAGACGATGCCGATGGGCGAGATCGACAGCGACCGCGTCGAGAACTACCTGCCATTGTCCCTGGTCCGCGCGAAGTTGTCGGAGCGTTTCACCCTCGAGGACACGGACTACAAGACCGGCGGTCCCGCTCGCTACGCGCGCGTTGCCGAAACCGGAGGCCGCATCGGCTTCATCACGCCGCTGACACATAACTTCTGCGAAAGCTGCAACCGCGTGCGCCTGACGTGCACCGGCACGCTCTACATGTGCCTCGGCCAGGACGACAGCGCCGAGCTGCGCGAGGTGCTGCGCGCCAATCCGACGGATGCGGAACTCGAGCAGGCCATCGACGAAGCGATCACGCGCAAGCCAAAGGGCCATGACTTCGTCATAGATCGAAGTCATCGCGGACCAGCCGTGCAGCGTCACATGTCCATGACGGGTGGATGATGAAGTTCAGTAAGCCTCATTTTGTTGCCTCTTCTGCGCCGGAAGCCCAGACCGCGATGCGTGAGCTCACGAAGGCCTACGGCAATGCCAAGGCCGACGCGGATGTGGTCATCGCCCTCGGCGGTGACGGTTTCATGCTCCAGACCATCCACCGGACACACCGCAAGGAGCTGCCGATCTTCGGCATGAATTGCGGTTCGGTCGGCTTCCTGATGAACGATTATTCGACGGCCGACCTCATGGAGAGGCTCGATACGGCAAAGGCGCAATCCATCCATCCCTTGCGCATGAAGGTGAAGACAGCCGACGGCAAGACGCAGACGGCGCTCGCCTTCAACGAAGTCTCGATGCTGCGCGAAACGCGCCAGGCCGCAAAGGTCCGCGTGAAGGTGGACGGCCGTGTGCGGCTCGAGGAACTGATCTGCGACGGCATCCTCTTGTCCACGCCCGCAGGCTCAACCGCCTATAACCTGTCCGTCAACGGACCGATCCTTCCGATTGATGCGGCGTTGCTGGCCCTGACGCCGATCAGCGCCTTCCGCCCGCGCCGCTGGCGCGGCGCGCTGCTTCCGCGCAACGCAAAGGTCGTGTTCGAGATGCTGGAAGCCGAAAAGCGCCCGGTGAGCGCCGTCGCCGACCACACCGAAGTACGCGAGGTGACCGAAGTCTCCGTGTCGGAAGACACGACCGCCTCCGTCAGCATCCTCTTCGACGCCGACCGCTCCCTCGAAGAACGCATCATCGCCGAACAATTCGTCACCGGCTGAAGCCGTCTCCCTGGGAGCGCCGGCATCCTGCCGGCTCTTGTTTCTGCAGTGGAAAGAACCGGGGTCAGTCACCAATTGGCTACGGCGCCATGGTGAGAAAAGTGCCTGACGTCGAAACCCGTGGAGTTGCTCGACCGGCAACAATGCGTCGGGGCAAAAGAGCCGGCGGGACGCCGGCGCTCCCAGGACTCGCGCGCACCCGGTGACGCTGATCCGCGACATCGCTACAATGTCACCGGATTCATCAGGATCTAACACCGCCCCCCCCTGAAGGAGACTTGATTGGCACGCGTCACCATCACCGAAACCGGCCGCACCGGCCAGGTGCAATACGCCGAAGGCGTGCATACGATCTCTGGCTACTGGGAGTTCGGCGGCAGTGACGTCGTCGCGATCGTCAGCATGGGCTCGCGGGAAGACTGGCAGCGCTCTCACGCCTGGGCAACGGGCAAGCGGGCGGACATCCTGCGCCTCATCGCCGACGAGGTGATCCGCCAGCGCGCGCCGTCGTGCAAACCCGACATCGACGAGCAGACCGGCGACATCCTCCTCCGGCAAAGTCCGGGCGCCGCAGCGCAGGCGCCGTCACGCCCGTCCACGAACCAGGCCAAGGCGGCCGCGTTCGTTTTCCGGCTGAGTTATGTGAAAGCGATGTTTGCCACGGGTTTGCTCATCGCGATGATGGTCATCGGCACACTGGTCTGGCTGGGCCAGCAAGCGCTCACCGTGTCCCCCGTCAGCGGCACGCCGCTGAACGACAGTCTGCGCCTCGACTCGGGCGATCCGTCCCGTCCCGGTGTCATAGCGACCCTGATCCAGACGACCGACCCGCACATGGTCGAGATCAGCGGGCGGGGCGGCAACACGACCACAAGCCTCGGCATCCTGCTTACGCCGCTGGACGGCTCGACACCCCACCTCGTCCCCGTCGTGCGCGGCGTGTCGTCGAGCAGCACCCAACTCGCCCGCATCATGGGCAGCGACGGCCATACGGTCTGGTTCGATGCCACGGGGCTCTATGGCGTGCGGCTGGACGACTACTCGCTGGTGACACCGGCGGATCTCCGCGCCGCGAACCCGGATCTCGATCCGTCATGGTGGGAAGACCAGCGCGGCATGGACGTCGTCGCGGGCAAGCTCCACATCATGAACCCCGATCGAAGCGCCGCACTGGACGTCGATCCCGAGACATTGAAGACCACATCCACCACGCCAAAGCCGCCCACCAGTGCGCGCTTCATGCGACACGACGTGGCGGACGATCTTGCGGCGGGAGTTCAGATCGCTCCCGGCGCGTCGCTCGGCTTTCAAACATCGGCACCCGGACTCGGCGGCACCGTGATCGTGTCGCGCAAGGACGGACAGGGCAAAGTGCTTTGGAGCACCAACACCAACCTCGACCGCTTCACCCTGAAGCAGATCCTCCCCGGCCCGGACGTCATCGCCTTGATCGGCGAACGCCCACCCATCCCCGACAAGCTCAGCGAGCCGCTGCTCGTGCTGGTGGATACGAAGACCGGAAAGCTGACAACACACTCACTGTGGCGCTAGCCACATCACCACCTAGCCCTTCCCCCTCAACGCGCAAAGCGCGTTGAGGGGGAAGGTGGATCGCTGCACAGCAGCGAGACGGATGGGGGGCGCAGCGCCCGAATAGTTCTACATCGCCCGCCGAAATAAATCGCAACCGCCGCAGCCCCCCATCCGCCGCTTCGCGGCACCTTCCCCCTCAGCGCATACCGCGCTGGTGGGAAGGGCAAGGCGTTGAGGCGCTACCCGCGGATCGACGTCATCGGCTCGGCGATCTTTCCATAACCCGCATTCTCCGGGATGGTCAGCATCGGCTTGCCGTCGATGGTTTCAACCTTTGGCTCCACGGTGACAACTGGCGTCCGCTTCGCGCGCGCAAGGGCCTCGGCTGTCGTCTTGCATTCACCCAGCATCTTCAGGTTCATCTTCGTCGGGAAGATGATGGTCCACTGCTTGTCCTCGATGGCTTCAAGCGGGTTGACCCAGACCGAGTCGACCGACTCCGACCCGTCGTGCCTGCCAAGCTGTCCCTTGGGTGCCTCCGCCAGATAGAAGTGCGTGTCGAAGCGCTTGGGCATGAACACCGGCGTGATCCAGTGGGCGAAAGGCACCAGCGTATCAAGAGCAAGCCTGAGCTTTTCTGTTTTCAGGAACTCGGCCAGTCCCGCTTCGCTGTTGTTCAGTCGCGGCCGCCAGCCCGACAGCGCCGTCGCCGAAGCGGCATCCAGCATCGTTTGTGCACCAACTTTGCGGGCCAGCAGGATGCCCGATTCCTCGAAGCCTTCGCGCACCGCGCAGGCAGCAAGGCTCAGCCGATAGTCATCGAAACTGGCCGCGCCATCGCTGAGCGTGCGCACTTGCGGATCAAGGTCATGCGGATCAACCTTTCCGCCGGGAAAAACAAGTGCGCCCGATGCGAAATCAATTTGGTGATGTCGCTTTACCATGAAGACTTCAATGCCAGCGGCTCCATCCCGCAGCATCAGAATGGTTGCGGACGGCAGGGGAGTAGATGCTTTTTTTGGCTCTGAACCTGGGTTCGACATGTGGAACTCTCAACGAAGTTTCAAATTTTAAATTCTCAAAATCGGCTCAAATATGACCCGACCTTACGACGCTCCCTTAAATGATCAAAGCCATACTGTGATCAACGGTACATCGTCCGTATCACGCGAGGTAGTTACAGGCTCATGAGCGACAAGTCTTTCCGATTGGCACCATCTGACATCGATATGGCGTTCCAGCGCAAGGAGTTCTCGCTGGTATTCCAGCCCAAGGTCGATCTGGCGACATCTCGCATGTCGGGCGCCGAAGCATTCATTCGCTGGCAGCATCCACAGTATGGTCTGTTGCCACCGGGGCTGTTTCTCGATTTTGTCGAGGCGCAGGGCCGCATGCCCGACCTGACCGGCTTTGTGTTTCACACAGCCTTTGCAGCAGCGCAACGCTGGACCACGCAGGGCAAGGACTGGGCGATCTCGATCAACGTGGCACCCGGAACTGTGACCGCGCCTGACTTCTGTCAGGGCTTGTCGCAGATGATCACGCACTACGGCTTGAAGCCCGCGCGTGTAATCGTCGAGGTGCCGGAGCGTGCCGTTGCCCAGGAACCCGAAGCCCTCTGCGATGCGCTGAATGCAGTGCGCGCGCTCGGCGTCCAGGTTGCTCTTGACGGCGGCGGCATCGTGCCAGTCGACCTCACGCATTTTGAACCAATGCCCTTCACCTCGATAAAGGTGGGCGGGCCTGCCAGCATTCGCCTGGCCCAGAGACTGGGTCTGAAAGGCAAGGGCGCAATCGCCGCTCGCATGCGCTATGCCCAGCACTTCGATCTGGAGGCCGTGGCTGTGGGTGCCGAAGACGAAGCAACCATGGCGGGTCTTGCAGATGTGGGCTTCACGGCCGCGCAAGGCATCTGGATTCAGAAGCCGCTCACACTCGACGAGCTTCTCGCATGGGACGGCAAATGGGCCCGTGGTCACGTGTCGATGGAACCACTTCCGGCAGTGGCACGCGTTGCACTGGCGCAGGCTCAGGCTGCCGCACCGAAGGTGCAGTTTGAGGCGCCACCCGCTCCCAAGGTGGCGCTTGAAGCCCGGGAACTCTCGGCAAAGGATGAGGACGTTGGCGATGAAACGCCAAAGCCGCCGCCTTCGCCGACGGACCTCACCAAGGAAGACATGCAGCGCGTTCTTGAGGCGGTGCGAGCCAAGCGCGCTGCAACTCACCAGCCCATGCTTCAGCCCAAGCCCGTGCAGCGTGCTGAACCGACCATGCCTGTCCTTGAGGGCGATGATCTCGAAGAGATCCTCGAGGACGAGGAAGTCACGGCACCTGCCGCAGCAGGCGGAAAACGGCAGGGCTTCGGTCCGCCCGGAGACGCTTGCCCGCCCATGAAGAGCCTTGTGGAGCGCCGTTCGCAGTAAAACGGCAGTCCACCACCGCCGTTGATCTGTGTTAAGTGTCCGAAGCAGCAACTTCGGACACTTTTCACATGGGCTTTTACGAACGGCGCATCTTGCCTTGGCTTCTTGACACGGTGATGAGCGCCAAGCCGATCACCTGGCAGCGCAAGAAGGTTGTACCGCTGGCCGAGGGCCGCGTGCTTGAGATCGGCCTTGGTGCAGGCCAGAACCTTGAGTTCTACGATCCCAAAAAGGTCTCGCACATCTGGGGTCTTGAGCCATCAGCAGAAATGCGCGAGCGCGCGAAGCGTCGGGCAAGGGACACCCCAATCGAGCTCGAGTTCCTGGACCTGAAGGCCGAAGAGATCCCGCTGGATGACAAGTCCGCCGACACTGTGCTTGTCACCTATACACTTTGCACGATCCCCGAAGTGGTGAAGGCCCTGAAAGGCATGCGCCGCGTTCTCAGGCCTGGCGGACGCCTGATCTTCTGCGAGCATGGCAAGGCGCCGGACGAAAACGTTCGCAGGTTTCAGGAACGCATTACACCATTGTGGAAAGTGATTGGTGGCGGTTGCCATGTGGGCCGTCCGATCCCCGAACTCATTCGCGAAGGGGGCTTCGAGATCGAGAAGATGGAAACGATGTACCTTCCCGCGACACCGCGCTTCGCCGGCTTCAACTACTGGGGATCGGCGAAATAGCACCCGTTGTGCCAGCCTGGCGCACGGTCATTAAGCATGCCGCTTACGCCGCTGTTTACACCTCGGCCCTAGACTCAGCCTCATGATTGGCAAAGTCGAAACAATATTTGCAGGCGCCGCAGTCGTGGTGACCTTCGCTGCGTATCTCTGGTCGAGTGCGACCTCGGGCATCAATCCGGTTGAATGGAACGACGGCGACCTCATCGTCCAGCAGTCGAAGACGGTGCCCGTGCTGCCGGTCTTCGGAACAAAAACCGAGGCCCCGGCTCACATCGGCATCGTCCAGCTGACAGATAGCGGCGCGGTTGTGATCGAAGCCAGTGAAACTGTCACCGAGACACCTCTTGCCGATTTCATCAGCCATGGCCGCAGCAGGCAGTTCGCTGCCTATCGCGTAGCGGCGCTGACGCCCATCCAGTCACGCCTTGTCATCAGCGCCGCACGCAGCAGGATTGGCATGCATGGCGACTTCTTCCTGGATCCCGATGCGGACCAGATCTACTCAAGCGAGCTTGTTCGCATGGCTTACCTCGAGGCGGGCATTGATCTCGGGAAAATGCAGCGCCTTGGAACCCTGGCGAAAGGCAATCCCACTGTGTCCTCGAAATTCATGGGCAAGTGGCAGCAGAGCAAACCCTGCAAGCGGCGCTACCTGGATTACGATCAGTGCTGGAACACGATTGCGCGCTACGACGTGATAACGCCGATGTCGCTGATATCCGACCCGCACGTGCGTCCCCTTTATTCATCGCCGGGCGCAAGCCCTGTGGTCATGGCCGAAGGGTCGGCCGAACCATCTCAGATGGCAGGGACGGGCGGCAGCGTTGATCCTGCCGCACCGTCATTGGGCTTACGGCCTTAGGGCCGAGTAGAGCGAAATCGAACCGGTTGGTGTCGGGACCGACATTGTTTCCTGTACCGCGACAAAGCCGGCGTCTGCCATGAATCTGGGCAGCAGGCCCTCGGCGTTCGACTTTGTCGTCTCTTGACTGTCGAGCGCCTGGACCTGCCGGAACGCAAATTTCATCAGCGGAGACTTCTGCTCGCCATAGTCGGCGACGTGAAGTTCACCGCCACTGCGCAGGGCTGCAAAGGCACTGGAAAGTGTGGCCCGCTTGGTTTCCATCGGAACCTGGTGCAGCACGAGGCTGCTGACGATCTTGTTGGGGCGGATGGAGGCAGCCGTGGCAGCCACACCTTGTCCAAAACCCTGCGAAAAATGCACCAGCACGCCCGCTGTCCGGGCCTTTTCCTCGGCGCGTGTCAGTACTGCCGGGTCAGGGTCACTGGCGTAAATTGACGCCGAACTGCAGGCCTGCTTAAGCAGGATGGCAAGCGTTCCCGTGCCACATCCAACATCAAGAATGACGTCGCGAGGCTGCGGGGAAATCTGTTTCACGAACGCACGCTTCCAGGTTCGCTCGCAGGTCATCAGAGCGACAGTTGCGTCGTAGAATGGCGTCAGGCGGTGATCCCCCAACGCAGGTACATAGGCTCTCTCATGCATAGCCGGCTCTCCCCAACCGGGACATCATCCCGGATGTAGTTACGGACAAAGGTGATTTCAACATCGGACAACCACATGACGCAACATACATCATGTTTGTGACATTCGGTTCAAAAGCAGCGAACCGAGTATTCCATGCCGTGCCCAAGGGGCAGTGTGACGGACTCGAATCCGTTTTCACGATTTTGCATATGGCTAACGTAAGGACGCAGCGCCGTTTTGAAAGTGAAAATATTGTCAGCGAGCACAACTGCGCCTGCTCGCATTTTGGGCGCGAGCATCTTGATCATTGGAAGATAAATGTCTTTCCAGCCATCAAGCAGCAACAAATCTATTGTTTGATCGAGTGATGCGAGAGTTTTCATCGCATCGCCTTCACGAATGTCTACAAATTGTGCGAGCCCGGCTTGCGCGACATTTGCGCGCGCAGCTTTAACTTTTGCTGAAACAAGTTCGGTTCCGATCACGCGTCCGCTGTTCGCGCGCGCTGCTGCCGCGAGGTAAATCGTTGAGATTCCGAATGAAGTGCCGAATTCGACAATCGTCTTCGCATTTATCGCACGCGCTGTAACATACAGAAACTTCCCTTGATCAGGATCGACGGGAATATACGCATCCTTGAGATAGGGCAGTGCGCCTTCAATTGCAGGTTTTCCACGCGCAACGCTCATCAATACTGCCGGCAGCGCGCGGGCAAAAACGTAAACGTCTCCCCTTGCAAGCGCGTGCAGTTTACGCAGCGTCGACGAAATCTTCGGATCATCAAGTTCTGTGACGGCCATCATGTTCATGTTCCTTTTTGTGGAGTTCGCGAAAGCCGGATCGCGTGTTCGGGACATGCGGTCACGCAAAGCCCGCACGAGTGGCAGGCATCGCCATTGACGACGAAGGCCTGTTTGCTGCCGTGCACCTTGACCTTGATCCAGGGCCCCAGCGGTAAGGCTTTGAGTTCTCCTGTCGTCAGCTTTCGGATGCTGAACACGTCATAGGGGCAGACTTCCACGCAGTCTCCTGCAGCTTCGCATTTGAGCGGGTTGATGACGGGCGCAACAATGCCGGCATCGTGCTTGCACGCGCTGGTGTCGGCTTTGGCCATTCGTGTTACCTGTTGATTATCTGTTGAAACCGAGTAATTGCTCATGTTATATGAGTAATTGCTCGCATTGACTACTCGCAATTGGAACATCCCATGGCACCACGCAGGAAACTGGCGGCAAACCCTCGAAAACACCCCGAGCAGGATCGCTCGCGTGCCACGGTCGGGACGATTTTGCAGGCCGCGGCTCACGTTCTGGTCAAGCGCGGCTATGAGGCCTTCACGACCAATCGTGTGGCAGAAAAAGCGGGCGTCAGCATTGGCTCGCTCTATCAGTATTTTCCCAACAAGGACGCATTGCTCGTCGCGTTGATGAAACGTCATGTCATGGAAATCGAGAACACGGTTGTTGAAATGGTCGACCGTGCGGCGACGTTGCCGCTGCAGGAACTGGTTCAGCTGGCTGTCGAGCAGAATGTGAAGTCGCACCTGATCGAGCCCGAGCTTCATCGCGTTCTATCGGAAGAAGTGCCAAGCCTCGGAAATCTCGACTGGAAGAAGGCGTATTCCAGGCGTGTCGAAGCGCGCGTGCGCGCGGCGTTCGAAACCAGGCGCAGCGAAATCACCGTGTCCGATCTCGACCTCGCGGTCTTTGTCGTGACCCGGACGGTGGAAGCCGTGGTTCACAACGCCGTATCCGAGCGCCCGCACGACCTGCAGTCCGGGGCACTGGCGGCAGAGGTTTCGCGCCTGATCGTAGGCTACCTGACAAGCAAGCCCGTCCCGCGGAAGGGGGTACTTCGGGCTGCCGCGGAATAAACCATCATTTGACGGCCGCCCGTGGACAGCGCCCGGGGTGCGGATTCCCTGCATCGCCACCACGCGAAGTGCAATTTCTGCAAGGCATTCAGCGGCACAGCGCGCCCGCGCCGCCTTGACACTTGGGTGCTGGAACCCGAGCATGTCCGCCAGGAACGGGAAACCGGAAAAAAGGGCAATTCGATGCATACGCTTGGTCAGTTCATGTGGCAGACGTGGAGAAGCATCGTGTCCTTCTTCCTGTCGTTCGTCGTCCTCGCTGTGATGGTCGTACTGACTCCAGACTGGGTGAACGAATTCGTCCGCTCGGCGGGAAGCATCAAATACTTCGTGATGGACAGCGCCGAGACCGTGCTCGGCAACGGCTCACCGTCTGCCCTGTTCGGCCTGGTTGTCGGCGATACGGCAATCGCCCTGACGCTTATGACCCTGTTCACGCGCGTCATTGTGTTGACCCTCATCCTCTGGCTCGGCGGAATCATCGGCCGCAGCCTTGGCATTATCAAAAGCACCTGACCGCACGGCGGGTTTGGCAACACCGATGCTTACCGCAAACAACTGCGGTTACTGGATTTCGGTACAAAGATCCTGCGTGTGCCACGCCCGGAAAACAACGCCGGTCGAAGGTGACACTGTCACCTTTTTCTGTGATGCATTTTTCGCAGTCTTCTGCGGAATTCTGCCTCTAGAAAAGCAAAAGGTGACAAAATTGCTCGAAGGTTCCACTTCAACTTACCCGGAATATTTGCCGGGAAATTCGACGCCGATATCCGCGCCCGTTTCTGCCAGTGCAAGTAACTCCAACCAGGGCGCAGTTAGGGCTCCTCTCCAGGACCGGACCCGAAATCGGCGTTCAGTCATATGAAATTTTCAAGTCGCAGCTGGCACCATCGGATTTCGCCTCCGGTGCAGAAAGAACATAACTAGAACAGAAACTCCAAGCTGTCAACAGCGACACATTCGACACATCGATATCCATCAATCTTTTTTGTCCACCATGCTCATCACGTCCGAGCTGGCACCCGCGGGTGCTGCGATCTCGACGATGCGCTCGTCGACGTCGTCATACTCGAGCCTGAGCGCGCGGGACATGGTCGCGTGCATCTCGTATGTCGTGGTGATGTAGGTGAGTTCCAGGATCTCTTCATCCGAAAGATGCGCTTTCAGCGCGGCAAAGATTTCCTCGGGCACGCGCCCGCCCATCAACACAAGACAGTCGGTATAGGCGAGCACAGCGCGCTCGACCGGGCTCCACACATCGGCGATCGACCAATAGGGGATTGCCTTGACCTGTGCGTCACTGAAGCCCGCGTCACGCGCCGCCTTGCAATGCTGCGAGAACACGAACTGCGAGCCGCGCGCCCAGCCGGCGCGGATCTGCCCCAGCTCACGCAGCTTCGCGGATATTTTCCGCTTCGGGCTGCGATAGAACTGGAAACCTTCCGTCGTATGCTTGAAGGCATCCGGCACTAGCGCGAACACGGTCCACCAGTTTCCAGGCGTCCCCGTTGCAGTGCCGGGTTCCTTCACCGGATCACGGTCGCCGAAGAGCACCTTGTAAAGCTGCTGAGCAAATGGATCGGCGTCGGCCCTGGAAACCTGTCTCAGTCTGGGCATTGGTCGTCTCCGGTTCTGGAAAATGTAAAATGTCTCACGCGAAGCCGCGAAGGAACGAGGGGATGAAAGAAAGGATTCACGCGAAAACGCCAAAAAAAGGAAAAACGCAAATAGGAACCATTTCTGAAGCGTGGTCGCGCTTCGCACAAAACTTCAGGCGCGCAAAGCGCGCCAAGAATCAGTTCTCGCTGATAAGCCCTACGCCCACCGGTTGCTCTTTTGCGTTTTTCCTTTTTTGGCGTTTTCGCATGAATCCTTTCTTCTGCTAATCGCACCCTTCGCGTCTTCGCGTCTTCGTGTGAGAAATTTCTTCCTTCCTGACTACTTCACACCGCGCTTCGGGATCTCAAAGTCGAACACCGCCTGGTCCGCGGACGGCAACACATAGTGCCACCATTCCTTCTCGAAATTCTCGAACTTTTCTTTCGTCATCGCCACAAAAAGCAAATGCCGCCACACCCGCTGCGCTCTATCCACCCGCGGGCTCGCCGTGTGGCTCAGCGTGTCAAAGCAGTCATACCCCGTGCCCATATCGACGCTGTTGTCCGGCGCGCGTTTGTTCGCCTTCGCCGTGCACGCTGCATAATTTGCTTTAGGGTCAAACGCAGCGGTCGCGACCGGTGGCAGTTGCACTAGCGTCAGGTCGATTGCGACGCCGCGCGGGTGACTCGACTGCTCGGCGATATAGCCCAGCGGCACCAGCTGTTCCTTCCGCAGGTTGGGAAAAAACCGCTTCGTGGCGGGCTTCGGGTCACGCGCAGTCCCCCACGCAACAAATGACATCACCGCGCGCTGCGGTCGGTAACAGTCATAAACCTTCAGTGACATTTGCAACGGTCGCAAATTTGCCTGCACGCGGGCAAGCGCTTCGGCGGCGGGTTTCGTCAGCACGCATTCTGCCGCCGCATAGCCTGGCACGGGCTTGCCGGTGAAATTGTTGTCGCCCGCATAGCGCATGTCCTGCAGAATCGTCGGGTCGACATCGGACAGGAAAACGAACGGCGCCGGCAGGCCAGAAGGCGAGGGCGCCACAGGTGCGGAAGGTGACAATTGCATCTCGCTCGCGAGCGCGGCCTGCGCTAGAAGAACGAAGCAAATGAGGGTGGCGACGTTTCTTCGCATGCGGGGCCTCATGTCTGGCGCTATAACATTTCCGCGCGATTGTCGGTGCGCGTTCAGGGGAGATTTGTAACGATGCGGCACTTCTTCGCAATGGGTCTCGCGGCGCTCGCCGCGGGAATTGCATTGATGGCTCCCGCGAAGGCGAAGGCCGACCAGGTTTGTCACTTCCTCGAATGTGTGGACGGCGATACCCAGGCACCGCCTCCAGTAGCGCTGCCGCCAAAGGCGCCAGCTCCAGCCATCCGGAACACCGCGCGCCCCCAACAGCCGGGTGAAGTCTGCGACAGCGCCGGAACGCTGCGTTACTGCGTAAGCTCGGTGCTCGCGCCGCAATACGGATTCAGCTATCGCCCGAAGAACCTGTTCGACGGCAAGTACGACACCGCCTGGGTGCCCAATACGTCCAGGGCGACGGACGGCATCGGTGAATCGCTCGTCATAGATTTCGGCCCCGGTGGAACCTTTCGTGGCCTCGACTTGCTGAACGGCTATCACAAGAATGAATCGATCTTCCTCAAGAACAATCGTGTCCGCCAGATCGAGATCACGTTGCCGACCGGCAAGCCACAGGTCTTCGAAATCGCCGACGGACCTGACCCGATGTCGTTCACATTGCCGCAGCCCGTGACGGTTTCATGGGTGCGCCTGCGTATCATTACGGTGCACCGGGGCAGCAAGTATCACGACACCGCCATCTCCGAGATCCGGGTGATCCCATGAGCCTTGCGCGTCGGTCTTTTCTTTCGAGCCTTGGGTGCGCCACTTGCGCGGCCCTCTTGCCGCGCGTTGTTATGGCAGCAGACAAGGCCGTCCCGGCGAAAGCTGCACGCACACTCGGTGACATCCAGGGTTGCATGCTCGTCGGCAGGGATGTCGGCCTGATCAGGAACAGGCTCGGCGCCTCCAGCGGCGGCAGCGAGGAAATCACCGTCACGCGGACGACGGGCAACAAGGACCTCGATCGCGCGCTCGACAAAAGTCTCGTGCGCCTCAGCCAGACATTTGGCATCGACCCGACCTTCGGCTTCTTCGACGATGAAGACCCGAACGCGTTCGCCGCGCCTGAATCAAACGACATCAGCCGGACGGGGACAGTTCTGTTCGGCAAGCAGTTGTTTGCCGAATTGCAGGCTGCTGACCCTTCGGGCGTGTCAGTGCTGGGTGTGTGCTCGCACGAGTTCGCACACGTCTGGCAATTCCAGTCGGGCCTCTACAAGACGATCCGGGGTGACGGTCCCACGGTGAAGCGCCTCGAACTCAATGCAGACTTTCTCGCAGGCTACTATCTGGGCCTGCGCAAGTCGGCTGTCCCCGCAGCCTCGCTCTGGATCTTTGGCCAGAAGCTCTGGGGCCTCGGCGACAACAACGTCAATGCCAGCGACCACCACGGCACCCCCGAAGAACGCACAGCCGCCGCCGAAGCCGGCTTCAAGCTGTCCTTCGTGCAAAAGCAGGACGTAACCACCGCCTTTCGCGTAGGCATGGAATACGTCGCGGCACTGTAATTCGCTCCAGAGTTTTCTTCCCGCTCTAGCAGAGGAAATAGGTGCGCAGTCGAAGGCTGCTGCATTGGTTGGGGGATCACACCACCACCCGACGCGCACGCAATCCGGCAAACAATCCGCCCAGAACAATCACCACCCAACCCGCAGCAAGGATCCTCAGCAGCGTCCCGGACTCCATCGTGACCATCAGGAAGTCGACATTCCCCGTGCGCCAGAACACCCATTCACTCGCAAGCATTGTCGCCAGCAGCTTGTTCCCGGTTTCAAGGATGATGATGCCGTCGCCGGTATCAGGATCGACACGCGCCGCCGTATTGATGGCAGGTTCATTGTTGCCATCATGCCCGATAATGAAGC
Source organism: Micropepsaceae bacterium (assembly GCA_040080835.1). Classification (GTDB taxonomy): domain Bacteria; phylum Pseudomonadota; class Alphaproteobacteria; order Micropepsales; family Micropepsaceae; genus SZUA-430. The sequence goes on along the minus strand of JBEBHP010000017.1, from coordinate 22,417 downwards.
TGCCCCGGTTGTTCGGCGCAAACAGAATCGTCCCGAGGCCCCAGATTTCGACGCCGAACTTCGACGCATGCGGGCGACGCATCTCAACCAGTGGCTCCGGCTTCAGAACGCCGCGCCCGGGTGGTTCGCCATTGGGCCCGCGGACATGCGCCTGAAGGAACCGGGTCATGTCCGACGTCGTGGTGTATAGCGAGGCCGCTGCAAGCGCTGCGAAGCGATTGTGGGTCGCAGGTTCCCCGCGCGTGTCGTAAAACGCTGCAACATCGTCGTCTTTCAGCACGAATGTCGATCGTGCCATCCCGAGTTTGTCGAAGACGTGCGAGGTCATGTAGTCGTTGAACGATTGGCCTGATACCTCTTCGATCAGCAACTGCAGGAGTGTGTATCCGCCGCCGGAATACTTGAACTCCGTCCCCGGTTCCACGCCAACGCGAACCGATCCGTCGTGGCCCGGAGAAGCATCGGCGGCATGTGTCAGGGAATCTTCGAGGCGTTGAACAGGCTGTCCAGGTTTGAATCCCGCGTAACCCAGGCCATCCGTCAGCCCGGCCGTATGGCTCAAGAGTCGGCGCACGGTGACACCATTGCTGTCGAATGCGCCCGGCGGAAACTTCCAGCGCGTGAGATAGCCTGCGACGGGTTTGTCTAGATCCAGCTTTCCAGCTTCCACAAGGGTCATCACACCCCAGGCCGTGATCCACTTGCTCATCGAAGCCACCTGGAAGCGGCTGTCGCCGCTAACGGGTTGCCCCACCGATGCGAAATGATTGCCGAAGACGGCGCCGTGCTGGATCATCACAAAGGCGACATTTCCCTTGTAGCTGGCGTCGATCTCCGCGATCGCTGCATTCCGAAACGCCCCGGCATCACCATGGGCAGCCAGCGGCTTTCTCCACCAGCCTTCAATCGTTCCGGTAACCGCAAGGGCGGTCCATGCCAGCAAGGCAATCGTCGTCAGTAAAATGATGCGGACCGCCACGAACCAACGCCTCCCTGCGGGGGAAGTCACTTCCCACCATTGAAAAAATCATGGATGCTGGGCCTGGGTCCGTCAATCTTAAATCAACATGTTAAGATGAGAGCAAAAAACCGCTTCAAACGCCCACCAGCCAGCACCGCAGCGCAGATGGACGCGAACAGCGCGACCAGAGCGCTGAGCATCAGTCATGCGTCACTTTACGTGTATGTCAGCCGCGGGCTCATCCGCTCAACGCCAGATCCATCGAATTCCAGGTCGTGTCTCTATGCGACCGCCGACATCCAGGCCCTTGTTGCCCGAAAGCGGCAAACCCGCCGCCCGCGGGTGGCGGTGGCCAACGCGCTCGACTACGGACTTCCCGTTCTCAAAACGCGCATCACGCACTTTGAAGACAATCACTGCTATTACCGTACAAGGGAAGCAGTCGCATTTTCACGCAAGGCAACACTCGAGGATGCCGCACGATTGCTGTGGGACACTGGCGATACCAACCCGTTCTCGGGCCTGCAGTTCGACCCGTGCCAGGTTCTGGGATGGCAGACCATTGCAACGGGTTATGCGCCGGAACGGGCGACTGACCGGGCGATGCTGCTGCTCTCGCTGCTGACGCCTCACGAAGTGACGAGGGCAGGCAGGCCGGGCCTGCATGCTTTCCAGGCAGCGGCTCACCTGCTTGCAGCGTTGACTGTCGCTGTTGCAGGGACGGGTGCAGCGTTTTCCGGACCGATCCACCGTGCCGTCAGCGTGGCATGGCATCGTCCCCGGGCGGCAGAGATCATCCGCCGCGCGCTCGTGCTCCTGGCTGATCACGAACTGAACGCTTCGACATTTGCGGTCAGGGTTGTCGCCTCCACCGGCGCTGGCCTCGCCCACTGTGCGATCGCGGGACTGGCAGCGATGAGCGGACCAAGACACGGCGGCGCAACTGAGCGGCTGCGGGCGCTGCTGGACGAGATAGACGCCTGCGGCGATGCCGACAGCGCGGTTGAAACCCGTCTGAACCGGGGCGAGACGCTCCCCGGGTTCGGAAATTCCGTGTACCGCGATGCCGATCCGCGTGGCGCAGAGTTGATAGCAGCGGTCAAGCTCGACACGACGATGGCGGCATTGCTCAAGTCAGCCCGATTGCTGGCGGGCTTCGAACCAAACGTCGACTTTGGACTGTTGGCGATCGAGCGGGCATTTGATTTGCCAAAGGGCTCAGCACTCGCATTGTTCGCGCTCGGAAGATCCGTTGGCTGGATCGCTCATGCCTTCGAGCAGCGAACCACGGGAGCCCTGATCCGACCACGCGCCGAGTTCGTGCTTGAGCAGGCTTAGGTAGTATCCAAATTCCTTGCAGCGCGCGCAATCCGCCATAATATGCGCACGAGCATCGCAGAGGCCCCTCATGTCCCGGATCAATATCTCCCGCATTCGCAAACGCAAGGGTTCGCGCTATCCCGCGCCGTTCTCGACGCCTTGCGCGAAGCGCGAGCGCACGCCGCTCGGCAATGCGGCAGGACTCACTGACTTCGGCGTAAACCTCCTCCGGCTGCCCGCGGGCGCATGGTCGTCTCAGCGGCACTGGCATGACTGCGAAGACGAATTCATCTACGTGTTGTCTGGAGCTGTGGTGCTGATCACCGATCAGGGAGAGACTGTTCTTGAACCAGGTGACTGCTCGGGCTTTCCCAAGAACCGGGCAGACGGTCACCACCTGGTCAACCGGAGCAGCGCCGACGCCATTGTACTCGAGATTGGTTCTCGCCACCGCAAGGACGTCACGATCTACCCGGACATCGACCTGAAGTATGATCCGTCGGCAGGCGGCTACGTCCGCAAGAACGGCAAGCCGCTCCCGAAGAAAAAATAGGGCGCCGGTCCCTCTCGACTGCGGCACCACGAAGTGGTGCTGCAGTCGAGGGGGAGCCCTTCAAAAGACCGCTTGCTATCGAACACTCTGTACAATAGAGTACTCTGGTTGAACTGGAGGCACGCATGCCCATCTCGCCCGAAGAAGCGTCAAAGACGCTGGAAGAAATCGACCGCACCGGCGATTACAGCCGCGAGCTTCACGTGTACCGGGAGGCCTCGCCCCACTTTCTGATCTGGGGCCTTGTCTGGGCGTTCGGATATGCGGTGACAGATTACGCGCCGGAATACCGGAACCTCACCTGGGGTGCGGGCATCGCTGTCGGCGCGCTCGGCAGCATAATTCTCGCAAGCCGGCAATCCCAGGGCGGCTCGCGCGCAAGGGCAGGGTTCACCTGGCGTTACGCAGCCATCAGCGCCGGGTTCGCCGCGTTTTTCGGTGTCATGTCATCCGTACTGACGCTTGAACCGCGGCAGGTTGATGCTTTCGTTCCTCTCGTGTTCGCTGGCGCCTATCTGTTCGCAGGGCTTTGGGCAGGTCTGCGCTTTTCGCTATGCGGCGTGGTGCTCGCGGTGGCAGTGCTGGTTGGCTATTACAATGCAGGTCCGCATTTCAGCCTCTGGATGGCATTCGCGGGCGGCGGCGTGCTCATGCTGACGAGCTTCTGGCTGAGGAGGGTCTGACATGGATCAGCCCGATGAAGTTATTCACCAGCCACTGCGCCTGAAGATCATGGCAGCACTTCGGGCGTTGCCGGAAAGCGAGAAGCTGGAGTTTGTGCGGCTCAAGTCGATCGTGCAGGCAACGGAAGGAAATCTCGGCGCCCACATCGCCACGCTGGAGAAGGCTGCCTATGTGAAAGTCGAAAAAGATTTTCACAACAACCGGCCTCGCACGCGGGTGTCACTGACCAAGTCCGGACGAAGAAGCTTCCAGGTTTATGTCGACTACCTGAAGGACATTCTCGATCCGGCCTGAGCGCCGGTGAAGACGACGACAGGTCAGTCAGGACGTGTGGGCAAGGGTGCTGCAATTTTTCGATCAGGGGTTGCGCCACCAAGGTACAGATGGCGTAGTGACAGCGAACAGGCTGCACAATCGCTGACGCTACGCAAACCTGTTCTTCTGCGACAGGCTCTTTGCGGTAGATCAATGCGCTGGGTGTCGTCGGGCAGCATCGTGCGCGACGTGCCCCTGGAGGAAAGAATGAGCATCCCGACCGAACTGGCCAACACAATCGTCGACCCGAACGCCTACGCAAATGGCGATGCAGTCCACAACGCCTTCCAGAAGATCCGCGCGACATGGCCACTCGCCAAGGCGCAGCCCGATGGCTTCGATCCGTTCTGGGTCGTCAGCCGCCACGCCGACATCATGACAATCGAGCGGCAGAACGACATCTTCCATAACGGAGACCGGTCGACGTTTGTGGCGCCTCGAGAGGCAGAACAGATGGTACGCAACGTCTCCGGCGGCGAGCCAAACCTCATCCGGTCACTCGTATCCGTTGACGGACAGGAGCACCGGGACTTGCGTGCCATTGTGTTTCCGCACGTCACACCCAAGGCTATCCGCTCTTGGGAAGAAAGCATTCGGGGCATCGCTCGCGAATTTGTCGACCACATGCTGAAGTTCGGTGGCCAGTGCGATTTCGCGCGTGACGTTGCCTTCCTCTACCCGCTGCGCGTGATCATGACGGTGCTGGGCGTGCCGCCCGAAGATGAACCATTCATGCTGCGGCTGACACAGGAACTCTTCAGCAATGCAGACCCGGAATTCAATCGCCTGGGCAAGGACGCCACGATGCAGGACGGCCTGCAGGCCCTGCTTGCGGTTGCCCAGCAACTGGAAGCCTACTTCAGCGAAGTGACAAAAAAATACCGGGCGCACCCGACCGCGCATGTCAACAGTCTGATTGCTAACGCGAAGATCAACGGGGAGTACCTGAACTACCGTCAGATGATGGGTTACTACATCATTGCGGCGACGGCAGGACACGACACGACGTCGAACACGACGGCGGCTGCCATGTGGGCGCTGGCCGAACGACCCGACACATTGGCCAAGATCAGGAAGGACCCCGCACTGGTCAATGCCCTCGTTGAGGAATCGATCCGCTGGGCCGTCCCCGTCAAGCATTTCATGCGCACGGCAACCAGTGACACGGAAGTTGCTGGCCAGAAGATCAGCAAGGATGACTGGCTGATGCTTTGCTATCAGTCCGCAACACGCGACGAAACGGTATTTGACAAGCCTTTCGAATTCCGTCTCGACCGGGCTGGCGCCCAGCAGATTGCGTTTGGCTATGGCGCGCATGTGTGCCTGGGCCAGCACCTCGCACGCATGGAGATGCGCATACTTTGGGAAGAGTTGCTGCCAAGGCTGAAGTCGGTCGAGCTGGCCGGTAAGCCCGAGAACACGATTTCAAACTTCGTGTGCGGACCCAAGCGGGTTCCCATTCGCTTCACAGTGAACTGAGCCTGGTCATGAACAAGTGGCGCTGCCGCAATTGCGGTTTCATCTATGATGAGGCCCAGGGGTTGCCTTCGGAAGGAATTGCTCCCGGCACGCGCTGGCAAGACGTGCCGGAAGACTGGATATGCCCGGATTGCGGTACCGAGAAGTCAGATTTTGAAATGGAGCAGGTCCGGCACTAGCCAGACCGTGCTCACACCTTGAGGCGTTGTTCGTACGCGGCCCGCAAGCGAACCCACCCATCCCAGAATGGCTCGGCCCTGGTGTTGGAAACGCGCGCGACCAGCAGGTCCAGATGCATGTGCCAGCCAGCGCTGACCGCAAGTTGCGTTGAGCGATCGGGGAGGCGGCGGTGTATCACGGTCAGAAGCACGTCAGTTCCCTGCGGCTCAAGTTCGAACAAAACGTCGCCACTGTTACTCCACGTAAAGACGAGCTTGCGCGGTGGGTCGAATTCGATGATCCGGCTCTGCATGCTGTGTTCAGCGGAAATACCAGTCGGCCGCACGCCAGGCGGATCGGTCAGTTCGTCGTTACGCCAGGTGAGCTCGAACGGCGTGCCGGATTTGGCTTCCATCTGGCCCGCAGCGAGCCACTGCCGGCGCAGGTTGCTGTCAGTGAGATAAGCCCACACGCGCTCGATCGGGCCCGGCAAGAGGCGCTGGATTTTCAATGTGGCAGGCTCGCTCACGATGCCCCAGGCGTCGAGATCAAGGACTTTGGTCATTTTCGTTTTCCTTTGTTCGGTGGAGATTGGGGGCGAGCCTCCCTGCGGAGGAGTTGTTCGAGCACATCCAGCCGGCTGGTCCAGAAGCGTTCATAGAAGCTCAACCACTCATGCGTGCTGGCAAGTGGACCCGGATCCAGTCGGCAGATATGGGTGCGGCCACGCACCTCCCGCCGGATGAGCCCTGCGCTCTCCAGTGCCTTGATGTGTTTGGAGGCTGCGGCCAGCGAAATGTCGAAAGGCTCGGCAAGCTGCCCGACCGTTCGCTCGCCATCGGCAAGTTCGCGAAGCATCCGTCGCCGCGTGTTGTCGCCGAGGGCGTGGAAGACAGAATCAAGCTGGGACGCCGTCCGGAGTGGATATAATTCAACCATGTGGTTGAATATATCTGGTATTTCTCGTTAGTCAACCCATTGGTTGAATAACATCGAAACCGGTTGCAATCCGCCAGGTTTTCAGCAGTCTTGACGACATACCAACCAGTTGGTATGTACCCGGCATGACAACTGCAGCCCAATTACGGCCGCCTGATGCCCGCGCGAAACTGCTGGACGCTGCCGTGAAGGTCATTCGCAAGCAGGGCTTCACCGCGACATCGGTCGACGATCTTTGCAAGGCTGCAAGGGTGACCAAGGGCGCCTTCTTCCATCACTTTGAAAGCAAGGAGGCGCTGGGCGTTGCTGCAGCGAACTACTGGTCGGCCACAACAAGCGCGCTTTTCGAGTCCGCACCCTTTCACGCCCCAAGGGATCCGCTGCACCGCGTGCTGGCCTACGTCGACTTTCGCATTGGGCTGTTGAACGGACCTGTGGCAGACGTGACATGCCTGGTCGGCACCATGGTCCAGGAAGTCTACGAAAGCAGTCCTCACATCGCTGAAGCCTGCGACGCGAGCATCAGCGGTCACGCAAGGACACTCGAGGCCGACATCAAGTCAGCCATGCAGCTCTATAAGGTAAAAGGCAACTGGTCGGCCGCAAGTCTTGCAATTCACACCCAGGCAGTGTTGCAGGGTGCATTCATTCTCGCGAAGGCAAAAGGCGACACAGCCATCGCGATCGACTCAGCCAGGCATCTGCGTCGCTACATCGAGCTGCTTTTTGCAACGAAAGGGTCCAAAGCATGACTGACAGGCAAACCATGGCGCGCCTGATGCAGGGGGTTATTCCCTACGTCAGCATCCCCAGCGCCGCAAGGGTGATTGAGTTTTACAAAAAAGCGTTCGGTGCCAACGAGCATGGCGAACCGGCACTACACAAACGCTAGATCGGAACACGAAAATGGCAACTCAAATCGAAATGAAGGCATCCAACGAACTCGAACTCGTGATCGCCCGCGTCGTCGATGCACCGCGCAGTGCAATCTGGCGCTGCTGGACCGAGCCCGAATTGCTCAAGCCATGGTTCTGCCCCAAACCCTGGTACGTGTCGCATGCCGAAATGGATGTGCGCGCTGGCGGCAACAGCGTCATCCAGATGCGCGGTCCGAACGGCGAACAGCACGATAACCCCGGCGTCTATCTTGAAGCCGTCAAAAACGAGCGTCTGGTTTTCACTGACGCCTTCACCAGAGCCTGGGAACCAGCAGCCAAACCTTTCATGGTCGGCATCATCACACTGGAAGATGCAGGTCCCGGCAGGACGAAATACATTGCCCGTGCGCGCCACTGGACGCCAGAGGCGGTAAGGCAGCACAAGGAAATGGGCTTTCATGAAGGCTGGGGTATCGCAACCGACCAGCTCGAGGCGTTCGCCCGCACGCTGAAATAGCCATTCCCGGCGCTCAGGCATTCCGCTTGACATGAGACGCGTAATGAGACAGATATCTCATTACGGTTTCAATGTGTCATAAGAAAGGAGCGCCGGATGAACATGACCCGCGAAGATATGGACAAGGCCGTCAATGAGCACTTCGGATTTGAAGCCACCGACGATCTCGACGGTGTAATGGCAAGTCTCGCCCCGGAGATCGAACATGAAATCGTGCCTTCACCCGTGGGCGTCCAGCATGACAAGGCAAAGGTGCGCGCCTACTACAAAATGCTGTTTTCGTCACTGAAGGGCGACAGCGTCACACCGCTCAAGCGCTACTATGGAAACGACTTCATGGTCGACGAAACCATGTGGCACGGCGAAATATTTGACGGTAGCCCGTTCCTCTGCGACGGCAAAAGCGGCAAGGTGAGCTTCCGGCTGTTGCACATTTTCGAGTTTGTGGACGGCAGGATCTCTCGCGAACAGGCATGGTGCGATCTTGCAGCAATTCAGCGCCAGTTGGGCGTGAAGCTGGGCTAAGCAAATGTCAGCACCCCACGATCCGCGCGCAAACCAGAAAAAGAGAACACGGGCTGCCATCGTTGAGGCAGCCCAGCGCCTGTTGCGCAGTGGCGTCGAACCGACGGTTGCAAACGCTGCAGAAGCAGCAAAGGTGTCGCGTGCGACGGCCTATCGCTATTTCCCGACCCCCGATTCACTGTTGCTTGAAGTGTCTGGCGTCACGCCCGCCTACGAGCCGGTTGAACAATTCGTGCAGCACCTGAAGGGCGATGATCCCGAATTGCGTCTGCTGCAGTTTGTGGAACTGTTCAATGACATCACCTTCGCCGATGAACCGCAGATGCGCATGGCGTTAAGGGTCTATCTCGACACATGGTTCGCAAGCCGAAGCGCGGGCGCGCCTGTACCGCCGGTACGCGAGGGCAGGCGCATGCGCTGGCTCGAAACCGTTCTCGAACCCGCCAGGCACAAGCTCAAGAAAAATGAATGGAAAAGACTGCAGGCCGCAATTGCCTTGACGACAGGGACTGATGCGATGGTGATCATGAAGGATGTCTGCAAAGTGGACGAGGCCGAGGCGAAGGAAATCCTGTTGTGGGCCGCCCGTTCGCTGTTAAGAACTGGTCTCAACGAAATGAAGATTGCGAAGAATCGTCGTTAGCTGGTGTCGGAAAATCTATTCAATTGCCATGCGAGTCAGTTTTGTCTGTACGCGGATTATTTCTGACGACAAAAAAAATTTGTTTCGGAATAATCACACGAATCCCGCGTTGTAATGACCTGTGCATGCAGACGCAGATCCGCGTGTGCCGGCGCAGTTGGTTCAAACAAGTTGGGTAACAAAAATGTTTAAGAAAATTGCACTCGCCGCCGTTCTCGCCGCCACAGCATTTGGTGCCAATCTCGCAATTTCAACGGCTGCGACCGCCGGCGAAGGTCACTGGTCGATCGGACAGGGCGTACAATGCCGCATCATCAACGGTGTTGTTGTTTGCAGCAAGTCGCGTCCATAAGACGCCAATGTCGAGAGGCATGCTTCCGCCTCTCGACATTTCCCTTTTTCGTCGAATGCGGGATATCTCGCCAGGTCAGTAGGGCTCCTGGTCATTCTATCGATACCAGCACAACTGTTCCGACGTCGCCAGCAGTGTCCCCGCGCGCGACCACAGATTGACGCGCGATCCCGCGGTCCCGTTGACGGCGCGCGTACCGATCACGTCGATCAGTGTGAAATCCTCTCCCACCGCCGCAATCTCTTCAGGCGTTGCAACGAAATAGACCGAATAGGCAACCGTGGATGAGGGCCGCAAGCCTTTGCTGGTAAAGAAAGGGCGCGGCGGATAGTTGTCACAGAGATAGGCGACCTGCACCGCATCAATGCGCCGTCCCGAGATCTCCCTGATCCACTGCGCGGAATGCGTGCGGCCCAGATGCGACCCCTTGCTGAAATCCATGCCAAGCACGGGCCTGACCGGGGACTGCCGCCCAAACTTGCTCGGATAAATGGTTGGCTCGACCTGTTCCGGTGCGGGAACCTCGGGCATGACCGGATGGATGAAACCTTCGACCTCGCGCCGCGATGTCGTGACAACGGTTGCCAGGGCGCATACGTCACCATTTCCGGAGATCGACAGTTCAGCAACCCAGTTCTGGATTGACCGCGTCGCGCCAAGCAGCCTTGTTCGCAGAATGACATCGCTGCCGGCGGGAACCGCCTTGATGAAATTGACGGTCAGTGCCGATGGCGCGCCTTGCACAGAAGGCTCTGAAACTATGGATTTGAGAAGCAGTGCGGCAGTGAAGCCACCATACATGCCAGTGTTGCCTTCATAGGCGGGGTCAGCACGCCCGTGCCATTGCTGGTCACCGGTGGCCTCAAGCTTCAGCGCAGTCTCCAGATCACCCAACGTCAGACCACCCGCCACTTGCAAATCCACTGGACACTTGAGACTAGCGACTAAGTTCCCGCATCGCCTTGTCGAGGCCCTCGAGAGTCAGCGGATACATGCGATCGCTCATGATCTGCTTCATGATCTGGATCGACGGCGTGTATTCCCAGTGCCGTTCCGGCACGGGGTTCAGCCAGATCGCGTGCTCATAGATGCGCGTCATGCGCTCGAGCCAGACGGCACCCGGCTCTTCGTTCCAGTGCTCGACGGAGCCGCCCGGATAAGTGATCTCGTACGGACTCATCGTTGCGTCACCCACGATCACGACCTTGTAGTCGTGCGGATACTTGTGCAGCACGTCCCATGTCGGCGTCTTCTCGTTGTGACGTCGGCGATTGTCCTTCCACAGGCTCTCATAGAGGCAGTTGTGGAAGTAATAGAAATCCATGTGCTTGAATTCGGTCCGCGCGGCCGAGAACAGTTCCTCGCAAAGCTTGATATGCGAATCCATTGACCCGCCAATATCAAACAGGATCAGCACCTTCACCTTGTTGTGCCGCTCGGCCCGCATGACAAGGTCGAGATAGCCCTGGTGCGCGGTGTGCCGGATCGTCTCCGGCAGGTCGAGTTCCGTCAGCGCGCCCTCGCGGGCCCACTTGCGCAGCCGACGAAGCGCGATCTTGATGTTGCGCGTGCCCAGTTCAACCTGGTCGTCAAGGTTCTTGTACTCGCGCTTGTCCCAGACCTTGACCGCCTTGCCGTGGCGGCCTTTGTCCTGGCCCATGCGCACGCCTTCGGGATTGTAGCCATAGGCGCCGAACGGCGAGGTGCCACCCGTGCCGATCATCTTGTTGCCGCCTTCGTGCCGCTTCTTCTGTTCCTCGAGGCGCTTCTTCAGCTCCTCCATGATCTTGTCCCAGCCTCCCAGCGACTCGATCTGCTTCTTCTCTTCCTCGGAGAGGAACTTCTCGGTCAGGGCCTTCAACCAGTCTTCCGGAATCTGCGCCAGCTCCGTCGGGTCCAGCGTCTCCAGCCCCTTGAAGGCGTGGCTGAATACGCGGTCGAACTTGTCGAGGTTGCGCTCGTCCTTCACGAGGATCGCACGCGAAAGATAGTAGAATTCCTCGACCTTCATTTCGATGACACTCTTTTCCAGTCCCTCCATTAGGGACAGGTATTCCCTGAGCGTCACCGGCACTTTGGCCTGGCGCAGTTCGTCGAAGAAGTTAAGGAACATGAGTGTCACCAATAGCGGATGTCATCAGTCTAACGCGGCCACGGCAGGTTCGTCATCCGTGGATTTTCGGCCCCGCACCTCGATCCAACCTGTTTCCGTACCGTCGTAGCCTGTTCCGGAACCGGTCTTCAGTTCAAGCTTCGCCCATCGACCAGCGGCCAGAAACAGTGCTTCGGCCTCATCACGGTTGAGATAGTTGTAGTAGCGGCCAAGACTGTCCCGCCCCTCAGCGCCGCCCGACTTGAAACTGGCAACGACTGTGCCGCCGGGTTTCAGCGCACGATGTACGCGCGCAAGGACGTCAGCCAGTCCAGCGCGCGGCACATGCAGCAGCGAGGCGCACGCCCAGATGCCGTCGAACTGGTTTTCGTAGTCGAGGTCCTCGAACAGCAGCACGCGCACGGGCAGGCCGACCCGTTTCTCGGCTTCGCGCGCCATCTCCGCACTCCCGTCAATCGCAGTGACGCTAAACCCGGCGTCACGGATGGCAAGAGTGTCACGTCCGGTGCCACATCCCAGATCCAGCACCTCAGCGCCTGAAGGCAGAATAGTCAGGAGGGCGTTCAGCGATTTCGAAATGCCGATGGCTTCCGACCGCGCGGCGTAAGCCGCGGACTCATTGGCGTAGAACAGAAGTGTCTGTTCGTCGGAGCTTTTCACGGAACCCGCGGGCAGGAACTACTGATCCTTCCCGCGGATTACGGAATGTGTCTTCACGTTGTAGCCGCGCACGGGTTTCATCTTGCCGGACAGAGCGTTGGCAAAAATGGACTTGAGCCGCACATCATCCGGTACGGCATTGTAGTAGCTCATGACAAACCGCAGATCGCCCTTGGAATAGACAACCGCATACATTGTCTGGCTTGCATCGAAGACGGGCGGCGTGGATTTGTCCCGCGAGAACTGGTTCGACCACGTCAGCGCCATGTCAGGCCTCGGCATTGACGCGAGATAGGCAACAGCGCCTGGTGCAGCGGCACTTATTGCCCATCGCACCGGCGCCCCGTTGTTTTCGCCATGGATCGTGAAAGTCTTCTTGCCGACCAGTAGGGTACCGCGTGTACACGCGGCAGTGATCTTGGCAATACCCGCAGCAGGCATCGTGCCGGGCTCAAGTCCCAGCAGCAGGCTTACACCGATGCCCTTGGCAACAAGCGGTTTGCTGACGTCATATGTCAGTTCCACTGCAGTGGTCGCACCCTGCGTCGTGCAAGGCGCCGCCGAAGCGGCTGTCGCAAGAAATGCGGCTGCAGTACAAAGTGTGAAAGCGCCAAGGGCTCTGGTGAGTTGCATCAGTTACGCTCCCGTCTAGCGAGGAATGCCAGTCGTTCAAACAGATGCACGTCCTGCTCGTTCTTCAAGAGCGCGCCGTGCAGCGGTGGAATGAGCTTTGACGGATCGCGCTCGCGCAGCGTTTCCGGTGTGATGTGATCGGCCATCAGCAGCTTGAGCCAGTCCAGCAGTTCCGACGTCGACGGCTTCTTCTTGAGGCCCGGAACATCGCGGATCTGATAGAAGATGTTGAGCGCTTCGTTGACCAGCTTGTCCATGATGCCCGGATAATGGACGTCGATGATCTGTTGCATCGTGTCGCGATCAGGGAACTTGATGTAGTGAAAGAAACAGCGGCGCAGGAACGCATCCGGAAGTTCCTTCTCGTTGTTGGAGGTGATCATCACGATCGGGCGCTGCTTGGCCTTGATCGTCTCGCCGGTCTCGTAGACGAAGAACTCCATGCGGTCGAGTTCCAGCAGCAGGTCGTTCGGGAACTCGATGTCGGCCTTGTCGATTTCGTCGATCAGGAGGACCGGGCGGCTGTCATTGGTGAAGGCTTCCCACAGCTTGCCCTTGGCGATGTAGTTCTTGATGTCCTTGACGCGCGCATCGCCGAGCTGGCTGTCGCGCAGGCGGCTGACGGCGTCGTATTCATAAAGACCCTGTTGCGCCTTTGTGGTGGACTTGATGTGCCACTGGATGATCGGGACATCGATCGCCTTGGCGACTTCGAATGCCAGCACCGTCTTGCCAGTACCTGGCTCGCCCTTGATCAGCAGCGGGCGCTCAAGCGTGATGGCGGCGTTGACGGCGATCCGCAGGTCATCGGTCGCGACATAGTTCTTGGTCCCTTCAAACTTCTTCATAGGATTCCCTGACAGGTTGTGAAATATCGCTTGAACAAACCCTATGGGGTCCAAGGCCTCTGTGCAAGCCGACCTCTCCCGTCCTCTCAACGAAACGTGACCGCCAAACGGCTGTTGCTTTGGCCCGAATGTGGGGATATTGCCCCGGCCAAAGCTGAATGCACTGCAGGAGCATGAAATGCGTATCTCGTCACTGGCCGTTACGGCAGTCTTGATTTCCTTGGGGACAATCGGGAGCCTCAATGCGGGCTCCGGCAAACCAGAATATGGTTCATGGGGACTGGACGAGGCGGGCATGGACCGCGCTGTCAAACCGGGCGACGATTTCTTCCGCTACACCGTCGGCACGTGGCTGAAGAACGCCAAAATCCCGGACGACCGCACATTCACCGGCATCGACCTCACGATCGATAACACGCTGAAGCCCCGCTTGCGCAAGCTCGTCGAACAGGCAGCAGCCGCGAAGGCGGCACCCGGCTCCGTGCAGCAGCGCATCGGCGACTTCTTCGCAAGCTACATGGACGAGGCGGCAATCAACGCCAAGGGTCTGGCCCCGGTAAAATCCTACCTCGACGCCTATGACAACATGAACACCCGCGCCGAGCTCGCGATGCATTTGGGTAATGCGATGCACCTCGGCATTGAGACTCCCGTCGGCGGCTATGTCGACATCGATGCGAAGAAACCCAACCGCTACCTGTTCCGCTTCTGGCAGTCGGGCCTTAGCTTTTCGGACCGCGACTATTACATCAAGGACACGCCCGAATTCAAAACCCTGCTCCAGCAGTTTCGCACCCATGTCGAGCGCATGCTCAAGCTTGCAGGCGTAAAGAACGCGGCCGAGCAGGCGGGTTGGGTGCTGGCGCTTGAAACCGAAGTGGCGAAAGCCCACTGGCCGGTCGAGAAGGCCCGCGACGATGAGCTGACCTACAATCTCTGGACTCGCAAGCAGCTCGACGCTCTCGGCAAAGGCTACAACTGGAACCTCATTCTCAAGCCCGCAGGCATCGACGGCCAGTCGGAATTCCTCGTGGGTCAGCCCGACACGCTCAACGCTATGTCCAGACTGATCGACAAGGCGCCGCTCGAGCAATGGAAGGCCTACCTCAGGTACCACACGCTTGTCACGGCAGCGCAGTTCCTGCCCAAGGCCTTCGATGACGAGCGCTTTGCATTCTACGGCAAGATCGTGCGCGGCCAGAAGACCCAGCAGGAACGCTGGCGCCGCGGCATGGACCTGCTCTCAGGCAGCATGGGTGAGCCCCTGGGTCAGCTCTACGTATCCCAATACTTCCCCGCATCAGCCAAGGCCGATGTCGTCAAGATGATGGGCTACTTCCGCTCGTCGCTTGGCGCCCTGATCGACAAGGCCGCATGGATGAGCGCATCGACCAGCAAGGAAGCACAGGCCAAGCTCGCGGCGTTCAACGCCAAGATCGGATATCCCGATCAGTGGAAGGACTACGCGAACCTGAAAATCGATCGCGCAGACCTGTTCGGCAATGTGCTGCGCGCCAACCAGTGGGACTGGGAATACAACGTCGGCAAGCTCGGCAAGCCCATTTATGCGCACGAGTGGTTGATGGTTCCACAGGAGAACAACGCGTATTACTGGGCCCAGCGCAACGAGATCGTCTTCCCGGCCGGCATCCTGCAGGCACCTTACTTTGACCCGAACGCTGACCTCGCATCGAACTATGGCGAGATCGGCGCCACGATCGGCCACGAGATGAGCCATGGCTTCGATGACCAGGGCCGCAAGTCCGACTCGAAGGGCGTGCTGCGCGACTGGTGGACGAAGGAAGACGCCGCCCGCTATACGGTCGAGGCCCAGAAGCTTGTCAGGCAGTACGACACCTACGAGCCGCTGAAGGGCTATCACATCAAGGGTCAGCAGACCCTGGGTGAGAACATCGCCGATCTCGCAGGGCTGCTGATCGCGTATGACGCCTACAAGCTCGCGCTGAATGGAAAGCACGCGCCGGTGATCGAAGGCCTCAGCGGCGACCAGCGTTTCTTTCTCGCTTACGCCCACTCGTGGCGCACGAAGTACCGCGAAGAGCGCCTGCGCGACCTGCTGGTCTCCAACGTTCACTCACCAGCCGAAGCTCGCGTCAACGGCGCCGTCCGCAACGTCGACGCCTGGTACCAAGCCTTCGGCGTGAAGCCAGGCGACAAGCTCTACCTCGAGCCGAAAGACCGCGTCCGCCCCTGGTAAAACCTGAGGCAGGCGGAAGCTCGCTCGTAGTTTTCTTCTCCCGGATTCATCGGGGGAAGCGGCTGCGCCCAGCGAAGCGTTAGCGAAGATGGGCTGCAGACGAAGGGGGAAACAGCACCTCAACCCCCGCACTTCGAATGGTGACACTGTCACCATATCCATCCCCCGGTTTTTCGCAGCGCATTGCGCTTTGCGTGGTTAAAAGGTGACAATTTTGCTCAAGGGTTGCCATCTCTCAGCCGGCGGCGCTCCAGAGAATTCACAGCCAGCCAGCCGGCGCGCCACCGAGCTTTCAGCGCCCACTGGCCGCCGAGGTTTTTTCGCAGGTCATACCAAATCGCTCCGGATCAGGCAAGAACAAAAGAGGAACATATTGTCGCACTGCAATGGGTGATAGCTTCACTGCCACTTGTCGATGGATCATTGCCCGCTTAGGTTTGTTGCGCGGCCACATGGAGTCGCCATCGACGGTGAGATCTTGCTGCATGTCCTGGATGAAGGCATTGGCGCTGATTGTGTTGATCCTGATCGTCGGGACTGCAGTCTATTGCCTTTCACTGCGTCCGCGACCCCTGCTGGCGCCGGAGGGGGTGCAGCTGACGCCCCTGAAGACGATTACGACCCTGGAAGCGCGGGTCCTGCTTTTCCTGTCAGGCGTGCAGGGCATCCCGGTCGAAACGGCAGTCGACTGCTACCGGATGATCTATTCGGTGCAGGGCCCCGGCGGCAAACCAGTACGCTTGAGTGGACTTTTGGCGTTGCCGCGGGATGGCAAGCCTAAGCGACTGGTGAGCTTCCAGCACGGAACGACGACCACACGCAGCGCCGTTCCTTCGCAACCCGATGGAACCGGCATCGCCGCGGCGATTGCGTTTGCCGGCAACGGCTATGCGCTGGTCGTGCCCGACTATCCGGGCCTCGGAGAGTCTCGGGGACACCATCCATACTATGTCGCAGAGGCAATCGGACCTGCCGTCGCCGGCATGATATATGCGGCGGAACAGATCGAAGGCGTTCCGCGTGCACCGGTGTTCTTGTCCGGGTTTTCCGAAGGCGGCTGGGCGAGCCTCGCGGCACTGCGGGAACTGGAAAGCGCTGGCCACAAGGTTCTGGGTTCGGCGCAGGTTGCCGGCGCCTACGATATTCGCCATGTGTCGCTGCCCGCTGCACTGAAGGGCGGTGCGCCCTCGCATTCGCTTTATCTGGCCTACGCGGCATGGGGACATGCGGCATATTACGGCCATTCGCTCGACAGCGTGCTCACGCCTCGATACGCGACGTTGGTCGACCACTTGTTTGCCGGCGCGAGTCCGCAGGAAATTCTGGCGGCATTGCCGGCCAACCCGCGCGCCATGTTCAACCAGGCATTTCTTGATTCATTTGACAGCGATCGCCCGCACTGGTTTTTGGATAGCTTTGCCGCGAACAGCCTGGTCGGCGTAACCCCGGCCGCGCCGGTTCGCCTTTACTTTGGTTCGAAGGATGTCGACGTCGTGCCGCAGGAAGCGTTGGCGGCAGCACAGGTGATGAGGGGCCATGGTGCAGACGTGACGGCGGTCGATGTTGGTCCGGTCGGACACGATCCGTCGATGCTGGCGGCAGCGCCGCTCATTCTCAAATGGCTGCGCGAGCTGGAAACCGCAGCCGGGAAGTGATGGGCGCCCAGCGCTGCGGCTTCTGCCGTGCCCTGAACTTGTTGCGAACTTGCAGCATGAACCCTAACCTGCTGCAGCGCGCGACGCAGGGAAGGCAGAGTGACCCATGAAACCCTCATACATTCTCGTTGACTTTGAAAATGTGCAGCCCAGTTCGATTGGCACGCTCGACGCCTCCGCGTTCTCGATCATCTTCCTCGTTGGCGCCAGGCAGCGCAGCATGGAGATCGATGTCGTGCAGGCGCTGAAGCAGTCGGGGGTGCATTACGACATCATCCGCATAGATGGTAACGGCAAGAACGCGCTCGACTTTCACATTGCCTACTACATCGGGCGGCTGTCGGTGGAATCTCCCGGCAGCGCCTTTCACATCATCTCGAAAGACACCGGCTTCGATCCCCTGATCGCTCATCTGGAGAAGGCCAGGATTGAATGCTACCGCTGGAGCGCCATCACGGATGTTCCCTCTGTGCGCGCACCGCACGCGAAGGCAGCGCCGACGCATCGACAGGCTGCGAAGCGGGCGCCCAGGGCAGCACCGGCGCCAAAGCCAAAGGTGCCGGATCGCGTGGACGAGATGATCGAAAATCTGGAAAAGCGCAAACGCGCCCGGCCCGCAAGCCTGCAGTCGCTGGCCGGTGTCATCAAGTCCCACTTCCGCGCCAGCAACCCGACCAGCGCCGAAATCGAGGCGATCATTCACGAACTCAAGGCCCGCGGAAAAATCGCGGTCGAGGGCGAGAAGGTGAAGTACCTGCTGGGGTGAGGAGTGGAAGCGGGCGGGCATGGCCGAGGATCATCATGTCCCCTTTTGCACTGTAGTGCCTGAACCCATTTCTTCGTTTCCCAACCTCCGCAAGTCATCCCGGACGCATTGCAACGCGTCACTTCGTGCCGCATGGCAAGCAGGATGACCAGATGTCGAATCCCGGAGTGTGACAGGTTGGGTCGATCCCGAATCTGTTTGGCTCTTTGGTCCATACCGAACAGATGAACTCGATAGCTATCTGGCTTTCAAAGTCTTCACCCGGCGTTCCAACGCGCAGCACGATGAGATGCAGCCTTGCTGCTGCCGGACTCGGAAACGCTCGAGGGAAACCGCTTTCCCGAACCAACAACAGGACAAACGTGTAGATTGTGCACTGAGTTCCAGCGGTCGCAATGCGCCTGAACTCGCCGAATTCCCCCAAAAATTCCGTCACGAGAAGGCGCTTGCGCCCGGGTTGCTCTGGTCGCATTGTCCTGATGATTGAGAAGCGGTGCGTCTCGCTCAATAATATTTGGATTGAAATGGCGCTGGGGCACGATTTCGATTTGGCTTTGAAAGTTCAAATTTGGGGGACATCATGAAAATGAGAGCACTTTTGCTGGGCGCTGCGGCGTCATTGACAGCAGTATTGTTTGCCGCTCCTGCATCGGCCCGTCCGAATGGCTGGTATGTGGGTATAGCAGGTGGCGGCAGCTGGGTTGACGATGGCGACGTGACGCACAATTTTGTGGGTGGCAGCCATCTCGAATTCGACCAGGAATGGGATTCGGGCTGGATCGGCGCCGGGACTGTCGGATATCGCTGGCCCAGCCATTGGCGCATGGAATTGGAGTTGGCATATCGTGACAACGAAGGAGGCCAGGTGGGCTCTCCTGCTGGCGGGTCAAAATTGACCGAGTTCAGCCAAATGCTGAATGCCTATTACGATATTCCACTGTCCCCGAAATTGACGTTCTCTGTTGGTGCGGGTATCGGCGGAGACGCCATGTCCTATGAATCACCATTCCATCCTTCTCACGAGGACGACTACGTCCTGGCCGGTCAATTGATCGCCCAGGTAAGCTTCGCCGTGACCAATCGCCTGGAACTGTATCTGGACTATCACTATCTGATGGCTGACGATCCGGAATTTGATATCACGGCCTTCCCGGCGGAAAACTACTCGTTCGAAGTGAAGAAACACGCGGCAATGATAGGCTTGCGCTACGATCTGCACGCCGACGAGGAACCTGCTCCTCCACTGCCACCGCCGTCGGCACCTATGCCGCCACCACAACCAAGACAGTTCATCATTTTCTTCGGCTTCAACAAGTGCAACATCACTGCAGAAGCTGATGCAGTGCTGGGCGAAGCTGCATCAGCCGCCAGGTCTGGCGGGGGTGCTTCGGTGCGTATTGTTGGACATACCGACACGTCGGGCTCGAACGCCTACAATCAAAAGCTTTCCGAGTGCCGTGCGGGCGCCGCTAAATCCAACCTCGTCGGCAAGGGCGTGGCTGAAGGTGCGATCTCGACTTCCGGACGCGGAGAGACCGAGTTGATGGTTCAAACCGGTGACAGCGTAAAGGAACCGCAGAACCGTCGCGCGACGATCGACCTGCAATAAAGTTCTGCTGTATCCAATGACACAGGGCGGAGACGCAAATCTCCGCCCTTTTGTTTGCCAATATGGAATTCATCGTCCGGCTGGGGCTTGCCTTTTTGCTACGCCGTCACCCCGGCGCCCCCTTGTCATGGGCAGGTATCGACCCATTCACACAAGCCCACGTCGGCGCTCTTGATCTCCAGATCGTGGCCACCGGCTTCACCGCTGACGGATCGTCCAGAGTACCAACGCGCAGGATGACGAGATGCGGCCTTGCTTCCGAAGCGCTGGCGACCGGCGTTCCGCAGGACGGACAGAACTTCCGGATCATCTGGTTGCCCGAATCCGCCATGCTTCGGTACTCGGCAAGCTCGCCAGTCATGCTGACAGCACCCGCCGGAAAGACAGCGTTCACCGTGGACGAACCCGCAGCCCAGTACTGGCAGTCGCGGCACCAGCAATGCCGGACCGTGATGGGCTTTTCCTTCGCAACATAGCGAACCGCACGGCATAGGCATCCGCCGGTCAGACTGGAATGCTCGATGGTCATTGAACTGCTCCCCGCTCATATCGCCGCGATCGGTATCTGCACAATCTGCGCGGCCTTATCCTCTTGCGAACCGCCGCGTGATAAGCGCGATGGGCACGCCAACGAAGATCGTATGCGTGAAGACCGTGCCAGCCAGCATCAGGGGATCCTTCGGTCGCGGTGCGCTGAATGCGGCCTGAAGCCGTGAGGCCACCTCGTTGAGGTCGGCTGCGAAGTGCTGCGATGCGTGCGCGGCTGAAAGCGGCACGACAACATAGTTCATCAGCACATAAAGCCCCAGGCCATAGATCACGCCCCATTGCACCGGGCGCGCTGTCAGGGCTGGAAACCTGTTCGCGGCCTCCACAAAGGTCGCCGCGAACAAAGTCGCAATCATGAAATGCGTCGCCAGTCCAAGCAGGGCTGTGCCATCGCCACCGGCATTCGCCGCCTCACGGCCAATCCATCCGGCCGCAACAGAGTGGAGAACGTCAACCGGAGACATCTTGAGGCTCAACGGCCCGTACACGACAAACGCGTAGACAATGTCGAGGATGCCGGCGGCAAGGCCGCCCAGAATGATCGGGCTGAACTTCTTCATCGTACTCCCTGGTCCTCATGTGTCTCAAAGGGCCTAGCCAACCAGAATATCCCCATGCAGGGCGTCATAGGTCAGCGAAACGGGCGCCGTCGCAAATTTTATCGTCAGGTCCGCAATGCCGTCACCGTTCCAGTCAAAGGCGAGTGTGCCCGGATCCGTCAGCGCCAGTGACGGTTCAGCGCCACCGTGCAGCGGGCCGCCGAGTATCTGGCTTCCATTTGCAAGCGCACTTCCGTTTGAAAGCTTCAGCGTCTGCAGGATTGACATGTCGAAGTCGAGCCGTTCGCCAGCCGTGGCGTCGATGCTGTCCGTGCCGATGCCGTCGCCGCTTCCGTCGGTTGTTGACCAGACAAACGTGTCGATGCCGGCACCTCCCAGCATGGTGTCGTTACCGAAGGTTCCGATCAATACGTCGCTGCCGCTCGTGTCAATTGTCGGTCCCAAAACTGACAAGGCCGACGAAAAGACGAAGTCTCCAGTCGAGAAGTTGATGGGATTCGATAGCGCGGCGAAGTTGTTGCCGGCAATATCCTTGATGGTGCCGGCAGTGGCAATGCGAACCTCGTAATCGGTGTTGGTAAGCAGGATTGCGAACGGGTTTATTGTGACTGTGTTGCCGGAGAACGTGACCTGACTGGTATCGGTGACCGAAATAGCGATCACGGTCCTGTCGGCAAGATTGACGATCCTGATATCGCCGGTACCAGCCTTCACCGCCTCATTGAAGGTCAGGACAATGTTCGCGTTGATGCTGACATCTATGTCTTCGTCCGCCGGGGTTGTACTTGAGAGCAGCGGGGCCGTCGTGTCTGCTCCGGTGGAGTCGTTGTCCAGGATCGTGAACGCCGACTTGGCGAGGAACGTGGCGTCGGGATCGGTGTTGTTGCGTTGAACGACCAGGCCGAAGCTCTCGTTGCTTTCAACCACGGTGTCATTGGTGATGGCAACGGTCACCGTCTTGGTGAGTTCGCCCGCTGCAAAGGCGATCGCCTGATCGGCCAGTGCCGTGAAGTCTGCACTGTTGGCAAAACCCTCCGTCATGGTCGTGGACGCAAAGAGGGTCTCGGCTGGTGAGCCCCCGGATCGCGTCACGGTGAAGGTCACCGTGCCTGCGCCTTCGCTCACACTCGTCGTGACTGGCGACAGGGAGTACGTTGTGGGCTGCGGATCATTATCCTGGATGGTGAAGGTCGACTTCGAGAGGAACGTGGCATCTGGATCCGTGGTGTTGCGCTGGACGACCAGGCCAAAGGTCTCGCTGCTCTCGAACACGCTGTCGTTGGTGATGGCAACGGTCACCGTCTTGGTCAGTTCACCCGCAGCGAACGTGACCGCCTGGTCGGCGATCGCAGTGAAGTCGCTGCTGTTGGCAAAGCCCTCGGCCGTCGTCGTCGAGGCAAAGATGGTCTCGGCGGGTGATCCCCCCGAGCGTGTCACGGTGAACGTCACCGTGCCGACGCCTTCACTCACACTCGTCGTGG
>JBEBHP010000029.1:0-25016 GCA_040080835.1 Micropepsaceae bacterium | reverse complement strand
TCCCCCTGCAGGGCCGGATCAGTTTGTAGTGTTCTTTGGCTTCAACAAGTCAAATATCAGTGCGGAGGCCCAGCAGGTCATTACTGACGCGGCCGCGACTGCCAAGGAAAAGGGCTCTGCTTCCATCGTCATCGTCGGGCATACCGACAGCTCGGGCTCGGACTCGTACAATGATGCACTGTCGCTGCGACGTTCGACTGCCGTCATGGGATCTCTGGTTGCACTGGGTATCAGTGAGGACAAGATCACTTCGACAGGCAAGGGTGAAACGGAACTGCTTGTGCAGACCGGCGACGGCGTGAAGGAACCGCAGAACCGGCGCGCAACCATCGATCTGAAATAATCGGTCCGGATAGGAACTCATTCTTCGATTCGCGTGATTCGTGAGCGAATCAATGCGTTTTTGAACAACCAAGAGTCGAGGGCGGGATTATTCCCGCCCCTTTTTGTTTACGAATTGTTAGGAATTCCGCGGGTTTCCACACATCCGAATCCTTGTGTTTGACTTCATTGGTTAACGCATGCACCCACGATGGGAACTGGGTCGGCATTACCTCGCGTTTTGGCGGCAACAGAAAAACACAAGAAAGGGGTGTCTGAATGTCGTTGAGAAACATTTTGCTGGGAGCTGCCGTTGCCATGGCAGCAAGCGGGGCCGCAAGCGCAGGTGTGGACGGCTGGTACTTGAGCCTTGAAGGTGGCGCGAACTGGATAGATGACTGGGACAGTGTGGTCCAAACCACGATCCCTGCAACTACGACGTTTGATACTGGCTGGGCCGCATTGGGAAGCGTTGGTTACGGATTTGGCGGCAACTGGCGCGGCGAGGTTGAGTTCGGATACCGGGCGAATGACATCAGTGCGGTCGCTACGCCAGGAAAGCTCAGCTGGTTTGATGGCGACATGTGGGAAGGCAGCGCCATGGCCAACGTGCTCTACGACGTCCATCTTGCCAACAAATTGGGACTGTCGCTTGGTGTTGGTGCGGGTGCTGACTTCGCGGAACTCACGGACCAACGGGCAGGAATCGAGTTTTCGGATGAAGACTGGAATTTTGCGTATCAGGGCATTGCAGGTTTGAATTATGCGATCGGATCCCGGACAACAGCGTTCATCAACTATCGCTACATGCGTGTTTCAAACCCCGACTTCGACATGCGTTCGCAAGGCGGTTACCTGATCGAAGGCGACGATTTCACCAAGCACACCGTGACTGCGGGACTTCGGTACGCACTCGGATCTCCGCAAGTTGCGACCGACTACACGCCACCTCCCGCGTCGCAGCCGCCCGCGGCGGAGCCCGCTGGTCCTTCGCGCCAGTTCATCGTGTTTTTCGGGTTCAACAAGTACAATCTGACTTCAGCTGCCCTCAGGGTCATCTCCGAGGCAGTGGTTGCCGCAAAGGAGACCGGGTCCGCTACGGTGGTGATCACAGGACACACTGACACAGTCGGCTCGCCGACGTTCAACCAGCGCCTGTCCATTCGTCGATCGAACGCCGTCAAAGGCGAAATGGTTCGCCAGGGCGTTTCAGCCGCCAGCATCAGCACAAACGGCAGGGGTGAGAGCGAACTGCTCGTTCAGACGAACGACAACGTGAAAGAACCCCAGAACCGTCGAGCCACGATCGACCTTAACTGAGCAACGCATTGATTTCATTGTACTATTTTTGATGGGCAGCTCGCGCGAGCTGCCCATTGTTTTATAGGCACACTGCGTTCCGATTTTAGGGTTACAACCGCCTTTCGATTGACGAAAGGTCCGGATTCAAGCCTGATTCGCCTGTGGGTCCTGCCCGCGGAGCGCAATGAAAAAACAAACGCACTCCCGGCACGGACAGGGGGTGTTTCATGCTTAAGAATTTGCTGCTCGCGTCTGCGATGGCGCTGTCAGTTTATACATTGTCGACAACCGCCGAAGCCGGCCGTCGGCCTCAGGGCTGGTATATCGGCATCGAAGCTGGCGCGACATGGATGGACACGGCCAATCTCGACATGTCGCCGGTATCCAAACTCAAAGACGCTGAACTCAAGTTTGATGACGGACTGGCCGTTCTTGGCGAGGTTGGATACCGATGGGAAAACAACTGGCGTATTGAACTCGAATTCGGGTCACGTCACAACGATGCGAAATGCAGCCCGGCTCTGTCGCCTGCATGTGTGGCAGGCGGATTTACCGATGTCTCGCAATTCAGTCAGATGCTGAATGTGATCCACGACATAGATCTCAACGAAAAAACAGCGTTGTCGGTGGGAATCGGTCTCGGTGGAGATTTTGTGGATGCTGATGGCACAGGCTTCCTGAACGATGACGACTATGTCTTTGCAGCCCAGGCAATTTTCCAGCTATCGCACGAACTGACCGAAGGCATCGACCTTGTGCTGTCGTACCGCTTCATGACTTCAGACGATGCGGAGTTCCGCAAAATCGGGATTGCCGGTGGGTTCGACATGGACAACGAATCTCACACAGTCACGGTTGGGCTGAGGTTTGATCTGGAGCCTGATGCTGTCGCGATGGAACCAACTCCGGTCGTGCAGTCCGCACCGCCGCCAGTTGCGCCACCTGCGCCACGCCAGTTCATTGTGTTTTTTGGCTTCAACAAATCAAGTTTGAGCCGCGAAGCCATGGAAGTTGTGAAGGAGGCCGCATCCGTTGCCATGCATGAAGGGTTTGTCACGATCCTGGTGACGGGTCACACCGATACGGTCGGGTCGAGCAAATACAATCAGGCTCTCTCTATCCGTCGTGCGAGCAGTGTGAAAAAGGCATTGGTATCCAAGGGTATCCCGGCATCGGGCATCACGCCAAGCGGCAGAGGCGAAACAACGCTTCTCGTCCAGACGGGTGACCACGAAATGGAACCAAAGAACAGGCGCGCAGAAATCAACCTGAACTAGTTCACGTCACGCTTTAAAAGCTAAAGGGCGAGCCACATGGCTCGCCCTTATTTTTTTGCCCATCGGGCCGGCTGATCCGTTACTGCTGTGCAGGTGCAGGCGCAGCTGCCGCACCTTCCTGTGGCGCAGGCGTCATTCCGGCCGGTGCTTCAGGCTTGATGCGCGGAAGTGGCACGAGTCTTCCGCCCGACGCCGCCGTGACGACTTGCGGCATGTTGCAGGCGTTCTGATCGTGCCGGTTTGCAGAAGGCTCACCTGCCACGAAATCCGCGAGTTTTACCTTTTCGGGCCCCAGGAGCTTGTCGTAGAGGGCGTTTGAATAGGCGCAGAATTCGGTAATGTTGGCGAGGCTGCGCTGGGATACTTCATTTGCGGTTCGTGACTTGTAGTCTTCCAATTTGGATTCACGTGCAAAGTAGCCCATCAGCGTGCGATGCGCGCCCATCAGGTCCGGCCTGTACGAAGTGACAAAATCGTTATATCGCGGTGTCGATTTGCAGGAAAGCGCGCCGACTACGAGTTCCGTCTGCAACATGCGCATCTGGAAGGCTGTCAGTACTTTGCCTTTGACGCATGGCGGTTCTGAAGGCTTCTTCTTGGCAGCAACTGCTGGCCCGGCGAGCATTGTTGACGCTGCAATTAACAGCGCTACGTGTGAAAATTTCATGGACACTCCCTAACCCCGACTCAGTTAATCCATCCTAATCTGAGAGCGCAACGTGCTGGAAGGTCCGTGGACTAGCATTTTTTTTCTGAATACAGCCGCAGGTTGGCGTGCCAACGGGTTCGGGACGCATATCCGCGGTTGACCCGTCACAACTTTTGCGGGATTTGGAGCATTCTGTCGAATGCGTTCGTGGGGCCATGGACTGCCAGCCTCCCGGGAACACACTGGATATTGAATCGCGAGGATCTCCATGAACTTCAAGTCTCTTATTTTTGCAGGCGTGATCGCATGTGCGGTGTCACAGAACGCAATGGCGGAAGACTGGCGCGACGTGGATCCAGAAAATCTCGTGGTCATGGATGTCTCCTATGGTCGCGTCCTGATCGAGCTGGCACCACAGTTTGCGCCACATCACGCCGAGCGCATTCGCGCACTCGTACGGTCCAAATTCTTTGATGGCCAATCGTTTTACCGCGTCATCGACGGGTTTGTCGCCCAAGGCGGAATCGGCGAGGGCGATGACAAGAAATTGCCGCAGTGGCCTGCGCTGACAGCGGAATTCGATCGCAACATCGGCATGGACGTCGAGTTCAAGGCGTTGGGGTCACCTGATCTGTTTGCTGACCGCGTAGGGCACGTTGACGGCTTTCCGACCGGCCAGAGCAAGAAGGACAGGCGCATGTGGCTGCTGCATTGTCCTGGTGCCGTTGCCATGGCCCGCGACAATGATCCAAATACCGGTGGCACAGAATTTTATGTGCCGATCGGGCAGGCGCCACGTCGCCTCGATCGAAACCTGACCGTCTTTGGCCGTGTGCTGGACGGCATGCAGTATCTGCAAAAGCTCAACCGCGGCGATCCCAAGGTCGACAGCGGGGTCATTCAGGATGCATCAAAGCGCGATCCCATCGTGCGCATGCAAATGGCCGCGGACATCCTGGAGCGCGACAGGCCGCGCGTACAGGTGATGGATACCACGTCTTCAGCCTTTGCGGAATACAAGGCACAGCGCCGAAATCCGGCACCGGACTTCTACAAGCGCGTGTCGCCGAACCTGGACATATGCGCGTTCAATGCACCGGTGCGGTTAGGCAAGGACATCACACCCTAGACCGCAAACAACAAGAAGGCCGCCAGTGTGGCGGCCTTCGAACCCGTGTTGCTATCTGCCCGTTATTTTGGGGGCAGTGAAGCGTGACGACGCTTCTTGGCCTTGCGCTGATGATGAACAGGATCCGGAACTGGCGCCATTGAGGTCGTCCATTCGCGATCGTTCTGTTGTGCGGGGGCCGCCGCCATTGGAACCATGACCGGTGCCATGTAGGCCTGCTTCTGGTCATTCGCGCTTGGGCACGGTGAGCCAGCCGCCTCCATCGCCGACTTTACGTCAGCGTCGACACAAACCAGGGCAACTGCTGCTCGCTGGTAACCCAGGGCTGCCAACTGGCGGGAGTTTTTCAACCGCTGACAATTCGAGTCTGTCCATGTTGTTCCGATTGACAAACCAAAGCTGAAGCCCTGGCCACCAATCGAACTCGATCCCATACAGGTGTCTTCGCCGACCGAGAGAGGTGCCGCGTATGCCGTATTGACGGGCGCGCGCGGTGAACGGTTGTCGATGTTGACCTGCTGGTTGGCATTGTTCGAATTCGAGTTGTCGTTCGAGTTCGAGCTGTTGCCAGAGTTGTTCATCGATTGACTCTGGTGCTGATGCGCCGAGTTGGTCGAGCTGTTGTTGGAACTGTTGTTGGCGCTGTTATTGGCGTTGTTGCTGGTTGTGTTGTTGCTGCCATTGTTGCTGGCAGTGTTTGTATTTGTGCTGTTTGAGCTGCCGCCGGTTGCGCTGCCGCCCGTTGCGTTGCCGCCTGTTGCGTTGCCGCCGGTCGCATTTCCACCTGCTCCGCCCGTTGCATTTCCACCAGCTCCGCCGGTTGCGGTGTTGGTGTTGGTGTTCGTTGTAGTTGCGTTTCCACCTTCGCCGCCGTCGCCGCCGTCGCCGCCGTCGCCGCCGTCGCCGCCGTTGCCACCGTTGCCGCCAGTTTCGCCGCCTTCTCCGCCGTCGTCGCTGCTGCAATTCCCAACGCAGTTATCGTCGCCACTATTGTCGATTGCAGATGCAAATGCGGTCGTCGAAAGAGACGATGTGCAAAGCAGCGCAGCGGTCAATCCGATTAGTTTCAAATTCATGTTGAGTCCCCTGTTCATCCGGTACTAGGCGTACTGGCTGCAGGGGGCAGGCCAGTTAAGTGTGTCGATTCGGCACAAAAACCACATGGCAAGTGCCGCGCCTGCCTAACAATTCCCTAAGAAATGCCGCAGCAAGCCGTCCAATGTTTAAAGTGCGCTGCGTTTCATTTTGAAACAGCCGCTGAATTCGCAGCTTTTTCTGCGAAATTTTCCGCGACTTCGAATCAACGTGTGTCGCGTCGCCTTGCGCAAGCGATATCTGGTAGCGCACCAAACGTTGAAAAACCTCATGAATAGTTGCGGTCCATCGGCGAAATTCCTGTGAGGCGTTGATTCTTACTTAAACGCCGGACACACCGCAGATGAGGGGCCATAGTGTGATTAATCAAATCTTACGCGCTGCCAGCCTGGCAGTCGCTATCGTGCTCGCGCTAACGCCGACCTGCGCATGGGCACAGCAAGTGGGACAAGCCTCTGCGATCAAGACTGCGGCCTATCAACAGGCGCCGACCCAGTCCCAGGCAGAGTTGAAGCTCCAGGATGCGATCATCTGGAAGTCGACGTTGTCGACGCCATCAAATGGCGCTCTCGAGGTCAAGTTTCTTGATGAGAGCAAGTTGTCCATGGGTGCCAACTCCAGTGTTGTGATTGATGAATTTACCTATTCGGGTCCGGGCGGCGCTGGCCAGCAAACGCTGCGCTACACCAAGGGTCTGTTTCGATTTGTGTCCGGGCATGTCCCCAAAGACAAGGTGAAGATCGAGACTCCAGCCGTTTCAATCGGCATTCGTGGAACGATTTTCAGAACACAGGTGAATGAAGATGGCTCGGGCGAAGTCTCGGTCGACTACGGCCCGAACGGTGAAACCTACGAAATCATTCTGGTTTCGAAGAAGACGGGCAAAACGCTCGTTCTGCACTCGGGACAAAAAGTAAGCTTTGACGGGGACGGCGTGTTTGAAGGCGTGACCGACGGCACGATCGAGGGATGCGGACCATGAAGACGACCAACCGGACTGACATTACGATGAATAGAACCAGGATGATGAACCTTCTCGGTCGCACTTCGACGCTGACACTTGCCGCCACAGCTGGCCTCGCAGGCATCGGCGATGCGAATGCAGCCTGCGGCGGCTTTGATCCAGGGCCGCTGAGCTCCGTTAATATAATCGGCCCACAGTCATGTGTTGTCATCAATGACCCCATCACCAACAGCGTGCTCGTGAATGCGGACGTTGGGGATAGCAACGATCCGTCGTTTCTTGTGGAGACAACGACAATTGGTGGCCGCCTCCAGAACAACGCCACCATTGCGGCGGAATCCCACGTTGCGCTGGAGATTTACTACGGCAGCATCACCGACGGGATTACGAATACCGGTGTGATCTCGTCATATGGCGAATCCCCCGACGCGGCCGTGCTTTTGCGCATGCTCAGTTTTGTTGGCGGGATCGTCAACGAGGGCGAAATTTCCGGCCTTGTCGGCATTGATGGGGCAGAAGGCATCACGATCGAAGACGGCATCGTGAACGGGCAAGACGCACTCATTCATGGTGACGAAACCGGTATAAGGCTCTGGAATTATGACTTGTCGCCTGAACTCAGCGGGGGCATCAGCAACAGTGGCACGATCGAAGGCGGCGACTTCGCCATCAGGATCGACATGGACAGCTTTCAGGGAGGCATCACGAACGAAAGTGATGGTGTCATCCGCGCCAACTCCATTGGAATTGAAGATACGTACGTTGCAATCCTGATCTCGGAGACGACCGGCGAGTTTGAAGGCGGTCTGGCGAATGACGGCTTGATCGATGGCAACAGCGGTGGGTTTGTATTCCTTGGTGACACGTTCAATGGTGATATTGTCAACACAGGAACTGTGCAGTCACAAACCGGGTATGGCGCAATCCGCGTAGGAGGCACGACCTCTTTCGGTGGTCCGATCACGGACACATTCGCTGGCAACTTCTCCAACTCTGGCCTGATCGATGGCGGGGAAACCTGGGGTGT
Organism: Micropepsaceae bacterium; assembly: GCA_040080835.1. Classification (GTDB taxonomy): domain Bacteria; phylum Pseudomonadota; class Alphaproteobacteria; order Micropepsales; family Micropepsaceae; genus SZUA-430. Next base: position 17,252 of record JBEBHP010000029.1, on the reverse strand, counting down.
CAAAATCGCAGCTGGCCTCGTCAGCAATGGCTTCGACGATATCTCTGCCTTTGAAAATGGAGGCGAAATTCATGGCGGGCTGAGCATCCATGCGGCGCTCGCGGGTATCGATCTTACCAACACCTCGCAAGGCCTCATTACATCTGATCACGGAACAGGATTGTCGATTTTTGCAGGTGGCTTCTTCGGCAGTGTGCAGAACGACGGAACGATTTCGGGCAGCACAATTGGACTCTCGATCGCTTCCGACCCCCTGTTTGCGGGGAAGTCCGGTCCGTTTGCCCTGCAACAGAACCAATTGGTCAACGCGAACTCCATCCCGTTGTTCTTCGAGGGTCAAGTTTCAAACCGGGGCCTCATTGAGGGCGCCACCACCGGCCTCCGCGTTGATGTCAGCACGTTCTACGGCACGATCAGCAACGCGGGCACCATTATTGCCGACGGCGTAGACGAGCTTGCAATCGAGGAGATCCTCGCCAATTCGTACGGATCCACGGGATTGATGATCAACCCCGCCACGGAGCTTTGCACCTCGGAGTGCTTCACGGTTTACACCTCACTCAGCGGGAAGATCCAGAACTCTGGCCTGATCCAGGGCGGAGATGGCGCGTACATCAATCTGGACGAATTGAACGCCGAAGGGACCGGGTTCTCCAACTCGGGCACGATCATCGGCACGACGGGTGCTGGTGTGAGCATCGATGTGGACAGCTGGTACGGGGATATCCACAATACCGGCACCATTGACGGAGCGTATACCGGGCTGATCGTCAACGCCGGTTCGTTCACGGGCGATATCGTGAATGACGGAGAAATCACCGGCGGTGCGTTTACAACGGGCCTTCATGTCACGGCCACAACGTTTACGGGTGACATTGTCAACAATGACCTGCTCAGCGCGCCGGGCGACGCCCTGCACCTCGAGATCGACTACATGGACGGCGACGTGGTCAACACCGGAACGATCATCGCTGAAAGTTCATATGGAACGGCGGCCCTCATCGAAGGTCTTTGCACCAGCGGGTCATTCTCGGGCGGGTTTACGAACACAGGTACAATCATAGCGGGCGACGAAGGCGGCGAAGGATACGACTCTGCTGGCATCGTCATCAGTAATGCCGAGTTTGCATATGGCATCGTGAACGACGGCGGATTGATCCAGGCTTCCGACGCGATCGACACGAGCGAAGCATCCGGCGGCATGATTGTTTTGAATACCGGTAGCGGCATCATCCGTGGAGACATCCATCTCAATGAATTCTATGGTGATGACTTCATCGGTGAAGACGGTGGCGTCTATGGCGACATTCATGGTTCTGGCGGTGAAGAAGGAATCTACGACGACACCTTCACCGTTCGCAACGGAACCCAGTTCCTTGTTGGCGAAGTCCAGGGCTTCTCGACGTTCACCGTGGAAGACGGAGGTACCGCGCTGCTCGGCACCGACACATACGGTGAAGATGGCGACGGCTTCGAGGGAAATGAAATCCAGAATTTCACCGTGCAGGGTGGCGGGCATGCCTACCTGGACGACAACGCTGAAGTGGAAGCGGACAGCATCACGCTTGATGAAGGAAGTGAGCTGACATTCTTCCTCACGACTGACGAAGAACAGCATGGCGAGCTCAAAACAACCGAAGGCGGTTCTGCGTCACTCGCCGGAACCGTTTCAGTTGCTCTTGATGCTGCCAGCTTTGCCGGCACCAGCCAGACGGACTTCGAATATGACGGGGTCATTTCAGGTGACACCATTACCGGGGAGTTTGACAACGCAACCGTTTCCGGCGGTTCTCCGTTCTTTGAACTGGAAGTCGTTTACAATGGCGTCACTCCTGCCAATGCCGTGGTGATCGCCGAGGCAGAAGAACCGACGGTCGACCTTCTGTTGCATCGGGTCTCGTTTGCATCGCTTGGATGTTCGTCATCCACGCAGAACAATGACGCCATCGGGCAGATGCTTGAGCAGGCCTACATCAATGGAGACCTGACAGCCGAACAGCTCGAGCTGTATCTGGCCCTCATCAACTCTTCCGATGGCTGCGCCGCCGCAGACGCCTATGACGACCTGTCCGGGACGCCGTTCGACTTCATCGCGTTCCAGCTGGATGGGCCGTTCAAGAAGATGGTCGGGGCGCGCATCGACAGTGGCCGCTCAACCGGATGCATCGTTGCAGGTGACATTGGCTGCTTCAATCGCTACGCCGCCGATACGACCGCGGGCAGCACGGTCATGACCGACGCTGCGCCGGGCGAAGATCCATTTGCATGGCTCAAGACAGGCGTTCGGCGAACAGGCACGAGCGCGGTTTGGGGCCGTGGCGTTGGCGTTTGGGGTGAATCCGACGGAAAGCCAACCGCGGGAGCACCCGGGAGCCGCTTCAACCAGAAGGGCGCGATCATCGGGGCCGACCACGCTTTTTCTGAAACGTTCCTGGCCGGTGTCGCTGGCCAGTTCACGGACAGTGACATCAAGTTTCCGGGCCACGTGGATAAGGTGCACGTCAACAGCTATGAAGCCGGCGGATACCTGTCGTGGGGTGACACGCAAGGATATCTCAACGGTAACTTCAGCTACATCTGGCACAACTTTGACACAAGCCGACTTGTGCTTGGATCGCCGGTCAAGGGCCAGTTTGATGGTGCAACTGTCTCTGCCTATCTGGAGATGGGCAAGATCTTCGAAAGCGACAACTGGCGGCTTCAGCCGATCGTAGCGCTGTCGCTCGCGTCCCTGAGCACGGAAGGCTACGCCGAACATGGCACGTCACCGAACCGCCTTGTGGTCCGGGACTCGGGCTTTGACTCACTAAAGTCCATTCTCGGCGGGCGCTTCGCGTATCCGATCGAATTGTCCAGCGGACGCCGCATGGTGCCTGAGGCGCGCGTCAGCTGGAGCCATGAGCTGATGGACAACAGCGCGCAGTTTGATGCCCGACTGTTCTCGTTCCCTGAAATTCCAGCGTCCTATTTCACGACCACGGGAGCAAAGACGGAGCGCGACGCCGCCATACTTGGCGCGGGGTTGAACGCTCCTGTCACGGACACGGCCATACTTTATCTTGACTATGACGCGACGCTGAGCACGGACCAGCACGCGCAGACTGTGTCGGGTGGACTGCGTATACTCTGGTGAGACAATCACCGGCGTGACAAAGCGAGATGGAGGGCAACTTCCATCTCGCGTCATTTCGAAACTAGTTGAGCGATTTGACAAACCGGGCGAAGATTTCGTCCAGCACCAGGTCCTGGACGGGTGCGCATTTACGCTCCAGAACCGAGCGTTCCGCCTGCAGGGCATCGGCCTCCTGCACCAATCTCGGCCCTCGATCGGTGAAATGGCGCCGCACCACCATCGTGGTGTTACCCAATGCCCTTCCGCGTTCGGCATCGTAAGCGTCCCAACGAAGTCGAAAGTCATGCCAGCGGCGTGCAAGCTCTTCCTCAGCCTTGTCGCAGTATGCAAACAGGCGTCCGGCACTCATAAGCTGGGCTGATTGGGCCAGAAAGGTTGCATAGGCCTGAGGTCTGGAGGCGTCTGCATACCGATTGCCAGTTGGCGCGCCCCAATCAGGCGCGAAGAATGGAACTGGTGATCCCAACAGCTGGAGCTGCCAGTTGCTTCCGGCCCGTCCTGCGCTGGAAAATGGCACATCCGGTGAAAGCGACAGGCAGCCACCCATTGAGAATGCAGATCTTACCCCGGCATCCGATGGACCGAGCCGCCCAAGCAAGGATGCATTGCCCGGATTGAAGCACCCTATGACGGGTTGACCGTCTCCGGCGAGTGCAGAACTGGAACCAAGAAGAATGATGACAACGAGAGCTAAAAACGCAGCCCAACCCTTGCGAACCTGCATGGTGGCCTCCGCGAACTTGTCAACTGCAATGATACACCCGGTGTTGCAGTGGGCAAATCACAAGTTCTGGATCAGCGGATGGTCAGTGTCAGCTGAAAGGTCCCGTAAGCCCCCTCAGCCATCAGGTTCGGGTGAACATCGAGAATGTAGAACCCGCTGATCGGCAAGGGCAGCGTTTCCGGAATGCCCGGGCCATCTACTTCGCCGTCTGGATAGGAAATGACCATCCGGGTCGAAGGCCCGCTGAAGTGCCACCTCAACACCTGTCCACCTCGAGCCCAAAACCTGTAGGAGCAGCAGTCGCGGTTGTGCTCTGTTTTGCCGCGCAACAAGATGGTGTCTGTTCCGCGAGCCATTCGTACGTTGAAAGGGCAGCCCCGTGCGCCAGCCTGGCAAGCGGACGCATCTCCAGGCCAAAGCGTTGTGGCCGAGAGCACTGCAAATGCTGCGATGAGAGATGCTTTCATTGCTTTCACCCGAGTTGCACCTCAGGTATGGGCTGCGCGAGTTCCGGACAAGGCCGGTATGCCACTTTCACAGGAGTATGTGACAACCGTCAGATGGCTTGTCAGGTCACGTCACGGCCTTCCGGCACGATATAGATCACCATTCCGCGTTCGTCCTTGATGGGCGTCAGCGAAATGTCGATCTTGCGGACATCATTTTCCGTGCGGTTCATCATTTCCGTGTAGCGTACCGTTTCACCACGAGCCGCCGTGGCGATTGCTGACTTCAGCCGCTGGCGCGCCATATCGTCGGGAGCCAGATCGCTGCCTTCCCAGGGAAGGTCCCACAGAGGCATGCCCGTGAGCTGCATGGCGCCCTCGGTCATGAGGCGTCCTGCACGATTGATCTCAAGCACTGTGCCATCGGGAGACAACAGACCAACGGCCTCAAAGGCGTGTTCAAAGATCGCGCGGAAGCGACGCTCGCTCTCTTTCAATTGATCTTCGCGCTGCTGACGCCGAGTGATGTCACGCACGTGGGCTGTATATGTCAGGGCTCCCGCAACTGAAACTTTTGTGATTGCCACTTCGAGCGGAAATTCTTCGCCGCTCTTGCGCCGGCCCCAGACATGACCTCTCTCGTTCATCTGACGTGACGCTTTCTTGCCAGAACCAAATCTCGCCACTTCCTCGCTGTGGTGCTGCCTGTGGCGGTCCGGAAGCAGCATGGACAAAGGCCGTCCCACCACCTCTTCGGTCCTGTAGCCAAACATCTCTTCGGCCTTCAGATTGAAAAACGTGATCGTCTGCGTCGCGTCGGCTGAGACGATGCCGTCTTCAGCGACCTGAAGGATGCGTGAGGCGCGGAGATTTGCTTCCTTGAATGCTGCCTGTTCCTGTCTGCGCGCCGTATTGTCACGAAACGTAATCAGGTAGCTTCGCTCGCCTTCGATCCGGCTTTCAACCACACGCACATCCACTGGCATCTGCCGACCTGACTTTGTCTGCGCAATCAGGTCGAGAAAGCGGGACTGCGTGTCATCGGATTCGCTGGCCCAACGCTCCAGCCACTTCATCACGTCAGCGCGACGCTCTGGTTGCTGCGGCACCAGCGTGGAGACACTTTTGCCTTCCACTTCGGCAAGCTTGTATCCGAGCAGTCGTTCCGACGCGGGATTGAGGTAAATGATCGTGCCATCGGCCTTTGCCACGATGATCGCTTCAGGAACACCTTCAACAACGCTTTTCAGAAATGCCGGAGAGGTTTCAAAACGACCGCGGGTCAAACTCGTCATGTTGACTCTCCTGGAGAAATGGATGAAGCGCCCGCGGTCTTCGACCGCAAGGGCGCTTCAATCCGAACGATACTGCTATTCCGCTGCAACGTTGACGCTCGGGGCGCCGCCTTCCATCTGGTGAAGTATGCGCATGTCTTCCGTCAGATTGATTCCGGCCTCTTCATATTTCTTGCGTACGCGCGGTGTAATCAGGCCCACGCGGGCGATGGCTGGCAGCATCAGGTCATCCAGCGAGTGGATCTGTCCCGGTGGCAGTTCCGACATCACGCCAATCTCGGCTGCTTCTTCAAGCCCCTTGAAGAAATCATCAGGATCGATTTCCGAATTTTTCAACACCTGCATAAAGCCCGGATCTGCTCTGCTGGCAAGTGTCTGACCACCGCCGACGCGGGAGCCCTGCACGATCAGGTTGATGGCATTGAAGGCAAAATCTGCAAGATCCTCTCGCGTCGCCTCGTCAAGCTTCTTGATCACCGGCCCCAGGAACACATGCCCAAAGGATACGTGCCGCGACTCGTCCCGCATGACATTGAACGTCAGCGCCTTGAGCAGCGGGCAGTTCGTGGAGTGGTACATGTTGTTGAAGGCGCCAAGTGCCAGCCCTTCCACGATCATGTTCATGCCGATCATCACTTTTTCATAGCGATCCGATTTCAGCGTCGCGTCGATCAGCATCTTCAGCCATGGGGTCATGGGATAGACCATCGCGATCTTGTCGCAATATTTTGCATAGACTTCGACGTGACGTGCCTCGTCCATCGTCTGCGTTGCGGCATAGAGCTTTGCGTTCGTGTCCGGCACCGAGTGCGTCACGCATGCCGCCGTCATCAAGGCGCCCTGCTCGCCATGCAGGAACTGCGAAAGCAACTGCGCGGTCGAGTGCGCCGTAAAGGTCTCGCGCTGGGACTTCGAGAGCTTATTGAAGAATGGCATCTTGTGGTATACTGAGGACCGGTCCGCAATTAGCGGGTTCGACGGATCTACTTTCGTATCCCACGGCAGAAGTTCATCTGAATCCCATTGGTTCTGCTTGGCGCGCTTGTAAAGATCTTCGACCTTTCCCTTGCCGAACAGGTAGTCGAATGACCACGCAATATCCATGGGGTTACGATAGAGATCGTCTGGGGTCATTGTGACTTCCCATTTGCCCTTATTGATAACCTTGCCTGTTGTTGCAGCCGTCATTTCATCCTCCTGTCCCCGTAACCGGGACTCATTGCCTGCCAGATTTCAGCAAGATGATGACGCGGGCGTCACCGATACGTATTGATTTGCATCAACGTACGGCAACAATTCCCGATCGAGACTGAGAATGACTTGCGCTAGTATTGTCGCGCAGGTGTCCGCACCACGAGGCCTTCGGTGCCGGCCGACACCTTGATCTGGCAGGCGAGCCTGCTGTTGTCCTTAACATCGAATGCAAAGTCGAGCATGTCGCGCTCGAGCTCGTTCATGGGTGGAAGCTTTTCCATCCAGCCTTCCTCGACATAGACATGGCATGTCGCGCAGGCACACGCGCCGCCACAGTCGCCGTCGATGCCGGGGATGGTGTAGCGCACCGCGCCTTCCATGACCGACATCCCATCGGGCACGTCCACGACGTGTTCGGTCCCTTCGTTTTCAATGTACTTTATCTTTGTCACACACACTTGATAGTCGAGCCGGACACGGTTGTACCTTGACTTGAGTCAAATGCTTCGCGTCCTCAGTTTGCCATTTCGAGTTATCGTAAATTCCCTGTGTGACGCGCCCACCATCCAGTAACCGGGATGTCGCCGGGGTCGCATCGATCACTTGATCCAGGACAATGCGCTTCTTGACGGCATGGCCTATTTCCCGCATGCGAGTTCACCTTCGGCGTATAGGTATGCCATGCCGCACCCCCGCGTTCCTTTTCTCAAAAAGATTCAGCTGTTTGCGCCATTGCCGGAAGCTACGCTTGAGCGCATTGCGGAAATTTCAGGATTGCAACGGTTTTCCGATCACGGGTTTTTATTCCGTGAAGGAGAAGAGCCTGATTTTGTTTACTGCTTCATTGAAGGCGGCGTCGTACTTGTTGGCGGCGTCGGCAGCCAGGAGGCCGTGATCGAGTTCTTCGGGCCGGGAGAAAGCGTATTGCTGCCGGCTGCCCTGCTGGGTCTGCCCTACCTTGTGAGCGCGCGCGCAACTTCGGATGGACAGGCGCTGCTCATTCCTGCCGGGAAACTCAGAAGCCTGATCGATGAGGACGTCGCGCTTGCCGCGCAATGTGCCCGCGTGCTGTCGCGACACTGGCGTGTTCTGATCAACCAGATCAAGGAAATCAAGACGCAAGGCGCTGCCGAGAGACTCGCGCATTTCCTGATCAGTCAGGCCGAGAAGACGCACGGCCCGGTCGCGTTTGCCTTGCCGGGCATGAAGAAGGAAGTGGCGACCAGGCTTGGTATCAAGCCGGAAACACTGTCGCGAACATTGCGCAAGCTGCGGGACTTTGGGGTCGAGTCCGACGGAGACACGATCAGGATTTCCTCGCTTGAGCGTCTGGCCGAAATTGCGAACCCGCGCGCAGGCGGCGAATGAACCGGACTCCGGTTGCTGGGCAGGATCAGCACTTACACAGAGGAATTGGACCAAGCTCAAGAAAGCTCAAATTGGAATCGCACCATCAGGAATAGCCACGAACGCCAAACGGGGAGCGGGGCGACTGGCGCGCTTTTTGCGCTTGCTGCTAGTACCGAGACGCCTGAAGCGCCGCCGCAAGGCGCTCGAGTTCCAATGCCGACTGAAGCACGGCTGCATGCTCCTGGCGAAGGCTCAAATGTCGAGCGACCTCCCGAATCATTTTGGCTTCCGTCAGCAGCCTCGCAATGCGGTTTGCTTTAACGGACTCAGGCATACTTGGTAAACCGCCCTCTTCAGATTGCACGCTTACAGCCCCCGAATTTGGAACTCAACGCGAGACGGCCAAAAAGGTTCCAAGCAAACAATCGTTGGGGTTGCATGGGCACTAGTCAGGCCGAAACCTATTCTGTCCATCTTACCGTCGAAGTGATTAATGACTAGCGCAGCAACTTCGCGACGCATCAACAAAGCCATGGAAATGTTGCGGACTGGCAGCCAACTGGGCCAGCCGTGCCCGAGCAACAGCGAGACTGCGAAATTCTGCAAATTCGGGAACCAAAAGTGCCAGCCCTACGATCGCCCGAAGGGTTTTCGCACCATGAAGCACGAGGGTCGCTCGATCGCGGACCGTCCGTGTTTCGATGATTTTGCGGCGTTTTCAACAGGTTGGGAACCAATCTCGCGCTTCGGCGTTAGCATTGGCATCACGCCGAACACTCTCCCTAAAATGCCTCGCGGTGTGAAAGTAACGGGACCGCCTGCTACCCAGCTGCGGTCCCGTTTCGCGTCGAAAATCGCAAACCTGCAATCTGCTTACCGGGCGCTTTTTCCGGCAGATTTTTCGAGGCCGCTTTTTGAACTGACCCAATGAAAAGATTGGTGAGCCCAGATGGGATCGAACCATCGACCCCCTGATTAAAAGTCAGGTGCTCTACCGCTGAGCTATAGGCCCTACCAAGACGGGTCTGCCGGCAACCGGGACCCGCGAAAGAGGGCGGAAAATAGGCATGTCCGGGGTCGGGGTCAATCCCATCCTGAGAAACCCCAGGGTGCCCTGCACGCCCGGCGGGGGTCTTATCCCCGTCCCGGGGCGCGGCAAATTGTGTTGGCACTTGCATTCGACGCACGGCCCCTGGCTGCTATGTCTTCCGGGGCATCTGGTAGAAGCGAAGCGGACGATCATAGACGAAACGCGTGTCCCGGTATCTGAAGCCCACTTTCTCGGCCACGCGGCGCGATCCGGTGTTGTCCGGCCGCAGGTAGCAATCGAGTTCGGCGAGCTTTGAGTTTGCGAAGGTGAATTCGACCGAGGCGCGTGCTGCCTCGCTCGCGTAGCCCCTGCCCCATGCATCCCGCGTGGTGGACCACGCAACCTCGATCCGGCCGGTTTCGGGCGTCACCATCGGACCCACACGCGCGACAAATCTGTCTGTCGGCTTTTCCAGCACGACAAACATGCCGAAGCCGTTGTCGCGCCAGAACTGTTCGTGGAATTCCAGTCGCCGGTCGAGCTGTTCGCGCGTCGGCGGACCAGTCAGGAACAGCCAGTCCGACACTTCAGGTTCATTGAAAAGCCCGAAGAGCTCTTCGCGCCACCGCATCGTCGACGGCACGAGTTTCAGTCGCGCCGTCTCAATGCAGACTTCTGACATCAAGAGAGGCCCGGGACCGGGAAGCGCGAACACATGATGCGTGTTTCCTGTCGCAAACCTTCCAGGCGCTTCGGGTCTTCGTGATTTTTCATCGCTTCGATCATGATGCGGGCGATCTGCTTCATTTCGCCTTGCTTCATGCCGCGGGTCGTGGCTGCCGGCGTACCGAGACGCACACCCGACGGGCGCAGTGGCGGGTTCGGATCGTCCGGGATGATCTGCTTGTTCGTCGTCATTCCCGCATGGTCGAGCGCCTTTTCTGCAATCGAGCCATTTATGCCAAAGCTCTTCACCACGTCGACAACAAGCATGTGATTGTCTGTTCCGCCTGTCACGAGATAGGCACCGGCGTTCGTCAGTTCTGCCGCAAGAGCCTTCGCGTTCTTCAGCACCTGCGCTGCATAAACCTTGAACGGCGCTTCCGACGCGAGCTTCAGCGTTACCGCCGTTGCCGCGACCTGGTTCATGTGAGGGCCACCCTGGAGTCCCGGGAACACGGACTGGTCGATGCCCTTGGCGTGGTCCTTCTTGCACAGGATCATGCCGCCGCGCGGACCGCGCAGCGACTTGTGCGTTGTCGTGGTCATGAAGTCGAAGCCTGCATCCATCGGGTTGCGCATCACGCCGCCTGCGATCAGGCCACCGATGTGACTGACGTCGGCCATGGTCAGCGCGCCGACTTCGTCCGCAACCTGTTTGAACAGCTTGTAGTCATAATCGCGCGGATAGGAAGAGTAGCCGCAGATCACGAGCTTCGGCTTTTCCTTGCGCGCCACTTCGCGCAATTGGTCGAAGTCGATGGCGCCATTCTCGGGGTTCGTCTTGTAGCGGACAAAGCGATAGATCTTGCCCATGTGGGACACCGGCGCACCGTGCGTGAGGTGACCACCGTGGCTGAGTTCCATCGCCAGGATCGTCGAACCGGGCTCGATGAAGCCCAGATAGACGGCCTGGTTCATCGGTGAACCGGACAGCGGCTGAACGTTGGCGTGCTCGGCGCGGAACAGGGCCTTCGCACGGTCACGTGCGAGGTTTTCCATGATGTCCACAAATTCCGTCCCGCCATAATAGCGGCGGCCCGGATAGCCTTCGGCGTACTTGTTCGTGAAGGCTGAACCAAGCGCTGCGTAGACTTCCGGGAAGGTGTAGTTCTCGGACGGGATGAGTTCGACGCCTTCGCGCTGGCGACGCTCCTCGCCGATCAGCGTGTCATAGATTTGCGGGTCAGTTGCCTTGAGTGCTGCGCGGTGGTCTTGCATGCGATGCCTCCTTCAATTGCGGTTGACGCAAGCGGACGGCCCAGGCGCGCGGCAGATCCGGAACCCCGCTCTTCACGCTTCCCCGTGGTAAACTCCCACGCGTTACGCCAGTTACGCAAAGGCGGCTTGCAAGCGGCTCCGTCGAGGGCAGTGGTCGCGCGGGAGGGGGGCTCTAGTCAAGGGGAACCTGCCCTTCAAACAAGTCGGTCTGCCCGCGCGCTCTCGGTTTCCCCAGTTAAACCTAGTCGTCCCAGGATGGACGCTCGGACAAATACTCGCAGGCGTAATCCGCGTCTTCCTCGTTTGGGGGAAGCTCGTTCACGCAGGATTGCTGGTCGGCGTAGGGTCCCTTCCACACGAAAGGTCCGACAATGGTATCTGCAATCTGGTACCAGCCGGGTTCGCTCCAGTTGGGCGTTGCTTCAGCTGGACTTGCCACGACCAAGGCGGCGGCAACCAGCAGAATATTCAGGCGCATGTGCGTTCTCCAAACTTGCATTTGCCAGTATACTACCGCTTGGGTGTCGCTTGCGGAACATTCTTGAAATCGCAATGTCCGACTACGGAGGGTTCGTATGGTGAAGAGCAGTCGCATTGCTGCTGCAACATTGTTCGCACTTGCGCTCTCGATCGGTCCGGCACGGGCGGACCTTCGGCCTGATCCGGTTGATCCTACCGGGCCCTTTGGCCTGATCTACCTCGTTCTCCTGATCGTTGCTGGCGCCGGATTTTACTATTATCGAAGGCGCAGATAGTCGCTACTTCAGCGACTTGAAGAAGCCAAGAATTTCGGTTGTTGCGCTGAATTCCTCGCTTGTCTTTCCGAGCACCCAGTCAGCCAGTATCCCTGTTCGTGCTCCTGGCCAGGTGTGACCGCCACCTTCGATGACATAGTGTTTAAGCGGTGCCCGGGTGCAGTCGTAAAGTGTGACAACAGCAACCGTCTTGTCATAACCGACATTGTCGATCCGCCTCGTTTCCTTGACGCCGTGGCAGTCATTGATCGCGCTGAACGCATCGATGGTTGCATCGGCGCTCAGAACCGTTCCCAGGTCCTTTCGCTGAACCTTTGCTGCCACCTTGCCGCCTGCATAGGGCATGAACGCATCTTCGGTTCCGTGGATGAACATGGCGGGCAAGCCCGAGGCGCCGCATTTCCAGTCCACCGGCAGGTTGGCCACGACCGGCGCGATGCCGGCGATCCGGCCGCCAAGTTTGCAGCCGGCATACAGCGCCATTATTCCGCCATTTGATGCGCCCGTCAGATACACGTGCGAAGGATCGACGAGGCGCTCGCCTGCGAGCTGGGCGATGATCTGCGACGTGAATTCCAGATCGTTGGTCGATGCTGCTGCGCGTTCCATGAGGTCGGCCGAATTGCGACCGTCGTTCCAGTTGTTATCGAGCCCCTGCGGGTAGACGACGATAATCTGCTCGCGCCCGGCGTACTCATCGAACCGCGTATATTTGCGCGCGCGCCCGGCGTCCTGTCCGCCGCCGTGATAGACGATGAGGAGCGGCAGCGGTCCGGATACGTGCTCAGGCATGACAAGTGTGTACTGTCGCGGCTTTCCGTTGATCGCGAGCGACCGATCGCGTTCACCGGCGTGCGAGGTTACTGTCGCAAAGCCACAGAGAAAGGCAATGAGAAGCGCGCTAGAACGGAACATCAAGAGCCTCGCAGAGAAAATTCATCAGTGGCTTCGCTGCTTTCAGGGCTTTCTCGACTTCGTCAGCGAGTGCTTCTGACTGTGCCAGCTTTGGCGTCGCCGAATGGGTGGCAAAGAAACTCTTTCGCTTGATGTCGTTGATGTAAGGATGGTCGGGATCAAAGCCCTTGGGCGGCCGAACGAGCGCTTCGCCTTCGACACCGTTGAATGCCTGCTTGAAGGCCTTGTCCTCGACGACCTTCTTCCAGGCTTTTGGATCGTCGGCGATCGCGTGACGCACCTTGTTCAGCGCATCTGGTTCGGCCATCCAGATACCGCCGCCGAAGAAGATCTCGTTCGGATCGAAGTGGATATAGAAGCCGGGTGCATGCGCGTCGCGCCCGAGCGCGTGACGGAAGTGCACGCCTGCGTTTTCCTTGTAAGGGCGCTTGTCTTTCGCAAAGCGCACATCGCGATAGATGCGAAACATGGAGCCGCCGTTTGGCCGCGGATCAACGACGATGTGCTTTGATATCTTCGCCACGCGCGGAGCCATCGCTTCCATGAAATCGCACAGCGGCGAGACAACCACATCCTTGTAGCGCTGCTTGTTCTCCTCGAACCACGCCTTGTTGTTGTTTTGTGACAGCTCGCGGAAGAAGGCAAAGAAGTCTTTCGGGAGGCCATTGAACGCGGACATGCATAGTTCCTATTTTCGAGCGACGCGCGACTTCTTCTTGGTCAGCATCGTATAACCCTTCAGCAGGCGCAAGAGTGCGGCCTCGAATTGCGGCGAGGTAATCTGGTCGTACCCTTCCAGGACGGCAGACCTTACTACGCCGGTGATCGCGCGCGTCATTACAAACCTGTCTAGCGCGGTCGCGCCAGGAACCTTTGGCATATGGGCTGTTGTGGCGTCGGCTGATCGTGCCAATTCCTCGGGGGTTGCGCTGTTGAGCAGAGCCTTGAGCGCAGCGCGCCTGGTTGCTGGCCTGCCTGAAAGGGTGTGAATGTATCGATGGAGTAGCGGTGCCGTCCCGGGCTCTGCTCCCGATTTGCGCTTTCGCCGAACACTTCCGTTGTTTTCCAGGGACGACATTTCGCGCCGGGCAAGGGCAACCAGCAAAGCCTGCTTGTTCGGGAAGTACTGATAGATCGTTCCGATGCTTACGCCCGCACGTTCAGCGATCCGATTTGTCGTAAGCGCCCCTTCGCCATGCGTTTCCAAAATCTGAGCCGTGGCTTCGAATATGACGTCGCACGTTTCCCGGGCTCTTGACTGCTGCGGCGTTCTGCAAGGCTTTTTGGTGCTTTTGGGCATGATCGAATCCGGACGGCTGAAGCTGAGTACAACAATCTGAATAAAACTCATATTCTCGGGTTGGACAGTATCGGAGGCATTCGAATGACCTGGGCAACACAGCGACTGGACGAAATCGTGCGGGGAGAAGGCGCAATTCCTCCCGTGGTTTCCACCCTGCAACTGGGCCTGCTGGATAGCTGGCAACGAGGCCGCGTCTTCAAGACTTGGCATGCATCACCGGACGTGCTTCAGCTGGATGGCGCAATGTTCGGCGGGTACATCGCAGCGCTAGCCGATCAGATGGCTGCCTTTGCGGCCATGACAGTGGTGCCCGGTGACCAGGCATTTCGGACAACGAACCTGAGTGTTCAATTTTTCAAGGTGGTTCGCAACCCCACGCTTCTGGTCGAGGGCCGGGTATTGTCGCAAAGCAAGTCGCTGATTACGGTTGACGTTGAGTTCCGGGTTGGTGAGGCCCTGATCGCGCGGGCTTCGGCCACTCAATTCCTGACCCTGATTGATGCGCGGTGACCTTTCCCACCTTATCAGCTCTGCGAGCATATGCACCGATTGCGGCGGATATTTCGTGAAACATTGTCATGTTTCCTTCGTATTGGCTTCTCGTTTTCCAAAAGGAAAAACAACAAGGAAAGTGATCGTGCTCCGAGATCAGTCGCTCTGGAACCGTATCGAGTTCGGACACGATTCACGGCGCCGGTTTTGGCCCGAACCACAAAACCGCTGCAGCCCCACGTTCCATCAACGCTGGTTCGATCAAGGAACGCATTTCGTGTTTGCGATGCCAAGTCGGTCTAGGATAGCAGCGATGGCTGCGTTCGCGATAGTTGCTTCCAATACTGTTGCAATGGGAAACACTGTTCCATCGCCGTCGCCAACGGACTCGCCTAATTGGATGACGCAAATGAACCTGATGCTTTTGGTTCTGGCACCCGTAGTCGTCTTCTTTCTGGTCACCTTGACGTTCAGGAAACTCAACAAGCGTGGACAGGGCAATTCCGATGGCGACTGTGGTGGCGGACGCGGGTCATAGGTGTCGGCACCTTGGCAGCGACTACAGCTTCCTGCGTGTATTCGAGTTCATTTCCTAAAGGAAATATCAGTCGTGGCCCTGTCGGGCCTTGTTTGTACGAACAAAAAAGGGCGTCCTGTTTCCAGAACGCCCTACCCCGCTTACATCCGCGTGGCGCGGTATTGGTATTCGATAATCGCCTAGCGCTTGGAGAACTGGAAGCTGCGGCGGGCCTTGGCTCTGCCGAACTTCTTGCGTTCAACCATACGGCTGTCACGTGTCATGAAGCCGTGCTTCTTGAGGATCGGCTTGAGTTCCGGCTCATAGGCAACCAGCGCGCGCGAGATGCCGTGACGCACCGCACCGGCCTGACCCGAGAGACCACCGCCGACAACCGTTGCAACGACATCGAACTGGGTTTCGCGACCCGTGACGACCAGCGGCTGGCGCAGGATCATGCGCAGAACCGGACGCGCGAAATAGACGGCTTCCTCGCGGGCGTTAATTGTGACTTTGCCAGTGCCTGGCTTGACCCAGACGCGGGCGATCGCATTTTTTCGGCGACCGGTCGCATACGAGCGGCCTTGTGCGTCGCGCTTGCGAACGGGATCGGCTGACTGCTGGGTGTCCTGCGTCGGGCGCTTGATCAGCGTCGACTTGACTTCACTGAAAGAACGAACTTCTTCCGCCATTTGTTAGCGTCCTGTGTTCTTTGGATTCATGGACTTGACGTCCAGTGTCTTTGGCTGCTGTGCGTCCTGCTTGTGGGCCGGGCCCGCATAGACGAACAGATGGCCGAGTTGGCGGCGTCCCAGAGGGCCGCGAGGCAGCATGCGTTCAACCGCCTTCTGCACGACGCGTTCCGGATGCTTGCCTGTCAGGATCTTGCCAACGTGGCGCTCCTTGATGCCGCCCGGATAACCGGTGTGATAGTAGAACACCTTGTCCTGCATCTTGTTGCCGGTGAGGACAACCTTGTCCGCGTTGATCACGATGACATTGTCACCGCAATCCATGTGCGGGGTGTAGGATGGCTTGTGCTTGCCACGAAGGCGGGTCGCGATTACGGAAGCCAGACGCCCAACGACGAGGCCTTCGCCGTCAATGAGCACCCAGTCCTTCTTGATCTCCGACGCCTTGGCCGAGAAAGTCGACATGGACGTATATGTTCCGTCTGATTGGTCTGAAACGAGGGCGGTTGGTATAGGCGCCCTGTGCCGTTGTCAATGCGTGACGGTCTAAAATGCGGCGAAATTGCGCGAAAAATGTTGTGTGGTACTATGGTACCGTACCCGTTTGATTCCAGGGGTGGCGCCAGTCTTGGCACTTCCGGCCCTTTTTTCAGAGCCGGCGGGACGCCGGCGGTCCCAGGGCTCGTGCCGGCCTGGAAGCACAAATGCTCTGCGACCAACGTCTTTCCAAGAGCACCGAACAGGAAGGACGAGCGCTGGTCCTGGGAACGCCGGCGTCCCGCCGGCTCTTTGAAAGGCTTCAGCATCTGCCCTTCCATGCACTCGAGAAACGCCAATCCTGTGGACGTCCGCAGAGACCTGCCTTCACAGGATTGCGCTGTACGTATGAAACGGCATTGGCGAAGTGCACTTCATCGCGAATGACGCGGTCAAAATATTCTCGCGCCCAAAATAGCCCTGAGCGGTTCAGCATCGTGTTCGCTTTCTTCGCTGTGAAGGACTTCCAACTGTGAGTGATGTCCGCCAAGGTCCAGTTTGCAAGCGGCGTTGCTACAACGTGCACATGATTTGGCATGATGACCCAAGCATGGAGGCGGTAACGCTCGGCATCGAAGTGGAGGAACGCGCGCTCCATGATGTCGGCAATTCGTTCATCCTTGAGCCAGGATTCACCGTGCCCAGCGTCGAGTGCTGATTCAATGCGTTGGCGCCTTTCGAGGGATGCAGCATCGTCCGGTAGATGTAGCAGTTCATCTTCCCATCGCGCGAGGAGCGTTGATGGGAGGCTGTCCGCTAGCCGGAAACCTAACATCTGTGCAGTCTCACCAGCCTCCCAGTGCGGGAGGTAGCCGCGCGAGCGCCAGGGGTTTTGGCTATCAGGATTCTCCGTGCTCACCATCCGTCGTAGTATGATGAAGTTGAAAAGACTGCGCGAGTCCCGGGAGCGCCGGCATCTTGCCGGCTC
>JBEBHP010000016.1:0-106050 GCA_040080835.1 Micropepsaceae bacterium | reverse complement strand
TGGCAGGGACAAGCCCTGCCATGACGAGTTAGGGGAGGTCGAAGTCCTGCAATCACTTCATGCAATAGATTACAGGCAGCCCATTACGTGTCTTGCCATTAGCCAAACTGAACCGGACAGCCGTAGCGGAGGCAGACCATGACAGTGTTTTGGGAATGTGGGTCACTATGGCAGGCGGAATGGGGTCCGACTAAGCGGGACTGGTTGCAGTTCCAAAACAGACCTCAGGACGCGTTTGCGCAGACGTATTTGTATACGGCGTCACCCACCGACTCCGGAATGACCGCGCGACCTTCGTTACGCCAGTTGGGGTAATTGTAGCCGTCCATGACGTATAGCTTGATCGTGTAGGCGGTCGCGGTCTCGCAGTTCACGGCGGCGTCGGATTTTTCGGAATACTCAACAGTGAAGTAGACGAGGCCGTCGCTGCCGCGTCGAATACTGTCCTTGTCGACGGACGCGCCAATAACGTCGTCGACGACCACCACCCAGTTTGCAGCGTGGGCTACCGTCGCCGTGAGCGCCAGAGTGGCAACGATAGAAGAGAGTGATAGCCGCATGGTGACCTCCTGTCCCGACGCACCGGGGCATGAATGATAGGTGCCTCAGAGCGAAAAGACAAACCGGCAGCACATTCTGGTGCGTCGAACAGACCTAAACTTGAAAACCGTTCGTCATGGCCGCGCGACACGGCCGTGACGGGCTTTTATATTGCGGGACATGAACACGATGATGAAACTATTCGAATTCCTCATTGCCACCGCCATTGCTAATGCGGGTTCTGACAGCTAACCGCCCAGGAACTCCTTCACGAACGGCGTGGCTGGTGAATTCCGGAGTTCATCAGGTGTGCCGACCTGCTCGATCTGGCCGAGGTTCATGACGGCGATTCGGTCGGCCAAGGCGAGTGCTTCTTCCTGGTCGTGCGTGACCATGATGGTGGTCAGCTTTGTTTCGTCGTGAAGGGTGCGAAGCCACTGCCTGAGGTCCTTGCGGACTTTGGCATCGAGGGCTCCGAAAGGTTCATCGAGCAACAGGATGCGTGGCTCGATTGCCAGCGCCCGGGCAAGGGCTACACGCTGGCGCTGCCCGCCCGAGAGCTGGCTAGGATAACGCTTTCCCAGATCCTTGAGCTGCATGCGATCGAGCAGCTCATCGACCCGCTTGCGGATCTCCGCGCGCGGTGGACGTTTGCCGTACGGCCTGACGTTCAGGCCGAACGCAATATTTTGTGCCACTGTCATGTGGCGGAACAGAGCGTAAGCCTGGAACACAAATCCGACACGTCGCTCGCGTGCGGGGACGTGTGTCAGGTCGTGGCCATCGAAGCGCAGAGCGCCTTCTTCAGGCAGGTCCAGTCCGCCTATGGAGCGCAGCAGTGTCGTCTTGCCGGAACCAGAGGGTCCAAGCAGCGCCATGAACTCGCCCTGGTTCACGATTAGGCTCACTTCCCGAACAGCCGGGAAGGCTCCAAACCGTTTGGTTACGCGATCAATCTCCAACGCCATAACGCGACCTTACCATTCCCCAAAGTTCATTGACATGTCCCCGATGCCTAATGCCTGTGGCCCGCAGCGATGTTTTCCCCGAACTGCCATTCAAGCAGACTTTTCAGCACCAGCGTTACAAGTGCCAGCATTGCCAGAAGAGATGCGACGGCGAAGGACGCCGCAAAGTTGTACTCGTTGTAAAGAATTTCCACATGCAGCGGCACGGTGTTGGTCAGCCCCCTGATGTGACCTGAAACGACGGAAACAGCGCCGAATTCACCCATCGCCCGGGCATTGCACAGAAGCACGCCATAGAGGAGTCCCCAGCGTACATTGGGCAAGGTCACCCGCCAGAACATCTGCCAACCTGAGGCGCCAAGCGTCAGGGCGGCCTCTTCTTCCGAGACGCCCTGTTCCTGCATCAGGGGAATGAGTTCGCGTGCCACGAATGGAAACGTCACGAATATGGTGGCGAGCACCAGACCGGTTACGGTGAAGATGACCTTGATCCCGAGTTCGTCGAGCATTGGCCCCAGATAACCTTGCGCACCAAACAGCAGGACATAGACAAGCCCGGAAATAACCGGTGACACCGAGAACGGCAGATCGATCAGGGTGATCAAGATGCTTTTGCCCTTGAAGTCGAACTTGGTGACGGCCCAAGCCGCTGCAAGTCCGAACATCGTGTTCAACGGCACGGCAATTGCTGCAACTGTCAGTGTCAACCAGATCGCTGACAGCGCGTCCTTCTCGGTCACCGCCGCAAGGAAAGCGTCAACACCCTTCGAGAACGCCTCGACGAACACGACAACGAGGGGCGTCATCAGGAATAGCAGTATGTAGAGGACAGCGAACAGCCCAAGAACCAGTTTCGTGCCAAAGCGTTCCTGCGTGGGCGGCTGGAACAGGCGCCTGTCGGTCCGATCGCTCATCTTGAACGCGCCCACGCCTGCAGCATGTTGATCCCGAGAAGCAGGATGAATGACAATACAAGCATGGCGGACCCGACCGCGGCAGCGCCTGCATAGTCGAACTGCTCAAGCTTGATGATGATCAGCAGCGGGGTAATTTCCGAAACCATTGGCAAATTGCCAGCAATGAAGATGACGGAACCATACTCACCAACAGCGCGTGCGAAGGCCAGCGCCGCGCCAGTCAGCCAGGACGGAAGGATAGCCGGAAAAATCACCTTCCAAAATGTTTGCCGGCGCGATGCACCAAGAGTGGCTGCCACCTCTTCCTGCTCTTTCTCGGCTTCGGCGAGCACGGGCTGAACCGAGCGTACAACGAATGGCAGGCCGATGAACGTCAGCGCAACGACGACGCCCAATGGCGTGTACGCAACCTTGATACCAGCAAGAGCGAGATACTGCCCGAACCAGCCGTTGGGCGCGTAAAGTGACGTCAGCGCAATGCCGGCAACGGCGGTTGGCAAGGCGAAAGGAAGATCTACCAGCGCGTCCAGTATTCGCTTTCCTGGAAACTCGTATCGAACAAGCACCCACGCGACGAGCAGTCCGAAAATGGCGTTGATCACGCTCGCGATGAGTGCCGCCCCAAAACTGAGCTTGAGTGCGGCAAGCACGCGCGGCGCTGTCACGGCCGCCCACACGCCATCGATTCCCAGTTCCCAAGGTCTTGCCAGCAGAGCCGCGAGAGGGATCAGGATGATGAGACTGAGGTAAAGCACCGAAAAGCCGAACGTGATCCCAAACCCGGGGAGCACGCTCGGCCTTTTGAAGCGCCAGGAAGTTGCCGTTACTGATGCCACCTATTTGCCCGGTTGATAAATCTGGTCGAAGACGCCGCCATCCGCAAAGTGTACGGCCTGCGCTTTCTGCCAGCCACCAAAGACTTCATCAACGGTTATCAGCGGGATTTTGGGCAGTTGTTTGCTGTATTTGGCTGCAATTTCGGCATCCGTCGGGCGGTAATAATTCTGGGCGATCAACTCCTGCGCCTTTTTCGAGTACAGGAACTTCAAGTAAGCATCGGCGACCGCACGCGTGCCCTTCTTGTCCACATTGCGATCAACCAGCGCAACTGGCGGTTCCGCAAGAATGCTGAGTGATGGATACACAATGTCAAACTTGTCGGCGCCCAGTTCCTTCACTGCCAGATAGGCTTCGTTTTCCCAAGCGATCAGCACATCGCCGATACCACGCTGGGTGAATGTTGTCGTTGAACCACGCGCGCCGGTGTCAAGTATTGCGACGTTCTTGTAGAGTTTGCCGACAAAAGCCTTTGCAGTTGCATCGCTGCCGCCAGGCTGCCTGAGTGCCCAACCCCACGCGGCAAGATAGTTCCAGCGCGCACCACCCGATGTCTTCGGGTTCGGTGTAATCACCTGGATGCCGGGCTTTGCAAGATCGTTCCAGTCCTTGATCTTCCAGGGATTGCCCTTGCGCACGAGGAACACGATTGTGGACGTGTAGGGTGACGAGTTGTGCGGCAGACGGGACTGCCAGTTTGACGGCAGCAGCTTCGCCCGCGTCGCAATCTCGTCGATGTCGTAGGCGAGCGCGAGTGTCACAACATCAGCATCCAAGCCGTCAATGACCGAACGAGCCTGCTTGCCTGAGCCACCATGGCTCTGATTGACCGTGACCGTGTTTCCTGTCTTGGCCTTGTAGTCCGCGGCGAATGCCGCGTTCACTGCGGTGTAGAGTTCTCGTGTCGGGTCATACGACACGTTCAACAAGGTGAAGTCCTTTGCAAAGACAGTTTGCGTGAGCAGAAACAAGAACGATAGCGCAGCCAGCGTGTATCCGGCAAAACGTGTTGTCGTCGTCATGGTTGCCAACTCCTATTCGTATCCAAGAATTAAAATGTGAACTGGGTGCGGACGGAAACGATCTGCACGTCCTGACCGATCTGCGATCCGGCTGGCGGGACGAACACTCCCGTGCCGTAGGCGTTGGCCGCGCCTGTGCTCAGCCTGTCAACGTTGACCCACTGGTAATCCAACAGGAACCGAATGTTGTTGTTCACGTACCAGTTCAAACCCGCAGTCCATGCCTTTTGTTCCCCACCGCGAATTCCACCGGCGGCCGGCAAAAGGTTTTCACCATAATTCAGGTCTGCCACACTATAGCGCAAGGCAAGTTCGAGTGCACCCCATCCATCGCCGACCGGCGAAAGCGGTGAATCAGGTTTGAGGCCGGCGAAGACACCATTGGTTGCATTCCACGCGCGCTTCTCACCCGTGAGTGCATAAGCTGCCTGAACGTACCAACCACTGAAGTCCGGATCCGAAAGCGCGGGGCCGGGAAGTTGTGCACGCTCGAACTGGTACAGGAAATATTCGCCGTGCACGTAAAGGCTGCCCGCCGTTGCTGCCAATTCGAATCCCGGCGCGAACAGCGTGTCTGTGTTGATGTTGCCGGTATCGATCAGACGAGTTGAATCGACGCGAATTTCTGGTCGGTCACGCAGACGCAACTGATAGCGGGCGGCCAAATCGGGACCCTGGTCTGGGGCCTGCAAGAGGTATGTAGCATTTGCTCCAATATGTACGTTGAAGTCAGGAGACTTCACGATCTGGTATGCAACGCGGCCAACAAGTGCCAGCTGCTCGTCAAAGCTTTGCGTGGCAATCGGCGCGCCGGTCACGGCGAGAGATGCAAACCACTCTTCACCATTAGCGTAGGCTGCAATGCCGGTCCGACCCTCGCCACCGGCGATCTGGCGCTGCAACTCTGATGGCGATGCGCGCTCCAGGAACAGCGAGTCTGCATTTGAAGTCGAGTCGTCATATCCGACGGATGGACCGAACGCGCCCGCGCGAAGACGCAAGCCTTCAATGCCGTTGTACTGCAGGTAGAGATCCTGGATGCGGCCACCGTCTTCCTGTCCACTACCCCCAAATTCATAAATCAGGCTATAGGTCCAGTCGTTCAGCAACTTGCCTTCCAAGCCGAGCTGGGCCCGCCTGAAGTTTGTGCCGTCATTCAGGTCGCGCGCCCTGGAGGCTTCCGTTGCATCGCCGAATGAGCCACGGCGGAAGTCGGTGGCGGACGGGCCCGACCTACCCTGGTCATAGGATGCGACGTCCAGCGACGCGCGCCCACGAAGAGAGATCGAGTTCCTGCCATCACCCGATGTAAATGTCGGGCGGTTGTCCTTGAGCGTCAGTTGCGGGCTTTCGGCGCGAATGCGACGCTCGTCCGCGAACTGGTTGACGGTTGATACCTTTGTATCCTGAACCTGCGAGGCGAGCGCATCGAGTTGCGCCTGCTGCTCGGCCACGATTTTCTTCAACGCATCGATTTGTTCCTTCAGGCTCTGCTTGTCTTCAGCGTGGGCCGGAAAGGCCGGGACCAGCGCCACAATGCTTGCAGCCATGACGAATTCCCGAATCCTGAACCTTCGCATTTCAGCCTCCACCTCGCCCTCCGCGACCATCATGTACGATTGCGGATCGTCCTGACGGGCAGTTTCCCGATAATGTCTATCATGTCAATATAGATTTAGAGCATTAAGAACACTGGCGCGCGTTCGCGTGCCTTCCACGCAACGCCTGTCCGAGATTTTCGGTCAGGCGGCTGGCTTGATTTTCCGCTTGTCGGCGATGGCATCAGCCAGTGAGTGCTGCTCGAGAATTTTGGCCGTTGCGTTACGCACATCGATGAGTGACCGACGAATCGCGCAGGTGGTTTCGTCGAAGCAGTCTTCGCATTTTCGATAGGCGGTGCGGCTTGCGCAAGGGCTGAGTGCCAGCGGCCCGTCGATCACGCGGATGATCTCGGCAAAGCTGATTTCCTTCGGCGAGCGTCCCAGATTGTAGCCACCATTGCGTCCTCGAACACTGTGCACCAGGCCTCGGCGCTTGAGTTCGAGCAATATCTGTTCGAGAAACTTGCGGGGGACGTTTGCGCTCTCAGCGATGTCTGCGATTTGCAGCGAGTGTTCTTGCCTGACGTGCTCGGCCAGATGAAGCATAGCGCGGAGAGCGTAACGGGCCTTCTGGGACATCATAGTAATTCTATCGCCTCGGTCGACTCACTTGAATTTACACATGAAGCCCGATGAATTCAGCAAAAATGCCCGGTCTGGTTAATCTGTAGCGGATGCGAAGTGGTTGTAGCTTATGATGTTCGGGCGGCACCATGTTCTCGACATAGGCATCTACATCGATGTCTGCCCTGCCCT
The DNA here is from genome assembly GCA_040080835.1 of Micropepsaceae bacterium. GTDB lineage: Bacteria > Pseudomonadota > Alphaproteobacteria > Micropepsales > Micropepsaceae > SZUA-430. The sequence continues at coordinate 99,409 of JBEBHP010000016.1, read as the reverse complement.
TGAAATGCAGCGGGACCCTGAACATTTCCTCGAGCTCGAGCGGTTTCCTGATGCCGAACAACATGAGGTGCATGCCCGCGCGGTTGAACTCCGCCTTCCTGCGGGATTCCCAGACGGAAATCGGGTTGCCATAATTGTGGCTTGTCGGATCTGTATCAAGGTACTGTACCCTTCCTGTTCAAGAGTGATGAGGTGGCTGCGTGACGCACATTCTGGTGAAGACCGTTCCGATTGGCGCGATTGTGTTCGCACTACTGCTGACGGCGACAGCGACGACGTCTTCACAGGCTTCGGTGCGCTGGGGTGCCTGCGGCACGCCGACACGGGTGGCTGGCAAAGGCGTCCAGTGCGGCAATGGCTTCACCTACGATTTCAACGTCACGGCGCCAGCACAAAACTGGGTTGTCCGGCTCACCGTACCTCTGACACAATGCGCCCCTGTACGATTTGATGTGGAACTGGACGGCAAGAAGGTGGCCACGACGTCGGTGCTCAAGGCGGGCAAGAGCGAGATCGTCAAGCTCAGCGACAAGCTCTCACCGGGTACGCACAAGGCCACCATCAAGGTGCAGGTCATGTTTGGTGGATGCTTTGCAGAGACGCCCCCGCTCAATCCTTCATCGTGGGGCGTCGACGCCTTCGTCGCTGTCAAACCGAAGTAAACGGGTCGAACCAGACAGCCCCGTCACTATTTGGGTGCCGGCTGTGGATTGGCGGTGGCCAAGGGCGGGCCGCTGAATTCAACCTCGATGATCACATCCACATTGTCGCTGACACCCATCGTCGTGCCGGGCGCCGGAATGCCGTAGGCGATGCCGAAAGCCGAGCGCTTCAGCGATCCATGCGCCGAGAATCCAATGCGCGCGTTCGGATCCATCGGGTGGCCCGCATAGCCGCCGTTGAACTTAACATCGAGCGTGAGAGGCGCAGTCACGCCGTGGAGCATGAAGTCTCCTGTCACGCGCGCGGTGTCAGTGCCCGTGAGCTCGACGCTGGTCGACTTGAACGTGATCTGGCTGAACTTGCCAACATCCAGCCAGTCCTTGCCAAGCAGGGATTCGAGGAAGCCCTTGGGTGGCGAGGACAACAGGAGCGACGCGGCATTCACTGTCGCCGTGAGGCTCGAAGCGGACGGGTTCTTCGGGTCGATCTGCAACTGGGCATCGAAGTCCGTAAACTGTGCAGTGTAGTTTGAAAAGCCAATGTGGTTCACGCGGAACAGAAGGCTTGCGTGCATCTTGTCCAGCTTGTAGGCGCCCGCAGGTGCTTCGGTTGCAACTGGCGTTGGCGGCGCAGCAGCGACGGGCTCGGTCTTCGCGGGTTCGGACTTGGCGGTCGTATTGTCCGACGGCGAACAGGCTGCGAGCGCGATGAACGCGCAGGCTATCAGTTTCTTCATGTGGCTCTCCCTGAGTGCAACCTTATGCACCAACGATGTAGTTTGCAATCAGCGCCGGTTTCTGCATCGGGATAAAGTGTGTGAGCTCGGGCAGAAACACGTCGCTGCCTTGCGCAAACTGACCAGCCAGCCTGTCCCAGGTCGGTGACGCCGAGAAGTCAGTGTGATCCCGTGGACCGGGCTCGCGCTGCTTTGCACGCATGACCGTCACGGGAATCCTGATCGACGGAATGAGGTTGTAGATGTTGTTGCCGCTTGCTGCCTTGTAGATGGACGCTTCGATTTCGGGCGGGCATGCGAGTTCGACGCCGGAGCCGTCAGCCTTCGGCATGACGCCGTACTGGCAATAGTCGCTCAGAACCTGTGGTTGCCAGAGCGAATAGGGTTTCCGGTCCCTGAAGGCTTCGTACATCGCTTCCCAGCTTGCCCAGCTGTTGCGGCGGCGCGCGACCGGATGCTCGACACCTTCGGGCCAAACCGCAATGGCGTCGTATACTTCCGGCGCCATGATCACCGGATCGATGAGCAGCAGTCTCTTGAACGCATCCGGCAAGGCGGCTGCAGCCTGGACCAGTATGTGCCCGCCCTTGGAGTGACCCACGCCGATCGCCGGTGCGAGCTGCAGGTGATGGATCAGCTCGATGACGTCCCGCGCCGGATCCAGCCAGCTTGTAATCGGTCCGCGTTTTTCGCTGCGGCCGTGGCCGCGCTGGTCCACGGCAATGATATGAAACCCGGCCGGCAGGCTGGCGACGGTCTGGTCCCAGCATCGTGCATGGAAGCCTGTTGCGTGGATCAGGAATATCGGCGGCGCGCCCCGCTCTCCCCATTCGAAATACGCAATCCGGGCCTCGGAGGCGTTGAAGAAGGAAAGGCCTGGCTTTGCGTAGTTGCTCACTTGTCTATTCGTCTCTGGGTCTGATTTCCGCGCAGGGCAGGTGTAATTGCTCAACAGGCTATTAGGCAAGTTTGACTAGAATTGGGGTTTATGGCCGTATAGACGGTAGCGGCAAGCAAGCGAACACCGATGAGCTATGTAGAAGCACAAAAGACCACGCTCACACGCGCCACCGGCGCGGTGAAGCTGCATGGGCCTGAAGCCTTTGAAGGCATGCGCAAGGCTGGACAGCTGGCGGCGGCGTGCCTTGACATGCTGACCGAAGCCGTGAAGCCCGGCATTCTGACGTCGGAGATCGACCGCCTTGCACATGACTTCGTGCTCGACCATGGCGCCGTGCCTGCCACGATCTTCTATCGCGGGTACCGCTACTCGAGCTGTATCTCGATCAACGAGGTCGTCTGCCATGGCATGCCATCGGACCGCGAGCTGCGCGACGGGGACATATTGAACATCGACGTGACGCCGATTGTTGATGGCTGGCATGGCGACACGAGCCGCATGTATCTCGTTGGCGACGTGCCGCTCAAGGCGCGCCGTCTTGTCGACGTGACGTACGAGGCGATGATGCAGGGCATCTCGCTTGTCAGACCTGGCGCCAAGACGGGCGACCTGGGTCGTGCGATCCAGGCCTATGCGGAGGCTCATTCCTATTCGGTAGTGCGGGACTTCTGCGGCCACGGCCTGGGGCAGGTATTCCATGACGCGCCAAACATCCTGCATTATGGACAGGCTGGCACGGGCCTTGTCTTCCGCGAGGGCATGATCTTCACCGTCGAACCCATGATCAATGCGGGCAAATGGCAGGTGAAGCTCAAGAATGACGGGTGGACCGCTGTTACAAAAGACAGGTCGCTTTCGGCGCAATTTGAACACAGTGTCGGTGTGACCTCGACGGGTGTCGAGATCTTTACGGCCTCCCCCAAGGGTTTGCACAAACCTCCCTATGGCAAAGCGTGAACTGGCAGACGTCGCTTCAGAGCCCATCGATCACAGACTGGGACATCGCGAGCGCCTGCGTGAACGATTCCGTTCGGCTGGTGCCGATGCGCTGCCCGACTATGAACTGCTGGAACTCGCGCTCTGCATGATCGTGCCGCGCCGGGACATGAAGCCGCTTGCCAAGAGCCTGCTGGCGGAGTTCGGGGGCGACCTTGCGATGCTGTTCTCGGCCTCGCGCGAGCGGCTGATGCAGGTCAGCGGCGTGGGCGAGACGGCTGCGGACTTCATCTCTATTACCGGCCATTTTGTTGCCCGCACGGCACGCCAGCCTGTCGTGCAGCGTGAAGCGCTGTCGTCGTGGAGCGCGGTTGTCGCCTATTGCCAGCGGCGCATGCAGGGGCTTGGCTCCGAGCAGTTCCGCGTGCTGTTCCTCGACCGCAAGAACAAGCTGATCAAGGACGAGGTGCTGGGCGAAGGCACGGTCGACCATGCGCCCGTCTATCCGCGCGAGGTGGTGAAGCGGGCACTGGAGCTTGAGGCCTCGGCCGTCATTCTCGTGCACAATCACCCGAGCGGCGATCCCTCGCCCTCCACTGCCGACATCGAGATGACGAAGCTGATCGTGGAAGCCGCGCGCACGCTTGAGATCGCGGTTCACGACCACCTGATCGTCGGGCGCCAGGGGCATTCGAGCCTGAGGCAGTTGGGGCTGATGTAGGTTCCGGTTTTTGCGAGGCGGTGAGACAAAGGCTGTTTCACGTTTTTTGGCTCTCTTTTGCGAAAAATTGTGACATTGTGAGACACAGAATGGGGGTGTTTTTTCAACAACAGACGCCTGGATTTCATGTGGCCTGCTTCCGGTTTCATTCTCCATTTGCCGAGTGGTGCTGATGCTCTTCCATATCGGCCTGATATCCAAGAGTAAAGAACATAATGCGAACGTATTGTCGCATGATGTAACAACCCACCCCACATTCGTCATCCTGCTTGCGATGCGGCGCGCAGTGCCGCTTTGCAGGCGGGACCCATTCGAGGTGAGGCCTCTCCGGATATTTCTCACCACGCATGGATCCAGGCCGCGCTGCATCGCTTGCGCGCTGCAGTGCGTCCAGGATGACGAGCCGTCGGGAACGCGTGGTGCTTCAGAATCGGTGCACGTTTCCGCAACTGCTCCGACCGCGATACACGAAGACGTGCATTGACGCTGATCCGAGCGCGCGTTCTGATGCGGCGGCTGAGAAATCGGAGACTGACGCGATGCAAAGTGTGCTGCGGGAGATCGTGATTTCATCGATTGCCGTGGGCGCCGCCTTCGGCGTTGTTGATCTGTTGCGCTGGTCCCTCGACCTCCCGGCGCCTCAAATTCCGATCCTGCCAATCATCGCCGCTGCCGTGGTTATGGCCCGCGTCGCTTCCAGCGTCTGGCTCAACAAGCTCCTGAACAGCCCTGGCAGGAAATCCTGAAGTTTTGGGGTCAGCGCAAAATTCCGCGACTGCACTGGCTGCAGATACATGCACACCAACCATCGCAGTTTCCTAGTGTCCCCAATTCAGTCTTGGACAAGGGCTGCTGCCCTGCATTCGCAACGTTCAGATCTCACCCGCCAGCGCTTGCATCGAAGGCCGCCGCGCTCGCACAAGTCGGCAAATCCCGGTTCAATATCATGCAGTGGCCAGGAAACCCTCTTTTCCATCTTGAGCACACGAGTTTCCCGGCCTAAATCACTCGGCAGTTTGCGTAACACTTTCAATTTGAAACTTCTGAAGGGAGAACAGATGTACAGCTTTACGAGGACTATCTTGTCGGTGCTGGCAACGATTGCGTTGACTGGATTCATGCCTGCCACTGCCGCACCCAATCAAGACGGGGTGACCTACGAAGAACTCGAATCCGCGCTGCAAGCGGGTCTGCAGGTCGAACGCGCCACGAGCAGCAAAGGCGACAAATTTCTGTACGCGAAAGGGAAACACCATCTCATCGCAGCGTTCCTGACGCACTGCGGAACCAGTACGCGCTGTGAAGGGGTTACCTATTTCGCCGTGTTGAAAGAGAAGCCATCGGCAAGCTTCGTCAACCAATTCAATCGCGACTTCGACTATGTAAAGTTCTATCTGAATGAGGAAGACAGCGGAATCATTTCGGTTCAGCAGCATGTCCAGGGCGGCGTCACCTCCGACAACATTCTGCAAAACGCCCTCATACTGATGGTCAGGATGACCGACTACGCCAAGGCCGCGAATGTGACCATCGCTCTGGGCCCGAACGGCCCGACGTCATACCTGCGCGCACCGCTTCGCAATCTCCTGGCCCAGGAGGCGGTCGGGAATACTCGCTACAACTCAAACCGCATTTCGCTGGATCCCGTGCTTGCCAGAGCCATGACACACCATATGGACACCATGCGCTGAAGATCGATACCGGCTTGAGGACATTTTGGGGTCAGTGTGAGGAAACGCGGGTGCGCTCACACTGACCGCCATGCTGCAGAGTCACTTCATCCCCTGCAGCCGTCAGGCTGCCCCAGGGAATGCGGTCTACTGTGGGTAGAATACGATTGGGAACCCGACTCCATTTCTGATCGAAAGCGCAGACCAGTGCGCTTTCCTTGGACATGTCTGGCCACGAGGGTTTCGCGACTGGAAATCGTCCCAGGCTGGCGAGGGACGGGGCTCGCAACCCTCTTGTTGCAATTTCGCTCCAAAGCGCCCATATGTTCCTGCAGTGACGGCTGCACGGTTGTGAAGTGCGAGCCCAAGATTTTCGACGAGGCGCCTGACACGTGCGTTGCCGCAAACTCGGTTCGAAAACTTTCTCTCAAACGTTTGTCATGCTTTTCATCGCGTATTGGCATTTCGCCAGTGCGCAAAAATGCTTTGCCACAAGGAATGTGAGACATGTCTTCGAACACGGGAACCGTGAAGTTTTTTAATGCGACCAAGGGTTTTGGTTTTATCTCGCCGGACGGCGGCGGAAAGGACGTCTTCGTCCACGCCACTGCCGTTGAGCAGGCCGGAATGCGCGCCCTGACCGAAGGTCAGCGCGTCAATTTCAACACCGAAGCCGATGCCCGCGGCTCCAAGGCCGTCAACCTCAGCGCGGCATAAGAGTTAGACGCACGATAGCGGGCGGTCGGGCGCGAGTTCGGCCGCTCTTTTTTTTACAAGGACGGGACCGCACACTAGCGCTTCGAAAGGGCTTGATATGCAGGGTTTTGGGGCCAGAGTACAATTCCACCTTAAATGAGTACTCGAATTGCAGGGACGCTATACTCAATTCAAAAAATGCAGGTAAGCAAGTGCTGCTATCAAGTATAGCGTCCCTTTAATTTCCGAGCAGCTGGACCCCTGGGTACTAGTAATTTGTCATGGCAGCACCACAGTGAACCGGCACTCGTTGAACTTGTGGCCGCCGCTCCAGAGTTCCACGGCCCAGTTCCCCGGCATCAGTTCGAAATTCTCTTCAAAACTGAAAGTAAACGGCCACGAAGCACCCATTTCCAGTCGAACGGAAGTGTCATCCCAGTAGTGGGTCTTTCCCGTGAATGGGCTTTTGACTCCCACGGGGTATCTAAAACGCACGTCGATCGCCACCGAATTGTCATGTCCGCGTTGAGTTATTCCCCAAGGCTGCGCAGTACAGCCAAAGCTTGTTCCCAAGCGGGCAACAATGGTGGACGTCTCGGAGTCAAGTCGGCAACGATTCACATGAGGTCGCATGCCAGTTGGGCTGCGAGGATCGGGAGTGCTAGCTGCGCGGTCGCACGTGTAAACACCCTGCGCCAATATCCGGATTCCCTCCACGCTGGCCGCATGCGCTGGCGCAAAGACCGTCGCGAAAATCAAAACGATTGCCGCTGAATTACTCAAGCGCATCGTGTTCTCCATTGCTGAATTTGTGACCCCGATTCTTCGTTAATCTCGCTATTCGAATCCACACTCTTTCAGCGTGGCGCCGACGGCATATCTTCGGTCTCCCTGTTGGAAACACCCATTTGTCCAATTGCCTGAAAAAATCTCACCCTCTCGTGTACGCATTGTTCCTGCCCCGTTTGGCAAATCGTTTTGCCACATTCCTTCAAAAGTTTTGCCGTCGGCCCAACGAATCGTCACACGACCGTTTCGCTTTCCAAAACGATAATCACCCTCATTTGTTTCATCGAGCACGCCGTTAGCGTACCAACGTGAGATTCCATACCCATGTGCGAGAGAATTTGCACACGGACCACTCCATTGAACAGAAGTCAGATCGTGATCGATGTTCCAAAGACGACATCCGGTTCGAGCATCCGCCATCCAGTTTTGATCTTGTGCGCTGGATGGGGAGACCAACAAGCTCAGAAGAAGAGATGGAACTAGGGTAAGACGCCACATTTGATGCTCCAATTTAGAATCAGGGGACACTTGAAAAAACTCAGACGGGTGCATCCGAGATTGTCGCACGTCCCCAGAATATGCGGCAACAAGGTTCATACCTGACTTCACGACGTCAACTCTCGAGGGTCTGGATTTCAACTGCTGTTTAATGTCCGACCGACCGGTCTTGAGCCGGCCCTTTCTACAGGGTCTCTACTTGGTAGGTTCCGGAAGCCGGCTTGTTCAAATCGACTTCTTGGAAGTTTAAATAGATGCTCTTCCACTCCTTGGGGATCGTCACTGTGGAACACGCGGGTGCACGCACGTCCGAGACGTTACGAAAGATCGGTATGAAGTCGGGGTTACCCATATTTGCGGTGGTTGATTCTGATAACCCCAGCCACCCCTTCAGCGAAGCTGATTTACTGGTAAGGCACACATGAACCGCAAGGATTGAACTATCTTTTCCACGTGCAGCACCGGTACGAGCCACGATGGGATATGTTTTGACGCCGCCGGTTTCCCAATTCCCGACAGGCGACCATTCTGCGTATGCACTTTGAGCGGACAGAGCGACCGTCAGCGCGGACGTAATCGCAAGCACTCTAGCTGTATCCATTGCTGTTCTCCATATGTGCGCCGGATTCCCATAGGGACGTTTGTTACAATTCGCCGTAGACCGCTAAGTCGTCGGAAACACCCCCCATCTGAGGGGTGACGGCAATTGTGCGGTGCAACAATCCTCAACTTCGCCGCGATGATGTTGCGCGGCCGCCACCCTTGCGTCTGGACGCAGGCGCGCGGGGACGTATTGTTGCGCTCATGCCTGAGCCGCACGTGGCACCGTCTGAGCTGCAGAGCGAATTGAACGAGGCCGCGATGGCTATCGTTGATGCGCTCTACGCATTTGTCGAAAATCCCGAACGCGCGACCGATATTTTTGAAACTCTGGAGCGCATGGTTGTTCTGGCCGAGAATGGTGCAACGCTGCCGATCGCTTCGATCCTTGCGCATGCAGAGCGCGCGACACGCCTTGCCGACCGGCTCCACGGCGGATCGCGCGCGGCGCCAACTACGCCGCGTGCCGGAGATGCAGCTTTTCTGAGTGCTGACGGCAGAATACATGCGATCAGTGGCGACGCGTCGATCCGTCTCGAGCCATTCTTGGAACAGGCGCTCTGCATCGGGAAGCCGATAAAGTGGACGCCTGCGGCGGAGGACGGGTTTCAATCGGCGTTTCAAACCGTTCGCCAAAAAAAATCAAATGGAATTGTTCCGTTGGTGCTTTCCGACGGTGGGTCGGGCGAACGTTGTGCCGGATTCCTGATGACGCGCGATGTGGTGCCCATGGGCACCGCGCAAGATGCTGGCGGGTTTCATTACGCGATCATGCTTGCGGCCCACAAAGGCCCGAGCCTGGGGGCCGCGTTGCTGAAAGAAAACCTTCATTTGACGAACGCCGAATGGCTGCTGGCGCAAACTCTGCAAAAGGGAATGACTTTGGCAGACGCCGCAGAGGAGCTTGGCGTTACCATTTCGACGGCACGCTCCACGCTTAAGCAGGTCTTCGCCAAATTACAGGTTCACAAACAAAGTGAACTCGTCTCGCTTCTCAACGATGCATCGCAAATTGTAACCGCCGCACCGGTCGAGACCGCTGCCGGTGTCAACGATCCCGGGCGCCGGTTCTTAACGCTGCCGGATGGGCGCAAGTTAGCGTATCGGGACTATGGTCCAGGCGGTGGAATTCCCAATATTTTCTTCCACACCACACTGCATGCCTCCTTGTTGCAAGCAGAAGCTACGGTTCCGGCCATTGCTGCAGGAATGAGATTGATTGCCGTTGACCGCCCGGGGTTCGGTCATTCGACGCCGGCGAAAATCTATGACTTTGATTCTGTTGCGTTGGATGTCGAGGCGTTGCTGCACCAACTGGGGCTTGGACAAGTCGCATTGAGTGGGTCAGGGGTGGGTGGTGCCTTTGCGTTGGCGTTGGCCCGCCGGTTGGGCGCGCGCGTTGTGTGCATCGTCCTCATGGAGCCGCGCCTTTCGAAAATGGAGAGGGAGGCGGGGACAGGATTGTTTCATCGCGCACATTCATTGATCGTCCAACAACGCTGGTTTCATCGCGCCGTCGGCGAAATCTTTCACCGCGGACGGCATCGTGCGATGGCGCTCATGTACGTCAAACGGACGGATGAGGGAGTTGCCGCCAGCGATCGCAAGCGTGCGGATCCTAAATTCATTGAAACGCAAATTGCGCGGAGCCTCGATGCCTTTGAGAAAACCGGCCAGGGCGTGGCGGATGAACTCACTCTGCTTGCCAGACATGCCGGGGTGAGCCCCGAAGGCATCGAGTGCCCGATTGGTGTTTGGCACGGCCGGGAAAATGCTTGGATACCGGTGGAGGAAACCATCCGGCACTTTCAAGACCACCCCACAGCCGATCTGTTTATCTTGGACGATGTGGGCGCCTATGCGCCGAGCAGTGTATTCGATGACGTGATCGCCTGGACGCTGGCGCGATGGCGAGAGCAGGCAAGCCGGGGAGAGCGGCACCCCGTCCATGAGCGCGATGCACAGGGAATGGGGTCAGTGTAGAACTCTGCGACTGCTCGGGTCGCACTCTGCGCCAAACGCAAGCGTGCGGCGCCTGATCGAACATCTACGCGCTGCATCTCATTGCAACTTTACGGGGACCCCATAAGTTCACCCGGATTTGCGTTCTCAGTCGCGGGCAACAGTTCAGGCGGGATCGCATGCGGGTCATAGGGTCGTGGACGATTGGCCTTGAACCAGGCCCACGTCAACGGAACCAGAGACATGGCCACTGCAAGCTTGGTCCACGCGAGCCAGCCCCACGTAACCTCTTGACCAATCGTGAGCAAGAAGACCGCAAAGCTGATCGCGGTGACCGTCACTAGTATTGCATTGGCCCAAAAGGAAAACCTGCTGACACCGGCTTGAAAGGCGATGCCCGTGTTTTGAGCCAGCAGCCGCTTATGCAGGTCGAGCACCAAAGCGCGATAGGCAGGCAAATTTTCCTCGAAATTCAGAATGCTGCGATATGAGGTTGAGGAAATGGCAACGAAAGGACGGCTATGGCCCTTCGCATAAATGCGACAGAGGTAAAGAGAATCCTGATACCGAGAGGGTTCATATGACAAGCGAACGCGGCCAATCTTCGCCCACGAAAGAAGCGCCCGGGGCTGCCCCTGGCGGCTGACCTGAATTCCTTCCGGCTGCAAGTCGACGCACGCCTCCGACGCGAACGCGTGCTGCCGGAAGCTGTAGGAAGGTAGCGTCATCTTGCGTGTTTCCAATTCAATTCTGGATGCCTGCTCTACGGTTACCGATTCAGGTGCCGAAAATATTTACGCGCTCCTTCCTGGTGCACCTTTACGCCTACCCCAAAAGTTGCGGTGCTGCAAAGTCACCCTGTTCCCCTGCAGCATCGCTTCAGCGACGCTGCAGACGGAGGGGTGGCGAGGCGCTGGAGTGACTGCTTGCCCGGTTTATGGTTGAGTGTGGCTCCTGTTCTGCTGCGGAGGCCACCGTGCGCCTTGTGAGATATTTGCTCGTTGCCGTGCTTGTGATCATCGCGCTGATCGTGGCGGCTGGCGTGACGCTGTGGGTGTTCAATCCGCTTGCACCGCCGGTTGTCGTTGCCGACCCGATGCCGACGGGCAAGCGGATCACGGACAACGGGCTGCTTGCCAATTATTATCCCGGCACTGGTGCCGGCAAGCGGCCTGGCATCCTGTTGCTGGGTGGTTCGGAAGGCGGGATCGGCGGCGGTGTCACGCGCATGGCGATGGACCTGCAGGCGCGTGGCTATTCAGTTCTGAACATCTCGTATTATCGTGGGCCCGGACAGCATGAACGGCTTGAGCTTGTGCCCCTGGAAATGTTCGACCACGCGCTTGAGTGGCTGAAGGCGCAGGACGATGTCGACGGCGAACGGCTCGCGGTTATTGGCGGCTCAAAGGGTGCGGAGGCGGCGCTGATTGTTGCGGCGCGCCATCCCGAGCTTCGCGCCGCCATTGCCGGCATGCCGTCGAGCGTTGCCTGGCAGGGGCTGGACTGGAACCTGCTGAAGCAGATTTTCAGTCCGCCGGACGGATCGTGGTCGCTGAACGGCGGTGCTATTCCCTATGTGCCTTATGTGAAGGAGTTCAATGGCACTCTGCTTGAACTTTACTCCAGGAGCCTGAGCCATGCCGATGAGCATGAAGCCGCAATCATCCGAATCGAGAGAACGCATGCCGCCGTGCTGTTGATCTGCGGCAAGCAGGATACCCTGTGGCCTTCGTGTCCGATGGCCGAGCAGGTGAAAGCGCGCGCAGTGCACATGGGCGGGGCGCAGGTCACGGTGCTGGCTTATGAACTTGCGGGACATGGCGTGTTCGGCGTTCCAGTGGACAGGCAGGATCGGAACTATCGCCAGCTGTCGAGCCTGGGTGGGACTGACGACGGCAACAACGCAGCGCGGACTGACAGCTGGCCGAAAGTGCTGGCGTTGCTGGCTGGGGCGATGAGGTAGAGTTTTGGGGGTGAAGCGCTGGTGATGAGCGAGAGTTTGACCACACTTTCGGCGCGCATTTTTCAACCCTGGAACAGTGATGTCGCCAACAATGTCGCAATCTCGCGCGCCACAACCCGGCGAGCACAGCGCCCGGCTTTGCTAAACTCCGATTCGCGGGAACAGCGGGAAAACTTATGCATCATCGTGTCTGCCTTGTACTGGCAATCAGCCTTGTTACGAGCGCGTGCGCCAGCCTTATCGGCACAGGCTCAAAGGAAGAGGACGCCGGCCCTCCCCTCGCCAACGGCTTTTATGTTGAGCGCGGAGACCAATGCGGAGAGTCTTGTCCGACCTTTGGCAAGTGGCACGCAACAGCGGCGAGCGACGTCTATGCTGACGCCGTGGAAGGGGCTGCAGTCGTCGCCCACATCGCAACCGGCGACTGGGTGACAACTGCGGCTGGAGAAACACATGTCCGTCCATTGCGCGGGGTCGTGCAGAAGGCGGGCGGCGGCCTCGTGGCTGGCGAGATCGTCTACGAACTGCTGGGAGACGGCGAAGGCTTCTCCTACGAGGTCTGGCGCAAGGGTGAAATCATCTCGGTAGATGCCGAGGGCGACAACGCGCCTGTGGTTGACTGGGACGCACGTCCGGAGACAGGTCCGGCCTCTATCTGGTGGGTGCGTGTCACACTGACGGATGGAAGGAGCGGCTGGCTTCGCAGCCCGTCCTCTTTCGATGGCATGGGGCCCTTGAGCTAACTCGCTGAGGTGGGTTAGGAACGACGCCTACCCGCGTTCACCCACCCATTCCCAATGCCAGGGTTCGAACACGTAGTTGACGAAGCCGAAGCGGCGGGCGTTGGCGACGAGCCAGCGATAGGCGGGCGTGCGCGACAGATAAAGTCTGTTGTCGTTGCTGGAGTCGACCGGGCCGTGGCCAGGTGCTGCGCCGACATAGAGGTCCACGGCAGTGCCTGTGCGGTGGGCGGAACATCTTGCCTTGGCGATGCCATTGCAACGTCCACCCGCGCAACGCGCTGCGTCATATTCGGGCGAGCGGAAGGAGGACACGATCGTGAGCATGTGCCTGTCGATCGCGATGCGCGGATCGGCAGCGCGCGCGGCTGCCACCATGCGGCGCAAACTTGAAAGCGCCCGTGCATCGAGCTTGCCTTCTTTTCCGAGCCAACCTTCCGCAGGTTTGATTTTAGCAAGCTGCTCATCGCTTGCGGCCGGCGGGCAGCGGCCAGGCTCGAACGCCGCAATGAAGGGGCGCGCCTTCTGCCAACGCTGCTTCAGAGTGGCAAGTGTGGGCGCGTCGACTGCGCCAGTTGGTGGCAATTGATTTCGCGCCTGCCAGGTGGCGAGCGACGCGGCAAATCGATTTGTATCCGGCGCGCAACCCGTGCCGATGGTTGCTGCCATCTGCGGCGCGTAGACCTGCCATCCCTGTTCAGGCCGCCCGAACGGCGCAAGTGGTGCGCTTGCAAGCGTTTGGGCATTTCTGGATGCAGTCGTCTTGAATTTGGGTCCGGCGTTACAACCTTGCTGCAGGTCGGCGATCTTGCCGCCGGAAGCCCAGGTGAAGAAAAGACTTACGCTTGCCAACGCCACAAACCACGATTCCATCGGAACTCTCACAGGTTGACCACACAAAAGCACGTCGCCCCGTTGCGCATTGTGCTGGAGATCCCGAGAGCCAGCCAACACGTGCGCAAATTCCGCCGCAAGAATCCTAAATCAGATTCGTCGCATCGTGTTGTGAACTCTTGGAAAGGATTTAACGCTCTACGCTACCGCAGCGTGAGGCTATGCAGGCGGCGCCGTGCTGGTTGTGGGCAGGCTTCGCAGCTTCGTAACCTCGTGTGAGAGTTCACGCGAGGCAGGCACTAATAAAGCGGCTGCAGGTTATGCAGCCGCCATGTCGGTTGAATTGATGCTGTCGATCTTAGTGCCAGCGCAGGCCCAGCGAGACGGTGTGGTTGTCCAGGTTGTCGTATTTGTCGTTGTGCAGGTCAGCGCCATCGCTCTCGCGGAACTCGACGGAGTCTGTTTGCAGGTAGCGATAGTTCAGCACGACGTCAGCGCCCCACTCGGGGACATAGCGGCTGACGCCGGCAATGAGCTGCCAGGCGAATACGGTGTCGCTGTCCTTGATGTCAACCGTGTGCCAACCAGCGGAGTTGTCATAGTCGACGCTGTCGATACCAATACCTGCGCCCAGCGTCAGGTCGTAGTGCTCTGCCACCTTGAAGTCGTAGAGTGCGTTTGCCATCACGGTGAATTGTGAAATATCGCCACCATCCGAGTACGGGTCACCTGTTACCACGAACTTGTCGAGATCGTTGGTGCGGTAGCCGAGCTCAAGCTCAGTGCGGTAGGCACCGAAGGAATAGCCGACATTTCCAAGGATTGCCCAGCCGCCGTCGAACTCAGACGTATTCGTATAGCCGCCGAAGTCGATCGTGTCATTCACGCCATCAGCGTCGCTGACCCAGTTGCCGCCGGCTTCAACGCCGCCATACCAGCCGGTGAACGATGCGGCGCTGGCGGGGAGGACCAGCGCGAAGGATGCGATTGAGGCAACGGTCGCCAGCAGGAAGTGCTTGTCCATTGTGTCACTCTTTCTGTTTGGGTGCGGGGAGGAGTCTTTAGCGGATTCAACCCTAAGCTGAGTGATTCGCGGACTCAACCCATACATGCGATAATTTTTCAAGACTGAGTCAAAATGTAACAGCGCGGCAATTAATACCTGCTCTACTGCACGCGACGTTCCGTTAGTGTCTGTTAAAGGCGAAAGCGCGATTGACCGGGCTTCATTTGCGTGCGTGCCGCCTCTTAAATTTTTAATTCGGGGACATCTTAATCTGTATTCTAAAGACAGCATGGGGATCTACCTGACATCGCCCTCTGACGATGAAGCTCCCGCCCCCGCACTTCCCGCGGCTCATCTGCTGCGGTGCAGCACGCGGTGCAAAAGAGTAGCCAAATCAATGGCCAAACCCGTGCGGCAATGACCTGAACCCACCTCGTTGTGAGGGATGAACAAGACGCCCGACGGAATCGAGCGTATGGGTGCGGACAGGTCCGGCACAGGAGAACTGCCATCATGCACCCAAGCCATGCACTTGCCGTGTCGCTGTTCCTGTTGGCCATCGTGAGCGCGCCTGCCCGCGCCGATGACTTTGCCTCTGACCTGGCGTCGTGCGCGAAGGCGCCCATTGTGGCCACGAGTTTTGCGTCTGACGAATTGCGCAAGGCCGCAACCTTTGTCACCCAGCACGCCGAATGCGTGCCGATGGTGACCAGCGGTGATCCGCTGCTTTATGGCATCACACCCGGTTTCATCTATTTGCAGAACCAGGGCGTGCTTGCAAAAAGCGCACAGGGTTGCGTCGACGACACGCTGGGCAAGGGTAGCCGCGAGATCTCGGGCGTGCTTGCGAAGTTTGCGGACGCGCCACCGATGAGCACCCTTCTGCCGTCGAAAAGCAAACAGTTGCTGATTGCGATTGCCAACGGACAATCGGACCAGACGCTGTATCAGGTGCCCGGTGTCTCGATGCTGATGGACCATGTGTCATGCGCATGCGCCGTGTCGTCGTCCGCGATCGACATCAACGAACTCAGCGACAAGATCAAGCAGGTGGTGCAGTCGATCAACGGGTGCAAGAACGTCCTGGGCAAACTGCTGGGCAAAGCCTATGACGTGCTGAAAGGTGGCTATGGCGCTGCCAAGGATGCGGTCAATTCCGTCGGCTGCACACTTGGGCTGGGTGGATGTTCGAGTGGCCCGCCATTCTTCTGCACGGGCTATTTCTCGGCGCGCGGCCAAGGCGTGAGCTCCCAGAGCATCCTTGATAGTTTTCCCGATATTTCCAATTTTCATTCCATGGCGCAGAGCGGCATTGCGAAATGCGAGCCGCAATGGCAAGCGATGCTTGATGCAAAGCAGAAAGCTGATGCGCAGGCGAAGGCCGACAAGCTGCTCAAACAGGAAATCGAAAAGGCCGAGAAGCTTGGCTCTGCCAACGCCCTGGGGTTCGCGTTCCGCTGGTCGCCGAAATGCTATGAAGACGTCTGCAAGAAGGGCATCGCCAACTTAGCCAACCAGTACAACAAGGATATCAATGACCCCGATACGATCAAGCAGTACGGCTCGTTTGGTGCAGCCGTGTGGGCGCTTGAGAAGAAGTACGGCGCCATTGCCGATCTGGCGATAAAGATCTCCAGGGATCGCCGGGACAAGCAGCTGCGAGATGATCTGAATGCACCGGTCGGGGAACGGCTTGGCGCTTTTGGCTGCAAGCTGTTCCTAGGACGTGCGCAACAGTCCATGTGCGAAGACCAAAAGGGATATGACGTGTGTGTAGACTATGTTTTGGGCGGCAAGTGGCACATGTGCTCGCGCACGGGAGTTCGCGGGTTCTATTCAGCCGGTGCTGCGCTTGACGAGCAACTGAAACTCGCCGGCTGCATTCCAGATCGCACGCCCAGAAGCGTCCTGAGGGGTGGGCGCATCAAAAGCCGCAGCGAGGCGCCTTTGCTGGCACAGTGCTTGAGCCAGAGCGCGCTGGTCAACTGCGGGTTCTACAGAGACGGCAGGTCCGCCGTGACGTGCAGCGGCGTGCAACCGCTCAGGTTTGACCGGGGCCGTCTTCCGAACAGGCTGCAACCGGTCGAGGTTGCGCCGCCCGCAGTGCTGCCGGTCGAACCAGTGCGCCCGATACGTGTGCACCCCGGACTGGCGCCAATGCGTCCGGTACAGGTTGATGTCCCCAAGAGCACGCTATGCGTGTTTGAGGCGGGTCCGCGTGCGGGACAGCGACAGGACTATGCGCCGATGGATCCCCTGCCCGTGGGAACACCATGCCAGGACGGGCGGGGCAGTACAGGACACGTCGTAGCGCCGTAAGAACTTACAAGGTTGCGTTAGATCTTCTAGCTGCCTTTCCGCGCGACGGCGCGCGACTTTCGGACCCTGGATGGCAGATCGATCGGGATTGCCTGGCTAGTCTTCACGCGGTCCATCACCACGCTGGTCTTATAGCGCCGCACATGCGGATCGGCCGCGAACAGATCGCGCGAGACCTGCTCGAAGTGCTCCATGTCGCGCGCGAGCACGACGAGCAGCAGGTCGACATCACCCGTCACATTGTAGATCTGCTGCACCTCCTGCGCCGCGAGCAGTCGCTTTTTCATGGCGGAGACCTCGTGCGTGCGCACCTTCTCAAGGATGATCTCGACGATGAAAGTCAGCGTTAGGCCAAAGGCACGTGGATCGAGAGCGCAGGTGTCAGCCAGGATCACCTTTCTTTCACGCAGGCGCGTGATGCGTCGATGAACGGTTGAAGGTGACAACCCGACGCGCTCTGCGATCTGTTCCACGCCAAGACGGTTGTCGCGCTGGAGCTCTGATGCAATCAGACGGTCATGATGATCAAGCATGTGCAATAATATTCCCTGTTGTTCAACTCCCACGCAAATTTTCTATCAGATACCACGGATTTTTGCGAAATAATCCCACTGCTTTGAGGGTAATGTCAGGACAAGCAAGGAAGGATGGGGTGCATGCGCGGAATGAAGCGGGCCGCAGGAATGGCTATACTTGCCGGTGCATGCGTGCTCGGTGTTTCGCTGGCGGGAGACGATGTCGCTTACGAGCAGGCTCTCAATGCCCAGTTCTACTACAAGCCTCCAGAACCCAAGCCTGCCGAGGTGTCAGACGTAGCACTGGGCCAGGCGCTGGATGCAGCCTACTTCGCCAGGTTTATCGACTTCGACCGGTCATACGCGCCGCGCGCGCGCGTGACGGCGCGCCAGCTTGCGGCCCGGCTTGTGCGGGACGCGCGCCAGTTCACACACGAAGAGTTCGTGCTTCGTGTCGCCGAAATTGCGGCACTTGCCGACAATGGACACACAGCCATTGGGGAAAACGCTTTCCGAAAGAACACGCCGCGGCTGCCGTTGCGCACCTATCTGTTCAGCGACGGGCTGTACGTCCTTTATGCGAAGCCGGAATTGTCGTCGTTGCTGGGAGCCCGTATTGATTCGATCGAGGGCGTGCCACTCATCGAGGTGTTCACGCGGCTGCGAAAGTTTTCCGGCGGCATCGAAACCCACCGCCAGCGCCAACTGATACCTGTGCTGGAGTCGCCGGCACTGCTCATGGCTGCCGGCATTGCCAAAAATCCAACCTCACTTTCGCTCACAGGCATTGACGCCAGTGGTGCGCCGTTCAGCGCACGGGTGGAAGCCGAAGCGCGCGACCGGTCAGCGTGGGTTTCCTCGACAACGCGCCTTGTGTATCCGGGGAGCCTTGCCAGCACGGGCATGATTTCATTTCTTCCTGTCGAACCGGATGCGCCCGCTTACATGCACAGCATGAAAAAGCTGTTCTGGATGGAGGACCTGCCGCGGCATGGGCTCTATGTCGGGCTTGGTGCCAATAGTGACGGTGACGAGGAACCCATTGCTCCGTTTCTCGCTCAAGTCAGCGAAAGGATTGGCAAGCAACGTCCTGCCTACCTTGTCCTGGACGTGCGCATGAATGGAGGCGGCGACTACACAACTACCTATGCATTCGCGCGCGGTCTGCCCTTGCTGCTGCCAACCGGCAACATCTATGTGCTGACGTCTCCCTGGACATTTTCGGCGGCGATCACAACCGTCGCGGCGGTCAAGGACGCTGGCGGTCGGCGCGTGCAGATCGTTGGTGAGCCCGTCGGGGACCGCCTCGATTTCTGGGCTGAAGGTGGTGCTTTTGAACTACCCAATGCCTTTGTCAGGGTGAACTATGCCACCGGTCGGCACATCTATGACGGCCCGTGCACTGATCACGAAACCTGCTATTGGCTGAACGAGCGTTATCCCGTGCGCGTCTCGTCGCTTTCACCGGATATCACCGTGCCCTTTTCTTTTCGGGCCTATCGCGAGGGACACGATCCGGCGATGGACGAAATATTGAAGCGCGAGCTGCACGAGTAGAGTTGGGTTCCTGCTTGCGTCGGGGTCGGTTGCCCTGCCTGGGGTCTAGCCGTTCCCCGCCAGAAGCGTCTGATAGACGGGCATGATCAGCTGGAATGCGCGCAGGTCACCCGTGGTGCCCTGGCCCATCTTGTTCATCACGTAGGCGAAGGTGACCCTGCGATCGAAATCGTTCATCACAAGCGATCCACCCCAACCGCCCCAGAAGCACGTGTTCGGGCTGGGCAGCGGCATCACTTCGCCCGGCAGGCCATAACCCATTCCGTATTTGATGGGCAGGCCCAGCACGAGATCGGTGCCTGAAAGCTGTGGCTCCAGCGCGACCCGCGTCCCCGCTTCGGACAGGATGCGCTTGCCGTTGACCGAACCACCATTGGACATCACGCTTTGTATCGCCGCGACCGAGCGCGCGTTTCCGAAGCCGCCCGCCGCCGGGATTTCTGCCTGTCGCCAGGCACGCGTGCGCGGCTCCAGCGCCGTGAGCGCGGGATTGTTGAGCGTGCGGCCGGATATCGATTTCGGATCACGGCCTTGGGCGATGCCGGTCTGTGGCGGAGTCAATTCTCCCACGCGACCGTCATGTTCAGGCGCGAGGCCGATGTGGAAGTCGGCACCCAGAGGCTTTGCAATTTCTTCCCGGAAGACAGTGCCGACCGTTTTGCCGGTCGCGCGCCGGATGACTTCGCCGATGAGGAAGCCCTGGCTGACGGCGTGATAGCCGGGTTCAGATCCTGGTGTCCACCACGGCGCCTGCGCCGCCAGTAGTGCACATGTGCGATCCCAGTCGTAGAGATCCTCCGGCTTCATTGGTGTGTCCCAGCCGGAGAGCCCGGCCGCGTGGGACATCAGGTGGCTGACCTTGACCCGGGACTTTCCGTTTGCTCCAAATTCCGGCCAGTATTTTGCTACTGGTGCGTGAAGGTCAATCTCGCCGCGATCCGCGAGCATCAGTGCTGTCAGTGCAGTCATTGTCTTGGTTGTCGAATAGACATTGACGATCGTGTCGCGTTCCCAGGGCTTCGTCCGCGCCTCATTCGCCCAGCCGCCCCAGATATCGATGACCGTTTCGGCTTCAACCGTCACGGCAAAGGAAGCGCCCAGATCACCACCGCTGTTCAGGCTGTTCGCCATCGCGGCGCGCACCGCCTCGAACCCTGGCTTGCAGTACCCCTGAACCTGTGTGATGGACATCGATCATTCTCCCCGGTTGCCTTGAGGTTACTGTAGCGACTTGCGCGAGACTTGCGAAGCGGCGCTTGCGTGCTCATCCGATCGGGGTATTGTCTCGGTCAAGCAGGATTACAACGGTGGAGAGCGGTTTCATGACGGACATTCCAAAATCCATTGACGCCGTGATTGTGGGCGCTGGTTTCGCCGGGCTCTATATGCTCCACCGGATGCGAAAGCAGGGAATCTCTGCGGTGGTGCTGGAGTCCGCTGACGGTGTAGGAGGCACATGGTACTGGAACCGCTATCCCGGTGCACGCGTCGACATTGAAAGCCAGGAATACAGCTACTGGTTTTCGTCAGCGCTCGACGAAGAATGGAAGTGGACGGAACGCTATTCTCCACAGCCGGAAATCCTGAAGTATGCCAATCACGTTGCAGACCGCTTCGACCTACGCCGGGACATTCGATTCAACACGCGCGTCAAATCCGCAACTTTTGATGAGGGCTCCGGCCGGTGGACCGTGACCACGGACAAGGGTGACAGCACGGTCGCACACTATTGCATCATGGCGACCGGTTGCCTTTCCGTACCGAAGGAGCCGGATTTTGTCGGCATCGACAGCTTCAAGGGCAAGTCCTATTTCACCAGCCGCTGGCCGCACGAGGAAGTGAACTTTACCGGGATGCGGGTTGGCGTGATCGGTACAGGCTCATCGGCAATCCAGTCGATTCCCGTGATGGCCACGCAGGCCAAGCACCTCACTGTCTTCCAGCGGACTCCGAACTATTCGGTTCCCGCGCACAACCACCCCATCGATGCAGCGACTGAGGAACTCTGGAAGCTGAATCGCGCGCGCTTTCGCGCCGAGGCGCTGGCCAATGGTGTCGGCATACGCCAGGTCGATCCCGAAGACCGACTGACGCTTGTGACGCCTCCGGAAGAGCGAGACCGCATCCTCGAAGACCGCTGGGCGCGCGGCGGCTTTGCGATGCTGGGCGGATTTGCCGACATGGGCATCGACGAGGCAGCGAACAAGATCGGCGCCGCGTTTTTTGCAAAGAAGATTCGTGGCATCGTCAAGGACCCGAAGGTCGCCGAGAAACTTGTGCCCAAGAGCTATCCGCTTGGAACCAAGAGGCTTTGCGTGGATACCGGCTATTTCGAGACTTTCAACCGCCCGAACGTTTCTCTGGTTGATGTCGCAGCGGCGCCGATCAGGGAAATCACGCCAAAGGGCATTCGTACATCTGATGCAGAGTACGAGTTCGATGCCATCGTCTATGCCATCGGCTTTGATGCGATGACAGGCGCCCTCGACAAGATCGACATCACCGGCCGCAAAGGAACGCGACTGAAGAAGAAGTGGTCGGAAGGTCCGCGTACCTATCTGGGGCTGATGGTATCAGGATTCCCCAACTTTTTCACCGTAACAGGTCCCGGCAGTCCGTCGGTGCTGTCAAACATGCTGCCCTCGATCGAGCATCATGTCGACTGGATCATAAACTGCATCGCCAGCCTGAAGGCGAGCCGCCACGCGACCATCGAAGCAACCGAACCTGCCGAAGACGCGTGGGTTGCGCATGTCAACGAAGTCGCCAGCATGACCCTCTATCCCCGCGCCAACTCGTGGTACATGGGCGCCAACGTGCCGGGCAAGCCGCGCGTTTTCCTTCCCTATGTAGGTGGCGTTCCGGAATATCGCCGGAAGTGCGCCGAAGTTGCTGTGAACGGCTATGAGGGTTTCAAGATCGCGTGATGTCGAATTCTGCCAGCGGGCTGAGTGAATCCGAAGCCCGGTCTCGTCTGGCAGCAGAAGGACCCAACGAACTACAGCGCACAAACCGGCGCACGCCACTGCGTATCGTGCTTGAAGTTATTCGGGAGCCAATGTTGGCATTGTTGCTGGGCGCAGGGGCGGTCTATTTTCTGCTCGGCGAGCCGCAGGACGCGATCATCCTTCTGACGTTTGCGCTCATGTCCATCGCGATTACAGTGGTGCAGGAAGCCCGCACCGAGCACGTGCTGGAGGCATTGCGCGATCTCACGGCACCGCGGGCGCTTGTGATACGCGACGGTGAACGGAAGCGTATCGCGGGACGAGACGTCGTGCGCGGCGACGTAATTGTCCTTGAGGAAGGCGACCGGGTTCCGGCAGATGCGTCGCTTTTGGTGTGTCATGACTTGCAGACCGATGAATCACTGCTGACGGGCGAGTCTGTACCCGTGCGCAAGGTTCACCTTGCAGCCAATGCTGCGTCAAAAATTGGCCGCCCCGGAGGTGATGACCTGCCGTTTGTTTTCTCCGGAACGCTGATCGTCCGCGGGAATGGCATGGCTGAAGTCACCGGCACTGGCGCCTCGAGCGAGATTGGCAAGATCGGCCAGTCGCTGAATGCACTCGAAGCCGAACCTCCACGCCTGCAGGCGCAAACGCGCAAGCTGGTATTCGGTTTTGCCCTGGTGGGCGGCGCGGTGAGCATACTGGTTGTGGTGCTTTATGGGTTGCTGCGGGCGGGCTGGCTCGACGCCCTGCTTGCAGGCATCGCCGTCGGCA
Source organism: Micropepsaceae bacterium (assembly GCA_040080835.1). Lineage (GTDB taxonomy): Bacteria > Pseudomonadota > Alphaproteobacteria > Micropepsales > Micropepsaceae > SZUA-430. Next base: position 76,578 of record JBEBHP010000016.1, on the reverse strand, counting down.
TGTCGATGCTGCCCGAGGAACTTCCAGTGGTTCTTACCATCTTCATGGCGATGGGAGCATGGCGAATTTCGCAAGCGCGCGTGTTGACCCGGCGCGCCTCTGCCATTGAAGCCATGGGCTCGGCCACCGTCCTTTGCACGGACAAGACCGGCACACTCACCGAGAACCGCATGTCGATCGCCGAACTGCGGTTGAAAGATGGGCATGTCCTGAAATTCAATCACCCATACGACAAAGCCCTTCCTGCCGAGTTCGTGACCCTCGCCAGGTACGGCTTGCTCGCCAGCGCGGCTGACCCATTTGATCCCATGGACAAGGCCTTTCACGCGGTTGCGCGAAGTCAGGTGCCGCGACCTGACCAGTCCAGTGCGCCGTTGAAAATCGAGCGCTCCTATGGCCTGCGACCCGACTTGCTGGCGATGGCCCAGGTGTGGCGCGCTGCAGCCGATGGCGGTGACGCCGTCGTTGCTGCCAAGGGCGCACCAGAGGCGATAGCGCAACTCTGTCATCTCGGTGTCGGCGAGATTGGTACGGTGACGCGTGAAGTTGAAGCCATGGCGTCGGAAGGCCTTCGGGTGCTCGGGGTCGCGCGCGCGACGTTTACAGGCCCATACCTGCCAGAGTCGCAGCATGACTTTGACTTTGAGTTCCTGGGCCTAGCTGGCCTCGCCGACCCGCTTCGGGCCAGCGTGAAGGACGCCGTCAGCAATTGCCGCGCTGCTGGCATCCGCGTGCTGATGATCACGGGAGACTATCCTGCGACCGCCAAGGCGATTGGCGAACAGGCCGGACTTGCGACAGATGATGTTGCCACAGGCGAAGAACTTGAGAAGCTAAGCGATGAAGACCTGGCGGCACGCGTGCGCACAACCAACGTCTTTGCGCGCATCATGCCGGAGCAGAAGTTGCGGATCGTCAATGCGCTGAAGCGAAACGGCGAGATCGTGGCCATGACTGGTGACGGCGTGAACGATGCGCCTTCCCTGAAGGCTGCGCATATAGGCATTGCGATGGGAGGGCGCGGAACGGATGTGGCTCGCGAGGCTTCTTCGATTGTATTGCTGGACGACGATTTCGGCTCGATTGTGCAAGCGATCGGGCTCGGGCGGCGGATCTATGACAATCTGCGCAAGGCAATGGGTTTCATTTTTGCCGTGCACGTTCCCATCGCCGGATTGGCACTGCTGCCCTTGCTGACTGGCCTACCGATCCTGTTCGGGCCCGTACACATTGCCTTCCTGGAACTCATCATAGATCCGGTCTGTTCTCTGGTCTTCGAAGCCGAGGTTGCGGAAGACAACGCGATGCGGCGAAAGCCGCGTTCCCCGAACGAACTTCTTTTCTCACGCCCTCTCATTCTCTGGAGCTTGGTCCAGGGCCTGCTTGCATTTGCATTGGTTGCTGGTGTGTATTTAATCGCGCTCCTGCAGAACATTCCCGAGGAAGAAGTGCGCGCGCTTGCGTTCTTTTCGCTGGTACTGACACTGGTTGCGCTGATTTTCGTCAACCGTACATTCAGCACGTCCCTCCTGACCGCACTTCGGCGTCCCAACGCTGCGTTGCGCTGGGTGCTGGTCGCGATACCGGCCATGCTGGCGCTGACGCTCGCGGTGCCATTTGCCAGATCCCTCTTCCATTTCGGCCCGCTGCATGCGAACGATTTTTCGGTTGCGCTGGGCGCGGGCGTGGTCCTGCTTGTCACTCTGGAAGCGATAAAGCACTTTTGGAGCCGAAGGCTTGCGACCTAGCCACGGCAGGAGCCCTCAAACAATTGCCCTATTTCCCGGGCTTGTTGCCTGGGTTCAATCCTGCCTGGTCCAGCATGAAGGCATCGATGAATGACGCTTCCTCGGCAACGGCTAGCCTGCCGGTTTCGCCGTCGTGGCCTGCCGTCATGTTGGTGCGGAAGAGCAGCAAGTTCTGGTCGGTCTTCAGCCTGCGCATCTTGGCCACCCATTTTGCGGGGCCATAGTAACCGACTTCGCCGTCATTGTAGGAAGCCGTCACCAGCATCGCCGGATAGGCGCGGCGGTCAACCTGGTCGTACGGCGAATAGCTCTGGATGAACTCGTAGTCGCCGGGCTCTCCCGGGTTGCCCCATTCATCGTACTGGAATGTCGTGTGCGGCAGAGAGTCGTCCAGCATGTTGGACAGCAGGTCGACATTCGGGACCGTCGCCACGATGCCCTTGAACAGGTCAGGTTTCATGTTTGCGACCGCTCCCATCAGCAGGCCGCCTGCGCTGTGCCCCATCGCGAATATCTTTCTTGGGTCGGCCAGGCTGTTCTTGCCGAGGTATTCAGCAACGGTGATGAAGTCCTGGAAGCTGTTCTTCTTCAGGCGCAGGCGTCCTTCCTGGTACCAAGCGTCTCCCATCTCGCGACCGCCGCGCACATGCGCGTATGCGACAAGGAAACCGCGATCCATCAGGCTGGGGAGCGCGATGTTGAAGGCGGGCTTGTTGCCTTCGCCATAGGATCCATAGCCCAACACCACCGCTGCGCTCTTGCCCTTCTCGAACTTGTCTTTGCGATAGGCAAGCGTCACCGGGATCTGCTTGCCTTCGGCTGAGGCGATGAAAGACTGCTCCACGACATAGTTGCCAGCCGTAAAACCCGGTACCATGAAGCGCTGCACTTCCTTCTTTGCGCCGGTTGCAACATTCAGATCTATAATCACGTCTGGTGTGGAAGGCGACGAGAAGCCATAGCGCAACGTCGTGGCGGACGGATCAGTGTTGCGAACACCGGGAAACGTGTACTGGTCGGAGAACGACATATAGCCCGTCGCGGCTTCGGGCGTGACGGTCGTTTCGGTACCGGACTTGATGTTGTGCAGCTTGATCTGTGAATAACCGTTGGACCACATCTCCAGCGCCACGACCCCGCCGACAACTTCAAAGCCCTGGATCCAGGCGCCTCGCTGGGTCGGCACAAGCTCCGTCCATTGAGCTGGTTGTGCCAGCGGCGCTGTCACAATGCGACGGTCGGGCGCGTTCAGACTGGTGTTGATGTAGAATTGCCCGCCTGCTTCGTCTGCCTCATAGAGTACGCCGGATGAACGCGACCTGATTGAAGACCATTTTGCATCAGGCTTGGATGCGTCAACGAAATAGACTTCACTTGTATCGGTCTGGCTGGAGGTCAGCAGCAATGTTTGGCCGCTCTTTGATACCTTGAGCGAGAGATCGAAACGCGAGTCCTTTTCCTCGAAGACGGTTTTGTCGGTCTTCGGATCGGTTGCGATGACGTGCTTCATCAAGCGATACGCGCGTCCCGTGCCCGCCTGACGGCGAAGGTAGAACACGGATTTATTGTCTGACGCGAACGCAAAGCCCGGACCTACATATTTGATCTGCTGGCTGCCGCCCGTACGTGTATCTTTCAATACCAGCGTAAACCAACGGTCACCTTCGTAGTCGACCGTGTAGCCGAAGACCGCCCCGTCGCCCGTTGACGTATAATGGCCAACTGAAAACTGGTCGTGTTTGTTTCCTTCCTGCGCCCCGTCAACGAGGATTTCCTCAGGTGCAGCCATTGTACCCTTGCGGCGGGCAATGACGGGATAGTCGGAGCCTGGCGAAAAGCGTTCGTAGTACCAGTATCCATCGTCCCTGAACGGCGGCGTTCCGGGCCGCGCGCCCGCGCGCGCCTTGATCTCGGCACGCACGGTATTCTGCAGTTCTGTCGTGTGCGACGTCGCCTCACTTGAGTACTTGTTTTCCTCTTCCAGATAGCGAACGACCTTCTCGGTATTCTTCTCGTTCATCCAGAAATAGTAGTCGGTGCGTTTCGCGCCATGCGGTGCGATCAGCATCGTGCCCTTCATCATCGCATAGGGCGGGAACCCCTGCTTGCGGTCGATGGCCAGCCCCGGGGTCGTCGAGGTTGCTGTCTGCGGCGTCGTCCCTGTGGATTGGCCGAATGGCATCATGTCTTGCAAGCTCGTGCAGGCCGACAAACTCAGAACCGACGCACATAAAATGGCCGAACGAACAAACCGCATGTAGTAATCCCGGGTAGACCCGCGCTTTTTTGCGCAAAATGGCGGTGCACCTTGCATGGGTTGCCCCCGTTTGTCACCTGTCCCCCATCTTCCTTGGCCAGGGTTCCGGGGCTACAACATGGCCCGCGAGCGGATATGGAGATTTTGCGATGCGCCTGAAGGATCCACAACTTCTGCGTGAGAAAGCCTATGTCAATGGTGAATGGATCGCCGCTGACTCCGGGGCCACGTTCGAAGTAACGAATCCTGCGACGGGCGCCGTGCTCGCGCGCGTGCCGGACATGTTGGAAGGCGAAACGCGGCATGCCATCGAGGTTGCAGCCGAGGCGTGGCCGGCGTGGGCTGCCAAGACTGCCAAGGAGCGCGCTGTTGTCTTGCGCAAATGGTTCGAGCTGATCATGGCGAACCAGGAAGACCTGGCCGTCATCATGACCAGCGAGCAAGGCAAGCCATTGTCCGAGTCGCGCGGTGAAGTCGCGTATGGCGCTTCGTTCATCGAGTGGTTCGCGGAAGAGGGCAAGCGCATATACGGGGACGTGATCCCCCAGACGCAGCCTGGCCGGCGCATCCTTGTGCTGAAGCAACCGATCGGCGTTGTTGCGGCCATCACGCCGTGGAATTTCCCGAATGCGATGATCACACGCAAATGCGGCCCTGCCCTTGCTGCGGGCTGCCCGATTGTGATCAAGCCGCCCGCCGAGACACCACTGTCGGCGCTGGCACTTGCGGTGCTGGCCGAACGCGCCGGGATCCCCAAGGGCATCTTCAACATCGTCACGACACATCATTCGGCTCGAGTAGGCCAGGAAATGACAGCGAACTCGCTGGTAAGGAAATTCTCGTTCACGGGCTCGACAGAAATCGGGAAGCTGCTGATGCGCCAATGTGCGTCGACGGTGAAAAAGGTCTCGCTCGAACTTGGTGGCAACGCGCCGTTCATCGTCTTCGATGATGCGGACCTTGATGCCGCCGTCACAGGGGCGATGCTTTCGAAATTCCGCAACATGGGGCAGACCTGTGTCTGCGCGAACCGGCTGTTTGTGCAGGACAAGGTTTATGACGTGTTCGCCGCCAAGCTCGCCTCCGCAGCGGCGGCGATGAAGGTTGGTGACGGGCTTGCTGACGGCATCCTGCAGGGGCCGCTGATCAATATGGAAGCCGTCGAGAAAGTTGAACGACTGGTCAAGGATGCCACGAACAAAGGCGCGAAGGTCGTGACTGGCGGCAAGCGACATGCACTTGGGCACACTTTCTTCGAGCCGACGGTGCTCACGGAAGTGAACACGCAGATGGCGATCTCGCAGGAGGAAATCTTCGGGCCCGTCGCGACGCTGTTCCGCTTCAAGACCGAGGACGACGCAATCAAACTCGCCAATGATACCGAGTACGGGCTTGCGGCCTATTTCTACGCGCGCGATATCGGGCGTGTGTGGCGCGTGGCCGAGGCGCTTGAATACGGCATCGTGGGCATAAACGAAGGCATCATCTCGACGGAAGTGGCACCGTTCGGCGGCATGAAGGAAAGCGGCATAGGTCGCGAAGGATCGAAGTACGGGATCGAGGATTTCCTCGAAGTGAAGTACCTGGCGATGGGTGGTCTTGGGGCATGAGCGCCGAGAAGAGCCGCATTATGTACATAGAGGACAAGACGGAGGGACTAAGCGGTCCTGCGAATATTGGACGCGTCACGTTTTCCAAGACTGGAAACACCCTCCGTTACAAGGACAAACGCTTTCAGAGCCTGAAAGGCTCTGGCTTCAAAGCCAACTACTTTGACGTCGAAACCGGAGCTCAGTACTGGATTTCGGGACCGCGCAAAGATGGTTGTGATCGACTTTACGGGGGCAGCTCGCCCGTTCAAGTCGATGAAGATGTTGCTGAAGAGTATTGGACTACCATTCGGCAGATGTCTGCTCCGAAGCTCACCAACCACATACAAACGTCCACGCAAGCAACGATCGACCAAAGCACATCTCGCGAAGACATTCGGCAATCAGTACCGCCACGCGGACGAGCCAGCCTCAAAATCAGAAAAGTACTTGCACAAAGCGACAAGGAAAGTGGAAACACATGAAACTCTACTTCGCGCCGCAGACGCGGTCGATCACGGCGCTCTGGATGCTGCTGGAGGCCGGGGCACCTTATGAGATCGTGCGGGTGAACATTCGTGCGCCGGGACATCCAACGGCTGAATACAAGCAGATCAATCCGATGGGCAAAGTGCCGGCGCTGCAGGATGGCGGGACAGGCTTTGGCGAAACGGCTGCTATCCTGCTTTACATTGCCGACAAGTTTCCGCAAACAAAACTGTCACCGGCTCCAACGGACCCAAATCGTGGCCGCTTCCTGCAGTGGCTGATGTATTCGCCGACGACCATTGAACCAGCCATGATGGAAAAGCGCACGGGTGCGACGCCCATGACCACGGCCGCAGGCTGGGGCGACTATGATCGCGCAATGGGCGCCCTGGAAGCCGCGATGAAGCCCGGACAATGGCTGTTCGGAAGCCAGTTCACGGCCGCCGATCTCTACATCGCCTCGTCGCTGGGTTTCGGAATGATGTTCGGCATGATCGACAAACGCCCGGCCTTTGTCGAATTCCACGAACGCGCCAGCGCGCGTCCAGCCTACAAGAAGGCTCGCGAGATCGAGGCGCAGGAACTGGCGAAAGGATAGACGATGACCACGAATGCAGAATTGCTCGCCCGCCGCCAGGCGGCCGTGCCTCGGGGTGTGAATACGGCTCATCCGGTGTTTGCCGCGAAGGCGCTGAATGCCGAGATCTGGGACGTCGAGGGCAAGCGCTATATCGACTTTGTTGGTGGAATCGGCGTGCAGAATACTGGCCATCGCCATCCAAAGGTGATGAAGGCGATCGAGGTGGCGCTGCAGAATACAATCCATACGGCATTCCAGGTGAATGCCTATGAGAGCTACATCGCGCTTGCGGAAAAACTGAACGCGCTGGCACCGATTGAAGGACCTGCGAAGACAATCTTCTTCTCGACAGGTGCAGAAGCGGTCGAGAATGCTTTGAAGATCGCGCGCTATGCCACGAAGCGGTCGGCGGCGATCGCCTTCTCTGGCGCGTTTCACGGGCGCACGATGTTCACGATGGCGCTGACGGGTAAGGTCGTGCCGTACAAGGCTGGCTTTGGCGACATGCCGTCGGGCGTCCATCGCCTGCCCTTCCCTGTCGAAAGCCACGGTCACACGGCTGCACAGTCGCTGGAAGCGCTCGAGTTGCTGTTCAAGACCGACGTTGAACCTGCACGCGTTGCCGCCATCATCATCGAGCCGGTCCAGGGTGAAGGCGGGTTCTATGTCGCGCCGTTCGAGTTCATGCGGGCCTTGCGCGCCATCTGCGACAAGCACGGGATCATGCTGATCGCTGATGAAATCCAGTCCGGGTTTGCGCGAACAGGCAAACTGTTTGCCATCGAGCATTCGGGCGTTAAGCCTGACCTGATCACGACGGCCAAGAGCCTCGCTGGCGGCATGCCACTTTCGGGTGTTATCGGGCGCGCGGCGCTCATGGATGCGCCTGAAGCTGGCGGGCTTGGCGGCACCTATGCGGGCAATCCGGTTGCGTGCTCGGCAGGGCTTGCCGTCGTTGACATCATCAAGGATGAAAACATTCTCGAGAGAAGCATCGTGCTTGGCGAGAAGCTGAAGTCGCGGCTCAAGAAGATGTCGATGCGCAACGACTTGCCGCCGATGGACGACATTCGTGGCCTTGGTGCGATGGTGGCGTTTGACATCGTCAAGGCTCGAGGCACCCAGGAACCCGATCCTGATCGAACGAAGCAACTGATGGGTGAGGCGTTAGAGCGCGGGCTGATTCTGCTGACCTGCGGTCTTTATGGAAATGGTGTCCGCGTGCTGGTGCCGATAACAGTTGAGGACAACGTGCTGGAAGAAGGATTGTCGATCTTGGAAGACGCGCTCAAGGCGGTGGCATGATCCCCCGATATTCCCGACCCGAAATGGTGGCCATCTGGTCGCCGGAAACGAAATTCCGAATCTGGTTTGAAATCGAAGCGCATGCCGCCGATGCGCTGGCCGAACTTGGCGTCATTCCGAAGTCGGCTGCGAAGACGATCTGGGAAAAAGGCGGCAAGGCCAGGTTCGACGTCGCGAAGATCGATGCGATCGAGCGCGAAGTGAAGCATGACGTCATTGCGTTCCTTACCCACCTTGCCGAATTCATCGGCGATGATGCGCGCTTCGTCCACCAGGGCATGACGTCATCCGACGTGCTCGACACGTGCCTGGCGGTGCAGTTGCAGCGCGCGTCGGACCTGCTCATTGCGGACACGGACAAGGTTCTGGCTGCTCTGAAGAAACGTGCGCTCGAACACAAGATGACGCCGACCATCGGGCGCAGCCACGGGATTCACGCTGAACCCACGACATTCGGCGTCAAACTTGCCGGCTTCTACGCCGAGTTCCAACGTGCGCGGGCACGCCTGGTGGTGGCGCGCGACGAGATTTCGACATGCGCCATCTCTGGCGCCGTAGGCACATTTGCGCAGATCGATCCGGTCGTAGAGGACCACGTTGCAAAGGCGCTGGGGCTCAAGTCGGAGCCCGTCTCGACTCAAGTCATTCCTCGTGACCGGCATGCCGCGTTCTTCGGCGCGCTGGCCGTCGTCGCGTCGTCGGTCGAGCATCTCGCGACCGAGATAAGGCATTTGCAGCGCACGGAAGTGCTTGAGGCCGAAGAGTATTTTTCCGAAGGCCAGAAGGGCTCGTCGGCCATGCCGCACAAGCGCAATCCTGTTCTGACCGAAAATCTTTCAGGCCTGGCCCGCATGGTTCGCGCGTTTGCGATGCCTGCGTTCGAAAACGTGGCGCTATGGCACGAGCGGGATATCTCGCACTCGTCCGTCGAGCGCATGATCGGTCCCGACGCCACAATCACGCTGGACTTTGCGCTGAACCGGCTCGCGGACGTGATTGAAAAGCTGGTGGTCTATCCGGAACGCATGCAGCGCAATCTCGATCTGCTGGGCGGTCTCGTTCATTCACAGCGCGTGATGCTGGCATTGACGCAGAAGGGAGTCGCGCGGGAAGACTCGTACCGGCTTGTCCAGCGCAACGCGATGCCGGTGTGGCAGAACATGCATCACGGGCGCACCGGCACGACGTTCCTCGAAAATCTTAAAGCAGATTCTGAAGTGATGAAGGCCCTGCCGGTCAAAGAGCTTGAAGCGCTGTTCGACCTCGCCTATCACTTGAAACAGGTGGATACAATTTTTCGCCGCGTCTTTGGCACGAGTTGAAGGGACTGACTGATGGGTTCGCCGATCAACATTGGCAGGGTGTTCGGCGTCTACCTCCGCATCGACATTGGCGTATTTCTGCTGGCGGCATTCTTTGTGCTGAACGGCCTGCGACGTCCGGGTATGGGCGGCGTCTTTGACGAGCTGACGTTCGTCGTGCTGTTCATCTTTTCCATCTACCTGCACGAGATGGGGCACGCGCTTGCGGGACGCCTGTTTGGGATCGGCACGCTGGATGTCACGCTGACATTCTTCGGTGGCTTTGCGCGGCTGTCCCGCCCGCCCCGGACGACACTGGAAGAAATTGTCGTTTCCGGTGGAGGGCCTGCGGCCAATCTCGCGATTTTTGCCGTGCTCACCTATTTCGTGCTTCCAGGCTTTGACCTGGACGAGCACTCGTATTCAATCCTTGGCCGCCTCGCCTTTTCGAATCTCGCGCTCGCCATTTTCAACCTGCTACCGGGTTATCCGCTTGATGGTGGCAAGATTGCCTGTGCGATCCTTGCCAAGTTCGTGCGGCGCCCAAGGGCGCGCGTGATCACGGGCTATATCGGTGTGGGTGTTGGCTTCCTTCTCATCGCGCTCGACCTGCAAAGCGGGTCGTTCAGCTTTAACGCAATGGTTGGCGTGCTGCTGATCCTTGCGGCCTCGCAGGAAATCCAGTCGGCCAACAACAGCCGGTTTTGACGGGACTTGCAGCGACGCGCGCCACGCACTATTATTGAGACATCGGGGTTGCGGCAGGCTCCCGGTATTTCAGATGGTCTCCATCCAAGATCTGCCTCGTTCCAAAACGAGGGCTTGGTATGACCAAAACCAGCAAAATCAGTGCCAAACTTGAACGCTTCTTCGGTGATCGGCGCCCCACATCTTGGGTCACGCGCGAGCGGCCCAAGATCGACCGGATCGCATGCCCCTGGCTCATCCTGCGTTTCATCGATCCGAAGGCCGAATTCCTTTATGTGCCGGCTACCAGTGTATTCGCGACTGCCGAGAAAACCAGATCCGTCGCCTATGACATTCCGGGGGCACCACTCGAACACAATGGCGAATATTGCTCATTCGATGCATTCGTCGAGCAGTTCGGGCTGACGGAACCGGGCCTTCACACATTGGCGAAGATCGTGCGCGGGGCCGACACAAGCAGACTGGATCTCACCCCGCAATCACCGGGGCTCTATGCGATGTCGCTGGGCCTGTCGCGCATGTATGCTGACGATCATGAAATGCTGCGGGCGGGGCTTGTGATGTATGATGCGTTCTATGCCTGGATCCTGCAGGCGCAAAATGAAACCCACGCGTGGCCGCCCGTGATTGCATGACGCCACTTCCCACGTTCGCTGAAGCACTCAGGGTCTGGGCCTATATTGGCTGCGTCAACTTTGGTGGACCGGCCGGGCAGATCGCGCTCATGCACCGGGTCCTGGTGGAAGAAAAAAAGTGGATCAGCGACGAACGCTATTTCCACGCGCTGAACTACTGCATGCTGCTGCCGGGACCAGAGGCGCAGCAGCTTGCAACCTATGTCGGATGGCTCATGCACGGTGTGCGCGGGGGTCTGGCAGCGGGTCTCTTGTTTATTCTGCCCGGCGCGCTGGTGATGCTGGGATTGAGCATACTTTATGTGGAGTTCGCCAGCGTTGCCTTCGTCGCTGATGTTTTCTTCGGCGTGAAGGCTGCCGTGCTTGCGATCGTGATCGAAGCTGTCGTGCGCATTTCGAAGCGTGCGTTTACGGGTCCTGCCATGACCTGGATTGCGGCGGCCGCTTTCATTGCCCTGTTCTTTTTCAACGTGCCTTTTCCTCTTGTTGTCCTGGGCGCGGGCCTTGCGGGATTTCTGGGCGCTCAGTTTGCACCGGAACAGTTCAAATCGAGCGGGCGCAAGGCGGGAGGGAATGCGGCCAGTCAACTCTATGCCGTCGATGAAGCTTTTGCGCGCGGCGCACTTGGGCACGCGGCAACGACGCGCGGAAAGACGTTCGCTACGATTGCAGTCTGGCTTGTCATCTGGCTGCTGCCCGTGGGGATGATCACGCTGGCGCTCGGGCCCGACAACCTTTTCGCGACGATGGCCCTCTTCTTCAGCAAGATGTCAGTGGTCACGTTTGGCGGCGCCTATGCCGTGCTTGCCTACGTTGCGCAGGAAGCGGTTGCGACCTATCACTGGATGACGGCGCCCGAGATGCTCGACGGCCTCGCGCTTGCCGAGACGACACCGGGGCCGCTGATCCTGGTGCTGCAACATGTCGGATTCATAGGCGCGTTCCGGCATGCGGGTTTCGATCCGCTGTTGGCGGGCGTTATTGGTGCAGCCGTGACGCTGTGGGTGACTTTTGCCCCGTCGTTTCTCTGGATCTTTGTCGGCGCGCCCTATGCCGAACGCGTGCGTGCGAACAGACAGCTGTCCGGTGCCCTGGCTGCAATCACTGCCGCCGTGGTTGGCGTCATCCTGAACCTTGCGGTCTGGTTTGCGCTGCATGTGCTGTTTGCGAAAGTGGACGTGGTCGCCGTCGGACTGGTGCAGGTGCACGTTCCGGAACTTGCGACAATGAACATTGCTGCACTTGCGCTTTCGGTTGCAGCGGCTGTCGCCTTGCTGCGGTTCAAGGCGCCCGTAATGGCGCTGCTCGGGATGAGCGCCATTGCTGGCCTCGTGCTTCGAATGTCAGGACTATAGCCGCCGCCGTCGTGTCACGAGCCACCAGAGTCCGCGCAACGCCAACAGCCCCCCGATCGCGAGAACGGCCAGGTTGATCCACATGCGTCCGCCGGGACGGTCGATGGTTCTCGACCACAAAGACGGGCCTTCACCCGGACCTGCAAGCCTGAAGGCGACAAAGGTGTCACCGGGTTCGGTGCCGAGCTGGCCGTGGCCACCGGCTGCGATCACGACATATTGCGTGCCCTTGTATTCGTAGGTCATCGGTGTCGCGAAGCCGGTCGCTGGCAGTCGGCCCTGCCACAGTTCCTTTCCGGACTTAGCTTCGAACGCGCGGAGATATTTGTCCATCGTGGCGCCAATGAAAACAAGGCCCGACGCCGTGACGACGGAGCCACCCACTGTTGGTGTGCCTGTCGGCAGCGCGATGTTCAGCGGCGCGAGTTCTTCTGTGGTGCCGAGCGTCGTCTCCCACAGGATCTTGCCAGCCTTCAGGTCGACGGCTGCAAGCATGCCCCATGGCGGGTTGTTGCATGGCACGCCCAGCGGCGAGAGCACCACTTCGCGGATCATGCCGTAGGGCGCGCCCTCTTGCTGCGAGACTTCCTTGTCAGGATACTTCTCGTCCAGTTCCTCGAATTTCTCTGCGGGGAAAAGCTTGATCAGGTGAGGAGCGCGCGCGGTGTTGACGTACAGGACCTGTTTGACCGGGTCGAAGGTTACGCCGCCCCAGTTCACGCCGCCGCCCGTCATGGGGAACAGGATCGTGCCCTGTTCGGTTGGCGGTGTGTACAGACCGTCGCTGCGCGCGGATGCGATTGCGTCGCGGCAGGCCCCCTTGTCCCAGGGCGTGAAGCCGAAGGCGTCATCGGCCGTCAGTTTCTGGGGCACCAATGCGGGGACATGGCTCGGGAATGTTTGTGTTGGTGACAAGGTTTCGCCCTTCACGCCGCCTTGCGGGACCGGGCGCTCTTCGACGGGAAACACGGGCTCGCCCGTGTCGCGGTCGAGCACGAACAGGAAGCCCTGCTTCGTTGGCTGGATGACAACGTCGCGCGGGCCGGTGTCGAGATTGAGGGTAACAAGTGTCGGCTGGGCGGGGTTGTCGTAGTCCCATACGTCGTGGTGCACGGTCTGGAAGGCCCAGACGAGTTCACCGGTATCTGCTTTCAGCGCGACGACGGAGTTTGCATGCTCGTTGTTGCCGGGCCGGAGGCCGCCGAAGAAGTCGGGGCTTGGCGACGAGGTGGGAAGGAAGACAAGGCCTCGCTTGGTGTCGACGGACATCGGCGCCCAGACGTTTGCGTGACCGACGGTCCTGTTGCCGCCGCCCCATGTTGGGGATGCGGGGTCCTTGCCCTCACGCGGGATTGGGTCCCAGGTCCATTTCAGTTTGCCGGTTTCGGTGTCGTAGGCGCGGACAGTTCCGTGCGGAGCGTCGACCCGGCGATTGTCGCCGATTGAAGAGCCAACGATCACAGTGTTGCCGATGACGACAGGCGCCGATGTGATCTGGAATTCGCCCGGCCACTTCAATTCCATGCCGGGATCGATTTTTACTTCGCCTTTGATTCCGAAAGTGGACACTGGCTCGCCTGACTTCAGATCCAGTGCCAATATGCGAGCGTCGTTCGTTGCTGCAAAAACGCGCGAAGTGTCGGCGCTGACGGCGACGCCTCGGCAGTTGAACTTGTTGGCCGGGAAGACCTTGTCGGTCGGGATCTTGGGGTCGAAACGCCAAAGCTGTCTGCCCGTGGCAGGATCAAGCGCGATGATCTCGTTGAAGGAGGTGCAGACGAGAAGCTTGTTGCCGACGAGGATCGGAGTGTCCTGCAGCGAGGTTCGGCGCATGGCCTTGCGGTCGCGCTTCGCCAGATCGCCGGTTGAGAACTCCCAGGCGCGAATCAGGTTGTCGACGTTCTCGGGGGTGATCTGTTTTGCGGGGCTGTAGCGCGAACCGCCTTCGTCACCGCCGTAGTGGCTCCAGCCGGCTTCTCCAGCGAGAGCCGCTGTGGTGACTAAAAGGAATGCGAATGAAGCGATAACGAGTCGCTGCATGGTCCGTGCCCCGCGGTTGCTGGGCTTCAGCGTAGCCAAAATGCCTGAAGTTGTCTTCCCACCTCTCTGGAGAGGTCATCCCGTTCGCGATGCAGCACGAAGTGCTGCGTTGCGATCGGGACCCACGCGAGGTGAGGCATTTCCGGAAATGTGTCGCCACGGATGGGTCCCGGATCGCACAGCACCGCTACGCGCTGCAGTGCGTCCAGGATGACCAATCTTATGTGCAGGGCGCTGCGCTGGTGCGGGACTATGTCCCCGACTGAACCTGCTCGACAGCCTTCACCATGAGGTCTTCCATCTCGCGGCGGATCTGGTGGTCGGAGATGGCGACGTTTTTCGCGTCGAAGTCCTTGCGGATCTTGCGGAAGACATCTTCCTCGCCGGCTTCTACCAAGTCTGCCTTCACCACTTCCTTGGCATAGGCGTCCGCCGCATCGCCAGAAATGCCCAGATTTTCTGCGGCCCAAAGTCCCAGGAGCTTGTTGCGCCGGGCGGTCGCCTTGAATTTCAGGTCTTGGTCATGGGCAAATTTGCTCTCGTAACCTTCGCGGCGCTTATCAAAACCGGACATTGGGCCCAAAAACTCCTCAAATCGTGGCGCGTTACTTCATCTAGTGCGCGGGAGGCTCTAACGCAATGCTCACAGGCATGGCAAGAGCGGCGCATTGTATCCACATGAGGCCTTAAGCTAAACTGGACTGGCGCTCGTGAGACTGGCTCTTATATGCCGTTCCGCGAGCGTTGGTCATTTCAGGTGCACCCAATCCGTCGCGCCGCGCCGCACAGGACTTCCAATTCATGAAAAGCCGCAAGCTTGTTTACGAAGGCAAGGGCAAGATCCTTTACGAGGGCCCGGAGCCCGGCACACTGGTGCAGTATTTCAAGGATGATGCGACGGCGATGAACGGCGAGAAGAAGGCCGTCATCGAGGGCAAGGGTGTCCTTAACAACCGGATATCCGAATATTTGATGACGAAGCTCACAGAAATCGGCGTGCCTAATCACTTCATGCGGCGGTTGAACATGCGGGAGCAGTTGATCCGCGAAGTCGAGATAATACCACTTGAAGTTGTAGTGCGTAATGTTGCCGCCGGGACCATGGCGAAGCGCTTCGACATCGAGGAGGGAACGATTCTCCCCAGATCAATCATCGAGTTCTACCTAAAGAACGACAAGTTGCAGGACCCGATGGTCACCGAGGAGCACATCACCGCATTCAACTGGGCGACACCACAAGAGATAGATGAAATCGTCGCGATGGCGATTCGTATCAATGACTTCTTGTCTGGGTTGTTTCTGGGCTCAGGGATCAAACTGGTAGACCTGAAAATTGAATTCGGAAGGCTCTGGGAAAATGAGACGATGCGTGTAATTCTAGCTGACGAGATCAGTCCGGACTCGATGCGTCTATGGGACGTTCGCACGAACGAAAAACTAGACAAAGACAGGTTCAGGCGTGATCTCGGCGGAGTGACTGAAGCCTACAGTGAAGTCGCCAAACGACTTGGAATCCTGAACGAATTGCAGAACACAGAACGCAAAGGACCGGTTCTCGTCAAATGAAAGCACGCGTTACAGTCATGTTGAAATCAGGCGTGCTCGATCCGCAAGGCAAAGCGATCGGTCAGGCGTTGAACCGTTTGGGATTTGCAGGCGTCGGCGAAGTACGTCAAGGAAAAGTGATCGAGCTCGACATTGAAGAGCAAGACAAGTCTCGTGCCCACGCGAGACTTTCCGACATGTGCGAAAAGCTGCTGGCCAATACCGTGATCGAAAATTACGCCATCGAGTTGAAGTAAGGCGTACACGGAAGAACGTGCCTAAAAAAATACTGGTGAATTTTTTGGGGTTTGTTCAAGGGGTAGATGAATGACACGCTTAAAGTCCCTCACGGGCGTGACGTGCCTTGCCTTGCTGTTATCGCCTTTCGTGACCATGCCAGCTATCGCCGGTGCCCCCACCGCTGCAATGAGCGAGATGGACACCCGGATGGCGGCGGCTTCTGACCTGCTGGACGCCATGGGCGGACGGCAATCGGTCACCACGCAGATCAGCCGCGTTATTCCGGCCCAGATGCAGGCGCTGCAGACGCAGTTCCCGAACATGTCGGCCGAGATGCGCAATGCGATTGAAAGCTCGATGCGTGTAGAGATGTCAAAAGGCGTCAATCAGCTGCTGATGCAGATGGCTGGCGCCTGGGCGCATCGCTTTACGGTCAAGGAGCTTCGCGAACTGACTGCCTTCCACCGCTCGCCCACCGGCAAGAAGCTCCGGGCGCAGCAGGAAGACCTGCAGCGCGAGATCTCTGAAATCGGGCGCAACTGGGGTGCCGACATCGGCAAGCGCATACAGCAGCACCTGAATGACCACATGACCAAGGCGCCGGCGCTGACGAGTTAGGGTATTCCCTTAAACCTGCGCTTCTCCCGTTGGGGAGAAGCTGGATCGCTGCGACAGCAGCGAGACTGATGAGGGGTGCCACCTCCTCATCCGTCACGCCGCACATAAGTGCGGCGTGCCACCGTCTCCAACGCGTTGGAGAAGGGCTGTTTTCTTCGCCCCCCGCGCGACCGCAAGTAGCAGGGGGAATGCCCTCGCATTTCCGGCCTTGAGGGGCTATCAGTTGCCGCGCCAACGCGCAGGGAGATTCTGATCTTGAAAGCGGCCGTTGTTGTCTTTCCCGCCTCGAATTGTGACCGCGATGTCGCCATGGCGCTTGAACGCGCTAACGGCACACCGCCGTTGATGGCCTGGCATGGTGATGCCGGCCTGCCCGCAGATCTGGACCTGATCGTGCTGCCTGGCGGCTTCTCGTACGGTGACTATCTGCGCTGCGGCGCGATGGCGGCGCACTCGCCCATCATGCGCGATGTTATTGCGCGGGCGAAAAAGGGGACACCGATCCTCGGCATCTGCAATGGCTTTCAGGTCTTGTGTGAAACCGGGCTTCTGCCCGGCGTGCTGATGCGCAACGCCAGCCTCAAGTTCGTGTCGCGCTCCGTTACCATGACGGTCGAAGGTGCGAACACGATGTTCACTGCCCGATATGCACCCGGACAGAAGATCAAGATCCCGGTCGCGCATGGCGACGGCAACTACTATGCCGACAAGGCAACACTTGACCGGATCGAAGGCGAGGGCCAGGTCGCGTTCCGCTATGTCGAAGGCGACAATCCCAACGGCGCCGCGCGCAACATTGCCGGCATCTTCAACGAGGGTCGGACCATTCTTGGCCTGATGCCCCATCCCGAACGCGTGTCCGAACCGCTGCATGGCGGGACCGACGGCAAGGCCATATTCGACAGTCTGGTGAGCGCCCTCTCGTGACACAAGCAACACTTACGAACGCCATCGACCACGGGCTCTCCGAAGACGAGTGGAAGCACATCCTGCGGGTGTTGAACCGTACGCCGAACCTGACCGAACTTGGCATCTTTTCGGTCATGTGGAGCGAGCACTGCAGCTATAAATCCTCGCGCGTGCACCTGAAGACACTGCCGACGACGGCGCCGTGGGTGATCCAGGGTCCTGGCGAGAACGCCGGCGTCATCGACATCGGTGATGGTGATGCGATCATCTTCAAGATGGAAAGCCATAACCACCCTTCGTTCATCGAGCCCTACCAAGGGGCCGCGACGGGCGTGGGCGGCATCATGCGCGACGTGTTCACGATGGGCGCCAGGCCCATCGCGATGCTGAACGCGCTGCGCTTTGGCGAACCGAAGCATCCCAAGACGCAGCACCTTGTGTCCGGCGTCGTTGCCGGCATCGGCGGCTATGGCAACTGCATGGGCGTACCGACGGTTGCGGGCGAGGTGAACTTTCACAAGGCCTATAACGGCAACATACTGGTCAACGCGATGTGCGTGGGTCTTGCCAAGACGAACAAGATATTCCTTTCGGCTGCCAAGGGTTCCGGCAATCCTGTCGTCTATGTCGGCTCGAAGACGGGACGCGACGGTATTCACGGGGCCACGATGGCGTCGGCCGAATTTGACGATGCCTCTGACGAAAAGCGCCCCACCGTCCAGGTCGGCGACCCGTTCACGGAAAAGCTATTGCTCGAAGCCTGCCTTGAGCTGATGGCGACGGACGCGATTGTTGGCATCCAGGACATGGGCGCAGCGGGACTTACGTCGTCGTCGTGCGAGATGGCAGACAAGGGCGGTTCGGGCATCGAGCTCAATCTCGACAAGGTGCCGTGCCGCGAGAAGGGCATGACGCCTTACGAAATGATGCTGTCGGAGAGCCAGGAGCGCATGCTCATGGTGCTCAAGCCAGGCCGCGAAGCAGAAGCCGAAAAGATCTTCAAAAAATGGGAGCTCGATTTCTCGGTCATCGGCATCACAACCGATAGCAAGCGCCTGGTGCTGAATTTCAAGGGCGAGACGGTTGCTGATATTCCCGTTGCGGCCCTGGCCGACGAAGCGCCGCTCTATGAGCGCCCGTGGGTCGAACCGGAACATGCCAAGCCGCTTGGCGATGTATCTGAGAGCAAGTCGATTGCGCGCGATGTGGCTGCTCTCGTGGCCTCGCCGGATCTGGCCAGCCGACGCTGGATCTACGAGCAGTACGATTCGACCGTCATGGGTGACACGGTGCAGAAACCGGGCGGCGATGCAGCCATCGTGCGCATCCACCGGACGAACAAGGCCATTGCGGTGAAATGCGACGTGACGCCGCGCTATGTGCAGGCGGACCCTTACGTGGGTGGACAGCAAGCCGTGGCTGAAGTCTGGCGCAACATCACTGCTGTCGGCGCAACGCCGCTTGCGATCACGGACAACCTGAACTTCGGCAACCCGCAGAAGCCAGACATCATGGGCCAGTTCGTGCTGGCTGTTCGCGGCATTGGCGATGCCTGCCGCGCGCTCGACTTCCCGGTCGTGTCCGGCAACGTCTCGCTGTACAACGAGACGAACGGACAGGCCATTTTGCCGACGCCAACCATTGGCGGCGTTGGCCTGCTGCAGGACGTGACGAAGCACGCGTCCGTGCCGTTCAAGGCTGCGGGTGAAACGCTGATCCTGATCGGGGACACGAAGGGACACCTGGGCCAGTCGATTTATGTCCGTGAAATCCTTGGTCGCGAAGAGGGCGGCGCACCCGCGCTTGACCTCAAGGCCGAACGCCGCAATGGCGAGTTTGTGCGCAGGCTGATCACGGCGGGACGGGTCACCACCGCGCACGATGTGTCGGATGGCGGGGTTGCCATCGCGCTGGCCGAGATGGCGATGTCATCAGGCATCGGTGCCGCTGTTGCTGCTCCACCGACGGCGTCGCATACAGGTTTCTGGTTTGGCGAGGACCAGGGCCGCTATGTGCTGGCCATCAACGCCGCCGAAGCCGAGCCTGTCCTGTCAGAAGCCAAGCTTGCCGGTGTTCCCGCCTTCAGACTGGGCGAGACCGGCGGTTCGTCGCTGAAGTTCGACGGCGAGGACGGTATCGCGGTCGCCGCGCTGAAGCAGGCGAACGAAGAATGGCTGCCCAAGCTGATGGCTGGCGCCTAGGAGACTGTCCCATGCCGATGAACGCCGGTGACATCGAACGCCTGATCAAGGAAGCACTTCCTGACGCGAAGGTCACCATCAAGGACCTTGCTGGCGATGGCGATCACTACGCGGCCGAAGTTGTTTCAGAGGCCTTTCGCGGCAAGACGCGCGTGCAGCAACACCAGATGGTCTACGCCGCCCTCAAGGGACGGATGGGCGGCGAACTGCATGCGCTGGCGCTGCAGACGAGTGCGCCGGGGTAGGACGATCCTTCGCAGGTCTGTGTCCGCCTGGCGACCCACCCCATCCCCTGCGGCAGCCTGCGGCCGCGCAGGTACTTCCCCACGATGTGGGGAAGACAAAAGGCGGTGCGCTTGCTTCTTGTCTTCCCCATGAAATGGGGAAGTACCTGCGCAGCCGCAGGCTGCTGCAGGGGATGGGGTCACCTCAGGTTCGAGTAGTTTGCGACGCAATGCGTCCAGACTGAATATGCTTTTTCCATCGCGACGGCAGACGATACAGCGGAGTGTCGCTCAGTCTGCACTAGAGTTTGAAGCAATTGGCACGATGCCATTGCAGGTATCGCGGGTGTGGTTTGGCACTAGATCGAGCGGGCGTTCTCGCGCGCAGGCTCTTGATCAGGAAACCACGAATGCTGTCGACGTCATTCACATGACGCGAGACGAGTATTTCCATATCATCGCTGAGGCT
Organism: Micropepsaceae bacterium; assembly: GCA_040080835.1. Classification (GTDB taxonomy): domain Bacteria; phylum Pseudomonadota; class Alphaproteobacteria; order Micropepsales; family Micropepsaceae; genus SZUA-430. The sequence goes on along the minus strand of JBEBHP010000016.1, from coordinate 56,365 downwards.
GATGAGCCCACGGTCAAACATCCAATGCGCAGTGCCTGAAAGAGCAATGCCATTGTTGATGCTGTCCGGGCCATTTGCAGCTACGGGCCTGATATGAGCGGCAGCTACTTCAGCGCGCCCGCCGCCGTTGATAAGCTTGAGTCCCGTGATTGCGCACGTCTCGTCATAGGCACTCAACACACTGATGCGAAAAGCGCGGTCACGAGCGATTCTGGATGACAGGCGTTGTACCCTCTCTCTGGGGGACTCGGCGTCGTAGATTTCCCCTTCATCATTGAGTTCTGGTGCCTCAGGCCTTTCATCGGTTCGCGGAAGCAGACTGCTTTCCTCGTCCAATCCCAAATTGAGAATGCGGTTGAAATCCTCTGCTGTTATCGGTCGCACTGCAGCTTGAGCGCGGCCCGAAATTTTCCCTTGATCATTCAACAACCCTCGCTCCGCCAGCATTCCATTGTCACTGAAGGAAACGGGAACGGGAAAATCCAAATAGCTGCCTGGTTCAATGATGGCGACATGCATTCCGCTTGCCTTGGGATCTGCAATGATTTGCTGTACGCGTGCGGTGGCGAAGTATCCCCGGGTTTGTGCAACTTTTGTGGGCTCCAAGTACAAGATCCAATCTCCGACCAAAGCTTCGGCTCTGGACAGATATTGTGCGGGAAATTGATATTGGACAGCCGGGTCGTCGTCGTAAATGGAGTCTGATCGAAAAATGAATACTCCATACGCCATGGACCAATATCCTCTCGGCTGGGGAGGTGCGTGTTTGCCTGGGTATGCGGAATTTGGCGTTGTGTCAAAGGCCTCTCGGTCGAGGTTGTGCCAAGGGGTTTCTTAGTTAAAACCCGCGCGCAGCGACACCAGATGGTCTACGCCGCGCTCAAAGGGCGGATGGGTGGCGAGCACCAGACGAGCACGCCGGTGTAGGGCGCTCCTACGGAGATCTCTGGATGGTGTCCTTGTGGCGACCCACCCCATCCCCTGCAGCATCGCTGGCGCGATGCGCAGGTACTTCCCCACGGTGTGGGGAAGACAACAGGAGGTGCGCCTTGTTCTTGTCTTCCCCATGAAATGGGGAAGTACCTGCGCAGCCGCAGGCTGCTACAGGGGATGGGGTTCTGGCTCGCGACAAAGTGTTACAATTTCAGGTTTGCCTGCGGCCGTGGTGTATGTGCTCATCGTTGCATGCCAACGCAACAAGCCCACACGTTTGCCCGCGCACTTCGCAAGCAAATGACCAACGCCGAGGTTCGGCTCTGGACGAACCTTCGAAACCGCAAGCTGGACGGAGCACGTTTCCGCCGCCAGCATCCTGTCGGCCCTTACATCGTCGACTTTGCGTGCCTGCAACACAAGTTCATTGTCGAAGTCGATGGTGCCACGCATGGCAGTGACGACGAAGTCGCTCACGACGAGCGTCGTCGGCGCTTCCTGGAAGGTGACGGCTGGAAAGTACTCCGGGTGCACAATGAGGACGTGTACAAAAACCTTGATCTGGTTCTGGCGCACATCAGCGCGAATCTGAAGTGACCCCATCCCCTGCAGCAGCCTGCGGCTGCGCAGGTACTTCCCCAAGCAGGGCTTGGGGAAGACACCAACCTCTGCGGCTTCCCCGTTGAAAATGAGGAAGTGGCTGCGCAGCGCGGGACGCACTGCTGCAGACGATGGGGTTTCTTCTACTTCACCACCAGTTGCTGGTTTGCGAAGGAGCATAGGGCTTCGAAGTCGCCGACGACGCGGTTGCCGAGTTGGGCGTGCTGCAGGTAGAAGCAAGTGTCATATTCATCGTTGTTTTCGAACCAGACTTCGGTGAGCTCGCCGCCCAGGAACGGATGCGGGCCGTCCTCGCCGACAATTGCGGCATCCGGATCGAGATCGGGATAGGTCTTCTTGAACTCCACATTCAGCGTCATCGTTGTTTCTCCTCACCAGAATGGACGCGACTCACCAGATTCGGCGTCCAGAGTAACTCCATTTTCTGTAGGGATTTAAAGAGTTTCTCGTGTTCTTGACGACCATGCCAAACAACCCTATCTCTCAGTGAACACTTCACGGGATTCCGTACATGACCGGCGCCACTGACCGCATCAAATCAGACATCGAGTCCAACGACATCGTGCTGTTCATGAAGGGTACGCCCGGCATGCCGCAATGCGGGTTTTCCGCGACTGTCGTGCACATTCTCGATCATCTGGGTGTGAAATACAAAGGCGTGAACGTGCTCGCCGACATGGAAATCCGTCAGGGCATCAAAGACTTTTCCAGCTGGCCGACAATTCCGCAGCTCTATGTGAAGGGCGAGTTTGTCGGCGGCTGCGACATCATCAAGGAAATGTTCGAGAACGGCGAACTGCGCCCGTTCATGCAGGAAAAAGGCATTGCGCTCGAAGCCGCGTGAGCCTCTCGCTCCACGACATCAGGCTGGCCTCGGACCGTATCCGCGGACGCGCAGTCCGTACGCCATTACTTGAGGCCCACGCGACGGGCGCTGCAACGGGTGCGCGCGTCTTCGTAAAACCTGAAGTGCTGCAGCGGACCGGCTCGTTCAAGTTTCGCGGCGCGATGAGCCGCCTGTCACTGCTGACGGCTGATGAGCGCAAACGCGGCGTCGTTGCGTTCTCGTCCGGCAATCACGCCCAGGCGGTTGCCTGTGCCGCGCGCGACCTGGGCACTCCATCCGTCATCGTGATGCCCGCCGACGCGCCCAGACTCAAGATCGAGAACACGCGCGGCTATGGCGCCGAGGTCGTGCTCTATGACCGGCTGACTGAAGACCGGGTTGCAATCGGCAAACGCCTTTCGACCGAGCGCGGCCTTGTTTTGGTGCCACCCTATGACGACTTCCACGTGATGGCGGGTCAGGGGACGATCGGACTTGAACTTGCCGATGACGCCCAAGCCCAGGGCGTCGCGTTCGACCTCGTGCTGGTGCCAGCTTCCGGTGGCGGGCTTGCGGCCGGGATTGCGACGGCGCTCAAGGCCCTGTCACCAGGGACGCGCGTGATTGCCGTCGAACCGCAGAACTACAACGACATCGTCCGTTCGTTTGCCGCCGGCGAGCGCGTCGCCAACAAGCCTTGCCCGCAATCGATCTGCGACGCGCTGATGGTCGACATGCCGGGCGAGCTTACGTTCCCACTGCTGCAGGCCGCGAAGGCGAGCGCCGTTGCGGTGAGCGACGAGGAGGCCCTGCGCGCGATGGCGCATGCGTTCTACCAGATGAAGCTTGTGGTGGAGCCAGGAGGTGCTGCTGGGCTTGCGGCGCTGCTGTCCGGCAAGGTTGACGCCAGGGCCAAGACGATCGGGGTTGTGCTGTCGGGCGGGAATGTGGATGCGGAGATGTTCGGGCGGGCGCTGAATTCCTGAATCCTGATGACGCGACGGAGTATTCCGCACGCCCTCCATCGTCATGGCAGGAACAAGCCCGACCACGACGAACAAGAGGATTGATCGAACTCAGTGCCGGCTGAGTTCGGCGCGGCCGACTACCATGTGGTGGACTTCGTCCGGGCCGTCGGCGAAACGCAGGTGGCGCTGGTGGGTGTACATCTCGGATAGCGGTGACCACTGGGAGACGCCGGTTGCACCGTGGATCTGCATCGCCTGGTCGATGATCAGGCAGACGCGTTCGGGCACCATGGCCTTGACCATGCTGATCCAGACGCGGGCTTCGCGGTTGCCCAGGACGTCCATGGCACGGGCGGCCTTGAGCACCATCAGGCGCATTGCCTCGATCTCGATGCGGGCGCGCGAGACGGTTTCGAGGTTCTTGCCCAGATGGATGAGCTGCTTGCCGAAGGCCTGGCGTGACGTGCCGCGCCTGACCATGAGTTCGAGCGCGCGTTCGGCCTGACCGATGGAGCGCATGCAGTGATGGATGCGTCCCGGCCCAAGCCTGAGTTGCGAAATCTCGAAGCCGCGGCCTTCGCCCAGAAGCATGTTCGATTCCGGCACGCGCACGTTGTCGAGCTTTATATGCATATGGCCGCGTGGTGCGTGGTCTTCTCCGAAGACATGCATGGGTCCCAGCACCTTCACGCCGGGCGTATCCATGGGAACCAGGATCTGCGACTGCTGGAACTGCGTTGCTGCATTCGGGCTGGTCTTGACCATGCAGATCATGATCTTGCAGCGCGGGTCGCCGGCGCCGGAGATGTAGTATTTCTCGCCGTTGATGACCCACTCGCCATTCACGAGCTCGGCCTTCGTGCTGATGTTCTTGGCATCGGAGGAGGCGACGTCCGGTTCAGTCATTGCGTAGCAGGAACGGATCTCGCCATTGAGAAGGGGCTTCAGCCACTTTTCCTTCTGCTCGGGCGTGCCAACGCGCTCGATGACTTCCATGTTGCCGGTATCGGGTGCCGAGCAGTTCAATGTTTCGGACGCCAGCGGCTGCTTGCCGAGCTCGGCTGCGATATAGGCGTAGTCCAGGTTCGTCAGCCCACGTCCTATTTCGGAATGCGGCAGGAAGAAGTTCCAGAGGCCCGAAGCCTTGGCCTTGTTCTTGGCTGTCTCAAGCAATTCGAGCTGGCCCGGGGCCCAGCTCCAGCGGTCCTTGCGGCCTTCACCGAGGCGTTCGAATTCTGCGGCAATCGGTTCGACATTGTCGACGATGTGCTTCTTGACGGCGTCGAACAAGGGGCGGGCGCCTTCCGACATCGCAAGCTGGTTTAGCTGCGCTTCGACATCGAAATCTGACTTTGTCTGGCTTTGGACCTGGGTCTTGGACATTGAGGCTTTGTCTCCCTGCGGTATGATATGCGGATTGCTTTGTCGGGGCCCTTGTGCCGGCACCGCTCACTCTTCTCCATGCCCTCATTGCCGGATTTAGTCCAGCCTTGCAGGCCGTGACCGCTGATTGGGCAACAAAAAAAGGCCGGATTGCTCCGGCCTTTCAAAGACGTCTGTTCGTGTGCGAGACCTAGCGCGAATAGAACTCGACGACCAGGTTCGGTTCCATGCGGACCGGATAGGGTACGTCGCTCAGCTTGGGCGTGCGCGCGAACTTTGCTGTCAGCTTGGAGTGATCAGCTTCGATGTAGTCGGGCACATCACGCTCGGGCAACTGCACGGCAATGGCCACGATGTCGAGGCTGCGTGATTTTTCACGTACCGAGATCACATCGCCTTCCTTGACGACGTAGCTCGGGATGTTGACGCGACGGCCGTTTACATCGATGTGACCGTGGTTGACGAACTGGCGGGCGGCGAAGACCGTCGGCACGAACTTGGCGCGATAGACGACGGCGTCGAGACGGCGCTCGAGCAAGCCGATCATGTTCTCGCCGGTGTCGCCACGGCGGCGCTGGGCTTCAGCATAGATCTTGCGGAACTGGCGTTCCGTGATGTTGCCGTAATAGCCCTTGAGGGTCTGCTTGGCCTTCAGCTGAACGCCATAGTCCGAGATCTTGGACTTGCGGCGCTGGCCATGCTGGCCTGGACCATATTCGCGTTTGTTTTGCGGGCTCTTCGGGCGGCCCCAGAGATTGTCGCCGATACGGCGGTCAATCTTGTACTTCGCTTGTAAGCGCTTCGTCATCGCAGTTTCCTTGCGTTCTTCAGTTGCAAAATGTCGGAAACGCGCCCTCCTCTGCCCCAAATTCCGGGCCGACAGACAGGCGCTTGCCTGTCACGGGTGCTTTTCTTCCCCTGTTTCCAGGGGAGGCGGGGTTTTAGAGGGGGCCGCTGACTGTGTCAAACAGCCAAACTGCCCCACGTTTCTGGTTTTGAATTGGCAGTTCCTGGCCGTTTCTAGCCGTGTCCGCCACTGCCCGATCCGCTGCTGTCCGAATCACCACCGTCCGAACCACTGCTGTCGCCTTCGTGGTCATCGTCTTCGCGGTCACCGTCGTCGTGACCATCGTCGCCGCTTCCGCTGCTGTCGCCGTCGTCGGAGCCGGAATGGCTGTCTTCGCCATCCGAGCTGCCAGAGCGGTCATCCTGGACCGTCTCGATGCCATCCGAGTCGCCGTCATGAGAGGAATCTCCACCGTCACTTCCGCTATGCCCATCCCCATTGTCAGCATAGTCATCGGAACCGTCGTGGGACGTATCACTGTCTCCATCGCCATGGCCGCTGTTGTCGTCATCCTCGTATCCGCCGTCGTGTCCGTCCCCGTAGTGATCGTCTTCTCCGATGTCCACTTGTCCACTGTTGCCATGCCCGGAATCACCGCCACCCGAGTGATGGTCGTCGCGGTCGTCCGGATGCCCGCCCCCGCAACCGGCTAACGAACTCGCACCAACACCCGCGCACGGGTCAATGACGTCGGAATGACGGGTGCGCACGTGAATGTCATCGATCAGTTCGCGCGCCGTATCGACACGCACTGGCTCAATGCTGGCAACGGCAAAGCTGCGCTGAACCAGTTCGCCCACATTCGTGTCCGAGCGCAACGTCAGGCGTGGCACAGCCTGCCTTGTGACCTTGCGGCCGCCGGTCGTCCAGGTGCGGTTGCCGTAGACATCGTCGGTGCCGCGGAGTGCTGCCGCCACAAGTTCGTCCTTGCTGCAGAGCGCGTGTCCGACGGACTTGAGCATTTCGTCCGACATCATTGCGGCTTCAGCACCGAGCGACTGGTTCGGGCAATCGAAGCCCTTGCCATTGGGGTACTGGTTTGCCGTCAGGCTGGTCGCCTGGGCAAAGCCCGGGATCAGAGACAACAAATCCCAATCAGCCAAACCCATCCAATGGGCCCACTGACTTGTTGCGATTATGGCCGCAGCCAGGCCTGCGACCGTGAAAACACGGCCAGACCTATTTTGAACTGGAATGGATACTTGCCCCGCCATTGTTCACCTTCTCTTAACTCTTTGGTGAGTCGACACGGTGAGTTTAGGTGGCGTGCAACGTGCAGATGTTAACACCCGGTGCGCGCATTATTTGCACGATCACCAGTTGAACGATGTTTGATCAGATCATGTTGAAGCAAACTCTTCAGGTGACGTGTGAAGAGTGACGCTGCGAAACAATCAAATTGGTCAAGGATTCAACCATTCCCGGATCGTTTCGTTGATTAACTGTGGCTTCTCATACACGATCCAGTGACCGCCATCAGGTACTCGACGCACGTCAAGGTTGGGAACCCAGCGCTCCAGGCCTTCGACACAACCCGGCAAAAGTGCAGTGTCCTGCATACCCCAAATTACACGTGTGGGAACGCGCACCATCAGTGCATCGTCATCGTAGAGATTCTCTCTCAAACCCGCTTGAGGGCTTGCCTGCCCTTCGGCACCCGACTTCGGTGGATCCAGTCTCATCGCGCGATACCAATTGAACATGCCCGTCAAAGCACCAGGTTCGCTCCACGCCTGCGTGAACTGGGCCCGATCCGCTGGCGTCAGATGGCCGGCCTGTGCCGTCTTTTCGAGTGACTGCCAAAGCCGCGCATAGTTGTCTGCGGCGTATCGAATTTCCGAACCTTCAGCGCGGATCTCGTGGATATATTGCGATGCACCTGCCTGCTCCTGGTTCTTCGCGATTTCGCGCTGGAACGCACCGGGATGGACCGCGTTGATGATAACTAGGCGGTCGATCAACTCGGGATGCCTGATTGCAAAGGCCCATGCGAGCGCCCCGCCCCAATCATGCGCGACCAGCGTAAACTTGCGCTTGTCCGAGAACTGTCCGGCGAACGAGACGACATCCTCGATCAGTCGCTTCGTGCGATAGCGTGCCACTTCGGCGGGCTTTGATGACAGGTTGTATCCCGGCAGATCGGGTGCCACGCAGTGAAACATGTCCCCGAGATCATCGAGTTGGTGGCGCCAGGTTCGCCAGTACTCAGGAAAGCCATGGAGGAAGAGAAGCAGGTGGCCGTCCGCCGGTCCGCTGGCTGCGTAGTGCAGCTTCAGCTCGTTTGCCTGTGCGTAGCCGTGGCGGATCATGGGTCACCGGAGAAATTGCATTGAGATTGGTCGCACGGCGCACCTCAGCGTTCAATCAACTTCTGGCATCTTCTGGCGGAAGGGGAGTGGGGAGCGGCACACGCCTCGCGCCTTACTCCTTGCCGCGGCGCGTACCGCGGTTCTTTGTGCCCGTCAGTGCGCGGATCATGCCCCGCAGTGTCTGCACTTCCTGATAGGTAAGTTCGGCGCGGTGCCACATGTTGCGCAGGTTCTGCACCATGCCTTCGCGTTTGGCCGGCGGGAACAGGAATTCGGTGCGATCGAGCTCTCCTTCCAAATGCTCGAAGAAACCGATCAGGTCTTCCTTGTTTGCCAGATGCGTCCGGCGGAACTTTGCCGGCACCTTGAAAGCGGGCTTCACATGCGATTGCTTCGACCACTCATAGGCGACGATTGCGACTGACTGCGCGAGATTCAGCGACATGAATTCGGGGTTTGTGGGCACGGTCAGGATGGCGTCACAGAGGATCACTTCCTCGTTCGTGGCGCCGGTACGCTCGGCGCCAAAAAGAATACCACAGGCACGCTGCTCGCTGACTTCAGCCGCCAGTTCGGCAGCCGCCTCGTCCGGCGTGATCACCCGCTTTGACATCAGCCGGTCGCGCCCTGTCGTGCAAAAGACCAGTCCCAGGTCTGCCACGGCGTCCTCGGTGCGCTCGAACAGCCTGGCATTGCGCAAGATATCGATCGCGCCGACCGCCATGATGTTCGCCTTTTCATTCGGCCAGCCGTCGCGCGGCTCGACAAGGCGCAAATCCGTCAGGCCGAAGTTCAGCATGACGCGGGCTGCCGCGCCAATATTCTCGCCCAATTGCGGGTGCGACAGGATGATCGCCGGGCCGGTCATTTCGGGCTCGCCCCAGCCTTGCGCCGCGCGGTGGCGGGGGCTAAACGTCTGCCGCGATTGAAGCTCGAAACGGAACTGAGAGACATAGTCATGGCGAAGATTAAGGTGAAGACTCCTGTCGTCGATCTGGACGGCGATGAGATGACCCGCATCATCTGGGACCTCATCAAGAAGAAGCTCATCCTTCCCTATCTCGACGTCGACATCAAATACTATGATCTCGGGATTGAATACCGCGACAAAACCGACGACCAGGTGACGATTGAAGCCGCTGAAGCCATCAAGCGCTATGGCGTGGGCGTCAAGTGCGCCACCATCACCCCTGATGAAGCGCGGGTGAAGGAATTCAAACTCAAGAAGATGTGGAAGTCGCCCAATGGCACGATCCGCAACATTCTTGACGGCACAGTGTTTCGTGAACCGATCATCTGCCGCAATGTGCCGCGCCTTGTACCGGGCTGGACCGATCCGATCGTGATCGGCCGTCACGCCTTTGGCGACCAGTACCGCGCGACCGACTTTGTCGTGCCGGGCAAGGGCAAGCTCACGATCACCTTCGCGCCGGAAGGCGGCGGGGCGCCGATCACCCACGAAGTGTTCAACTTCCCCGGTGGTGGCGTGGCGATGGCTATGTACAATCTCGATGACTCCATCAGGAATTTCGCGCGCTCGTGCTTCAACTACGGCCTCGATCGCGGCTGGCCGGTTTATCTGTCGACCAAGAACACGATCCTCAAGGCGTATGACGGCCGCTTCAAGGATCTGTTCCAGGAAGTCTTCGATAAGGAATTCAAGTCAAAGTTCGATGCCAAGAAAATGGTGTACGAGCACCGTCTCATCGACGACATGGTCGCTTCGGCCCTGAAGTGGAGCGGCAAGTTTGTCTGGGCCTGCAAGAACTATGATGGCGACGTGCAGTCGGACACGGTTGCGCAAGGCTTTGGCTCACTCGGTCTCATGACCAGCGTGCTTCTGACGCCGGATGGGCAGATCATGGAAGCGGAAGCAGCCCACGGCACGGTGACCCGTCACTATCGCCAGTGGCAGAAGGGCGAGCAGACGTCGACCAACTCGATGGCCTCGATCTTTGCCTGGACCCGCGGCCTCATTCATCGTGGCAAGCTGGACGGCACGCCGGACGTGTCGCATTTCGGCGAGACGCTTGAGAAGGTCTGCGTTGATACTGTCGAAGCAGGTGACATGACGAAGGACCTTTCACTGCTCGTCGGCCCCGACCAGAAATGGCTGTCAACGGAAGGCTTCCTCGACAAGATCGACTCGAACCTCAAGAGGGCCATGAAAATGTAGGAGGCCCATGCCTCCTGCACTTTCCCATCCATGATCGACAAAAGCGACGCCGAGGCCTTTGCCAAAGAATGGATAGACGCGTGGAATTCGCACGACCTCGTGCGAATTCTTTCACACTATTCCGACAGCATCGTGTTTCACTCGCCACGCATTGCACTGATCCTGAAGCAGCCGCTCGACTGCCTCACTGGCAAAGACGCGCTTGCAACCTACTGGGGTCGTGCGCTGGCACAGGCCAATGACCTGCATTTCACTTTTGAACGGCTCTATCTCGGCAGTGACAGCATCACGATCGCCTATCGCAATCACCGCGGACAGAGTGCAGCCGAAACATTCACTTTCGACACCCAAGGTCTTGTCATGGAAAGCATCGCTACCTACGGCTGATTTCCAGCGACATCAGCATCGGCTTCAGGGGTCGTTGCAAACAGCATCATCATGATCATTCCCAGGAGCGGGCCTGCGAGACCGAGCAGGCTTGCTTCAAAGCCGAAACTGCCGCCTGTCATCATTTCCGGGCCTGACAATGTGACCGGGTGCCAGCCGGATGCAAAATCATTGCCGCTCACGTTGATGCCAAGCAGTGGCCCCTGCGCAAAGTTCCAGCCCATGTGAATGCCGATTGGCAGCCATAACGAGCGCGTCGCCAGATAGGCCAGTGACAGCAGCACGCTGGCCGCAAAGATATTCAGGGCGCCGATCAGTGCCATGGGACTGTGAAGGAGTGCGCTCAGGTGAAGGCCTGCGAAAATGACTGAAGATACCAGCACCGAGGTGAACATGGAGAACTTGCTCATGAGTTCCTGCAGGACGTAACCGCGCAGCATGATCTCTTCGCCGGCGGCGCCCAACGTCATCGACAATGCGCCGATCGCCATGGCTGGCATCGAGACTTTCGAAAAGTCAGGATCGTACTGCGCCCAACCGCCAAGGAATGCGCCTGCCAGACCAACGACAAAGATGAATACGCCGACCGTGCCGCCAGCGAGGAAGTCTGGCACTGCATTCCGGAGCGTGAGCCCCATCGCAACCGGTGTCTTGCAGTCAAACAGGTAAGCCATCAGGAAAGCGGGGACCGCCATGGCCAAGAGGTTGATGGCTGACAACAGCAGCACACCTGATTGCGATGCCTGCCTGTCGATATGCAAGCCAAGCGCCGGGAGGGCCAGTTCAACTGCGCCGGCCACGGTCATTCCAAGCATCACAAAATAGAGCAGTATCTTGCCAGTTGAAATGGCAACTTTCCTGGCATTGGCCATGACGTGTCCCCGTTAAAGCTTTCGCCGTATCGCCGGTCAAGTCTACAGCATCGGATCCCCGAGGGGGCGAACGGGCTGGGGTGTTTCATTCAACTCTTCTTGAATGAGTTCGCCAGGAACATCAGCCCAGTCGCCGTCCAACCGCTCATCGGCAATAGCGTTAATGCGCTCTCTCAGTGTCTCGTTGCGGGCCAGCAGATTCTCGAAGTCAAGCGCATCGATGATCATCATGTGGGTACGGGTGACAGCTGTGACTGTACCCATGCGCTTGACGCGCTTGAGCAGGGCAAGTTCGCCGAAGAATTCGCCTGGCATGAGCTTTATTTCGCGACGCGGCAGCTCGATCTTCACTTCCCCATCGGCAATGAAGTACATGCCTTCGGCGTCCTCACCCCGGGCGGCGATTATGGTGCCTGCAGACACGGCGCGTGTACGCATGATCTTCATGACTTCGGCAATGGCTGCTGCATCAAGCGCCGAGAACAACGGTACGCGGGCAACCATTCCCCAGGTGACAACGAAGTCCCGGCGATGGATTTCATTCACGAATGCGGTTGCGACAATACCGATCGGCAAGGCAAAGAGCCCCAGGCCACATATCATCGTTACGGCACCGAAGATCTTGCCGAGAGGCGTGATGGGTACTGAATCTCCGTACCCGATCGTTGTGAGCGTCGCCAGCGCCCACCACATCGCGTCAGGAATTGTGCCGAACTTGTCGGGTTGCGCCTCGGCTTCAATCACATGCATGATCGTACCGGAAAACACGGCGGTGCCGATCATCAGGATGATTGCACCGAGCAGCGCACGGCGCTCTTCATAAAGGGCGCGGCCCAACGTCACCATCGCGGGTGAGTAACGGGCCAGCTTGAGGAAGCGGAGCAGCCTGAAGATTCGAAGCACACGCAGGTCGGCGCCCGGCATCGCCAGGACAAGATAGGACGGCGCGAAGGCCAGAAAGTCGACAACCTGAGAAGGCCTGCTTGCAAACATCAGGCGGCCGAACAACGGACCGCGCTGCTTGACGGCCGGAATTTCAATCGATGCCCACAGGCGTGCGAAGTACTCGACAGTAAAGATGACGATGGACGCGATATCGAAGACGTGGAATTCCCACCTGAAGCGGTTGTGAATTTCGGGCACGCTTTCGATGATCACCGCAATGACATTGAAGGTGATCAGTAGCACCATGCAGTCGTCGAATATCTGGGCCGCCGCTCCTGAACCTCCGGCCTCGATGACAGTGTAGACCCAGCGGCGAAAGCGTTGCAGCATGGATCAGGCTTCTGCTTGCTTGATCATCGCAAGAATTGCGTCAAGGGCAGCCTGGACCTTTGTGCCGTCGGGTCCTCCGCCCTGTGCCATGTCAGGACGTCCTCCGCCGCCCTTGCCACCGACCATCTCAACGCCCTTGCGCAACAGTTCGACGGAATTGAAGCGCTTGGCTAGATCTTCCGTTACACCAACAACCAAGGCCGCCTTGCCGTCACTTGATGTCGCCAGCGCGACTACTCCCGAACCCAGCGTCTGCTTGGCCTGGTCGACGAGTGTTCGCAGGTCCTTCGGATCGATGCCTTCGAGCGCGCGGGCCATGACCTTGATGCCGCCAACGTCGACGACGGTTTCGTCCGCACCACCACCCTTTACACCCCCACCCATCGCGAGCTGGCGTTTGGCTTCCGAGAGTTCACGCTCAAGCTTCTTGCGCTCATCCAACAGTTGCGCAACGCGCTCAGGCAGATCCGCTGGTGCCGCGCGCATTGCCGCCGCGGCTTCGCGCGCCACGCGGTGGTATTCGTTGAGATAGGAAAGTGCGCCCGCGCCTGTCACTGCCTCGATGCGGCGAACGCCGGCCGCAACAGCGCTTTCGGCCATGATCTTGAAGAGGCCGATATCGCCGAGCCTGCGGGCATGAGTTCCCCCGCAAAGCTCCGTCGAGTAGGTCTTGCCATCGTCGCTGCCCATCGAAAGCACACGAACCTCGTCTCCGTACTTCTCTCCGAAGAGCGCCATGGCGCCTTCCTCGATTGCCTTGTCCGGCGTCATGAGGCGGGTTAGCACCTCGGCGTTGGCGCGGATCTGATTGTTGACCAGGCGTTCGACTTCGACAGACTCGGCATCGACCAACGGCTTGGGGTGGCTGAAGTCAAATCGCAGCTTGTCGGGGCCCACCTGTGATCCTTTCTGCGTGACGTGGGTGCCCAGCACGCGACGCAACGCTTCGTGCAACAAATGGGTTGCGGAATGGTTCGCGCGGGTTGCGGTGCGACGGTCATTGTCGACACGCAGATCAACGATTTCGCCAAGCTTCAGCGTTCCGCGGTTGAGCTTTCCGAAATGAACATGGATGTCACCGAGTTTCTTCTGGGTGTCAGTCACTTCGAATTCAGCGCCGGCCTTGGTGAACATCGCGCCTTCGTCGCCCATCTGTCCGCCGGACTCGCCGTAGAAAGGAGTCTGGTTGACGAGCACCTGTCCTTCGTCGCCTGACTTGAGTTCATTGACGGGCTGGCCGCCCTTGAGAAGCGCCGTGATCACGCCCTCGGCAGACTCAGTGTCGTAGCCCAGGAACTCGGTCGCGCCGAGTTTTTCGCGCAGCTCGAACCAGACGGTTTCTGTGGCGGCTTCACCCGAACCCGACCAGGCGGCGCGTGCATCGGCTTTCTGTTTGGCCATGGCGACATCGAAGCCCGACCTGTCAACGCCGATGCCGCGGCTACGCAATGCGTCTTCTGTCAGATCATATGGAAAGCCATAGGTGTCGTAGAGCTTGAAGGCAATGTCGCCGGGCAGTGTCTTGCCCTTGCTTATGCCAGTGGTCGCTTCGTCCAGAAGCTTCAGGCCACGTTCGAGCGTCAGGCGAAACTTGCTTTCCTCCAGCTTGAGCGTCTCGGTAATTAGCGACTGGGCGCGCGTCAGCTCGGGATAGGCCGATGCCATTTCGCTCATGAGCACCGGCACAAGGCGCCACATCAACGGGTCTTTCGCGCCCAGAATGTGGGCGTGACGCATGGCTCTGCGCATGATGCGCCGGAGCACATAGCCGCGACCTTCGTTGGACGGGAGTACGCCATCGGCGATCAGGAATGCAGACGCACGCAGGTGGTCGCTGATCACGCGGTGGCTTGCTGCGTGCGCGCCGTTTGCGTGTTGGCCAGTTGCCTGAGCCGATGCGTCGATCAGGCGGCGGAAGAGATCGGTGTCGTAGTTGTCGGTCTTGCCCTGCAGGATCGATGCTACGCGTTCGAGCCCCATGCCGGTGTCGATCGATGGCTTGGGCAGCGGGATGCGCCTGTCCTTCGACACCTGGTCGAACTGCATGAACACGTTGTTCCAGAATTCGACGTATCGGTCGCCGTCCTGGTCGGGAGAGCCCGGCGGACCGCCCTGGATCTTGTCGCCGTAGTCATAGAAGATCTCGGAGCAAGGCCCGCAAGGACCGGTGTCGCCCATGGACCAGAAATTGTCCGACGTGGCGATGCGGATGATCCTTGATTCCGGAAAACCTGCAATCTTCTTCCAGAGGCCTGCTGCCTCATCGTCGTCGGCATAGACCGTGACGAGCATGCGGCTGGTGTCGAGGTTGAACTCTTTCGTGATCAGATTCCAGGCGAGCTCGATCGCGACATCCTTGAAATAGTCGCCGAAGGAAAAGTTGCCCAGCATCTCGAAGAAGGTGTGGTGGCGGGCCGTGTAGCCAACATTGTCGAGGTCATTGTGCTTGCCGCCGGCGCGGACACATTTCTGGGATGTCACGGCACGCGTATAGGGGCGCTTTTCCTGACCAGTAAATACGTTTTTGAACTGCACCATTCCAGCGTTGGTGAACATCAGCGTCGGGTCGTTTCGCGGCACTAGCGGAGACGACGACACAACCTCGTGGCCGTGCCTTGCAAAGTAGTTCAGGAAGGTCGAGCGGATTTCGCTTAGCGCAGTCATTTCAAGGGCCTACAAATCGGAAGAATTTTCGACTGCAGGATGTAATCGGGTGGGTAGCCTCGTGTCCACCTCCTGCGCGTTCATGCCCTGACGGGCAAAAAGGCGGCATGCCCTGACGGGCAAAGAGAGGCATGCCCTGACGGGCAAAGAGAGGCATGCCCTGACGGGCAAAGAGGGGGCCCGAGCCTGCGGGGGCGTGCGGCTCGGGCCATTCTCTCCACACCGGCTCGGGGGGCCTTATTTATGTGGCGGAGAGAAACCTTGGGGACAGGGGTTAATCTTCGTCCCCGTCTTCGTCGGCTTCCGGAGGTGTGGCCAATGCGTTTCCGAGAATGCCGGCATTGGCGCGGACCGCGGCCTCGATCTTGTTTGCAATATCCGGATTTTCCGCGAGGAACGCCTTGGCGTTTTCGCGACCCTGGCCGATACGTTGGTTCTCGTATGAAAACCACGAGCCCGACTTCTCGACGATGCCGGCCTTCGAACCCAGGTCAATGAGCTCTCCGGTCTTGGAAATACCGGAGCCATACATGATGTCGAATTCGACCTGGCGGAACGGAGGGGCGACCTTGTTCTTGACGACCTTAACGCGTGTCTGGCTGCCAACGACGTCCTCACGCTCCTTGATGGCGCCGATGCGACGGATGTCGAGACGAACCGAGGAATAGAATTTCAGTGCGTTGCCGCCCGTTGTGGTTTCCGGATTGCCGAACATCACGCCGATCTTCATGCGGATCTGGTTGATGAAGAGAACGATCGTGTTCGATCGCGAGATCGATCCCGTCAGCTTGCGCAGGGCCTGGCTCATCAAGCGGGCTTGCAGGCCCGGGAGTGAGTCACCCATTTCGCCTTCGATTTCCGCCTTTGGGGTCAGAGCGGCAACCGAGTCAATGACGACGATGTCGACGGCGCCCGAGCGAACGAGCGTGTCGGTAATTTCGAGGGCCTGCTCGCCAGTATCGGGCTGCGACACGAGCAGTTCGGCGATATCCACACCGAGCTTCTTCGCGTAGCCGATATCAAGAGCGTGTTCCGCATCGACGAAGGCTGCGATACCGCCAAGCTTCTGGACTTCCGAGACGATGTGGAGCGCAAGGGTGGTCTTGCCGGAAGATTCCGGACCGTACACTTCGATGACGCGGCCACGCGGCAGGCCGCCTATCCCCAGGGCAATGTCGAGGCCCAGCGAACCCGTGGAGACGGATTCGATTTCAGCCACTTTCTGGTTGGCACCCAGCTTCATCACCGAGCCCTTACCGAAGGCGCGGTCGATCTGACTTAAGGCAGCTTCCAATGCTTTTTTGCGGTCCATGTCGTTTGTTTGCTCTACTACTTTAACGGCGGCGCTCATTCTGGATGTTCCTTAGATCACGGGGTGTTTGTGCCTGCAACTTTGGTAAATGTACGGAGTTTGTTCTCATTTTGCAAAAACATTCTAACTTATTGTTTTATTTGCTATTTTTTTGTTTCGTGCGGAGAACGTTCTCAAAACACTTGTATATTTCTATCCCCTTTGACAACGTATACTCATTAACGCACTCTGGTTGTGCGAATAGGTCAAGTTTCAACTATTAGTCGCAGTCTTCAGGACCCGAAAATGGCGAGAAAAAAGAGACTGCCGCCTGCGAGGCATCCTGCGGACGCCATGGTGAAGTTCGACCGATTGCTGGCTGGCATGGCACCCGTGGTTGTTGCGCCAACACAACCGTCGCCGAAGATCCTGAAGCCTCGCGGAAAGAAGAAAACGAAGCCTTCCTAAATTTTCAGGGACACTATGATTTTTGCTGATAGTAGGAACGCAGCAGCACGATGTGTGCAATCGACGAAAACACTGTCATGAGTATGGCGACCGACAACGGCAAGCCTGCCGCATGGAGCGCTGCTGCAAAGACACTCGCAACAAAGCAACCCACATCCCAACCGTTTTCAGCCGCGATGTGAAACCGGAGCGAGCAGGGAGACGCCTTCGCGAGATTGTAAACAGGGGCCATCAATGTGGGTACGTAGAAGCAGATCGCGAAAGCCCCAAGCGCATTTGCAGCGACTGCAAGTTCAGCTGTGTCAAGGCTCGCGGCCCGCAAGATCGCGACCATCGTGATCGCGCCAAAGACGTAGATCACGCTTCGCGCGCCGTGACCGCCGTCAATCCCCCTGCCCAGCAACAAACCCCCGATGGCGCCGGCCACCGCCGCCAGCGCCATCGTTCCACCGTAGGCCGACAGACTTTCGCCCAGCGCCAGAAACAACGCGATCTGCCAGATCAGGATGAAGGTGGCCGAGAACCAGCCATTGGCAACGTACAGCTGTACGCCGAGCCTTGATGCGGCCTTTGAGCCCGGAGCCGTGTCACGAATGCCTACCTCTGGCGTCCAGAGCAGCGGAATGGCACTTGCGGCCTGGGCCAGTCCGATGGCCAAGAACGCGATACGCGGACCCATCGATACCAGTGCCCAGGATCCGAGTAGCGGCGCCGCAATGCCGATGGCTGATGCCAGCGCCTCGCGCGCACCGACCTGATGGCCGCGATGTTCGGCGTCACCCAAGGACGCAAAATATGCGTGGAAGCATGACCAGTAGAATGCCTCGCCGATGCCGGTCGCGAGGCACCTGCCCGCCAGCGCCAGATCCAGCCCATGGATCTCGGCCGACAGGGGGTATTGCAGCGCCAGAACAAAGCTGCCGAAGATCAGCGTGGATTTGAGACCAAAACGTTTTGCAACAGACAGGACGAACATGCGCGAGATGAAACGCACCATGACAGTCCCTGCGAGTGCCAGCAGCGTTTCGGTTACCGACAAGCCGGCGCGCAACAGGAAGACCAGAAGGAACACGCCACCTGACCCTTGCGCCAGTGCCTGAAATCCGTAGTGGATGTTGATGAGATTGACCGACCGGTTCTGCAGAAACGCCATGCGAAGCCCTGATTACTCCCTCGCGAGCTGCTTCTTGATCTCGTCCGTGATGCGCCAGGCGGTCTTGTAGGTGAGACCCAACTGGCGCTGAACTTCCCTTGCCGTCATCTTCTTGTGGCCAACGCAGAACAAAAACATGACGTAGAACCAGTCTTGCAACGGCGTGCGCGTACGGGCGAAGGGCGTGCCTGCCTTGGGATGAATGTGGAAGGCACACCACTGGCAGATATAGGCCTGTTGGGCTCTCAAGCGGTGAAACTTGCCCTTGCGCGCGCAGCGCGGGCAATAACCCGGGTTACCAAAACGCAGCTTCAGCAGGTGATCAAGGCACGCGTCTTCGGTGGGGAAGCGCAGTGCGAACACGCGGTAGAGCAAGGTTTCCGGATCGGGTGAGGTCATGGCTGTCAGGTTCCGGCTGCAACATCACCCGTTCTCCTGACGCATTCAATGCGCCACAATACGCGCGGGCTGCGGCTTATTCCTGCTCCAGAAGCTCTTTTACCTTGCCGGTGAGCGCCTTGAGATTGAACGGCTTCGGCAGGAAATGGAAATCCTCGAGCCGGTCAGGCGAATTCCTGAAGACCTCTTCGGCATAGCCCGACATCAGAACGGCGCGCATGCCGGGCTTGATCTTGCGGATCTCCTTGATCAGGGTCGGACCTTCCATGCCTGGCATAACGACGTCTGAAACGACAAGGTCGATCGTGCCTTCATACGTATTGACGATCTCCAGCGCTTCCTCACCGCACGCGGCGTCGAGCACCTTGTATCCGCGCATCGTCAGGGCGCGCATGGCGAGGTCGCGGACCGCATCTTCGTCTTCAACCAGCAGCACGGTGCCAACGCCCGTCAGATCGCGCGGCGCTTGGGGCGCTTCGGGAACGTCGACAGTTTCGGTGACAGGCAGGGGTATGTGGCGTGGCAGGTAAATCCGGAAGGTGGTACCCTTCCCGACTTCGGACTCTGGGAAAATGTACCCGCCGGTCTGTTTCACGATGCCGTAGACGGACGCTAGACCAAGGCCGGTTCCATGTCCCTTGTCCTTGGTCGTGAAGAACGGGTCGAAGATCTTGCTGATGTTTTCCTTCGAAATTCCGGTGCCTGTGTCCTGAACTTCGATGATGACGTAGTCGCCTGAAGGCATCAGCACCTGGTCGAACGAGGTGTTCTCGGTCAGGCTCAGGGTTGATGTCCTGACTGTCAGGAGGCCACCGTTCGGCATCGCATCACGCGCGTTCACTGCAAGGTTGATCAGTGCGTTGCCCAACTGGTTGGGATCGGCCATCACGGGCCAGAGATCACGACCGTGTTCGACCTTCAGTTTCACGCGGTCGCCAATCAGACGACGCAGCGCAACGGTCCAGTCTGCAACAAGATCGGTCAGGTTCAGGACCTGCGGCTCAAGCGTCTGCTGGCGCGAGAATGCGAGCAGCTGGCGCACAAGTGAAGCGGCGCGCAGGCCGGTGTTGTGGATGTTATTGAGGTCGCTGAATGACGGGTCGCCCGGCTGGTGTCGCTGGAGCAAGAGCTCCGCGACGCCGTTGATGACAGTGAGCAGATTGTTGAAGTCATGCGCGATGCCGCCAGCAAGCTGACCGATGGCCTGCATCTTCTGCGCCTGCGCGTACTGTGTCTCAAGGGCTGTCTGACCCGTGGTGTCGATCAGGTAGATCGCATAGGCAGCACTTGCCGTATCATCGGGATTGAACTTGCTCGCGAATAGTTGCGCCGTGCGTTCGTTGCCAGACGTGAAGCGCACATTCACCGGTGCACGGGTCACGTCTCCGACCTGCATCGACGACAGGCGGGCACGCGTTTCCTGAACGGTTTGCTCGCGGAAGAATCCATAGATCGATTTGGACTTGTACCTGTTGGGCTCTGCGCCGATCAGGTTTGCGAGCGCAGAGTTGGCCTCGATGATCACACCTTCGGCGTTGATCAGAGCGACCGCCACTGGCGCGTCCTGGATGAATTTCGGAATATGGGGTTCGTTTGACGGCTGCCCTGGTGCCTGCTCGACAGGCCGCAGCTGGACGACGACTGACTGGCGCGCCTGCTGATGATCAACCGTCTGCAGAATCGGGCGACGCGGCGATGAATCAGTTATCCGCCACACAGTGTGTCCACTGCCCGAGATTGGCGCGACGGCCACATGCACCCATTTGCCCGCGATGTTCTTGAGTTTGAGTTCTTCCTCGCGGGCCTCCTTCAGGCTGGCAGACCTGACCAGCGCATAGAGACGCTGTGCTGTTTCGGTGTCGGACGAAAATCCCGTTACTGGCAAAACATCACCGCCAGAGACGCTGCGGCCAAACAATTTGCGCCATGCCGGGTTCGCATAAGCGACCGAGCCGTCGGGCAACGTGATGCAGCAGGCGCGCTGGTCTGTATCAAGTGCGGTGCCAAACAAGCGCGCGGGCGATTCAGCGGGGATCAGCCGTCCCGATGTAATGGCAAAAATGAGTGCCGATCCGCACAGCGTGATGCCGATCAGGAATGCAAGTCCTCCAAGACCCGCGGCCTGCGGCCATGCAACCACTGCAAGGCCAATGAAACACGCAATGGCAAAAAGTCCCATCGCGAGTTGTGCCGGCGACGCGCTGAAGGATTTTATGCTCCACCACGCCAGACTCCACCACGCCGGTTTTGTGGGCGATGCCGGGACTTTCTCAATGGCTGGTTCTGATGCTTCAGTCGCTGGTTTCATTTACGACGCTCTGTACGCGCGGATGCAACGTCGGCTGGGGTGTTGGGCTCGCGCGCCAGTGGCGGATTCTCGATCACCGGGACATTGTTGAGCTTCCCGATGTCTCGAGTCTTCAGCGCGATTGGAACAACACCTTTGTCGACGCAGACAAGAGTCAGCATCTTGCCTGATTCGCAGTCCAAAGGGACCGCGTCGTGAGTGGAGATGGTGATTATCACCGCGGGCTTGAGGACATTCGAGACCATGGACTTGCGGTCGCATGCTGAGTTTATTTGTTCGAAATGGCACCTAACCTGCTGATTTTGCTTTCTTTGCAGCACTGCGCTTCGGCTGCGCCACGTGTCATTTTTAAGCGACGCCCGGCGAATTTCCGTTTGGTGCCAGGTTCTGGCGGGCGCACGAGTGGAGATACCCTTCCCGGGAGCGTTGGCAAGAACGGGCAGATTATCTTTTGTCGAATTGAGGTTGGACAGAATATTCGAAGCAATCATAGTCTTCGAAACTGTGCCCTTCGGCGAGAAGCACGTGCTCACATTCCACACGGCTTGCGAAAGGACCGGCATAGAG
Organism: Micropepsaceae bacterium; assembly: GCA_040080835.1. Classification (GTDB taxonomy): domain Bacteria; phylum Pseudomonadota; class Alphaproteobacteria; order Micropepsales; family Micropepsaceae; genus SZUA-430. The sequence goes on along the minus strand of JBEBHP010000016.1, from coordinate 34,918 downwards.
CCCCCCTTCGTCCTCTTCATACCAACCAGCACCGTTCCAACAATTATATGCAGTGGTGCAAAGTTTGCTGGTTGCGGATGGCGTGTCGGAGGAGCCGTTGCTGTCAAGCAGTACTGCACCCTCGATCACGGAGGCGCTTAGGGACATACACAGCATCGAAATCATCGCCAGTCGCATTTTGTCGATCATGCTCTCTCACTCCGGTGCTCAGCCGTTGCGCGGTTCGTTATGATAACACGGGCTTTCGGGCTCAGACACGCTCAGCGTGGTCGCGGTTGTGTGCTGCCCAAACCGAAATCAGACGGCGTCGCCTCCAGATTGACTTGCGCTACTCACATCGCCGCTGACTGAAATCCCGCGCCTCCCGCCCGCACCCGGGTTCTGAAACCTTCCGGAAAGGGCAGCCAGGTTCCCCGGCGCGGTTCCTGAGCGCCCTTTTTGAGTAAGGTTGAGACAAAGGCTGTTTCACTATTTTTGGCCTGTCTCTGCGGAAAACATGTGAAAAGTGAGACAAGGTATGGGGGTGTTTTTCATTTTGCTCCGTCCTGTCCGGCGTTGAAATCGAACCCGAAAATCAGGCGCAGTCCGGGGCACACACCCCGCAATTCCTTTTCGCGCGGGGCTCACGAGGCGGTCGCCTGGAATTTCCAGGTCCGCCGGTAGGTATTCAATTGTCAAGTTGGCGGCAGCCGGGGCTGGCGCCGAAAAGAACATAATACGAACAATGGTTTCGAGCAAGAGGGTCCGGTGCGACTGTCAGAAGCACACGAGTTGTCCGGATTAGGTAGCACACGAGTTGTCCGGATTAGGTAGCACCCGTCGTGGCCGTGTCGCGCATTCGTTAAAGTTCAGGCCTTTCCGACCCGCCAGCTTGTGCGCCCAATTTGGCTCCCGGCGTCCAAACTCTTTTACGTCTACGCTTTGTCAACCAGCGCACGATGTGCTCCGATTGGAATTGGGGTTGGAATTGGAGGCCGCTCAGACGCCATCTCATCGTCGTAGCAAGAATGAGGCGCCGCGGCAGAGGGGATCCACCGCGGCGCCAGTTACAGATACCTCATTCAGGGGACGAGTATGAGGAACCTGCCTCGGCGAGACCTTCCAGACATTGACCCGCAAGAGTCAGGGAGTGTCAGGTCGGACTTCATGCCGACAATACGCCGCCAGCACATTTGTGCCTGATTCCCTGCGGCGTTGATCCGGACTGGTTTTCATGGTGGAGGCTTGCGACCACAACATTCATTTTTGAGGATGACACCATCACCATCCCAATCCGCAAGAACTGCCATGCCACGCAAAGGAGCCGCGAGTTCTTCCAACGTCAGCTTGCCATCTCCATTCCAGTCTGCACGCTTGAACGCGCCTTCCGGACTGCGCATTGGTGGCGGCACGGCGCCAGGCGGCACCTGCGACGCGCCTGCTGGTGGCAGCGGCCAGCCCGCAACAAACTCGGCCTGATCAAGAGAGCCGTTCTTGTTGCTGTCAGACTTGCTGAACGTCTTGGCGGCAAACTCGTCGACTTCCGCATGCGTGATGCGACCATCAGAATTCAAGTCTGCCTCAATCAACATGGGGGGCACATGTGACCGTGGACCGAACCCAGGCCCGCCCGGAGGAGGCATTGGCAGGTTGCCTCCTCCTGGCGGCTGCCCCGGGGGAGGGCCGGGAGGAAAGCCGGCCGCACCAGGAGGAAATGGGGGACAGGCATGATCGTTGTCCTGGCCTTGAGCAGCCATTGCAGGTGCGAGAACAAGACTGCCTGTCAGAACCGCCCGCGCGCCGCACACAAGCACTGCCTTCATCAAATTTTTCATTTGGTCTGCTTCTCCAATGGATTTTCACGCGTCCGTCAAACCAGGCCGCCCGCCGCCACCAGGCCCGCCAGGTGGTCCGCCCTCCGGTGGTCCACCCCGACCGCCAGGCCCTCCCCGACCACCGGGTCCACCCGGACCTCCGCGAGGCAATTGTGGTCCGCGGCTGAGCTCTTCCTTCGTCACCGTTCCATCCCGGTCGAGATCCGCGCGCTCGAAGATCGCACGCCACTGCGCACCAAACTCGCTCAGGTCAACACGCCCGTCGCCATTCCAGTCGATGACAGGAGACACGTCACGCACCGTCAGCAGGCGGTCATTGATCACGCTGGTCTCTGACAGGCCAAGGACGCCATCCTTGTTCGTGTCGCCGGCGGCATAATCAGCCTTGATAACCTTGTCGAACTCGTCCCGCGAAATGACGCCGTCTGCGTTAGCGTCAAAGCGCACAAGCTGCATGTTGCGCGATGATCCGAAACCTTCGCCTGGTCCACCAGGACCGAAGCCGCCACCGCCAGGCGGGCCGCCGAAGCGACCACTGCGGCCGCCACCACACCCTTGCAGCATGCTCACCCCGACCACCATCAAGGTTAGCGCGATAACCCTATAGTTCTTCAAACCCTGCCCTCCCCACTGCGACCAGAGTAAATCAGACAATTGTTTCTGGCGTTTGGCTGGGCAGGCCTCAATTGTAACGGAGCTGAAACATTGTCTGCGCCTGACAAAACTCTTTTCAAGACAGAGCTTTTTACCTGGACGCAAACACGTCATAAGCAAATAGCCAAAGGCAGAAAAGTCAGATCAGGCAGCAGCGCCGTGTCCACTGAACCCCACATTCTCATTGTCGACGACAGTCGCGAAATTCGCGATGTGATGTCGCGCTATCTGCAGAAGAATGGCTTCCGCACCTCCGTCGCAGAAGATGCACGGGCTGCGCGGCGACAGATCAAGACCAATGCGATCGACCTCGCCATACTCGACGTGATGATGCCGGACGAAGACGGTCTTTCGTTGTGCCGCAGCCTGCGCGCTGAAAGTGCATTACCCATCATTATGCTGACCGCCCGTGGCGAAGAGGTCGACAGGATCATCGGCCTTGAAATGGGCGCTGACGACTATCTTTCCAAACCATGCAACCCGCGCGAATTGCTCGCGCGGATTTCAGCGATCCTCCGGCGAACCAGCGGGTCACGAAGATCACCAGAGATCGCCACACAGCGCATCAGGTTTGGCAGCTGGATTCTTGACGTCAACCGTCGGGACCTGACGGGAGTCAACGGCGTTGCACTGCCGCTCAGCTCGGGCGAATTTCGCCTGCTCATGGCGTTTCTCGAACGCCCGAAAACGGCGCTCACCCGAGACCATTTGATGGATCTCACACGCGGTCGCAACCTGGAGCCGTTCGACAGAAGCATCGATACGGCCGTCAGTCGACTTCGCCGCAAGATTGAACCCGATCCCAACGCTCCCGCAATCATCAAGACCGTTTATGGCGGAGGGTATGTGTTCACGCTGGAGCCGCAAGCAGCATGAAACTTTCGCTGCCCCTCTGGCTTGAAATAACAGTGACTGTGCTCCTGGCGCTTGCAGCATCGAATCTCGCAACGATGCTCGTCCTTCGCAACGGCATGGAACACCAGTTCGAAAGACTGGGCTCGGAGTTTTCAATCCAGAACCAGACCACAATCGCAAACCTGGTCCTGAAAGCCCCCGAGGACGAACGCGCGATGCTGGCCGCCCGCTTCTCGACAGCAGGCCTTTCCTTCACGCTGGACCAGACACCTTCCGTTGCGGTTACCAACCGGCGGGACCGATTTGTCGAGCAGGCAATCTCCGGCCTCCTCACGACCAAAAGTCCGAGCCCCGTGCGCGCGCACATTCGGTCACCTGATGAACGGCCGTCTGATTCCCGCACGCTTGGCATGTTCAAGCCAAATGACGTCATGCTGGTTTCCATTGCCGCAGACAAGCTTCACTGGCTTAACATTCGCTCGGAACGACCAGTGCGTCCACCTCCTGTATTTCCGATTGCATGGTCCGCCATCACCGTCATCGCGGCACTGGTCATCGCATCGCTCTGGATTGCAAGCCGGCTTACCCAACCGCTGCAAAAACTCGCCGCTGCCTCTTCACTGCTCAAGAGAGGTGAATTCTCGCATCCGGTCCCGGTGCAGGGCCCCGCACCCATGCGCGAAGCCGCCACCGCCTTCAATGCCATGTCCGATCGTGTCATGACGATGCTGAAAAGCCAGCGCGCCATGATGAGCGCGATTGCACACGACCTGCGCACTCCCATTGCAGCCATGCGCTTTCGCACCGAGTTCGTTCAGGACGAAGACATTCGCGCACGCCTGAACCAGAATCTTGATGAAATGCAGGGGATGACCGACGCCGTTCTCGATGCGGTCCGATTTGAAGGCTCCGCTGAACCCTCCTGCCGCACAGATGTCGCCATGCTGGTCGAGAGCGTCTGTGCGGACATGGAAGATATGGGGCTCGACGTCACTCTGGAGACGTCAACCCCGATGATCTGCATTTGCCGGACGCCTGAAATCAAGCGGGCGCTTCGCAACCTGATTGAAAATGCCGTGCGTTATGGCACGCAGGCGCGGGTCAGTATCGAGCAAACCGGCGACAGCGGGCAGATCCACGTCGATGACGATGGAGCAGGCATCCCCGAAGAGCAGATCTCTCGCGTGTTCGAACCATTTGTCAGGCTGGAAGAATCTCGCAACAGGGATACCGGCGGCTACGGGCTGGGACTTTCCATCGCGCGAATGATTACACGTGGGCATGGCGGCGACGTCAATCTGTCAAATCGGAGGCCGCACGGACTGCGTGCGACGCTCTCATTGCCTCTCGCCTGAGCAAGTTCGGCCCGCGTGAAGAAGGGGGCTGGCGGGCACACGCGCGGAGATACACTTCCCGGGAGCGCGGGCATCCTGCCCGCTCTTGCCCGCGTGATCAAGAAAGAGCGGGCAGGATGCCCGCGCTCCCAGGGGGGAGAGGCTTCACTGCTTCGTGAATTTGCGGTGTCGGTGGGCTGGGCTAGCCTCGCTCCAGGATTCCTGCAACGACAAGGGGAATGATATGCGCGCGCTGTGGCTTTTGACGTCGTTGTTGATGGTGTTGGCCAACGTCGATGCGAATGCGGCCGACCTGCCGCGCCGCGGCATATTGGGACTGTTGCTGACTCCGACGGAGGACGGACAGGCTCTCAAAATCGAGAGGATCGTCAACCCCAACGCAGCTGAGGTGCAGCTCAACGACATTGTTGTCTCGATCAACGGCAAGCCTTTGTCCGGACCGAACGGGTTGGGCGTGGCCGGGGCGACTTACGGGTTGAAATCGGGCGAGCTGGCGCGCGTGGCGATCATGCGCGCCGGCAAGGCTTTGAATGTGACAGTTACGCCCTACCCCGCTGCGCTTCCGGTTCTGGACGGACGCCCGATCGAACTGGGCGCTGCGCAGGCCACAGGCGGACCGCGCGTTCGGACGCTCTTTCTTGAGCCCATCGACAAGAGGCTGGCACGCAACGGCCGGCTTCCGACGGTGATGATCCTGCCCGGCATTCCGTGCGGCACGGTCGAAACTTTCGGGGACGCCGGGCACCCCTACACGAGGCTATTCAAAGTGCTCACGGCAGCGGGGTTTGCGGTCGGCATGGCAGACAAGCCCGGACAGGGCGACAGCGAGGGGACACCATGTCTCGACGGTGGCTATGATGTCGAGGAGCGTTCGTTCAGCGCGGCGGCACGAGCCTTCTCCTCGGACAGGCGCGTCGACCCCAAGCGTTTTTACATGGTCGGGCTTTCCATGGGCGCCATCCAGGCGCCGATCATCGCGCAAGCAGCGCCAACCGCGGGGATTGTCACGTGGGGCGGCCTGGTTTCGCCATGGTACGAGTACCTGCTGACGACATTTGCGCGACGCGACATCCTTGAGGGCAAGGACGGCGGCCAGATCGCCTCGTACCGCCGGCACTGGCGCCGGGTGCTTGCGGCGCTCATGGTCGACGGCAAGAGCCCGCAAGAAATCAAACGTGCGATGCCAGACTCTTACGCTGCCATTGTCGCGCATGCCGGTGGCGACCTGCCCTATTTCGCCGGCCGCAGCTGGACGTTCCACCGTGAGGTCGACCGGGCGCCGACGGTCAGTGCATGGAATGCATTTGGCGGCAAGTTGCTGGCGATGCATGGAGAGTTTGACTGGGTGGCGGAGATGCACGATCACCGCCTGGCGGTCGACATCGTCAATCGCCAGCATCCGGGAAACGCTGAATTCGAAATCGTTCCCGGTGCCGACCACATACATACGAAGCACAAGAGCCTTGCGGACAGTTTCGCCAAGATCGGACAGGGCGAACCTGATGACGCCTTCTTCAATCGCACCGCGGCGTGGCTGGTGGCGCAGGCAGAGGGCAACAAGGGGTAACTTCCCTGTCCCCAGTTCTCTGGGCTCGCGCCGGCGCGTAGATGCGATCCGACCCCATCCCCTGCAGCATCGCTGACGCGAAGCGCAGGTACTTCCCCATTTCATGGGGAAGACAAGAATTACGCGCACTTTCTGTTGTCTTCCCCACAACGTGGGGAAGTACCTGCGCAGCCTTCAGGCTGCTGCAGGGGATGGGGTTGCAGCGGTTAGAGTGAGGCACCGCTTCAATCAAGCGTCGGCCCCGATCCTCAACTACGCCCCGCGCAAAATATTCCGCCCGTAGAAGATTTCGCCGATTTCGTGATTGACGCGGCCGCGGATGAGTTTGGCTTCGCGGGCCAAAAGGTCGGCTTCGCCTGCGCCGAAGAGATAGGTATCCAGGTCCAGCTCCTTCAGCCTCATCTTCGTATGGAAGATGCTTTCCTGGTAGACGTTCACGTCGACCATGTCATAGCGGTCCCTGATGTCGCGCGAGATGAAATTCTGAATTGAGTCGATCGAGTGGTCGATGAAATGCTTCATGCCGCGCACGTTTCGCGTGAAGCCGCGCACGCGGTAGTCCATGACCACAATGTCGGACTCGAAACTCTCGATCAGAAAGTTCAGAGCCTTGAGGGGCGAGATGCGGCCGCACGTGGACACGTCGATATCGGCGCGGAAGGTGCTGATGCCGGCATCGGGGTGCGTTTCCGGATAGGTGTGAACCGTGATGTGGCTCTTGTCCAGGTGGCTGACGACGGATTGCTTGTGGGGCGTGGCAAGGCCGTCGTGGTGGCCTTCCGAGATCAGCATGGTGACGCTCGCGCCCTGCGGATCATAGTCCTGCTTGGCGACGTTCAGGATGTGCGCGCCGATAATGTCGGCGACTTCGGTCAGGATCGCGGTCAGGCGCTTGGCGTTGTAGACCTCGTCGATGTACTCGATGTATTCCCGGTTCTCGGCCTTCGAGCGCGCGTAGCAGATGTCGTAAATGTTGAACGACAGCGACTTGGTCAGATTGTTGAACCCGTGAAGCTTGAGCTTCGGATTGCTGGTCGGCTTTACCTTTGGCACTGACTTATCTCCCCCTGCGGCAGAGCGCATGCATACAGAATTGGGGCGAGGCTTTCTAGGGTCGCGATTGTCGCTGATGGAGGAGAGTTGGGATGGTCGGGGTTATGCGCCGATTTAACCTGTCACCGGATCAAGTGGGAGGCTGACCCCGATTCTTGGTCGTTCGTTCCAACACTGACGCCAATACGAATTGATTCCACATTCGGACCCCAGCAGATGGCCCTGTTGGTAAACCCATCCCTTATTCGATCCCGGGTATAGTAATCTGCCCGCCAGATATATCCCCATTCCGCACTGTAGGTGAGCTTCGCGCTTTGGAACGTCCAATGTAGTTTCGAAGCGAGGCTTTCAATAACTTTTCTGCATACCCCCTCAAATTCAGGCAACTCCACTTCCCGCTCATTTATAGCCCGAGCAAATGGCGGCATCGGTCGAGAATCGTGATCGCTCATAGTAATCGCCTCATCAAAACTGAGAATCGGGGTTAGATACTATTTCGGTGACACCGTTGATTGCCTGCTAACTCACTAACCGAACGAGCCACACTCTACCACATTCCAGCTTCGAAGAAACCAGATCTGATGGGCCACCCAGATTCAGTCTGAGAGCTTTTCAAAAGCGCGCAGCATTTCTAATCACGCGCTGGGTGCGCTGCAGAATGCGTTGCGGCGATTCTGGGTGGCCGGTACGCGCTGCCGCGCGACACGGCCATGACGAGCGCTTTTTTTCAAGATTCCGGGTCAGTGTAAAAATTCGCGCGCCTTGCGGCGTCAAGAGCGGGCAGGATGCCCGCGGTCCCAGGGGGTCAGCGCTTTGCGGAGGCGACTTTGCCCTTGAGGCGCATGACGAAGCCGATGACCTGGGCCACTGCCTTGTAGTGCTCAGGCTTGATGGTCTCATCCACATCGACGGAGGCATAGAGTGTCCGCGCGAGTGGCGGATTTTCAATGATCGGTACGTTGTGCTGCTTTCCGATTTCACGAATCTTCAGCGCGATGTCGTCCATGCCTTTGGCGACGCAGATCGGTGCGCCCATCTTGCCTGTTTCGTACGCCAGGGCGACCGCATAGTGCGTCGGGTTCGTGATGATGACCGCGGCCTTTGGCACGGCTGCCATCATGCGCCTGCGGGAGCGTTCCGAGCGAATTTGCCTCAGTCGCTGCTTGACGATCGGGTCGCCTTCACTCTGCCGGGCTTCTTCCTTCATCTCCTGACGTGTCATCTTCAGGCGACGCATGCGCTCAAAATACTGCCACGCGTAGTCCGCGATCGCGATGACTCCCAGAACCGCAAGCGCCGCGATCATGGCCTGGCTGAGCAATGAAACGACCTGGGGCAACTGCTGGGAAACAGGCATTGCAATCAGGGCAAGCATCTTGTCCCTGGCGGGCCAGAGCGTCATCGTGATGGCTGCGGCAACAGCGACAGTTTTCAGAATGCCCTTGGCGAAATTGACGAGAGCCGCTCGGCCAAAAAGGCGCGCCATGCCCTTCATGAGGTTCAGGCGGCTGCCATCCGGCTTGATCTTCTCCAGCGAGAAAACAGGGCGATGCTGAATCAGATGCGAACCGACGGCTACAACCACAAGGATGGCAAAGGGTGCCGACAGTATCTTCATCAGCTCCCAACCCAGAGAGCTTGCAAAGCCGCCAGCCGATTGCGACGTCAGATGAATGGTGTGGGCGCCGGCGATATAGCTTGCCAGCGTCTGTCGAAGCGACGATGCGGTCAGCGGGCTCCACAATGTGATGTAAGCTGTCGCTGCCGCGAGCACGAGCCAAGCCGCAATGTCCGGTGACTGGGTGACGTCGCCCTTGTTCTCGGCTTCCTGCAGTCTCTGTTGACTGGGTTGTTCGGTTTTCTGACTGTCGTCGTTGTCTTCCGCCATGGCCGCTTTTCCGGCCCCCTAATGCGGAACGAACAACTGGGCCTTGGACGTAAAGAAATCCAGGAACCACATCATCATGGTCGAAACCGACAATCCCAAGATCACAAACCCCGCGAGAATATTCAGGGGCGTGACGAGAAAGAAAATCTGAAGTTGCGGCATCATGCGGGCGACCACGCCTGCACCGCCGTAAGTCACCAGGCCGAAGACGATGAATGGCGCGGACATCTGAATGCCTACCATGTACATGCCCGACATGATGTCCACCGCCAAGGTTACAAAGTCCGTCGCTGCCGGAAAATGACCCGGCGGGAAAAGCGTAAATGAATGGACAATGCCGCCGATTAACAAATAGTGGAGATTGCCGACGAAAATCAGCGTCGTCGCGAGCAGCGACAGGAACATCGATATGATCGCACCCTGGGCACCCTGTGTTGGATCGATGCCTTGCGCAAACGCCAGCCCTGTCTGGGTGGCGATGACGTTTCCGGCGACCTGAACTGCACCCATCACCATGCGCAGGAGCAACCCGATCGCAAGACCAATGATCACTTCGGTGCTGACAACGCCTACAAGAACTGCGGGAACCGTTCGCGCCGCTGCAGGATAGAGATTGCCGATCGCGGGGGTCAGAATGAGCGTGAGGCCCAGCGCCAGCATGAGACGCGCACGTGTGGGAATCGAGATTTCGCCGAGTGCCGGAAGCGTCATGATCATCGCGCCGACGCGCGACAATACGAGCATGAACGTAAGAATATCCGCGGGCAGAAGATCTTGAATCTGGTTCATCTGCTTGCGGGTGCGAGATACGCTAGGGGTGAACGATCATCTGCACGATCGTCGTCATCAGTCCGGACATTGTTGCCGCCATAAAGGGTAACAGAATGATAACGGCCACAAAGATCGACAGTATTTTTGGCACGAAGACGAGGGTTGCTTCCTGGATCTGCGTCAGCGCCTGGAGAAGTCCAACGCCAACACCGACGACCAGGCCTACAAGCATGATGGGACCGGACATGACGACCAGTACCCACATCGATTCCCGTGCAAGATCCAACGCTTCAGCGCCACCCATGTCGCGTATCCCTTTGTTGTGGTTCAGATCGGCATCCGAAGGATGTCCTGGTAGGCGGCAATGACCTTGTCGCGAATGGCGACAACCGTTTCCAGTGACATTTCGGCTGAATTGACGGCGCTGACGACGTCCACAAGATCCCCCTTGCCCTGCATGAGCCCGGACGCCTTGGCTTCGGCTGCCTTGCCTGACTGAACGGCATCCTTGATGACGCCGCCCAGGATATCCCCGAACGAAGAGCCCGTTGCAGAAGATGCGCCTTCAGAGCCACCCATGCTTGCGGCGCGGGCATATGCACTAATTGCGGCGGGATTGACTGGGGCAACCATGGTTCAAGACTCCTGTCAGGCTATCGTTTCAAGAGATCAACAGTGCGCGCAAGCATCGAGCGCGTGTTGTCAATGACGCTCAGGTTTGCTTCGTAGGAACGCTGCGCTTCACGCATGTCCATCATTTCAACGAGCGAATTGACGTTGGGCATCTTTACGTAGCCCCGCGCATCCGCTGCGGGGTGACCGGGCATGAATTCCTCGCGGAACGCCGACATGTCCTTGGCCACAGATGAAACCTTCACGGTTTCGGCGCCCGTCGCACGATCCAGCTCGGACTTGAACACCGGGATCTTGCGACGATACGGATCTTCGCCCGGCCTTGAAGCCGTTGACGATGCGTTCGCCAGATTTTCGGCGATCACCCGCCAACGCTCGGCCTGCGCCCGCATGCCTGCGGCTGCAATCAGCATCGATTTCATCATTTCCATGGTGGATCACCCTTGCTTTTGTTTATTGACCGCCGAGTGCCATGCGCCACATGCCGGTCATCTTCTTGTAGAGGCCGGCCGCCTGCGCATAACTGATCTGCGTGTCCGCGACCTTGAGCATCTGTTCTTCAACCACAACTGCATTTCCGTCCGGAGACGATTGCGAATCCGGTGACGCAACAGACTGGTGCTGTCCGGAAAGCATCGAACTCGGCCGGATGTGCATGCTGTTGGTGGTCATGAGGCCGGACTGCATCGCGCCCGACAGGGCTGATGCAAAGTCGTTGGCCCGCAGATCCTGCGGAACAAATCCCGGTGTCGATGCATTCGCAATGTTGCGCGCCAGGACTGACTGGCGATCATTCAACCAGCTCATCTTCTGCTGGATGGCGCTGATCAGGGGTAAACTGCCGATATCCATTTCACTTCTGCCTGCTAGGAAGAGGTTCTTATCCGAAGGGCAAGTTTTGCCCCTTAGGCTTAAGGTCGGTTTAAGACCAAAGGAAAAATTTTCTGCAACTTCTGCGATGAGCGGCTGAATTCCCAGACGGCCACAATTTTTCGTTTTGAATTTACCTTGCGCTAACCAGGAAAATTCTGCCGGATGTTTAGGCGAGCTTAAGGTTACTCGCTCATTCTCTCACTTTAATGAGGGCTCCCACCTTAACGAGAGCTGGACAACGTCATCATGGAAACGACGAACTACCTGCAATTTGGCGCTGCGCTGATTTTTGTGCTGGCTCTGATCGGAGCAATCGCGCTGCTTCTGCGCGCGTTTGGCGGTCTCAACCTCACGCAGCGGCGTCCTGGCGACCGGCGCCTGAGCATCATTGAATCACTGCTGGTGGATGCACGGCGCAGGATCATTCTCGTACGAAGGGATGACGAAGAATATCTCGTCCTGCTTTCGCCGCACGGGGACATCATTCTGGACGACCGCATCAAGGTCAAGGACATCCCTGAATCCCCGATTTCGGGGTCAACATTTGTGACCATCAAGACGGAACCGCGTTTGTGAGATTTCCTGTTCTCATTCTCGTTACCCTGGCGCTGATTGCCTTTGCGATCGAACCTGCTGCCGCGCAGCAAATGACGATCGATTTTGGCAAGCAAGGCAGCGGTATGACCGAGCGGATCATTCAGCTCGTTGCGCTCATTACCGTGCTCAGCGTTGCGCCTTCGATCCTGATCATGGTGACGAGCTTTGTGAGGATCGTGGTCGTGCTGTCGCTGCTGCGCACGGCCATTGGCATCCAGCAAAGCCCGCCAAACAGCGTCATCGTCTCGCTTGCGCTTTTTCTGACGGCCTTCGTGATGGGCCCAACGCTTGAAAAGGCGTACCATGACGGCATAGAGCCGCTGATGGCTGAAAAGATGGAAACTGCCGAAGCCTTTGCAAAGACAACTGCTCCGCTGTCAGCGTTCATGCTGAAGCATGTTCGTGAAAGCGACCTTCAGCTGTTCTTCAACCTGGCAAAGCAACAGCCGCCGGCGACCGCGGCGGCGACACCGCTCAGGATCCTGATCCCGTCATTCCTCATTAGTGAGCTCAGGCGGGGATTTGAAATCGGATTCCTGCTGTTCATTCCTTTCCTCATCATCGACATGGTCATTGCCTCGCTCCTGATGGCCATGGGCATGATGATGCTTCCGCCTGTCACGATCTCGCTGCCATTCAAGCTGATCTTCTTCGTGCTGGTTGACGGTTGGGCGCTTGTTGCGGGCAGCCTGGTGCAGAGCTACGGCGCGGGATAAGTCCCACGCCGCTTCGCAGCTTCAAAGTTCAGTCCTTCAACCGAACTGCTTCAGGCAGCCACTGTCCTGCTTGCCGACGTCCCTTCCAGGGCTGCTGCCCTTTCGACGATCAGCTGCGCGATGCGTGAAGCAATGCGCTGTGCGCCGCGGCTGTCGAGGTTCATTTTGCCGGCAGCACTCATCGAGCGACAAAGCTCCGGATCCTCAAGCAATTGCTGAACGGCTTCGCTGATGCCCGGTTCGTCAACGCCGGAAGCTGCACCCAGCGACACACCCATCCCTGAATTCACAAATGCCGATGAAGACTCAACATGGTCTTCATTCAGGCAAAGGTAGATTGCGGGAACACCTGCTGCGCCAAGCTCGTAGGCTGTGACACCAAAGGTCACAAGGCCAATGTCCGCCGAGGCCATGAGTTCGCTCATGTTATTCGGATTTCGAAGAACAATGAATTCCGGCGCACACTTCCTGATCTCAGCCTCAAGCCCGGTGTGAGCCGAGGGTCCGAGAATGACCGTCGCCTTCAGCTTGTCACGAATAGCCTTCAACGCGCGAACAGCAGGCAGTGTCAGACCAAGGGGATCCGCGCCACCCATCGACACGAGAACGTGCGGGGTCTCCCTGTTCAGCTTTCTGGAAGGCAGATCGTCGTGACCCAGCGCCACCCATTCCCAACCAACACATGGCTCTCTCTCGGCGAGTTCCCAGCCGAGTTTGAATACCTGCGGCACTGGCGGATAAAATGTTGCGTCCGCCATCAGGCGTCGCTCGCTGCCATCGTCAATCGCGACAACCAGCGTGTCTGTGCCCCGGAGACGCAAAACGGAATGAGGCGTCAGCGCTGTCCTGATGTCGAGCGCGAACGCCCGCGGCTTGTGCAATTCAGAGAGCTGCAGCAGCCAGTCAATTTCCTTGCAGTCTTCCGGCATCACATCGACTGCAAAGCCGGCCGCGCGCACAAAGTCGACTGCGGCCTGGTCCTCAATCATTGCGAAGCGAACGCCAAAGCCCTCGCGGTCGCGAAGCTTGCCTGCAACGCCAAGGCAACGACGCACGTGGCCGAAACCCAACATGGCGCCTCCGTCGCAGCGCATGACAACCGTGCCGCTGGCGGCGGTTGCCGATTTCTGCTGGACGTTGGCGTTGAGCTGAAGCAACTCGGGCTCGCGGTTCAGTAGCGATATCAGGTCGGTCAGAGTGGCGGTGCCTGCCTGCGCGTGCAGGCGCTGATAGACCGTTTCAATAAAGGACACATCTGCGGGCGTGTCTATGGAAAGACGGGCACCCTTGAAGCGCCATTTTTCCGGCAGATCAATTTCTGCGACCTTGACGAAGTCCCGGTGCGACTTGAAGTAGGCGCTGACATGCTCGCGCGCGACCGGGTCGCCTGCTGCTTCCGCCGCAAGCTTGTCGAGTGCGTGGCGCGTCATCGGGTCGGCGCCTTCGTGGATTGCCGACAGGCCGGGCTTGAGCACCACAAAATCGGCCTTTGCATTGACCATTTCGCTGATCAGGTAGTCGACAAATGCGGCATCAACGAGAGGCGCATCGGCCGTCACGCGAACAATGATGTCCGCGTTCAGTGTCCTTGCGGCCAGTGCGTAACGGGCCAACACGTCCTCTTCAGGACCACGCACAACGGTGGCGCCCTGAGAAATGGCGTAGGCCGCGAGTTCGTCGTCGGCCGGGTCCGTCGTTGTGGCTACGCAAAGCGCGTTGATGAGCTTCGACTTCTTGAGCCGATGCAGGACGTGCCACAGCAGCGGCTTGCCTGCGACGGGCTGAAGGACTTTTCCAGGCAATCTGGTGGAGCGCATGCGCGCCTGCACCACGGCTGCGATGACCGGTTTCTTTTTCATATTTGTTATGCCGCTTCCGTACGCCAGGACTTGCGAATGTGTTTGAGGGGCCGCATGCCGTCCGCGGGATCAGCGCGCCAGTCACGGTCTGCAAGCTCGGAAGGCAGAGGTGTTTTCTGTCCAGTGCCGTCTGCAACCTCGCCTTCCCGCAGCGTGGCAATCACCGGCGCCATCTGCTCCGGCAACCAGCAGTGACCGGAAGCGTATTCGGCGCCCGTTCTGTCCAGGTCCAGGTGAAATTCGACGACGGGCGCCTGCCATTTCATGACGGCGCGCAAGACGACGCTCGGGGACACCGTGTGGTCGGACCAGCCACAGGGAAAGCCGGTTGCCTTCGCAATTGTGTGCATTGCTGCGAGGTTGGCTTCGTTCACCGGCGTCGGGTATGCCGAAACGCAGTGGAGCAGCGTCACCAGGGTTGCGTTGTTCTTCCGCAGGACTTCGGCTGCGTGTTCAATCTCCGGCAATGTCGCCATGCCGGTCGACAGAACTACAGGCTTGCCCGTCTGCGCACAGGCAGAAAGCAACTCGTCCCACATCAATTCGTAAGACGCGATCTTGTAGGCGGAGACATGGGGTGCCAGTTCGTCCACGGCTTTCAAATAGAACGGCGTGCACATGAACTGAACATCCTGCTGGCTGCAACGTTGGGCGAGCGGCTCCAGAAACGAGACGGGAAGCTCCCAATCCTTGCGCGCGCGGTGTTTGGCGCTCTGTGCGAGGATTTCCGGCGCGAACATCTCATCAATCCGGAACAGCTGAAACTTCACCGCCCCGCAGCCGATCGCAGCAGCCTGGTCAATGAATGCGAACGAGCGTTCCAGGTCGCGGTCGTGATTGGAGGACACTTCCGCGATGAACATGCATCCCGGCGACACCTTACCCATTGACACACCACCCCTTTTTTTAAATTTGCATTAACCAATTCTAAAGCCGGTGCCGTTACCAAGTTCATAATGCTGGAACACTTTGCGAGGGTAGTGTGTCTGGTTTCAGTCACAAAGAATTAGCGATTGGCGAACGCAACGGGCATCGCGGCGAGATCATGGACCGCGTGAACGGATATGATGTCATCCAGTGCGAGACGTGCGGCTTCCGACACGTGTTGCAGTTGCCATCAGCAGAAGAGCTCCGGTCAGCGTATAGCGAAAGCTATTACCGCGACGAGAAGCCGAATTACGTTGCGCGCGCGAAGGAAGATGCCGAGTGGCAGCGACTCGCCTGGGAAGACAGGCTATCGCTTTTTGAAGAACTGCTTGAGCGCGATCCGTCCCGGCCTTTCAGCGTGCTGGACGTCGGCTGCGGTCCGGGTTGGTTTCTCAAGACCGCCAGCGATCACGGCTGGAAGGCACAAGGCGTTGAACCATCGAGGCAGGCGGCCGAGTTCGCACAGTCGCTCGGCCTGGATATTCTGAATGTCATGTTTGACGCGGGAACGGTCACGCGCGCGGATCAGGCCGACGTTGTCCACCTGAACAACATGCTGGAGCACGTTTCTGATCCGATTGAACTGCTCAAACTTGCCATCAGCCGGGTACGACCGGGCGGGCTTGTATGCGTTGGCGTTCCCAATGATTACAACGGTTTCCAGCAGGCGGTCAGGGCGGGCGGCTCTGCGCCATGGTGGCTTGCACCACCACATCACCTGAACTATTTCGATTTCGAGTCCCTGTCTGTGCTCCTTGAGCGACTGGGACTTGAAGTCATGGATGCCATGACCAGTTTTCCGATGGAACTCTTTCTTCTCATGGGCGAGAACTACGTCGGCAATGACACGCTCGGACGGGAATGCCATGCCCGGCGCAAGCGCTTTGACATGTCGCTGGAGAAGGCTGGACTTGGCCATGTCCGGCGCAAACTTTATGGCGCGCTTGCGAAGGCTGGGCTCGGCCGCGAAGCCATCATCATAGCCCGCAAAAAGTTGACCTGACACATGACTGCAGAGACTCGTCCCATTTTCATCGTGTCGTCCGGCCGTTCCGGCACCGCCATGATGGAAAAGCTGTTCAGCACTTTTCCGCAAGTGGAGATGCATCACGAGTACATGGTCGATCACGTTCAGCCCGCTGCCATCAAGTATTACCTGGGGCTTATCGGGTTCGGTGAGGCCCTGCATGTGCTGAGAGCTACGCACGCGGCTTCGGTCTATTACTCACAGGCCCCTGTCTGGGGTGACTCGTCAAACAAGCTCTCGTGGCTCATTCCGGTGCTGGACAGGCTGTTTCCCAATGCGCGGTTCGTGCATCTGGTCCGGGACGGCCGAAAGGTGGCGAGTTCGTATTTTCACAAGCTTGCCCACGAATCCTACGATGACTATTCGGTTGCCGTGCTGCAACGCTTTTATGACTCGCATGGAAAGTTGCCGGCACCTCCGCCTGAAAAGAAGTACTGGTGGCCAGTCCCGCCGCGCGGGCACCCGCAGGAGATGGAATTCATTACCTACAATCAGTTCCAGCGCATTTCATTTCATTGGGCGCAGATCAACCGGACGATCATCCACCACCTCGAGGCGCTCAAACCTGAGCGTCGGCACACGGTGAGACTTGAGGATCTGGTGTCGCGTGCTGATGCCCGTCAAGGATTGCTTAACTTTCTGGGATTGCCCTGGGATGACCGCGTTATGGGACTGCTCAACAGGCCACACAATGTGAACCGGCCAGAAGACTATCCATTGACGACTGAGCAAAACGAGCAGTTCGACATGATTGCATCAGACGTGATGAAACATTTTGGTTATGACCGAAGACAGGAATATCGCGTCGCGTATTGAGAGGGCTTTTACCAATTTCGATCACCGTCAGGGTCTGAAAAACCAAAAGCGCGCATTTTCCGCGTGCAAAGCTAGGCCCTCTCACATGTCATTTGCCTGCGATTTATGTGCGAACACGTCACTTACGCAAGTCTACGCTGCCCACAATTCTGCAAGAAAGCTGACTGTCTGGGCCTGCGCACACTGCGGGCTCATGCAAAGTCTGCCTCGTATCGACCGGGCGCCAAGACGACCTGCAACAGTCTCGGCTGGCGCAGACTGGGGCAACCTGCGCTATGGCAAGGGATTTCGTGCCGAGGCAAACTTGAGCACGCTGAAGCCGTATCTCGGCCGGCAAAAGGCGCTGCGTGTCCTTGATGTAGGCAGCAATCGCGGTGCCTTTTCCCTGGAACTCAAATCGAATTACCCGCATGCACGGATCATCGGCATCGAACCGGATGAGCGCGTGGTGGACGCCTGGGCGCGAAAACCCGACTTCACCTGGCTGCACGCCAGACTTGAAGATACAAGGCTTGAGAAGGAGGGGTTTGACCTCATCTATTCTTGCCACACACTTGAGCATGTCCGCAGCGCCCGCGAAGCCCTACGCATGCATCACGAGACGATGGCGCCGGACGGATATCTGTTCGTCGAAGTACCCAATATCGCAATTATCAACTCGCATGACATTGTCGAAGAATTCTTCATCGACAAGCATCTTTATCACTTCTCGCACCGCACGCTGGCCCGGTTGCTCACTTCAAGCGGGTTCCGTGCGATCGCGATTGCCGATCCCCGCGATACCGCCAATATTTCTGTTGTTGCCGTCAAGGCAACCGTGCCAACCAGCGCCGTCCCTGCTGACCCGCAAGAAGTTGAATCTGCGGCCGCACTGATTTCAAGCTACCACGTGCAGCGCATTCGCAACCTCCAGGCGCTTACGAAGGTCGCGCAGATCATCGAACGCATGGCTCCGCGCAAAGTTGCGGTCTGGGGCGCTGGCCGGCTGCTGAACAGTCTTATCGAGAATGGCGGCCTGAATGCGCGAACGCTGGCGGCCGTGGTTGACAAGAACCTCATTCGCTACGCATCAGAAGCGCACGGCGTGAAATTATCCTCGCCTGAAGAGCTTTCGCACATCAGGCCTGATGTGGTTGTCGTGATGTCCCGCAGCTTTGCTGACGAGATCCGGGTCGAGGCGCAACAGCGGGCTCCGGGTTGCGAAGTCATTTCCTATTCCGACCTGTTGCAGCGCGCGAAGTCTTTATCGGCAGCGGCCTGAAGGAGGTCTCATGAACGCGAACGCCCACCTGCATCGCCTGACAGCCAATTTTGCGAACAACAGTTCGCTGGTCGAACATCTGACCCAGCGGGCATCGGTCATCAGACGTCTCGCAATCTCTGCGATCTACCATGCAGGGTCGGGACATCCCGGCGGTTCACTCTCTTGTGCAGACCTGCTGTCAACACTTTATGGAGCTGAACTCAACATCGATCCAGCTTTGCCCCTCGCGACCGACCGCAACCGCTTTGTCCTGTCAAAGGGACATGGTGCACCGGCTTTGTACTCAGCCTGGGCCGCCTACGGACATATTCCGAAGAGCGAAGCGCTTGCCCTGCGCAAGATTGGCAGGAAGGCGCAGGGACACCCGCATGTGCTCGACTTTCCACTGGCTGAAACCAGCACGGGCTCACTGGGACAAGGATTCTCCACCGCCATCGGCATGGCGCTTGGCTTGCGACACCAAAAGATCAGTGCACGGGTCTACACGATGCTTGGAGACGGTGAACTGCAGGAAGGCGAAGTCTGGGAAGGCGCCATGAGCGCGGGCCATTTCGGGCTGTCAAATCTCTGCGCGATCATTGACTACAACAAGCTTCAATCGGACGATCGCAATCAGAACATCATGGCGCTGGAACCGCTGGCGCAAAAGTGGCGCGCTTTCGGCTGGCACGCTGTGGAAATTCAGGGGCATGACATCAGCGCCATTCTGGCCAGCTTTGATGAAGCGCGTTCAATCGCTGCGCGCCCAACAGTTGTCATAGCACATACCGTGAAAGGCAAGGGTGTCGCCTATATGGAAGACCAACCTCTGTGGCACGGCAGCGTCAAGCTTTCACGTGAGCAGACCGAAGCCGCGCTCGCCTCGCTTGCCACATCGAGCGAAGACGTAAAGGAGATGCTTGATGGCAGCCGCTAGTCCCCTGTTGATTGCGTCGAACGGCGATTCGCTGCGTGAAGCCTTTGGAAAGGCGCTTACCGAAGTTGCTAGCGAAATCCAGAGTGTCGTTGTGCTGGATGCCGACATTGCCGGCGGCACGGGTGTGCATCACTTCCGAAAGGCTTATCCGGATCGGTTCTTTCAATTCGGCATTGCCGAACAGAACATGATGGCAGCGGCTGGCGGCATGGCAGCGACTGGCCTGATCCCGGTTGTTACAACATTTGCTGTTTTCTGCCTGCGCGCCTTGGAACAAGCCCGGCTTTCGATTGCCTATGCCAATCGAAACGTGAAGATCGTTGCAAGTCACCCGGGTCTGGATGTCGGGCCTGATGGCGGTTCGGCGCAGTCACTTGAAGACCTCGCAGCCTTTCGCGCCATTCCCGGCATGACGGTGATTTCGCCAGCCGACGCTGAGGAAATGAGGCAAGCAACTCGTGCAGTGTTGAAATTCGACGGTCCCGTTTACATGCGTACGGGTCGGAGTCCTTCCGTCCACATTTTTGGACCCGGCCATCGCTTTGAAATCGGCAAGGGTCAGATATTGCGCGAAGGATCAGACGTCAGCCTGGTGGCCTGCGGCGTGGAGGTTTCCCGCGCGCTTGATGCAGCCGGGATTCTTGCGCGTGACGGGATCAGCGCACGCGTCATCAACATGCCGACGATCAAGCCCATTGATCAGGAATTGCTGGTCGCTGCCTCAGTTGAAACAGGCTGCATCGTTACCGCTGAAGATCACAACATTTTCGGTGGGCTTGGTGGCGCGGTCTCAGAAGCCATTGTTCAGTCTGCGCCCTGCCCGATCGAGTTCATCGGCGTAAGGGACGTCTTCGGTCAGTCCGGAGAGCCGGGCGAACTTGCAGAGCATTATCAGCTGACCGGTCCGTTTATCGCTGACGCGGCACGCCGCGCAATCGCCAGGAAAAAGGCCATCCGCAAATGAGCCTCCTGCTCTCCGGCAAAACCGCGTTCGTAACCGGTGGAAGCCGTGGCATCGGGAAATCCATCGTCCGCGCCCTCGCAAATAGCGGGGCCAAAGTCGCATTCACCTATCGGACGCTGCGCGAAGAAGCCGTGGCCCTGCAAAGAGAGCTGGCTGCCAGCGATCTGGATGTTTTCTGCATAGAAATGGACGTCGCAAAGCGCTTCAGCATTGACGCCGCCATGAAAGCCGCTGCCGAACGGTTTGGCGGCTTCTCCGTGCTGGTGAACAATGCGGGAATCAACAAACCCACCGATTTTGATCAGGTGACGGATGAAGACTGGGATCAGATCCTGAATGTGAACCTGCGTGGACCGTTCATTTGCTCGCAGCTCGCGCTGCCGTACCTGAAGGCGGCGGGCGGCGGCTCGATCATTCACATCGGTTCCGTCAGCGGACAGTATGGAGGACCTCGCACGGCCCACTATGCGGCTTCGAAAGCCGGACTGATTTCGCTATCGCAGGTCATCGCACGCTTTGGTGCGAAATTTGGCGTCCGATCGAATGTGGTTGCTGCGGGTCTCATCCAGTCGGAGATGGCTGCCGCAGGAATGGCCGCAGCATCGGTTGCAAAAGCTGCTGAAAATATCGTTCTTGGTCGCATGGGAACCCCCGGCGAAGTTGCCGACGCAGTGGCATTTCTTGCCAGCGACCGATCCAGCTACATCACTGCACAGACGATCAACGTCAACGGTGGGCTTTACTTCTGATGACCAAAACGCTGCTCATTGTCTCGGGCGGCGTGCAGGCGGTGCATGGCATTCTGAGAGCAAAGGCGCTTGGATATCACGTCGTCGTAAGTGACAAGAACCCAGCTGCGCCCGGCTTTGCTGTTGCCGACGATCATATCGTTGCTTCGACCTACCATCCAGATGAAACGGTTCAAGGCGTTGTCGAGTATTGCAAGACCAAGGGGCGGATTGATGGCGTCATCACCATCGGCTGCGATGCTCCCCTGACTGTTGCAAAAGTTGCAGAACGATTTGGCCTGACTGGAATTCCTGTTGAAACGGCTGCGCTTGCCCAAGACAAACTGGCAATGAAGATCCGCTTCGCTGAAGCAGGCATTCCGATCCCCTGGTTTTCACCTGTAGCGAGTGCAACGGAGATGCGCAGCCTTGCAAGGCAGCGCGACTACCAGGTTGTGGTAAAGCCTGTCGACAGCCGTGGAAGTCGCGGCGTGCAGCGTCTTCAGTCCAGTATGGACCTTGACGCTGCATTCCTGCTTGCGGCATCGCAGTCTCCCACCGGTCGGGTCATGCTTGAGGGCTACTTGCGGGGACCCCAGATTTCGACCGAGTCGGTGCTCATCAACGGCAAAGGTTTCACGCCGGGATTTTCCGACCGAAACTACGAGTACCTTGATCGATACGCTCCATTCTTCATTGAAAACGGGGGCGACCTGCCCAGCCACTTGGATCAGGCCACCCAGCATGCCGTAAAGCAGACAGCGGAAGCCGCGGGCCGCGCGCTTGGGGTTTCGACGGGAAATATCAAGGGTGACATCGTCGTTTGCGACGGCAAGCCTTATGTCATCGAACTGGCGGCAAGGGCGTCGGGCGGCTATTTCTGTACGCGCGAAATTCCGCTAAATACCGGTGTCGACTTCATTGGCGCTGTCATAAAGCTTGCGTTGGGTGAGCCTTTCAACCCGGAAACTCTTGTTCCACAGCAACTGACACCGGTAGTTCAGCGCTATGCATTCCCCAGGCCGGGCCGTGTGACCAGCATATCCGGAATTGACGAGGCACGCAGCGTGCCGGGCATTGAAGAACTTGTTGTAACTGTCCAGACTGGCGACGTGATTCCTGAACCGACACATTCCGGCTGTACATCTGCGATGGTACTTGCAACCGGCGCGAGTGTTGCCGACGCGAAAAAATCCGCGCAGGTGGCTCTCAATGCGCTCCGCATTGAGACGGTGGCATGAGGCAACTCAGCGTCTTTGCCCTTTTTCATCTGAATTTGGCGTTTTCATCGATTGAAGAAGAACAGCGCCCAGAAGTTGTGGCGCGTTGCTACTGGCCGTTATTGAGACTGCCAGACGCAATCGGTGCCCCCATTGCAATTGAAGCAACCGGGTTCACCCTGGAAACGATCAGCGTCATCGACCCGTCCTGGATCGCCGAACTCAGGCGGCTGATCGGCAATGGGCAGGTCGAATTCGTAGGCTCAGGATTTGCCCAACTTATTGGTCCGCTCGTCCCTGCCCGGGTCAATCGGGCAAATCTCGAACTTGGACAGCAAAGCTATGAGAGTGTGCTTGGCTTGCGACCGAGCCTGGCACTCGTGAATGAACAGGCGTTTTCGGCCGGGCTCGTTCCGCTGTACCTGGAAGCTGGTTATCGGGCACTTTTCATGGACTGGGACAATGTTGCAGCTCATCATCCTGAGTGGTCGAACGAACTGAAGTATCACCCGCAGCGGGCGCGTGGTGCCGACGGAAGCGAAATTGCGCTTTTGTGGACCAACACGCTGGCATTCCAGAAACTGCAACGCCTTGCGCACGGCGACATTGAACAGCGTGACTATCTGAGATTTGTAGAGACCCAACGTGGCACCGAGCCCCGCCTGCTGCCGCTCTACAGCAATGACGCTGAAATTTTCGATTTCAGGCCGAAGAGATTTCATACCGAAGAGAACATGCAGTCGGGCGAGTGGCAGACCATTGCAAATGCATGGCGTCGGATTGCCTCAACGCCATCGGTTCAGTTCATCAAACCATCTCAGGCGCTCGCCCTTGTTGATACCGGCAACGCCAACCAGCTTCTGGAACTGCAGACAGCCGACTATCCAATTCCGGTCAAAAAGCACAAGAAATACAATGTAACCCGTTGGGCGGTATCGGGCCGGGATGACATTACCATCAATGCGGCGTGCTACCGCGTCTTGCGCGGTCTCGTCGAACGGCGCGTGCCGGATGACAATGCCTGGCGCGAACTCTGTTACCTCTGGTCAAGCGACTTCAGAACCCACATCACCGAAGCGCGGTGGAGTCGCTATCGCGCCAGGCTTGCCGCGGCTGAAGCAGCTTGCGCCATTCCGCGGGATCCACTTCCGGTGCCAAACACTCCGCCTGCGATCAGGACTGAACAGAAATGGATTGAAGTCGAGACACCAAGTCTTCTTGCCGTTCTGAACCGCAAGCGTGGGCTGGCCATTCAGGAGATCAAGGTTCGCGGTGACGAACGGCCGCCCATGGTTGTTTCCCTGCTTCATGGTCACTATGAGTCCATCGACCTGCAGTTTGACTGGTATTCGGGAAACAACGTCTTTGAAGCGCCCGGCGTTCCAAAAATCTCGGATCTTGATTGGGTTCAACCGAACATTTATGGCGACACGAACTCAGCCGATGCCATCGTCGAAGCCACGATCAGCACACCGCTTGGCCCGATGTTCAAACGGTTGAGGTTCCTCGCGAATTCTCCCCGGGTTGAATACGACCTTGTGATGTACTGGCGGGAATGGGGTCGAGGATCGCTCAGGCTCGGCAACTTCCTGCTCAACCCTGCGGCGTTTGACCAGTCAAAGCTTGCCTTTGCCACGCACAACGGCGGTGAGCGGATGGAAGTATTTCCGCTGCGTGACACCCGCGTCGAACACGGAAAACCGGTATCGTTTCTGGTATCTGCCTCCTCCGGCCTCGGCATGACCGAGGGGTTCATCGATGTCGGCGACGGCGTGAGAGGCTTCAGAGTCGAAATTGACCGTGAGATGGCCCCGCTTGCCGGGTTAATGCATTATGAACGTAGCGGGGACAGTTTCTTCTGCCGCCTGTCCCTTTCGGCTCTGGAACTTGACGACACGCGCAAGCCCGAACCTGTTTCCGACCCAAGGCGGTTCAGATTCGCTTTGAATTTGGGAACCTAACGCTTTTTTCAGCATACTAGGTAAGGATGATGGCTGGTTAATTTCGACCACCAGTCCGGATCATCATGACAAATTCCAAGTTTGCGTATGCAACCGACGACGACGAAGCCATGCCCGCGGGCCTGGACGCCTTCCAGCAGTCCCGAGACTTTCTGGAGCCTGCAGTCGATCTGAATGACCGGACGGTTCTGGTCACGGGGGGGACGGGTTCGTTCGGCAAGCACTTCGTCAAAACCGTCATCGAACGCTACAAGCCGCGAAAGCTGATCATTTTCTCGCGCGATGAACTCAAGCAATACGAGATGGCGCAGGTCTTCCCGCAGGACAAGTATCCGTTCATGCGCTACTTCATCGGTGATGTGCGAAATGCAGCACGCCTCGAGATGGCGATGCGTGGCGTTGACTATGTCATCCATGCGGCCGCTCTCAAGCAAGTGCCGATCGCCGAGTACAATCCCTTTGAATGCATTGCCACAAACGTGATCGGCGCCGAAAATGTGGTGCAGGCAGCGATCCAGCGCGGCGTGAAGCGCGTGATCGCGCTGTCGACGGACAAGGCCGCCAATCCGGTCAATCTCTATGGCGCTTCAAAACTTGCGGCTGACAAGATATTTGTTGCTGCCAACAACCTGTCCGGCGCCGATGGCTGCCGCTTTGCTGTTGTTCGTTACGGCAACGTCGTTGGGTCACGAGGAAGCGTGATGCCATTCTTCCAGAAACTGATTGCCGAGAAAGCAGATTCGCTGCCAATCACAGACCCGCGCATGACGCGATTCTGGATTACGCTGACGCAGGGCGTGAACCTGGTGCTGTCGTCGCTTGAACTGGTGCAGGGTGGTGAAATCTTTGTTCCCAAGATTCCATCCATGAGCACCTCCGCACTCGCCCGCTGCATGGCGCCTCACCTTCCGCAAAGGATCATCGGCATCCGTCCTGGAGAAAAGCTCCATGAAATCATGGTGCCCGCGGACGACGCGCGGCAGACGCTGGAAATGAATGATCGCTATGTCATCCTGCCTGCCTATCTACCGGCCTCCAGGGAAGCCTACCTTTCAAATGGCGCCAGACCGGTGCCAGAGGGCTTTGCGTATTCCAGCGATGCCAATCATGAGCACCTGGATGCCCGCGCCCTTCAGGCCATGCTGGCTGACAGTTTCGCATGACCGCAACCGCGGGATTTCTTCCCTATGGAAGGCACGTGATCGATGACGCTGACATTGCAGCGGTCGTCGAGGCGCTGAAGAGCGACTACCTGACCACCGGTCCCCGTGTCCGGTCGTTCGAAACGGCACTTTCCCACGCAACAGGCGCGCGTCATGCCATTGCGTGCACGAATGGAACAGCCGCGCTGCACCTGGCGGCGCGAGCGCTGAATCTCGGACCCGGAACCGTGTCGATTGTTCCAGCAGTCACCTTTCTTGCAACCGCCAGCGCCGTGCGTCTGAACGGCGGAGACGTGGTCTTTTCGGATGTTGATCCGGACAGCGGCCTGATGCGTCCCCGGGACCTGGAAGAGGCGCTTTCGCGCTGTCCGGACCAACGCGCAGATGCGGTGTTCAACGTACACCTTGCGGGCCAAACGGGCGATCTTCCCGGCATATTTTCCATGGCCCGGCACAATAATCTGAGAATCGTCGAGGACGCCTGCCACGCTTTGGGCACGCGGTATTCGAACGGTGATGGAGAAGAGCACCTTGTGGGAAGCTGCCGTTTCTCCGACCTGACATGCTTTTCATTCCATCCGGTCAAAACCATCGCGATGGGCGAAGGTGGCGCCGTCACCGTTGATGACCCTGCCCTTGCTGCCGTCATCATCCGCGACCGAACCCACGGCATGAATCGTGATCCGGAGGATTTTGTGCTCGCGCACGAAGCCTTTGACAAATCCCATGCGCCGCTGCCCTGGTACTACGAAATGGAAGCGCCGGGGCTGAACTACCGGATTCCGGACGTCCTGTGCGCGCTCGGCGAAAGCCAGTTGAAGAAACTCGACAGCTTTTCCAGGCGTCGGCGCGAGATTGTTGCGGCCTATGACTGTTCCCTGGCGACGCTTTCGCCACACGTTCAGTTGCTTGCGCGCACGCCGAACGTGACCCCGGCATGGCATTTGTACGTCTTGCTCATTGATTTCGAGGCGCTGTGCGTATCAAGAGCCAACGTCATGCGAGA
Organism: Micropepsaceae bacterium; assembly: GCA_040080835.1. Classification (GTDB taxonomy): domain Bacteria; phylum Pseudomonadota; class Alphaproteobacteria; order Micropepsales; family Micropepsaceae; genus SZUA-430. Next base: position 8,291 of record JBEBHP010000016.1, on the reverse strand, counting down.
GCTCACCGCCAGCGGCATCGGCACGCAGGTTCACTACCTGCCCGTCTATCGGCAACCCTATTATCGTGAGCTGAACCCGATGCTCGCGCTGCCAGGCGCAGACGAGTACTACCGACGCACACTAAGTCTGCCACTGTTTCCATCGATGTCTGATGATGACCCGAAGCGCGTGGTCGACGCGCTCAGGAAGGCGCTGAAACTTCAGGCCTTCTGATCGACCTGGTGTCGCGCGTTCTGTTCTTCCAATTCCTGCAGACGCTGCGACATGCGCAGCACGCTCTCGGATGGATACTGCCAGACAACGTCGCCATTGCTCGAGTCGATCGACCGATAGACAAACGATCCCAGCTCGTCCTGTTTGGAGATTGTCAGGTGCCGTGCCGGCTGATCGGCGTGGTGGTCATTTTCGTGACCATCGGTCGCGGATCGATTGTCCGTCTGGGATTGCTTAGGGGGTTCAACGTGCTGGTCGGCGCGTACGGGCGCCGGACGAGCGACCACGGGAACTGATGGAACAAGCTGAATCGTGTCACTCATCGGGTTTCCTCCGTGCATTCAGAACCGCCAAACTCCTCGCGTTTCGGCCGGCCAAGCTAGACTTTAGAAAGAGAAGGTGCGGAGCCGGAAATGTACGCCCGGCCCCGCGGTTACTAACTCCCGGGAACTACCGGAAGAGCGCCAGTAATGTTGTCGGAGCCTGGTTGGCAATCGACAATGCCTGGATGCCCAGTTGCTGCTTGGTCTGCAACGCCTGCAGCTTCGCACTTTCAGTTGCGAGGTCTGCATCGACCAGGTTTCCGATACCGTTCCTCAATTCGTCAGCCAGTTTCGAAATGAAGCTCTTGTGGATCGACAATTTCTTCGAATCCGTTCCGAGGTTTGCGAGCGCCAGGCCCAACGCGTCAATCGATGCCTCGATCGTCGATATGGCAGACGACGCTTTCGTCGCGGTTGAAATTGTCGCCGTAGACGCCAACGACACGATCGTTCCCGAGAGGCTCAGATCCTGAGCCGCTGCGGTGATGAACGAGCTGCCGGCGGCGTTGGCGAGCGCAGCAATTTGTGTCGTGCTGCCATCAAGCATGTTCACGCCGTCAAACGTTGCGTTGTTCAAGATCGTTGTAATCTGATCGCGGAGGGCCACGAAGTCGGCGTTGTATGCTTCGCGCGTATTGGCGTCGATCGTCGCGTCCTTCGCGGCAAGAGCCTTTTCCTTCATTTCCTTCAAGAGGTCGGAAACGGCCTGACCGCCTGCAATAGCCGTGTCAACGGCACTGGTTGCGCGGTCCAAGCTGTTGGTCACCGCACCATATGACTGAACGTCAGCACGCAAACCTTCGGCAATCGCGAAAATGGCGCCATTGTCCTTCGGGCCCGCAATCTTCAGGCCGGTATTGATGCGATTTTGGGTTTCGGTGAGGGCTTTGTTGGTGGCGTTCAGGTTCTGAAGCGCGACATAAGCACCATAGTTCGTGTTGACTGACAGCATTTTGAAGCTCCGTTCTGGCGTGTTGCAGGGCATTTTGCCCAGCCACCACTATCGCAAGCTGCGTTCCGGAGAATTTTGGGTGTTTCGTTTGCCGTTTGTGAACCATGGTGACCGAGATCCCGCGCGGTCACGCTCGTTCGCTCATCTGGCAGTAACTACGCCTGATCAGATTTGATTTGGACTTTAGGGAAAAAAATACCCGGCAATATCTGCCCAGATGGGCAAATCTTGCCGGGAGTGTCACAGGGAACCGCACCAAATTGCTCAGTGCGGACAGGCGACCTGATCCGCTATTAGCGGAACAGGCTCAGTATTGACTGCGGCGCCGAGTTGGCGATCGACAGTGCCTGGATGCCAAGCTGCTGCTTTGTCTGCAGAGACTGCAATTTGGCGCTTTCCTTTGCCAGGTCGGCGTCCACCAGGTTGCCGATACCTGTTTCGAGTTCATCGGACAGTTTGGAAACGAAGTTCTTGTGCAGGCTGACCTTCTTCGAGTCAGTACCCATTTCCGCCAATGCCAGATTCAGGGCGTTCAGCGAAGCTTCGATCGTGGAGATCGCCGAGCTTGCCTTGGTAGCGGTCGAAATCGTGGCGGTTGATGCCAGGGTAACGATGCTGCCGCTGAGTGACAGGTTACGCGCAGTTACCGTGATGAATGAGTCACCTTCAGCGTTGGCCAGCGCCAGCACCTGAGACGTTGAACCGTCAAGCAGGTTGGTGCCGTCGAACTGCGCATTTTCCAGCGTTTTTGTGATCTGGTCTCGCAAAGCCACGAAGTCGGCGTTATAGGCTGCACGCGAGTTCGAATCGATCGACGGATCGCGGGAAGCCAGAGCCTTTTCCTTCATCTCCTTGAGGAGGTCGGAAATGGTGGTTCCTGCGGCCACCGCGGTATCAGTAACGCTGAGCGCGCGATTGAGGCTCTGTGTAACCGCGGAATAGGCCTGGACGTCCATGCGCATGTTCTGGGCGATTGCCCAGACGGCGCCGTTGTCCTTTGGACCGGCAATCTTGAGGCCGGTATTGATGTGGTTCTGGACGTCGCCCAGTTCCGAATTGGTCTTGTTCAAGTTCTGCAGAGCGATCATCGCTCCGTAATTCGTGTTGACGCTGAGCATGTGCTTGGCTCCCTGGGTTCTGCACTTGTCCAAACAAACGCGGCGTTTACTGCGTTTGCCTCGTGATGGTTACCGCAACGTCTGTGCCAACTCTAAAATTGGCCATTTTCCAAGAAAAAAGGCCCGCGAATGGTGCGGGCCTTGGAGTTTGCTGCAGTTTTTGCCGGGCATGAGCTTCTTCTGCCGACTAGTTCTTTCCGCGTCTCCTTAAGCTGCCGGACGCTGTGACAGACCCGCCATGATCGACTTGTTGACATCGATGAGCGGTTCGAGAGATGCGCCCTTTTGAGCTGCATCGCTTGAATATCGTGATACCCAGAGCGAGATCGAAATGATCTGCGCGCGGACGGCTGGCGGTAGCTGGTTGCCCTTGCTAGAGCAATCGGCGGCCAGCGTACTCCACAACCGGCGGTTCCAGTCGAGAGCGTCGATCAGGCTGGCAAGATCTGCCTTGCCCCTGCGACTTGCCTCGATGAGCGCCTGTGTAACCTGAGCGAAGAGACGGTATTCCGTCTGCTTCGTGTTCTCGGTGCTACGCTGCGTTTTCTGGTACGCTTGCAGAGACATAGTTCAACCTGACCTGTTCGAAATCGAAGAGCTGGCGACATTTGATGAGCGCCTTATAGTACTGCCCCTGCAGTACCTCGCGGGAAATAGCCACGCAGCTTGTCAGGATGTCATGGTCGGACACGGCCTCCATGAACTCGGACATGCGACTGACAAATGCGTCGTAGTGCACATCAGAATGCTCGGAATCGAGATAGAGCATCATGATCGGAAAGTAGATTCGTTTTGCAGGGGTATTGGCTTCATCAGCTTGCATGATGTCCCTGTCACGCAAGATTGATGCCTTGTTTTCAATCACAAGGCTGACGCGGCGTTCGCCGTTTGTCAAAACGGCGCCGTTGCAAACGAATTTTTCACCTGGTTTAAGAGAAAGTTTCAATGGCATGGCTTCGGTACACTGCTGTTGCGCAGCGCTCCCTCATTGGGGCTTCATCGACGCTGACGATAGGCCAACAGAGTTAAAGAACCGCTGCGAAGTTGGTCAATTTTTGATTTACGCGGCGCATTTCAATCGCTCACAGCCTTAGCACCGAATTAAATTTCACTCGTTATCGTGGCACCAGAACTCGTTTCTGACTTGAGGACGTTCTGATGAGTGCCAACCGGGCATTGCAGCACATCGACCAAAGCGCGACTGACCTTGCAACTGTTGCAAGGCTGATGAAAGACGCGAAAGCCTCTGCCCTGCCCGGCAAGCACCAGCCCAATCGAGAGAGCCTGTCGGCTATTCGCAAGGCTGTTTCGCACTACAAGAAGTGCGAGTGGAAGGAAGCGGCCGTTGCAGCCGCTGAGGCTGCTGACCACGACGCCAGATGCGCCACTGCCTTTCATTTGCTGGGGCTGGCGCTGGCCAACCTGAACCAGAAGCACAAGGCCTTCGAGATGTACGAGCGTGCGCTCGCGCTCGATCCCACGGATTCCGACCTCTATCTGAACATTGGCACGGCAGCCTGGGACCTCAAGCTCTATGACGGCGCCTGCAAGGCCTTTCGCGCCTACATCGAAATGAAGCCGGACTGTCACAAGGGCTACAACAATCTTGCAGGCTGTCTGCGGGACAAGGGTGAAATCGATCAGGCGATCGATATTCTTCGCAATGCACTGCATCTCATGCCCGAGGCGCCGTTGCTCTGGAATACGCTGGGCACCATCATGGGGGAGCAGAGCGATTTCGAGAACGCGGTAACCTTTTACAAGGAAGCGCGACGGCTCGCTCCAACAATGTCGCGTGCCTATCACAATCTGGGACATGCGCTGAGCCACACGGGGCCGCTTGAGGAGGCCCTCGAGAATTTTGACCTCGCGCTGAAGTATTGCGACCTGGACTCAGACCGGGCTGAAACACTGCACGCGCGGGGCGTCTGCCTGGCCGCCATGGGTCGTCTGAAGGAAGCCTGGCCCGACTATGAGGAGCGGCTGAATCCACGCTGCAGCCAGTCAATCTATTTCGCCGTGAAAGCGCCGCGCTGGGAAGGCGAGGACCTGTGGGCCAAGAAAATACTCTTTGCTGGTGAACAGGGGCTTGGTGACGAAATCATGCTTGCCGGTATGGTGGCGGACCTGATCGAACGCGTGGGACCCGATGGCACGGTGATGATCGCCTGCGATCACAGGCTGGTACCGCTCTATCGCCGATCCTTTCCGAACGCCCATGTCGGCATTGAAGAACATACGCGACACAATGGAACGCCGGTGCGCCTGATCCGCTGGGCACAGGGAGCGCTGCAGCCGGACTACTATACCCCGATGGGCGTGCCGCTGAAGTATCTTCGCAACCGCATTGAGGATTTTCCGGAGCACCGGACATTCCTCAAGCCGGATTTGGCGCGGGTACACCACTGGCAAAGTCGACTTGCGTCACTGGGGCCCGGCCCCTATGTGGGCATTTGCTGGCGGTCGATGCTGATCAATACGCAGCGCAAGAAGTTCTACAGTGCGCTTGAGCTCTGGCAACCGCTGCTGGAGAAAACCGAATTCAAGTTCATCAATCTCCAGTATGGCAGCTGCCAGGACGAACTCGACTATATGCGCGACAAGTTTGGCATTGCAGTGCACAATTTTCAGGAGCTGGACCTGAAGAACAACCTCGACGACAATGCGGCCCTGTGTGCTGCACTCGACCTGGTTGTGTCAGCGCCAACAGCGGCCGCCGCGCTCGCTGCGGGCACCGGAACTGAAACCTGGTTTCTGACCGCCGGCCGCGTCTGGCCGCAGCTCGGGACGGACCACTATCCGTGGTACCAGAATACACGCGTTTATACGCCGACACAGTTCGGTGACTGGGCGAGCCTCATGCAGCAGGTTGCTTGCGAGATTGACGCTAAGGTTTCACAGTAAGGTGTGAACCGCATTCAGGCAGAAAATACCTGCCCGTCCGCAGACCAAGTCAAGCGTTCAGTTAACACCGATATCGAGCCCGATCGATCGAATTTTTCGATACTGTGGCGGCGACAGGCCATCTTCGGCAAGGCTGAGATGCATCTGGAAAAGCGGCCCGACCACCCCTTTCAACCAGCCAGTGCGCCCTCCAACGCCTTGGTGTGGCGCATGGGTTCCAGTTTCCCCATTTGGTTGAACTGGACCCTTCGAGCGCACAGCCACGGCAATGATGCAGGGAATCGTTGCCCACGAAACCGCTTTTGGACTAGAAATCTTCCTCGAAACGAAGAGGTCGCAGGTGAAAAAGGTTCCGAAGAAGTTTTGGCAGAAGGAACCACAGGATACTGACTTCTCGCGGGATCACTCATCTTCTGCGACCGCCCGAAACCATGAAGAGTTGACGCCGGTTCAAAATTTCCACGACGATGCCTTGGAACAGTCCGAAGTGCACCACCGCCCTGCCCATGCTGATGGTTCTACATGGGTCGATTTCGATGACGATGACAGGCACAGCCGCCATTTGGGCAGCACCGAATCCAGGGTACATACCAACGCACATGCCGCTGCAAAAATTGATGCAGTCGAACAATTCGATGCGATCAGCCCTCCGAAGCCCCTGGACATAAACAGCAACGATGCTGTTCTGCCTTCGGCCGTATTCACCCGTGCGACGCCCAACATCATTGAGACAGCCGATGCTGCCGGCAATACCGGCACGGTCTATCAATTGCAGATCGGACAATCAGCGCAGGGAACGCTTGGGGTCGTTGGTGACAGGGACTGGTTTGCGGTGGATCTGCAGGCCAACCAAATCTACTCGTTTGCAATGACCGGCACTGGCTCAAACAACGTCATTGATCCCTATCTGCGTCTCATGAGTTCGAACGGCTTGACCGAGCTGCTGGCTGACGATGACAGCCTGGTGGGAAACAACTCGCTGTTTACGTTCACACCGACCACGACCGGCAGGTACTACATTGCCGCCGGCGCATTCGATGACCTTGGCACCGGACAGTATGGCATCACCGTAACGGCCGGGGCGCGACCATCATTTGATGCTCCGATGGGCGCGGGAGTGATCGATGCCGACAGCGCATGGACCGCTACGCCAGGAACAGGCGCAACCGTTACATATGCATTCCGGCAATCTCCCGCCACCTACACGGCCGGCGGCAGCGACATTTCAACGTTCACGCAGCTGACGGCGACAGAGATAACAGCCGTTCGCCTCGCCTTGCAGGCGTGGTCGGAAGTTTCCGGCTTGACCTTCGTTGAGGTCAACCCCGGCGGATATTCCAACAACGCGACGATGCTGTTCGGAAACTATACCGATGCCAACGACGGTGCTGGCGCATTTGCATATTTCCCCGGATCAACTGCAAGCACTGCGCAGGCAGGCGATGTCTGGCTGAACACCACGAGCATTTCGACGAATTCTGCGATTGACTACGGCAGCTATTCCTACAACGCGATCATGCATGAAATCGGGCATGCGATAGGGCTGTCGCATCCGGGGTTGTACAACGCTGCGCCAGGTGTCTCGATCACCTATGCAAACAACGCGCAGTTCACGCAAGACACCAATCAATTTTCCATCATGAGCTATTTCGATGAAGCGAATACAGGCTCACAATTTCTTGGCTATCCCGAATCGCCGATGCTGTTCGACGTCTATTCGATACAGCAGATATATGGCGCGAACCTGACGACCAGGGTTGGTGACACGATCTACGGGTTCAACTCGAACGCAGGCGCGCTCTATAATTTCAGCACCAATGTCAATGCTGCCTTTACGATCTGGGACGGCGGCGGTATCGATACGATTGACGCATCCGGATACGCAACCGACCAGATCATCGATCTGAATGAGGGCGGCTTTTCAACGATTGGCAGCTCGACGTTCAACATCGCGATTGCGGTGGGAGTGCAGATTGAGAACGCTATCGGCGGTGTCGCAAGCGACACCATCACAGGAAATGCGGCAAACAATAACTTGAGCGGTGGATCGGGCGTCGATGTCATTTCAGGGGGAGATGGCAATGACACCCTGAACGGCGGGGCTGGCGCCGACACACTGATTACGGGACGAGGCCAGGACATCGCGACAGGCGGACTGGACTTCGACACCTTCCAGCTGGATTTTGTGCTGGGTGTCGGCCTCCAGAGCTCTCAGATCACTGACCTGGCTGCCGGTGAAGCGATTTCCTGGACGGCGCTGCAGACGAGCATCGTGGGCGGCACCCCGGTCAGTTTTGTGGGTCCCATCGTTTTTGGCGACGGCACTTCTACAGCGCTCAACCATATCGACTTCGCTACGACGGCCAACTCGACCATTTTGTATTTCGGGCTGGACAATACTGCGGGCGCAGATTTCAACCTGACCATCAACGGCTTGTTCGGTATTGGTCAGTTCGGCATTGAGCAAAACAATGCAATCGGCGCCGTCATCAGGTTACAGAGTTCCACCACCAGCTATTCCCTGTCGCCCGCAGCAACCAGCGTGAGCGAAGGCGTGGGGACTGCGACGTTCACCGTCACACGCTCGGGCGAAACTCCCGCCGAGACCGTATTTGTGTCCACGACGGCGGCCGAGGGCTTTTCTAACAACAGCGACTTCACTGCGATCGCCGACCAGGCGGTCACATTTGCGGCAGGCGAACTGACCAAGACGGTGACGGTTGCCATCACCAATGACACGGTGTTCGAGAACAACGAGACGTTCGGCCTGGTTGTCCAGC
>JBEBHP010000015.1:0-106965 GCA_040080835.1 Micropepsaceae bacterium | reverse complement strand
GAGACAGGGTGTGAGCAGCGTCAATGCACGCCGCAGTCGACTGTGTTGCCGGACCAGGTGCAGGGATCCTGCGTGGGCTCGGGCTTTTGCGTGCCGGCGATGGCCCTGATGCCGTCGCCGACCGTCCGCCACGCAATGGCGTCCTGCTCGCGGGATTTGTCGAGTTGTTCCTTGCGGTCCGCCGTCAGTTGTCCCTCGGCTTCAAGGGCTGCTTCCTGATAGAGCCGGTTGGCATTGCCGAACGTCATCTTGCGCTTGATCAGTTCCGCTGTGACGAGGTCAAGCTTGAGCGCCAGTGACTTGCGGGTCGCAGTCTGGGTGGGCCAGTGTGACTTTGCGACGGCATCCATCCTGTCCCGACACGCGTGCTGGTCTTCCGAAAGTTCGATGATGGCGGCGACTTCGGCATCCGTCGGCACCTTGTCGATCGCAAGCATCAGCGGCGTGATTTCATCCGGACTGATGATCGGCAGTTTGCCGGCAACGGGCTTCACGGCAGGATTGGTGCGTCGCGCTTCGCAAAAGTTGGTGGCCCGGCCCTCGTCGAGTTGGGCGACATAGTCGTGGACCATCGTGCAGCCGCAGAGCAGCGCGCTCATCGCCAGAACGGCGAATGTCCTGATCCCCATGCTCCCCCTCAGGTTGTTTGCCGGGCCACCTGTCGAGAGAATGAAACGCCAAGCACTCGCCTGACGCAAGAGCGGAATGCCCTGATTTTTCGCCATTTAAGCGAGCCCGACGCTGCCATCCGCCCTCACGGATTCAACCAGTTGTGTGCCTCAACATCGATTCGAGGAACTTCATGTGACAGGCACTACAATATCTAGATGTCTCTTCCGCGCCACTTGCCGCGGTGGGGGAATCGCGGGACTCTCCCGCCTCGCACTCACATGAAGGGGGTCCACGCCATGAAACTCGTCTATGCAGCCACGCTCGCAGTCGTTGCGATGACATCACCGGCCGCCGAACAGCCTCCGGATTTTCCCGCAGCTTCAGTGCTCGGTGACAGCGCGAAGGGCCCGAACTGGACCGTGGCACCGACCGTGAAGAGCGATGGCTTCGTGCATCTCTATGCCGTCGAGACGCCATACGGAAAATTCCAGGTGAACGGTCACCGTCGCATGGAAGAACGCCTGCAGGAACTTCGCGCGCTCGCAGTGCTCGAGAAAATGTCCGAGAGCAAGGCCTTCGTGGATGCACTGGGCGATGCAGGCCTGGCGCCGGTCAAGTTCGGTCGCGACCTCGTTCTCGATCCCGTGGAGACGACCGGCAACCTGATGTCCGGCATCGCGAACATGTTTGATCGGACAGTGTCCGAGGTCGAGCATAGCGACGCGAGCCGCGACGGCATCGTGGAGGGTGTGACTGGCGTGAAGAAGGCGATGCGCGAACTCGCGTTCGAACTCAAGGTCGACCCTTATACCGACTTCACGCCGCTGCATGACGGCCTCGTCGACATGGCCCGCGTGATGGCGGCAGGCAACCTGACGGTCTCGGCCGCGATCTCGGCCATTCCGGGCGGTGCGGGCATCGCGGTGTCTGCCTCCTCGACGGCATCAAACCTCGCAAACCCGATCCGCGACAAGAGCTCGGCCGAGATCGCCGAACTCGTCACCAAAAAGCTGACGGCACTGAAGGTGCCGGATGACGTCACCCGGCAGTTCGTCGAAAACACGGCCTATTCGCCAGGCGACCTCTACGCGATCTCGGAAGCACTGACGAAGCTTGGCGCCGCCAACACCGACGCCTTTGTCAGGCGTGCAGCGCTCGTGAACAGCGACGATGCAGCCAAGTTCAACCGCTACCGCGCAGAGCTGCTGGCAGCAAAGTCTGCGAGCCTCGGCACGCTGACCGAGTTCTATACGGTCCAGGAATTTGCCCTGAACCGCGACAGGACTGGCGCGCTGGTGGCGGCGTTCCCGTTTGATGGCCTGGCGTGGACCGACAGCGTGGAGCGCAGCGTGGGTGCGATCGGGCAGGAACTGGCCTCGCGCGGTGAGACCAGGCCGCCGGTCTTTGCGACCACGGGCAAGCTGACACCCAGGGCGCAGGCCGAGCTGAAAAAGCGCGGCTGGAAGCTCGTCTCCCTGGATTGAGTTTGTTTGCGCCAGGGTGGACTGTGACGAGGGTCACCGCTGAAGCCCCTCGTTTCCGCCACAAATTCGTCCTATAGTGCGAACTGAAGGTTGGCCTGCGCATGGGCCCGCATATGCTTGGGAGGATTTGCCAGTGTTGAAATCAGCGCTCTATTTCGGACTTTTGGTTGCAGCCGTGGGCACGGCGTCGATAGCACCGGCGTCCGCAGGACACGTCTATGGCAACTACGGCCAGAACAATGGCCAGAATGGCTACAACAACGACTATGACAACGGCAGCAGCCGCGGTTGCGACGATGTCGATATAGCGGTCGGGACGGGCGTCGGCGGCCTTGTCGGTGGCATCATTGGCCACCAGTTCGGCAAGGGCAGCGGCAACACGGCGGCAACGATTGGCGGCGTGATCCTGGGCGGCATCGTCGGCAACTCGATCGCCAAGGACGCATGCAAGGACAAGCGCCACGACTCGTACTACTACAACAACGCCTATTATGACTCGTTCAACGACACGGACGACGATGAAGACCGTTACGAATGGAACAACCCCTACACCAACAATCATGGTTACGTGACGGCGGGTGACACATACGAAGACGGCTATGACGGCTATGAAGGCCCATGCCGCGAGTTTACGCAGACAGTCTACATCGACGGCCGCCAGGAAATGGCGACGGGTGTCGCCTGCAGGCAGCCAAACGGCACCTGGCGCATCGTCTCCGGCCAGTAGCACGCCTTGACGTTTCCACCAGCGGCGCTGGCGCACATCGCGCCGGCGCCGTTTCCGTTTGGGCTCTGGGGTTCAGGCGGTCGGAAAGACCGAAAATTGCTGAAAACCAGCGCAAAACGGCGCAGATTTTATTCCCTTCCAAAAAATATTTTTGGCTGAATTTTTCGGGAATAGCAGCGCGGGGTGCCGGGCCAGGCGCGGGCGCGAAGCGAGCGTGTGCACGCGATCATGTGCCGTCGCTGCAGCGGCATGGCACTCTTTCGCGCAAAATCCTGACTTTCCGCCGCCAGCGCGCGCTCCTGGGTTCACCATGGAGTAGAGCCGCCACCGGCGATGCCCGGTCTGATTATATTCACAAGTCCTGCTACCGTGAGTTTTTGGGCACACAGCAGACTCTTTTACGGCCGCCCGTTGACCAGCGGCACGCTTTACAGGCGAGCGGCGGCTGATCTAATCACGAAGTCAGGCGCGGACAAATGCGGTGACAGGCGTTGCGCACAGTGAATCAATCCTTCGGAGCATGACACAGGCATGACAAAGACATCCCTTCTTTTGGCTGGCGCATCGACGCTGGCACTCTCGCTGGCGGCGCTGACGTCGATGGCGACAGCCCCGGCCCGCGCAAGCTCTTCGGGCGACTGCGCGGCAAGTGCGACGTCGACGTCTGACGACTGCACCGATGCATCGAACAAGGGCCCGTCAGCCAATTCGGGCCGCAGCGAAAGCCACGCGGACAACAGCGGTTCGTCGACCGATGATGACGACGATGCCGATGAGGACCACTCGAACTCGGGCAGCGGCTCGAGCGGTGATTCAGCCGACGATGACTCCGGCGACAATGACTCTGGCGACGATGACGACAGCGCAGAAACCAACGACAGCGGCAATGACAGCCCGGGCGATCTCGACGACTCGGACGAGGATGACCACACCGGTGGCGACGACGCCCCTGATACGGACGAAGACGACCACAGCGGCGGCGACGATGCCCCCGACACGGACGAAGACGACCACAGCGGCGGAGACGACGCGCCCGACACGGATGACGACAATGGCGGCTCGGGCGGCGGCGGCGATGATGACAACAGCGGCTCCGGCGGTCACGGCTAGTCCGGACGCCCTATGGCGGCAAACACTTCGGGCCCGGAGCAATCCGGGCCCTTTTTCATGCGCAGGCAGGTCGACGGTTCCGACAACAGGCAGCGGCGAGAATTGACGCGAAGCCACCTGTCGCAGCAAGATGCGCGTGATGAGCGCGCCACCCAAAACAGCAATCACGGCGACCGGGCCCGAGGAAGCGGCGATCCGCGAAGCGGTGAGGTCTGCGCGCGTCGACACGCTGGGCCCGTTTCGCGTGCTGGCCGATGAGACCCACACGGACGCGCTGCTCGACCTGTTGCAGGACCCGGCGGTGTCAGAGGCGATCTACGACCTGCCGCGGCCGCTGACGCATGCGAATATAAGGGACTGGATCCGCACCTCGCGCGAGGAGAGCGGGCGTGGCGAAGGGCTGCTGGTGCTGACGGTGGCGCCGGACGGCCAGGTGATGGGGTACTCGAAGATCACGGTATGGCCGCAGCATGCGGCGGCAGAGTTGGCGGGCGCACTGCGTGCGGGGCTGCAGGGCACTGGCGGCGGCGGGCAGGGCGCGACCTGGACGATTGGCTGGATCTTCGAAAAGCTGGGCGTGCGCATGATCTGCCTGACTGCGGCGCTCGACAATGTGCGTTCGATCAGGCTGATCGACCGGATGGGCTTCCGCCGCATGGGTGAGCGCGACGGCATAAGGCCCGACGGCACAACGCGCCGTTCGCATTACTGGGAGATGACGCGCGAGGAATGGGGACGGTCAAACGCAGAAAGGCCGTCGTAACAAGCCGATCCGCTCATGCCGAACAGACTCAAAAATTTAATAATGTCGGAGTGTGTCGAGAATTCGCATTGCCGAGGTGCCGTCGCCATACGGATTTGTTTTGGACGCGCGCTCTGAATACACGGCGACATTGTCCAAAAGCAAACTTGCTTGCTCTAAAATCTTAGTTCGATCCGTTCCCACTAAGACGGCATTTCCTGCTTCGATTGCTTCTGGACGTTCGGTAGTATCCCTCGTAACTAGCACTGGCTTGCCAAGCGACGGCGCTTCCTCCTGAATACCGCCGGAATCCGTGATGATCAGATAGCTGCCAGCCATGAGCCATACAAATTCCTCATAGGGTTGCGGAGGAATCAGATGAACATTTGTTCTGTTTCCCAGTGCTTTGTGGGCGGCCTGTTGCACAATTGGGTTCAAGTGAACTGGAAAGACGATTTGTACGTCGCCTCTCTCCGCAAGCTCCCCTAGGGCAAGAAAGACGCTCTCGAGGCCACCGTCAAAGTTCTCTCTCCTGTGACCAGTAACCAGAATCACGCGCTTGGAGCTAGAAAATTGGGCAAACTTTTTGCGCATTGCCTGCTCAAAATGAGCATTGCTCATCTGCCGCTTCCGAGTCCAAAGGAGCGCGTCAATCACAGTGTTGCCTATCATGAAGACCTTCTGCACTGGCACACCTTCGGCCAGCAGATTCGATCTCGCTTTCTCGGTGGGTGCAAAGTGTAAATCGGCGACCTGTGATGTCATACGCCGGTTCAACTCTTCTGGCCAAGGTGAGCGAATATTGCCTGTCCTCAATCCGGCTTCAACATGAGCCACCTTTACACGTCGGTAGAACGCCGCCAATGCAGCAGCAAACGTTGTCGTAGTGTCCCCCTGAACGACCACCCAGTCCGGTGTGAACTGATCAAGAACTCGATCCATCCCGCTTAGAATGGCGCTTGTCAGATACGGAAGCCCTTGAGCCCCCTTCATCACCTGCAAGTCAAAGTCGGGTTCTATTCCAAAATGGTCCAAAACTTGTCTGGCCATCTCACGGTGCTGCCCTGACAGACAAAGCTGACGCTTTAGTCCTTCTGAGCTGTCACTGCAAAGTACCAAAGGAGCCATCTTGATCAGCTCTGGGCGAGTTCCTGCCACCAAGAGGATACGCATTGAAGTTGAGCCGCTAACCGACATACATTCCCTATCCGCATTCCAGAATAGCCTGCAGGAACATACTTCCCCAATTCAAAGGCAAACGCCAGCCGTGTCAGTTGAGGTCATCAAATTCACTTGCAACATTTGCGGCATGCAGAACTCCGCCTTGTTGGCGAACCTGACGCGTGAGAGAGCGACTTGCATCAGGTGCTTGTCCAGTGTGCGAACACGTGCTGTTGTTCAGTTGGTTTGCGACCACGTCTTCCGTCGTCGGCTGGTTTTGCAAGACGCGCCAATTGACAAGGGTATTGTTGGAGTTGGATTGAGTGATTGGGCAGGCTACAGCAAGCTACTCGAAACCAAATTGGGATACACTAACACCTTCTTCCACAAAGCGCCCTACTTAGACATTTCATCGCCCAAGTCGTTCCATGGGGCGTGTGATTTTGTGGTTTCTTCTGACGTGTTTGAACACGTCAAATCGCCTGTCGCCCGAGCCTTTGAGGGTGCATTCTCGATCCTGAAGCCGGGGGGCAAGCTCATTTTGACTGTACCGTTCACGAACGCAGACAAAACCGTTGAGCACTTCGAAGAATTCGATGATTTTGAAGTTGTGATGCACGAAGGAAAATGGGTCGTCGTTGGTAGAAAGGTAGATGGTCACTTCGGCATTCGCAGCGGACTAATCTTCCATGGTGGAGACGGGGAGACCCTTGAGCTCCGCGTATTCTGCAGAAGTGGATTGCTTGCACATTTGAAAAGTTCCGGGTTTGTTGACGTCAGGGTGGTCTCTGAAAGCGATCTGAACTTCGGCATAGTTTTCAAAGACCAGTGGAGCCTGCCAATTATAGCGTCAAAGCCGATCTAGGCTGCAGCGGCCTCTTCTACTCTCCAAATCCAGGCTCGTCTCGATAAGCATGCGGCGACCATTTCCCCCACTTGGCTTCGAAAAGCGCCTTATTCTTCTTGAAAAGCGCTCCCTTCTTTCCATGTTCCAGTTCGTTGAACGAGGCGGACAGATGGTGATGAACGAATACACCGTCAACACAAACAATTCTGAATCCAGCCTCTGACACACGCCTACAATAGTCGTCGTCTTCAAAGAAGCCCATTCCGAATTGGGTATCCAAAAGGCCAACCTTCTTCACAACATCCCGCGTCATCGCAACGCAAAAGAAGGCCACCGCGTCTGTGCTGTACAGTTCGCCCTTTCTAAGCATCGTAAAATCACGCGATCTTTCGGCCATTTCAGACATGTTGCTGTAGTGCAGTGATACCTTTTGTACCCCACCAATCATGTTTGTAACGGGTCCAGCCAATCCGATGCTCTTGTCCGTTAGTAGCGGACGAACAAGATCTTGTATCCAGCCGCGTGTGACAAAGGTGTCGTTGTTGAGCAGGACAATGACTTCACCCGTTGCGGCCTCAATTCCAACGTTGTTGCCTCCCGCAAAACCCAAGTTCTCAGAATTGAGAATTACTCTATGCTGCGGATTTTCGACGGCCCACTCTTTCAAGTAATCAACGGTTCCATCGCTCGAAGCGTTGTCGACGCAAATGATTTCGAGGTTGGGGTAATCTGAGAAGTTCTTGAGGCTGTACAAGCACGCCTGATTGAAAGTTAGTCCATTGTACGTCAACACAATTACGCTGACCCTCGGGGTCGAGTTTAGAATATTGGTGTAGGCGAGAGCTCTAGAGTCCCATGAGTTTTCGGATGCCCATTCTTTGCGCCTTTGAATCTGCCCTTGGTCGCTTTCGGACAGTGCAGCAGCAATCGCCGTCTCAAATTCGGAAGCGTCGGTGCAAGTATAGACCAAGTCTTGAGGTACTAAACGAACCTCCGGCAGATCTGAGCAAACCACCGGCTTACCAGCAGCTAGATACTCGTACAGCTTTACTGGGTTAGTTGCCTTGATCAGTTCAACGAGTTTGAACGGGATCATACAAACTTGGAATGCGTATAGGTACTTTGTGAGATCACTGTATGGAACCTCACCTGTGAGTTTGACGTTGGACAACAGTTTCAGGCTTTCCACGTCGGACCCCGCTGTCGCGCCCACGAGCACGAAATCCCACTCAGGATGTCGAATTGCAAGTTGTTCCACTAACTCTACGTCAAACCATTCAGCAATTGCGCCATAGTAGCCAACCACTGGCTTGGTGCTAGTAATCAAAAGCTCGCTTGGAGACGTGCTAAATCTCTCATACTCGCAACCATTTCGAACGATACTGGCCGGTCGCTCCCTTTCGACAAGATCAAGAAGATATGCCGATGAAGTGACCACAGTGTCTGCACGCTTTATCAGGTCGCGTTCAAGCCGAGCAATTTCGGGGCTTACATTAGAAAACCCAGCAATGTGGTCCAAGCAATCATAGACCAAGTGCGCGCCTGGTATTGATTGTGCAACGGGGAACCAACTGGGGTACTGCAAAATGACGTGCGGTCTTCGAAGGTCAAGCGTCTTGACCAAGTCGTCGACAGCCAAAATTGCCTCCTTGAGGTTCTTAGGTTCCGAAAACCCAGAGTAAACTGATGGAGGTGCGCCAGCCACCTTGAGTCGCGCTTCGAACACCCCTGGAGCTAGCGATGCGTAGATCTCAAATCGACTGTTCCAGCTGTTGGGTAGGTTTCCAAGCGTAACGCTTACATAGATGACACGATAACCTTGCTGTGCCAATCGGCTGGCGAGATGCTGAGGGCGTTGTATGCGAAAATTCCAGTCGATAATGGAGAAGATGATGATGTCGCCGGCGTCGAACTTGTGCTGAACGCAATTGTCGAACTGCGCTCCCCTATCAGTTGGCGCTTGCACGGGGATCGGTGCGTTGCTGACGCCAGGCAGTCTGGAGAGTATTTCCGTGAGCAACTCTGTCTGCCTTTGAGAGTTCTGCTCCAGAACGGAAATGCGTGTTTCAAGTACAGAAAGGCTTTCGACGACGCTTTGCTGAAGCTTCATCGCGTCAGCGGCCGTGGCGAGAGGTGAGTTCAGGGTTTTTGGAGAACCTTGGAGGACATGGCCCTGCTTCTTGGAGCGGGCAAACACCTGTCGGGGGTGGCCGTCAAACAGGCTGTTAGGAAGCAAAATGTCGAAACCATGGTGCCCCAATCCGATTCCCGCATCGAGCAGGTCTTGGCGAAAGTGACTTGCCGTGCCCTCTGCAACGACGAGACCATTGATAATTACTTCGACGACCGGTATCTGACTGATGTCTGAGCCTTCGAGCAGCCAACCGACCGCGCGCCGCCCCACAATTCCGTCCAAATAGCCGCGAACTACTTGTGGGGGCCTGACTTGAGGAGCGCTGACTTTTTTGGTCCACATTTGTGCGACACCTCGATGTTTGCGAGTTCAACCACTTAGCCGACGCAAGAAAACTGCTTTCTAATCGCAGCAAAATGAGATTTTGTCCGAAGAGAAGCAACATATACAATCTCACTCAGTGCAGATTTCCATTCAATCGCTTTTTTCGGTTGGAGATGTCATGTTTGACAAGTGCTACTTACACATCGGACTGGAAAAGACAGGAACCACCTCAATCCAGAAGTTTCTTCACGTCAACCGGTCCGAACTTGAACTGAAAGGCTATTTCCATCCAACCTCATTGGAGGCGCCCAACAACACTGCGCTTTTTGTATATGCAGCCGAGGAAGACAGGATTAATGACGCCCATCGAATAGTCAGGGGCAGGCGTGGTGCCGAGGCTTTTAGGCCGTATCTTAGAGAGAGGCTGTCAGCCGAGCTCTCTGGAAAGAGCGGGACGCTTGTGCTTTCGAACGAGCACCTCCACAGCGAAGTTCGAACGATAGGTGCAATTCAACGAGTGCGCGAGCTTTTGGCGCCTCACTGCGGGACCATCAAAGTGGTTGCCTATCTGAGGCGTCAAGATCGCGTATCGGTCAGCCAGTATTCAACCGGCTTGAAGAGCGGTCTCCAAGAGTTGCCCGATGTATTCAAAAAGGTTGATGAGCAGCTCGAGTATTACTTCAGCTACGATAAGGTGTTGTCGAATTATTCGATGGTCTTCGGTGAAGAAAATGTATGTGTCCGGCTTTTTGAGAAAGAGTTGCTCAAAGATGGGGATGCCGTCTTAGATTTTTGCAGCGTTATCGGGCTCACCGATTTTTCGTGGCTGCAGCGTTCGAAGCAGTCCAATGAGTCATTGAGGCCAATCGCATTGCGATTTCTGGCTGAAATGAACCGACATATCCCACTGGTCGTCAATGGCACTGCAAACCCGCTTCGCATGAACATTATCCGTGCGATCGAGGAACACTACGCTGGGTCTGGCCCCATCGTCTCTAAAGACAAGGCTCTATGGTTTTATTCTCAATTTCGAGAGTCAAATGAGGTAGTGAGAAAGAAATATTTTCCTGGTCAGGCGCGGCTGTTTTCCGACGATTTTTCAATGTATCAAGATGTGGCTTCCGCGCCAGACCTTACTTTCGAAGATGCCGCCAGAATGGCGTCGATCCTGCTTCAGAATGCTTCAGACTGACGAGAGTAGGTTCATTCAACGGGCTTCACATACACTCCAAGAATCTCGATTGACTTCCCTGTGCCTGCAAAGTCAGCAGTGATCACCAATATTGGTTCAATGAGGTTGACGCCCTCCACGCGAGGAAAATCATAAGTGAATTTTTTTAGCTGAAATTTGGAACTCAAAGGAAAGGTCTTCCACCCGCTGTTGCCATACCCGCGCGTGGCATACAGCAGGGACATTCCTCCACTGGAATTGGTTCCTGATCGTCTTGCAACAATCCCAATCTCAACCGAGCCTCCGTTTGTTCTGTCGTTGAAATCCTTCGGAATGAGCCAGCTGAGCCCCTGGGTCTCGAATTTCCAACCTTCTTTGGAGATTGGAGCGCGACTGGTTAAGCGAACAAATGCAGCATCACCATTGTTAATGCTGAACCTCTCAACCTGATGTCCTTCTGGAATTCTCCAACGTTTTACGTCTGCATCAGAAAACGTCACGACATATCCATTGCTACCGGCAATTTGAGACATTTGATCCACCAATTGACGCTCTATCGATGGCCCTTCAGCTGCCAAAGGAAGCTTTGACGATTCACTCACTTGAACAGGGTTATTGGTTGTCCCGACAACGATTGGGTAGAGGTACGCACCAACGGCGGCCAGTAGTAAGACCCCTGCAATTGCTACGATTGATCCAATTTTGGGCATTTTCGACAACCATTGTGATAATGAGGACGAGGCATATAGATACACAACCGTGCCGTCAGCGCGCAAGGCAAGAGGGATGAAATTTGGTGCGATGAAGTATCGAGATTTGGGGGAGAGCCAGATCAACGCATGCCAAGGTCGATTGATGCGCTCCACCTTGGCGTGCAGAGTCGGTACTGTGGTAGCAAAGGTGGCGGATTTGCTACGGCAATTGGCCTTGCGTTTGTCGTGCATGTCATATTTGAAGCAATTTTCCTCTCTTCGTAGCGCCTCGCTGCCAGCAAATGCCCAGTTCATGAAATGACAAGCCACAACATTCTCGTCACCGGCGGCGCCGGCTTCATCGGCTCGGCAGTCGTCCGCAGGCTCATCGCGGCCGGAGCCACGAACGTCCTCGTCGTCGACAAGCTGACCTATGCCGGCAACCTCGCATCCCTCAAATCCATCGCCGACAACCCGCGCTTTGCGTTCTTGCAGGCCGACATCTGCGACGCCGCCGCAATGGCCGAGGCCTTCACGCGCTGCCAGCCCGACATCGTCATGCACCTCGCCGCCGAAAGCCACGTCGACCGCTCGATCGACGCGCCGGGCGACTTCATCACCACCAATCTCGTCGGCACCTGGCGCCTGCTCGAGGCCGCCGCCGCCCACCATCGCAGCCTGTCCGGGCCTGCACGCGAACGCTTCCGCTTCCACCACATCTCAACCGACGAGGTCTTCGGTGCGCTGGGCGCGCACGGGCAGTTCACCGAGTCCACGCCCTACGCGCCGCGCTCGCCCTACTCGGCCTCCAAGGCAGGGTCCGACCACCTCGTCCGCGCCTGGGGCGACACGTTCGGCCTGCCTGTCATCGTCTCGAACTGCTCGAACAATTACGGGCCCTATCACTTCCCTGAAAAGCTGATCCCGCTGATGATCCTGAACGCACTTGAGGGCAAGACACTGCCAGTCTATGGCAGGGGCGAGAACATCCGCGACTGGATCTATGTCGACGACCACGCCGAAGGCCTGATCACGGTGGCAACCCGGGGGCGCCCGGGCGAAACCTATCTGCTGGGCGGCAGGGCCGAGCGTCGCAACATCGATGTCGTGAGCGGCCTGTGCACCATTCTCGACCGCCTCGCACCGCGCGCCGGCAACCGGCCCCACAGCGAGCTCATCACTTGTGTCACTGACCGCCCGGGCCACGACTTCCGCTATGCGATCGACTGCAGCAAGATCGAGCGCGAGCTCGGCTGGCGTCCGCGCGAAAGCTTCGAGACCGGCCTCGAAAAGACCGTGCGCTGGTACCTCGACAACCGCCCCTGGTGGGAGGCCATTCGCAGCGGCGCCTATCGCGGCGAGCGACTGGGACTGCACTCATGAAGCCAACACCAACGCTTGCCCTGTTCGGCGCCAACGGCCAGCTCGGTCATGCCATCGAGCGCGTCGCCGAGCAGCGCGGCGTCACCGTGGTAAGTTTTGACCGCCTGACCGCAGACGTCACCGACATCACCGCTGTTGCCGAAGCGCTCGACCGCGCGCCCGGCAGCCTCATCGTCAACGCCGCCGCCTACACCGCCGTCGACAGGGCCGAGAGCGAAGAGAACCGGGCCTTCGCCATCAACCGCGACGGCGCGGGCAACGTCGCCAGGGTCGCCGACCGCCTGGGTCTGCCGCTGATCCACATCTCCACCGACTACGTCTTCGACGGCACGAAGAAGGGCGCCTGGATCGAAACCGATCCGGTCGCGCCCATCAACGCCTATGGCCGCTCGAAGGAAGCAGGCGAGCGTGTCGTACACGAACACTGCCCCTATGCGATCGTGCTGCGTACATCCTGGGTCTACGGCCTCGAAGGTGCCAACTTCGTCAAGACCATGCTGCGCCTGGGCGCCGAGCGCGATGAACTGCGCATCGTCGATGACCAGCACGGTTGCCCGACCTTCGCCGACGATCTCGCAGCAGCGATCCTGACCATCGCCGGCAAATACGAGCCCGGCCTCTTTCACCTCGCGGGTTCGGGCGAGACCAGCTGGTTCGAATTCGCGCAGGGTATCTTCGCTGGCCGCGACCACCCGCGCCTGCACGCCATCACCACCGACGAATACCTGACGCCCGCCAGGCGCCCGGCAAACTCGGTCCTCGACTGCACGCGCGCCAGGGACGTCTTCGGCGTGAAGCTGCCGCACTGGAAGGATGGTCTCAAGCGCATGTTGAAAGGGTTGCAGACATGAAAGGTATCATCCTCGCCGGTGGCCATGGCACCAGGCTCTATCCGCTGACGCTCTCGGTCTCAAAGCAGTTGCTGCCGGTGTTCGACAAACCGATGATCTACTACCCGCTGTCGACGCTGATGCTGGCCGGCATCCGGGACATTCTCATCATCTCGACACCCCATGACCTGCCGAACTTCCGCCGCGTGCTGGGCGCGGGCGATAACTTCGGCATCAACCTCAGCTATGCGGAACAGCCAAAACCCGACGGTCTCGCCCAGGCCTTCATCATCGGCGAGAAACACATTGGCACCGACAGTGTCGCACTCGCGCTCGGCGACAACCTGCTGTTCGGCCAGGGACTTCACATCTCGATGGGGCAGGCCGCAGACATCAAGTCAGGCGGCCTCGTGTTTGGTTATCATGTCCCCGATCCCGAGCGTTACGGTGTCGTCGAATTCGATTCAACCGGCCGCGCGCTGTCGATCGTCGAAAAGCCGAAAGAACCCAGATCGAACTGGGCCGTGATCGGCCTCTATTTCTATGACAACAGCGTCGTCGACGTTGCGCGCAACCTCAAGCCGTCACCGCGCGGCGAGTACGAGATCACCGACGTGAACGCGCACTACCTGCGCGAGGGCAAGCTCGCCGTGCAGAAACTCTCGCGCGGCTATGCCTGGCTTGACGCCGGCACGCACGACAGCCTGATCCAGGCCGGCGAGTTCGTGCGCACGATCCAGCAGCGTACCGGCCTGCACATCGCCTGCCTCGAGGAAATCGCGCTCGACAAGGGCTGGATCAAGCCGTCCGACGTCGCCGCCCGTGCGACCGCGCTCAAGAACTCGGACTACGGCGCCTACCTGATGCGGGTGCTGAAGGAACGCGAGGCCGGTCACTAGATGTCGCTCGCGATCCCCGACGTCAAACTCATCACGCCGCGCCGCTTCGCTGACAGCCGCGGCTGGTTCTCTGAGACCTGGAGCAGCAAGACGCTCGACATTGCGTTCTGCCAGGACAACCTGTCGCTCTCGCACGAGGTCGGCACCGTACGTGGCCTTCACTTCCAGAAGCCGCCACACGCGCAAGCCAAGCTGGTGAGCGTCCTGAAGGGCCGCATCCTCGACGTCGCCGTGGACCTGCGCAAGGCCTCGCCAACCTTTGGCCGCCACGTCGCCGTCGAACTCAGCGCCGCGGAGGGCAACCAGCTCTTCGTGCCCCAGGGCTTCGCCCACGGCTTCTGTACGCTCGAGCGCGACACGATGGTTCAGTACAAGGTCGACGCCTTTTATGCGCCGGACGCCGATGCCGGTATATATTGGGCCGATGAAGCACTTGGAATCACCTGGCCCGTGGACGCGAAGTCAGCACACCTCTCGCCGAAGGACGCACAGTTGCCCCGTCTCGGCACCATCACCTCTCCATTCTAGGCAAAGGACCCGCCCGTCGTGAACTGGTTCAATCGACCCGGCCCCGTCCCGAAGGAAAGCATGTCCGATCCCCGCGCCCTGCGCGGCGACCCGGACGCACTCGCAGGCGCCGTGGGCAAATTCCTGACCAGGACCGGGCTCTTCGACCGCGACTTCTATGCAGGCCAGCACCCCGAAGCCGCGCGCTCAGGCATCGACCCGCTGCATCACTTCATGCGTGTCGGCGTCCAGACCGGTGCCCCATTCACGAGCACAGCCTCGATCGCAAGACTCTGGCGCGAAGTGCTGAAAGAGCCCGCGCCCGTCCTCGACGCATCGCCCGTACAGAACCCGTCGTCGTTCAGGGCGGCGATCTATGTCTCGAGCGTTGGCAACTTCTTCATGAACGAGATTGCGGCGATCCTGCATGCGGGCTTTGCCGATGCAGGCGTGCCAGCCCAACTCATCACCGACAGGGGCGAGCCCGCAGCCGATGCCACCCACCACATCGTCGTCGCACCACACGAGTTCTTCGGCCTCGGCAACGGACGGCGCTTTGCAAGCGACGAGTTCGTCTCGCGCGCCGTCATGTATTCAACCGAGCAGGTCCAGACCCAGTGGTTCGCCCGCTCGCTCGCCTACCTGCTCAGGGCGAAAGCCGTCGCCGACCTGAACGAGCAGACGGCGGCCATCCTGCACAAGGGCGGCATCCGCGCCTTCACCGTACAGCCCGGCTTCACCGAAGCCTTCGCACCGTTCGCAAGCCAACAGAAGTTGCAGGGCAACAAGGCCTTCGCAAGCCTGTCGCCGGACGTCCGCAACTTTGATGTCACGAACCCGTCCTTCGCAGCACGCCCGCTCGACGTTTTGTTCCTGGGTTCGGTCTCGCCCAAGCGCGAAAGACTGTTCGCCTCCTTCGCGCCGAAATTTGCTGACCTGAACACGTTCATCTACGCCACCCGCATGACGCGCCCGATCGACGAAAAGACAAACCCGACGGCGTCGCCGGAAGTGACCGCTGCACTGCTTCAGCGCAGCAAGGTGCTGCTCAACATCCACCGCGACGACAACACCTATTTTGAATGGTGGCGCCTGATGCAGGCTTTCTGGCAGAAGACGCTGGTCGTGACCGAGCCGTGCTTTCCGCACCCGCTCTACAAGGACGGCGTGCACTTCCTCGCCGAAGCGCCGCGTCACATGCCGCATCTGATCGACTGGCTTGTGCGCACGCCCGAAGGCCGCAGGAAAGCAGAAGATATCCGCGCGAATGCCCATGCCACATTCGTGCAGCACTCGACGGCAAAGGCCGCGGCCTTCGCCCTCCTCAGGGCAGGAGAGGCCGCATGAACCTCTTCCCGCGCCCGATCAAGATCGTCAGCGAATCGATCGCACCAGCCACGCCCGCTGTCACTGTCATCATCACGCTCTACAACTACGCGCACCATGTCGAGGATTGCCTCGACTCGATTGCCAGTCAGACGCAAGGCGAAATCGAGCTCGTCGTCGTCGACGACTTCTCGACCGACAACGGCCTGATGAAGGTGTTGCGCTGGATCGAAACGAACGGCCGAAAATTTGCTGGCCATCGCATCGCGGCGCACCTGGAAAACATGGGCCTGTCATACGCACGAAACTCCGCCTTCGAACTCGCATCAGCCCCGCGCGTCTTCGTGATGGACGCCGACAATCTTCTCTACCCGCGCGCCATTGAACGCTGCATGCAGGCCATGGACAACGCCGGCACCGCCGGCGCCTACACCCAGCTCGAGATCTTCGGCGAGCGCACCGGACTTGGCGATGCCGACTTCTGGGACCAGGAGCGCTTCAAGCTGCGCAACTATGTCGACGCCATGGCGCTCGTCTCGAAGGACGCCTGGCGGAAGGTCGATGGCTACAGCCAGCTCGGTGCCAATGGCTGGGAGGACTACGACTTCTGGTGTAAATTTGTGGAACACGGCCTCGAATGCACGTTTGTGCCTGAAATGCTGTGCCGCTATCGTGTACATGGCACGTCCATGCTGCACACCGAAACCAACCCCCACGCCTCGAGGCTGATCCTCGAGATGGCCATTCGCCATCCCTGGCTGGAACACTCCTGACATGAAACCCATGCTGCAGTCCGACATCAGGTCATTGCCCTTCCTTCACCGCGGCAAGGTGCGCGATATCTACGCCGTCGGTGACGACAAGCTGCTGGTCGTGCAGACCGACCGCCTGTCCGCCTTCGACGTCATCCTCGACGACCCGATCCCCGAAAAGGGCCGCGTCCTGACCACGCTTTCGGACTTCTGGTTCGACAGGTTGGGGCGCATGGTGCCAAACCACCTGACCGGCATCGATCCGAAAACAGTGGTAACGCCCGCGGAGCACGACCAGGTCATCGGCCGCGCGATGGTCGTGAGAAAACTGAAGCCTCTCATGATCGAAGCCGTCGTCCGCGGCTACGTTGTGGGTTCAGGCTGGAAGGAATACCAGGCCTCCGGCACGATCTGCGGCATCCGCCTCGCGCCCGGCCTGCAGCAGGCAGCCAAGCTGCCCGAGCCGATCTTTACGCCCGCCACCAAGGCCCCCGCTGGCGAGCACGACGAGAACATCTCATTCGCCGAAGCCTCCAAAATCATTGGCGCGGATTACGCAACCAAGGTGCGTGACATCTCGCTGCGCCTCTACCGCGAAGCCGCTGACTTCGCCGCCACCAAGGGCGTCATCATCGCCGACACGAAGTTCGAGTTCGGCACCAACGAGCGCGGCGAGATCGTCCTCATCGACGAGATCCTGACACCGGATTCATCACGCTTCTGGCCGGCAGCCGAATACCGCACCGGCATCAGCCCGCCATCCTTCGACAAGCAGTTCGTCCGCGACTGGCTGGAAACGCAACCCTGGAACAAGAAGGCGCCAGCCCCGCGCCTGCCACCCGACGTCCTGCACCGCACCTCGGCCAAATACCAGGAAGCCCTGCGCCTGCTGATGGCTTGACCGCGATCCCGAGCGGACATTTTTGAGCGAGCTTGGAACAAGCCTTGTTCGGCTATTTTTAGCCTGCTTCTGCGGAAAAACTGCGCAAAGTGCAACAGGGTAAGGGGGTATTTTTTCATTTTGCCTCTGCCGTCCAGCATCGAGAAGGCGTCATCGAAAATCGGGCGCAGTCCCACGCACTCACCCCACAATTCCTTTTCGCGCGAGGCCCACGAGGCGGTCGCCTGAAATCCAGGTCCGCCGAAAACTATTCACTTTTCAAGTTGCAAGCAGCCGAAGCCGCACGAAAGAACATAAGAAGAACATAAGTCAAATACAACAGTCCCACCTGCGACAATTGCAGCGCCCCTGGGAGCGCCGGCATCCTGCCGGCTCTTCCTGTTTGGCGCGGTGGGGCGGAGTGGTGAGTGCGTAATGAGTAGGAATGTGTCAAAATACGAGGGGAAAATTGAAGGGACGCTATACGGAATTGGGAATGTGCGTACTCTTGTGCGCGCAAGTTAAGTATAGCGTCCCTTAAATCGAGTACTTCAATTCCGTTTGCCTTGCACTACGGTGAACCGGACTCCGCAAACAGCACCGCGAGGTCTGTGGCTGCATCAAACAGACCCAACGCAGGTGGCTGCGTCGTTGCGTTGACCGTGATGGCCACGACCACATTCTTCTCAGGCAGAAGAACCAGCATTGCC
The DNA here is from genome assembly GCA_040080835.1 of Micropepsaceae bacterium. Classification (GTDB taxonomy): domain Bacteria; phylum Pseudomonadota; class Alphaproteobacteria; order Micropepsales; family Micropepsaceae; genus SZUA-430. Next base: position 88,674 of record JBEBHP010000015.1, on the reverse strand, counting down.
TGCGAGCCAACGGCCACGCCGCCATGGTGGACGGCGCGCCACGATTTTCCCGGATGCGCGGGATCCGTGATGGTGTCGATCCGAAATCCCAGGCCATAGTCCTGCGGATTGACCTTGCCGTTCCTGAGCTTGCGCGGCGTAAACATCTGGTCCCGCGATTGGGGTGACACAATTCTCCCGTCGAGCAACGCAGCTCCAAACCGTGCCAGGTCGGTTGGCGTTGATCTGAATCCACCTCCCGCCCATTTGTTGCTGCTGTTGGTGTCCGGTGCAGCCAGCACGTGTTCATCCCGTCCAACGCTTTGATAGTCTGATGCGCGACCAGCGACCGGTCGCCGTTTTTCATCACCGCCGGACAGTGTCATCCCGGTCGGTCCGAAGAGCTCTTCCTGCATGACCGTCAGGAAGGGATGTCCCGTGGCGCCTTCAACGACGGCGCTGAGAAGTGTGTAGCCATAGGTGCTGTAGCTGAAGGCTGTATCGGGCTCGAACAGCAGCGGGTCCTTGTCGAATACCGACAGGCTGTCGCTCACCGAACGGTACTCGACGTTGGATCCAAAATCGGAAAACAGGGGCGGGGACCATTGGAACTTGTAGTGACGGATGCCTGCTTGATGCGAAAGCAATTGTCGGCTTGTCACGGCGTATGGGAGTGGCGGAAATTTCGGGACATAGCCGTGAATGTCCGTGTCGAGAGCAATCTGGCCTTTGTCTGCCAGTCGCATCACGACAGAAGCTGTCAGCGATTTTGACACGCTTCCAATCGCATAGGGCGTTTCGACGGTGGCGGCCCTCCGATCTTCCAGTCCTGCAAATCCCTGTGCTTCACGCCAGACGACAACGCCGTTCACCGAGACGGCGACGGATACCGAGGGATAGAATCCCGTGCGGCGAAGTTCGACAAGCCGATTGCGAGCCTTGCGAGCAAGGTCAGCGTCAATGGCTTTCGCAAAATGCGTATCAACGTGTTGGGCTTGCGCAAGATCAGGGATGTGTTGGCGGTACGAAAAGTAAAGTCCGGCCAACACGGCAACCGACAGCAGCACCAGCCCCACCAGCGCACCGAAAAGTCTGAATGCAAGCCGCATTGATTGTCCCGCCCCTGATTCAAGCCAGAAGTATGGTCGCTCCCCGTGCGCTATTCAACACGCAATCCCGGTTTGCACAGGCAAAGAGCGCGCCCCAGGCTCGCGTGGCATCAGGGGTTCTTGGGTCAGTATGAGGTAACCCGGCTTGCCTCACGCAACATACGACGCAGCATTCTCCCGCCACCGCACTCCATCCCCTGCGCACCGCGCAAGCGGTGCTGCAGACGGAGGAGTTGCCAGCCGACTAGCCGCGATGGCAGGATGGATGCAGAACCGTGGCGGCCGCCACTTCCGTCATCATGTCCCTGAGAGGAAATCCGTTGGAAAGCGGACCCCGGTTCTCCCCGCTCGAGGAGAGACCAAGGTCGCCATCAATTGGACGGCGTGGCTGTGCCCGACTCTGATGTCGTGTCGTTCCGAGCGTCCGTGGTCGATGACGAGCCGAATGCGCCAAAGGCATAGAGTGAAAGCAGAACAATCGCGACAGCGCCGATGACCAGCATGATCACGGTCATCGAGTTCTGTGGGGCAGGCAAGGCGCGGTTCACGGCGTTTCCTGTATCACGGGCGGCGTCCCGGATGGTGTCTCTTGTGTCGGTCATGGTGGGCTCCTGGAAGAGGGGTTGTTCTCTTGAATACTGAACGCGCAGGCACCCGGAACGGTTGCGCAGCGCTGCGGTCAATGCTGGACAAATCGAATAAGGAGCACGCGACGCCACCAGACGGGGCGCGAAAGTGGTTCTGCGCGCAACGTGGCCTCGGCAGCAAACAGCTTCTGCATGCCAGATTTCCTTGTATCCAGGCTCGTTTCACCTTCGGGGAGAAGAAGAATGGCAATGGGCTCCAGCCCAGGCACGTGGTGCGCCACGGTCGAAAACAGGATAAGCAGCGGGACGGCAACAATCGCGGCGAATGGGCCCGCCAGCAACGCAAACATTGCCACGGTGAGGAAAACTGCGATCGCGCTCACCGCGATCCGCCGCGACACAAGCCATGGTGTCACGAAACTCGACTCGATGAAGTTTATGATGAGCATCAGGATGGGCGGGATGAGGGCTTGTGTGACCGAGGGTGCCGTGACGAGCTGTGTAAGCGTGCAAACCGCAATCATGCCTGTCGGGCCGACATAGGGAATGTAGCTGGCAATGCCGAACGCAAGGCCCCAAACGGCAGCATACGGGACTCCCAGCACTTCAAACGCCAGCGTCACTGCCACTGCCACGCCAGTGTTGATCATCGTCATGACGAACAGGTAGTGAGATACCTGCGCCAGCGACTCGTTCAGGATTCGCGCCACTTTCAGGCGGTGCCCGCTGTTGGATGGCAGCAGGATCAACCGCTTTCGATAGGGCTCGCGCACCGATATCAGGAATAGTGCCAGCACAAAAACGTAGATCGTTTGCCCGATCACCTGAGGTGCGAGCTCCATGACGGCGGCGCCCGACGACTGGACCGGGGCCGCAACCTTTGTCGTACCATCGTCAGCACGGATATGGCTGACCTCGTCGAGCTTGTCCGTCGCTGCCTGGAAGGTGCCCAGCCATTCCTTGAGGGGACGTGCCTTGCGCTCGATTGTCTCTGCGATCTCCGGTGCGCTCTTGATCATCTCCGACAGACCTGGTGCGACGGCGATCGTTGTGCCCGCGAGAACAGCGCCAATACTGGCCACAACGATTGCGGATGCAGCGATTGTGGGCATGCCCAGTCGCTCGAGCGTCCTGACGATCGGTGTGAGAGCCATCGCGACGACGACAGCCGTCGCGGTGGGCATCAGAAAATCCTGCGTGGCCCAAGCCGCGGCTCCGCAGGCGATGACAGCCAGAATGATCAATGCGTGTTTTGCGGCGGGCGGAAAGTCGGGCGCGACCAACGCCGCCTCCGCGACGGGTTTTGAACGGCCCGCGAATTGGCGTGATCGTGTTTCAAGTGGCATCGACGCATTTTTTCCTGGTCGAGACATCAACGCGCCAAACCGGTTTCCGATCCCTTGAGCAAGGCAGTGTCCGGTTTCGGCGCCAAAACCGGGGTTCGAACGCCTGATGCGCGCCTAGTCCCGATTCCGAAACGTTTGCGGCAGGCTGAGCGCTTTTTCCGTCAGGTCATTGCGCTGCTTGCCGTTGGCGTGTCGGCCGTAACAGACGCAGATCCGACAGCGCCGCAGCACTGAGCGTCGGCAACCGCTTTGGGAGTGCAGGCGTCAGCCACGCCCTTTGCTTGATGATCGCGTGAGCGTGCCCGGAAGCAGCTATCCCAACCGCTCCCCCGTTGCGAGGTTCAACCGGAACTCGGTCCACGCCGCATCCGGCGGATCCCATTGCCCGCTGGCCTTGATGACACCATCCGCCACGTCGCTGATGATCACGCCATCAGCAGCAAGGTCGCCCTGCCGCCACATAATCTGGCCCTCGGGCGAAACGCGCAGGATCTCCGAGTCCGTCGCAACCAGGCAGTAATCCGTCCCTGCATCACCCATGTAAAGCGAACCAAAATACCCGGGGATCGCAACGTAAAGGCTCCATCCGTTCGATGGCCGCACGACATAGAGCGCGCTGCCGTAGCCGATGACGACGAGGTCGTGCCAGAGCTCCACCGCCGAGAAGGTAAAGCTTTGCAGGGACGGCCCGAACACGTCGATCACGAGCCGAACATCCGCGCCCTCGACCAGCACATGAACATCAGGCGCTGCATCGCAGGCTTGGCCCACACCAGCCCTGAGGCGTCGGGCGCTTTCCCAGCCAGGTTCGATCGTGTCTGTAAACCGTGCGCTTCTCATGACGTCCCCATGCTTCCGGGAACAGTGTGTGACGCACGGGCAAGACAAATTCAAGGCACGTGAAAATGGCCGGAGCTCGTCACTCCGGCCACACGCATCACGGCAGAGCGATTGTCACCGAAGCAACAAAGCCGCCTTCGCACAAATTCGTGCCGCCAAAACATTCGGCGTCGCTGAGGTCGGTATCAACCCAGCGCAGGTCAACCGAAGCCTTCCAGACCTTCGCCGTCACACCGATGTCATAGAAGCCATAGTCAGGTGTCCCGAATGTCGCGTTGTCGTGGATCCACTGATAGCCATAGCGCGCCGACGCCGACACACCGCCATCAAAGAACAGGAAGCTGTCTGCCAGCGGCACCGACAACGATCCCGCAAGCTCCACGCTGTCGCTGGACTCGAGGAAATAGTCGGGGCTCACGGCAAGTTCCAGGCTGCCGGTCGCACCGCCGAAGTCGTGCGTCAGCGTGCCGATGATTTCCAGGTAGTCATTGTGATTGGCGCCAGCAGGATAATCTGCGGTTGGATAGGCATAGTAGACAACTTTGATCGCACCCGTGGTCTTGTCGTCGAGCGCCTTGCTGAAACCGGCATAGAGGTCGAGTTCCATCGAGGTGTCGGCGGCGTCATTGAAGTCGACGTTCGATGCCCACACGCCGGCAAAGAATCCGCTCTCGCTGGCATAGTCGATGCCGCCGGAGATCGCGGGATCGCCCTGCGTCTGGCTTTGGCCGCGGAATCGATAGTCAGTCGTGAGACCGATATTGGCGGTGAAGGGCCCCCATGCGCCTTCGGCCTGTGCCGTCGCCCCAAAGCTGGAAGTCGCTGCCAGTGCAAGGCTCACGATTCCGAATAGTTTCGTCTTCATTTGATACGCTCCTTCTTGATTGCAAAACTCGAAACAGGGTGAGGTGGCGCAGATCCCCCCAAAAGGCCGCGCCACCTCTGGAGGAAATCAGTGCACACGTTCACCGTGTTGTGAGAGATCGAGACCTTCCATCTCTTCGTCAGCCGACACGCGCAGGCCAAGCGTGGCGCCAACCACCATCAGGATGACGAAGGTGACAACCGCGCAGTACGCGCCCGAATAGGCCAATCCGATAAGCTGGGTTGTGACCTGGTCCGGATTGCCGTCAATCAGGCCCTTGCCCAGGCTGTTGATGCTGGACGTGGCAAAGACGCCAGTCAGGATCGCGCCGGCAGCACCGCCGATGCCGTGGATACCAAAGGCATCGAGCGAGTCGTCGTAACCGAAGATCCGCTTCATCCACACCGCACCGAAGTAGCAGACCACGCCGGCGATGAGACCGATCGTGAGCGCGCCGTCAGGTGCCACAAACCCGGCAGCTGGCGTAATCGCAACGAGTCCAGCGACGGCACCGGACAGTAGCCCGAGTACGCTGGGCTTCTTGACCATCAGCCATTCAAGCAGCATCCACGATACGGTCGCGGCAGCGGCAGCGATCTGTGTGTTCATCATCGCAATGCCGGCGAGATCGTTTGCGGCAACCGCCGAACCGGCGTTGAAGCCGAACCAGCCAACCCACAGCAGCGACGCACCCGTTAGCGCGTAGAGCAGGTTGTGCGGCGCCATTTCCTCGTTGCCGTAACCCGTGCGGTGACCCAGCACGAGCGTACACACAAGACCAGCGATTCCGGCGTTGAAGTGCACGACCGTTCCGCCGGCGAAATCGAGCACGCCCATGCTGCCAAGGAAGCCGCCGCCCCATACCCAGTGGGCAATCGGCGCGTACACCAGCAACAGCCAGAGTGTCATGAACGCGATGAGTGCCGAGAACTTCATGCGGTCGGCAAACGCACCGCAGATCAGCGCCGGCGTGATGATGGCAAAGGTCATCTGGAACGTCATGAAGACCGATTCCGGAATGGTCGGCGCCAGTGAATGCGCCACACCGGCCTTGATGCCGTGCAGCATCATGCGGTCGAGGCCTCCAATGTACGCCTGGTTCACGCCACCATTCGTAAATCCAAGCGAGTAGCCGACAATGGCCCAGACGACAGTGATGACGGCCGTAATGGCAAAGCTTTGAGCGGCTGTCGCAAGGATGTTCTTCTTGCGGACCATCCCTGCATAAAAGAGCGCGAGGCCGGGAATGGTCATCAGCAGCACAAGTCCCGTGGACATGAGCATCCACGCCGTGTCGCCGCTGTTGAGTTGCAGGGCCACCGCATGCGCGGCCAGTGCCGGCATGGCAGGCACCGCAGGTACACCCTGAGCCATCGCCGAAGCGCAGGCGCCCAGGGAGGCCACAATCATCATGGCGATTTGTACGGCTCGCTTGCCAGGATTGCGCAGTCTGTAAGTCTCTTCAGTCATGGTCATTGTCCTCATCATTTGCAAAGTGTCCTGAACGCCTTCAGCCCCAGTTCCGGCCCGGTCCAGCCGTGCGCATGGACTTCGGGTTTCGAACTGTCTGTTTTCGGGGATTGCGCGCGAGCTGGCGCATGTGCAGCCGCTCGGTGATATCCATCGCCATAATGCGGCCGCTTGTTGCCGTTTGGCCCTGCTTTGACGACACGTAGCGTGTGTGACTGCCGCGTGATGTATGCGATGAAACGCTGATCCCGCTTGACTTGCCGGCGTGGTAGGCCGCGCTCACCGAGACAACGCCCAGAGTCGCAAGAAGCGCTGCGTGCGGTTGCGATACCGGAAGCTCTGCGGTCACGACCGTCAGTGCGGCGCGAACCGGCACGGCCAGGAAATCACCGTAGTGAAGCGCGGCCGCCGTAAACACGAGCGCAAAGACAGCCAGCAGCCGTGCGATGAATGCGATCACGCCTGAGCCACTGCGCAGCAATTCCAGCGCCGCGAGGAAGATAAAAAAGCCGAAAAGTGCCGTTCCCGCGTGCGCAAGCCCCAGCGCATCACCCACGGCCATTGGTGTCAGCCAAAGCGGCCTGGCCGCCTCAACGATCCCGTCAAACATGCTGTCCCCCATTCAATTGCATCTTTCATGCTGCAAACGCTAACGCAGAAAAACCCGCCGGGAAGTGGCTAAATCAGCCATCAACCCCCGGCGTATCGAAATCGGAATGTGCTAGTGCAGCAAAGATACAGGTGTGCCTTATTGCAGTGCAAAATGCTGCTCAATCCTGCATCGGGCTGCCTCACTCATGCGCACACCGTGCCGCCTCCGGTTCTTCCAAAACGCGAGTGACCGTCCGCGATGGCGTCGGCGGTCCATAGTGTCACCGGATATGAGGCGCGCGGTCCGGCCACCATCGTGTTAGGCTCCACGTCAACCAGCGAGGCCAGGTCACGCCGATGTGTTTCTCCGCAACCGCAAGCTTTCTGACGGCAGGAATGACAGGTGTCATCGGGGGCATGACGCTGCGTCGTGCTCGCACTTTTCGGGAATTGCCGCTGGCAGCCATGCCCCTGATGTTCGCAGTTCAGCAAGGCGCGGAAGGCGGACTTTGGCTGTCGCTTTCGATGGATGATCCCGGCAACTGGGCCTGGTTGCTGACACAGGTCTTCCTGACGCTGGCCCTGGTGATCTGGCCTGTCTACGCGCCCGGTGTCGCCCTGATGCTTGAGCCGTCAGGCTTTCGTAGGCGGATCATGCAGTTCAGCGCCCTTTGCGGCGTGGGAGTGGCGTCGTTCTTTCTGGTTCAGCTCGTCACTGTCCGGCACGAGGGATATATCAGCGGCCACCACATCCTCTACCGCACCGACATCGATGCGCCCGTTGTCGCCGGCGGGATTTATCTGATGGCCACAGCGCTGGCGTTGCTGGTGTCGTCGTACAGGGCAGTGTCCGCCCTTGGCGCCATCGTGTTTGCGGGATCGATCATTGCCTATGTTTTCTACGCAGATGTCTTCGTGTCCGTATGGTGTTTTTTCGCGGCCGCTTCCAGCTTTGTGATTCTCGCGCATTTTGAAGTGGCCAGTCGCGCTGCGCGCAAGGCCCTTTCTTCTACTTAGCAGGGGTTGGCAGGCGCGCCGGGTGCAACCCTGTGGCGGGGTTTTCGTGTGCTCAAAGCCACGTCCGCAATGGACTTTGTGCCGTTGCGTTGACTTCATTCCTATCGGGCCAAACCCTGACCACACGGTATGCGGCTGATTCGAAAAAACAAGAGCCGCCGGTGGAGTGGAAAAGATGACGATCAGGAATTTGCGAATTGCGCTGCTTGCGACGGTGGCGACGGCGTTGGGAGCCACCACGGCATCGGCCAACCTTGTTTCAGATGGCGATTTTGAAAGTGGGGCCTTTGGTCCCTGGGTATCTGGCGGCGGAGGGTTCACGTCAATCAGCGCCACGAATCCAAACAACGGGACCTATTCATACCGAAGTGGTTGCACCGCTGCTGCCTGCGTCGTCGTCGACGCCGCGGGTGTCAGTGGCACCGGTTCGATCATTCAGACGGTGAACCTGAGCCCTGGCGTATATCGCCTCGCCTATTCGCAATCCAATGACTCGAGTACTGCTCCCAACCAGTTCGCAGTCGGCTTGGGCACCAATGTTCTTCGAAATGTCACGGACTCGACTTCCCACGGTTATCTGGACTACGAGCATTTTTCGGCCGTGTCGGGCGGATTGACAAATGTGTCGTTCGCCATTCGCCACTCGCCGAGTTTCATGAACGTCGACGACGTCGACCTCATCATGATTGACGATGGTGAAGGCAACGACATCGCGGCAGCATCTCAGTCAAACGCTATCCAGGACACATACGGTTTCCTTGATCGCTTGCAGAACCGCTTCGGACATGCAGGCTCGCCAGTTCAGGTCGCCCTCAATGCGCCAGTTGATGTTGCCTCGAGCACGGGTGGCTACATCAGCGCGAATGGAAGGTACCGTGCTTACATGTCGGGCTACGGCGACCGAAGCCAGTGGGACAGCGGTGACGTGCGCAGCCGTCGCTGGGGTCTGACCGCCGGGGCAGAAATGGCGGTCACAGACAACCTTGATCTCGGTTTGGCAGTGGCAGCTGGCCACAGCCGGTTCGCAAGCGATACCCTCCTGACGGACAACCGGGGTCGCGCAGATGAATACAGCGGCGCTGTCTATGGTCATTTTGGCCCCAGCAGCATCCCGCTCTATGTGACCGCTGCAGCCGGCTACGGCTATGCATCCAATGATCTGAGCAGGTCGAGCCTTCTTGGATTTGGTACCGCAATCGCCCGCGGCGTTGAATCAACGCAATGGTTCGGCAGCGTTGAGCTGGGCTATGACTGGTCGCTCTCAAACACATTCATCCTCACACCCTATGCGCGTGCCGATGGCACTCGCCTGAACCAGGACGGTTATGCCGAGACAGTTCTGTTGGGCGATCCGCTCATGCCAATGACCGTCGAGGCTGTTGATCAGGATGCGGCAAGGACGATACTTGGTGCACGAGGCACGTTTGATCTGAATGTGGGGCGTCGCGGGGCAAAACTGACTGCAAGTGCCGGCTGGGCGCATGAGTTCGAGCGCGACCGTCTCGTCGCCTTCTCAACCACCTCGACCAGCTTGACGGGCGGCACGGATGTCACTTTCGCAGGCATAACCGGTGCCGCATCCCCCGATGCGAACAGCGTAGTCGCTGGAGCAAGCGTAGAGGCGCCGGTCAGCAATCAGGCAAGGATCTTCGTTGGCTACAACGGCAATTTTGCCTCGGGCCAGGACAGCCACGCGGGTGAAGTCGGCATTCGAGTCGTCTGGTAGTCGATCCAGTCTGCGCGACCGGGGCTCACGATGGCATTGGCCGTCGTGGGTCCTTTTGTTTTCTGATATTCGAGCCTAGCCAATCAGACTTCTTACAGCCTCCACCGTTACTTCAAGCGCGCGAGCTTGCGTCACGAAATGTTGCGCCCTGATACCTTCCCGCTGCGCGGCCTCGCGCATGGTCTCGTCCTCGCTGGCGCGCACATAGGCCTCGCGGAATGAATTCACCTCAAGGTCTTCCAGCCGGATGCCGCATCCGGCATCTGCAAGACCCATGGCCGTCGAGCGCGCTTCGAAATGCCTTGGAAACACCAGATGCGGCCGACCGCTCGCAAGCGCCGCATTCGTGAAACCCGAGCCTCCGTGCGAAAACACGACGCTTGCGGCCGGCAGGACATCGGCAAGCGGGGGCGGGGTGTCAAATACTTCTACGCCTCGACTTCTCAGGATTGCGCCACGCGTGCCCAGCCCGCCCCTGAGATAAACGCTGGCTTCCGGTCCGATGGCCATGATGCATTGCATGAGCGCGTCAATCTTTGCGATGTCGGTCGCGGAATAAACAAACAGTCGCCGTTTGGCAGGCAGCGCAAGACATGCGGGCGGTGCTTCGATGGGACCGAGCAGGCGTTCCTTGCGTATCGCCCGATAGGTATCAATTTGCGGAAATGAGTAGATCCCCCGAAAGGCTCCCCGGAACGGCGCTGTAATGCTTGGTGGTGAGTTGCGTCCGATGGTCTTGAACGCCGACTGAATGGCTTCAAAAACCACGCGCTGGCGATCGGTTCTGTCTTCGCCCGGAAGATACGGCGGAAACCAGTCTCCATCGGCAGGAGGTACTGCAAATCCATTGCCAGCGATCACCGTAGGGATCCGACCGTAAGCACTCAACAGCGCGCTGGGCGCGTGATCGACGACAAGCAGGTCTGGCTTTACTTCATCGATCACCTTGTCCCAGGCCGAGATGATGGCGGCGGCGTGATCGCTGTTCGAATACCCGTTGCCGGCCAGGATATCAGCCATGCTGCCACTGCGCTCGATGCTTGTGCCGGGCTTTGCCCAGTGCGGCGCGGTACGAAGGTCGCCGCCAACCGGCATCAGCGCGCGGATGGCATTTTTTGTTTCGCGCAACACAAAGACCGGGCGCACGCCGCATGGCTTCAGCGCGCCGGCAATTGCCTTGAGTGGCGGCAGATGGCCAAGTCCCTCACCGAGTTCCCACGCAAACAGGATTTTCTTGCCGCTCAGCATGAACCGTCTGGCCATTCCCTTGTTGAGGGGAATCTAGGTCGCTTTGCCTCGAAGATACAGACCCGCGCGGTTCAACAAGGTGGGCATAAAAAATCGGGGGCAAGATCTTGTCGATCTCACCCCCGCGTTCCCCCGCCGGTCTGGCGCCTTCGTTAGTCACATCCGCCGTATTGGGCGCATAGCGTTGCCCGTTCCCGTTCAACCGCCTTGAACAGCCTGATGAGTTCGAGTTCCGGATCCTGCTTGCGGTGGCGATCCTTCAGGCTGGCGTCGGTACCGAAGTAGTACGAAATGCCGCCAAGGATGCTGTGGTAATCGTCGTCACCCACGGCGCCGTCCACACGGAACGCGAGGCCTGGAAGAGCAGAGAAGCCTGGCTGCCATTCAATGCTGCCGTGGCCGAGTGTCTGCTGTTCGTCAATGCCCGCACCGGCACTGACTGCGAAGTTGTCACTGACGTACCATTTCAGTTCGACATCGCCGAACGCGCCTTCGGATGTCGTGTCGCTGAACTGATAGCCGGCCTTGGCGAGCAGGCTGATCTGGTTCAGGTAAATCTCGGCTTCCGCACCCACGCGCGTCGCCTCAAGGCCGAATGTGTCTTCCGAGGCATAGGCAGCAAACAGACCAAGCAAATAGCTGTCCGGATTTCGCGTGAAGAGATGCGCTGCCGTTCCATAGATGTTGTCGTCGCCAACGCCAGCAGCGCCGCCTTCGATCTGAAGTCCCCACTGCTGTCCGACAGGAAGTGTCAGGCCGCCACCAATAACCCAGGAGCTGTCGCTCGAGGTGTCACCAGCTTCAGCGACGACTTTGAGATTTGGTGCTGAGACCGCCGGATCCTGCGCTGCCGCCGTGGTCGCAGCACCAAATCCGAGCACCGTCGCGATCGCGGCTGGCTTCCAGTGGCGCTTGATGCTGCGAAGAACGGCTGCACTCCAGCCGCCGACTGACCGTTGGTCAACCGGGACAAGTTCAGTGCGGGGAATGCCAAAGCCGACCCGAACAGCCGGGCAGTCTGCCATCTGTCCGGCAAAAGCCGATCGCAGCGACTGGAGGATATTCTGCTCGATCGCAGTGAGTTCCGACACGCGAAGCTTGTCGCCGACCGCAAGTTGTCTGGAGTTCAGCGCGACATACAGCGTGCGCAGGCGCGGCGCGTAGAAGAGGCCGGTCAGTTTGGCTCCAAGCGAAGCGCGTACTGCGGCGCCGCCGTCGACAAGGGCCTTCGCGCGCGACATGGCTTGCGTTGGGTCATAAATGATCTCATCGCACTTGAACCGGCGCACAAGCCGCTCAAGGCTGCGAGGTGCCGTGAGGCTTGCCGGTGAGTGAAAGCGGACTTTCGTCGCCGCCCCGGCAACCGCCAGAATTGAATTTGCAACTGTTTTTCGGCTCTGGACCGAAGACACGTGGACCGTCAGGATTGCTCCCTTGGGCGAGTTAACCAGCGTTGCAGCAAACACAGGAGCAGAAATTGTCCGAAGACTCTCTGTTATATTGCTCCGCCAGGATGTTTTCCCCGAATCCATTTTCCCCTCACAAGTACAAATACGCGCCGGTGCGAATATGTATGAGAGGTGAATCACTTCAAAGCAGAGTTCGCAGATTTGGTTTTCGTAAGAAAGCAAGACGTGTCGTTTTGATATTAACAGTTGCGCCCTGGCCACATTGTCACTGCCAGCATGAACCAAGCAGCAGTTGAAATAGGGACATAAAAGTCGCAATTGCCAACGATGGCAATTTACAGTTGCAGTGCATTTCGAGAACTGCGGATCTGGTTGGTCAGTTCAGCACTGACCATACTGAGCGCACAGGCGCTCGGCGATTTTTGCTTGTTCATGCTGCACAGACTGAAGCAAGCCGAACAGCGCAGACTCCGGATCCTGTCGGCGGTGCCTGTCAATTAGGTCAACGGGCGTGCCAAAGTAATAGGTCAGCCCACCCATGATGCTTTGGTAGTCATCCTCGCCCCACATGCCATTGATGTTGAACGCGAGGCCAGGGAGCGCGGCAAAGCCAGGCTGCCATTCCAGGCGGCCCCGACCAAACGTCTTGTCCGCATCGCCGAAAGCGCCGCCAGATATGGCAAAGTTTCGCGAGACGTACCATTTGATGTCGAAGGACCCGAATGTCTTGTCGCCGAGTGCCTGGCTGAACTGATAGCCAGCCGAGCCTGAAAGCGTGATTTCGTTGAGATAGAACTCGAACTCACCGCCGAGGCGCGTTGCGTCGACGTCAAACTCAGTGCCTTCGGAATAGCCCCCAAACACCCCCAGCATGAAGGACTCAGGATCACGCATGAATATGTGTCCGGCCGCGCCGACATAGCCATTGCCATCCTGCGCACCACCGCCACCTTCGATGACAGCGCCAAAGGACTCGCCAAGCGGCACTGTGAATGCGCCCTCGACGTCCCACGTATAGTCATCAACGACTTCGCCGAATGAGCCCCTTGCCTTGAAGTTTGGCTCTGATACGGCAGGTTCGCTCGCCACGGCCGCTTCCGAGCCACCAAGCCCCAGCAGAGCCGCGATCGCGACAGGTTTCCAGTGCCGCCGAATGAAATCCGCCGTTCGAGCGCGGAGGCCCTGTTCGGACAGACGGTCGACGGGTACGAGCCGTGTTTCGGGCAAGCCAAAACCGACACGGATTTGCGGCGCACTGACGTCGCTGTCTGCAAAACAGGTTTGCACGACAGCAGCGACCACGCATTCAATGTCTGTCAGCGTTGAAAGGGCGATCTTGCCCGCGCGTTCCACCTGGGCGCGTTCAAGGGAAATGTACATCGTTCGCAGTAGCGGCGCGTAGTAGACGCCGCGCAGGCGCGTGTGGAGCAGGGCTCGCAAGGATTGCGAAGTTTCCAGCAGCCGGACAGCGCCGAGAAACGAATTGGTCGGATCATAGACGATGCGACCCTTCGTCAGCGTCGCGACGAGCGCTTCCAGACTTTTCGCGCGCAGCAGGCGCGCAGGACGATGAAATTTGATTTGGACACGCGCTGTCGTCACAGGCGCCAGGGTTGAGTTGATCAGCCGCGTCATGGCCCGCGTCGAACCGCTTCGCGCCACATGAATCTGGATCGATGGCTGTTCGCTGTCGGGATGCAGGGTGGCTGCGAAAATGGGGCCGGGAATCGCGCGAAGCAATTCCGCTATGGCGACATCAGTGAAGTTGGATTCGTTCGCTTTCATCTTGGCCTTCACAAGCACGGCACTGCAAAACCGGTGCAGTTGTCCGCATCTGGAATACCAAAAATTCACTAAACAACGCTTAGCGCGTGCCCGGGGTGCGCGACGGGCATCGAATTTCAGGATGCTTAATGAAGACTGAACGGAAGAACCGCACAAATCTACAGACAAGATCAGGAGACACGGCAATGGCGCATTGGCGGTTCATTCATGCACCGCGACTGTGCCTGTCAACCGGTTGGCCTTCAGTTGGCGGACCCGCAATTGCCATACTGTTCGCAAAGTCTTTGCTGCTCGAGTTGTATGGCCTGGAACAGTCCAAACAGTGCGGATTCAGGGTCCTGCTTTCGGTGGCGATCCTTCAGGTTTGCCGGCGTACCAAAGTAATAGGTCAGGCCACCCATCACGCTGTGATAGTCATCCTCGCCCAGGACACCTTCCGCATTGAATGCAAGGCCGGGCAGGGCCGCAAAGCCTGGCTGCCATTCAAGTCTGCCACGCGCAAAGGCATCATCTTTATCGCCAAAGGCGCCAGCTGAAATCGCAAAGTTCTCGTCCGCATACCACTTGAAATCGAGGCTGCCGAATGCCTTGTCGCCAAGGTCCGCACTGAACTGGTATCCGCCGCTGCCGGAAACGGTGATATCCTGGAAATAGAATTCAAACTCACCGCCCACGCGCGTCAGATCGACATTGAACTCATTGCCCTGCGAATAGGCGGCAAACAATCCGATGAGATAGGTCTCTGGATCACGGGCGAAGATATGCCCGCCCGCACCCCAGTAGTCATTTTGGTCACGCTGTCCCATGCCAGCCTCAAGCGCGACTCCAATCTTTTCGGAGAGCGGCGCCGTGAAGTCACCTTCCACATTCCAGCTGAAATCATCGATGACTTGGCCGGCGCTGCCGCGAAGTTTCAGATTGGGTTCGGAAACGGCTGGGCCTTCCGCATGTGCGGGCGTCGACAATCCGAAGCCAAAAAGGGCAACAATCGTTGCTGGCTTCCAGTAGCGCTGCGCAACAGTACCAAGGCGCGATCTCCAGCTCTCAACGGACGCGATGTCAACAGGTACGAGATTCGTCTTGGGAACGACAAAACCGACACGCACGGCCGGCACCGCACCATCAAATCCATGAAAGCTAGCCTTGACGCTTTCGACGACTGTGTCTTCGATCTGGGTAAGATCGGACAGCGATATTGGTTTGCCGGTTTCTGACTTGTTCAGCACGACATAATAGCTGCGCAGCAAGGGGGCGTAGTAAAACCCGCGCGCACGTGCGCCGAGCTGTTCGCGAACGCGGCGGCTGACAGAGACCATCGCCTGTGCGCGGGCCAGGGTACCCGTCGGGTCATACACAAACTGGTCCCCATCCACCCGGGCAACAAGCGCCTCAAGGCTTTTTGCCCGCGCCAGTTTGTCTGCGTTGTGGAAACGGATGCGAACCTGTTTCACACCACTGGCCGCGAGAGTTCCCTGGATGCTTCGCCTGAGTGCGCGGGCAGACGTCACTTCGGAGACATGAACGATCAGACTTCCGTCGCACCACGCTGCGCCGAATATTGGCCCCGCTATGGTGCTCAACGCTTCAGCAACCGCAATGTCCTGCGCGTTCTCCCGATTGAAGCTCATGTGCCAGCCCTTCTTTACTTTCTGGTAACCAAGATATTCAGAGCTGTTTATTCCCCAACAGGAAAAGGGATTTGGTGCGGCTGCGAACAACCAAAAAGGGAAATTGACTGGGGAGTAGTGGCACGTAGAACACGATTCGGAACGGTCCGGTGCACGCAAAGATTGAACTCAGGGCCGCTTTGACTACTTTGGGCTGCTGATTTCGTCTCTTGGGTTCTTGCTGATTCTCGAATCAACTAGCGATACGCATCGCTCTGATAGTGGTGCCGATTTACCCAACTTATTGATGTGTCCGCGCAACCCGCGGCCGACCGTGCCGCACACTCTCATTATAATGGCGCATGACCCTGATGGACCGACGCAAGAATTCCCGCGCCGTGAAAAGCCCGCGCGGAACTGAACTCACAGCCAGAAGCTGGGCGACCGAAGCCCCTCTGCGCATGCTCATGAACAACCTCGATCCCGAAGTGGCCGAGAACCCTGACGAACTTGTCGTTTATGGCGGCATCGGCCGCGCAGCCCGTGACTGGGCCTCGTTCGACGCGATCGTGGCCTCGCTCCGCAAGCTTGAAAGCGATCAGACGTTGCTCGTGCAGTCCGGAAAACCGGTCGGCATTTTTCGTACCCATGTCGACGCGCCGCGCGTGCTGATCGCGAACTCAAACCTCGTGCCGCACTGGGCGAACTGGGAGCACTTCAACGAGCTCGATCGCAAGGGCCTGATGATGTACGGCCAGATGACGGCAGGCTCGTGGATCTATATTGGCAGCCAGGGCATCGTGCAGGGCACGTACGAAACCTTCGTTGAGGCAGGGCGCAAGCACTACGGTGGTGAACTCGCAGGCAGATGGATCCTGACCGCAGGTCTTGGTGGCATGGGTGGGGCCCAGGCACTCGCAGGCACAATGGCCGGCGCGTCGATCCTCGCGGTCGAGTGCAGACAGAGCCGCATCGAGAAACGCCTTGAGACGAAATACCTCGACACTTGGACCGCCTCGCTCGATGAGGCGCTCGCAATCATCCGGAAATCCTGCACGGACAAGACGCCGATCTCCGTAGGTCTGCTCGGCAACGCCGCCGATATATATCCGGAACTCGTGCGCCGGGGCGTAAGGCCTGACCTTGTGACCGACCAGACGTCCGCACACGACACGATCAACGGCTATTGTCCGAAGGGCTGGACGGTCGCTGATTGGGAAGGGCGCATAGCGTCCGAGCCAAAGGCGGTCGACAAGGCTGCGCGCGCTTCGATCAGGGAGCACGTCGAAGCGATGCTGGCATTCGCAAAGATGGGCGTGCCCACCTTCGACTACGGAAACAACATCCGTCAGGTCGCCAAGGACGAAGGCCTCGCGAATGCCTTCGACTTCCCGGGCTTCGTGCCGGCCTACATAAGACCGTTGTTCTGTCGCGGCGTGGGCCCGTTCCGC
This sequence comes from Micropepsaceae bacterium, assembly GCA_040080835.1. Classification (GTDB taxonomy): domain Bacteria; phylum Pseudomonadota; class Alphaproteobacteria; order Micropepsales; family Micropepsaceae; genus SZUA-430. The sequence goes on along the minus strand of JBEBHP010000015.1, from coordinate 71,644 downwards.
TGGGCAGCCCTGTCAGGCGACCCTGAAGACATCGCACGCACTGATGCCAAGGTTCGCGAGTTGATGCCTCACGACAAGCACCTCATGCATTGGCTCGACATGGCGCAGAAGAAGATCAGGTTCCAGGGCCTGCCGGCGCGCATCTGCTGGGTCGGGTTGGGCGATCGCCACCGATTGGGTCTCGCCTTCAATGAAATGGTGGCATCGGGAGAACTCAAGGCGCCGATTGTCATCGGCCGCGATCATCTCGACTCGGGCTCCGTCGCCAGCCCCAACCGCGAAACGGAATCAATGAAGGATGGCAGCGACGCCGTATCAGACTGGCCGCTCCTCAATGCGCTGCTGAACTGCGCAAGCGGCGCGACCTGGGTCTCCCTCCACCACGGTGGCGGCGTCGGCATGGGCTTCTCGCAGCATTCCGGCATGGTGATCGTCTGCGACGGCACGAAAGACGCCGCCCGCCGCATCGAACGCGTGCTCTGGAATGACCCCGCCACAGGCGTCATGCGCCACGCCGATGCCGGCTACGAAGACGCCATCGCCTGCGCGAACGAGCACCACCTCGACTTGCCAATGGTGCGCAAATGAAAGCTCAGAAAAAAGAAATCTCACGCGAAGCCGCGAAGCCGCAAAGTAAGAAATCACGCGAAATCGCTAAAAGAATAAATACGCGAATAGGGGCACCAGATAGGCGTCTGTGCACACGCATGGCAGGCGCGCGAAGCGCGCCTGAGCAATTTTCGTCTTTTGGCGCGTTTATCCTTTTAGCGTTTTCGCGTGAACCCTTTTTTCTTCGCGGCTTCGCGGCTTCGCGTGAGAATTTCTTGTCTGCCAACGAGCACAGAGTCGCAGGTTTGCGCGCATGACAACACTCACCCCCGGCAAAGCCGACCTCCGCACGCTCCGCAGGATTGCCCGCGAGAAGCAGAACTTCACCCTCGACACCGCCTGCCGTGTCGGCGTGGAAGCCTCACGCAAGGTCGTCGAGACCGTCCTCACCAGAGACGACCCCGTCTACGGCATCAACACCGGCTTCGGCCAACTCGCCAGCACGCGCATCCCGAAAGACAAGCTGACGGAGCTTCAGCGCAACCTGATCCTCAGCCACGCCACCGGCACCGGCGATAACCTCGGCGACAAGACCGTGCGCCTGATCCTGACATTGAAGATCCTGGGTCTCTCGCGCGGTTACTCAGGCATTCGCTGGGTGGTCATCGACCGCCTTATGAAGTTCCTCGAGTTCGATCTCTTGCCCCAGATTCCGGTAAAGGGTTCGGTCGGCGCATCGGGCGATCTCGCACCACTTGCTCATCTCGCCTGCGCTCTGATTGGAGTCGGCAAGGTCAAGTATCGCGGCTACGAAATGAACGCTGGCGACGCACTCCAGCGCGCAGGGCTCGAACCCGTCACGCTTGAGGCCAAGGAAGGCCTCGCCCTCATCAATGGCACGCAGGTCTCAACCGCGCTCGCGCTGCAGGGCTTGTTTGCGGCCGAGAACATTTTCGCTGCCGCCCTCGTCTCCGGTGCCCTGACAACCGACGCGATCCTGGGAAGTGACACGCCCTTCGATCCACGCATTCATCTCGTGCGTGGGCATCAGGGCCAGACCGATACCGCGGCTGCATTGAAGTCGCTGATGTCCGGCAGCGAAATCCGCCTCAGCCACGAAGGCTGCGACCGCGTGCAGGATCCATATTCGATCCGTTGCCAGCCGCAGGTCATGGGCGCGTGCCTCGAGGCACTCCGACACTCGGCGTCCATCCTCGAGATCGAGGCGAACGCCGTCAGCGACAACCCGCTGGTGTTTGCCAACGAGAATGAAATCCTGTCGGGTGGAAACTTCCACGCTGAACCCGTGGCGCTGGCGGCAGACCATCTGGCGCTTTCGCTCGCTGAAATGGGAGCGCTTGCCGAACGCCGCATCGCCTTGCTGATCGACAAGACGCTCTCAAATCTTCCAGCATTCCTGGTGAAGGATGGCGGTCTCAACTCGGGCTTCATGATCGCGCACGTGACCGCGGCAGCGCTCGCCTCCGAAAACAAGTCGCTCGCCCATCCCGCAAGTGTCGACTCGCTGCCGACCTCGGCGAATCAGGAAGACCACGTCTCCATGGCAACCTTTGCCGCCCGCAGGCTGTCCGACATGCACGCGAACTCGTCGGGTATCATTGCCATAGAGCTGCTGGCAGCAGCGCAGGGCATAGAGTTCCGCCGCCCACTGAAGTCATCGCCGGTTCTTGAAGCCGAACTGGCAGCCATTCGTGCTGATGTGGCGCCTTATGACAAGGACCGCTTCTTCGCTCCCGACATCGCCGCAGCCCGCGCCCTCGTTGACAGCGGGCGCTACCGCGCAGCGGTCGACGGCCACATTCACTTACCGTCAGGCACATGACCACACCAACACCGCCACTGTTTCATCTGACCCGCGGTCAGGCTCCGATCCTTGTTTCATTGCCGCACTCGGGCACATACCTGCCGCCCGAGATTGCCGCACGCATGTCCGACGTCGCCAAAACTGTCCCCGATACGGACTGGCACGTCCCCAGGCTCTACAGTTTCCTCGATGCCATGGGCGCAAGCCGGCTCGAGGCAACCCATTCGCGCTATGTGACCGACCTGAACCGGCCGCCCGATGACCAGGAACTCTATGCAGGCCAGAAGAAGACGGGACTTGTGCCTGTTGATACTTTTGCCGGTCAGCCGCTTTATCTCGAAGGCCAAATGCCCGATGCAGACGAGATCATTCGCCGCCGCAAGTACTGGCAACCCTATCACGACGCACTCGCGACCGAGGTATCACGCCTGAAGGCGATCCACGGCTCCATCGTGCTGTGGGACGCGCATTCGATTGAAAGCACGCTGCCGTCCCTGTTCGAAGGGCGTTTGCCGGATCTCAACATCGGCACGTTCGACGGCAAGTCCTGCGACACCGACATGGCCGAAGCGGCCTTCGAAGCGGCCAAAGCCAGCGGCTTCTCGGCCGTCCTCAACGGCCGCTTCAAGGGCGGCTACATCACCCGCCACTATGGTGCGCCCAAAAAAGGCGTTCACACGATCCAGCTCGAGATGGCGCAGGCCATCTACATGACCGAAGGCCCGCCGTTCACGTTCCGCCCGGAACCTGCCGCAAAGGTCACCACGACGATCCGCGCGATGATCAAGGCCGTTCTGGGGACGATGTAGCAGGGGCCCGAACCTGCTCCTCACCCGTCTCGTCGCTACGCGCCGATCCACCCTCTCCACTTCGTAGAGAGGGGCAGGGCCAAAAATAGAGTCATTGCCCCTCTCCACGCAGTGGAGAGGGTGGATCGCGGCGAAGCCGCGAGACGGGTGAGGAGACGCATCATTGTCATCTCGTAAGCGCCACCCAGCTTTCAAGTGCGCGACAATTCATGCTATTCAGGCCGCCGTGATCACAGCCCTCGACCTCATTTCCATCAACGTCAACGACCCGAGCACCGCTGCAGCGCTGACGGAGAAGTTGCTCGGACGCAAGGTTGAGAAATCATCGGTGCAGCTCGGTAACCTTGCACTGCAATTGCGCCCTAAGGCTGGCAACGAAGGCCTCAAAGGCCTGACCTTCGCCGTCGACAACATCGACGCCGCCTTCAAGACCGCAGAGCGTCGCGCGCTGAAGCCGCAACCGCCCGGGCAGGGCAACACCGTCGCGCTCGACACGGAAGCAACATTCGGCGTCCCGATCTCGCTGGTAGAGGGCGTGCCCACCACTCCGTCACTCCAACTCGCCGACAGCCCCGTCACCGGCCTCGACCATGTCGTCATCCGCACCACGCACCCGAACCGCGCCGTCGCGCTGTACGGCGCGCGCCTTGGCCTCGATCTTCGCCTAGACCGCACCGAGCCAAAGTGGAGCACACGCTTCATGTTCTTCCGCTGCGGCGATCTCATCATTGAAGTCGTGCACAATCTGAAAGAGCCCGCCTCCGACGCACCGGATCATCTTTGGGGCCTGACCTGGCGTGTGGCAAACGCGGACACCGCTCACGTCCGCCTCAAGGCATCAGGCTTCGACGTCAGCGAAATCCGCACCGGCCGCAAGCCCGGCACACGCGTCTTCACAGTGCGCAACAACACGCTCGGCGTACCGACGTTGTTACTACAGCCGTCTGTTAGAGAGGAAAGCACAGGAGTTTTTGCATGACCCAACAAGATCCTTTCGTTGTCATGGGCGCAACCTTCGTGGCAATGCTGGCAATCTCACTGATCGCCTACTTGATATTCCCCAAAGACGCCCGTGTCCCCATGCAGTGGGGCCTTACCGGTCAACCGACATGGACGGCGCCGAAAGCGGCTGCCGTTCTGTTCGTGCCTGTCTTGACTCTGGCTGCTATGTCACTGGCAATCATTCCATTGTTCGCAGACAGCGAACACCAGAGGCTGGTTTCTGCCTTGCCAAGTATAGCAATGCTGTTTCTCCTGATCCACATTCTCCACCTTTGCCTCGCCCAGTGGCACTTCAACGCGAGCAATCGCTGATCACGCGTTTGCACTATTCCTGATCTGCGCTATGAGTGAACCGGGCAATCAATATCCCGGGGCTTTCACTCATGCGCCGCATTCTCACTGGCATCGCCATCCTGCTTGTAGTCATGGTAGCAGGCGGAGGACTGTTCTGGATGAGCGCCCGCGGCGGCTGGTTCGGCGTCGAGCACGACGCCGGCAGGATTGAAGGCAAGGCTGTCCCCGCTGAAGTGATCGCCGCGCGCGCCGCCGCTGACAAGGCCACGTTCCCTGACGGCGACGAGGACCAGATTCTCTTCGGTGACCTGCATGTCCACACGACGATCTCGGTCGATGCCTTCCAGTATTCGCTGCCATTGCTGGGCGGGGCAGGCGTGCACCCGCTGGCCGACGCGTGTGACTTCGCCCGTTACTGTTCGGCGCTCGACTTCTGGGCCTCGACCGATCACGCTGAGTCGATCACCCCGTCACGCTGGAAGATGATCAAGGACACCGTTCGCGCCTGCCAGAAAGTGTCTGGCACCGATGTGAATCCGGATCTCGTGTCATTCATCGGCTTCGAATGGACGCAAGTGGGCCGCACACCCGAAACCCATTTCGGCCACAAGAATGTCATCTTCAGGGATCTCGACGACGACAAGGTTGCAGCGCGCGCGATCGGCACAGGCGACAAGGACGGTGGCACGGCCAAGCGCCTGTCGCAACCGATCACGCCGCTCGTCGTCGTTGGAGACTTCAAGCATCGCCAGTCCTATTTCGACTACAACAAGTTCCTCGCGATCACGGCAGGTACGCCTGTGTGCGACGCAAACTCGCCATCGAATGAACTGCCGAAGGAGTGCATGGAAACGGCAGCCGAGCCCGGCGACCTTGTGCGCAAGCTGTTCGACGAGCAGAAACTGTCGCCACTCATCATACCGCACGGCACGTCATGGGGCTTCTACACGCCAGCCGGCACCACATGGGCCAAGGCGCTGGACCCGGCAGAGCGCCCCGACAGGTTCCCGTTGATCGAAGTCTATTCCGGTCACGGGAACTCGGAAGAATATCGCAGCTGGCACGACGTGAAGATCGGGGCTGACGGCACGGCGACATGCCCGGAACCCACCAGGGACTACCTCCCAAGCTGCTGGCGCGCGGGCGAGATCATCCTCGAACGCTGCCATGAGGCAAACAAGGATGAAGCGACCTGCCAGGCAAACGCGGCCAAGGCACGCCAGAGCTATGTCGACATGCACGCGGCAGGTCACATGACCGTCGCCGGTGCCAAGACGGAAGACTGGCTGGACTCCGGCCAATGCACGGACTGTTTCCTGCCGGCCTTCAACTTCCGCCCGGGCACTTCGGTGCAGGCAGGCCTCGCGACCTCTCATTTCTCGGATGACGCAGCCCAGGTCACGCGCTTCCAGTGGGGCTTCATCGCTTCAAGCGACAACCATCGTGCAAGGCCGGGCACAGGCTACAAGCAGGTTGACCGCCACGAAAACACCGAAGCAACCGGACCGCTGACAGAAGCCTGGCGCCAGACATTGTTGCCAAAGGATGGCGATGAAGTCCCGGTGCCGCGGAACTTCACCGCCGAAGAGATCGCCAAGCTTCCAGGACTGCAGACATCAGAAGCAGAGCGCCAGGCCGCCTTCCTGCTGACCGGAGGTCTCGCAGCCGTCCACGCCCATGCGCGAACCCGTGATGGCATCTGGGACGCAATGCAGCGCCGCGAAACCTACGGCACGTCGGGTCAGAAGATACTGCTCTGGTTCCACGCAATAGGAAGGAATGGCGAGAAGGTGCCGATGGGCGCGCGACTGAGTGATCAGGCGTCACCGAAATTCGAAGTCCGCGCAGTCGGGTCCTTCAAGCAGAAACCGGGTTGTCCGGCGTTTACGGATCAGGGCCTCGACAAGTCCCGCGTCGAGAAGATCTGCTCGGGTGAGTGCTATAACCCGAGCGACGTCCGCAACAGGATCACCCGCATCGAAGTTGTCCGCATCCGCCCGCAGACCAAGCCGGGTGAAGAATTGTCGACGCTGGTTCAGGATCGCTACATGGTCCACCAGTGCGAACCCAGCACCGACGGTTCATGCAACTTCACCTTCGAGGACGCTGACTATGCCGCAGGCAAGCGCGATGCGCTCTACTACGTGAAAGCGATCCAGGAGCCGGAACCGATGATCAACGCCGACCCGCTCAAGTGTGAAAAAGACGCCAGCGGCAAATGCGTGAAGGTCAACCTCTGCTTCGGCGACTACCGTTCCGGCAAGAGCGACTGCACCGCCCCCGCTGAGCCCCGCGCCTGGTCCTCACCGATCTATGTGGATTACAGGTAGGAAAGTAGCTCTCACGCGACGCCGCGAAGAAGAAAGGGATCACGCGAAAACGCTAAAGGAATAAAAACGCGAAATCAGCTTTTTGCTGCAGGCATTTGCCGCTCGGAAACTTCCTTTTGGCGCGCTTTGCGCGCCAGACAAGTTGTCTGCAGCGCGAAGGTTTCTACTCTTGAAACTTTTTTTGCGACTTTATTCTTTTTGGCGATTTCGCGTGAATTCTTGCTTCTTCTGCCTCACTGCTTCGCGTGAGACCCCTTCTTCACCCCGCCAAAATCCGCTTCACCGCCTCCCGATAAGCCCCCTCGGCCTCCCGCTCGCCCGCATGCACGCGCTCCTTCACGACCCACACCCCACCAACCATCACATCCCGCACGGCACTTTTGCCCGCCACGAACACATAACTGTCCAGCGCCTGCGCCCCATCCCGCCCGGCAAGCGACACATGCTCAGTATCAACCACAACGAGATCCGCCCGCCGCCCCGGCGCAATCATGCCGCTGTTGAGCGCCAGCGCACGGGCGCCACTGCGCGCGGTCATGTTCCACAACCGCGCTCCCGTGTGCGGCTCGCCGCGTGAGGCGCTGACGTTACGCCGCCGGTGGGTTAGGCGTTGGGAATACTCCATCAGCCGCAGTTCCTCGGCGGGGTCGACGCAGACGTGACTGTCGCCCCCGATCGCGATCGAATCGCCGGTGGCAAGATAGTCCGCAAGCGGAAATATCCCGTCGCCAAGATTGCCTTCGGTTGTCGGACAAAGACCCGCAACGGCACCGCTTTCCGCGAGGTCATGCGTTTCGCTCTCTGACAGATGCGTGGAATGGACAAGGCACCAGCGCTCGTCGATGCCGAATTCGTTGATGAGATATTCGACCGGCCGCTCGCCAAACGCGGCGAGACTTTCGTCCACTTCGCCAACCTGCTCCGCGGCGTGAATGTGAATGGGTGAGGTGGCCTCGATCGCGTCGATAGCCTGATGCATGAGTTCCGGTGGCACGGCACGCAGCGAATGGAGCGCAAGTCCCATCGCGCCAATGCCAGGCGTGCCACGCAGGTCCTCGCGCATCCGCAGGATCTGCTCGACCGATTTGCCGAACCTCTTCTGTCTGGCATTCAGCTCGCGCCCGTCCGCGCCGCCAGCGACGTACAGCGTCGGCAGCATCGTGAGCCCGATGCCACTCTCAAACGCCGCCTGCGCAATCGCCTCAGCCATGGAAACCGGCGACGCATAGGCCGCACCGCCAGGTTTGTTGTGCAGATAGTGGAACTCGCCCACCGACGTGTAGCCGGCCTTCAGCATCTCCACGTAAAGAAATCGCGCGATCGCAAGCTGTGTTGTCGGATCGAGCCGCTCGGCAAAGCGATACATCGCTTCCCGCCAGCTCCAGAAATTGTCGCGCCCGCCCGCGTCCCATTCGGCAAGTCCCGCCATCGCCCGCTGGAAAGCATGGCTGTGAACGTTCGCCATGCCGGGAAGCACCAGCCCGTGAATGCGCGTATCCGAAGGTACGACCGCTCCGCCGACCGAGCGAATCAGGCCGCCTTCAATCTCGATCCGCACATCAGCGCGAACGCCATCGGGCAACAGGGCATGCGTTGCGTGGAAGTACATGCGATCACCAGCCATTTCACTCCCATAATGTCATGGTCCGCAAAGGCGGACCACCCACGACTTTTTGTCGATCAAAACATTTCGTGGATGACCGCGACTTGTCCGTTATGCCAATATCCCGCAATGGAAAAATGGGATCACCTCTGGATCAACGCTCGTCTCGCAACCATGCGCGAAGGCACTGTTCCCTATGGCGCGATTGAGAACGCGGCTCTCGGCAGCAAAGACGGCCTCATCACATTCGCCGGTCCCATGAGCGAGCTGCCCGGCAAGCCGGAGGCCTTGGCAGACGAAGTCACCGATGCAGACAACGCCTGGATCACGCCGGGTCTCATCGACTGCCACACCCACATGGTGTTCGCTGGCAACAGGGCAACCGAGTTTGAAATGCGCCTGCAGGGAAAATCCTATGAAGATATTTCCCGCGCGGGCGGAGGTATCATGTCGACGGTACGCGCCACACGGGACGCGCATGAAGCCACACTGACCGAGGAATGCATTGGCCGTCTGGAAGCGCTCGGCAGCGAAGGCGTCACGACCATTGAAATCAAGTCGGGTTACGGTCTCGATCAGGAAAGCGAGCTTCGATTGCTCAGCGCGGCAAAACGGGCTGCGCAAAAGTCCGGCTTCCGCTTGTCATCAACATTTCTCGGTCTGCACGCTCTGCCACCGGGTGTCAATCGCAAGACTTTTGTGGATGAAATGTCAGGTCCGGTTCTGGAGGCCGTCGCACGTTCACACTTGGCCACTGCCGTCGATGCATATTGCGAAGGAATTGCCTTCACGCCGGGCGAAACCCGTCAGTTCTTCAGGGCGGCCACCGCATTGGGCCTCAAAACAAAGCTGCACGCAGACCAGTTGTCGGACACCGGCGGGGCAGGCCTCGCAGCGGAATTCCGATCGCTGTCCGCCGACCACCTGGAACACGCAAGAGAAGCGGGCATCGCGGCCATGGCGAAGGCGGGGACAGTAGCGGTCCTGTTGCCTGCCGCCTTCTTCTACTTGCGCGAGACAACAGTTCCGCCGGTAGATCTGCTGCGCAAGCATAATGTCCCGATCGCGATAGCGACAGACTGCAATCCAGGTACCTCGCCGGTGACGTCGCTGCTGAGCGTCATGGCGATGGCCTGCACGCTGTTCCGGTTGACACCCGAAGAGGTATTGGCTGGCGTGACACGAAATGCTGCGCGCGCACTGGACATGCTGGACATCATCGGCACGCTGACCGTCGGCAAGTCTTGCGACTTTGCCGTCTGGCCGGTCTCGCATCCGTCGGAGCTTTGCTACTGGATAGGTCGGTTGACGCCGAACCACATCCAGATTGGAAAATACGAGCCTGACCAATAGAGTCAGGGTCAACATGCGTCAGAATGTTCACAATATGTTCTTGACTGGATTTGAAGGGCTGGTAGTGTGGGAGCAAGAGGACAGAAAGCCTGTGACAGCCGAAATTCTCGACTAAAAATCAGAACTTTCCAGTGAGACACTCAATGGCAACCTTCGTACATTTTTGTCACCTTTTAACCATTTCAATCGCTTGGGCAGGCCAAAAATGACGAGACAAACAAGGTGACACTGTCACCTTTTGCAAGCTACCCCTCTTTGAAGGGTGAAGCCGTCATCGTCACCGGCGGCGCCACCGGCATCGGCGCCTCGATCGTTGAGCACTTCGCAGGTCAGGGCGCCCGCGTGGGCTTCCTCGACATCGACGAGGAGGAAGGCAATGCGCTGGAAGCCGGCACCGGCGCCCGCTTCGTCGCCTGTGACCTGCGTGACGTCTCTGCACTCAAGGCTGCCATCGCAACTCTCCAGAACGACCTCGGTCCCACGCTCGCCCTCGTCAACAACGCGGCACGCGACGACCGCCACGCCATCGAGGATGTGACACCCGAATTCTGGGACGAGCGAATGGCCACCAACCTGCGCCACCAATTTTTTGCCTCCCAGTCCGTTGCACCCGTCATGCGCGCCCGCAAGCGCGGCTCCATCATCAACATGGGCTCGGTCAGCTGGATGCTATCGCTCGGCAACATGCCGGCCTACGTGACCGCCAAGTCTGCGATCCAGGGCCTGACACGAGGCCTCGCACGCGACCTCGGCCCCGATCACATCCGGGTGAACTGTGTCGTCCCCGGATGGATCATGACAGAGCGCCAGATCAGGCTTTGGCTGACCAGAGAGGGCGAAGTCGACATTGCGAAGAACCAGTGCCTGCCAGACAAGCTCTACCCCGAAGACGTGGCGCGCATGGTGCTCTGGCTTGCAGCCGACGACAGCCGCATGGTGACAGCACAGAACTTCATCGTCGACGGAGGCTGGACCTGAACCGCTTGCATTCGCCCGCCAAACCGCCATTGTGGCGCAAACAGATAATACCGGGAGAGCGCTTATGACGGAAGCAACGGGTGGGGCCTCGCCGCCCCAGTCGGACGCAGTGCATGTAGTCAAGGCAGGCTTCATGTCACCTCGGACGTTCACACTGGTCCTTCTGCTGATCGTCTACATCTCGAACTACGCAGACCGCCAGATCCTGAACGTCCTCGCGGTGCAGATCATGCAGGACATGCAGATCAGCAAGTCGGCCTTCGGTTTCCTTTCGGGTCTCTCGTTCGCACTGTTCTATGCAACCCTCGGGATACCGATTGCGGTGCTTGCGGACCGTGTCAGCCGCAAGTGGATCCTGATCGCATCGATGACAGTGTGGTCGGTCATGACCACACTTTGCGGCTTCGCTGCGGGCTTCTGGCAGCTCGCACTCGCGCGCGTCGGCGTGGGCGTGGGCGAGGCCGGCGGCAGCCCGCCGTCACACTCGATGATCTCGGACCTGTATTCACTTAACCAGCGCGGCACTGCCCTTGCCATCTATGCGCTTGGCGTGCCGCTGGGCACCGCACTTGGCAACCTTGTCGGCGGCCAGATCGGAGGCGAATTCGGCTGGCGCGCAGCCTTTTATGTTTTAGGTGTCCCCGGAATTTTACTGGCGATCTATTTTGCCTTCGTCTTCAAGGAGCCACCGCGTGGCCACAGCGATGGAGGCCTTGATGAAAAGGCAACAGTGCCGGGCCCGCTCGAAGTCGCCCGCTTCATGTTGTCCCAGCCGTCGCTCGTGCACACTGTCATCGGCGCGACGCTGATCACGGCAGTGGGCTACGGTGGTCTGACATTTACAGCGGCGTTCCTGCAGTATTCGCACCATCTGTCACTTGGCGTGGTGGCAAATTACCTTGCCCTGCAGACGGGAGTGGTGTCGGCAATCGGCACATTCCTGGGCGGCTATCTCGCCGACGTGCTTTCCAAACGAAACCCTGGCTGGAGTGCGTGGGTTGTCACCGCGGCAATTGTGATATCGGTGCCCTTTACGGTGGCCCAGTACATGCTCAACGACACTACCACCGTGCTCTGGCTGATGACCGTATCAATCCTGGTCGCTGGGCTCTATCTCGCGCCGACCTTTGCGCTCGTCCAGAACCTCGTCGGCGTGCGCATGCGCGCGACGGCAGCAGCCCTCCTGCTGTTTGTCATCAATCTGGTCGGGCTTGGCGCCGGTCCGCTTCTGGTCGGCATCATCGCTGACGCCCTGACGCCGATCTTCCACGAAGATGCGGTTCGTTACGCACTCTTCATATTCTCAAGCCTGGGCCTGTGGGGCGCGTGGCACTACTGGGTGGCGCCCCGGACACTCAAGGCAGATCTCGAGCGTGCAGCCAATGCCTGAGGCCGCATGAAGATCGAGTGCGTTGCCGACACCAGGTGCATCCTGGGCGAGGGCCCGCTGTGGGACGAGAAATCCCAGTGCCTTTACTGGGTCGACATCAAGGCGCCGGCAATCTGGCGCCTTGATCCAAAGACCGGAGAAACCAGATCCTGGGTGATGCCCTATCGTGTTGGTGCAATCGCCTTTCGAAGCAGGGGCGGGCTTGTCGCAGCAATGAAGCCGGGTTTTGCGTTCGTCGACCTTGAAGACAACTCGGTAGAGGTCATCAACCGGCCGGAAAAGAACCTGCCCGACAACAGGTTCAACGATGGCGCCTGCGATGCGAAGGGCCGCTTCTGGGCAGGCACGATGGACGACCTCGAGAAATCACCGACAGGCGATCTCTTCCGCCTCGACCCCGACGGCAACGTGCAGCGCTTCCAGGCAGGTTTCATCATCACGAACGGCGTCCGCTGGAACGCGGAGGCAAGCAGGCTCTATGTCGTGGACTCCGCCGCGCGCATCATCTGGCAGCACAGCTACAACCTCGAGAAAGGCACACCAGGACTGCGTCGCGTCTTTGCAAGGCTCCCCGAAGCAGATGGCTGGCCAGACGGATTGTGTCTCGATGCAGCAGATCATTTGTGGGGCGCACATTGGGGTGCAGGACGCATCACGAGATACCGCCCTGACGGCACCGTCGATCGCGTCCTCGAACTGCCGGCACCCAACGTCACAAGCTGCTGCTTTGGTGGAACCAACCTCGACACGCTCTATGTAACGACTGCACGCATCGGCCTTTCAGAGGAACAGCTGTTGCGAAATCCCCTGGCGGGCGGCACGTTCGCGGTAGGCGGCCTCGGCGTGCAGGGCCGCCCCTCATATCGATTTGCCGGATAGCAGCTGAGATGACATCGGAACCGCAGCAAGCCACGCTCAATCTCATCGATCTGCAGGAAACGGCTTTCAGCGACCTCTACACGAAGAAGATCGAGCCAATCCTGCAGGCCCGGGAGGGAGAGCGCGTCGACGCCGTGAAGACCTTCTTTCGGCGCGCGATCGCAGGCAGCATCGTGTCCGTGGCCTTGTGCGGCCTGGTCTACGTCATCGTCCATGATGTCGAATTTGCGGGATATGCAATCGCCATCGGCGGCGCTCTTACCGCCTGGTACGCCTATGCACCGGTTCAGGCGGTCGCAAACGCAACCAAGTTCCAGTCGTTGAAGACGATCGCCGAGGCCATTGCCTGCAGCTATACGGTTGGCGGGTTCGCCCCGGACGGAATCGAGTTCTTCACCCATCTGTCGCTGCTGCCAGGATGCGACCGGTCCAACTACCAGGATCGGTTCGCGGGCCAGCATCACGGCTGCGACTTTGCGTTCTATGATGGCCACCTCGAGCGCAAGGTAAGAACCAACAAGAGCACTAGCTGGCAAACGGTGTTCCGTGGCCAGCTCATCTGCATCGAATTTCCGAAAAAGTTCCTGGGCACGACAATCGTGCGCCGCGACGCGGGCATGTTCAACTTCCTGCAGCGCTGGACAACCACACTCCAGCGCGTGGGTCTCGGCGACAGCAGGCTGGAGCGTGCCTTCGAAGCCTATTCCAACGACCAGGTCGAGGCCCGCTACCTCATTCACCCCGTCTTCATGGAACGTTTGCTGGACCTGGAAACGCGTTTCAGGGGTGAAAAGCTTCGTTGCGCCTTCCATGAGGGCAGGCTGCTGATTGCGATCGAAGGCGGAGACAAATTCGAACTTGGTTCGATGTTCTCAACACTGCTCGATGTGAAGCGCGTGCGCAATGTGATCAACGATCTTGCCGAGATCATGAAGGTCATCGAAGCGGTATTGACGGCCGAGCGCGGCGCGCTCCCGGAATGAAAAAGAGCCCGGATCGCTCCGGGCTCTCTTGGTCTTGTCCAGACTCTTGGGAGGCTAACCGCCCCAGAGCTTCTGCCCGTTGGCCGTGATCGAACCATCCTTGCCCATGACGATGTCGATGATATAGGCGCGATCAGTCGCTGGCGATGTCGGATCAGGCTTGCCCATGGCACGAACGCCAGCAGCAATGCCCATGATCTGCTGAGCCATTTCGTCCTTCTTGCCGCGCTTTTCCATCGCCTTGGCCAGCGCATCAATGCCCGTAAAACGAAGGCTGACCTTGCCCTCCGGCATAATGCTCTGCGCCGGCAGATAGGACATGGCACCCTTGCCGGCCATCTTCGCCGTTGGCGTGATCATGCTGAGCTGGTTCAGCGCGATCGACAGTTTCGCAGCCGACATGACTTCCATGAACTTGCCCGACATCTCGCCGCCGACCTCTTCCAGGGCCGCAGTTCCGGCATTGGCGGCCGTTTGCTGTCCGCCCGCCGTCTGGCTTGCGGCTTTGGCAGCTTCAGCCTGCAATTGCGGCAGCGCGTCCATGTAGATGTCCCAGAGCTTTTTGCCAGGGACCCCCGATGCATCCATGTCCAGCGTCGCATTCTGAACATCCGCTTCGGCAGGCAAAAACTCCTGGTCCGGTCCGCCCGAGAATCCGCCAAGGCTGAACGTCATGCGCACCTTTGTCGTGCCCTTTCCGTCGCCGGAAGCTCCGAAGCCAAGAGAGGTGCTCTTCAGCCCAAAGGTCTGCTTGCCGTTTTCCTTCACGTCAATGCCTGCAACGTTATAGGTGTAGGACATGTCACCCATGAACTCGGGCATGCGCTTCATGAACGCAATCATCTTCGGATCGAGCTTGCCGCCGCTCCAGGCTTTGAACAGGTCAGGATTGGCCAGCGTATAGCCAGCTTCCTTGGCGGCTTTGGCCCAGTCTTCCATCCGTGCACCTTTGATGGTGCTGACGACGCTCAGGTTATCCATCCTGGTCGTTGTCTTCGCGGTCGCATCTTCTGCGACGAAGCCGGTCATGGTCAGGTCATACTTGCCGTCATAAAGACCGCCGCCCGTCGGATCGAGCTTGCCGGTCAGTGCGATCTGTCCGATCGTACCCGAGCCTTCCCCACTCGATGACTTGATGGCGAGATTGGAAAGACGCATCTCGACATTGTTCAGCGTCTGGAGCTTTTCGACCCACACACCCTTGAGCGTCTGGCTGCCGATCTGGACTTCACCCTGGACCTTGCCGTCCTTGTCCTTGACCGCCAGCGAGCTCGGGATTTTGGCATCGACATTGATCACGCCGTCGCCGCCATTGGCGAAGTGCAGCGTGATCGGGTCCAGTACGGCAACGCCGCCTTCCTTGTTTGTGAATGTCAGACGGGGAAGCGTTCCGGTGATGGATCCGTCGCTCGCCGTTTCCACTTTGGACGTGCCTTCGGCCTTGGCGCTGAATTCAGAGCCGGCTTCAGGTTTGGTGACAGCCGTAACGAATTGATCAAGCCGCTCCTGCAGCAGCTTTGAATCGACAGCTGGCGTGCTCGTGGAGCTGCTGCATCCGGCAAGGGCAATAACCAGCAACAGGGCTGGCAACATTCGCCGCGGCGTGCGACTTGGTGACATGATGAAGGTCCTTGTAGGGCGGGAAGCGATCCCTGGTGGCCCAGCACGACACCGAGAAGGTTCAGCGTGCACCGGTTATTGCGCGGAATGTGATCGCCCCTCGATGAGCGGTCAAGTAGTGCCGGTCACGCTTGTCGCCGGAAATCTGCGACTTTCCACGACTTGGTCTGCCCGATCATCGTGCAATCGGTCACCGTAGCCCACAAATGGACTGCACTGGCGTTCTTTGTGACCACACGCCTCACAATCACGACGGGCGTCAGGCCGAATCGTGCAGCGTGCAGGGGAGCAGCGACGCCACACTTTTCTCACGGCAATTAAGGGCTCGTGAACCACTTCCTTTGCGGAACAAGGAAGTTGCGGTCACAGGGATTTCATCCGTTCACGGATTATTAGCAAAATCAATTGCGGGCGGCCCACCGGTTTTAACAACACCTTTGCAACTCTCATGACAGTGTGAAGCAAGAATAGCCTTGACCTGACGCAGAACGGGCAATGGGGGGGGTAGTGGCCAAGATATTGATTTGTGAGGATGACGACCTCTATCGGCAGATTGCCGAGGTCGCCTTTTCCAATACAGGGCACGAGATTGCTTTCCTCGCCGACGGCAGCTGCGCGCGCAAGCGCCTGCAGGACGAACAATTCGACCTTCTGATCACCGATATCGTTATGCCGGGCAAGGACGGTCTCGAAGTCATCAAGGAACTTCGTGATCGCGGCTTTGATATTCCCATCCTGGTGATGTCGGGTGGCGTGTCGTCCCTGAAGACGCCGATTCTCGCCGCGGCGTCAGCGCTTGGCGCGAACGAGGTGATTACAAAGCCGTTTCGTCCTCAAGCTTTGAGAGACCACGCAGAAGCGTTGTTGAAGTCCGGCAAACCTCCATTGGCTGAAAAATCTGCCTGAGAGTTCATTACCGCGGGCCAAGCAATGACAAACGAACAAACGCCGGCTACGGCAAACCCGTCCAGGGATAATTCCAGAGTTGCGCTCAGCCGGGTATTCGCAGGGCTCGTCGCGATCACCATGATTACTTCAATCGGTGCGCTTTGGATCGGGCAATCCACACTGCAAATGCTGGAAAGCCAGCGCGTGCTCGGTATCGAGTGGTCCGTGCGCGTAAAGCAGTTGATGTCGCTGCGGGACGTTTTGGCAGATCTGGACACGCCTGGAAATGCAATCTTCCAGTCTCGTGACATCGAACTCGAGCGCAGGCGTCTTGCTGAAGCAGAAGCCCGGTTTGGACTCGCTCTGGCAACCGTCTACGATGAATTCGGTATCGAGCCCGGCGAGGAAAGTGCTCCGGGATCAATCAATGCACAGCTGAAAACTCTTGATGCTCTGGCTGCCGATATCGGGCGACATACTCACGTGGTGCTCGACTATTTCGCGGGTCGGCGTTGGAACGACGCCGCCGTGGAAATGGTTGATATGGACAAGGGCTACACCGCAGCCGGCATGGCCATCACGAACATCATGCAGCAGGTGGCCGCCAAGCGCGAACAGGAATTCGGGGCGGTTCACACGGAAGTCAACAGACTCCAGGCTGCCGAAACAATATGCGCGCTGCTCGCGGTGCTGCTGGTAATGGGCTGTATGTTCTATGCGACCTCTGCCAACCGGCTGTGGAAACGGCAGGATCGCGAGCGCAATGAATACGTGGCCCAGCTCGAGGTGGCCAAACTGGATGCTGAACAGGCCAACGCGGCGAAGTCGGCGTTCCTTGCCAACATGAGCCACGAAATTCGCACGCCACTGAACGGCGTGATCGGAATGATCGATATCCTGCTGGACTCAAGTCTTGAGAACGAACAGCGCGTTCAGGCCGAAACCGCTCGCGCATCTGCAGACCAGTTGCTGAACGTCATTGGAAACATCCTGGACATTTCGAAGCTGGAGGCGAACTCGCTTTCACTCGAATCCGTCATCTTCCAGTTGACGCCGGTCGTTGAAAGTGCGGCTCAGACATTTGCAGCCCAGGCCCACGCAAAAGCCATTGAACTCTGCGTTGAGGTGTCACCAGCCGCTGACATGTCGTTTCGTGGCGATCCAACCCGTTTGCGCCAGGTTTTGCTCAACCTGATTGGCAACGCGGTCAAGTTTACAAATCAGGGCTTGGTCAGCATCCAGGTCTCAGCCGAACCAGACGCGCAAGGCAGCCGAAGGGTAAGCTTCGATGTTCGCGACACAGGCATTGGCATGTCGGCCGATGCACAGAAGCGACTGTTCCAGAAGTTTGCGCAGGGCGATGAATCAATCACGCGACGCTTTGGTGGTACCGGCCTCGGTCTTGCAATCAGCAAGGAAATAGTTGTGGCGATGGGCGGCGTGATCAGCGCACGCGGTCGTGAAGAGGGCGGTTCCGAATTCTCTTTCACCGTTGAATTGCCTGTCGCCGAGGAGTCGGCCTCCGCAAGCGACGTTGCATTGCTTAAGGGCAAACGCGCACTTGTGGTCGATGACCTGGCCCTCAATCGGGAAATCCTGCAGCGACGCCTGTCCTTTTGGGGAATGAAGGTGGTCACCGTGAATGACGGCCTGTCAGCCATCATCGCGGTGGACCAGGCGGCAACGAATGGAGCCCCCTTCGACGTGGTCCTTCTGGACCGGCACATGCCAGGCCAGTCGGGAAACGAAGTCGCGGCAGCCGTGCGCAACCTGGAATGCGGTCGCTCCATCCAGCTTATTTTATGCTCCTCCATCAGTCATGGCATTACCCAAAGCGCAGGACACAACACGCAGTTTGATGCGGTGTTGTTCAAGCCCCTGATCCAGGCCTCGCTTCAGGAGGCGCTGGTGACTTCGTTGTCACCCAGGAAGCAGCAGGACGTCGCCTCGGTCCGCCAGTCGCGCGGCAAGTACGCAGGCTCGAAAATCCTGCTTGTCGAGGACAACGAAACGAATTTGTTCGCGGCTACAACGATGCTCTCGCAGATGGGCTGTGCAGTGACAACCGCGCGAACCGGACTCGAGGCGGTCCGGGCAACGGCACAGGGCGCGTTTGACCTGATTTTGATGGACATGCAGATGCCCGAGATGGACGGTTTGAGCGCGACCAGACATATCCGCGCCGCACCCGGTCCCAACCAGACCGCCCCAATTCTGGCGCTGACGGCAAATGCTTTCGCCGAAGATGCGAAACGTTGTGTTGAAGCCGGAATGAACGAACATCTGACCAAACCGATCCGCAAGCAGGTGCTTGAAGCGGCACTTGGCCGGTACCTGAAGGGTGCGCCGTCCGCCGCTGCCGCAGGGCAAACGGCACCGCCGCCTTCCGGGTCGGGCACGACGACCATCGATCAGCAGACCTGGCAGAACCTGCTGCAGGACATGCCAGCGTCTGCACTGAAAAAACTGGCCGGCACTTTCATCGAAGGGCAGCCGTCAGAAGTGGCCGCCATGTCGGGTGACCTCAAGTCCGGCGACCGCGAGACCTTGAAACGCCGCGCACATAGCCTGAAAAGCGCAGCCAGGCTGTTCGGCGCGCTTGAATTGGGTGAACTGGCCGCAGGCCTGGAACTGGCCGCATCCGCGAACGACTTTCAGGAGCTTGCATCCCGCCTCGACGGTGTAGATCGTGCCCTTGCCGACGCAGCCTCTGAGATCAGAAAACTGATCAAGCAGGTATCCGAGGCGGCTTAGTTCGCGCCGCCAATCAGGGTCATTGCCTGCTTGTCTGAGATCGAAGCAACGTTTGAACTCGGCAGGATGAACCCGCGACCCTTGTAGATCCGGCGACCCCACTGATTGGCTGGGGTGAACCATACCTGTACCCGGCTCCAGTCGTTCTTCGGACTGAGGTCGCGCACTGGCGCCTGCAGGTAGATCCTGCCATCATTTCCCCAGTTCGCATGGTCGACCACGATGGTACGCGCGTCGATGACCTGCTTGACGACCGCGACATGGCCGCGGCGGGTGGTCTGGTAGCCCTTCATGACAAAAACCGCACCCTCGGTCGGTCGACGGGTGCGCTGGTATTTGCCAGCAGCAAGCTGCCACCAGCGATTGGCATTGCCGCGAATTTCGATGCCGGATTCCGCACGTGCGAAGGGCACACATTCAAGCCGCTTGCCCGGGTCGATGACCTGGGGAACGACGTGGCCCGGCACGCTGCTATCGATCGTGGCGAAAGAGGTTTCTTCGATACCGCGCGACATGCGAGGCATCATGACAAGTCGGGTATTGCCTTCAGGCGTGACAACGGGCTCGACATCAGGTGTGTTCAACTGCATTGCAAATCCAGCCTGGGTTACAAATCCAGTTTGGCCTGCACTGTCAAATGAAGCAGAGAATTGCGGACGAACAGATTGACAGCCGGCAAGACTTAGACCGACTAAAGTAATCGCCGCAAAACATACTGGTGAGTCAGCTTTCAAACCTACTCTCCCTCTATTGCCCAGGTTCTGGGACACCTCTCAGGGGTCGCTACCTGCCTTTCAAGTGTGGGGGAGTCAAATTAAGGAAATATTACCGTTAACAATTTGTACTCTATATAGCGTTAACCATTGAGTTCGCCCGCCATATATTGATCGCAAATTGTGACAGCCCGAAAGATTTGGTGGCCGTTGCAAGCCCATTCAGATATCTGCAGGGTTTGTCGCAGGTGGGCAAAAGGTTAAAAAAGGGCAGAAATCAGCGAGCTCCCGATATGTAGCGATCCCGGCCTTGGCCGATCGAGCGCTGCTCACTTGTCGCTCAGGATGAACCCCTGAACGTCATAGACCCGGCCTCCGTAGTGGTCGCCGGGTGTGTACCAGACCCGGACTTGTGACCAGTCATTGTCGTCCGAGACATCCATGACCGGGCTGTCGAGACTTATTTCGCCGCCGTTCAGCCAGTTCGCATGGTCGACGACGATCTCACGGCTGTTGATGACCTTTCGCACGACAGCAACGTGGCCGCGGCCGTTGTCGGCGTAACCCTTGAGCACAAGGACTGAGCCTTCTTCGGGCTCGGACGATCGGTCGAACCGGCCGACAGCCTTCTCCCACCAGTTCCAGGCGTCACCCCAAATGGTGACGCCGGTCTTCCAGCGCGCATACGGGACGCACTGCAGTGGTTGCGCCGCATGCACCACCTTGGGAAATACACCGGACGGCCGTTGGCTTGTCGGACCCGGGTCAAAGCTGGTCGCACAACCGGCGAGGCTAAGAGCCACCAATGTCAGTGTAATCAGTCGGCGCAAGGCACGAACCCCAATTTCTAGCCGCCAGCGCTCAAGGCAATGGCTTTGAGCGAAGTGGCGGCAACGGGTGAATAGCGACGCATGGACAGCTCCTTCTGTTGGACAGCCTCCAGAGTGCCAGCCTCCTGTTCCCATCAAGTTCAAAAGTGAAGACAATTTTAATTCAAAGTGCAACCGTCCAGCGATTGTGCGGATTCGGTCAGCAAACGTGGTGAATCTTTGGTTAATCCAGCGTCCAGCCACCTCCTCACTCACGTGAAGAGCAGGCTTACTTCATAGTCTCACTCACGGAGTGAGGGAGTACCTGCGCACCGTAGGTGCTGCAGGGGAGGGCGTGCCCACCGATCCGGACAACCACCCAACGATCTCATTCACGACGAAACGCCGGCGGCTTTACTTCCGTCGCAGCGCTCGCGATGACCTCCAGCACGCTCTCCATGTTCATGTAGATGTCGCCATTCGAGACGCGAACCTCGCGCCAGCCTTCGCTTTCGATATGCTTCCTGCGCATTCGGTCATAGGCCAAGCCTTCGTCAGTCCAATGTGACGCGCCGTCCACTTCGACCGTGAGGCGAAACAGCGGGCAGGCGAAATCTGCGAAGTAGGGACCGATGGGGTACTGTCGACGGAACGTCAGCCCTTTGAGGTTCCGTCGCCTCAGCTGAAGCCAAAGCAGCACCTCCGCCTTGTTCATGTTCTGGCGCAGATGACGCGCATACTGCTGAGGAGACAATGTGTTCATGCGCGCATGCTGTTGCACCGCGTGGAGAATTGAAATCTTGAAATTGTAACAAGGTGTTTCGCGGCGGGGGTCGGTACGCCCTCCCCTGCAGCACCTTCGGTGCGCAGGTACTCCCTCACTCCGTGAGGGAGATGTGAGGAATGCAAGCGCCGCCTCTAATCCAGCGTCCGCCGATACCGCATCAGCGCAATCGTGATGGCCCCCAGCATGAACGCCAGCAGCGGCCACACATCGCCAAACAGATCCACCAGCCCGCTGCCCTTCAGCATGATCCCTCGCACGATGCGCATGAAATGGGTGTTGGGTAGGACTTGCCCGATCCACTGCGCCCATTCCGGCATGCCGCGAAAGGGAAACATGAAGCCGGAAAGCAGGATCGACGGCAGGAAGAAGAAGAAGGTCATCTGCATAGCCTGCAGCTGGTTCTGCGCCACGGTCGAGATCGTGAAGCCCACCGACAAATTCGCCGCGATGAATATCGCCAGCGCAACAGACAGGTCCAAATACGATCCCAGCATCGGCACCTTGAACAGAACAAGCGCCGCGATCAGCACGACAGTGACCTGGATGTACCCCACGATGATGTAGGGCAGGATCTTGCCCGCCATCACCTCGGAAGGCTGTAGCGGCATCGCCATCAGGTTTTCCATCGTCCCGCGCTCGAACTCGCGTGTGACGGCAAGTGCCGTGATCAGCACCATCGTCATCGTCAGGATCACGCCGATCAAACCCGGCACGACGTTGTAGGACGAGATGCCTTCCGGATTATAGCGCCGGTGCACGACCACATCGAACAGCGGCCGCGCCGTCGTGGTGGACACGCCACCCGGCAGGTCCCGCGCAAAGGTCGCCGACGGGATAAGGCTCGCCGCCGCCATCGCATTCGCCGCGGCGGCTGGATCGCTCGCATCTGCATCGATCAGCATCTGCGGTGTGTCCCCGCGCAGGAGCTTGCGCGAGAAGTCAGGCGGAATGGTGATGACGAAAGCAACCTTGCCGCTCTGAAGCAGCGCGTCGGCTTCGTGCTCGCTGCTCGTCAGCGCATCAATGCTGAAATAGCCGGTGTTCTCGAAAGCCTGCACGATGCGCCGCGAGAACACGGACGGGTCCTGGATATTGAGTGCGGTTGGCAGATGCTTCGGGTCACTGTTGATCGCAAAGCCGAAGAGAATGAGCTGCATCACCGGAATGCCGAGGATCATCGCAAAGGTCAACCGGTCACGGCGCATCTGCACGAGTTCCTTGAGGAACACGGCGACAACCCGGGCAAGGGAGAGCCTGGCCATCAGTGCTTCCCGTTCGTCTGGTCGCGATAAGGCGCCATCAGTTGAATGAAAACATCTTCAAGACTCGGCGCAGACAGCTTCCACACAAAGCCGGGCCGCTGTCGAAAGAGGCTGATGGCATGCTCCAGCTCGACCGGATCGTGGCTGCTCACGTGAAGCGTGGTGCCAAAAACCGATACCTGGTCTATACCCGCAGCGACTTGCAGGTCGCGGCCAAGCGCGCGCACGTCTTCACCAGTGACGATCCAGGTATACAGGTTCGAGTTTGCAATAACTTCGTTCACGGTTCCGCGCGCAAGCACGGTCCCATAAGCCAGATAGACGATGCGGTCGCAGCGTTCTGCTTCGTCCATGTAATGCGTGGACACCAGAACGGTCAGGCCCTGGCCAGCCAGTTCGTGAATCTCGTCCCAGAATTCGCGTCGCGCCTGTGGGTCCACCCCAGCCGTTGGCTCGTCCAGCAGCAACAGTTTTGGTTTGTGCAGGATGCAGGCGGCAAGCGCCAGCCGCTGTTTCCAGCCCCCGGACAGTTGTCCGGCGAGCTGGGTCTGGCGTTTCGTCAGCCCCAGGCGGTCGATGGCATGGGCAACGGCCTCGACCCGGTCCGGCATCTCATAGACCCGCGCCACAAAATCCAGATTCTCGCGGATCGAAAGGTCTTCATAGAATGAGAACTTCTGGGTCATGTAGCCCACGTTCCGCTTGATCATCTCGCTTTCGCTGCGAATGTCATATCCAAGGCACTTGCCGGTGCCGCTGTCAGGAACCAGCAGCCCGCACAACATCCGGATGGTGGTAGTCTTGCCGCTGCCATTGGGTCCGAGAAAGCCCCAGACTTGACCGCGCGGCACCTGGATCGCGAAATTGTCGACCACTTTCCGCCCGCCAAAGCTCTTGCTGAGCCCGCTGACATCAATGACGAGCGCATCGCTCACGGCAGCACCACATCCACCGGCTGCCCGGGACTTAAATAGGTCCCTTTCTCGGGAATAGCCTCTACCATCCAGACGAGCTTTTCACGCGAGCCGATGCTGTAGATGACGGGTGGCGTGTATTCGGCGGTGGTCGACAGGAAAACAATGCGCGCATTCAGGCTGTCACCGCAGCCGTCACAACTGACGCCGACAATGGCACCCACCTTGATTTTGGCACGCAGGGATTCCGGCACAAAGAAGCGCAAATGGACGTTGTTTGGAGGCAGAATCTGAACGATTGCCCCTCCGGGCGGAACAAATTCGCCGGCGCTCCGAAGCGTATCCTGCACGCGACCATCCACCCTGGAAACAATTCTGCGCTGGCTGAGGGCATATTCCGCACGTTGCAGCGCGGCGTTTGCGGCGGCGACCCCAGCACGCGCAGCCGCGATCTCGTCATCGCGCGCGCCTTTGCCTGCAAGTGAGAGATTGGCTTGCGCCTGTTTCAGCTGCTGCACGGCGCTGTCGCGTTGCGCGCGCCGCGCGTCCAGGAAACTTTGCGAGACAAATTCGCGGGACTTCAAGTCGCGGGCGCGAACATATTCCGCTTCCGCCAGCTTGGCGCTGGCTTGTGCCTGCGCCACCGCGGCCTCGAGCGCCGCGATTTCATCGGGTCTGCGTCCCTTCTGCACATTGGCCAGTTGCGCCTTTGCCTGGGCGAGTCCTGCCAGTGCCTGATCGCGCTGGGCAATCTGTGTCTCGGCATCAAGCGTGAACAGTGGTTCGCCAGCCTTGATCGTCTTGCCGCGCGACACCAGAAGCTCTGTCAGCCAGCCACCCTCCGGCGCGGCCACAAAAACATAGTCACCCTCGACATAGCCGTTGGCGACACGCTCACGCTCTGCACCGCATCCTGTAAGGAAGGGCAGGGCAAGAAGGACTGCCAGGACAATATTCTTCATGGCCTTGCCTCCGGTGCGATGCCCCGCAGGAACGTATCGATGTGCTGGTTGACGAAGGCCTCGGCATCAAGCTGCTCGTCGTGGCTTCTTTCAAACGTGGTTCGCCAGATGGGTACGAACAGTAACGGAGACACGGCGGCATAAGCTGCCAGCCCCGGGTTCACGGGACGGAACAGGCCCGCATCCACGCCTCGTTCGATGACCGATGTCAGGATACCTGCAGCCCGCGAGATGACCTCCCTGCGGTAGATGTCAGCCAGGTGGGGAAATCGGCCGGCTTCACCGATCAGCAGGCGGGGAAACTTCGCCATCCGTTCATCACGGATGAAGCCTCCGATGATCTGCAGGAAGCGCCTGAGCTGGATGTCGGGCGGGATGGTGGCGTCTTCGGCGGCTTGCTGCAGCAGTTCGATATTGGGCTGGGGGATGCTTTTGACCAGCGCTTCGAACACGTCTTCCTTGCTGTGGAAATAGAGGTAGATCGTGCCTTTGCTCACCCCCGCCCTGGTCGCGATATCTTCCAGGCGGGCGGCTTCAAATCCTTTCTCGAAAAACTCTGCTAGCGCCGCGTCCAGCACCTCTGCCGGGCGAGCGTCCTTGCGTCTTTGCCATCGTTGGGATCGCTGGATCTGATTCATGGGCTCACTAATAACTGACTGGTCATTAAATATAATGTCGCGGTCTCGTGAACAAGATTAACAACTGAATAATTCGAGTGTTTAGCTAACGCATTGATAACGTTAGGTATTTTTGTGGCGGAATTCTGACATGCGTGGGCCGCAGACCTATCATGCAAGCAGTGCAGTTGATTTCCTAGTATTGCAAACTACATACTAGTTATCGCAGCAAGAAAAGCGGGCCAGCGCCGACCAAGGCAAGCCCGAACCGAAGGAGAGACTTCCATGAGAATGATGACCGTGATGATCGAGTGGTCCGCAATTGTGATTGCCGTTTACACGATGCTCGCCGTGGCAGCTCCCGTCCTTGGCAACGCTTGACAGCTCCGCCCGAAACCCTTTCCGACCCCAGACCTTGAGAAGAAACCCGAAACTCTTTCCGACCCCAGACCTTGAGAAGAAACCCGAAACTCTTTCCGACCCCAGACCTTGAGAAGAAACCCGAAACTCTTTCCGACCCCAGACCTTGAGAAGAAAAAGGAATACCCAATGACCGCTCTTACATTCGTAATCCAGTTGTCCGCCATCGTGATCACAAGCGTTTTCGCGCTTTCGATCTTCTCGCTGGGCTAACGCCCGGTCAGACAACTGTCCTTGTCAGACGGGGCCCGCTGCGGATCAGAAACCGCCGGGCCCCGTTTTCATTTTGGGTCTCATCCAGAATAACGTGACCGTCTCTTTGGCACAGGTGCCGCAAATCCAGCGGCGCCATTGCATCCGTGACGGTTACTGCCACGGCATCGCCGGGGTTGATGCGCCGCAGCACCCTGCCGGTCATCAGCACCGGCATCGGACATTTCAGGCCGCTGAGGTCAAGCTGCTCCGCCTGTGCCCAGGCTATCTCGGTGGTTTGATTTCCCATGACCGCCTGTTTGCCGCCTTGACCATCTGCCGGTTGTCCCCCTAATTCGCTTTATCAGCGAACAGACAAAACCAACAGAGAGATTTTCTTGGCAGGCTTGATCCGCAAAATTTTCCGCGAAGTACGTTTGGTCAGAAATGTAGCCGGGCTCATCCGCCGGGTCGGCAAGATCAAACCCAACTCCCCGCACACCGTGGCCGACATAATCGAGCACTGGGCCAGAACAAGGCCTGACAGCACGGCAATCCTGTTCGAGGGCAAGAGCTACACCTACCGGGAATACGACGCCAACGCGAACCGCTATGCACGATGGGCACAGTCACTTGGACTCGGACGCGGCGACTCCCTCGCGCTGCTGATGGAGAACCGTCCCGAGTTTCTCTTTGCCTGGGGTGGTCTGGTCAAGATCGGTGTGACCGTCGCTCTCATCAACACCAACCTGCGCGAGCGCGCGCTGGCGCACAGCCTGGCGATTTGCGGCGCAAGGAATATCGTGCTCGGCACCGAGCTTGCCGACAATTTCTCTTCAGCAACAGACGACATGCAGGAAAAGCTCACGGTTTGGGCGACAGGCGGCGTGGTGCAGGGCGCAAACGACCTGGACCAGATGCTGGCAAAGCAATCACCAGATCCGCTCCCGGCGGATGTGCGCAAGGGCATGACGGCATCCGACAAGTGCTTCTACATCTACACGTCCGGAACGACTGGACTGCCCAAGGCCGCCAACATGAGCCATCAGCGGATCCAGACGATGATGCATTCGTTCTCGATCGCCATGCAGTCGACAGCTGCCGACCGCATGTATGTTGTCCTGCCCCTGTACCACTCGGCAGGTGGCGTGTGTGCAATCGGTTCGGTGCTGACGGTTGGCGGTTCGATGATCCTGAAGCGCAAGTTCTCGACAACCCAGTTCTGGGATGACTGTGCGAAATACGAGGCCACGCAGTTCCAGTATATCGGTGAGCTCTGCCGGTACCTGCTGAACGCGCCACCGCATCCACTCGAGCGCAAGCACAAGCTTCGCGTGGTGATGGGTAACGGACTGCGGCCCGAGATCTGGCCTGCATTCCAGAAGCGATTTTCCATTCCATGGGTGATAGAGTTCTATGGCGCGACGGAAGGCAACGTCGCGCTCGTGAATGCCGATGGAAAGGTCGGCGCAGTCGGGCGCGTTCCCGGCTATATGCGCGGCCTGATTCAGACCAGGCTCGTGCAATTTGATGTCGAGCACGAAACGCCGGTACGCAACACCAGCGGCTTCTGCATGGAATGCAAAAACGATGAAGTGGGTGAGGCGATCGGCAAGATCGATGAGGAACGCGGCCGCTTCGAGGGCTATTCGAAAGGCACCGATACTGAAAAGAAGATCCTGCGCAATGTGTTCGAACCGGGTGACGCCTGGTTTCGAACCGGTGACTTGCTGAAGCGCGACAACGACGGTTATTTCTATTTCGTCGACCGGATCGGCGACACTTTCCGCTGGAAAGGCGAAAACGTAGCCACCAGCGAAGTGGCCGAAGCCATCTCGGTGTTCCCGGGCGTCAGGGAAGCAAACGTCTATGGCGTCAAGGTGCCCGGCACAGATGGACGCGCAGGGATGGTGTCGCTGGTGACGGAGTCCAGCCTCAATCTTGCAGAGTTCAAGTCGCATCTCGACAGGAACCTTCCAGCCTATGCGCGACCGATCTTCGTCCGTCTCCAGGGTGAAATCGAAGTGACGGGCACGTTCAAGCACCGCAAGGTCGAACTTGTGAAGGAAAGCTACGATCCGGCCAGCGTCAAGGACCCGATGTACTTCCTGGATCCAGTCACAAGCCAGTACGTGCCGCTGACGCAGGACATCGTGGCCCGCATCAACGCAGGAGAAATCAGGCTATGAGTGCAAGCGGTGCCTACGAGATTTCGTCTGACGGCGCCCGTGTCGACGTGGCACAGGTCCATCGCTGGCTCAGCGAAGAGAGCTACTGGGCGAAAGGCATCCCGTTCGCCATCGTAGCACGCGCAATAGAGAATTCAGTTTGCTTTTCGATCCATCATGCGCCCGATGGCCAGGTAGGCTTCGCGCGCGTGATCACCGACCGCGCGACATTCGCCTACCTTGCAGACGTGTTCGTCCTCGAAGCCCACCGCGGACAGGGCCTGTCAAAACGCCTGATGCAGAAGATTCTGGTCCACCCCGAACTGCAGGGCTTGCGCCGCTGGTTACTCGCCACACGTGACGCGCACAGCCTCTATGCGCAGTTCGGCTTCGAGTCACCCGTTCCCGGCCGCCTGATGGAACGCGTCAATCCGAAGGTGTACGAAGAGTTTTGAGCGTGGCTGCGTGGCTGTCCGGTTAACGCTCTCCGGTCTCCCCCCAATCGTCATGGTCTGCAGAGGCAGACCATGAGCCGGTTAGGTGAAATGGACGAAATGGGTTTCAGTGTTCGACGACAGTTTTACTCAGCTGCCGGTTTCTGACCCTTCGCAGCTTCCTCGACTGCATGTTTCTGCAGCGTCGACATGATCGCGCCAACTGCTGCACCGATATACTTTTCGGAATGGGCGGCCGCATCATTGAAGCTGTCGATGCGATTGACATTCGCGTGGTTGATCACCGGCGTGACGTGGCGCTGCCAGAGCTCGAAGGACTTCTTGGTGTTGTCGAACGTCGCCCAGTTGTGCGCGAGCTGCAGGAAGCAACCAAACTCGCCCTGCTTGGCTTGCAAGCGCTTGATCTGGGCGATCGCATCATC
Organism: Micropepsaceae bacterium; assembly: GCA_040080835.1. GTDB lineage: Bacteria > Pseudomonadota > Alphaproteobacteria > Micropepsales > Micropepsaceae > SZUA-430. The sequence continues at coordinate 42,666 of JBEBHP010000015.1, read as the reverse complement.
TGGTGTGCCGATCACAATCACTCCGTCTTTGATCCCCTGCTCAAGCGGATCGACGTTCTTGTCTTGCGCGGCGCTGGCTGGACTGATCTTCGAGAAATAGTCGGCCCACTTGTAATAGCCATATTTCACATTCTCGAACGCTTGCTGTTTGGTTTCGGCAATGTGCACGGGGCCGACCAACCTCAATTTCTCCGGATCCATCTTGCGGCCATTCTCGGCGGCGATCTCATTTGCAATCTTCCAGTTGATGCCCAGCGCGTCATATCCACCCGCCTGCGTCGCCGCGACGCAAAGCATGCCAAAGCCGTGCTTGCCGGCAAGTTTTCCGCCTGAAGGCGTGACGCTCGAGGCCACACAGATTTCCGGATGCGGCCATGAATAGGGGCGCAGCTGGCAGATCGCATTCGAAAGATTGAACCAGTCGGTTTTCTTCGTGACGCGCTCACCGTTGAAAAGCTTGAGAATCACTTCAAGCCCTTCCACCATCCGGTCGCGCTGCGTGCTGGGATCTATGCCAAGCTGGAAAGCGTCTGACGGCAACAGGCCTGGGCCAACCCCGAACATCACGCGTCCGCGCGTCTGGTGATCCAGCTGGATCATGCGGTTCGCGACCGTGAGCGGGTTGTGATACGGCAGCGACACGACGCCGGTGCCAAGACGGATACGCTTCGTGCGCTCGGCCGCGGCGGCGATGAAGAGTTCCGGCGACGCGATGATTTCGTAGCCCGCCGAATGGTGTTCTCCGATCCATGCCTCGTCGTACCCAAGCTTGTCCAGATGCTCCATCAGCTCCAGGTCGCGATGGATGCAAAGAGTCGGGTCTTCGTCCAGCGGATGGAAGGGCGCGAGAAACGTACCGTTACGAAGTTTTATGGCCATGAAATTGTTCCCTGAGAAGCGTTGGCAATGTCGAATACCTGACATACTGTCAGCCCATCGAGACATTGACAACCAGGGTGATGAGCATGCGCGCAGCCGTATTCAAGGAAGTCGGAAAGCCCTTGGCGATCGAGACAATTGACAATCCGAAATGCGGTCCAACCGATCTCATCCTCAAAGTAAAGAATTGCGGCATTTGCGGTTCCGACCTGCACATGACCGAGGCGACGTCCATTCAGCCGCTGCCGTCCGGATCCGTCATGGGCCACGAGTTTGCGGGCGAAGTCGTTGAGGTCGGGTCTGCCCTGAAGGGCAAGTGGAAGTCCGGCGACCGGGTCGCAGGGTTTCCCTACATTCGCTGCGGCGAGTGCGCGGGTTGCCGCGAAGGTGGCAGTGGCTTCAGCGTGTGCGAGCGCGGCGTCAGCATTGGCCTCGGACAAAGCCCCGGCGCCTACGCGGAATTCGTGAAGATTGGTGCACTCGGCGCCCATCGCTTGCCCGACAACCTGAGTTTCCAGGAAGGCGCAATGGTTGAACCTCTCGCGGTTGGCCTGCACGCTGTCGACAAGGCGCAGATGCAGCGTGGCGCAACGGTGCTTGTCATCGGCGCTGGTCCCGTTGGTCTGTCGGTGATGCTGTGGGCAAAGTTCCTGGGCGCCCGGCACGTCATCGTCAGCGACCGGGCGGAAACCAGGGCGAAGATGGCAGCACGCTTCGGCGCAACCGACGCCGTCGATCCGTCAAAGCCCCTGATCCCGCAGGTCGAAACGATCGCCGGTCACGGCCCAGACATCATATTTGAATGCGTCGGTGCGCCGGGCATGATCAACGAGGTGATGATGATGGCGCCTCGCAATTGCAGGATCGTCGTCGCCGGTGTCTGCCAGCAGATGGACATGATCCTGCCGCTGATGGGCATCGTGAAGGAATTGTCGCTTCAGTTTGTGCTGGGATATCGGCCCGCGGATTTCGATTTCGTGATCGACATGATCTCGAAGGATCGTGTCGACGTGCAGCACATGATCACCGATGTCGTAAGCCTGGATCAGTTGCCCCAGGCTTTCGACTCACTGCGCAAGCCCGTGCACCAATGCAAGGTCATGCTGGAGAACTAGACGCCTATCTTGGCATCTGAAATGGCGGCCCATGCCGATGGCCGCTCAAGGTGCTGGACCACGGCTGGTCCAGCCTGACTTCCGAAAATCGCCAGGTCGGACTCATCATTTCGCCATTGCGGCCATGACGCCCCGTCCAGCTTTGGTGCGCCACCGGCGGCAAAGCTCGTCCACGCACGCATCATGGCACGGTTGATGGCGTCCGCCGCTTCACCTTTGCCGAAGAAATTGTCCGGACCCTTGATGCTGTGCGAACCGAAGACGAAACCGAGCTCGATGGCGTGACATGCACCGAATGCGCCGCCAACAGCCGGAGATTTCCAGTCAAAGCGATAGTCAAAGACGGCAGCGTGTCCTGCCTGCGCCGCCAGCAATCTTTCTGTGGGCTCGCGGAAGGCGCGCTGTGTCTGCATGAACACGTAGCGCTCGTAGGGCGAGCCGCCTGCATTGGCGTCAAGCAGCGCCCCGGCATCATCACCAAACATCCGCTCGGCCCAGCGCGCGAGCTTGCCCTCATCCATCGCCTGCATTTTGCTGTCGAGCGCGGTCCACAGCTTCCATTCTTCGGATGTTGTACCCGCAATCAGGGCGACACCCTTGGCAGAGCCAGACCTGACCGCATCAATCGGAACTGTGTTCAATACCTGTCCATCGATCGCGGGCTGAAACGGCATTGTGCCAAGCTTGTGCGGGTCGTGCATGTTGTCGACCTCATTGATGAGATCAAGCTGCGCCTTCAGCAGGATTTCAATGGGGGCAGCTTCAAGTTCGCGAACAGACAGGCCTGAGTGCTGAACAAAGACCTCTGCAATGCGGTTCGCGTGTTCGCGCGTGTGCGTCATATGCCCGCCGCCACTCTGGCTTATCGCCTTGTGAAACAAACCCTTTGCCTTCGGACTGGCCATCAGCGAAACAACAGACATGGCGCCGGCACTTTCACCAAAAATCGTCACATTGCCGGAATCACCCCCAAACGATGCGATGTTGTCTCGAACCCATTCGAGCGCGGAGATCTGGTCAAGCAACCCTTCCGAACCCGAAGAGCCAGAACGTCCGCTGCTGATATCTGCAAGGCGCAGAAAGCCAAAACTGCCGAGTCGGTAGTTGATCGTCACGATGACAGTATTGCCACTCTCCGCAAGGTGCTTGCCGGTATAGAGCCCAAGACTTCCGGCACCGGTGGTGAATGCACCGCCATGGATCCATACCATGACAGGTCGCTTCGTGCTGTCGACGCCAGGCGACCAGATGTTGAGCGACAGGCAGTCTTCACCAATGGTGCCGCCGGAGGTTCCGAGCAGGCCCTGCAGCTGCGTCGGGTTCTGCGGTGCAATATGTCCCTGCTGCTTCGCAGAGCGCACACCCGCCCAGGCCGAGACACGCTGTGGCGCGTGCCATCTCTGTGCGGTGGCAAAAGGTATTCCCTTGAACACGCACACGGCGCCGCGCTGCGATCCTTCAACTTTGCCGCTGGTCGTCTCGACAATCACTGGCACTGATTCAGGCGAATTCATCTGTTGGTTCCCTCAGGCTGGAATGACCATAAAGCCGGCGCGCGGAAAATGCACCACCACGTCACCGGTTTCGGGCGTGTTTCTCCTGATCGCGATTTCGTGAGCGTTCGAGAAGACCAGCTCTCCGGTAACCGGGTCGCGGCCGTAATCATCGGCCATGACGCTGACGCGGTCGCCAGGCTTGCGACCATTTGGATCGAACGGATCTGCCTCGCCTGATGCAACCGGCGCGGAGTTCTTCGCAACAGCCAGCGCGTCCTTCGCATCCATCGGCGTGAAGGTTCCGTGCCCGATCGCTTTCACGCGTTCATACCAGTTGGTAACGGCGGGAAATTCCCTGAGCAATCCGTCAGCCATGGGAGCCAGCGCATTCTTGAAGAACCAGATGTTCATGTAGCAGTGCGCATCGGCAACGATGGGATTATCGCCCGCGAGAAAACTGCATTCAGGCGAAAGAGAGTCGTTGATCATCGCGACATGCGCGCGCCACTGGTCGCGAAAGACTGGCGCTGCGGCCTTCATCTGCGCATGATTGAAGGGCCGCTCCGGAAAGAGCTTTTCACGGTCCTTCACGAAGGCTTCTGGAATCATCGGTCCCAGTTCACCGAAGATCAGCGGAACGGTCGCCTGAAACAGCGGGCGATCGGACCAGAATGCCAGCGCATAGGAAAGGCCCCCATGGACTACGATCGGGGTCTCGGGAAAACGCTTCTCAAGCTCGCGGATGATGATCTGCGTATCGCAATAGACGTCCGCACCGATCTGCATCACGGGCGTCTTGCGATAGCCGCCTGTCAGCGGCATCAAATCCGGCTTCGGCATCATGTTGGGAATTTCAACAGACCGCCACGTGATGTTCTTCATGCCGAAGATCACGCGGATCTTCTCTGAGAACGGCGATGACCAATAATGATGGAAGATGATCTCGGACATGGGGCTCACTTGAACTCGTTAGAGAAGCGGATCGTGTCGGCTTTCAGGCCTTCGAGAACGACATCAAGCCCGCCCGAGCGGATCATCCATTCAAGCCGGTGATCGCGGTACTCGCGCTTGAACAGGCGCTGCTTCACAGCCTCGCCAACCATGGCCATGCCTTTGATCGACTCGGCCGCGGCTGCTGCCGTCTTCAAAACAGAGGCGCGCGCGTTGGCGCGTGCCTGCCACTTGCCAAGAACCGACGACGCAGAGGGACCGACGCCAAGACCACTCGACCCGTTGATATAGGGAATGACGGACAGGTCGGCCCAGCCAAAAGTATCGCCACAGAACCATTGCTGATCGCCAAGCTGGCGCTCCAGCCATGTGAAGAAGTCCCGGGCTTGCGCGCCAGCACGTGCTTCGATGACGCGCGCGCGCTCGCCTTCGGCCCGTTTGAACCAGCGCAACTCACCCAGACCCCAGTTGATGGGCTCGTACAGCGTGTCCATCGCGTCCTCGATCATGCGGGCCTTGGCGCGCAGCTTCGGATCGCGGGGTAACAGGGCAGGCGTCGGATGGCAGTCCTCAATATACTCAAGAATAACCGTGGAATCGAAGATGGAGAAGGAACCATCGACCAGCGCAGGCACTTCACCTCTTGGGCTGGCCTTCAGGAAATCCGTCTCGACCTGGCCCGAACCGATTGCAGTCGGGGTCTTCAGTTTGAAGTCGACGCCCTTTTCATAAAGTGCGATCTTGCACTTCTGTGCGTAAGGCGACAAAGGATGTTCGTACAGAACCAGTTCAGACATGAGTTGGACCACAAGTTGCTGATGGCGAAAATGTGCCATATCTCAACTGTATTGCGCTGCCAGCGGGAGTTATCACATGCAGTCGACATATGGCGTTGACGCTAGGGCATTTGACGTCGAGAAGACCTATGGAAAGGTGCTCGTGCGCCCGTTGTGCCGCAACGACCGCCCGGAATGGGACCGCCTCTGGACGGCGTATCTCGAGTTCTACCGCACGGTGCTCTTCGGTGCGCAGTACGATCTGACTTTCGAACGCTTTCTGGATCCGACCGAACCGATGTTCGCATTCCTCGCCGAGCACGATGGCGCCCCCAGGGGACTGGTGCACATCGTGCTGCATCGCTCGGCCTGGGTCGACGAACCTTCCTGCTACCTGCAGGACCTCTACGTCGATGAAACGTTGCGCGGCGCAGGAATGGGCCGCGCAATGATCGAGCATGTCTATCACGTCATGAAGTCGGTTGGCGGCACGCGCGTTCACTGGCTGACCCACGAAAGCAACACCGTCGCGCGCAGGCTCTACGAGCACGTCGCAAAAAACGCAGGCTTCATCCAGTATGTGAAAGCACTCTAGCCGCGCCGCTTCTTCCAGATCTCGCCCATCACGCCAAACAGCGCCGCCGCATCCGGCGCGGAGTGATCATGCGCAAACTCGCGATAGAGCGTCGACACGTTGACGGCGATGCGCTCGGCATCGCCCCACGAGTCATAGTCGCCAAGCGCAATGTCATGCGCCGCATCACGCGCGTTCAAGCCCGCATCATAGCGCTTGCGTGCCTCGTCGCGGATATAGGTCAGGTACGATTGCACCGCCTTCACGCCGCGCTTGTCGGTGATGGGCCCGTGTCCCGGAACAATCGTCTCGCAGTTCAGTGCAAGGATGCTGTCGCACGCGGCGATCCAGTTGCCGATGGGCCCCGCCCACATGATTGGGGTACCTTCGATGAACAATATGTCGCCTGTGAACACGGTCCGGTCCCCTGGCACATGCACCATCACGTCACCACCGGTATGCGCAGGCCCAACCTCGATCAGGTCAACCACCTTGTTGCCAATCTTGCGCTGCAGCTTGCCGGTGAAAGTGGTCGTAGGCGGCGTTGGCGTGATGCCGTCAAAATTGAACGCGCCAAAGCAGTGCTTCAGATATTCACCCGTGAGGCCGAGGTTCGGCGCGGCCTTGAGGAACCCCGCCAGCAACGCAGGCTGCTCGCGCTTCATCTCCTCGGCTGCATGAACCGAGGCCACGATCTCGGCGCCGTGCACCAATTCGTTGCCATAGCAGTGGTCGCCATTGTGATGCGTGTTGACGAGCGTACCGATCCTGGCAGTAGCCTTCGGCGCTGCATCCTTCATGCCCTTGAGCATGTCGCGCGTCAGGCTCAGGTCGAACAGCGTGTCGACCAGCAGCGACTGGTCGCCATCGGTGATCAGCCCCGCGTTCGACCAGCCCCACGAGCCATCCGGCTGCATCCAGGCATACATGCCATTGCCCAGCTCCGCGAGCCCGCGCTTGTAACCAAATCCAGCTTTGGCAAGTGACATTGAACAGTTCCTGCTTGCAAGAAGGTTTTCACACGAAGATACGAAGATACGAATGACGCAAGTGCTTTCGCTGGGTTTGCTTCAGGTCGCAACTCGCTTCTTCGTACCTTCGTGTGAAATGTTATCAGTTCACTTCGCCGGCAACCCCTGATCCAGGAACCGCTCCGCCACCGCGGCATACATGGCGATGCCGTTCGCCATCGCGTCCTCGTCCAGCATCATCCTGTTTGAATGGCAGGGCGCGGCGTGATGGTGATCGCAGCCTTCCGGTGCCACACCCAGGAACACCATGCAGCCAGGGATCTTGTTCAGCACGTAAGACCAGTCCTCCGCCCCCATGACAGGTGCGGGCGAGGCAACATAGCCACGCTCGCCGAACATCGACATCGAGACTTCCTTCGCAAGGTTCACCATCCGTCCGTCATTGACGGTGACAGGATAGCCCTCACGCAGGTCAACAATGGCCTTCGCGCCATGCGCCTCGGCAATCTTCTGCGCCACCTGCGCAATGCCCGCCTTCGCCGACTTGCGCGAACCCTCGGAGACCGAGCGCAGCGTGCCTTCAAGTTCCACCGCTTCCGGAATAACGTTGTTGGTCGTGCCGCCTGTGATGCGCGCAATGGTCAGGATCACGGGATCAAAGGCATTGATACGCCGCGTGACGAACGATTGCAGCGCCATCACGATCTCGCAGGCGATCGGCATCGGGTCGAGCGCCATGTGTGGCATCGAGGCGTGCCCGCCCTTGCCAACGACACGGATGTTCACGACATCGGCCGACGCCATGAAAGCGCCCTCGCGCGACGTGAACACGCCCGATGGCACATTGGGCGTGATGTGTAACGCAAAGGCGCCGTCCGGCTTTGGGTGGCGGTCAATCAGGCCGTCCTCGATCATCCGCAGGGCGCCAAAGTGTCCTTCCTCGCCGGGCTGGAACATGAACTTCACCGTCCCCGCAAGCTTGCCGCGGTTCTTGTGCAGGAGCTTGACGGCGCCTGCCAGCATCGCCGTGTGCGCATCGTGACCACAGGCATGCATGCGGCCTGCCTCCTTCGACTTGAAGGGCACGTCCGTGTCTTCCGGCATCGGCAGCGCATCCATGTCGCCGCGCAGCAGTACGGTACGGCCCTGCGTCGGACCATCAAGCGTTACAATCATGCCCGACGAGGACGGACCTTCCTCGATCTTCACATCAAGGCCCTTGAGCGCATCGCGGACAGCCGCAACGGTCATGGGCAGATGCAATCCCAGTTCGGGATGCTCATGAATGCGGCGGCGAAGCGTAACCGTTTCAGGCAGAAGCGCCTTCGAGCCCTTGACCCAAGTCTCCGAATTGTCCACGCGACGCGCTCCCTTATCTCAAACCCGTCATGCCGCCATCGACCGCGAGTGTCTGTCCGGTAATGTATGCCGCTTCGTGGCTCAGAAGGAAGAGCGTCGCATAGGCGGTCTCCCAACCTGTCCCTTGCCGGCCAAGCGGCACTGGCGTCTTGGCACGCCCCGGTCGTCCCTGCGTTGCAGCACGACCAATCGATGTATCCATCAGTCCCGGCGCAATGATATTGACCCTGATACCTTTCCGCTCGCCCTCAATACCTGCATGGCGCATCAGCCCGCCAAGGGCTGCCTTCGAGGCGTCATACGCAGGCAGGCGACTGCCCGGCTTGATCGAGGCAATGGACGAGATCAGCACGATCGATGACCCCACATCCATCAGGGGCAACGCAGCCTTCAGCGTCAGCATCGCGCCGCGCAGGTTGACGGCAAAGACGCGGTCCCAGTCCTCGGCCGTCGCTCCAGAAAGCCAGAGTGACCCGACGCCGATCCCTACATTATAGACGAGGCCATCAAGTCCGCTCAATTTTGCGTGGGCATCACTCACCATGCGGATGATGTCGTCGGGTTGCGCGACGTTGGCCTTCAGCGCAAAGGCACGTCCTTGTTCGCAGGCAGCCACAGTCTCCTCGGCGCTATCCGCGATGCGGTCCGCAACGGTGACCTGCGCACCTTCGCGTGAACACAGCACGCAAATTGCCCGCCCGTTCCCGACCGGAGGATCAGCAAGTCCCCGCGTGTCCTGACCGCCGCCGACAACAAGGATGCGCCGACCCTTCATTCTTCCGCGCCCTGGTGCGCGGCCTTCGGATTCCGGCGCGAGGGGCAAGACTGTTTCCTCGCTCATCACTTCGCCTTTTGTGAATCAGGGAAGGTGACGCCTTTGCCGCCCGGCGCTTCGATATCGACGTCAAACGTCTCGAGGAACCTGCTCACCATCATGTAGTAACCGACGGTGACGGTCACCTCCTGCATCTCCTGCAGCGACAGGTGGGCCGCTAGCGGCTTGTAGGTGTCATCGCTCGCACGCACGTTCTTCACGACGTCGTCGGTATATCGCATCACATGGCGCTGCAATTCGTTGAAGGACGGATCATCAGGACCCGCATGGATCGCCTTGATGAGCGCATCACTCATGCCCAGGTCCCGTCCGATGCGTTCGTGTTGGTAGACCTCATACTTCGCCTTCGACAGCACGCCCGCGCGGATGATCGCGATCTCGCGCAGGATCGGGTTCAGCTTCGACTTGAACAGCAGATGGTTTCCCATCCGTGTAAAGGCCTGCAGCAGGCCTTCGCCGCCCGCCATCATGCGGAAGATGTTCAGCGGTGGCATCTTGGCCAGCACGGCTTGCGTATCGGCGCTCAGGGACTTCGGGTCGGGGTAGGGAACGCGGGCCATGGGCAGATTCTCCATTGTTTCCCCGACCACTCTAGTCATCCCGGTCAATCCGCAAAGTGTTTTCTCCGGTTTCCCTTGCGGCAATCAAATCTCGCGCTAGATTGCGGCAAAACGAAAATACCCATGGGAGGACTACCGCATGTACGACTTCAACGGCCTGACTTCGCTTGCCGACATCTCGCGCCAGCAGGCGAAGAAGCGCGGCAACTCGATGGCCTTCTGGTACGAGGGGCGCGAGACCACGTTTGCGGCCTTTGACAGGCACACAAGCCAGGTTGCCAACGGCCTGATCGCGCTTGGACAGAAACCAGGCGCACGCATCGGCTACATGGGCATGAACTCCGACCGCTACTTCGAGGTCCTGCTGGGCGGCTGCAAGGCCAACACCGTCCTCGTCGGCGTGAACTGGCGCCTGGCCGGCCCTGAAATCGTCTACGTGCTCAATGATGCCGGCTGCGAAGTCATGTTCGTGGGTCCCGAGTTTGCAGGCCTGATCGAAGGCATCCGCAAGGACTGCCCGAAGCTCAAACACATCATCGCCGTCGACGGCGGCCACGCCTCGTGGCCAGCCTTTGCCGAGTGGCGCGACCGGCAGAGCGAAAAGGATCCCAACCTGCCCATCAAGGCCGATGACGACGCGATCCAGCTCTACACCTCTGGCACGACGGGAAACCCCAAGGGCGTGCAGCTCACCAACGGCAACTACATGGCCTTCTTCAAGGCAAGCCAGGACGCTCAGTGGGCCGACTTTGGTGTCGGTGATGCGAACCTCGTCGCCATGCCGAATTTCCACGTCGCGGGCGTCAACATGGGCCTGACCACGCTGGCACAGGGAAGCTTTGGCGTCGTCATCAAGACCGTAACGCCTGATGCCGTCTTCGACATGGTCGAGAAGTTCAAGACGAAGAACATGTTCCTCGTGCCTGCAGTCATCCTGATGGTGGTCCAGCACCCGCGCATCAAGACGACCGATATCTCGAGCGTGCAGCGCATGTTCTATGGCGCTTCCCCCATCACGGAGGAACTGCTCAAGATCGCCCAGTCGATCTTCAAGGGTTGCGGCTTCTACCAGCTCTACGGCCTGACGGAGACTGTGGGCGCTGGCACCGCCCTTCAGCCGGAAGATCATAAGGGCCCACTGCTGCGTTCCTGCGGCAAGGCCTATCCCGGCATCACGATCAGGGTCGTCAACGAGGAAGGCCACGAGGTCAAGCAGGGCGATGTCGGCGAGATCGTGATGAAGGGCGCCGTCCTCATGAAGGGCTACTGGAACAAGCCCGAAGCGACCGCAAAGTCGATCAGGGACGGCTGGTTCTACACCGGCGACGCCGGCTACTTCGACAAGGAAGGCTTCCTCTTCATCCACGACCGTGTGAAGGACATGATCGTCTCGGGCGGCGAGAACATCTATCCCGCCGAAGTCGAGAACGCCGTCTTCGGTCACGCCGCCGTTGCTGACGTCGCCGTGATCGGCGTGCCGGATGACAAGTGGGGCGAGGCTGTGAAGGCCATCGTCGTGCTCAAGCCGGGGCAGGCCGCCTCGCAGGAAGACATCATCGCCTACACCCGCACCCGCATCGCAGGCTACAAGCTGCCGAAGTCCGTCGACTTCATCGAGGCCCTGCCGCGCAACCCGTCCGGCAAGGTCCTCCGCCGCGAGCTGCGCGAACCCTACTGGGCCGGCCGCGCCAGGCGTGTGAACTAACCTGGGAGCGCGGGCTTCTAGCCCGCCCTTTTTTTAAACGTTTGAAAGCGGGCTGGAAGCCCGCGCTCCCAGGAAAGATCACAATGAAACTCTACGACGACACCGATCCCGCACCGAACCCGCGCCGTGTGCGCCTCTTCCTGAACGAGAAGCGCATCTCCAACATCGAGCTCGTGCCCACGCCGATCACGAAGCGCGCGCACAAGGCACCCGAGCACGTCGCGCGCAACCCGCTGGGCCAGCTGCCCACGCTCGAGCTCGACGATGGCACCTTCATCTCCGAGAGCATTTCGATCTGTCGCTACCTCGAGGAGCTTCACCCCGAACCCAACATGTTCGGCGCAACGGCACGCGAGCGCGCCCACATCGACATGTGGCTGCGTCGGGCCGAGTTCCGACTGATGATGCCGCTGGGCCAGGTCTGGGTGCACACCCACCCGTTCACGGCAGCCGTCGCAGCGCAGGGCTTCGGCAAGCAGTTCACCGAGTTCGGCGAGGCCAACCGCAAGGTCTTCGCTGGCGCATGCCGAATCTTTGATGAAGAACTCGGCAAGCGCGAGTTCATCGCCGCCGACCGCTACACCATAGCCGACATCACCATGCAGACCACCTTCGACTTCGGCCGCTTCATCGGCGTTGATATCGACAACGACTGGACGAACCTCAAGTCCTGGTACACCCGCGTGAGCGCCAGACCAGCTGCCGCCTTCAATGTCCCCGAGCAACTCCTCGCCCTCGCGCGCCGCAGGTAGCAAACGGCCATGACGAATCTTTTGTTGGAGATTTTGGCTTGCTCGGAGTCGGCAATCTGAAATTCGATTTGTGCGTTTCAATTCTTTTAGCGTTTTAGCGTGAATTCTTTTCCTCGCGTCTTCGCGTGGGATTTCTTCCCCTACCGCCCGAGCTCGATCGTCATCTGCACGCAGCCTTCCTCGCTGATGCCATACCGTTTCGCGTCGGCAATGATCTGCTCGATCCCTTTGGCCAGCGCGGGATCATTACCCGCTTTCAGCAGATACTCGCGCCCCTTCGCCTCGACATCCTCAAATGCCCACGAAGCACTCACGCGCCGGCAGACATAGTCATAGGTCAGGCCTTCAACAGCCGTCAGCGGCGCCAGCAGCGCACCTGCAGGCATGGTGTCGTTGTGAACCATGCCGCCGCGCCGGTCGATCTCCTTGCACCAGCGGTCGAAGTCGCGCGCAACGCGCTGGTCCGGCACGCCGTCGTCAAACCACACATCGAGAATTTCAATCGAGTGTCGCGCCACGCGCATCGCTTCCTTCAGCGCCAGACCCCAGTCACTGCAGTGATGAGGCGAAAACGAAAATGCAACCACATCAAACTCGTGGTCATGGAATGGCAGTCTCTCAGCCGATCCGATCACGGCTTCGAAACCCTCGGCCTGCAGGATCTCGACGGTCTCGGCGTCGGGATCAAGCCCGACGAGCCTGTTGATGTCGGTCTTCACCGAGCGCAGGAAGGTGCCTCTGCCCGCGCCAACTTCAAGGACACTGCGAGGCCGTCCGGCCATCACGCGGGCTCGAAATTCCTCTCTATAGATTTCGTCGACGCCGACCATTGCCTGGTTCCTCGTATTTGATGCGAAGCAAACTGTGGGTGCTCTCTAGAGGCACCGCACAGGCACGGCAACTCAAATATTTATTTGGGGCTCAAAGAGTGAGAACTTGCGCCTGAGCGCTTGCTCCTCTCGTGTCATCTTGCTGCTTGCAATGCGGCACGAAGTGACGCTTTGCGAGTTGCATGACGGCTCAAATGTTTTTGGACAATCAGGTTGGTCGTGCCTGCCAAAGCTTACGTTGCGGCAGACAGCCGGATTCCGGAAGGCGCGACAAGCTCACTCGCCTCGTGCAATATGTCCCGACCAAGCCATTAAAGACATTGGCCATTAAAGCCTTTGGAAGGAACCCGCCATGAATGCACCGGCAAAGAACCTGCCACCCTTCAAGCCGCTCCCTCAGCTGCCACCCAAGATCTACTCGCAGCGCCGGGCCGACGGGTCATATATCATCCGCTCGCTCTACGAGCTGGCGCCGATGCACAAGTCGGTCGCACATCTGCTCGAGCAGCGGGCGCAGGAGCATCCCACCCGCAACTTCCTGGCCCAGCGAACGCAGGCAGGCCCCTGGCGCTTCATCACGTATGGCGAGGTCAACCAGCGCGCGAGCGCGGTCGCTCAGGCGCTGCTCGACCGCAAGATGGGTCCCGATACGCCGCTCCTGATTCTGTCCGGCAACTCGATCGAGCACGCCGTGATGATGCTGGGTGCGCTGAAGGCACGCGTACCCGCAGCACCGGTGTCTGTCGCCTATTCGCTCTTCAGCCAGGACCACGGCAAGCTTCGTCACGTGGCCGCCCTGACAAAGCCGAAGATGGTGTTTGTCGACAACGGACCTGTGTATGCCAAGGCAATCAGGGCGCTGGACCTGTCAGGCATTGAGGTCGTGACAGTCGCACCGGCGCCCGATCTTCCCTCGACATCCTACGAAAACCTGCTCCAGACGAATGCCGGACCGGCTGTCCGCGCGTCGATGGACGCGATCGATCACTCAACAGTTGCCAAATACCTGTTCACATCCGGTTCAACCGGAATGCCAAAGGGAGTGATCCAGACGCACGGCATGATGTGCGCGGTCGTGGCCGGGCAGGAATCCCTGCGCGCCGAGCCGCCCGACCCGGAGGAGATTCCACAGAGCCTCGAATGGATGCCCTGGAACCACATCTCGGCAGGCAACATCGGCTTCAACGCCAGCCTGAACAGTGGTGGCACGATCTATCTCGACAATGGCAAGCCGGTGCCCGGCATGTTTGACGAGACAATCCGCAACCTGCGTGAGATCGCCCCACTCGTGTTCGGCTCGGCGCCCATCGCCTTTTCGATGCTGGCGGAAGCGATGGAGCGTGATGACGCGCTGCGCGACAAGTTCTTCTCGAAGCTGCGCTACATGGGCTATGGCGGCGCGACCCTGTCCGATGATCTGTACGAGCGCATGCAGGCGCTCGCGATCAAGGCGACCGGCAATCGCATTGCGCTGACCACGATGTACGGTGCAACCGAAACGCAAGGAATCACGGTCGTGCACTGGATCACCGAGCGCGTGGGCCTGATCGGCTTGCCGTTGCCAGGTGTAACGCTGAAGCTCGTGCCAAACGGCCAGAAACTGGAAGTCCGTGTTAAGGGGCCGACTGTCACTCCAGGTTACCTCAATCGTCCAGACTTGACCGAAGCCGCATTCGATGAGGAAGGCTTCTACAAGCTGGGCGACGCCGCAAAGTTTGTCGACCCGTATGAACCGGCCAAGGGACTGGTCTTCGACGGACGCGTCACCGAAGATTTCAAGCTGTCGTCAGGGACTTGGGTGTCGGTCGGCACGCTGCGCGCCGATGTCATCTCGGCCATATCGCCCCTGGTGCAGGACTGCGTGGTGGCAGGCCTCGACAAGGAATACATTGCCATCCTCGCCTGGCCAAACATGACGGCTGCGCGCGAGATCTGCGCCGATGGCAACCTGTCAACGCCCGACGAGATCCTGCGTTCACCCGCGATCGAAGGCTTCGTGCGCGAACGGCTTGCCAGGCACAACAAGAACGCCGGCGGATCGTCAGGCAAGGTCGCGCGCATCATGCTGATGTCCGAGCCACCTTCGATCGACGGACACGAAATCACGGACAAGGGCTACGTCAACCAGCGCGCCACGCTGGACCGCCGAGCCAAACTCGTCGAGGCACTTTACTCAAAAACCCCGCCAGCCGACGTTATCGTGGCTTAAGAAAAGGAGTCATCCCGAACGCATTGCAGCGCAATGCGCTGCTGTGCGTTCCGTGACCCGTACGAGGTGAGGCCTCTCCGGATATTCATCACCCCGAATGGCTCCCGCTCGCAACGCAGCACTGCGTGCCGCACAGCGAGCAGGATGACCCGCACAAGGCGTGAGGAATCAATTTCCCAAACTTTGTAACAGCCTGTCGCCACTGCCCCAATCCGGTCACACGCCCCGTGCTTTTCATGGCGCACGGAGGCAATGAACATGCATCAATTCGGCGGCTGGACCTACATGCTGGCAAGCAAGCGCAATGGCACGCTCTACACGGGCGCCACCAGCGACCTGTTTCGTCACGTTTCACTGCACCGTGATGGCATGGCCTCGCACTTCACGCGCAAACATGAAGTGACCGCCCTGGTCTGGTACGAACAGCACAGCCACGTCCAGCTTGCGATGCGCCGGCGTGACTTGATCAGCCGGTGGCGGAGGAAATGGAAGCTGGCCCTGATCGAGCGCAACAACCCGGAGTGGATCGATCTGTTCTGTGTGATCGAGGCACTACCGACGGTGCCGGAGTGGGTGCAAAAATGTGCTCACCCATAGAACCGTTTGCGGAATCGCTCGAGGAAGTTCATGAGGTTCGCCTTCGAACGGCCGTAGTCCTTGATCGGCGACACAATCGGCGGCGGCAGCAAAATGTTTGCCAGAAAACCATAGGCGACGGCATCAAGTTCTGTCGGTGCCTCGCCCATGAAATAGGGCTTGTTTCCCAGGAAGTCCGACAGCGCACCGAGATCGCGACAGCCGATCGCATGAATGTCAGCAGCAGGATGCATGCCCATGCCGTGCCCCTTCAGTTGCGCACGCACATTACGGCGTGCAAGTGGGCCGATGAAGGTGCGCATCGGGGCCGAAAGCCCGCCGAGCACGACATTTTTGAACACTGCCCAGTTGCGATCGTCCATCCAGCGGTCATGCACCATGGTCCAGTAGAGGTTCTCCTCCATCAGGCGGCGCATGGCGACGGCGACGCCCTTCTCGGAAGGCGACAGCGCCGACTCCGGATCAACGCTGAATTCGGCCCTGAGGTAGTCGATGATAAATCCGGAGTCGCCAACCTTGCGCCCCTTGTGCTCGATCCAGGGCGCCTTGCCTTTCGGGCCGCCGAAGGGCGTGGGCGTGGTGACGTCCTTGTGCGGGATGCCGGTAAGCCTCAGATACCCATCAAGTTTGAGGCAGAACGGGCTCACGGACGGAAGGTCCCAGGCGCCGGGGAGGTGATAGGCGACAAGCTCGGACATCGGGCATCCTTCGAAAAGACTGCATCCTCGATAGTCCGCACACGTCTCGCGCGTCAATACCGAATGCTGCACTGCCAAACGTTAACAGTCGCGAGAACGGCAAGGGCACCATCACGCCGTAGTTGTTGAGGAACATCCGGGTTGAATCGGAAACTCTTGCACACGCACACGCGCGTCTGTTTGATGACCGCCAAACAGTCTTGATCAAACAGACTTGAGAGGAAATTCCCCCAATGGCGCTCGATGCATTTGTCAAAGGTCTCATCGACCAGATGGCCGAGAACCCCATGCCCAAGCTTTGGGAAGTGCCGCCAGCCCAGGGTCGTGAAATGTACCGCATGATGGCCTCGGCACTTGAACCTCCGGCTGTTGCCATTGGCAAGATCGACAACATCACAATGCCGGGGCCCGCAGGCAACACCAGGCTGCGTGTCTACACGCCGGTCGCCGAAGGTGCAGCTGCCTTGCCCGCACTGATCTACTTCCATGGTGGAGGCTGGGTGATCGGTGACCTCGATACTCACGACGCATTGTGCAGAACCCTTGCAAACGAATGCGGCGCCCGCGTGATCTCGGTCGACTACCGGCTGGCCCCGGAACACAAGTTCCCTGCCGCTGCCGAAGACTGCTACGCCGCCGTCAAATGGGTCGAGGATAACGCGTCCGAACTTGGCGTAGACGCAAACCGCATCGCTGTCGCGGGAGACTCGGCAGGCGGCAACCTCGCGGCGGTGGTCTGCCTGATGGCCAAGCAGAAGGGTGGTCCCGGCATCATCTACCAGTTGCTGATCTATCCGGTGACACAGTGGAAGGCGTCGACCGGGTCCATGGAGTCATTCGCCGAGGGATATTTCCTGGAAAAGAAGGCCATGCACTGGTTCTTTGACCAGTATGCGCGCGGTCAAGACGCTGACGACTGGCGCCTTTCACCCATGGCGGCTCAGGACGTGTCGGGACTGCCGCGTGCCTATGTAGTGACGGCAGGGTTCGATCCGCTGCGAGACGAAGGCAAGGCATACGCCGACAAGCTGAACCGGGGCGGGGTGGCGGCAGTCCATGTGGACTATCCCGGGATGGTGCACGGGTTCTTCAACATGTCGGCAGTGGTGCCGACCTCCAGGGCTGCAATCGCAGATGCGGCCAAGGCGCTTCGCGCAGCTTTTGGAAACTGATCATGTCCAGCACCAACCGCCAGATTCACATCGTCGAACTTCCCAAGGCAAAACTTGGAGCAGAGCATTTCCGTCTCGCCGACGGTCCCATGCCATCACCAAAGGACGGCGAACTTCTGCTGAAGGTCAGGCTGATCTCGCTCGATGCAGCCAACCGCGCCTGGATGCAGGGCGCCACCTACCGCGCTGCGATCGAAGCAGGCCAGGTCATGGCAGGCGGAGCTGTTGCCGAAGTGCTTGAGTCCAGATCTCCCGCATTCACGAGGGGCGATCTCGTTTTCGCCGACACGGGCTGGCAGGAATATGCAAGCGTGTCGGCAAAGACTGCTCAAAAGCTGCCCCAAATAACACCGCTGTCCCATCTGTTGAGCGTCTACGGCGTTGCAGGCCTGACCGCCTATTTCGGCCTGCTCAACGTGGGCAAGCCAAAGGTGGGGGAAACAGTAATCGTTTCCGCGGCTGCAGGTTCCGTCGGCGTCTTTGTCGGCCAGATAGCTAAGCTGAAGGGATGCCGCGTCGTCGGCATCGCTGGCGGCGAAAAGAAATGCAACTGGCTGAAAAGCGAACTCGGCTTCGATGATGTGATTGACTACAAGGCCGAAGCAGTTGCCGGCGGCCTGAAGCGCGCAGCACCAAAGGGTATCGACGTTTATTTCGACAATGTCGGCGGCGACATCCTGGAAGCCTGCCTCTTCCGCATGAACCTGCACGGCCGGATTTCCTGTTGCGGAGCCGTCTCACAGTATGACGGGGCGGCACCCGCCCACGGCCCGCGTGGCATCCCGGGCTTGATTGTCACCAAGCGTCTCACCATGCAGGGCTTCATCGTGATGGATTACGTGGCTGAACGCGACAAGGCGCTGGCAGATTTGCAGTCCTGGGTGAAGGCTGGTCAGGTCAAGGTGCCTGAAGACATTCTTGATGGGATCGAAAACACACCCAGGGCTCTCATCGGTCTGCTCGCCGGCGACAATTTCGGCAAGCGCATGGTGCGGGTGAGCTGAATGACAAAAATGCCGGATGCAGCATCGACTGACCCCAAGACCCTGAGGCTGATGCAGGGTTTTCCGCCGTCACCCGACAGGACGGTTCGCTTCGACAACGACTCAAGCTGGATGTTTCCCAACACGCGCTGGTCCTTCAGCCACCAGCGCGAGATTGCAGCGACCGCCAACGTCTGGCGCGGCAGCAGGCCGCCCAGCGAATTTCCGCGTAGCCCCGACAGCAGCATCGACCGCATACCGTTCACCACGCTGGACGGCAGATCCATGACGTGGGAGCAGTCCCTTGCAGAGAACTATACCGACGGCATTGTGATCCTGCACAAGGGCAAGCTCATCTACGAGAAATACTTCGGCGCGCTTGAGGCGCACATCCCTCATGTCGCAATGTCAGTGACAAAGTCTTTCACAGGGCTTCTCGCCGCGATGCTGCAGCACGAAGGACAGATCGATCCCGCAAGATTTGTCACCCATTACCTTCCCGAGATGAAGGGCACCGCCTACGCCGACGCCACCGTTCACCAGGTCATGGACATGACGGTGGGCGTCAAGTACTCGGAAGTCTACACCGATCCGCATGCCGAGATCTGGGCCTACGCGGTTGCCGCTGCCGCCAAGGTTGCACCCAAAGGTTACGCAGGACCCGACAGCATCTTCGATTTCCTCCGTACACTGAAGAAAGAAGGCCAGCACGGCGAAGCCTTCGCTTACAAGACCTGTAACACCGAAGTCCTTGGCTGGATCGTGCAGCGCGCCGCCGGAACGCACCTAGCCGAGCTCATCTCGCAGCGCTTATGGCAGAAGTTGGGTGCAGAAGAAAACGCCTACATCCTGGTCGACCGCGTTGGAATGCCGGTCAGCGGTGGCGGCTTGAGCCTGACCCTGCGCGATCTCGCTCGATTTGCCGAAATGATGCGGCTTGGCGGAGCCTGCAATGGACAACAGATCGTGCCCGAGGCCGTGGTCGCTGACATCACCAGGGGAGCGGATCGCGAGCACTTCGCGAAGGCGGGTCTCCAGACCTTGCCCGGGTGGAGCTATCGTCATCAATGGTGGATCTCGCACAACAACCTTGGTGCCTATTCGGCACGCGGCATTCATGGCCAGGTCGCCTGGATCGCACCGGCGGCGGATCTCGTCATCGCGCGCTTTGCATCGCATCCGACGGCAGCAAACGCAAACGGGCCGCTCGATCAGGTTTCCATGCCGGCCTACGTGGCCGTCGCGTCCCATCTTGGCGCCTGAAGAAAAATCTCGATGCGCATTCACCGGTGCCTGGATTGTTATCCTGAGGTAGTTGCAATGAAAGCATTTTCAGTCCTTGTTGCATGTCTGATTGCTCTGGGAGCGTGCTCCCCGCCATCCGGCACGAAAACCAGCGCCAAGGCCGAGCCGGAGACCTGGCCACCTCCCGATTATGTTGCCTTCGCAGCGCGCCCGCCCATGAGTGTAGGCGCCGAACTCGACGACAATTGGGCGCTGGCGATAGACGCCGAGCGCTGGTCCTACAGGATCGGTCGGGCACTTGAAGCACTGGGTGAGGACCTGCCGCCCGAATTGCAGGAAACAGCAGTAGGCGAAATCTTGCTCATCCGCGCCCATCTCGGGTTAAGAAACTCTGCGATCAGGCTGGCCCGGCTGCGGCAGGTTGCTTGCGGCGCAAAGCATGTCGCGACTCCCGCAGACTGTTCAGCCTTCTCCACTCCTCCGTGGTTCAATGCGGCCGCGTCTGAAACGGCGCTTCCGCCGAAGAACGAATTGCTCATGCGCAATCATTGGTTCTACGAACACGCAGACCAGTTCGTGCTTCCAGCCTGTGCAAAGGGACAACAGCTAAGCAACGACCCCAACTTTTGCACCGCTGAATAATCCGCAAATGACAGGTTCGGAATTTCGGTTGTACGGCCCGATTAGTCGACAAGTGAGCTCGTTTCTTTGATCATCGAAGTCCGATGCGGAAATTCAGGTGGTATTGGAAACACGAAGATCTCAAAGTACTCGAAGGAAAGGGTCACCTGTGTTGAGTTCATTCGACCACAAAGCGTCGGATGCCCTTTCTATACAAGAGGCAGTTGAAGTTGATCAGAAATCCAATTCGGCATTTGGACAGTCTGAGGTATGTCAAGAGTTGGGCATGATGGATTGGCAGAACTTCCCGGATAGATTTGATTTCAACAATCAGCCTCTCATCAACCAGCATATCCAGCCTGTAGCCGGATTCGATGTCAGCGCCACGGTACTTCACTGGCAGTATCACTTGCCGCCGGACAGAGTGTCCTCGTTGTACAAGTTCCAACGCAAGGCAGTGCTCGTAGACGCTTTCAAGCAGACCTGGTCCAAATGCTGCGTGGACATGAAAGCCTGCATCGACAACGTCCTTTGCCAGAGCTTCATCTGCATTTGTCAGAGGTGTTCGATATGTTTTTGTGTCGCCCATGTCGGTAAGTGAAGCGACATTTCAGGCGAGAATGCGGCCACAGAACTGCATTTTGTAACCAAATGTCACAGATGAATGTGGCCTCTTGGAGTACTTCGAGTGCTTCGAGTTGAATCAATGCCAGACAACGGTACCCGAGCCAACGCCGAAAGCTACGTCACAAGCTTCCCCGGATTGAGCACACCGGCCGGATCCATTTCACGCTTGATAGCGCGCAAGAGCGACATGCCTTGCGCACCTTTCTCTGCTGCAAGCCAAGGCAGGTGATCTTCACCCACGCCGTGGTGGTGCGAGATCGTACCGCCCACCCTCACGATCGCATCCGACGCCGCGCGCTTGATCTTCTTCCACTGCCCGATCTCGTCATTGAGATCGCGCGGAAAAATATAGGTAAAATACAGGCTCGCACCATCCGTATACGAATGGCTGATATGCGTGAACACAATCCCCCGCGCACCCTTTACCGGCGCACACGCTTGCATGGCGCCCGACAGGGCGCCACGAACCTCCGTGTACAGATGTTCCACATTCGACCAGGTCGTGGCCGTTTCAAGCGTGTCAACCCCGATGGCGCGGTCCAGCATGGGATCGCGTGAGTAGGGCCCGTGAAAGCGCGATTGAAACCAGCGTTTGGCAGGACCACGCCCGACTGAAAGCCCACCGCTTGATCGCATGACCCGCTTGGCAGCCGATGCGGCGTACGCCACCAGAGCGCGGTCACCCTCAACGCCCAGGATCAGCGCGCAGGGCCTTTCACCCACACCCATTGTCTTCAGGTATTGTTGCTGCAGCCTGTCCTTGAATCCAGGGACATCTCCAGCCTTTGCAAAGGCCTGAAAAAAGAAAGTCTCGTCAGGATCCGACAACCGCATGGAAGCAACGGGAATGCCGGTTTGAATGATTTGACGGATCGCGTTGGCTCCGCTTGCAAAATCCGCGAACAGGTACGCGGAATAGTCACTGGCTTCCGGAAGGTGGTGAATGCGCACTGTTGCCTGCGTGATGACACCAAGCGCGCCCTCGCCACCGGCGACCAGGGCACGAAGATCTGGACCCGCACCGGATGCAGGGAACGCGGGCAGTGTCCAGAGCCCCTTTGACGTCGCCACTTCACCGCCGGCGAACCAGTCTTCTGCGCGTCCATAGCAGTTGGATTGTTGTCCAGCGCCGCGCGCAGCGATCCAGCCGCCAAGCGTCGAAAACTCGAATGATTGCGGATGGTGCCCGTGCTTGTAACCTTTTGCATTCAACGCGGCTTCAAGATCCACACCGTAAATGCCCGCTTCCGCCGTCGCGGTCAGCGAGAGTTCATCAACGCCGATGAACTTGTTCATTTCGGTCAGGTCAAGCGCGATCACTGCTGCAAAGCCCGACGCAGAACCGGTCACGCCGCCAACAACGCTGGATCCGCCGGCAAATGGAACCACTGCCACGCGGTGCTTCTCCGCCCACTTCAGCAGGGTGACGATCTCGTCGCCCGAATGCGGGTAGACGACGGCGTCTGGCGCTGCACTCACATCTCCGGCCCGCAGGTGGATCAGGTCGATATAGCTCTTCCCGCGTGCGTGCGATGCGCGTTCCTGTTGGTTGTCACGAACATTTGCAGCGCCAATCCCTTCAAGCAGTTCAGCCCGCGCATCGCCCGAGAGCCTGCTTGCGGCAAGCGTGATCTCGTTCAGAGCCTTGGCCGGCGTGCCTGGAAGTTCCGGAACCTGCAGGGCATCGGCAATCCATTGCCAGGCGGCGTCGCGGTTCTCAAGTGGGTTATGTGCCTTGTTCCAGCCCCAACCGTTCCAGCGCGTGTCTTCTCTCTTGATGGGCATGATGGGCCTCAGGCTCTGAATTTCAGGACTTTCGGAAGCACTTCAAAGGTCGCAGGAAGCATGCCGGGTGCTTCGCCATCGGCCTCGATGAGCACGGGCGCGCGCTCGGTCGCGGCCACCGGTGTGGCAATGATCGATTTGCCGCGGAACACCCTGACATTGGGCTTGTTCACATGAGCGCCCGTATAGATGTCCTGCATGTTTCTGATTGCGTCACGCGCGGGTGCTTCGCCCATGACGATGACATCAAGCATGCCGTCATCCGGAAGCGCGTCCGGTGCCACCTTCATGCCGCCGCCAAAAAATTGCCCGTTGCACACCGCACATGTGGAAATGGTCACGACATCGTCGAAGACGTTGTCCACTTTCAGTCGAACGGGCTTGGGTTTGAAACGCAGGACCCCGTTGAGGCTCGCCCAGGTGTAGACGAACCGGCCAGTGAAGCGCTTCAGAAAGCGCGAGCGGTTGACCCTGTCGACCACATCGCCGCTCAGCCCAAAGCTTGCGATGTTCGCAAAATATCTTTTGGCCGACTGGCCATCCGGCGTAACAAAGCTCAGGCGCCCGACGTCGATCCGTCGGACCCGCCCCTCGGCAATGCGCTGCAGGGAGCCGTCAAGGCCCGGGCCGATGTCAAAGGTCTTTCGAAAATCACCACCGGTGCCAAGATTGAGCAGTGCGAACTCCGCTTCCGGATTGATCGGTTCGCCATCCAAGAAAAATCCGTTCACCACTTCGTTGATGGTACCGTCCCCACCAACGGCAATGATCCGTTCGAAGCCTTCCTGAAGCGCCCGTGATGTGATCCGCGACGCATCCATCGGGCCACTCGTGATCGCCACACTCAACGGACCGGTAACATCTGCAAGTCTGCGCGCGATCTCTTGCGTGTCGCGGCCGGTTTTGCCGCCGGCAGAGCGGGGGTTGATGATCGCGAGGGTTTTCGTCATGAGTGCGCCAGTGCCTCATATCGCCAGCCAAGCGAACCGATTTGCCGCTGGCACTCTTTCTCCGACCACTTCAGTTCGCTCGCCATGAGGTTTGCGATTGTTCCAATTGCGCCAGCATCAAGCGGGCCAAGCGTGCCAAGACCCGTGCGCCTGAATACGACATCTTCGAGCGTCATCGCCATTTCGGTCCGCACGGCGTGAACGACCTGTGCAGCAATGTCAGGCAACCGCTGCGACAGCGAACGCAGCAGGGAAGCGTCGGCCTTTGCGAGGTCCAGTACCGCATCGCTCAGGGCCCCGTAATTACGCGCGAGGTTCGCTGCCGCGGACGGTGCAAGCTCCGGATGCGCGCCTGAGAGCGCTGCCACCTTGGCCTTGTGACGGCCTGCACTTCCAGGCAGAGGCGCGTCGCCGGTGTCGCACTTCTTGGCAGCGGCATTCAGCTTGCGCACGATGATGTTCACGCATTTTTCCGCGATGTCACGAGACGTGGTCCATTTGCCACCAATAGCCGACAGCAGGTTTACGGTTCCACCTTCGCCGCCATGATCGATGATTTCAGCCTTGCGACTTGCGTTGTAACTGTCATTCGAGCCGTCATCGACAAGCGGGCGCAGGCCCGCATAGGCGTAGCAGACATGGTCATTGCTGAGGCCAAGCCCTGGCAGTCCTTCATTGACGAAGGCCAGGAACTCTTCGATCTCCGGCTGCGTCACCCGCAATTCATCGGGGGTGCCAGTAAACACTGTGTCAGTGGTGCCGATGATTGAATGATCACGCCATGGCACAATGAAGAAGTGGCCGCCCTTGTGGCTCACGGCAAGCGCATGCGCCGACGTAATGGCGCGCGTGACCACGTGAATGCCTTTTGACCGGATCAGCTTGTGGGAGGTGTTGCCACCGTCAACAAGCTCCAGCATGCGATCCGCCCATGGCCCCGCCGCGTTGACGACAACCTTGGCTCTGATGTTCGCCTCATTGCCGTTCAGGGCGTCGCGAACACGAATGGAATGGACGGCCCCATTCTGCTTTTCGAATGAGATTGCCTCGACATAATTCGCAACGACTGCGCCGTGGGCGCTGGCATCCATCAGGCACTCAAGTCCAAGCCTTTCGGGCGAGTACATCTGGCAGTCGTAGTAGAGCATGGCGCTGTCGAACGTCGCATGCTCAAGCGCCGGTTCCAGTTTCCTTGCGTCCGTTGCTGAAATCGCCCGATGGCCCGGCATTTTCTGATCCGGATCATCGATCCAGTTGCGGTCATAGGACAGAAAGTCATAGAGCGTCAGCCCGGCACCCACGACCCACTTCTCGGCGGGCTTCTTGAGCGGCAGGATGAACGGCATCGGATACACCATGTGGGGCGCAATGCGCTCCCACACGCGCCGTTCCCGCAGCGATTCACGGATGAGGGCAAACTCCATGGTCTTGAGATAGCGCAGTCCGCCATGCACCAGCTTCGTTGAACCGGCGCTTGTGCCACACGAAAAATCACCCTTGTCGACAAGCACCACACTGAGGCCACGCCGGGCGGCATCCCGCGCAATGCATGCGCCTGTGATACCGCCGCCGACGATTGCTACATCAAAGGCCTGCGAGCCGAGATTTCGGAATATGCGTTGCATCTGGAACGAGAAGTTTGCCTGTCAGATTCTTCTAACTTCAGCCTCGAAGGGACAATGTCAACCAGCGAGTTGGCCAGCCTGTTGGACGGTGTCAGAGCTTGCCTTCCCAAATCGCCCTGATAGGGTCACGCGTGCGAAACATTAATGTGGACGTGACACCATGCCCCAGATCAAGGCCAACGGACTGAATTTTGAATACGAAACATTCGGTGCGAAAGCCGATCCGACGATTCTGCTCATCATGGGTTTCTCTGCCCAGATGACCATGTGGCCCGTGGAGCTGTGCCAGGGGTTGGCGGGCCGCGGTTACCAGGTGGTCCGGTTTGATAACAGGGACATCGGTCTTTCCGAGAAGCTCAAATCCGCTGGCGAAGTGAATGTCATGGAAGCGTTCATGAAGTCAGCCTCCGGTCAACCGATCGAGAGTCCGTATCAGCTGAACGACATGGCCGCCGATGCAGCGGGCATCCTCGACGCATTGCACATCGAAAAGGCCCACATCGTGGGCGCGTCCATGGGTGGCATGATTGCGCAGCTCGTAGCGGTCAACCATCCACACAAGGCGCTGAGCCTGACTTCGATCATGTCGACGACGGGTCGCCGCGATCTCCCGCCTTCCAGGCCCGAAGCCCTTGCAGTGCTGACCCAACCGGCCCCCGTCGAGCGCGAAGCCCGCATCGCGCACACGATGAAAGTCTGGCGCATCATCGGCAGTCAGCCGGTCTATGCAGCGGACGATGAGGAGCTGCGCCGCATCGCAACAGGCATCGTGGACCGCTCGCCCTATGATCCGGCCGGCATCGCGCGTCAGCTCGTCGGCATCCTGGCTTCGCCGCCACGCAATGAGATCCTGAAGAATGTGAAGGTTCCGGCTCTCGTGATCCACGGCGCCGACGATCCGCTCGTCAACGTCGAAGGTGGAAAGGACACGGCAGCCTCGATCCCCGGCGCCCGCCTGAAGATCATCCCCGGCATGGGCCACGACTTCACGTCAAAGCTTGTCCCCGTCTACCTCCGCGAGATCTCCGATTTCGTCGCCGAGGTTGATGCGAGAAGAAAATGAGTTTGAAACGCGAAGTACTCGAAGAACTCAAAGAGGGATTTCCACCACCAAGAACACCAAGAGACCGAGGCCGATCGGCCTGGCTGCACGTGTGGAGGCGCACTCCTGACGGCGCTTTGCGCCGTCGAAAATTGGCGTATGAATTGCTCGACGATTGAAGCAACGCTGTAACGTCTTGGTGTCCTTGGTGGTAAAAATCCTTCTTTGAGTTCTTCGAGTACTTCGAGTTTCAATCACCTGACTTAGTCACCAGACCGTCAGCAACCCGAGTGAGCCTCCGCATGCAAAGCTTCATCCGCGCCAACAACATCAACATCTGCTACGAGCTCACCGGCCCCGAAGACGGCATCCCGCTTGTGATGATCCAGGGCTTCGGCACGCAGATGACAAGCTGGCCCGACGCCTTCCACAAGACGCTCGCCGCCAATGGCTTTCGCGTCATCCGCTTTGACAACCGTGACGTCGGCCTCAGCCAGAAGTTCGACGGCATCATTCCCGACAACGCCGCCAATGCAAAAGCGATCGCAGAAGGTCGAGCCCCAAACGCCCCCTACGCGTTGAACGACATGGCCGACGATGTCGCTGCCCTGGTCGAAGCGCTCGGCTTCACGTCCGTTCACGTGGCAGGTGCATCGATGGGCGGCATGATCGCCCAACTGGTCGCGATCCGGCACCCGGACAAAACGCGCAGCCTGATCTCGCTGATGTCGACCACCAGCGACCCGTCGCTGCCACGCTCGGACCCGAAAGCGCAGGCCGCCCTGATGCAGAAGCCGCCAGGCGAAGACAAGCACTCGGTTGTCGAGCACACGCTGAAAATGCGACTGGTGAACGCAAGCCCGGCCTACCCGGAAGACCAGGACGAATTGCGCCAGCGCATCGCTGCCAATTTCGACCGCAGCAACTATCCGGAAGGAGTCCTGCGCCAGTGGGCGGCCATCATGGTGTCCCCGACGCGCACTGAAATGCTGAAAAAGCTGAGTTGCCGCGCGCTCGTCATCCACGGCGAAGCCGACATTCTCATCCGGCCCGACGCCGGCCGCCACACTGCCGCCTGCATCAGGGGCGCCGAACTGAAGCTGATCCCGGGCTGGGGACACAACATGCCCATCCTGGCCGTAGACGCGATCACGGGCCCGATGATCGACTTCGTGCGACGCGTCGAGAAGGACCGCTCCGAAGCCTTCGCAACGAAGGTCACCCCCGGCTGTTGCGGCGCCCAGATCCAGCAGTAAGACGCACCCGGGAATTCGACAGGCTTGAGACAAACACAGTCTCAAGATTTTTGGCTGATTTCCGGGAAAAAGAACTCGAAAATGAGACAGAGAGGAGGGTTAGTTTTTCAAATCCATCTCGCCATTCCGGGTCCCGCTTTTCCCGCGTGGCCCGGAACGCAATCCGGGGCACACACTCCGCAATGAATTGTCGCGCGAAGCTCACGAGACGCCCATTTCGGAAAACGGTAACGCCAGCATCTATTCAATTATCAAGTCGCAGCCGGATCGCTCCGGAATAACAAAAGAACATAATAGGAACAACTCTCTGTTGCAAGGCCACCAAACTGCGACATTTATTCAGCACCACCCGCCAGCGCCAGCAAGAATGCCTCACGCGAAGCCGCATAGAAACAAAATGAACAAGAAGGCGATGATACTCGTATCTCCCCAAAAACGCGGCAGCGTTTTGGGGGAGTGGGTGCGCGCGGCGTAGCTCGCAGAGCGAAGCCGGGCTGCACTCGAGGGGGTCTGCGCCAGCGCCAGACAGGTTGGCACTCGAAAATGTCGATGCGATTGCGATATGATGACCTCAAAGCAGGATCAATTCGCATGCATGGAGAGCAAACGCATAGTGTCTGCACGTTGAACCCACGATGGACAATGTATGTGATGTTGCCGCTTTTCTTCGGGGGTGTCATTCCCATCATTCTCCCGTTGGCTTTGCTCTGGAGATACGGTCATCTAGACTTGAGTGCCGGGAATTTTGCCGCAATGCTGTTCGGCGCCACCTGTGCTCTCATCACGACAGCACTGATACATGGCACCAAAACCGAACTGTTCGTGCACAAGGTCCGTGACACAAAATTTTATCTGTTTCAGAGAGAGTGGGGCCTTTCAAATGTGCAGCGGATGAAGTTCACGAGGCGTGGAAACGGCAATCCGGTAAGTCGAATTGAGTTGAAGTTGAATTCTTCATCCAATTTATGGGCTATCAAGATCAATGCTGGCTTGTACGCGGAATCCAAAGTTGAAGAGTTTTGTGCGCTCGCCAACAAATATATCACCGCTTGCGTGAGAGAGCCTTCTGACTAAAAGCGGGTTCAGACCAGCACCGCCCCCCCTCGGGTGCAGCCCGGCTTGCTCTGCGAGCTACGCCGCGCGCACCCACTCCCCCAAAACGCTGCCGCGTTTTTGGGGAGACACGAGTTTCATTGCGTCTTAGTACCTTCGCATCTTCGTGTGAGTCATTCCTGACGCGCGTTCAGGCGGGAACGTACGTCAACCTGATCGCGTCCCCGCCAATTCGATCGTTGGCCACAAGGCGGAGCCGCGGCCGCGGGCCGGCAAAGAATGGCTTGCCGCGACCAAGCACGACGGGGTGGAGGTAAAGTCGGTACTCATCAATAAGTCCAGTGTCGGCCAGGCTTTGCGCCAGCTCTGGTCCGGTAATGTCGATCTCTCCATCAAGCCGGGCTTTCAGCCCAGCGATCGCCGCCGTGATGTCACCTGCAACCAGCGTTGCGTTGAGGCCGACTGACGTCAACGTGCGCGACACGACCCATTTCGGTTGGCGCCGCCATGCCACCGCGAAGTCGCGTTCCGCCGCGTCCCACTCGGGATGATCCTCGTCCCAATAACGCATGACCTCATACATGCGCCGACCGTGCACACTGCCGGTCAGGCCGCGGACCTGATCGACGAAGTGTCGAAAGAGCACTGGGTCTGGCGCAAATCGATCATGGTCGACATAGCCGTCCAAGGACACGTTCATTCCAAAGACGAGCTTCGCCATGCTGCAAAATCTCCACCGCGAGTTTGGGGCGGGCTTCAGTTCGCGCTAAAAATTCGCGGCATCCAGCATCATGAGCCCATCCGCGCCAGCCTTCACGCGTTCGCTGAGCGATGAAGTATCCGGCATCATCCGCTCCATCCAGAACCGCGCCGAGACCAGCTTGGAGTCATAAAACGCCTTGTTGCCAGTGCCTGCGGCCAGTTTCGCCTTCGCGGCCACGACCTGGCGCACCCAGAGGTAGCCAACGACCACAATACCAAACATGCGCAGGTAGTCGACCGAGCCGGCACCCGCATTGTCCGGGTTCTTCATGCCGTTCTGCGCAAGCCACATCGTGGACTCCTGCAGGCGGGAGAGGCCGAGCTTCAGTGGTTCCACGAACGGCTTCATGTCCTCGCCATCATGCGCGGCGAGAAATTCGTTGATGGTGCGAAACAAGGCGAACGGCGCGCGGCCACCATTGCGCGCGAGCTTGCGGCCGACGAGGTCGAGCGCCTGCACGCCATTGGCGCCTTCATAGGTCTGGTTGATGCGCGAGTCGCGAACGAACTGCTCCATGCCGTGGTCGCGGATATAGCCGTGACCGCCAAAACATTGCATCGAGGCATTCGCCGCTTCAAATCCCATGTCCGTGCAGAATGCCTTGATGACGGGGGTAAGGAGGTCGGCGATGTCCGAAGCATCCTGTCGCTCGGCGTCCGAACGCTTGCTCTGCGCAATGCCCAGAAGGAAACTGATATAGGTGGCAAGTGAACGTCCGCCTTCGGCGGCGACCCGCGCGAAAAGCAGCATGCGACGCACGTCCGGATGCACCATCAGCGGGTCGGCTGCCTTCTCGGGATTCTTTGTGCCGGTCAGCGCGCGACCCACAAGGCGTTCCTTCGCGTATGTCACGGCGTTCTGGTACGAGACTTCCGCCACGGCAACGCCTTGCACGCCGACGCCAAGCCGCGCGGCGTTCATCATGCCAAACATGCCCTTCATGCCTTCGCTTGACGAACCCTTGCCGCCAGCTGCCTTCGGCTGGGGCTTCGGCCCAAGGCGCCAGGCGGTGGCTTCGTCAAAGTTCAGCACGGCCGTAGCACTGCCCTTGATGCCCATCTTCTTTTCGATCGAGCCGGTCGACACGCCATTGCGCGCGCCCATCTTGCCGTCTTCTCCGACGATGAATTTGGGTACCATGAAGAAGTTCACGGTCGACAGGTCATCCTGGATCTTGCCCGTCTCGTCAGGAATCTTCGCGATCACCATATGGATGATGTTCTTCGTCAGGTCGTGGTCGCCACCCGAGATGAAGATCTTCGTGCCAGAAATCTTGTAGGTGCCATCGGGTTGTTCGACGGCCTTCGTCTTCATCAGGCGCAGGTCAGTGCCGCAGTGCGGTTCTGTCAGGCACATTGTGCCGGTCCATTCACCACCAACCATCTTGGGGACGATGTGTTCTTTCATCCACGGCGCGCCTGTCGCGATCAGGGCGGAGTAGGCGGCACCCGTCAATCCGGGATACATCGCAAATGCCTGGTTGGCAGAACTCGCCATTTCCGAAACGGCAAACGTCAACAGGATCGGAAGGCCGGCACCGCCAAACTGTTCCGGCACGCCAAGCCGGTTCCAGCCCGCCTCGCAAAAGGTCTCGTAAGCTTCCTTGAACCCCTTGGGTGTGCGCACCACGCCGTTCTCGAAGTGACAGCCCTCTTCGTCGCCCGACTGGTTGAGAGGCTGGAGGACTTCAGACATGAATTTGCCCGCACCTTCGAGCACGTCATGCACGGTGTTCCGGTCCATCTCGGAATATCCGTTCAGATCGGTGTGCTTCTCGATCTCCAGCACGTCGAACATCAAAAATTCAAAATCGGCGACGGGGGCTTTGTAGCTAGGCATTGGTTGATTCCGTGGTGAGCAGGCCTGAACGAAACTATGGCGTGCAGCGGTTAATAAGGCAACTCACGTCACACGGCTTTGACATGCAGCAACAGTGATGATTCCGGCCTTGGCAGGTTCAATTCCAGCCCGCGATGTGCCAGCACGCGCCCGCTTAACCGGAGGTTACCCATACGCAAGGCTGGCCCCAATGATTGCTCCACGTGGCCAGCGATGGGAGCGACCGCCGAAACGGCATGGATCTGCTCCATTTCGAGACCCGGAAACTTGACCAGGGTGCCGCGTCCAAGTTGTTCAGAACCGGTTCGGACGACGAGGTACAGGCCTTCGCTTTTGTTCGAGGCGCTGACACCAATTCCGCAATGGTCGGTTCCCGTTGGTTCAATGCGCCAATAGCATCCCGAATGAACAAGGTGCCGGAATGATTTGTGGTTTTGGATGTGCTGGGAGAGCCGCTGCAATTCCCGCTCGTCAAGTTGGCGCAAGTCCAGTTCCAGCCCCATGTGGCCAAACATGGCGACATGGGCGCGCAAATCGAGACCAAGCTTTCTCCCTGTGATGTGACAGGTCGAGGGTCCAACGTGAACGCCCGCGATCTCGGGGGGCAGGAACAGGTTGGCGTTGCGCTGAATGTCGAACCGGTCCAGCGCATCATTGGAATCCGACACCCACACGCGTTCAGTGCGCTCGAGCATGCCGTAGTCGCATCTCCCGCCGCCGCTGGCGCATGTCTCGATTTCTACCAAAGGATGACCCGCTCTCAGGCGATCAATGAGGTTCCACACGCTTCGGACGTATTCATGGTGACTGCCACCTGTCACGTCCCGGTTCATGTCCCACTTCAGATATGAAATGTCGTTCTCGGACAGCAGCTTATGCAGTGCGTCGTACAGGTACGTCCGGACTTCCGGTCGTTCCATGTCCAGCACTGCCTGGTGACGCTGCAGGAGCAATTCATCGCCATCCCGCCTGATCCAGTCGGGATGCAAGCGTGCAAGTTCACTGTCCGGATTGATCATTTCCGGCTCAACCCACAATCCAAACTCCAGACCCAGTGACCGCACGTGCCGGATAAGCGGCGTCAGTCCGTCAGGATACTTGGTGGGATCAACGATCCAGTCCCCGAGCGCTGCCCGGTCATGGCTTCGGCCCTTGAACCAGCCATCGTCCAGTACAAATCGTTCCGCGCCAACGGCAGCTGCCCGATCGGCCAATGCGCAAAGGGTCGCAAGGTCATGCTTGAAATAGACCGCTTCCCAGGTGTTGTAGTGAACCGGGCGGGGCTTGGACCGGATGCTACGGGGTAAAATCTCTTCACGCACGAATGAGTGAAGCGCCTGCATCGCACCGTTCAGGCCAAGCGGCGAATACGTTGTGTAGCACCACGGAGTTTCGTAGTTTGCCGGCGCACTATCCGTTTCTGAAAAGAGTTCGCCGGCCTGGATGACAACCGTGCCCTCGCGAAGACGCTCGACAACCATTCGGTGGCTACCGCTCCAGCCGACTGACAACCCATAGACCTCACCATGGTCGTCGTTGAAACCCTTTGTGCCTGCAAACAGTCCCGGAAACCGGTCATGGCCTGCACGCCCGCGCCGACTTTCAATCACGACGGCATGCGCTCCAATGGCGTGACGCTGTATTGCAAATTCGCGTGCCCAGTCTCCGCCGACCACAAGTAGCTCTTCAACATCCGTGCCCAGCGGAAGCGAAGTTGCTGCAAGCCAGCGCGGGCGCGATGTCGGGTCAGAAAACTCGGCAGACACTCTCGTCGCCAGAACTCCTTGCCCCGTCAGGCGGTAGGTAAGCGTAAGCCTGTCGTCAGACGAACCAAGTCGGATCTGGACAGAGTTGTCTTTCGCGCTGACATTGTCCGTGCGCCACTTCTGGCCTGACCGCGTCACCATCGCGGGCGTGCCGAAGTAACCGGCCTCAATGCCAGGCAGGACACTGACCGGACGGACCTTGTCCATACGGGCACCCCACACGACAATGGGTGAAGCACCTTCAATCATGTCAAAATCAGGCGACGGGCCAAGATCGGCACCGAAATGAAGGATTCGAGGAATAGCCTCCTGATCGGGTCTCGCATCAATCAAAAGCGAAACACCCGCATTGCGCAGATACTGGAATCGATCGGTCGTCATGTCAGCGGTCTTGATACTGCGGGGTGCGCTTTTCCAGAAAGGCGCGCATCCCTTCGGGAAAATCCTGCGTCTGGCTGCACAGGATCTGGTTCCGGTCTTCCATTGCAATGGCAGCTTCCAGGCTCCCGGCGTCGACGCTCATGTTGAGGCATTCCTTCGTAAGACGCAGCCCAAGCGGTGAGGTCGTGAGCATTTCGTCAAGATAGGACTGCGCTGCGTCTTCCATCTTGCTGTCCGGAACAACTTCACTGACAAGGCCAACGCGCAACGCCCGCTCGGCGTTGATGAAGCGTCCCGTCAGCATCAGCTCCGATGCAATCGAAACGCCAACCAGGCGAGGCAGGAAATAGCTGACGCCAATGTCACACGCAGAAAGCCCGATGCGAATGAAAGCAGCATTCATGCGTGCGCTTTCACCCGCAATGCGAATGTCGCTTGCAAGCGCGAGTGCAAAGCCGCCGCCGCAGGCGGGCCCGTGCACGAGTGAGATGAACGGTTGTGGCGCCCGGCGCATCCGCATCACAATTTCACTGATCCGGCGTTGGCTCGTCAGTCCGCTGGCAGGTGTTCGCAAACCATTGTCCCGCTCCTTCAGGTCGAGGCCCGCGCAGAAAGCGCGTCCTGCACCCTTGAGGACGACAACGCGAACGGTTTTATCCCAGTAGAGCGACTGCGTGTATTCGAGCAGGTCATCGACCAGTTGCCTGTTGAGTGCATTCAGACTGTCTGGCCTGTTGAGCGTAACCCAGTCGACTGGCCCATCTTTTCGAATTTGCAGCGTTTGATAGCTCATGGCACCCCGACCTTGCATGTGGAAACATTTAGCCACTATAGAATGACAATGAGTGCCATCGCCAACTCGTTTCCAGCCGTCCCAACCGCATTCGTTGTTGCGATCTGCATCTCGCTGAATTTTGCTGCAGCAGCAAAACCCAAGCGGATTGTGTCCACGAACGTGTGTGCGGACCAGCTTGTCATGCTGCTGGCAGACCCCGAGAACATCGTCTCGGTATCGCGCCTCGCGGCCGAGCCGGAAGTATCCAACTTTTCGGAACAGGCCAGATCATTTCATGCAAACGGCGCACGGGCGGAAGAGATCGTCCAGCTGCGACCGGACCTGGTTGTGGGCGATGTGCAGACGGGAAAACACGCCAACAAATTGGCAAAGGCGATAGGCGTGCCTGTTCACATCGTGGACTGGCCGGCGTCGATCAGCGACGTCCGCCAAATCGTGTTGCGCGCAGGCGAGGCCATTGGCGAGCCCGATCGCGCGCGAAAAGACGTCGAGGAGATGACGCAACGCATTTCCCGGATTGAAACCTACGCGGGCATTCCGCTGACAGCACTGGTTTACGAGCCCAACGGTTTGACCACGGGTGCCGGCACACTCACCGATGACCTGCTCAGGACGGCGGGATTGAATAACCTGGCCTCTGAACTGACAGGCACAAGCTACGGCTCAGTTCCGCTGGAGCGCGTGATTGCTGCGGCTCCTCGTTTGCTGATCCTCGATGACTCTTACACAAGGTCTTCCAGCAGGGCTCAGTCACTCCTGCGGCACCCGGCCTTCAGGGCTCTGGAGGGCAGAACTTCGCTCTTCCGCATCCCTTCCAGGCTCTGGCTGTGCCCTGGTCCGTGGGTTGCCGAAGCTGTCGAACGCCTTGCAGACGAGCGCCGCAAGCTGAGTACTTCGCTTGCGCCTGCAGCAGTTTCACGTTAAATCTGAAGTTGTGTTTGGTGCTTCTCGTGATTTCGTATCACGTGAAGAACAGGGAACGCGGTAGGGAATTTTCCCGAGTCCGCGGCTGCCCCCGCAACTGTAAGCGGTTAGTTCGTCGTCGCAATGCGCCACTGAGACCCCACGGGTTCTTGGGAAGGTCAGACGAAGAGCGCTCAAGCCGCAAGCCAGGAAACCTGCCAGACACACGTCGTCTATCCGCCGCCGGGGTTCGCGCGTGGAACGGGTATTCCGTCGCGGCGAATGAGAAAATTTGCGGCGGACGGAACGATGAGCGCGACTTCTGAAACAGTTTCCAAGGCAAGCGTCGACTTGCGTCTGCTGCTGATCTTGGGTGGTTTGGTCCTTGTCGCGTCGATCCTCTCACTTTTCGTCGGATACGCCCAACTGCCATTCGCTGCGGCCCTCCACGGCCTCACGAGCGGGGAGGGCACCGAAGGCATCATCATGCGCGACATACGCGTCCCGCGCATGCTGCTGGGCGTTATTGCAGGTGGAGCACTTGGGATGAGTGGCGCAGCCCTTCAGGGGCTCTTGCGCAATCCGCTTGCAGAACCCGGTGTCATGGGGATCGCATCGTTTGCCTCACTGGGGGCAGTGATCGCGATCTATTTCGGGCTCTCGCTTCAGTTCGAGATGATACTTCCCGCATGTGCAATGATCGGCGCATTTATTGCGGCCATTCTGCTGAACATGATCGCCGGTCAGGGAAACTCGATATACACGCTCGTGCTGGCGGGCGTTGCCCTCGCAAACCTGGCGGCAGCACTGATGGCGTTGGCCCTCAATCTCGCCCCCAATCCCTATGCGGTTAGCGAAATTGTTTTTTGGTTGCTGGGTTCGCTCAAGGATCGAAGCTTTCAGGACGTGTTGCTGGCGCTTCCATTCGTGGCAATTGGCTTTTTCGTCCTGCACGGAACGCGGCGTTCTCTCGACGCCCTCGCCTTGGGCGACGATGTCGCGCGATCAATGGGCATCGACGTCACCTCTCTCAGCAGGCGCGTCACGCTTGGCGTTGCGCTCACGGTAGGTGCATCCGTCGCCGTGACTGGTGCAATCGCATTCGTGGGCTTGATCGTGCCGCATCTGTGCCGACCGTTCGTTGGGCATGAGCCCTCACGATTGCTGTGGCCGTCCGCACTTGGCGGAGCACTGCTGGTAAGCCTCGCGGACCTTGCAGTGCGCCTTGTTCCCACAGGTCCGGAATTGATGCTGGGCGTCTTCACCTCACTCATCGGTGTACCATTTTTCCTGTGGCTGATCTTCAGGTTGCGGGCGGACTCGATATGAGCGCGGTTTCCATAACCTCGGTATCGGTTTCCCTGCGCGCGAGGCCGGTCTTGAAGGATCTGTCGCTCAGTTTCGAAAGTGGAGTGTGCACGGGAATCGTGGGCCCCAACGGTTCCGGAAAATCGACGCTGATGAAAGTGATCTCAGGTCTGTTGCAGCCGTCAGGTGGAGCGGTTCAAATCCTTGACAGGGCGCTTTCATCTTGGCCTCGCGCGGAGCTGGCAAGGGTTGTCTCTTATCTTCCGCAAGGTGGAGACATCCATTGGCCGATGAAAGTGTCCAGCGTCGTTGCCCTGGGCCGCTTGCCCCATGCAAGCGACAAGGCACTTTCGGCAAGGGATGCCGACGCCATTCGCCAGGCATTGCAGAAATGTGATGTGACGGCGTTGGCGGATCGCCCAATGACTGAACTGTCAGGGGGGGAAAAGGCGCGCGTCCTGCTGGCAAGGGCGCTCGCGGCAGAGGCACAGATCATACTCGCCGACGAACCCTTGGCTCAGTTGGACCCCCATCATCAGATTCATGCAATGGAGGTGTTGCAGGCAGAGGCAGCACGAGGGGCTGCTGTCATAGTCGTGTTGCACGATCTGGCGATAGCAGCCCGACATTGTGAGCGGATTTGCGTAATTTCCAAAGGGTCGCTTGCCGCCGACGGTTCACCTGTCGAGGCGCTTTCGAGCGATCATCTGCGCCAGGTTTTCGGCATAGACGCATACATTGGCGAGCATCAGGGTGCGCCTGTCATCCTTCCCGTAAGACGACGGGCGGCAATTCTCAGCGTCTGACGCGCGTCATCGCCTCGTCAAGGATGATTCCGATGAGGTCTTCATACTTGCGG
Source organism: Micropepsaceae bacterium (assembly GCA_040080835.1). Taxonomy (GTDB): domain Bacteria; phylum Pseudomonadota; class Alphaproteobacteria; order Micropepsales; family Micropepsaceae; genus SZUA-430. Next base: position 5,385 of record JBEBHP010000015.1, on the reverse strand, counting down.
CCAAGCATGCGCCACATGATCGGAAGATCCGAAGTGTCGGCATTGATGCCGGCAAGAGGGTTCACCTCGAGGAAATATACTTTTCCATCCGATCCCGCGCGAAGGTCAGCGCGCCCGGCGTCCCGGCATCCAAGCGCACGCCAGGCTGCGAGGGCGACCGCCTCAGCCTCGCGAGCGATCGCGTCCGTCGCAATCGAGTACGTAACCCGGTCTTCGTAGTTTTCCTTGTTGGACAATGAGTAGAGGCCAGGTTCCGCCTTCTCACCCAGATGAATCTCCATCGCACCGACTGTGCGGGCGGACGGGCCGCTGCCCAGCAGTCCAACCGTAAATTCGCGTCCCGTCAGGTAGGGTTCCACGAGCACCGGCTGCGCGTGCTTTTTCAGGAGTAGCGCAACAGTCGCTTTGAAATCTTCCGGGCGACGCACAATGGAGTCAGGGGTAATGCCTTTGCCAGTACCCTCAGCGACTGGTTTGACGAACAGCGGGTAGGGCATTGAGAGCTTGTCGATATCACTTTCTCTCTCGATGACCGCAAATGGTGCGGTGGCAACCCCAGCGGCCTGAAGCACAGCCTTCGTGTAGCCCTTGTGAAGGCACAGCGTCAGGACGGAAGCGTCTGCAAACGTGCATGGGATGCTGAAAGCCTCAAGCAGCGCTGGCACCTGCGCCTCTCGCGCAATGCCGTACATGCCTTCCGCGATATTGAAGACAAGATCCCAGCGATCACCCTTTGCCAGGCGCCCGACAAGGGCTCGCACATTGCCGATGCGTTCGACGCCATGTCCGTGGGACTCGATCGCGCGTTCGAGGCCCGCAATCGTATCTTCCTTGTCGAACTCGGCAGTCTGTTCGAGAGTGTAGCCTTCTTTGAGGTAGTCCGATCGAAGATCGTAGGTAAGACCGACGCGCATGAACACCCAGGCAGTGAAAGAGATGGTGACCCCGAGACGATTCGAACGTCCGACCTACAGATTAGGAATCTGCCGCTCTATCCTGCTGAGCTACGGGGTCATTTCGTTGTGTAATCAATCACTTGATCGCGATTGACGCAACGTCATTCCGACAAATTTTCCTCTGTTCATTCCGACTTTTGCTCACGTTGCGTTCTCCTGAACTCCAGTCTCTTGCGCGCCAGGTTGACCGCTTGCGCGTTCGATCGCTTCGCATAAATCGAAAGAACGCCGCGCGTCTTGTGACCGCCGCCGGATAGCATTTCCGCGTCAGTCGCGCGTGCGTCTCCGCTCTCGGTGAAGCCTCCGTGCCTAAATGATGCGAACGTGATGGATTTTGGAAGGTCCGCAGCGTCCAAAATCTCTCTGCAGAGTTTCCCAAAATAGCCGATGTTATAAGGAAGGTTTGGAGCTGGCTTCTTGCGCCTCGGATCCGGTCTGTCGCGCATAACCATCAACGGCCCACGCACCGGCGTAATCAGAAGCTGCGCCTCGATTTCTGGGTAAAGGCTTCCCCCAGTTTCCGGATCGCTGAGGGGAAGCCAGACAACGTTCTCCTTTTCGCCGCTCTTTCGATTGCGGTTTTTATAATGGCGTATCTTGATCCTGCTGCCGGATACATAGTCGGACCAAATCAGGCGACTAATGATGTCCTTTTCACGCTGATACCAGTGGTAGGTGATCAGCGCTGCCAACGCCACGCTTGGATGCCCTAGCTCATTGGCCTTGGAGACAAAGGTTTCCAACTGCTCGAGAGTCGCATAGTGAGTCTCCTTTCCACTGGAACCGATTTCGACACTGCGGAACGGATTTGCTTCCGGCACCACGCTGGGATGCGAGCGCGCGACGACGTTCCACGCCCGTCTCATGGCACGGATCGCATGCGAAGCCGTGGTGATGCGATTACCCGTTTTGCCGCCTGCGCAAAGCTTTTCGAAAAGTGTATCGGTGTGATGCGGCTTTATCTCATTCACCAGTGTAGTGCCAAAACGCAGGCCTGATTTCCGCTTATAGTCCGCAATCAGCTTTAATCCAGCATCGTAGTTGGTTCGCGTCCCCAGTTCGCACTTTTTGTACTTCTCGGACGTTTGAAACTTCGCAATCACCCAATCCACGGTGCCAACGGTCGCAAGTCTGCGCTGAGCGCCCGGTTCAGGCTCGTCATCTCGGGTACGCCAAGCGTCCAACAACTCATTATAGGACCGGGCCGCAGCGATTGCGGCGCCATACTCAAATCCAAGCTCCGCACTCACGAGAGGGCACTTCTGCTTGCGGGCCCACGTCGGAATGCACCAGTAGTACGCGGACCTGTCGTCGTGTAGCCGCTTCACAACCATATATTTCGGCCAGTCAACGGGCTTGCGAGATCTCATCACAATATTGGCTCACAGATCATCATCGAGGCTTGTCGTGATTTTGACTCCAAAAATCGTAGCGTCAAGGTCAGACTTCCGCCAGCGCAATCGACAACCACGAAAGCGGACCGCGGCTGGATAGATGCCGCCCCGTACTTTGCGCAAAAACGTCACTCTATCAGGTTCGTCCAGATAGGCAGCCGCCATGTCTGCTCGCATCAGCGCAGGCCAAGATCCTCCCAACGGATATCGACCTTCATCATTCGTGACCTTCGCTGACACGCAGAACTACACAACGCGAACGGAATGTTCGATTGCGCAACATACGTCGCGCGCACATCTCAGGAAATGGCGTTCATATGCCACTGAATGCGCTCACCTTCGCTCTCGAAAAGTCCGGCGCCAGTCAACTTGTAGCATCGTCTCAGATTTCGATTAAATTGTCTTGTGATCGGCCGCACGCTGACTTGAAGTGACAAATGCGATGAGGAAGTCGAATAATGCGAGAAAGAATGTTTAGCCGCCAGGAGCTCTACGACCTGGTTTGGGCGGAGCCGATGACAGTCGTCGCAAAACGCCTGGGTCTTTCGGGCCGAGGGTTGGCGAAGGCATGTGCCCGTGGCGATATCCACGCGCCCGTGAGGGCGCGACCTGTCAGCCGTGCCAGTTGCTCGTTCAACTTCTGTTTCAATCCACGCGCCCGTGAGGGCGCGACGCATCAGATTTTCGACTAGGTACTATAGCAGGCAGTTTCAATCCACGCGCCCGTGAGGGCGCGACACGCGCAATCAACCACGCCGCCTTTGTTCGGCAAGTTTCAATCCACGCGCCCGTGAGGGCGCGACCGCCGCCTCCTGCTTCGTGCCTGGCTCTAGCTCGTTTCAATCCACGCGCCCGTGAGGGCGCGACGGGATCTGAAGTCATGAACCTCGACGATCTCGAGTTTCAATCCACGCGCCCGTGAGGGCGCGACCGGCATTCGTCTTCATCAGCCGCCGCTCGACAGCGTTTCAATCCACGCGCCCGTGAGGGCGCGACATGATCGAGATGGAACAGAAGACGGCATTGGCCGAGTTTCAATCCACGCGCCCGTGAGGGCGCGACCGGTCGTGGCAATCGCATAGGCAATGTTGTCGATGTTTCAATCCACGCGCCCGTGAGGGCGCGACCTCCCAGAAACGGCCTCTAGGTTTGCAGCGTTTGTTTCAATCCACGCGCCCGTGAGGGCGCGACCTTGGGCGGCCTGTTCTTCAACCACGAAACGGTGTTTCAATCCACGCGCCCGTGAGGGCGCGACCACATGCGGCATGTCTTTCCACTTGCCCTTTGGCTGTTTCAATCCACGCGCCCGTGAGGGCGCGACATCACAGTCTCTTCTTTCTTCCCCTTCGGGAAAGTTTCAATCCACGCGCCCGTGAGGGCGCGACACCGGACATTTCACAGTCGTTCAGACAGCTACCGTTTCAATCCACGCGCCCGTGAGGGCGCGACTACCGAGCCCTGACACTTCCAGCCGAGGCCATTGTTTCAATCCACGCGCCCGTGAGGGCGCGACACGGCCAGAGGTTCGGGCACTACGCCAAGGTGCTGTTTCAATCCACGCGCCCGTGAGGGCGCGACAAGGCTCCCTCCGAGTTCTTCCGCCTTCTGCTGGTTTCAATCCACGCGCCCGTGAGGGCGCGACCGGTCAACCTCTACATGAAACTGTCTTACCTGATGTTTCAATCCACGCGCCCGTGAGGGCGCGACAAACAGTAGGCGCCCCGAGCGCGTAGAGTGGATGTTTCAATCCACGCGCCCGTGAGGGCGCGACGCGTGAAATCCTCCGACGGTCGTCTCGACCAGCCCGTTTCAATCCACGCGCCCGTGAGGGCGCGACTTTTTTTTTGCATCGCTCGCGTCAGTGAAGACGGTTTCAATCCACGCGCCCGTGAGGGCGCGACGAAGACTTCAACACTGGCGAGGACATTGGTCCAGTTTCAATCCACGCGCCCGTGAGGGCGCGACGGAGTTCAAATGGTAAAAATCGTAAAAGGGTCAGTTTCAATCCACGCGCCCGTGAGGGCGCGACCATCATCCACAGCACGTCATTTGTGTTGACAGCGTTTCAATCCACGCGCCCGTGAGGGCGCGACGGCTATCGCCGATAACGTCACGTCGTATTTGAAAGTTTCAATCCACGCGCCCGTGAGGGCGCGACCGAGATAGCGCAGATATTCGACGTAGCGAGAGCCGTTTCAATCCACGCGCCCGTGAGGGCGCGACCTGCACCTTTGACCTCCCATGGACGAGCAGAAGTGTTTCAATCCACGCGCCCGTGAGGGCGCGACGGGTTTACCCCGTCACTGGAATCGGCGCGTGAAGGTTTCAATCCACGCGCCCGTGAGGGCGCGACTAGCCCGGACGCCCTGATTGCGTTGGGCAACATGACGTTTCAATCCACGCGCCCGTGAGGGCGCGACTGGTTTAGAATGTATCGCGAGATTCTGTCCTCTCCGTTTCAATCCACGCGCCCGTGAGGGCGCGACGTCACGGCCCCAGATACAGATACAGATACAGATACAGTTTCAATCCACGCGCCCGTGAGGGCGCGACGCGATTCCCCCTCGCTTTTGTCGTGTTTGAAGCTGTTTCAATCCACGCGCCCGTGAGGGCGCGACCGTTTCGTCATGTCCCCGTATTCGCCGACTGCGTAGTTTCAATCCACGCGCCCGTGAGGGCGCGACCGCCGTGATTGTTAACCCCGCCGATACTGCAGAGGTTTCAATCCACGCGCCCGTGAGGGCGCGACGTGACTTAACCTCGCGCTTGCTCATCCGATAATGTTTCAATCCACGCGCCCGTGAGGGCGCGACTTTGCCAGTACATCATGTCTGGCAACGAAGTTCTTGTTTCAATCCACGCGCCCGTGAGGGCGCGACGCCCTCCCCCACCACTCCCCAACCAGTCGGCTCTGGTTTCAATCCACGCGCCCGTGAGGGCGCGACAGCAAGTGTTCGCAATGGGAGCGATCCGAGCGAGAGTTTCAATCCACGCGCCCGTGAGGGCGCGACTTGCGCGGACCACGTAGAGCGGTC
>JBEBHP010000028.1:0-25915 GCA_040080835.1 Micropepsaceae bacterium | reverse complement strand
CTCATAACCTGAAGGTCATAGGTTCAAATCCTATCCCTGCACCCAACTTCCCATCAAAACACATGCGTTTTCGTGGATTTTGGTCGTATTGCCTCAACCTCATGGCAAGTGACACATTGGGCCATGAGCAAATTCTTCGATTCCGAATTCGACGAGCATCAAGCGGTTACGGCCGCGACACGCGCCCAGTTGAGGGAGCCGTTCGAGCAGGTGCTTAAAGTTTGCGCTGACGCCATCCGTCAGGGCCACAAGCTCCTGTTCTTTGGCAATGGCGGCAGCGCGGCAGATGCGCAGCATCTCGCAACTGAACTGACGATTCGCTACAAAAAGGATCGTGCCCCGATAGCGGCTATCGCGTTGACGACGGATACATCGGCTCTTACTGCCGCTGGCAATGACCTTGGATTTGACAAGATATTTTCGCGCCAGATCGAGGCGCTGGGCCGCAAAGGTGATGTCGCGATTGGAATCACGACTTCGGGCCGCAGTCCCAATGTTCTCGAGGCTTTTGACAGCTGCAAGCGACTGGGGATCACGACGATCGTATTTACCGGAGGCACCGGCGGCTTGGCGGCGCAAAAGGCAGACCACAGGCTGATTGTTCCGTCCACGACGACGGCGCGGATTCAGGAAATGCACATCACCCTGGGCCAGATGCTTTGCGGCGGTCTGGAGATTGAACTCGGACTTGTGACCGCATAAGTGACATTGCCGGGGATTTGCCCAACGAACGATGTCCATGATCCCTGCAACACTATCGAGGACCTGATTTGTCGACTGTGCCCAATCCCAAACTGATTGACCCGAAGCGTTCGCACCTGGCTCGACTGGAAGCGGAGAGTATCTTCATCATGCGGGAGGTAGCGTCCGAATTCACCAATCCGGTGATGCTATACTCGATCGGCAAAGACTCTTCCGTCATGCTGCACCTCGCCATGAAGGCGTTTTACCCCTCAAGGCCGCCGTTTCCGCTGTTGCACGTCGATACGACGTGGAAGTTCCGTGAAATGATTGCCTTTCGCGACGAAACCGTACGTCGACTGGGGCTCAATCTGCTGGTGCATATCAACGAGGATGGGGTCAGGCAGGGCATCAATCCGTTTGACTCAGGTTCTTCAATCCATACGCAGGTGATGAAGACTGAAGCGCTGAAGCAGGCACTCGACAAATACGGATTTGATGCGGCCTTCGGTGGGGCCCGTCGCGACGAGGAAAAGAGTCGCGCGAAAGAACGCATATTCTCGTTTCGCACGGCGACACATGCCTGGGATCCAAAGAACCAGCGGCCCGAGTTGTGGAGTCTCTACAATACGAGAGTGCACAAGGGTGAATCGATCCGCGTGTTTCCGTTGTCCAACTGGACCGAACTGGACATCTGGGAATATATCCTTGCTGAAAACATCCCTATCGTTCCACTCTACTACGCGGCCAAACGGCAAGTCGTCATTCGGGACGGCGCCATGATCATGAGAGATGACGACCGCATGAAGCTTGCGCCCGGCGAGCGTGCGGATGAAAGGCTCGTCCGTTTCCGGACACTTGGCTGCTACCCGCTGACCGGGGCGATTGATTCTTCGGCATCCACGCTCGAGGATATTGTTGCCGAGATGTTGACCGCGCGAACTTCGGAGCGGCAAGGCCGGGTCATTGACCAGGATGAAAATGCGTCGATGGAAAAGAAGAAGCGCGAGGGCTATTTCTAATGTCACCTTCGGAGCTAAAGGCATTCCTTGCAGAGCAGGAACGCAAGTCGTTCATGCGTTTCCTGACTTGTGGATCCGTCGATGACGGCAAGTCAACGCTTATCGGGCGGCTGCTCTATGACACGAAGCTGATCTTCGATGACCAACTCAAGACCCTCGAGAAGGACTCCAGGAAGCACGGCACCACGGGCAAGGACATGGATTTTGCCCTGTTGATGGACGGACTTGATGCCGAGCGAGAGCAGGGTATTACCATCGACGTCGCCTATCGCTTCTTTTCGACAGACAAGCGAAAATTCATCGTGGCGGATACACCGGGGCACGAGCAGTACACCCGGAACATGGCAACCGGTGCATCGACGGCTGACCTTGCAATCATTCTGGTTGATGCGAGGAAGGGTGTCCTCACCCAGACCCGCCGACACGCATTCATTTGTTCGCTCCTGCGCATCCGAAACATCGTGCTGGCGGTAAACAAGATCGATCTGGTGGAGTATTCGGAAGATATCTTCGACGCGATCGATCACGAGTTCAGGGATTTTGCCGACAAGCTGGGCTATGCATCGCTTGTTTCAATCCCGATTTCGGCGCGGTATGGCGATAATGTCATTGAACGAAGCGCCGCCCTGTCCTGGTACAAAGGCCCGACACTGTTGTCGCATCTTGAAACCGTCGACGTTGTCTCTGACCGGGAAGCCAAACCGTTTCGATTTCCCGTGCAATGGGTGAACCGGCCGAACCTTGATTTCCGCGGCTTCGCGGGCACAGTCGCCAGTGGAACGATTTCGCCCGGCGACACTATCGTTGTTGCGAACTCGGGGCGGGCGAGCAAGGTTTCCAGGATTGTTTCTCATGCCGGGGATCTGAAGCAGGCGCGCGCGGGTGATGCGGTGACACTTACGCTGCAGGACGAAGTTGATATTTCGCGCGGTGATATTCTGGCTGCCGCAAATGAACGCCCGGAAGTAACCGACCAGTTTGCGGCCCACGTGCTCTGGATGTCCGAAGAAGAGTTGCTGCCGGGGCGGCAATATCTGCTCAAGACTGGTGCCAGGACCGTGCCTGTGACGGTGACCGAATTGAAGCACAAGGTGGACGTCAACAATCTGGAGCGATTTGCGGCCAAGACGTTGCAGCTGAATGAAGTTGGTTTCTGCAACGTTTCCGCTGCAATGCCGATCGCGTTCGATTCCTACAAGGACAACCGGGATACCGGCAGTTTCATCATCATTGATCGCTTCACCAACGGTACCGTTGGTGCCGGCATGATCGAGTTTGGACTGCGACGCGCCACAAATGTTCACTGGCAGGCGCTCGACATCAACAAGCAGGTTCGAGCCGAGCAGAAGGGTCAAAAGCCCGTAGTCCTCTGGTTTACCGGTTTGTCAGGTTCGGGGAAATCGACGATTGCAAACATTGTCGAGCGGAAGCTCGCACTGGACGGTCGTCATACGTATCTGCTGGACGGTGACAATGTTCGGCACGGATTGAACAGAGACTTGGGATTCACTGACGCCGACCGGGTTGAAAACATCAGGCGCGTGGCGGAAGCGGCAAAGCTGTTCGTGGACGCCGGCTTGATCGTGCTGGTGTCATTCATTTCGCCCTTCAGGTCGGAACGCCGGACCGCCCGGGAGCTCGTGCAATCTGGTGAGTTCTTGGAAGTCTATGTTGATACGCCGATCGAGGTTTGCATGGCACGAGACCCCAAGGGTCTCTACCGGCGCGCAAAAGCGGGTGAAATCAAGAATTTCACCGGACTCGACTCTCCGTATGAGCCGCCAGAACACGCGGAAATCCACGTCAATACCGTGGACCTGACACCGGAGGCCGCCGCGGATGTAATCATCGAGCGCCTGAAGTCAAGCAAGCTTATCGCTTAAGCGGGTTTCAGAGGCAGGCGCCCGACGCTGTGGTATTCAAAGCCGGCATCGGACACTTCCTTTGGCGTGTAGATATTCCTGAGGTCGATAAGCAGTGGCCGTTTGAGTGCGGATTTCATTTTGGCGAAGTCGAGCGCGCGGAACTCGTTCCATTCCGTCAGGATTACGACTCCATCTGCGCCACTGATTGCCTCCGACGTGTTCTGCGCCCAGTTCACGCCGGGCAGAAGTTTTTTGGCTTCTTCCATGCCTTCCGGATCAAATGCCTGGATGCTGGCGCCGGCAGCCTGAAGGGCGGGGATGATGTCCAATGAGGGACTGTCACGCATATCGTCGGTATTTGGCTTGAACGTGACGCCCAGGATCGCGACGGTTTTTCCCTTCACACCATCAAATCCGGCAATGATTTTTTCGGCCATCTTTTTCTTGCGAAGGGCATTGACGTCCACCACCGCCTCGATCAGGCGGCTCGGCGCGTTGAACTCTGCCGCCTGGCGAACGAGTGCAAGCGTGTCCTTGGGAAAGCAGGATCCACCATAGCCCGGGCCTGCGTTCAGGAACTTCGAGCCGATGCGTCCATCCAGGCCGATGCCGCGCGAGACTTCCTGGATGTCGGCGCCCGACCGTTCGCAAATGTCGGCCATTTCATTGATGAAGGTAATCTTCATCGCAAGAAACGCATTGGCCGCATATTTGATCAATTCTGAACTCTCGCGCGTTGTGAAGAGGAACGGCGTCTTGTCGTTCAGGAACAAGGGACGATAGAGCGCGCGCATGACATTTCGCGCGCGATCGGTGTCGACACCCACGACGACGCGGTCGGGCCGCTGAAAGTCTTCGATTGCCGAACCCTCGCGGAGGAATTCCGGGTTCGAAGCCATGTCGAAGTCAGCGTTGGGCTTTTTCTGCCGAATGATCTGTTCCACCCGGTTGCTCGTGCCGACGGGAACCGTGGATTTCGTAACAACTACGGCGTAGGCGGACAGGTTGTCGGCAATTTCGGTTGCAGCGTCATAAACATATGTCAAGTCTGCAAAGCCGTCACCGCGCCTGCTCGGCGTACCCACGGCGATGAAGACGGCGTCGGCGCCCGGCACGGCTGCCTTGAGTTCTGTTGTAAATTTCAGGCGCCCGGCTGTCGCGTTGTCAGCGACCAGACGCTCGAGGCCGGGCTCGTAAATCGGAATTTCACCCTTCTTGAGGCGATCGATCTTGCTTGCGTCCTTGTCGACGCAGATCACTTCGTGCCCAAAGTTTGAAAAGCAGGCACCGGAAACAAGCCCCACATATCCGGTACCGATCATTGCAACGCGCATTGAGTCCTCAAATTGTTGGATAGACTAGATAGAAAGTGACTTCAGAATTTCCCGCAGGGGGCCGGCAATGTCTGGTCGGCTGAGCGCCACGACAACATTGGCGTGGAGAAATCCAACCTTGTCGCCGCAATCGAACCGCTGACCTTCGAAGCGGAAGCCGTGGAAAGGATGATGGCCAATCAGCCGTGCCAGAGCATCTGTAAGCTGAATTTCGTCCCCTGCACCTTTTTCGTGTCGTTCGAGTTCGGTGAACACCTGCGGTGGAAGGATGTAGCGTCCAATCACCGAAAGTCTCGAGGGGGCGAGATGGGGCTGTGGTTTTTCCACAATGCCTTTGACCTTGATAAGCCCATTGGTTTCGCCGGCGGGATCAATGATCCCGTAGCGCTTGGTTTCTTCCTGGGGAACTTCCCGGACCGCAACCATGCAGCCACCGGTATCCTTGTAAGCTCTGACCATGCGCTCAAGACAGTTGGGCTGGTCCACCAACAACTCGTCGGGAAGCAATACGGCGAAGGGTTCGTCACCAATGAAATGTCGAGCGCACCAGACGGCGTGCCCGAGGCCCATCGGATTTTGCTGGCGTGTGAAGCTCACGGAGCCACTTGGCGGCAGCGCTTCCAGCAAACTCTCCAGTTCGGACCGTTTCTCTCGTGAAGAGAGCAACGCCTCGAGTTCGTACGCATGATCAAAGTGGTCTTCGATAACGTGCTTTCCGCGACCAGTGACAAAGATGAATTGCTCAATTCCTGCGGCTTTTGCTTCCTCGACCGCGTACTGGATTACGGGTTTGTCTACGACAGGAAGCATCTCTTTCGGAACGGCTTTGGTTGCCGGAAGAAAGCGGGTGCCCATGCCGGCTACTGGAAAGACTGCTTTGCGAACGGGTCGGGGATCTGCTGGTGTTTTCATTTTCTAGAATCTGATCCGTTTCGAGTGCATCCACACTTTGGCCTCAACATTTGGTGTCACAACCAGAGGTCTGCTGCAACGCTTTACTACGTCCTGTTATGGACTGTGACCGAATCACTATATCCTGCCTGTCATGTTGCGGGCGTCCCTAGTTCTTTTAGCCTTGTTTTTGGCCAGTTTGCCTGTGCGGGCGGACGGGACAGCTGACGCCGACGCTGGCGTTGCGCGCCTTGAAGCAAATGACCCGCAGACGGCTATCGAGCTGTTTACGCGCGCAATTCAGAGCAAGGAGCTTTCGCCCGAAAATCTTGCCTTGACCTATCACAGGCGGGGCATGGCTTTCTACATGGAAGGTGAGGCCGGGCGCGCGATACTGGACTACACGATCGCGCTCTGGCACGAAGACTTGCCGAAGGATTTCAGGCCTCGCACGTTGAACAACAGAGGCTTGGCTTATGAGGCCATCAATCACTACGATTCTGCGCTTCGAGACTATGGCTTGTCGATCCGTTTAAACCCGAATTATGCCGAGCCGTATGCAAACCGTGGAAACCTGCGCCGGAAATTCAATCAGAATGCGGAGGCCGTGCAGGACTACGACATGGCGCTTCGAAGTGGTCACGCACATCCTCAATTCGTATTTGCGTGGCAGGGGCTCGCTCTTGAAGCGCAGGGCAAACGTCGCGAGGCGGCTGATGCGTATCGTCGATCATTGCAGGTTGATTCAAAGTTTGAACTTGCACAGAGCCACCTGACGAAGCTGGATGAGGAGCGCGCACTTACCGGTCTCATCGGGCGCAAGAAGCTTCCCCGCGGCGTGGGTGGTCCGCTGATCGTTACTGGTGCCCCAGGCATTGCTTCATCAAGAACAGAGTCTGAAGCTGTATCAAGTGGCGCAGCTTGGGTGGCACCGCCGCCCCTGGTAAAGTCGCCTTCGATAATGAGGGTGCCCGGCTCAAACAGTGCGCCCGCACCGACTGGGCCAGCTTCTGTTCCAGCTCCTTCGGACGCGGGATCAGACGTTGGATTGCGTCCTGCGTTTGCCGATGCACCGGCGCCGAAATCTCACACTGCACCTTCAACTGATCCGGTTCCACCGCCTGCGCCAGTTGCAATCGTACCGCCACCGTCGCCATCCGCCTCAAAAGTTGCTCCGTCCGTTTCAAACGCAAATGGTGAGGGCGGCAGCGATGCCGAGTATGCCCTTCAACTTGGGTCGTTTGCCTCGGAGCCGTTAGCACAAGCGGGCTGGAGCAAGGCGTCCAATTCAGCCAAAGAGCTTCTTCAGGGGCTGACGCACACGGTGTCCCAGGTTGAGATTCCAGACCGCGGGACCATGTTCAGGCTATTCGCCGGAGTGTTGCCGGACAAACAATCGGCGCTGAAACTTTGCCGGACGCTACGGGAAAAAGGCTCTGCCTGCATCGTGATCAAGCGATAGGGCGTTGAGGGTCACCAAGTTTTCCTGCAATCTCAGTCCAATGCGATACTGACGCTGGCGAGCAAGTTTCCTGCGGCCGCGGTATTGTTGATTGGGACCTGACAATGACACAGCAGAATGTGGGTATTACTTCATTTGGCGCTTATCTGCCTCGCCTGAGATTGCAGCGCAAGGCCATGGCTGCAGCAAACGCATGGTTCAACCCTTCCATCGCATCCCACGGCAAGGGCGAGCGCAGCATGGCGAACTGGGATGAAGATGCAGTGACGATGGCTGTCGAAGCGGCACGGGATGCGCTTCCCGCCGGAAAAGACCCCCTTGCATCGCGTCGACATGTGGGTGCCGTGTATTTTGCGTCCACGACAATGCCGTTTGCGGATCGTCAAAATGCAGGGATCGTTTCCGCTGCGCTCAGCTTGGCAGAGAGTATTCATACTGCCGACGTGACAGGTTCGCAACGCGCCGGACTATCGGCGCTGATCGCCTCGATTGAGAAAGTTGCTTCCGGGTCTACCGGCGTTGCGATGGTCGCTGCTGCTGACAGGCGGGCGACGCGAGCGGGTTCGACACAGGAATTTCAATTTGGCGATGGCGGCGCAGCCTTTCTCGTCGGCTCTGAAGACGTTGCAGCCCGCTTTCTTGGAAGCTATTCGACGTCCGTGGATTTCATTGATCACTTCAGGGGAGAAGGCGAAGAGTTTGACTATAATTGGGAAGAGAGGTGGATCCGCGACGAAGGCTACGCCAGGATCGTTCCGCACACCGTGAAAGCTCTTCTGGAAAAGACCAAGACGCCAGCTGCTGCCATTGATCATTTCATTTTGCCATGCCTCTTTGCAAAGCTCGACCAGCAGCTTGCACAGAAATGCGGAATAGACGCGGCGAAGGTGCGGGACAATCTGGCGGGGACCGTCGGCGAGTGCGGGACTGCGCATTCATTGGTGATGCTTGCGCACGCCTTGGAGGAAGCGAGGCCAGGTCAGAAGATTCTCGTGGCGGCCTTCGGACAGGGTTGCGATGCCGCGTTGTTCGAAGTGACGTCATCAATCGACAAGGCGCGTCCCTTGCGGGGCGTGAAAGGTTCCCTCGCACGTCGCAAGGAAGAAACAAACTACATGAAGTGGCTTGCCTTCAACGGTCTGGTCGAAATGGAAAAAGGGATGCGGGCCGAGAAGGACAACAAGACAGCGCTGTCGGTGACCTACCGCAAACGCGACATGCTTTTTGGGCTCGTCGGCGGTAAGTGCGAGAAGTGCGGGACAGCCCAGTTTCCACGCACCAGGATCTGCGTGAACCCGAATTGCCGCGCCGTTGACGAACAAAAGCCATTTTCGTTTTCGGAGCTGGAAGGCAAAGTGCTTTCGTGGTCGGCGGACTATTTGACGTATTCGCAAGACCCGCCGCAGCACTACGGCATGGTTACATTCGAGGAGGGCGGACGCTTCCTCTCGGACTTCACAGATGTTGATATCGGTGCGGTTGATACTGGATCGAAAATGCGAATGGTCTTCCGGATCAAGGACTTTGACGAGCGTCGCGGTTTCCGGCGGTACTTCTGGAAAGCCGCTCCGGTTTGATACCGTTTTGACATTGTTGAATTTGAGTTTCTGGATATTCACAACACAAGCATTGGAGACGAACCATGGCGACTGGCATCAAAGACAAGGTGGCGATCCTGGGCATGGGTTGCTCGAAGTTCGGCGAGCGTTGGGACATGGGCGCTGAAGAACTGATGGTTGAGGCCTATCTCGAGGCTTCGAAGGATGCGGGAGTGGATACGAGCCAGATCCAGGCGGCATGGCTGTCGACCCACATCGACGAGCAATCGGTCGGCAAGGGCGGCACGCCCCTGTCGGTGGCGTTGCGTTTGCCGAATATTCCGGTGACCCGCGTCGAGAATTTCTGTGCGTCGGGATCAGAGGCCTTTCGCGGCGCTGTGTATGCCGTGGCTGCTGGTGCCTGCGATATTGCAATGGCATTGGGCGTCGAGAAGTTGAAGGACACGGGGTATGGCGGCTTGCCTACCGGGCAGCCGGGGACGCTGTTGCCCCAATGGGGAGCAAATGGTTCTGCTCCGGGAAACTTCGCCCAGCTTGCTTCGGCCTATCGGGCAAAGCATGGGGTGTCGAAACAGGACCTGAAGCGCGCAATCGCGCATGTGTCGGTCAAGAGCCATGATAACGGGGCGAAGAACGCAAAGGCACATCTACAGAAACCCATCACCGAAGAGATGGCGCTGAACGCGCCAATGATTGCCGACCCGCTTGGCCTGTTTGACTGTTGCGGCGTGTCCGACGGCGCCGCCTGTGCGATCGTCACAACACCTGAAATTGCACGGGCAATGGGCAAGAAGGACATCATCACCGTCAAGGCTTTGCAGCTTGCATTGTCCAACGGCCTTGAGAGCAGCCACAATTCATGGGATGGCAGCTATTTCCATACGGCACGCGTGGCTGCGAAGCGCGCGTACGACGAAGCCGGGATTCGCAAACCTCGTGACGAAGTATCGATGATTGAGGTGCATGATTGTTTTTCGATAACCGAACTGGTCACCATGGAGGACCTTTTCATCAGCGAAGAAGGCCGTGCCGTGAATGACGTCATGGACGGTTATTATGACGCGTCTGGGAAGATCCCTTGCCAGATTGATGGCGGTCTGAAGTGCTTTGGGCACCCGATAGGTGCGAGCGGCTTGCGCATGCTGTACGAGATGTATTTGCAACTGCAGGGTCGCGCGGGTGCAAGGCAGTTGAAAAATCCGAAAATAGGCCTCACGCACAACCTGGGAGGCGCGCCGTCGATGAACGTGTGTTCTGTCGCCATCATCGGCGCCCAGTAAAAATCAACACGAAGCCGCGGCGGATGCTCCTACTGGGGCGCTGCCTGCGGTGTCTCGGACGGTGGCGGCGCATCAGGCCGGGAGTCGGTTTCGGACTCCGGTACAACCGATTGTTGGGCCGCAAACGTTTCGATCCGGCGCGCGACGTTGTCCTTGATATCGGCGTAGAACGGATTGACGCTAGATGGGAACAGTTCCCGGTAGCGCGGACCCGACCACAGGAAGATCGGATCCGGTGTTATGTCGGTGAAGAGCAAGCCATTCCAACAATCTGCGGAGGTTGCAGCCCTGCTGACCGTGACGTCTGGTGTGCCGAACTCGGACAGTGTTGCTGATCCAAGATTCATGTCGGGGCTACCCGCCCGGCCGGAAATCGTC
The DNA here is from genome assembly GCA_040080835.1 of Micropepsaceae bacterium. GTDB lineage: Bacteria > Pseudomonadota > Alphaproteobacteria > Micropepsales > Micropepsaceae > SZUA-430. The sequence goes on along the minus strand of JBEBHP010000028.1, from coordinate 15,443 downwards.
CAAGTCAGCGGATTTACGCAGGCGAGCTCGCGCCCCCTTGTTGCGTCGAAGCCGCCGCCAGGGCGCCAGACCAGCGCATTTTCGCGCGGCAGGTCGCTGCGAGCGTTCTGCGTCGTGGACTGCCAGATGACCGAGCATCCTGTTTGGTCCGGCGTGTCGCAAAGCGGAATGCTGGTTGTCATGGCTGTCAGGACGTCAGTCGGGATAGCGATTTCGAGCAAATAGGCTGCAACTAGACGGCTGCGTTCCGAAGGCTCGAGCTCACTCAGGATCTTCATTCCATAAAGTGCCCCCTGGCCGTAGCCGGCTATGATGAAGGGGCGACCCTTGTTGTGGTGCTTCAAGTAGTAGTCGAATGCGCGCGCCACGTCCTTGTAAGCGAGTTCTCTTGCAGCGCGACCATTCTCGCTGCCACTCATGAAGCTGTATGGGGCGGCCTGCCTGTAGAGCGGCAAATACAGGTTGGCTGAAGCTTCAAACGGTGCAGAATAAAGCGGGCGGACGATGCTCGCGATACGATCCTTCACTGTCTGATTTGCAATTGGCGCGTTCCAGTAGTCGCCTGAAAAATACACGGTCGGGTAAATGAAGAAGACGTCAACGGGTCGGGACGGACTTGCTGGCAACACTGCCCATGAAGATGGCGTTGCATAAAACGGGGCACTTGGCTGAGCACCCTGGCCAAAGCTACGGCTCGGATTCAGAGTGTAGCGAATGAGGTTGTCGCGCGCTGCATAGGCGGAAAGCGCCGCGAGAACAATGACTCCGGCGATTGCCAAAAGGCTGAACTGAAATGCGCGACCTCTGGCCGACATGTTGCTACCGAATCGATCCCGCGAGTGTCGTAGCACGGGGGTGCGCCATCGCGGCGTTGCGGCAGCATTGAACTTCTGTAAGTGTCAAAAATACAACAAAATCAAGGGGTTCGGTGCTGTGAATGCACAAATCCAGAGTACGCAGGTTGATCAATTTCAACCTTCGCGAGTGTGGATGAAATCAGGTGTGTTGCGATCTTGCCATCGGCAAAGTCAAGCTCCCCGGACTTGATGCGCTTGCAAAACTCTCTGTTGAGTTCTTCAAGCGTGCCCGATGTACCCAGTAGCAGTTGCAGCGTCTTTAGCTCTGCGTTGTGGGCTTGCGGCGCCTTTTCAAGTTCCCGAGCCACGATTGCGAGTGCGTTGGCGGCAACTCGTGCATGAAATGCAGTACGCCCGGTGAGTTGAGGGATCGCCTGCTTTTCAATGAATTCCCGGACTGCGCCGATGATTTCGACGGCTGATGGCTGGTCCATCATTGGCTTTGGCCCTTGTATAGCAGATTGATCAGGTCGATTTCGGTTTCAGAAGAGCGTCGGCCGATGGCCGCGCGCTCGACGCTGCGGTCGGAGCCCTGTGCAAAGGCCTGGTACATTGTCATGCACATTATGCCCCACTTGAGGGTACCGAACATTTCCCAGAACTTTACCCGTTCGGCTGTCATGCCCTGACCGCCGCCGGCGCGATAGCCTTCAAGCAATTGTTCCACATCGCCGAAGCCGCCAACGACTTTGACGGTCTCTCCAAAGCGCCAGGAATTTACGCAAAGCCAGCCCAGGTCTTCCGCAGGATCTCCAAAGTGGGTGAGTTCCCAGTCGAGGACGGCTCGGACTCCCTGGCGATCGATGATCAGGTTCCCATTCCTGAAGTCGCCGTGCACAAGCGTGAGTTCTCTGGTTTCCGGCAGGCGTTGCTCGAGCCACTTGAATGCGACTTCGAACACGGGGTGCGGGTAATTGTAGGAGTCGTAGGTTGCCCGGAACTGTTCCAGTTGTCCGCGTGGGGACACCGTATTCAGCGGCGGCAGGCGAGTACGATCGACCTTGTGAATTGCAGCCAGAATTTCTCCGCACTGATAGGCCAGCTTTGGCCGCGCATGTGCATACTCCGCATCGCGCAGAATTTTCCTGGCAATGGTTTCGCCTTCGATGCGCGACATGACGTAACCCGGACCAAGGCCGTCGTTGTCTTGAAGTACATAGGCAATGGCTGGCACCGGAACGCCCGTGTCCAGCGCAGCCTTGATGATGGCGGCTTCGGTCGCATGATCCGGTGCCGGCGTCGTTCGCTTTGCTACGACACCGTTCGGGGCGCGCCGAAGAATGAGTGGCAACGATTTGTCACCAACAACGACGTCGAACGACCAGGTTTCCTGACTGGCGCCGCCGGACAATTGTTTCAGTCCTTCCACTCGATCCAACGCTGGATAGGGATGTCGCAGCGCCTGCTCAAGAAGTGGCGCGATGTTCGTGACTGCTGTGCTCATGCCCCCAGAGTGCGATGGAGCGGCGCATTCGTCAATCTGTGGCGGACTAGCGGTAGAGAATCCAAAGTCCCTGAAGGATCGAGATTGCGCCTACGACAAGCACAATTGTCTTGGTCCAGCGGCGAAAGCTGTCGTTTGACATTTTTTCAAGAACCGCGCTCGCAAGCGATGTACCCACGATAGCCGCAATGATGGCCGCCGCATAAACGTCGGTGTTCAGTGCGGGCACCTGCGAGAGGAGTGTTCCATAGTATCCCACCTTCAGCGTATGGCTGAATGCCTGGGTTACAGCCTTGGTGGCAACGACCCTGCGACGGTCAATCCTGCTGCGGACAAAGAAGGTATCGAGCAATGGGCCAGCGACACCGGCAATCAACTGCAAACCGGCGACCGTGAATCCGCATACGAGGGCGTGGGACGGCTTGGATGCGTCAAGCGCAAGGCGCTCGGGCAGGGCCAGGGCCGCGAATGGGACAATTCCCAGGACAATCAGCATCAGTGATTTGTCAGGCACATATGAAAGGGCAACTGGCAGGATAATAGCCGGCAGAGCACCGACCATGTAGAGGCCGACAATTTTCCAGTCGATCCAGCTTCTCCACAGCACGGCACGCCAGCCATTTGAAAAGAACTGTGTGATGCCATGCAGAACCATTGCCGTTTGAACTGGTAACGATAGGCCCAGTATCAGCATCAGGATCAGACCACCTGCCATTCCGAAGATGCCGGATATTGCAGAAGTCACAATGACTGCTGCGCCAATGGTCAAACTGAACGGGATCGCTGCCAGCATGGCGTTTCCTGATGCTTGTTTTGTTAGGTATAACGCAGAGTTTAGCGCTTTGCGCGCAGAGTTATGCTATGCTCAGACCATCAAAATGTTATGCTGTTGCATGATTGGATCCTTACCTTCGCTCAATGGACTTAGGGCATTTGAAGCTGCAGCGCGAGGCGGCGGTTTTGTAGCGGCCGCGCAAGAGCTGAATGTTTCTCCTTCTGCGATAAGCCGTCTCGTCAAGGTGCTCGAGCACAGAGTAGGTGTTGCCCTGTTTAACAGATTGCCCAATGGACTTGAATTGACGGCGGCGGGCGCTGCATATCTGCAAGATCTTTCAGCCAGTTTTGATCGTATTCGTGCGGCGACCCAACGGCTGCAGTCAAACGCCAGCCATTCGGTTCTGATCGGGGCCGGTCCGACGCTGGCGATGCGCTGGCTCATACCGCGCTTGCCCCGGTTTCAGCAGGTGTGTCCGAACGTGGAGGTACGTTTGTCCACCTCCATTGAAGATGCCGATCCCATGAAACCGGATTGGACGGCTGCGATCAGGATCGGGTCAGGGCAATGGACCGGCTTTGAAGCAGAATATCTTTTTACGGCGGAGATGTTTCCTGTGTGCCTGCCTTCCATGGCCTCAGGGCTTCGCAAGCCTGCTGATTTGGCCAAGGCACGCATTCTTCAGGTTGCAAATGCACCCGAAGACTGGGCGTTCTGGCTCAAGGCAGCAAGGGTTTCCGGTGTGGACCTTGGTCGTGCACAGGTGTTCGACTATCCGGCTTTTGCTCTGCAGGCGGCGCTGGACGGATTGGGTGTGGCAATGGCGCGAGCGCCGTTCGTGGCGGATGACCTTGTGGCGGGCCGTCTGGCCAGGCCGTTCGATTTGAGTGTGCCAAAGGGACGGGGATGGTACCTCGTGTCCAGGCCGTCTCAGCAGGGCAATCCTGCGCTGCACCAGTTTCGAAACTGGCTCCGCGAAGAACTGAAGCGGACGTCTGTCTAACCGGATCTGATCGTCTTCACGGCGTCGTCCTGCTGGAAGAGATAAAGCAGAACCCTGAGGGCTTCGCCTCGCGGCGACGAAAGCGTTGGGTCTCGGGAAACAATCAGCCGGGCATCGTCGCTTGCCACCACGAGAAGATCAGAGTGCGCTGAAAGGTCGGCGAGGCGAAAACCCGGAAGTCCCGATTGACGCTCACCCAGCAATTCTCCGGCTCCTCGCAGGCGCAGATCTTCTTCGGCGATCAGGAATCCATCTTCTGTGTTTCGGATACAATCGAGCCTCGCTCTTGCCGTTTCACCCAATGGTGACTGATAAAGAAGGAGGCAGGTTGAAGGTTTGCTCCCGCGGCCCACACGCCCCCTGAGCTGGTGAAGCTGGGCCAATCCAAATCGTTCGGAATGCTCGATCACAATGATAGTGGCGTCCGGTACGTCGACGCCCACTTCGATGACGGTTGTAGCGACCAGCACCTGGGCCTGGCCTTCCCGGAAGTGCTGGATAGCCGCGTCCTTTTCTGCCGCTTTCATGCGACCGTGTATGAGACGAACCTGTCCCGGAAACGCATGGTTCAGGATATCAAAGCGTTCTTCTGCAGCAGTGAGGTCCAGATCCTCGTTTTCCTCCACGAGCGGGCAGACCCAGAATGCGCGGTCACCATGCGCAATAGCCCGGCTCAGGCTTTCGATCACTTCCTCGACGCGCGTCAACGGCACAGCCCGAGTCGCGATCGGTTTGCGTCCGGCTGGTTTTTCATTGAGCCTCGACATGTCGAGATCGCCGTAGGCCGTGAGTGCAAGAGTGCGCGGGATTGGTGTTGCCGTCATGACCAGAATGTCCGCAGGCCGGTTGCCTTTTCCGGAGAGGGCGAGGCGCTGGTGCACGCCGAAGCGATGCTGCTCATCAACAACCACAATTGCGAGGTCATTGAAGGCCACGGTTTCTGAAATCAGCGCGTGCGTGCCAATGAGGATACTCAAGCGCCCTGATTTCAGCGCGTCGAGAATCTCGTCCCGCTCCTTGCCCCGTTCGCGTCCGGTGAGGAGCGCCAGTGGCACGCCTGCGGCTTCTGCGAGAGGCCTGAGTGACGCCTCGTGCTGGCGAGCCAGCACTTCAGTGGGCGCCATCAGTGCGGCCTGTTTGCCGCATTCGATGGCATTCAGCATTGCAAAGAATGCAACAAGCGTCTTGCCGGCGCCAACGTCTCCCTGCAACATTCGCAGCATGCGCTGGCCCGACGCCATGTCAGCGAATATTTCTTCGAGTGCCTTTTCCTGCGCTCCCGTGAGTTTGAAGCTCAGCGCAGACATTGCCTTGGCGCGAACACGTCCGTCGCCGGCGAGTGATTGCCCCTGTGTCTTGCGCATACGCGATCGCGCAAGTGTTAGCGCGAGCTGGCTTGCCAGCAGTTCGTCAAAAGCAAGTCTGCGGCGATCCTTTGTATCGGGCACAAGGTCGGCTATCGATTGCGGTGAGTGGAGTTTCCGGATCGCGGCGTGCCAGTCTGGCCAATCCTGCTTTTTCAACCAGGCGGGGTCCTGCCATTCGGGGAGTGGTGCGGCTTTTTCAACGGCATGTGCGACAGCTTTTGTCAGGGTCTTGTGTGGCAAGCCTTCGGTTCCCGGGTAGACCGGTTCGATCGTGGGGGCGACAGCAAATGTGGTTTCATCAAGGATGCGTTCGGGATGTGTCATCTGCGGTCGACCGTCAAACCGTTCGATTTTACCGCTGACGTAGCGGGTTTCCCCCACCGGCAAAACATTCCTGAGATAGTCGTTGTGTCCCCGGAAAAACACGAGATCAAAATAACCCGTGTCATCGCCGACTGTCACCTTGTAAGGCATGCGAGGATTGCGGCCGGGCTTGTGTTCAATCACAATCACCTTCAGCGTGACAGTTTCGCCTTCCGGGGCCGAGGCTGCCGTGGCCTGCCTGCTCCAGTCGTGGATGGATATGGGCTTGTGCCAGATAAGGTCCACGAGCTTTGACCCGGCCAGTTTGCTGATCAGCTTGGCGAAGCGCGGACCAATCCCCTGAAGCGTTGAGACTTCTGCAAAAACGGGAAAGAGTATCGAAGGGCGCATTGGCGGTTCGGATCCGGTAGCAGGTGTCGAAATTCTGGGCAGTCAGGTGGCTCGCAGGTCTCCGATAATTGCTTCGAGGTAGTTGGTGACAATGGATACGTGCCCTTCATTCTCTGGAAAGGTCGCGCGGGCTCGCGGAATGTGTTCAGCATAGTACTCGCCTATGGATACGGGTACTTGCGCGTCGTGTGTGCCATGCCAGATCGAGACGGGGGTCCTTATCTCGGAAAGACTGAATGACCAGGGCTCACCATAGACGCGTGCATCCGATGCAGGACCCTTGGCTGATGCCCTCAGCCCTTCCCGGAAACTAGCCAACAGCATGCGCAGGAATTCTGGCGACATCGCGTCTGCATCCTTTGAAGCGCGCGGCATCTGTCGCTTGATGCGTTCAAAGTGTTTCTCTGCTGCAGGAATCCGGATCAGCGTGCGCATGACATTCATGAGTACAGTCGACCGGAGCGGGCTTTGGCCCAGATCCAGCAGAAACCCAACCCGGTTGCCCTTCATCCCCGGCGCTTCTGGCGGGCCGAGGCCCGCGATGATGGCAACCTTTAAAGCGCGACCACCAAGGTATCGGGCACAGGCTGCTGCGTATGGTCCACCTCCGGACATGCCTACCACGGCGAATTTGTCGTGGCCCAGATGGTTGGCCAGTGCTTCAACGTCTTTTGGCCAGTCGCTTAGCTTGCGGTTGTGGGATGGGTCCGACAGGCCATAGCCGGGTCGGTCGACGCCAATCATCTGTACACTCTGGATGTTGAAGAAGCCGGCTTCGAGACGAGAGCCTGGCCACCCGTGGAAATAAAATACTGGCAGTGCCGAATGGGAGCCAAATTGGGCAAATCCGAGTCTGCGCCCGTCTGGCAATGTCATGGTCTGCATGGTCTTGGCCAGGGCGCCGTCCGGTTTTGGCCGCGAAAGCGGAATTGGGGATTGGTTATCCATGCAAAGTTCCAGTGTTCGCTCCAAAGCGTGGGCGGAATGGCGCAGCAGCAGCTTTAGGGAAAGCCTAGCCGGACAACAAGAGACCCCTTATACAAAGTCCATGGACGTCAATGCTGAAATTCGCCGCAAGCGCCTGAAATATCAGGCGTCGCATCGCGGAATTAAAGAGGTCGACCTTGTTTTGGGTCCGTTTGCGGATACACATCTGGCGCAAATGGATGAACAGGCACTGGACGAGTTTGAGGCTTTGCTGAACGTACCTGACCAAGATATTTTTGACTGGCTGTGCGAGAGATGCACGCCTCCTGACGGTTACCGCACAAGAGTCTATGACCAAGTATTCGATTTTAGCCGGCGCGCCGGAAGGGTTTGATGCGCTCCTGATTGCATCGACCGTCAGGAAATCAGGCGGGTTGCATCTTCACATTGCGCGAGACGAGATGCGAATGTCCGCACTCGCCGAAGGTTTGCGTTTTTTTGATCCCGAACTAGCGGTTCTTACTTTCCCCGGGTGGGACTGTCTGCCCTATGATCGAGTATCCCCGAAGCCTGAAGTTGTTTCAGAGCGCATGGCAACGCTGTCCACTCTTGCAGCCGGCGTGCGCGGACCGCGGGTTGTCATTGCGACCGTGAGTGCGGCATTGCAGCGTGTTCCTCCGAAGCAGACCATCGCAAATGTGAACCTGCTTGCCCGCAGGGGCGCAACAGTCAAGGTTGACGAACTGCTTTCATTTCTGGCGCGCAATGGTTTCTCGCGGGCGGGAGCGGTTGTTGAACCCGGCGACTTTGCGGTTCGTGGGGGCATCGTCGACATATTTCCGCCTGGTCATGAAATTCCGGTGCGGCTCGACTTCTTTGGAGACACTCTGGAAAGCATTCGGCGGTTTGAAGCCGAGACTCAAACCTCTGTCGGCGAAATCGAGGAGTTGCGCCTGTCGCCGGTCAACGAGGTGCCAATAGACACGGCATCGGTCCAGCGTTTTCGCTCAGGGTACGTAGCGAGATTTGGTACAGTTCTGGACGACGATCCCTTGTACGAGGCGGTCAGTGCGTTCCGAAAGCATGCCGGCATGGAGCATTGGCTCCCGCTCTTCTACGAAAAACTTGAGACCATTTTCGACTATGTTGGTTCCGCGCCGGTCACGCTGGACCATCAGGTAGAAGAGTCCCATGCGTCGAGGCTCGCGCTTGTGGCAGACTATTTTGAAGCGCGTATCATTGCGCGTGAAACGGTCAAGGGTGTGACCAAGGGCATGGCGTCACCCTACAAGCCGCTTCCACCCGACGCACTCTACCTGAATGAAAGGGAATGGGGCGAGGCCCTGTCGTCTCATCAGACGCAGCAGTACTCTCCGTTCAAACCGGTTGAACTGTCCGGCCAGATTGATGCCGGTGCTGTCAAGGGTCGTGACTTTGCGCCAGAGCGGATTGCTGCATCGAAAAATGTCTTCGACAGTGTTTCGGCGACCATGAATGCCTTGCGTAACAACAAGAAGAGAGTGGTTGTTGCGTGCTGGACAGCTGGATCGGCGGATCGGATGGGCGGCGTACTCGCTGATCACGGGGTCACGCCCATCACGGTCGCCAGCAACTGGATTGAGGTCCAAAGGCTGCATCCGAGTGCCGTCGCGGTTGTCGTGCTGGGACTTGAAAGCGGCTTTGAAACGAACGACGTTGCCGTCTTCTCCGAGCAGGACATTCTGGGAGATCGCCTGGTCAGGCGCCAGGGACAAAAGCGACGATCGGCAAATTTCATTGTTGAAGCAGCGGCGCTGAGCACGAGTGATCTGGTTGTTCACGTCGACCACGGCATTGGCCGTTATCTGGGTCTGAAGACGATCGAGGCCGCAGGTGCGCCTCACGACTGTCTGGAAATCCAGTATGATGGCGGAAAACTGTTTCTGCCTGTCGAAAATATCGAACTTCTGTCGCGATATGGCGCAGATGATGAAGGTGCGGTGCTGGACAGGCTTGGCGGTTCCGGCTGGCAAAGCCGCAAGGCCAAACTGAAAAACCGGATCCGCGACATGGCCGAACAACTGATCAAGGTTGCTGCGGAGCGGCAACTGCGTGAAGGGCCGGTCATCGACGCTCCGCATGGCGTCTACGAAGAGTTCTGCGCCCGGTTTCCCTATGGCGAAACCGAGGACCAGGAGAAAGCTATTGCCGACGTGATGGAAGACCTTGCCAAGGGGCTTCCCATGGATCGCCTGGTGTGTGGAGACGTGGGGTTTGGCAAGACCGAGGTGGCGCTGCGCGCTGCCTTTGTTGTCGCGATGACAGGGCGTCAGGTCGCCATTGTGGTGCCAACAACCTTGTTGTCCAGGCAGCACTACAAGACGTTCACGACGCGGTTCGCCGGATTTCCTATCCGGATCCAGCAACTTTCCCGCATGGTCAGCAACAAGGAAGCGAACGAGACCCGTGCAGCCATTGCTGACGGCAAGGTCGACATCGTTGTTGGAACACATGCACTGCTTGCCAAGTCGATTGAATTTCGCGACCTCGGACTCATGGTCATCGATGAGGAACAGCACTTTGGCGTGGCCCACAAGGAACGTCTGAAACAGCTGCGATCGGAAGTTCATGTTCTGACGCTGACGGCAACGCCAATACCCCGCACCTTGCAGCTGGCGCTATCGGGTGTGAAGGAAATGTCGATTATCGCGACACCTCCGATTGACCGACTTGCCGTGCGCACCTTCGTGACCCCCTTCGATCCGGTCACTGTTCGGGAAGCGCTGTTGCGAGAGCACTATCGGGGCGGGCAGAGCTTTTTTGTGTGCCCCCGCATATCTGATCTGGCCGATGCCGAAGAGTTCATCAAGACCACGGTTCCTGAAGTCAAATACGCAGTGGCGAACGGTCAGCTGACGCCAACGCGTCTGGAGGACATCATGTCGTCGTTTTACGATGGCAAGTTCGATGTGCTTATTTCAACGCCCATCGTGGAAAGCGGCCTCGATATTCCAACAGCAAACACCCTGATCGTTTACCGTGCGCAAGTATTTGGCTTGGCTGCGCTCTACCAATTGCGTGGTCGCATTGGCCGCTCGAAAGCAAGGGCGTTTGCGTATTTCACCGTGCCGCCGGATCGCAAACTGACAGACAATGCAGACCGTCGTCTGAAAGTGCTGCAGTCACTTGATTCACTCGGCGCAGGGTTTACGCTTGCGAGTCATGATCTGGATATCCGGGGGGCTGGCAATCTGCTGGGTGAAGAGCAGTCCGGTGAGGTGCGGGAAGTTGGCATCGAGCTCTATCAGGATATGCTGGAAGAAGCGGTGGCGAGTTTGCGTGGCAAACTGCCGGAAAAAGATGAAACATGGTCACCGCAGATCAACCTGGGGTCTGCCGTATTAATTCCCGAAAACTTCGTCAGCGATCTCAATCTTCGTCTTGCGCTGTATCGGCGCCTTTCGACACTCGACAGCGAGCAGGCGATAGATTCGTTCGCTGCCGAGTTGATTGACAGGTTCGGCCCCTTGCCACCTGAAGTGCGCTCGCTATTGAAGATCGTCTCGATCAAGCGACTTTGCAGGATTGCGCAGGTCGAGAAAATTGACGCAGGCCCAAAGGGTGCCACAATCAGTTTCCGGAACAACACATTTCCAAATCCCGTGAAGCTGGTGCAGTGGCTTGCCGGGAATGCCAAGACAGCAAAGGTGCGTCCTGATCAGAAGGTTGTCATTATGCGCGATTGGGCAACGGCGGAAGAGCGCCTCGTAGGTGCGGCTCAAACCCTTGCAAAGCTGGCGGAGCTTGCTGCGTGAAGGGTCAGGCCTTTAGCCAGGTCAGAATTCTTGAGTAACTCTGCGTACTCAGAATGATCCCCTCATTTCTTATGACGTGAATTTCAACATTGTTACTGCTGGCATATTCATCGAGGACCTGTTGGTAGGTAGTGGCTGGGTCCTGCTCGCAGTGCCAGACCGAAACCGGACATTGAATCTTGCTGAAGTCTGGTTTCACCAGAGTGGTGAAGAGTTGAAGTTCGGATGTCAGGCCTTCTGTACAACTTTCATGAGCGTCGAAGGCCTGCTGAAGAATTGCACGTGCGGTCGCCGTTTTTGCTGACTCCCGGCGGTCTGAGGGCGAGCGGGCGGTCGCATACCTCAGCAGTGACATGGCGATCTGTTCACCGGCACCACTTCGCATCATGGTGAGAAATGAGCGAATGGCCCATGGGTGTCGCATCAATCCAGAAAGTTGTGCGCGGGTTCCCTTGGGTGGAAGTGCACCGACACCGGTTCGCAGTCGGGGTGCCGCAAGAGCGATTTTTTCGACTCGCGAAGGGCAGCGGGTGGCCAGCGCAATCGCGAATGCAGCTCCCGATGCCATTCCCCATATCCGAAAACGGGAGAACTTGAGGTGGTCGGCAAGCGCGATTGCGTCCTGCGCGATGCCCATGAGCGTGTAGTCCTTCGCCGGTGTGGATTGGCCAAATCCGGGTCGGTCAAACACAATCATGTGGAGGCCGGATTTTTCGACGGCGTCCATAGCCGGCAATGGCAGCATGCTTGCTGAGAACCATTGGTGGAAAGCGATCACAGGCGTTCCGTTCGGCTTTCCGTATTGCCGATAGGCGAGCAGCCGGCCATCATCCAGCGAGATAAACTGGCGTTGCGGCGCTTCTCTCTGGCTTAGCCGTGAAAATGTGGGTGACTTGCCCGAGACTCGTTCGGCCAGAGAAAGCCGACTGACGAGCTCACTCTGCCTGGAAACTCCCAGTTTTGAGAAAATGGATTTTACCTGGGTGCGGGCCGTATTGACCGTAATTCCGAGCTGGTCAGCGGCTTGGTTGGTTGACACACCAGATTTCAGGATCTGGGCGATGCGCCATTCGGCTCTGGTCAGGCCAAGGCTTTCGCGCAACCGGGATTCGTCACTCGCGATATCCTGGGTCAGAATTGCAATTGCGAACAACGGCTCCGGTCCAAACTGGCTCAGTCCGAAGCTTTGACACAGGCTTGCCGGGAAGGCCGCCCGGGCAATGACGAGAAGAAAGTGCTTTGCGGTTCCGTCGCTCGACATTGCCTGCCAATGGGCCAAACCTCCAAGTCTCCGGCTTGCAGCGCTTTCGATCGCTGCATCAAGTCCGCGTTTCGCTTCTGGAAGAAACTCCGGCTTTTGGAGTACCTGCAACGGCTTCGTGAGAAGGGGAGCGAGTTGTTGTGCAGCGGAGCCGCTGATCTGGCGCACCAACTTTTCTGAGGAAATCAGTACGGCATCCCATTTTTCTTCGCTGGCTGAATTGTCATGGCGTGCCTTGTTCAGCGTTTGGGCGACTGCTGCGGCTCGCTCGGCGTGGATGGTGAGGCGCTGGACGGTGTCCGTTTCATTGCCAATGTTGACAGGCAAATTTTCCAAGGCCTGCAGTGCCTCAAGCCATTTGTGGGGATGTTCCGCAAACTCGTAAAGCGCGCCCACGAGATCCAGCGCAGGGTCTGCGTGGTCGGACACAGAAAGGCGGGGAGGACTTGAATCTTCTTTGTTTTGCCGCATGGGCCAAATATACCCAATTTGGGTGATGGATGCAGGGGCAGAATCCCCGCACCCTTGGTGTAAATTTGTCAGTTGCCGTTGGGAATTGCAGGGTTGCAGTCTGTCCCAATGCAGCGGTTTCATGCGTGAAGAGGGAAAAATGACCAAAACACTGACTTTGACTGCACTTGGCCTGGTCGCGGCTATAGCTGCGACTGCTCTGATTGGACCATCGGTTGCCGACAGCGACAAGAAAGTGAAAATCATCAACGAGACGAGGCACAAGATCGTCCACTTCTATGCCTCGCGCGTTGGAGCGGACAATTGGGAGGAAGACATTCTTGGCGAGGATGTTCTGGAGGTTGGCGGAAGCGTGAAGGTGAACTTCGGCACTTCCGAATATTGCCTTTATGACTTCCGGGCCGTGTTCAACGACGGCGACAAAGTTGAAAAATACCGGATCAATGTCTGCGAGATTGACACGTACCGCTACACCGAAGACTAACAAGATCTGAAATTCTTCGACTGCTGCAACCCCGCTTTTGCGGGGTTGTTTTGTCTAAGCTCTCGAGCGGGTGGTGTTAAGGCAGAATTAAGCGTGTCTACCTGCGCGTATGCCGTTGGTTAAGTCGTTGGCGACTGCCATTGATGCATAGTGCGCGCCTGATACGAATGGGGCGCGATACAGACATGACGCATTACGATCTTGTTGTGGTGGGCAGCGGGCCGGCAGGGCGCCGTGCGGCAATCCAGGCGGCGAAGTTCCGGAAAAAAGTGCTGGTGATCGAACGCGGCTATCGTGTGGGTGGCGTCTGTGTGCACACGGGTACCATTCCATCCAAGACGCTGCGTGAAACAGTGCTGAACCTGACGGGTTGGCGCGAGCGCGGATTTTACGGGCGCGCCTATCGCGTAAAAGAGGATATTTCGGCTGCGGATCTGAAGCGTCGCCTTTCCATGACACTTGATCACGAGGTTGAAATCCTCGAGCACCAGTTCGCGCGCAACACCGTTCATCGGGTTACAGGCACGGCGCGCTTTGAGTCCGCTCAAAGAGTGGTTGTCCAAAAGCATGATGGAAAGACAGAAGACTATACCGCCGACAGAATTATCCTGGCGGTCGGAACGGTTCCACACCGTCCTCCCGAAGTGCCATTCGACGGGGATCTGATCGTAGATCCTGATGAAATTCTTGATTTGAAACGCCTGCCGCGAAGTCTCACGGTTATCGGTGGAGGCGTGATCGGTATCGAATATGCAACCATTTTCTCGGCACTGGACGTCAAGGTGACAGTTGTTGATCCGGCACCCAACCTGCTTCCATTCGTTGACCAGGAGTTGATCGACGAGTTTGTGCATGACTTGCGGGACCGCGGCATCACCTTGCGCATGAAGTCAAAAATGGCGCGTGTCGAGCGTGTCGCGAGCGATGCCTGTGTCGTTCACCTCGAAGACGGCCGGCAGATCAGGTCCGAAATGGTGCTGTTTGCAGCAGGGCGGCAGGGGGCAACAGACGCGCTCAATCTTCCTGCCGCAGGACTAGTTGCCGACAAGCGCGGTCGGCTGAGTGTGGACCCCACGAGCTTCCAGACGAACTTGCCCCATATCTATGCAGTTGGTGACATCATAGGTTTCCCAAGTTTGGCATCGACGTCCATGGAGCAAGGCCGGATCGCCGCCTGTCACGCCTTCGGCGAAGAGGTCCCGCCGGCGCCCGAATTCTTTCCTTATGGCATCTATGCGGTGCCAGAGATTTCGACGATCGGGATGACGGAAGAGCAGGCTCGGGAAAAGAAAATTGCATTTGAATGTGGCGTTGCCCGATTCCGAGAGACATCTCGCGGACACATCATGGGACTAAAGTCTGGATTCATGAAGATGGTGTTTGCGTTGGAGTCCAGACGGCTGCTTGGGGTTCATATCGTCGGCGAAGGTGCGACAGAGCTTGTCCATATCGGGCAGGCCGTGCTGAACCTGGGCGGGACACTGGACTATTTTGTCGAGAATACCTTCAACTATCCAACTCTTGCAGAGGCATACAAAATCGCGGCGCTTGATGCCTGGAACCGGTTCCCGCGAACCGAGTCGAATGTAGCTCAGCTCAGGGATGTGCAATCGCGTCTTGCGAGGGCTTGAGTCGGCCCCAGGGGCAATAGTCAGTGGTGGTCGACCTGGTTGAGGAGCCATAGCTGATATTGTTCGCGATGGCCGGTGGTTTCTGCGCGCGCTAACGGCACCGCTTATTCCGCTGCGTTCTTTTCGTCTACCTGCCAACTGATTGGCGTCCCGTCGGAATTCAAGAACTCGGCGCGGGTGGCGTCCTGTGGCGCCGGTTCACCCGTTCGCTGTTTGAACAGCGTGATGCACTGTTCGAGCAAATGGCCCAGATGCCAGAATTCGAGATGCCCCTTATCAGAGAAAAAGCCGTTGTGACGGGAGGCAGATGGTGGGTGAATTGAGACGAGCAAACCAAAGTCGGCATTGAAAGCGTGGCGACATCCGGCGAGATCGCGAACGTCCTGAGTGCCGGGACTTGTGTCCAGGTGCTTGCACTGGACGATCGCGCTGCCGTCCTTGCCGTTTGCAAACATGTCGACGCCATAGTCATTGGAGCGCTGGTTCAACTTGACTTCCCAGCCCCAGGCCGCGAACAACTTGGCGACTTCCTGGCCAAAGACGGCAGTGGCTGTCGAGCCTTTGGCTTGGGCTACGCGATGTATTTCTTCGCGCCAGAACGCCGTGGTCGTGCGCACCTTGAGGTCGTTATACCATTCGTCTTTCGCTGCGGCGAATGCCTGTTTCTGTTTTACGACCTTGTTGCATTTGTCATGCTTCCTGGACGCGCGAACGT
>JBEBHP010000014.1:0-114437 GCA_040080835.1 Micropepsaceae bacterium | reverse complement strand
CAAAATTGTGATCCTGGCGAACTTGCTCATCAACCAGGACCGGAAGTGGCAGGCCGAGGCACCCAAATGTGTTTGACTTCCGTTACAGATGCTTCTCCAACACGTTGGAGAAGGGCAGGAGTTTTTAGCCCTTCTCCAGCTGTGCTGGAGAAGGTGGCGCGCGACACGCAAGTGTCGCGTGACGGATGAGGATATTCCACCCCAATCGTAACGTAACGCGAGCTTTCACCGCGTTCTCAACCTCCGGCACGTGCAGAAAATTTGCACCAATTCCTGCGGCGTTTTCGACGTCTGCAGCGCGTTTGACCTGAGTCAACGCGCGGCCCGCGTCCCCGCAATAATCAGGGCGCCGAAGCTAGATGGTAGGAGTATTTTCTCATGAACAACAAATGGGCAGCAACCGCCACACTGGGTTGTGCATTGGCCGTAAGCCTGGCTGCATTTTCCGGAATTGGCGAAGCGCAGGCAGCAAAGGGACCGTGGCTCATTCGCGGCAGGGCGATTGCGGTTTTGCCGGATGAAAGCGCGCAGGTTTCGATACTGAACGGCGACGTGGATATTTCCAACCAGGTCGTCCCTGAATTGGACATCACGTATTTCTTCGACGAGCACTGGGCGGCGGAATTGATCCTCGCGGTCACCCCGCATGAGGTCAAGCACAAGCCAACCGGCATCGACATTGGCAAGGTGTGGTTGCTGCCACCTACAGTCACGCTGCAATACCACTTTCAGCCCGATGACCCGGACTTCCGTCCTTATGTCGGTGTTGGCGTGAACTACACCAAGTTCTTCGGCCACAGCGATGAAGGCCCGGAAATTGCCGACGCCCATTTCAAGGACAGCACCGGCTTTGCCTTGCAGGCAGGCTTCGACATTCCGCTCGACGACCACTGGACATTCAACGTGGACGTAAAGAAGGTCTGGATCAACACCAAGGTGCGCCTCGAAACGACGGCACCTGGTCCTGATATCCGTGCAGACGTGGACATCGATCCCGTTGTCGTTGGCGTCGGCTTCGGCTATCGCTTCTGAGGATCAGGTCGCAAACGGGAAGTGCCGGCTGGAACCCGGCGCTCCCGCGGCCGCAGCTCTCCATATCTTGTAGCCGGCAGATCCGAACGCAGTACTTCTGGCTGCGTCAATTTGTTCTCTTTTTGTTTTCGGCGCTTTCGGCTCTATTCGGCGCTGCAGATGGATAGTGTAGGAATCTGTGCCGGGGTCCGATAGGGGCCGCAAACAGTTTAAGGCTCCAGGCAAATTCGGCCAACTCACCAACTCAATCCAGAAACGGTTCCAGCTTCTTGCGCACATCCTCCGGGATGCGACGCGGCTTGCCCGTCATGGTGATGATGGCCGCCTCGACCTTGGCAGTGACGAGGTCGACGCCGTCACGCCTGACCCATTGCTCGCCGGAAAGCCTCGCGCCGCTCATGGTGCGATAGCGCGTGTGGACCTCAAGGTTCTCGTCCAGCCGCGCCGGTTTCGCATAGTCGATCTCCATGCGCCTGATGGTCCACGCGATTGGCTCATCATTGGCCAGCATCACCATGTGGTGAATGCCGGCAAGTCTCAGGAATTCGGAGCGTCCGCGCTCCATGTAACGCAGGTAATTCGCATGATAGACAATGCCAGACACGTCGGTGTCCTCGTAGTAGACCCGGACCGGCAGGATATGCGTCTTGCCGTCGAAACGGCCCATGGAGGCGTGATCAGACATCGGTATCGTTTGGCTGCGGAACATCAAAAAGCGTTTGCTGTGTCACCGATTTTGGCACGGCAAGCCCCATATGGGAATAGGCCATGGCGGCAGCCATCCGCCCGCGCGGCGTGCGCTGCACAAATCCTTCCTGCAGCAGGTAGGGCTCGATGATCTCCTCGATCGCGTCGCGCGGTTCACCAAGTGCCGCCGACAGTGTCTCCACGCCGACCGGCCCGCCATTGTAGTTTTCCATGATGATCTTCAGGTATCGCCGGTCGAAATTGTCGAGCCCGCGCCGGTCAACCTCAAGCCGGTTCAGCGCCTCGTCGGCATGCAAGGCCTCGACCTTCGCAAGTTTGGCAACGGAAGCGAAATCACGGATGCGCCGGAGCAGACGTCCCGCAATGCGTGGCGTTCCGCGCGAACGCGCTGCGATTTCGCGCGCCGCATCCGGCGAAATGTTCATCTGCAGGATGCGCGCGCCACGGCTCACGATCTCCATCAGTTGCTCGACTTTGTAGAACTCGAGTCTGAGCGGAATACCGAACCGGTCTCGCAGGGGCTTCGTGATCATGCCTGAGCGCGTAGTGGCCCCCACCAGTGTGAACGGGGCAAGATCGATCTTCACCGTGCGCGCGGCAGGGCCTTCGCCGATGATGAGGTCCAGCTGGAAGTCTTCCATGGCCGGATAGAGGATTTCCTCGACCGCCGGATTGAGCCGGTGGATCTCGTCGATGAACAGCACGTCGCGTGGCTGCAAATTCGTCAGGATTGCAGCCAGGTCACCGGCGCGTGCAATCACGGGCCCTGATGTCGAACGGAAATTGACACCTAGCTCGCGCGCCACGATCTGTGCCATCGTCGTCTTGCCAAGTCCCGGAGGGCCCGCAAGCAGTACATGGTCCAGCGACTCGTTGCGCCCGCGCGCAGCGTCAATGAACACCTTCAAATTCGCCCGCGCCTGATCCTGGCCGATGAAGTCGCCAAGCGTCAGCGGCCGAAGCGAGTTCTCGCCGGAGTCGTCGTCCTTGGTTTCAGCAGCCACAAGGCGATCAGGCTTGGTCATGGTGCCACCGCAATATCACATCTCTCCCTCACGAAGTGAGGAAGACGAACGGTTTCGTCGTTCAGCACTATGCTCACGCCGCACTCGACAGCGCGCGTAGGCTCTCACGGATAAGCTGCGGCAGCGGCATATGTGCGCCCTCGCGCGCCACAACCGTCGCGACCGCCTGCGAGGCTTGCGTCTGCGAATAACCCAGATTGACCAGCGCCGAGACGGCCTCGCCAGCCGCCCCCATCGGAGGAACAATGCCAACAACATTGCCCATTCCGATATCACGCGACCCGCCAACCGAAAGTGTGACAGCCTTGTCCTTCAGCTCCGCCGCAATGCGCGCAGCAAGCTTCGGTCCAACACCCTGCGCGCGTCCGATCTGCGCCTTGTCGCCAAAGGCGATCGCTTTGCCCAGTTCATGCGTCGTCTGCGAACTGAGCAGCGACAGCGCGACCTTGGCGCCAACGCCCTGTACGGTTTGCAGCATGCGGAACCACTCGCGTTCCTCACTGGTGGTGAAGCCGAACAGCTTGATCGCGTCTTCCCGCATCTGCGTTTCGACGTAAAGTGTCGTGCGTTGCCCCGCAGCCGGAAAGTTCGAAAGCACCCGCGCCGCGCAATGCACGACATAACCAACGCCGCCCACATCGATGACGGCAAAGTCTTCGCCGACCTCGTCAATGATGCCTGTAAGCTTTCCGATCATCGGCGACCTGCCAGGACCGCGTTGGTCAGTGAGTTCGCAGCCGACCAGTGCGCATGTGTGATCGCAACCGCAAGCGCGTCCGCCGCATCAGGACCGTTGGCATCCGATTGGGGCAGCAACATCTTGACCATCACGTGCACCTGTTCTTTTTCGGCATGACCGACACCGACAACGGACTTCTTGACCTGATTGGGAGCATACTCGGCAACTGTAAGTCCAGCACGCGCCGGCACCAGAAGCGCAATCGCGCGCGCATGCCCGAGTTTCAGTGTGGCAACGGCGTCTTTGTTCACAAATGTCTGCTCAACCGCGGCTTCGTCGGGTTTCATCTCTATGATCACCGCTTCGATGCCCGCGTGCAGCTGCACAAGTCTGTCGGCCAGCGATTTTTCAGTTGTGGTTTTGATGGTTCCACACGCGACAAACGAAAGCCGGGACCCCAGCACATCGATGACGCCCCATCCGGTATTGCGGAGTCCCGGGTCAAATCCGATGATGCGCTTGCTCTTTGGCCGGATGGTCACAAGTCGTACCCTGTCTGTTCTTGACGGACCATATCTGATTCGATGAACTTGAGTGTTACAATCCCCGTGCCCCGCCAATCCTGGACGGCGCACCCAACCAAGGGACGTTCCGCAATGTGGAAGTCAAATGCGAAAATGGCAGCAATCCCGGTCCTGATGGCGTTGTCTGCATTGCAGGCGGGTGCTGCGAATGTACGCGAATGCACGGATTTTGAGGCAAACGTGCAGTCCCTCGCCGAACCCTGGGAAAGGAACACGAAGGTCTTCCTGAATGGCGCGGTCCGAATCGCCATGGTCGACACGGGTGGCGAGCCTGTTTGCTGCTCTACTCATCTGCTGGTTCTGGCCGAGAACAAGAGCGACGAGCATGAAGGCAGACTGTGTGGAATCATCAGCAACCAGGGCAACGCGGGCTTCGAATGGATCGAATTCGCCAAGATCCAGGCAAGTTATAACCCGGCCTCGGGACTGAACTTGGTGGTGCCTGTCAAATTCTATGTTGACGGCCTCAAGCAGAAATTTGGCTCTTTCCGGGTCAACGTAAACACGCAGAGGGGTGTCATTACGGCGAAATGAGACTCTTGAAAAAGCCCCCGCATCTGGGGTTTATCTGCGCCCCGATCCAAATCCGAAATCGCAGGAAGAATTAGACTTATGGCCGGTCATAGCCAGTTCAAGAACATCATGTTCCGCAAGGGAGCCCAGGACGCCAAGAAGTCCAAGCTCTTTTCAAAACTCGCGCGTGAAATCACAGTCTCGGCAAAGTCCGGCCTGCCGGATCCCGAAAAGAACCCGAAATTGCGTGCAGCCATCATCGCCGCCCGCAAGGAAAACATGCCAAAGGACAATATCGAGCGCGCGATCAAGAAGGCGCTTGGCGGCGACGCCGACAACTACGAGGAGGTCCGCTACGAAGGCCGCGGTCCAGGCGGCATCTCGGTGATCGTCGAGGCTCTGACTGACAACCGCAACCGCACCGGCAGCGACGTGCGTTCGCTGTTTTCAAAATATGGCGGCCAGATGGGAGAGACGGTGGCCTACCAATTCGACCGCCTGGGCCAAATCCAGTATCCCGCCGACAAGGCATCACCCGATGAAATGCTCGAGGCAGCGATCGAGTCAGGCGCTGATGATTGCCAGTCTGTCGACCAGTCACACGATGTCTACTGTGCACCCGACAGCCTGAACGAAGTTCGTGAAGCATTGGAAAAGCGTTTTGGTCCCGCTTCGATGGCAAAGCTGGTCTGGCGCCCGCAGGCCACGGTGATGATTGAAGGCGAAGCGGCCGAAAGTCTCGTCAAGCTTCTCGATGTGCTGGACGATCACGACGATGTTCAGAACATCTTCGCGAACTTCGAGATGTCGGAAGCGACGATGGAAAAGCTGAATGCCTGATTTCCAGCCACAACGGGCAAGTTGGTAAACTCGATCGGCGCGAAACCTTGCAGTACGCGCAAGTTGTCCGTGTGCAGTCGCCTAAAGTCTCTGTCATATATTCATCTGGGCTTGGCGGGGCCAACCTTTCAGGTTAGGGAAGTAACAAGACCTGAGGCAAAACTGCCCGGGATTGGCCAAATTTTGGACATTTTAGTCTGCTTTGATTGCCCTGTTCCTCAGTCGCAAAATGCTGGTGGGGGTTTCAGTCGACGCGAACATGCAGACGGAGAGGGCGATCAATGGAGATCATGACGTTTGCATTTGTGAGCGATGCGGTTTCAATTCTGGGTGCAGGCGCAGATTCAATCGGGCATTGGCTGGACTTGTCCAACATCGCGCAGGCACCGTCAGCAGCACCCGTTGACCCGGCGTCGGCCGTTCCGCTGACGCCGATTGATGCACCTGCAGCGCCTGGAGGTTTTGGCGCCGGACCGGCATCCTCGACAGACCCAACAGTCGACATGTCACCGTTGGTGCTCTTCATGAAAGCCGACATCGTCGTGAAGGTCGTGATGGGAATTCTCCTGTTCGCCTCTTTCTGGTCGTGGGCGATCATTCTGGGAAAATGGCTGCGCCTGACGGGCGTACGCTCCCAGGCAGACAAGTTTGAACAGCTGTTCTGGTCGGGCCGCTCGCTCGACGACGTCTACGCAACGCTGCAGACGAAACACGACCATCATCCCATGGCTCACGTCTTTGTTTCGGCCATGCGTGAATGGAAACGCTCGTTTGAAGGCGGCCCCGTAACGACGGGCTTGCTGCCTAGCGTCAAGGACCGAATCACCAAGGTCATGAATGTCACGATCGGTCGCGAATTGACCCGTCTGGAATCCTCGCTGGGCTTTCTGGCGACAGTTGGAGCGAACGCAACCTTCATCGGCCTGTTCGGCACTGTTTGGGGAATCATGAACTCCTTCCGGCAGATCGCAGCCAGCCATGACACCTCGCTCGCCGTTGTTGCCCCCGGCATTGCTGAAGCCCTGTTCGCAACGGCAATGGGACTGGTCGCCGCCATCCCCGCGTCGGTTGCCTACAACCATCTCGCCACCTCGGTGAACCATATCGCGTCACGCCTTGAAAGCTTTGCCGAGGAATTCTCGGCCATCCTGTCCCGCCAGCTTGACGAGAAGGCGCGCTGATGGCCGGTATCACGTCTTCGGGTGGCTCGACGCGACGACGGTCGCGTTCAAGTCTTCGACCGACTTCGGAAATCAACATCACGCCGATGGTCGACGTGATGCTGGTGCTGTTGATCATCTTCATGGTGACGGCGCCATTGCTGACACCCGGCGTGCCGGTCGACCTGCCGAAGGCGCGTGCGAGATTGTTGAGTGAACAGGACAAGGAGCCGCTGACAGTCACGATCGACAGGTCCGGCAAGGTGTTCCTTCAGGACACGGAAATTGATGTGGCGGAATTGGTGCCACGGCTGACCGCAATCGCAGCCAATGGCTACGATCAGCGAATCCTGGTTCGCGGCGATACCGCCGTCGACTATGGATCCGTAATGCGCGTGATGGGCGAATTGAATGTCGCCGGATTCAGGCGCATTGGTCTTGTAACAGGGCCGGTTCGTGAACCAGCAAAGAAGCAGCAATAGGACGCCCGAGTCCCATTCGCTGTGGGGCGCGGCAGTTCTGTCGGCACTGATGCACGCAGCAGCGTTGGCTGCCGCGTTCATCATCTGGCCCAAGCTTGCGCCGCCCGTCTTGCTGCCATCCGACATCGTGCCGGTGGATCTTGAAGTCGCTGATGAAACCAACGTAATGCCTCAGGAAGAAGCGCCGCAGCCAGTGCCGCAACCTGAACAGTTGCCAATGCCCCAGATGGCAGAGCCACAAATGGCGCCGCCTGAAGCACCACCACCGCCGCCACCCGACGACGACAGTTTCGCATTGCAGGAGCAGAAGGAAAAGCCGACCGAGGATCCAAAGCCCAAGCCGCCGCAGCCAAAATTCGCAATGGCACCTCAGCCACGGGCAAAGCCAAAGCCCGATATGAAGAAGAAGGACGACTTCGACATCGACAAGATCGCAAACCTCGTGAACAAGATCGATGACAAGCCACCGAACGCCGAACAGAAGCCGGGCCAGCAGCCTCAGGCAACACGCACCATGAAGGGTGCGGGCGCCCAGTCGGCGATGACCGCAAACGAAATCGACGCGTTCAAGTCCCAGCTGCGCAAATGCTGGAACGTTCCCGTAGGTGCGCCCGATCCGGCTGCACTCGTGTTCCGTATTAGGATATATTTGAATCAGGATGGAACCGTTTCAGCACCACCGGAACTCGTGGATCAGGCGGGCCTCGGTGACCCTTATTTCAGGGCAGCCGTGGACTCTGCAAAGCGCGCAGTCCATATGTGCAGTCCGTTCCAGATGCCTGCAGAAAAATATGCGGCCTGGAACGACATAACGATAACTTTTGACCCCACGAAAATGGCGGGCTATTGAGCTTTCGACAGCCCTGCTGCTTCGTCCAGAAACTGAAAATGAAACTGAATTTGATTTTGCATGCGAGGACTCCGATGAGAACTTTGAAATCGCTTTCCAGGGCTGCTTGGAGCATCGTCTTGATCGCGTCCGTGCTGTTTGCGCCCGCAGCCCGCGCTTCGCTGCAGATCAAGCTGGACGAAGGTGTGGTGCAGCCCATTCCGATCGCGATCACGGATTTCTTCGGTGCGTCACCCAAGGACCAGCAGACAGCAGCCCAGGTCGCAAGCGTAGTGCGCAGCGACCTCGAGCGTTCTGGCCTGTTCTTTCCGCTCGACCGCACGTCGTTCATCGAGAAGATCGCGAATTTCAGTGCGATCCCGAAGTTCAACGACTGGCGTGTGATCAAGGCTGAAGGTCTGGTGACAGGGCAGGCGACCCAGCTTGCTGACGGCCAGCTTCAGGTCGATTTCCGCCTGTGGGACATCTTTTCCGAAAAGCAGGTCGTTGGCATGAGCTTCAAGACGACGCCCGAAAACTGGCGTCGCCTGGGCCACCTCGTCGCCGACGCGATTTACGAGCGTCTGACTGGCGAAAAGGGCTACTTTGACACGCGCGTGGTTTTCATTTCGGAATCTGGCCCGAAGATTAAGCGCCGATTCCGCTTGTCGATCATGGACCAGGATGGTGCCAACCCGAGCTTTCTGACCACCGGCGATTTCATCGTGCTCTCGCCGCGTTTCTCGCCGACAATGCAGGCCATCACCTACATGTCGTACGAGCGCGCAGTGCCGTCGGTCTTCGTCTTCGATCTGCAAACGGGCCAGCGCGAGGTGATCGGGCAGTATTCGGGCATGACGTTCGCGCCTCGGTTTACACCTGACGGCAACCGAGTGGTGTTCTCCTATTCGCGCGACAACAATGTCGATGTTTATGTCGTCGACCTGCGTTCAAGGCGTCCGGTGCGCTTGACCAGCGACCCAGGCATCGACACATCGCCGTCTTTTGCACCTGACGGCGCGCGCGTTGTGTTCAACTCCGACCGGGGTGGTTCACCGCAACTCTATGTCATGAACGCCGATGGCTCGGCCCAGCACCGCGTATCCTTCGGACAGGGCAGGTATACGACACCAGTCTGGAGCCCGCGTGGCGACCTCATCGCGTTTACCCGCCAGAACGGCCAGTCCTTCTCGATTGGCGTGATGCGCCCTGACGGACAGGGCGAGCGGATCCTGACAACCAGTTTCTCCGACGAAGGCCCGACGTGGTCTCCCAACGGTCGCGTGATTCTCTTCACGCGTACAACTCCTGGTCGCGGAACAACGGGCGGCAACTCAAACATCTGGTCGGTCGATTTGACCGGGCAGAATCTGCGCCGCGTGATTACGCCCGGTGATGCGTCGGATCCGGCATGGTCTCCGCTCAATCGATGAAGAGTGCGATAACCATCACGGAAATTAATTGGCGGTTAGGAATAAGTTTCTTGGCGGTTCCGTTTGGTGTCCCCTTGCTAATACGGACCCCGTGAGATCAAAGTGTAACCTTGCAAGACTACAAAGAAGCTGAAATCGAGCAGCGAAGGAGTTCTGGGAATGTCGCGAGTGGCTGGTTCGCTAAAAATTGCGTGCATGGTGGTTTTGCTTGGAGGCCTCGCTGCGTGCTCGTCCACGCCGGCACCTGAAGCGCCGTCAGTTTCGACTGCGCAGCCTACTGGATCATCGATCAAGCCAGGTTCAGCGGATGACTTTCGCGTGAATGTCGGTGACACAGTGTTTTTCGACGTCGACCAGCACACAATTCGTGCCGATGCCCAGGGCGTGCTGCAGAAGCAGGCTGCGTGGCTGCAGAAGTACCCGACCGTCAAGCTGATGGTGGAAGGTCATTGTGATGAGCGCGGGACGCGTGAGTACAATCTCGCCCTCGGTGATCGCCGGGCCTACGCGGTCAAGGAATTCCTGGTCAGCCTGGGTGTGGATGCCGCGCGTCTGCAGTCCAAATCTTATGGCAAGGAACGTCCAATCTGCGCAGAGTCCGACGAAAGCTGTTGGCAGCAAAATCGCCGCGGATACTCCGTGATCTCGGCTGGCGCAGGCTCATAAGCCACGCAATACCGCTATTTTTGATCGGGGGGCGAAAGCCCCCCTTTTAATTTTCTGCTGACTGCCTCAATTTCGTCATTCAATTGGGGACATTTGCCGTGACGCAGCGGCAGTGCCGCCTGCGTCCTGAATTTGAGTGGAGTCTCTCCAGATGAAAACCATGCGTTTCCCGGCGATCGCCGCCTTTATGTGGCTGAACGCAATCATGCTGGCGCCTGTCACCCGAGCCGAAGATGTCGGCGATCTTTCCGACAAGCTTGACCGTGTTGAACGCGACCTCAGGGAGCTTCAGTATGAAGTCTACAAGGGCAACCCCCCTGCGCCGACACCCGGACACACGGGCGGCGTACCCAGTTCTCCCTCGGCAAATGGCGCACGCCTCAACGACCTCGAGGAATCGCTGCGCGACATTCGCGGTCAGGTCGAAACCATGGCCTTCCAGATCAAGCAGCTGAACGAACAGCTCGAGCTTTCCCGCAAGGAAACGAATTTCAGGCTGGGCGCGCTCGAAGGTGGGGCACCAGTCGCCGCAATCGCTGCGCCCCCGGCCAGTGCAGCTGCCGCTCAAAGACCGCAGAAGTCAGCGCCGGACGCCAATGCCGGCAGCACCCTTGCAGGTCGCCAGGGCGGAACACTGGGATCGCTTCCGTCTTCGGATATGGCCGATGCTCCATCGGCAACGCTCACCCCGCGACAGCAATACGACGCCGCAATGGAACTTTTGTCGCGCGCGCAATATCCGGAAGCACAATCCGCGTTCAGGTCGTTTGTCGCGACCAACCCAAAGGACGAACTTGCAGGGCCCGCACAATACTGGGTAGGAGAAATCTCGTTCACGCAAAAGGACTACAAGGCTGCAGCCGGTTCATTCGCAGACGTCGTGAAGCGTTTTTCCAGGACCGCAAAGGCCCCTGACGCGATGCTGAAACTGGGCCTGTCCCTGATGGAGCTCGGTCAGAAGAAGGAAGCGTGCACCACGCTGGGTGCGATCAAGACCCGATTTCCGAACGCCAGCAAGACAACGCTCGATCGCGCCGCCAAGCGCGCCGCCGAAGCAAAGTGCAGTTAGAAGTCTGAACGCGCCCCCGGTCAGCGCAGCAGAATTTCAAGCCGCATTCGCGCAGCTGCAACCAGTGGCGCCCTTCGCCATCGCGGTATCCGGCGGTGCAGATTCAATGTCGCTCATGCTGCTCGCGAGCGACTGGTGCACTGCCTGCGGCGCGCCTGCACCGTCTGCGGTCACCGTTGATCACGGCCTGCGCGATGATTCCGCTGCAGAAGCGCTGCAGGTGTCAGACTGGGCCTCACGGCTTGGTGTGTCGCACACGGTGCTGAGATGGGACTCGGCGCGAAAGACTTCGAACATCCAGGCGCAGGCCCGCGAAGCCCGCTACGGCCTGATTGGCAACTGGATGCGTGCGAAAGGTTTGAAATCACTGCTCACAGGTCACACACTGGATGACCAGGCAGAGACATTCCTGAGCAGGCTCGCGCGTGGAACCGGTCTGGAAGGATTGACTGGCATGGCACCGCTGGCGCCGTTCCCCTTTCCTGCGTTCTCGTCGCTCGGTTTGGTGCGGCCCTTGCTTTTATTCAGGCACGACCGGCTGGTTGCCACGC
Source organism: Micropepsaceae bacterium (assembly GCA_040080835.1). GTDB lineage: Bacteria > Pseudomonadota > Alphaproteobacteria > Micropepsales > Micropepsaceae > SZUA-430. Next base: position 102,866 of record JBEBHP010000014.1, on the reverse strand, counting down.
TCCGCATCAGGGGCCAGGCGTGGATCGAAGACCCAGGCAACAGCAACATGCGCTTTCAGCGAACAAGGATTCGTGCACTGGCACCCGCATTGACACAAGCTGGACTGACACCGGAGAAAATCGCCTCGGCGATTGGACACCTGCGCCGCGCAAACGAGGTGATCAGGTCTGAAACAACCACACTCTTGGCAAGAGCCAGCCGCATCGAACCCTGGGGCTATGCGATCATCGAGGTGGGTGAATTGAAGTTGGCCAGCGCCGAGATTGCTCTGCGTGCCACCGCCCGTCTGCTGCAAATGATCGGAGGCACCGCCTACCCACCCGAGTTTGAACAGACAGAGCAGCTCCTGGCGTGGCTACTGGATGAGCATGGCACGGTGCGGGGGCGCACACTGAATGGCTGTCGCCTTGCCAGGCGCTCGCCCGGGACGGTCCTGATTGCCCGCGAGGAGGAAGTGTTGCTGGTAGAGGCGCCGACAGTGCAGCTTCAGCCGGGTGAGACATGCATATGGGACCAGCGGTTTGAAGTCTCGATGCCGGTTGGAGAAAAGCGGGGGCCATTTCAGGTGAAGGCCCTTGGGCTGGAAGGGCTGCAACAAATTGTCAGTTCCGCCTCCATGCCGCCACTTGAACCCAACCGGATTGCGCGATCTTTGCCGGCAATCTGGCTTGGAGACCGGATGCTGTCGGCCCCGTTGCTGAATTTTCATGACGGGCTGCACGCATTTGCCCGGTTTTTAGGCTCGACCACACCGCGGAATTGGCCGAATTAGGCGACCCGTCAGCAGAATTGCGGCAAAGCAATATCCTGTGAACCTAAGCTTGCTAAGTTTGCACTGGCGAAATCGGCTCGCCGCACCTATCTCAGTAGTTCGGCTTCGTTCCGACCAATTCTCACGTTTCTGTCAAACCCGATAGTGGATTCAAATGCTCGGAAATCAGAATAATCTTCGAAATGTGGTTGTGTGGATCATCATCGGGTTGCTGGTGCTGGCGCTCGTCAATTTGCTGTCTGATCGCGCCCCGAAGTCTGAACCCGCTTCATTGCCGATTTCCCAGGTCGTCGACGATGCCAAGGCCGGCAAGATCGACCAGATCACCTTTCACGGCAACAAGGTCACCGGTAAGTACCGCGACAGTGGCAAGGAATTTTCCTCGACCGCGCCAAAAGACTCCGGTTCGATTTCCAATGATCTGATCAACTCGAAACAGGTGACGGTAAAGATTGACGAGAACGATGGCGAGGAAACGTCACTGTTCTCTGTGCTCGTCAACTGGTTCCCGATGCTGTTGCTGGTGGCAGTCTGGATATTCTTCATGCGCCAGATGCAGTCGGGCAGTGGCAGGGCGATGGGCTTCGGCAAGAGCCGCGCCAAGCTCCTGACCGAGCGTCATGGACGCGTCACGTTTGAAGACGTCGCTGGCATCGATGAAGCCAAGGACGACTTGCAGGAGATTGTTGAGTTTCTGCGCGATCCGCAAAAGTACCAGCGCCTCGGCGGCAAGATCCCGAAGGGCGCATTGCTCGTGGGGCCTCCGGGCACCGGCAAGACGCTGCTCGCGCGTGCTATCGCTGGCGAAGCGAACGTGCCGTTCTTTACGATCTCGGGTTCCGACTTCGTCGAAATGTTCGTTGGCGTCGGCGCAAGCCGCGTCCGCGACATGTTCGAACAGGCCAAGAAGAACGCGCCTTGCATCATCTTCATTGACGAAATCGACGCTGTCGGACGTCACCGTGGCGCAGGCCTCGGCGGCGGAAATGACGAGCGCGAGCAGACATTGAACCAGTTGCTGGTCGAGATGGACGGCTTTGAAACCAATGAAGGCGTCATCCTGATCGCAGCAACCAACCGCCCTGACGTTCTGGACCCCGCATTGTTGCGTCCGGGCCGCTTCGACCGCCAGGTCGTGGTGCCAAATCCTGACATCACTGGCCGCGAGAAGATTCTCAAGGTGCATATGAAAAAGGTGCCAGTTGCACCTGACGTCAACCCGAACGTGATTGCGCGTGGTACGCCAGGCTTCTCCGGCGCTGATCTTGCCAATCTTGTGAACGAGGCAGCCCTTTTGGCGGCGCGCCGCAACAAGCGCATGGTCACCCAGCGCGAGTTCGAGGAAGCAAAAGACAAGGTCATGATGGGTGCCGAGCGGCGTTCGATGGTGATCGACGATGAGGAAAAGCGCAAAACCGCCTATCACGAAGGTGGCCATGCGCTGGTCGCCCTGCATTGCCCGGCATCTGATCCGGTTCACAAGGCAACGATCATCCCGCGCGGCCGCGCGCTGGGTATGGTGATGCGCCTGCCGGAGCGGGACAGCTATTCCTACGCGCGCGACAAGATGTATGCGAACCTCGCGGTCGCAATGGGCGGGCGTGTCGCAGAAGAAATCATCCTGGGCTACGACAAGGTAACGTCCGGCGCGTCAGGTGACATCCAGATGGCGACGGGCCTTGCCCGCAGCATGGTCACCAAGTGGGGCATGAGCGAGAAGCTTGGCCCACTTCTCTACGCGCAAAACGAAGAGGAAGTATTCCTCGGTCATTCGGTAAGCCGCACACAAAATATTTCCGAAGCGACAGCTCAGATCATTGACGAGGAAGTGAAGCGTCTGGTCGAAGAGGCCTACGAAAAGGCGCGCAGAATTCTGACCGAGCGTATCGATGACCTGCATGTGGTTGCGAAGGCGCTGCTGGAGTACGAAACCCTTTCGGGCGATGAGATCCTGGGTCTGATCCGCGGTGAAAAAATTGTGCGCGTGTCTGCGGACGAGCCTCCGGCGCAATCGACCCCGCCTTCATCGGTACCGTCGTCGGGCCGCCCGCGCGGTCCCGACACCGGACTTAACCCCGAGCCGCACCCAAGTCCGTAGAAATTTTCAAGCCCCCGAACGAAAAATTCGGGGGCTTTGAATTTGTGTCTGTCTCATGTTCAATCTGCCCGCAATTCACTTGGGGGTCGGAATGAAACTCTGGATACCAGTCGCGTTTGTGGCTTCGTCACTCGCACTCACTTCGGGCGCGAACGCTCAGTCTTTGACCTGCCCGGACACGATCGAAAGCGATCTGACCTCCGGCGGGCAGCCGCAATCGTTCAAATTCAGATACGTCTCGTTCTTCGACGGTGATCCGGCAGAAATGGCTGATCTTGCGCCGGACGATGGTCCAAACCAGAAAATACTGGAACAGCGCTGGCAGTTTACGCGCGCACCTGATCGTCCGATCTACATGGTATGCCGCTACCATGGCACCGAACAGACCTTCAAGGCGCAGGTTCCGGGCGACGTCAAGCAGTGCAGGCTCAGCGGTCTCATCGATGACAGGGGCGAGATCATTGGTTCGCCTGCATTGGAATGTGAGTGAATGAACACGGCCGTCCGTCCCCAGGTATTCGGAATCGTCAACATCACGTCGGATTCCTTCTCGGATGGCGGAAAGTACCTGGCGCCTGACAAGGCCGTTGCGCACGCCCGCAACCTTCTTGCGGGCGGCGCCGATGTTCTCGACGTTGGCGCCGCGGCATCAAACCCCACGGCGGAATACGTACCGCCCGAGGAAGAGATCAGGCGCCTGGCGCCTTTGCTGGCCGCAGACATCGACCGGCGCATGATCTCCATCGACACCTTTGCGCCGGAAACGCAGGCCTGGGCGTTGACCCAGGGCGTCGGCTGGCTGAATGACATCCAGGGCTTTCCAGATCCTGCCATCTACAGCCGTCTGGCCACGTCGCCAGCCAGACTCATCGTGATGCACAACATTTCGGGCAGGGGAGTTGCTCAGTACACGGACACCGATCCTGCAGCGATCTTCGATATCCTGTTCAAGTACTTTGACGCTCGGCTGTCCGCCATGACAATGGCCGGCATAGACCGGAACAGGATCGTGCTCGATCCAGGCATGGGTCACTTCCTGGGCAAGGATCCCGAAGTTTCGTTGACGGTCCTGAGATCCCTCAAGCGACTGAAGGATCGCTATAACCTTCCTTTAATGATTTCTGTCAGCCGCAAGTCGTTCATCCGGAAAATGGCTGGTGTGGGGGTCAGCGCATCGGGACCGGCAACGCTGTCTGCGGAACTGTTCGCGACATCCCGCGGTGCAGACATTATCCGCACTCACGATGTTACAGCCCTGAAACACGCGCTCGACGTCTGGGTCCCACTGAACGCCGCTTAAAGCCTTGTTAATTGGTAGGCTTTGCTTTCCCCATTCTTCAGCAAATCGTGCTAGATCTGGACCCAACAACAAGCACCGAAATTCTCGGGTTGGGGCATAAAATGAGCCGCAAATACTTTGGCACCGATGGCATTCGCGGCAAGGCGAATGCAACGATGACGGCAGAGACCGCACTGCGCGTGGGCATGGCGGCTGGCCGTTACTTCACGCGCGGCGAGCACCGCCACCGCGTCGTGATCGGCAAGGACACGCGCCTGTCGGGCTATATGATCGAGACGGCGCTCGTCGCGGGCTTCACGTCTGTCGGCATGGACGTGTTTCAGTTTGGCCCGCTGCCGACGCCAGCCGTTGCGATGCTGACACGCTCGCTGCGTGCTGACCTTGGCGTGATGATCTCGGCCTCGCACAATCTTTACGAAGACAACGGCATCAAGCTCTTCGGTCCGGATGGTTACAAGCTGTCAGACCAGGTCGAAACGGAAATCGAGGAATTGATGGATGGCAGCCTGCAGGACGGTCTGGCTGAGCCGCACAAGCTGGGCCGTGCCAAGCGCATTGATGATGCACAGGCGCGCTACATCGAATTTGCAAAGCGAACATTCCCCAAGAACCTGCGACTCGATGGCCTGCGCGTCGTGGTGGACTGCGCGAACGGCGCCGCCTACCGCGTCGCGCCGGAAGTCTTGTGGGAGCTCGGCGCCGATGTTGTGAAGATGGGTGTGGAACCGAACGGCTTCAACATCAACCGCGACTGCGGGTCGACGGCGCCGGCGATGATGTGCAACCGCGTGAAGGACAGCAGGGCTGATTTGGGGATTTCCCTCGACGGCGATGCCGACCGCGTTGTCATCTCTGATGAGAAGGGTCGAATCATTGATGGCGACCAGATCCTCGCCTTGATCGCGCGGTCGTGGACAAAGGCAGGAACGCTTCAGGGCGGAGGGATTGTGGCGACAGTGATGTCCAATCTCAGCCTCGAGCGTTACCTGAACGCGATGAACCTCAAACTCGCACGCACGGCAGTGGGCGACCGCTATGTCGTCGAGCATATGCGCGAGAAAGGATACAATGTCGGCGGAGAGCAGTCCGGTCACGTGGTACTCAGCGATTTCTCGACAACAGGCGACGGCCTGATTGCAGCCTTGCAGGTGCTGGCAGTGATCGCAGAGTCCGGCAAGACCGCCAGCGAAGCCGCACATCTGTTCGAACCCATGCCGCAAATTCTGAAGAACGTACGCTTCCGTCCTGGCGCAAAGCCGCTTGAGAACCAGGAAGTGGCAAGCGCCATCCAGGACGGCGAAGCACGCTTGGGAAAAACGGGCCGTTTGCTCATTCGCAAATCAGGCACTGAACCGCTGATCCGCGTGATGGGTGAGTGTGACAACGAGAAATTGATAAAGACCGTCGTCGGCGACATTGTGAAAGTTATTGAAAAGGCCTGCGTCGCGTAACAATCAGTCAGCGTCCTGCAGCCACTTCTGAAATTGGCGGCAGTGGATTAAACTGCTTGCATGCAACCGACACTCATGCGCGGCCGCGTGCTATCCATCGCTGGATCTGACTCCGGCGGCGGCGCCGGCATTCAGGCAGACATCAAGACCATCACGGCACTCGGCGCCTATGCGTCGACCGCCATCACCGCGATCACAGTCCAGAACACGCTCGGTGTGCATGGCGTTGACGCAATTTCGGCAGCCGTCATTTCAGCCCAGATCAACTCGGTGCTCAACGACATCGGCGCCGACGCAATCAAGACCGGGATGCTGTCGACCGGCACCGTGATTGAGTCCGTCGCGAGCGAACTGAAGCACTGGCCACAAGTGCCCCTTGTGGTTGATCCCGTCATGGTGGCAAAGGGCGGCGCATCTCTGCTGGCAAGCGAGGCTGTCGACGCGCTTCGAACGTTATTGCTGCCGTTGGCCACGATCATCACGCCGAACCTTCCTGAAGCAGAAGTCCTGATCGACAAGTCGATCAGCACGCGAAACGAAATGATGGACGCCGCGCGCCTCATTCGCGCGCTCGGTGCAAAGGCCGTTCTCGTGAAGGGCGGTCATCTTGCAGGCGACGATATCTTCGATGTCTATCTCGGTCCTGAAGGCACGCATGAGTGGCATTCGACGCGTGTTGCAACAAGGCACACGCATGGCACCGGGTGCACACTCTCATCGGCCATTGCAACTGGACTTGCGCAGGGCATGAGTTCGATTGATTCCATCACACGAGCGCGCGACTATGTGCTGGTCGCGATTCAGACGGCGCCGCGACTTGGGTCAGGTCATGGGCCCTTGAACCACGCGCATACGATCCGGCCACTCAAGGAGGAAAGCTGATGGAACTCAAAATCTGGCAAGTCGACGCGTTTGCCGAAAAGCCGTTCGAGGGAAATCCTGCCGCTGTTGTACCGCTCACGGCATGGCTCAGCGATGAACTCATGCAGTCGATTGCTGCCGAGAACAACCTGTCGGAAACCGCATTCTTCGTGCCGTCGGGCGGCAAGGGCTACGCCAGTTGCGAACTGCGCTGGTTCACACCCGAAACCGAAGTGCCGCTCTGCGGACACGCAACGCTCGCGACCGCTTATGTCATCCTGACCTGTCTGGAACCGGCGCTGGGCAGGGTGGAGTTCTCGACCAAAAGCGGAAAGCTTTCTGTGTCGCGCGCGGATGCAGGCATGCTCGAAATGGCGTTGCCCGCTTACGCGGCGGTACCGCATCCCGAAAGCGAAGACTTCAGCGAAGCGCTGGAAGAAGCCCTCGACATCACGCCACTCGAGACCTTCAAGGCGAACTACGCCATCGCGGTCTTCGCTACCGTCGAGGAAATCCTGGAAGCCGATTCAGACAGCGTGCTCGCAGACACGCTCGAGGAATTTGACGAAGATGGCCTGATCATCACAGCGCCGGGCGGAGACACCGGCTACGATTTCGTCTCGCGCTTTTTCGTACCAGGAAAAGGCGTGCCGGAAGATCCCGTCACGGGTTCCGCGCACGCAGCGCTTGTGCCCTTCTGGGCCAAGCGCCTGGGCAAGGCCAAGCTCAGGGCACGCCAGCTCAGCGCGCGCGGCGGCACCCTGTTGTGCGAAGAGCAGGGCGAGCGCGTGCTGATCCGGGGAAAGGTGACCCCATTCCTTGAAGGCAAGATCACGATCTGAGTACGGCGCCCAGAGGATATCCCTCAGCACATCTCAGAAATAGGTGACTGCTACAAAGCCCGCCACGATGACCAGAAGAAAACCAGTCGTGACAAGCGTCAGGTTTTTTTCAACGAAGGTGCGGATGGGCTCACCGACAAAATAGAGCAATCCCGCAACCATGAAGAAGCGGCCACCGCGCGTGATCAGTGACGCAACGCCAAACGTTGCCAGGTCGAAATGCGCGGCGCCACTGGCAATCGTCACGATCTTGTAAGGTATCGGCGTGAGACCCTTGATGAGGATCACCCAGAGACCCCATTCCTGAAACTGGTGCTGGAAACCCTCAAACGCCTTTTGCAGCCCATAGAAATCGATCACCCATTTGCCCGCAGTCTCGAACAGGTAAAATCCGATGGCGTAGCCCAGGAAGCCGCCAGCAACGGAAGCAAGCGTACAGACACCAGCGAACATCCAGGCCCGCTGACGGTTTGCCAGCACCATCGGAATGAGCATGATGTCGGGCGGAATGGGAAAGAACGAGCTTTCTGCGAACGAGACTGCCGCGAGAATCCAGAGCGCGCCGGGCTTGTCGGCCAGGGCAATCAAACGATCATAAAGTCTGCGAAGCATTGGACCCGCCAGGAACTGGAAAACGAACGAATGGTTATCTGAACTCGAGCGTCACGGCAATGCGATCGCAGATCCGGGCACGAGGCCCCGCAGTGAGTTGCCAAACCACACCGTCCCTTGTGTCAGGTCTTGCGGCCGTAGGACCCGTTCCACCACGCGCTGTGGCCCGCATTCAATAAGTTCCCGCCGCAGGCACCCGTCCAGCAATCCGCTCGAGAGCGGTGGTGTAAGCCAGATACCGTCACGCTCGACAAATAGGTTGGAGCGGCAGCCCTCGGTCACTTCACCACGTTCGTTGACGAGCACGATCTCGTCTGCGATTTCGTGCGCCGGTGTCTGCAGCTTCAGTTGCTCGTAGATATCTCGTCGTGTTGTCTTGTGGTAAAGCCGCCAGTCGCTTGTATCGACACGTTTCAAAGCTATGACGTATCGCCATGCTTCCGATGTGACTGGAAGACTGAGTGGTTCACTTTCGATTTGGGTATCGCCGCGCACGCCAAGCGTCAGCCGAAGACGGAGGGTGCCGGTTTTGCCATCGACGATCTGCATGAGATGGCGGGTGACGGCATCCCTGTCAAAGACAAAGCCGAAATACGCACACGACTGAGCCAGCCGCGTGAAATGTCGATCAAGCAGATAGAACCCCGCCTCATGCGACCACCGGATCGTCTCGATCAGCCTGATGGGTTCGGCTGCGTCAGTGAAGAAACGTGCTTTCAGCCTGCTCTCCTCGTACTCTGACACAGCATCGCTGTCCCACACGATCCCGCCGCCAACGCCCATCACGGCCTCGTCATGGCGCAGGGAAATCGTACGAATGGCCACGTTGAACGCCATCAAATCCTTCGACGCGAAACCGATGGCGCCGCAATAGACGCCACGTGGACCGCCTTCGACTTCCCGGATGATTTCCATCGCCCGTATCTTCGGCGCACCGGTGACCGAGCCACAGGGGAACAGGGCAGGCAGCAGCGTGGAGAGTTTTGCTTCGCCGGAAAGGTTGCCCGAAACACCTGATGTCAGCGTGTGAAACGTCGGATAGGTCTCGACCGTGAACAAGTCATCGACCCGCACGCTTCCGGGTATGCACACACGAGAGATGTCGTTACGCATCAGGTCCACGATCATCAGGTTTTCGGCGCGTTGCTTCGGGTCGTTGCGCAAGGCCTGCATTGCCTGGCGGTCTGACGCGCAATCGGGCTTTCGCGGCACCGTTCCCTTCATCGGTCGCACTGATATGCGGCCACCCTTGACGCTAAAAAACTTCTCAGGCGACAGGGAAAGAACATCTTCGTCGTCAAAGTGCAGGAGGCTGCAGGCACCGGTGCGCGCGCGGTCCCGCAGATCAAGATAGCTCTGCAGCGCATCGCCAGCGTCGTGCAGTTTCAGCTTCATGGTCAGATTGACCTGATAGACATCGCCGTCGCCAATGAGCTGGTGAACGCGGTCGAACCTTCGGCGGTACCCAGCAAGCGAAAGTGGCAGTGAAGATTGCGCCGTCATTGCCGGACCAGTGGCGCGCTCCAGTAGCCATCGCGTCCGTGCGCGCGCGTCGATCCATTCGCGATCCTCGAACACGTGGAAGCGCAGCAGTGGCCCGGCATGCGCAGGAGCAAGGTGCTGGAGACGCCGTTCAAAGCAGTAGCCCAGCTCGTACGCGCAATAGCCGGCAACTGTCTGGCCTCTCCCAATCGCCCCGTCCAGCGCGGCAAGCGCTCCAGGCACGGCGTCCGGATTGGTGGCTTCGATCAGCGCAGACGGATTGGTCAACAGCAAGGCCGGCTTGTGGGGCCATGTTGCGTCGTCGAACAGCGCGAACGGGCTAAGACCGGTGACGAGCATCGAAAAAGAGCAAACTTGACAGGGTGGGGTTTGACCCCAAATGTGAGCATCAAAATCGGGAGGCAAGGGGTAACACAACGGGGCCCGCAGTCCACCCCCAAATCGGCCTTCCTACAGGCATTCCAACGTTCGCGGGTGTGCAGATGTCGAGATCAAGTTTTCCCGGTAGTCCGTTTTTTCTGGGCTTTGAAGAAATCGAAAGGCTGCTGGAACTGGCCGGTCGCAACACGCCGGAAGCCTATCCGCCGCTGAACATCGAACAAACGCCTGAAGACCGCATTCGCATCACAATAGCCGTGGCCGGATTTGCCCCGGAACAGCTGTCAGTGTCGGTCTGTGATCGCGAGATGATCGTCAAGGGCGACCGGCCAGCGTCGGGAACAGCGGGCAAGGATAAGGTGTTTCTGCACAAGGGAATAGCGACGCGCGCCTTCACCCGCAGCTTCGCTTTGGCGTCAGATCTCGAGGTGGTTACCGCGCGACTGTCCAACGGCCTCCTCCGCATCGAATTGCAGCGGGTCCGGAAAACCCGCGAAATTTGTCAGATTCCGATCACAATCGATTGAGGCGGGCGCCTATTCAATTCGCCATGGTTAATCCCCACATAATTGCCATGATGGGTCACTACTTGTGTTGCTGAAGTAACGGCAGGTGGCGCTTCAAGTGGAGTGATGACAATGCAGAGCAAGACGAACCAGACGGGCAATTCGCAGGAACAGGGCATGAATGTCCTTTCGCAGCAGTTTGCGCAGAACCTTGTCTATATTCGCGAGGTTCACGCGTCCGATCTCAAGAGCGCCGGCGTCATTCCGCAGGACATGCAGGTGAACCCCTTGCAGAGGTTCTTCACGCTGTGCGCATCAGACGGACGAAGGCTGGCCGTGATGGACAGTCGGGATCTGGCATTCGCCGCAGCCAGGGAACATGAACTTGTTCCCGTCAGCGTTCACTGAGGAGAAGGGTTACGCCTAGGCGGCTTGTGACCCCGTCAAAGTCTCCGTCAGCACATGATAGAGCGCATCGCCATCACTGGCGGTGCGCAATTTTTCGCATACCGCAGAGTTGCGCAAAAGTCTCGAAACCTTTGCGAGCGCCTTCAGGTGATCGGCGCCGGCATCTGCGGGTGTGAGAAGCACAAACACGAGATCTACCGGCGCATCGTCAATCGACTCAAAGTCGACCGGCGTCTCAAGCTGGGCAAACAATCCGACAATGCGGTCGAGTTTCGGCAACCGCGCGTGAGGAATCGCTATTCCGTGCCCGACGCCGGTGCTGCCAAGTTTTTCGCGCTGCCACAGCAATTCAAATATGGGACCGGACTCCACGCCCATGCGTGCAGCCGCCCGAGCAGCAAGCTCGGCAACCAGCTTTTTCTTGCTGGAGGCCGGCAAACCGTGAATCACGGCCTGCGGCGATAGGATATCGGAAATCTTCATGGGAATGCCGTGTCTGGGATGCGTGATCAGCGTTTTCCGGAGTCGGTCTGCGGATCGATCCAGCCAATGTTTCCATCGGACCTGCGATAGACGACATTCAACCCGCCATGCGCTGCATTCTGAAATACCAGTGCCGGCGCTTCCATCAGATCAAGCTGCATGACCGCCTCGCCCACGGACAGTTTGTTGAGCTGTGTAATGCCTTCGGAAATGATGAGAGGGCTGTAGACACCGGCATCACTGCCACCATTTGAATGGTCGCCCGAAAACACCTGCTCGCGTGCAGGGCTTTGCGCAAAAGCTGCGCGCGCTGCGCTGTGATGATCCTTCAGTCGGCCCTTGTGTCGCTGCGCCCGCTTGTCCATGCGCTCTATGGCGCCGTCAAAGCTCGCGTAGATATCGATCGAGCGGCCCTGGCTGTGCAGATGCAGGCCAGAAGCGAGATGGATGGTGCAGTCTGTGCGGTATTCATGGCCATCGCGTGAAAACGTGACGGACCCATTAACTGGGCGGTCAAAATACCTCCCAACCGACTGGGTTACACGCGACTGCACATGATTGCGCAGCGAGTCGCCAATGTCGATTTGCTTTCCGGTGATGTTAAGTTCCATGTGCACTTCGCGTCCTTGGCTAGGGTACAGTGTCACTACAAAGCGGTAGTCGTGTTATGCGAACGTCACGTGAACGGGGCAGCATGAGGCGCGGACCAATATCCTTGTGAATTGGCCATGTCAACGGCCAGATTCAAGGGCGGCGCCAGCATTGGATGTAGAAGGTGATTGCTTCAGTCTCTTGCGGTCGACTGATGATGGAATTCGCATCGCCTCACGATATTTTGCAACCGTACGCCGTGCAATCTCGATCCCTGCTACGCGCAGGACGTCCACAATACGGTCGTCTGACAGGACAGCACCTGCGTTTTCGCCATCGATCAGTTCGCGGATGCGATGGCGCACCGATTCCGCAGAATGGGCGTCACCACCTTCCGACGACTGGATGGCCGAGGTGAAGAAATACTTGAGCTCGAATGTGCCGCGGGGCGTTGCGATGTACTTGTTGGCCGTCACGCGGCTGACTGTGGATTCGTGCATGCCAATGACTTCCGCAATGGCCCGCAGGTTGAGCGGTCGCAAATGCGTGATGCCATGCGCCAGGAAACCGTCTTGCTGACGCACGATTTCGGAAGATACTTTCAGGATCGTGCGCGCACGCTGCTCAAGGCTTCTGACCAGCCAGTTGGCATTGTTCAGGTGTTCTGTCAGGTAGGCTTTGACTTCCTTGTCCTTGGTGCCGACGGTTGCGTAGTAACGCATGTTGACAAGGAACCGCGGAAGCGTCTCGGCGTTCAGCTCGACGTGATAGCCCCCATTCGGAAGGTCACGCACGAAAATATCCGGGACAACGGGCTGGACAGGTTCAGAGCCGAACTTCAGTCCGGGCTTTGGATTGAGTTGCTTGATCTCCGCGATCATGTCCGAGAGATCTTCCGAAGACACGCCTGTCAGCCGCAGGAGCGATTGCATGTCGCGCTTGGCAAGAAGCCCGAGGTTCTCGACAAGGGCCTGCATCGCGGGATCGAAACGGTCGCGTTCCTTCAATTGCAGCCCAAGGCATTCAGCCAGAGTTCGTGCACCCACGCCAGTGGGTTCAAAACGATGAATGATACCCAGCACGCGCTCGATTTCGGCGGCCGGAACCACAAGTGTTTGCGATAGTGTCTGGAGATCGGTGTGCAGATAACCGCACTCGTCGATCATGTCGATGAGGAAAGAACCAAGCAGCTTGTCGCGCGGATCGGTACAGGCGACCTGAAGCTGCTGCTCGAGATGCTCATGCAGGTTTGGCGCCTTCGACAGGGTCGATTCAAGCGACAGCGCATCCTCGTCATCCATGCGGCTGCCGCGGGATTCCGTTTGCATGTTGAGCATGGAATCGCGAGGCGCTTCCTGGACGCGGTCGGTGACCGAGTCTTCTGAATAGACGTTGTCGTAGTCCGTATTGAGCGCTTCAGCGGCGTCCGCTGGCGGCGCATCCTCGCTCAGGACGAGCGCCTCTTCCTTGTTGGAAGGAGCGGCATCGACATCGTCCGCCTTCGGCTGATCGGAATCGTCACGTTCAAGCAGGGGGTTCTTTTCCATCTCGAGCTGAACGTAGTCCTGAAGCTCAAGATTGGACATCTGCAGCAGCTTGATCGCCTGTTGCAGTTGCGGCGTCATCACCAGGCCTTGGCCTTGCCGGATTTCGAGTCTCTGGTTCAGGGCCATGGTGTCACCGCCCTACAACGAGAACTTTTCGCCGAGATACACCCGGCGAACATCCATGTTCGAGACGATCTCGTTTGGCGTGCCTTCAGTCATGACTTCCCCGTCATGAATGATGTACGCGCGGTCGATGATTTCAAGCGTCTCGCGAACGTTGTGGTCTGTGATCAGCACGCCAATGCCGCGTTCCTTGAGGTGATGCACAAGTTTGCGGATTTCGCCGATGGCGATCGGGTCGATACCGGCAAACGGTTCATCGAGCAGCATGAACGAAGGCTGTGTCGCGAGCGCGCGGGCAATTTCAACACGCCGGCGCTCACCACCCGAAAGCGCAAGGGCAGGGGCACGTCGCAAATGCTCGATGGCAAACTCTGCAAGCAGGTCATCAACCAGCTGCTGCCGCTTCTGCCGGTCGCGCTCGACGAGTTCGGCAACCGCCAGGATGTTCTTTTCGACTGTCAGCCCACGGAATATGGACGCCTCTTGCGGAAGGTAGCCGATGCCGAGTCTCGCTCGGCGGTACATCGGCAGGACCGTGATGTCGTGTCCGTCCAGGAAGATCTGGCCGCTGTCGACCGGAATGAGCCCGGTAATCATGTAGAAGCAGGTTGTCTTGCCGGCACCGTTCGGGCCAAGCAGGCCAACCGCTTCGCCACGGCGCAGCTGGATCGATACGCCGCGAACGACAGGACGCCGGCGGAAACTCTTGCCAATCTGGTGAACGACAAGACCGGTCTGTTCGGCCACAAGCTGTGGTCGTCCATACTCGCTGCCTTGGCCATTCAAAAAGGTCATAAGTTGGATGCTCTAGAGCGCATTACGCATTGAACTGACTGATAAAATCCCAGTTGGCCTTAAAGTTGCGTGAAGTTTCACGGCTTGGGGGTCGTATCTTTATTTTCATCCATAGGCTTTGGTGCAGAGCCAGGTGTTGCGATCGTGGGCGTCTTGGATGGAACGAAAATTCCGGTGACACGGCCGTCACTTCCGCCGCCCAGAAGGTCGGCCTTTCCGGTTGCCAGGTTAACGACGAGTGAAGACCCCTGCATCGCATTGGGACCTTTTACCAGAGTGACCTTGCCCGATAGCTTCACCGTACGCTGCGAGATGTCGTAGATGGCTGCAGCGCCTGTAGCCTGTCCCTGTGGCGATGCGAGCACGACCCCACCCTGCGCTTCGATGTGTTCGATGGCGCCGTTGGTGGCCTTGATCGACAGCGTATCGGCACGCAGGTGCAGGTTCCCCTGAACAACATGCACGTTGCCTGCATAGGTCGCCGTCTCGGCCCGCATGTCAGCTGTCGTGGAATCCGCTGTGATGGAAATCGGTTGATCGCTGTCACGGCCCATGCCTGAAAATGGATTGGGCGTCCCTTGGGCCAGGGCCGGAAGTGAAGCGAGCACAGGAAGCAACATAGCGGAGAGAATTATTTTCTTCATGATGGCGCCTATTTTGCCTTCGTGGTGGGAGTAGCGGATTGCTGCGCCTTGGGGGGCACAGCAGGCGGAGCCGAGGCCTCGGGGTCGTCGTCTGCGACGGGTTCTGCAACGCCTTCAGGATTCGAGACGGCGGCCTCTGCAGCATCACCTTGCCGGGCCGCCGGAAAATAATTCGTCGACACGCCGCCCATGAATTTCAGGATCCCCGGATCACGCAGCCCTTCAAAGCGCTTGGCTGTAATGATGCCGAGCGGCCCCTGACACTTGATCGGTGTTTCGCCCTTGAGCAGCCCCGATCCGAAGTCATAGCGGGCCGAGTCGGTATGGCATTCATAGCCACGGTCGGAATAGATATTGATGGTCTGCTTCAGGTCCAGCGTCTTGCCTTCAACATCAAGCACGCCCTGGACAGCACCAACCTGAACCCAGCTCTTGTCCTGCATCGTGATGTCTGCCTTGACTTCATCGATGGTCATGCGCTGGGCCTTGCCGGGTGCAAGAGTGGCACCTCTTGCAGTGACCGTGAATGGCTGCCCGCGCCCGTCGGTGCCTGTCAGCTTCGGGTTAACGAGCGCGCGGTCTTGAGTCAGGTCCTTCATCTCGGTTCCTTGGAATTGAACCGTAGCCTCGTCTCGCCAGCCCGCCGAATACACGACGACGAGCACGATCAGGCTCAGGGCTACGATGGGCAGCATCACTTTCATGATGCGCACGAAGCGCGAGTAGCCGACCGTGGAGTCCGCGCGTTGGCGCGAGCGCATTTCCCAGTTGTCCAGGCGCGACTTTGGCGTCGTGCTGGTGGCGCCTGCCGGAATGAGGCGGCCTGTTGACGGGTCTTGAATGAATTGCGCCATCCGGGATTACCTAGGCAACGCCTGCGCGCAGACAATCGTGAATGTGCACAATCCCGACGGGCTTCGGATTGACGTGCCCAGCTTCATCATCACCAACCACAAAAAGACAGGTTACGGGAATGGCATGCTGGTTCATGAGGCGAAGGGCTTCTGCACCCAGCGCGCCCTCGCGAATGAGCCTCGGTCGGGTTGTCATGACCTCTGATGCTTTGCGATTGAGCAGGTCACCTTGCATGTGTCGTCGCAAGTCGCCGTCGGTGATGACGCCCAGAAGGCCACCTTGATCGTTGACGACGCCCGCGCAGCCAAAGCGTTTTGATGTGATTTCGAGCAGCACGTCACTCATGATCGCGTCCTGATGCACAATCGGCAGATCGCTGCCAGTGTGCATGATGTCGACGACACGCACCAAGCGCCGGCCGAGCGACCCGCCGGGATGCAGGATTCGATAATCATCGGCCGTAAACCCGCGCCGCTTCATCAGTGCAACCGCAAGGGCGTCACCCAGCGCCAGCGTCATGGTGGTAGAGGTCGTGGGGGCAAGTCCCATTGGACAGGCTTCCGGTGCCGCGGGCAATATCAGGGCGACGTCAGCATGCTGCGCCAGGGGAGATTCTGCGCCACTGGTGATTGCCATCATCGGGATGCCAGCACGGCGGGTAAACTCGATGATGTCGTTGAGCTCGTGGGTCTTGCCTGAATTCGACAGCAGGAGTGCGGCGTCCTTGCGCGTGACGAACCCGAGGTCACCATGGCTGGCCTCGCCCGGATGGACAAACTGCGATGGCGTGCCGGTCGAGGCAAACGTGGCGGCAATTTTGTTGCCGATATGGCCACTTTTTCCCATGCCGCAAACAATGACGCGCCCCTCCACACCCATAAGCAGGTCGACGGCGCGCGAAAACTTCTGGTCCAGCGAGCGTGAGAGCGCGCCAAGCGCGTCACCTTCAACCGTCAGTACCCTGCGGGCGACCTCGAGGTCCGGGTGGGGCGGAGTACCTTTAGATGGATTGTCAGGCGCAGCTTTCATTCGCAAACACTCATCACCAGGCTGAATTTCTCGCCACGATTGTCTGGCCAGGTTTGTAAGGATTGTGCGGCGCAAAATAGGCCCGCCAGCGCAAAATCCATGCCACGATCAGTATGGTCCGTCGAGGCTATGGAATCAAGGCAAACCGCGCCATTTCGTTAACCGAAAGCCCGTACGCCACAGAGGAGAATTTGGCCCGTTGAGCGGCGTTCCCGGCGTTTACGTTCCGGTTCGCCCGATAATCATGTCGGCTGCCTTTTCAGCGATCATGATTGTGGGAGCATTTGTGTTTCCAGACACGAGCCGCGGCATGATCGACGCATCCACTACACGCAGGGCTTCGACCCCTCTTACACGCAGCCGCGGATCAACTACCGCTTGAGCGCCGTGTCCCATCGCGCATGTACCCACCGGGTGATAGATTGTCGTTCCCGTCGTGCGTGCGTGCGCCAGCAAATCGGCGTCGGTTTGTGCCTGTATGCCTGGCGCAATTTCACTCTCGACATAAGTGGCAAGGGCGCGCTGACTGACAATCTTGCGACCCCAGCGCAACCCGGCAACCGCAATTTCCTGGTCCAGAGGATCGCTGAGATAGTTGGGATCTATCGCAGGATGAACGGTCGGGTCACTCGAGCGAATCCTGATGGTCCCCCGGCTTTCAGGACGAAGCTGGCACGGCGCAATGGTCAGACCCGGATGATTTTCCAGTTCGAATTTTCCCTCCTTGATCAGCTTCTCGGAATCAATGCTGGCAGGCAGTGCGTGAAACTGGATGTCAGGTCCCGCCAGATCCGGCCGCGACTTGCAGAAGATGGCGATATGCGCTGCGGACAATGTCAGCAATCCTTTGCGTTGGAACACGTACTTCATCGCCTCCCCAAGCATTCGTGTGCCCTTGGAAAGCTCGTTGACTGAAAGTACTCCGGCTTTGAGGCGATAAACCTGCGTGATGACATAGTGATCCTGCAGGTTGCCACCCACACCCGGCAGATCGGCAACGACCGGAATGCCGTGTTGCTGCAGAAGGGCGCCCGGACCTATCCCCGACAACTGCAGGAGCTGCGGTGAATTGACGGCACCTCCACACAGGATGACTTCGGCCCTGGCAAACGCTGTTTTCGCCTGACCTTTGCAATTATAGGCCACGCCGGTCGCACGCCGGCCTTCGAACAGGATTTTGGAAGCAAGTGCCTGCGTCTCCACAGTCAGGTTGGGCCGGTTCATGACCGGATGCAGATACGCAACTGCCGCAGAACAGCGCTGGCCGTTTTTCACGGTCAACTGGTAGTACTCCGCGCCCTCCTGTGTCGCGGAATTAGGGTCGTTGCGCGGCAGACCCGATTCGATACAGGCGTCGATGATGGCGTTCGAAATTGGGTGGCGCTCGGTCACATCGGAAACGTTCAGCGGGCCACCGGTACCGTTCAGCGCGTCGGCACCCCGCTCCTGGTTTTGTGATTTGCGGAAATAGGGCATGACATCGTCCCAGCTCCAGCCTTCGCATCCCAGTTGGCGCCACTGGTCATAGTCGGCGTGCTGGCCTCGTATGTAGAGCAGACCATTGATCGACGATGAACCGCCAAGCACCTTGCCTCGAGGCCAGGTGTGCTGCCGGCCATCTTTGTCGGGCTCGGTCTGATAGAGCCAATTGACCTTTGGGTCCTTCAGCGTCTGCGCATAGCCGACAGGAATGTGAATCATCAGGTTCGACATGAACTGCGAAGGGTTTCGCGTCGGACGGTCGTCGCCGCCAGCTTCCAGCAGAAGCACCCGCTTCGAGGGATCAGCCGACAGTCTGTTGGCCAGCACACACCCGGCCGAGCCTGCGCCGACGATCACGTAATCATAGGATTCAGAAGCCATTGGTCAATTCCTCCGAACGCGCAGACATCGATCAGAGGCTGAGGGCCGGTCGTCAGATCAGTGCGCGAAAATATCTTCTTCTGGCCAGCCGCCCAGATCAAGCGTAGCGCGTGTTCCAATGAAGGCAAAGCACTTCTGCGCAAGCTCGAGGCGACCCTCACGCACGAGCATGGACTCAAGCGTGGCTTTGAGCTTGTGCAGGTGAAGGACGTCAGAAGCAGCATAGGCAAGCTGTGCATCGCTCAGCTTGGCCGCTCCCCAGTCCGAGCTTTGCTGCTGCTTCGACAGGTCAACGTCGAGCAGTTCCTTCACGAGGTCTTTCAGCCCGTGCCGGTCTGTATAGGTTCGCACCAGTTTTGAGGCAACCTTGGTGCACCACAACGGCGACGTGGAAACATTCAGGTAGCGTTGGAATACCGCGACATCGAAGCGCGCATAGTGAAAGATCTTGATGACGTCCTGATCCTCAAGCAATCGCACCAGATTGGGTGCCTTGTAGGCTTTCCGGTCAAGGCGAACGACGTGGCAATGCCCGTCGCCACCAGAGAGCTGCGCAAGACACAGCGCATCCCGTAGAGGATTGAGGCCCAGCGTTTCGGTATCAATCGCAACACTCTTGCCAAAATCGACGCCGCCGGGCAGGTCGCCCTCGTGAAAATGGATTTTCATGTGAGGGAATGTCCCGGGATCGGAGAGAATTTTGGAATGGTGCCCAGAAGAGGACTCGAACCTCCACACCTTGCAGTACTAGTACCTGAAACTAGCGCGTCTACCAATTCCGCCATCTGGGCAAGCAATAGCGATTAAGGGCGCGAGTGGTATCCGCGGATACCCGTGTCTGTCAACGAAAACGCATCATAAGAACACTTCAAGTATGCCGCAGTTTTGGCTATCAAGCGCCAAATCACTGTTTCGACTTTAAGGATGACGCCCGTGCAGCAAGCCAATTCAGCCAAACTCATCACGATTTTCGGCGGTACCGGGTTCGTGGGACGACAGGTCGTCCGCCGCATGGCCCAGGCCGGCTATCGCCTGCGTGTCGTTAGCCGGAAGCCGAGCATTCACGTCGAGGTCAAGCCACTGGGAGATGTGGGCCAAATCGCGCTGGTGCGTGCCGATATCCGCAACGAAGCCCAGGTGCGTGAAGCCGTCGCAGGAGCCACATTTGTGGTCAATCTTGTCGGAATTTTGCGCCCGGGAGGCGGCCAGTCATTCGATGACGTTCATGCCGAAGGATCGGGCAATATTGCTCGTGCCTGCCTCGCGGCTTCGGTATCCCGCCTTGTCCAGTTCTCGGCAATTGGTGCCGACACGAATTCGAAGTCGAGTTACGCCAGAAGCAGGGCGGCAGGAGAAGTCGCAGCAAGGCAGGCATTTCCGAACACGACGGTGCTTCGGCCATCGATTATTTTTGGAAACGGCGACGGATTCTTCAATTTGTTCGCTGGGTTGATGCGCATGTCGCGCCTGATTTTTCCGGTGTTCGGCGCCGGAGTGACCAAATTCCAGCCCGTTTACGTGGGAGACGTTGCAGAGGCGGTTGCGAAAGTTCTTGGAAACGACCGCACCCGCGGCAAGACATATGAGCTCGGCGGACCTGCGATTTACACTTTCAGGCAGATTTTGGAAATGGTCGCGCGTTGCACGGGCCGAAAACTGAAGCTCATTTCAATTCCGTTTTTCCTGCTTGATATCGGCGCAGCATTGACGGGCTGGCTGCCATTTGCGCCCGTCACTTTGGATCAGGCGCGCCTGCTGAAGAAGGACAATGTGGTCAAGGGTGGAACTGACGCTGCACAGGTTGGAACGCTTGCCGACCTTGGCATCACTCCCACCACGGTGGAGGCAGTGGTGCCTTCATATTTGTATGCGTTCCGCTCAAACGGCCAATACGCGGAAACGCACGAAGCCTAGGAAATTGCTGGGCTTGCGGTGGCTACGCCAGGATGACTTCTTTGGTGAACAGGTAACTGAGCATCAGGGAGCCGACGAAAATGCGATACCAGGCAAAGACACCGAAGCCGTTGTTGGCGACGAAAGTCAGGAACATCTTGGCGACATAGTAAGCGCTGATGAAGGCCACGACAAAGCCGATCCCGAGCACCATGAGATCCGAAGCGTGAAGCTCCGACCAGTGCTTGTAGAGCGAATAGGCTGACGCGCCGAACATCGTGGGAATCGCCAGAAAGAACGAAAACTCTGCGGCCGCGCTCCGTTCCACCTTCATGAGCAGGGATCCCATGATTGTGGCGCCGGAACGAGACACCCCCGGGATCATTGCGATGCATTGGCAAAGCCCGATCTTGAAGTAAAGCGACAGCGGAAAGTCCTCAACCGCGTAGTACTGGGGAATCTTCACAAGGCGTTCGATGTAGATGATCGCGATACCACCCACGACGAGCGAGGTGGCGACGACATATTTTGAAAACAGGTATTGCGTGATGAAATCTGACAGCAGTACGCCAAGGATCGCTGCCGGCAGGAACGCTATGAAAAGGCCGGTTGCAAAACGCCGGGCATTCTCGTTGAAAGGAATGGCCTTCGTCACCCGCCACAGATAGTCGAAATAGATCACGCAGATCGATAGAATGGCGCCGAACTGGATGAAGATCTCGAATACCCCGCCGGGAGGCACGTCGAGATCAAGCAGCTCTTCAACCAGGATCATGTGCCCCGTTGAGGAGACTGGCAGGAATTCGGTTACTCCCTCGACCAGCGCAAGAATAATGGCCGAAACGACCTTCCAAATGATGACATCCATGCGCCGAACTACTTCTCCTGCCAGGCGAAAAGGGCGCGAACCGTACATCACACCTGTTGAAGTCACAAACGGTAGGCAGATGCAGGTGTTTTACTGAAATAGTACCGTATCGGACTTAATAGGTGTGTTTGTTTCGAGTCTGTACACCTCTGCATGAAAATATGCGGATTAAATGACAGTATTATTGCCATATATTGCGATTTTGGGCTTGAAAGGTAATTTTCAGTCCGTGTATGGCCTTTGCCAGTCCGATTATTACGAGCACTGAAATGGCCGAAAACAAGATGCTTCGCTTTGTAAGCTTGAACCGCGCGACGCCCGAGAAGCGTGGCGCCAAGCAGCGCAGTGGCGATTTTGGCGAAATTTACAACGAATTCACGGACAAGGCCGCGGCGGATCAGGCTGGCAGATGTTCACAATGCGGCGTTCCTTTTTGTCAGGTCAGCTGCCCGCTCCAGAACAACATTCCCGACTGGCTGAAAATGTCGGCTGAGGGGCGCCTGGAAGAGGCGTACGAGCTGTCCCAGGCTACCAACAACATGCCAGAGATTTGTGGTCGGATATGCCCGCAGGACCGTCTGTGCGAAGGCAGTTGTGTGATCGAGCAATCCGGCCACGGTACGGTCACGATTGGGGCTATCGAGAAATACATAACGGACACGGCTTGGGAAAAAGGCTGGGTCAAGCCGGTGAAGTCGGCGCGCGACTCAGGCTTTTCGATTGGCGTCATTGGTGCCGGCCCGGCTGGGCTGGCCGCAGCCGAGCAATTGCGGGAGAAGGGTCATGTCGTGACGATTTATGATCGGTATGACCGCGCGGGTGGGTTGCTGACCTACGGTATTCCGAACTTCAAGCTGGAAAAGCAAATCGTTGAACGACGCACTGTGCGGCTTGAGCAATCCGGAATCTCCTTCAAGCGGAATGTGGATGTGGGCAAGTCGATACCGTTCGCCAGGATCCGAAAAGCGCACAACGCTGTCCTGATCGCGACCGGAGTTTACAAGGCACGAGACATGGCGGCACCTGGCATCGGCCTTCCGGGAATTGTTCAGGCTCTTCCCTTTTTGACGGTATCCAACCGTGTTTGTCTCAACGAGAGGGTGAAGGAATTCGACAACGGAACCCTGAACGCAAAGGGCCGCCATGTTGTTGTGATTGGTGGCGGTGACACAGCGATGGACTGTGTACGCACAGCAATCAGGCAGGGTGCGAAATCTGTGACCTGCCTCTATCGCCGAGACAGGGAAAACATGCCGGGCTCCCTGCGTGAGGTAACGCACGCGGAAGAAGAGGGTGTTGTGTTTTCATGGCTTGCAGCACCAAAGTCTTTTCAGGGTGACAAGCGCGTGACGGCGGTACGTGCGGTGCGCATGCGGCTGGGCATCGCTGATGCTTCCGGGCGCCAGGCTCCGGAAGAAGTTCCGGGTAGTGACTTCACGGTCCCGGCAGACCTCGTGATCATGGCTTTGGGATTTGATCCGGAAGACCTGCCGTCCGCGTTCGGAGAAAGCGACTTGAAGGTCTCCAAATGGGGAACTCTCGCCATAGACAACAAAACAATGATGACATCGCTGCCAGGCGTGTTTGCAGCGGGCGACATCGTGCGCGGCGCGTCACTGGTCGTCTGGGCGATAAAGGATGGACGCGATGCGGCCGATTCCATGCAGCAATATCTGGAAACTTTAGCAGCGCGCACCGCTCGCGCAGCGGCGGAGTAGTGCCATGACCGGGAAGACATTCGAAAGCATTGAAGCCCAGATGCAACGTTACGTGTCGAACGCGCGCACGCTGGAAGAAAATCATGCATACTCGCCCGATCAGGAGCGCGACGCCTGCGGTGTGGGTCTTGTGGCGGCAATCGATGGCAAGCCTCGCCGCGAAATCGTCATGCACGCGATCAACGCACTCAAATGTGTCTGGCATCGAGGCGCTGTGGATGCTGACGGCAAAACAGGCGACGGCGCGGGCATTCACATTCAGGTGCCTCAGGAATTCTTCGCTGATGAAGTCAAGCTAACCGGCCACCCGCTTGAGTCTGGCCGCATCGGCATCGGAATGATCTTTCTTCCGCGTACGGATTATTCGGCTCAGGAAACCTGCCGCACGATCGTCGAGGCCGAAATCCTGCGCTTCGGGTACTACATTTATGGCTGGCGCCAGGTTCCGGTTGACATTTCGGTTATCGGCGAAAAGGCAAACGCGACCCGGCCGGAAATCGAACAGATCATGTTTGACACTGGCACAAAAAAAAATGCTGAGGAGGTTGAGCGCGATCTTTTCATCATCCGACGCCGCATCGAAACACAGGTGCGCCGGGCATCCATTCCAAATTTTTATGTCTGCTCGCTGTCAACCAGGTCGCTGATCTACAAGGGCATGTTTCTGGCAGAGCAATTATCGACGTTTTATCCGGACCTGCTGGATCCGCGCTTTGTCTCGCCGATGGCAATCTTCCATCAACGTTACTCTACGAACACATTTCCAACATGGTACCTGGCTCATCCATTCCGGATGATCGCGCACAATGGCGAGATCAACACGGTCAAGGGCAACATAAACTGGATGAAGAGCCATGAAGTACGGATGGCCAACGAGTCGTTCGGCGACTATCAGGATGATATAAAGCCCATCATTCAGCCGGGCTCGTCTGACTCTGCCGCACTGGATGCCGTTTTCGAAGTGCTCTGCCGCGCAGGCCGGTCAGCACCCATGGCCAAGACACTTCTGATACCCGAAGCGTGGTCAAAGAACACGACGTCAATGCCAGAGTCACATCGCGCAATGTATCAGTACGCGAACGCGGTGATGGAGCCTTGGGACGGTCCGGCAGCGCTCGCCATTACTGATGGTCGATGGGTGCTTGCGGGTCTCGACCGCAACGGCCTTCGCCCGTTGCGCTATTCAATTACCAAGGACGGTCTGCTTTTCGTCGGTTCGGAAACGGGAATGGTCGTTTTGCCGGAACCAACAATCGCCAAAAAGGGCCGTGTAGGTCCGGGTCAGATGATCGGAGTCGATCTTGCGCGCGGCCAGTTCTTCGATGATCGGCAGATCAAGGATGAGCTCGCGGCCTCCGACAAGTTCGAAGACTGGATCAAGAATATCGTAGAGCTTGATCCCATCATCGGACCAGGACCCGAACCGCTGATGTTCGATGACAGGACCGAGTTCCGGCGCAGGCAATTGGCGGCGGCATTCTCCATCGAAGACCTGGAAATGGTCATCCATCCCATGGTTGAGGACAGCAAGGAACCTGTCGGCTCGATGGGCGACGATGCGCCGCTCGCAGTACTGTCGCAGCAATATCGTCCGCTTGCGCACTATTTCCGCCAGAATTTCAGTCAGGTCACCAACCCGCCGATCGACAGCCTGCGCGAAGACCGGGTGATGAGCCTTCGCACGCGCTTCAAGAATCTCGGCAATGTGTTGGCGCAGAACAAGACTCAGCTCGAGGTGTTCACACTGGAAAGTCCTGTCATTTCGACTGGCATGTATGACCGCATGAAGGAGCATCTGGCAGATCGTTTCTTTGAAATCGATTGCACGTTCGAAGTAAGCGAGGGCAAGGCCGAAGATGGCGCACTGAAGGCGTCTCTTGACCGGATCTGCGCCCAGGCTGAAGAAGCCGTACGCTCGGGCTATGCTCATCTGATCCTTACGGACGAACGTGTCGGTCCAACCGTCGCTGCAATCCCCATGATCCTGGCAACCGGCGCCGTTCACTCGCACCTTGTTAAGACGCAATTGCGAACATTCACCTCGCTCAATGTCCGTTCGGCGGAGTGCATGGATACTCACTATTTCGCCGTGCTGATCGGCGTGGGCGCCACCACTGTCAACGCATATCTCGCGCAGGAATGCATCGCAGACAGGCACGCACGCGGCTTGTTCGGTGCGCGTGGCCTCGGCGAATGTGTGAAGCGCTACATGGACAGCGTCAGCGCAGGATTGCTGAAGATCATTTCCAAGATGGGCATTTCGGTGATCTCGTCATACCGCGGGGGCTACAACTTCGAAGCGGTCGGCCTGTCGCGTTCGATGGTCGCAGAGTACTTCCCTGGAATGCCTTCGCGCATTTCAGGAATTGGACTTGCGGGCATACAGAAACGCATCTGTCGCCAGCACGCCAAGGCGTTCTCTGGCGATGTGACAGCGCTCCCCATCGGTGGTCTGTATCGGTACCGGAAGGGTGGCGAATCCCACGCGCACTCTGCTGAGACCATCCACTTGCTGCAGACAGCGGTAACTCAGGAGAGCAGGCAGACATTCCGGAAATACACCGAGGCAGTCCGCTTGTCGCCGCCGACAAGTCTGCGCCACCTCATGGATTTCCGACCGCGCGGGCGGGTCGCAATCGCACCCGAAGAAGTGGAATCAATTACCGAAATCAGCAAACGCTTTGTGACGCCAGGCATGTCCCTCGGCGCACTCTCACCTGAAGCGCACGGCACGCTCAATATTGCGATGAACCGTATTGGCGCGAAGTCGGATTCCGGAGAGGGTGGGGAAGATCCCGCGCGCTTCAAGCCAAGGCCCAATGGCGACAACGCGAATTCCGCGATCAAGCAGATAGCCTCCGGCCGCTTTGGCGTAACGGCGGAATATCTCAACCAGTGCCGTGAAATCGAAATCAAGGTGGCACAGGGTGCCAAGCCTGGCGAGGGCGGACAGTTGCCTGGCTTCAAGGTCACGGAAATGATCGCGAAGTTCCGTCATGCAACGCCGGGGGTCACGCTTATTTCGCCGCCTCCTCATCATGATATCTACTCAATCGAGGATCTGGCGCAGCTCATTTATGACCTGAAGCAGATCAATCCGGTCGCCCGCGTATGCGTCAAACTCGTGGCCTCAACCGGCATCGGTACAATCGCTGCAGGGGTCGCCAAGGCACGCGCCGATGTAATTTTGATTTCTGGTCACAACGGCGGTACCGGCGCCTCGCCGCTTTCGTCAATCAAGTATGCCGGCGTCCCGTGGGAAATGGGGTTGACCGAAGTCAACCAGGTGTTGACCCTGAACAACTTGCGTCACCGTGTTGTCCTGAGGACGGACGGCGGCTTGCGTACCGGCCGCGATATCGTGATGGCGGCCATGATGGGCGCAGAGGAGTTCGGAATCGGAACTGCTGCCCTCGTGGCGATGGGCTGCATCATGGTTCGACAGTGTCACTCCAACACCTGTCCAGTCGGCGTATGCACGCAAAACGAAGAGCTTCGGAAAAAGTTCAAAGGCACGGCAGACAAGGTCGTCAATTTGATGAGCTTTCTTGCTGAAGAAGTCAGGGACATTCTGGCAAGTCTTGGCTTTCGTTCGTTAAAGGACGTCATCGGTCGGACCGATTTGCTGACACAGGTGAACCGCGGCGCGCACGATCTCGACGATCTCGATTTGAACCCCTTGCTGGTTCAGGCAGACCCCGGACCCAATCCGCGATATTGCACCATCGAAGGCCGCAACGAGGTGCCCGATACACTCGATGAAAAGATCGTCAAGGACGCGGCGAGCCTGCTCGAAGATGGCGAAAAGATGCAGCTGACCTACACGGTCAGGAACACGATGCGTGCAATTGGCACGCGTGTCTCGTCCCATATCGTGAGAAAGTATGGCATGCATGGCCTGAACGCCGGCCAGTTGACGCTGAAGCTGACAGGCTCTGCGGGCCAATCACTCGGTGCCTTCGCGGTGCAGGGTGTCAAGATCAAGCTCTATGGCGACGCCAACGACTATGTAGGCAAGGGACTTTCGGGAGCGACGATTGTCGTGCGCCCGATGGTCTCAAGTGTGCTGGAAAGTCAGGACAACGTCATCATCGGCAACACCGTGTTGTACGGTGCGACTGCAGGCAAACTTTTTGCCTCGGGCCAGGCTGGCGAGCGGTTTGCCGTTCGCAATTCCGGAGCGTTGACAGTCGTGGAAGGGTGCGGCTCCAACGGAATTGAATACATGACGGGAGGCGTCGCGGTCATACTGGGCATCGTCGGCGACAATTTTGCTGCCGGCATGACTGGCGGGATGGCTTTCGTATATGATCCAAAAAATGAAATTCCGATCAAGTCCAATCCGGACACCATCGGTTGGTCCCGACTGGACTCCGAGTACTGGAACAACCTGCTCGTGAATCTGATTGAGGAGCACATCGCCGAAACGGGTTCCCGACACGCCAAGCGCATTCTGCAGCACTGGGACACAGAGAGCAGAAAGTTCTGGCAAATCTGTCCGAAGGAGATGTTGACCCGGCTGAAACATCCTTTGAGCGACCGGAAAGTAGCGGCGTCGGCTTAACCATGGAGAATTAGTCGCTTTTTGACAAATCGGCGACACGAAAACTTGCGCTGTGTTGAGACCTCCCCGTAAGAAGAAATAATGGGGGAATCACGTACGCCCGTCGAAACACGTCGATATCGCATTGCCGGCCTGGGCGACGCTGATGCGGCGCTGCGCGTGGAACACGCATTGCTGTCGGTGCCTGGCGTGCACCGCGCGATTTGTGACTTCGAGCACCAGCAGGCTATCGTCCGCGTTGCAGATTACGTTGCCCACGACGCGCTGGTAGAAGCAGTCGATGGTGCGGGATTTACGCTGATCATTTCTGGAAGACCTCACAAAACGGGCGACGAAGGTTTCGAAGACCGCGACGCGCCCGAGCCGGACCCTCCGGCAGAACCTGCGATACCTGTTCCAGACCCGGCACCGGCGCCCGAATCCCCGGGGCAACGTCACCCGCAGGAGCCCGAAGAAGAACCCGATGCAGAACAGCAGTCGTGGTTGCACCGCGCATGGTTCTTCGGATCCCGGGCAGTGCTTTATGGCTTTGTCGGATCGATCACTCTCGCATTGCTGTACCGCTTTGTGCCGGTGCCAACCACGCTTCTGATGCTGAACGAAGGTCTTGTGGAAGGCCGTCAGATCCGGAACGAGTGGGTACCCCTGAAACAGATTTCGCCACACCTGGTAAGAGCCGTGATCGCATCGGAGGACAACGAATTCTGTCGCCACTGGGGCTTCGACTTCAAGGAAATGCAGGACGCGTGGAAGGAATCAAAACGCGGCGAACGACTTCGTGGTGCATCGACCATCTCGCAGCAAACGGCAAAGAACGTGTTTTTGTGGCCCGGCCGCTCGTGGGTGAGAAAGGGGCTCGAAGCTTACTTTACTGTCCTGATCGAGGGGCTTTGGCCCAAAAGCCGTATCATGGAGGTCTACCTGAACGTCATTGAGTGGGGACCAGGGATATTTGGAGCTGAAGCTGCCGCTCGGAAATGGTTCGGCAAACCGGCGTCTCGACTGACGCCGATGGAGGCAGCCCGATTGGCCGCCATTCTTCCCAACCCGATCCGCTACCGCGCCAATCCGCCCGGTCCGTATGTAAACAGCCGTGGATATACGATTTCCGCGAGAGCAAACAGTGTTGCTCTGTATGGCGAGGACCGGTGCGCGCGGCCTTGAGGCGAAGACCCGTCTGCCGGTACAGTCCCGCGCCAGATGCGCCAGCTCCGAAATTTTTCTCTCTCGCCGTTCTGCCGGAAGATTCGCCTCGTTCTTGGAGAAAAGAAGCTTCCGTTTGAATCGGTTCCGCTGAGACCCTGGGAAAACAGGGTGACGTTGTCTGCGCTCTCGGAGTTGCTGGAAGCGGATGGCACTTCATTGACCGACAGTCGGGCCATTGCCGAATTTCTGAATGAACAGGATTCCTCAATGGACCTGCTTCCCGGGCATCCTGTCGATCGTGCGGTAGTGCGGCGTTGGGTGAATCACTTTGATGAGTGCTTCTGGCGCGACGTAACCTGGATCATTCTCCACGAACGGATCATCAAGCGTTTCTCGGACGAGGCCGACCGTCAGCCGGATCTCGCAGCCATCAAGCTGGCACAGCACAATTTGCGAAATGAATTGCAGTCTGTGGACCGTGCGCTCGAGAAACACGGATATGTGACGGTGGCGTTCAGCCTGGCAGACCTGACCGTTGCCGCGCATTTGTCTTGTCTCGACTATTTCGGCGACGTGCCATGGCAGTTCTTTCCCAATGTGAAGGAGTGGTATGCACGCATGAAGTCCAGACCTTCATTTCGACCATTGCTCAATGATCAACTGCCGGGATTTCCGCCTTCGCCCCACTACGCAGATCTCGATTTTTAGGTGCCGGAAAATCATGGAATGATCAACGCGAACGAATTCATTCGCAACCTGGCATTGAACGAAGGGTTTGACGCCGTTGGAATGACCCGGTCGCTGAGTATTCCTGGAGCGCGTTTGGCCTTGATGGAATTTCTTGGCCAGGGGTTTCACGGCGATATGGGCTGGATGGAGGAGCGCGCCGAACAGCGGGCGAACGCGCAGGTACTTTGGCCTGACGCCAGAAGTGCAATCGTACTGGGGCTTTCCTACGCGCCCGGATCTGATCCGTTGGCCAGTCTCGAGCATGGCGAGCAGGCAAGCATTTCGGTGTATGCGCGGGGCGCTGACTATCACGATGTAGTCAAGAAGAAGTTGAAAAGGATTGCGCGAAGCTTTGCACAAGAGTTCGGCGTTCAAGTGAAGGTCTTTGTAGACACGGCTCCGCTCATGGAGAAACCTCTCGCCCAGCAGGCTGGATTGGGATGGCAGGGCAAGCACACCAATCTGGTGAGCCGGACGCATGGCTCTTGGCTTTTCCTCGGTGTCATTCTCACATCCATGGAACTGTCGCCCGAACCGGCTGAAAGTGATCATTGCGGTTCCTGTCGACAATGCCTTGATGCGTGCCCCACCAGTGCGTTCCCAGAACCCTATCGGCTCGATGCGCGCCGATGCATTTCCTATCTCACGATCGAACACAAAGGCTCGATCCCGCTCGAATTCCGGTCAAGCATGGGCAACCGGATCTATGGCTGCGATGATTGCCTTGCTGCCTGTCCCTGGAACAAGTTTGCCAGGCAGTCGAGTGAACTCGCATTCAACGCTCGCCCTGGCCTCAGCAACGTTTCGCTGAGGGAACTTGCGTCGCTGACTGACGCCGGGTTCCGGGAACTGTTTCGGGGATCACCAGTGAAGCGGATTGGGCGTGACCGTTTCCTTCGCAATGTCGTCATCGCCATCGGCAATTCGGGGGAACCGAAACTCGCAGACGTCGTCATAAATCACTTGTCCGATCCGTCACCTGTGCTCAGGGGATCAGCTGTATGGGCCCTGCGCAGGCTGCTCGATGGAGACGAGCTTGCAACGTTGCGCACGCACCATGAAGCTCGGGAGCTGCATTCGGATGTGCTGGCGGAGTGGACCGCAGAGTTAGCGCCCAGACCTTAGTTCAAGTCGTTCGATTTCCTTGCGCGCGCTGGCGGCCGCTGGTCCATTGGGTGCCTTTTCGAGCACCTTCAGGAAGTCCACGCGTGCGCCTTTCTTGTCGCCGCTTGCAGCACGAATGAGGCCGCGCTCCACCAGTGCTTCGACATTCTCCGGCTCAAGCAACAATGCCTGCGTGATGTCACCCATCGCACCTTGCAGGTTTTTCTGGGCTCGGCGCGCGCTTGAGCGCAGCACCAGCGCTTCCGCGCTTCCAGGTTCGGCAGCGAGCGCGGCCGTCAGGTCGGACTCTGCCTGTGGCCACTTTTTCAGCGCAGCTGACGCGCGCGCCCGGTCGATCAGGTACACTGACTCGCTCGGCATCAGCGCGAGTGCGGCGGTGAAGGACTCTGTCGCCAGTTCAGGCTGGCCTGCAAGCAGCCACGCATTGCCGGCCTGGTCCATGATCTCGGCGCGCATTTCAGCGTTCCCTGCGGAGCCCTTTCGAGCCAGCACATCCAGTCGCCTGGCAGCTTCGCCATACTGCTTGAGGCCGACCAGCGCCACGGCTGCGCAATGTTCCGCCAGCGGGTCGCTGCCGTCGACGAGCGCATTCATTGCCATCTCCAGGGCTTCGTCTGGATGGCGGTCCGCTTTTTTAAGGCAGGCTTCATATGAGAAGGTGCTGGTGGCGCTGAGAGCGCTCGCGAGTATAAGGGTGCTGATCATGGTGCCAGATTCCGCTCTGTTTTGGGCAAATTCAAGTCTAAATCCTGTGTAAGGTTTTTAAGGGTCAGCATGAACAATTTGCTGTGTTTCGGAATGGGATTTTGTGCGCAAACGCTGGCGCAGCGTCTGAATCCTGCACTCTGGAGCGTCAGGGGAACTGCCCGAACGACCGAAGGCGTTGCAAGGCTGAGAGAGCAAGGCTTTGAGGCCGTTCGCTTTGCCGACGCGCTGAAAGAACCCGCAAGACTGCAATCGCCGCTCTTTGTCCTGGTGAGTGCACCCCCGTCGGACGGTCGTGACCCGGTACTTGCGACATTCGAAACTGAATTGACTGGCCTCTCCCGGAACATTTCTTGGATCGGATACCTGTCCACAACTGGCGTTTACGGCGACCATCAGGGGAACTGGGTAGATGAGGACTCTCCGCTTTCACCGCGTTCCGAGCGGGCAAAGCGCCGGGTTGACGCCGAAGGCGCCTGGTTGGCTTGGGGAGCACGCAGCAACGTCCTTGTGTCGATTTTTCGGCTCGCTGGAATCTATGGGCCCGGTCGAAACCAGCTCAAGACGTTGCGTGAAAGAACAGCAAGGCGGATCGTGAAGCCCGGTCAGGTTTTTTCGCGCATTCATGTTGATGACGTTGCAGCGGTTCTGGAAGCATCCATGTTACATCCTCCGCCCGGGCGCATCTACAATGTGTGCGATGATGAGCCATGCGCGCCCCATGTTGTGATCGAGTACGCGGCTCAACTGCTGGGCGTGGCGGCGCCACCATTGGAGCAGTTCGAAACAGCAAGAAGTACACTGTCACCCATGGCAGCAAGTTTTTACGACGAGTCAAAGCGGGTACGGAACGATCGCATGAAACAGGAACTGAACGTTTGTCTGCAATACCCCACTTATCGCGAAGGCCTCAGGGCGCTACAAGCCGCGGACAATCGGGTAGAATACTCCTGACCCTTCGAATCAATTGCCAAAGATTTGCAAAGCCAGATGGCGCAGCCAAAACTCTCAGTCCTGCAAGTAATTCCAGCACTTGATGCTGGTGGAGCCGAGCGCACCGCCGTGGACGTAGCTGCTGCGGTGGTCGCGGCGGGCGGCACGGCATGGATCGCCACGAAGGGCGGCCGCCTGGCCAGTGAAGCCGAAAAGCGTGGTGCAAAGATTCTCAGCGGAGACTTCGCGTCAAAGAGCCCGTTTCAGATCTGGCGAAATGCGGGCGTGATTGCCGATCTTGTCCGGCGCGAAGGCGTCACCATCATTCACGCACGCTCACGCGCCCCGGCGTGGAGCGCGTTCATTGCCGCAAGGCGAACGGGCGCGAAGTTTGTCGCGACCTATCACGGCATCTACAACGCAAACGGATTTCTGAAACGCTACTACAATTCGATCATGACGCGCGGCGACGCGATCATTGCGAACTCGCAGTTCACGGCCGACCACGTCTTGCGTGAGCACAAGCCCGACAGCGCAAAGCTGTTCGTCATCCCGCGCGGCACAGACATCCGCGCTTTCACCCCGGAGAATGTGCCCGAAGACCGCATCAAGGCAATCCGCAGGGACTGGAGTCTTAAGTCCGGCAAGCCCGTCATCATGTTGCCCAACCGGCTGACGCGCTGGAAGGGGCAGCTCGAATTCGTGGCCGCACTTGCGAAGATCGCGGACCGGGAGTTCGAGGCAGTGATGGTGGGTGATGCTCAGGAACGCGACGGTTTCGTCTCCGAACTTCGCGAAGCCATCGACAAGGCCGGTCTCACGCAGAAAATTCGCATGCCGGGCCACTGCACCGATATGCCGGCGGCCTTCATGGTGGCAGACGTGGTGGTAGCACCCTCGATCGAGCCCGAAGCCTTCGGGCGCGCGGCCGTCGAGGCGCAGGCCATGGGCAAGCCCATCGTCGCCTCTCGCCTGGGCGCGCAGACGGAGACCGTCCTCGACGGCAAAACAGGTTTTTTGTTTGAGCCAGGAAATGCCGACGCACTGGCCAAGGCAATCACTGCGGCGTTACAACTGCCTCAGGCGCAGCGCACTCTTATGGCAGGCGCCGCAAGAGAGCGCGTGTTGAAGAATTACACGGTTGATGTGATGTGCGAGCGGACCCTGTCTGTCTACGTGAAGCTTCTCTCGTCCGGCACCTGAATTCGGTCAGTGCTTTGTAGCAGAAACGTTTCTGCCAACCGGGGTTCGTGCTGGCCGTTCTGCGCTCTTCGAATAGAACAGGTTTAGCGCCCAGGCTTTCACACCAAGCCACTGAATGTCGAAAGCAATCCGGGCAAGCTCGTCCTGAACGGTTTTTTTCTTTTGGTAGCTTCGCACTTTTCGTTGAACCATTCCGTCAATGCTTGATGTGCCAACATCCGGAGTGATCGGGCGTGGAAAAATGCCATAGGTGACAAGTTTGCAGTCCCAAACGCGCCGCATGTCCTGATCGACAGGAAGGGATCTCAATTGCTTCCAGTCGAGAAATTTGCGCGCCCCTTCCGGCGTAACCAGATATGCGCCGGTACTTGGCGACACATGCGTGAACTTAACAGCTTGATAGTTGGAATTTATTCTCGAAACAGGCACATAGCTGCGCTTGTAGGGATTGGAAAGCCTGATGATTTCCCATCCCTGGGGCAACTGACTGATGGAATTCAGGATCGAAGGAAAGTCGGGAGAAATCTCGACGTCATCTTCAAGCACCAACGCCGGCCTGCCGCTGTCTGCAATTCGCTTCAGCACCAGCAAATGGCTCGCATAGCAGCCAACTTCGCCAGGCAACAATTTGGATGCGATACGGCCGTCAGCATCAAGGAAATAGGGTCTGATCCATTCCGGCATTTTGGTTCCGTACACCGCATCAATGCGTTCGAACGGGATCGAAAGCATACCCAGCTGATCAGACATGACGGCAAGGCGATCACGGTCTTTTTCAAGGTTGATCAGAAAGACTTGCGTCGACATGTGCGCACGTTACCTGTGAGGTCGGACGCTCTAGTTAGCCCACAAATATCTGTTGAGAGCAACGCGGAACTGATTGGCAATGACGATGGCCTTGGACTTTGGTTAAGCCCCGCACAATCACCAGCCTAGGCCCAATCCAGATTCCAGCTTGGCAGATGCGCTTTGGCATATCGAACAAGGTTGAACGTCCGCGCCTTCAACCTCTTGTGGGTGTTCTCATGCGTCTCCACAAATGCTCGACGTACTTGGTCAGTCGCTTTTCCTTCGATCAGTGCTTCCAGGATTTCCACCTCTGCACCTTCAATATCCATTTTCAGAAGACTGACCGGCGATTGAAGGTTTGCAATGAATTTGGGCAGCGAAACCAGTTTTACCTTGATCGCATGCGTTGCTGAAAGATGCTTCTGGCCGGGGACGATGGAGCTGTCGACAGTCCGGTTGATAGGGTCCTTTTCAAATTGTGCGGAACGAAACAGTTCGATTTCTCCATCCGCAATTCCGACTGCCGCCTGGTGCAAATGCACATCGGGCATCATGGATGTATTTTTCCGGAGTTCCTCGAACGCAAACGGGTCAGGTTCAAATGCGTGAACTGTTGCACCGCTTCGAGCGAGAAATCGTGTGTAAAGACCAACGTTCGCTCCGCAATCAATCGTGATGTCTCCAGGTTTCAGGTCCAGAAGCGCAAGATGGAAGTCCCGTTCCGCGTTCAATATGCGCTTGTGCCGCGAGCGTTTTCGCCTGATGCCAAAAATGAGATCAGCAATACTCATTCCGAAACGCTCCTGACGAGGCGTTTCCAGCGCTTGCGCGCTGACCGCGCAAGCTTTGCAAATAGGCCCTTTGCTTTCTTGTGTTGCGTCGGGTCATGCACGTGTCGTCCATCTCCGATATGCTGGACCGCCGGGTGCTCAAGGTTTGCGATATTGAATCCGGCCTTCTTGAAAGTGTACGAAACGTCGTGTTCCGGTCCGATGGCTCCAAATGGTCCGTAGGCCTTGAAGTCGGACAGGCGTCGAAGGCCCGGGTTGAAGCTGTAGCTGAAATACTCAGGATGAAGTTTTGGATCGAGCATGAAGTACTCGACACCGTTCAGGTTCTGCCTTGGCATTTCCCGCACAAGCGGGTTCAGTTCGGAGCGCGCGCGCAAACCCACCATGCTGACTTTCGGGAACTGGTCAAGTATGGCCAGTG
Source organism: Micropepsaceae bacterium (assembly GCA_040080835.1). Classification (GTDB taxonomy): domain Bacteria; phylum Pseudomonadota; class Alphaproteobacteria; order Micropepsales; family Micropepsaceae; genus SZUA-430. The sequence continues at coordinate 67,319 of JBEBHP010000014.1, read as the reverse complement.
ACTCTCCAATGAAGCCCTTCCGGAAGAACTCCCAGTCATCTTCGCAGTGGAAGATGTATGGTGTTGTGACCAAATCATAGGCTCGGTCGATCGAACGCATTTGGCCAAGTTGCGTCTCGTTGACAATGACGTCTATGTCAACGCCAAGCCCCTTGACGCTGTCGTATACGGCCTGCTGGTCCGAGTCTTCGACGACAATCCATTTCCTGGCCGGTACATCCAGGTTTGGAACCAGCGTCTGGATCGTTTTGCGCAACAGGTCAAACCGGCGGCAGCTCGTTATGACGACAGTATACTCGATATGACCCATTCTCGAACTGACCTATGCAGCTTGAGGATCCGTGCGATCCATTCTAAAACTACGTCTCAAGGCGGGTCACGAGTTCAGGTGACACGTTCCCGGGGGCTTTCCCCGGTGTGCCAATTCATCAAGCCCGCACGTGGCAATCTGATAACGGAAGTGGTTCTCAATGTCTATCGATCCCAATGCGCGGAAGATACCGGTTTCATGCTACGTTCGCACACTTAACGAGCAGCGCATGATCCGGGAAATGATCCTGGGAGCGCAGTCAGTTGCTGATGAAGTCATTCTTGTGGATTGTGGTTCAACCGACAGGACCATCGAGATTGCCGAGGCCGCGGGCGCCCGGGTCGTGCGTCAACCATGGCTGGGTTCGGGTTTGCAGAAGCGCGTGGGTGAAGATGCGTGCCGCAACAACTGGGTTCTCGATCTGGACGCTGATGAAATCATCACTCCCGAACTGGCGGAAGAAATAAGACATCTCTTCGCAGGCGGCGAGCCCGCGTCGAAAATCTACGAACTGAAACTTGTCACGGCGCCGCCCGTTGGAGAGCCCTGGTACAATATTCGCCTGGATTACCGAAACAAGCTTTACGACAGGCGGGTCATACGCATGCCCGAACACAAGGCGTGGGACCAGTTCGAGGTGCCGACCGGCATGACAGTCGGAAGGCTCAAGGGTGCACTGCTGCATTATTCTTTCCGGAACTTCGAGCATTATGTCGACAAATTGAATCGCGTCAGTTCGCGCCGCGCGGCCGACGGAAGGAAAAAAACCTTGGGCCAGATCCAGCTCAGAATAGTTTTTGGCCCGGTATTGTATTTCTTGAAGGCGTTCGTAACGCGCGGCCTGTGGCGCGCAGGCTTGTACGGTTTGGTTTTGGCTCGCCTGTCCGCCTTGTCACGGTGGCTCCGCGACGCCAAGCTCTACGAAGCCGCCCTGATGGAGCGGGAGCAAAGAACGAAACCTTGAACTCTCGATTAAGCCGCACCGGATATAACCCTGCCTTCCTTGACTTCGAAGGGGCAGGCCACCAATCTGCCGCGCTTCAGCGCCATTTGCTGCGCATGTTAACCGATGGAGAAACACCCGTGTCTGCCAATCCTGCGAACGAAATCCGGATCACCTTGCCCGATGGCTCGGTGCGGACGACGACGCGCGGCAGCACCGGAGCCGACATCGCAGCCTCGATCGGGGCGGGCCTCGCAAAGGCGGCACTCGCGGTCAAGGTCGATGGCGATCTGAAAGACCTCGACTGGCCAATACCGTCAGATTCCAAAGTGGAAATCGTGACGCGCAAGAGTGCAGACGCGCTTGATTTGATTCGCCACGATACCGCGCATCTCCTTGCGCAGGCGGTGCAGTCGCTATTTCCAGGCACGCAGGTGACGATCGGGCCAAATATCGAAGACGGTTTTTTCTATGACTTTGCGCGCAACGAGCCCTTTACGCCCGAGGATCTGCCGAAGATTGAGGCCAGGATGCGCGAACTCGTCCAGAAGGACCTGCCAACAAAGCGCACGGTCTGGCAACGGGACGAGGCTGTGAAGCACTTCCTGGCACTCGGCGAAAAATACAAAGCGGAGATCATCGGCGATCTCCCGGCCGACGAGGAAGTGCGCGTGTACTACCACGGCGACTGGCATGACCTGTGCCGCGGCCCACATTTGATGTCGACTGCGAAGATCGGAACAGCCTTCAGGCTGACCAAGATCTCCGGAGCGTATTGGCGTGGCGATGCAAAGAATGCGCAGCTGCAGCGGATCTATGGAACAGCGTGGCGCGACGACAAGGAGTTGAACGACTACTTGCATCGCATCGAAGAGGCCGAAAAAAGGGACCATCGCAAGATCGGCAAGGAAATGAATCTCTTTCATTTGCAGGAAGAGGCTGTGGGTCAGGTTTTCTGGCATCCAAAAGGGCATACCCTCTGGCGCACGCTAGAAGCCTACATCCGCCGCAAGGTCGAAAAGAACGACTACGTCGAAGTCAAGACACCGCTTCTGCTTGATCGCGTGTTGTGGGAGCGCTCGGGCCATTGGGCGAAGTATCGCGAGAACATGTTTATCGCCGAAGTGGCCGACGAAAAGCGTACGCTTGCAATCAAGCCGATGAACTGCCCCGGTCACGTGCAGATATTCAATCAGGGACTCAAATCCTACCGCGACCTTCCTGTCCGCATGGCCGAGTTTGGCGCCTGCCACCGGTACGAACCGTCAGGCGCGATGCACGGAATTATGCGCGTGCGGGGCTTCACGCAGGATGACGCGCACATTTTCATGATGCCTGAACAGATGATCGACGAGGCCATCAGTGCAAGCCAAATGATTTTTGAAACCTACAAGGAACTGGGTTTCGACAACGTGCAGGTCAAGCTTTCTACCCGTCCGGACAACCGGATCGGGTCGGACGAAGTTTGGGACGCCGCCGAAAATGATCTGGCCGAAGCATGCAAGCGCATGAACATTCCATACGAACTTAATCCGGGTGAGGGAGCATTCTATGGTCCCAAGCTTGAATTCACCCTGTTCGACGCGATCGGCCGCGGCTGGCAGTGTGGGACGGTTCAGGTTGACTTCAATTTACCCGAACGGTTTGACGCCGAGTATGTTGCTGAAGACGGAACCCGCAAGCGGCCGGCGATGTTGCACCGCGCCGTGCTTGGTTCAATGGAACGGTTTGTTGGCGTGCTGATCGAGCACTATGCAGGCAAGTTTCCGTTGTGGCTCGCGCCGGTTCAGGCCGTGGTCTCGACCATCGTCAATGATGTGGATGCTTATGCAAGGGAAGTCGCTGCAACGTTGAAGCTTGCCGGTCTGCGCGTTGAAACCGACCTTCGCAACGAGAAGATCAACTACAAGGTTCGCGAACATTCATTGGCCAAAGTGCCGTTCATCCTGGTTGTCGGTCGCAAGGAGGCTGAGGAGCGTACCCTGTCCATACGCCGCCTGGGGTCTGACAAGCAGGAAACGTTGACTTTGGCAGCAGCCACAGCGTTGCTGCAGAAAGAGTCTGTGCCCCCTGATCTGGCGGGTTCCCCAAGCCGGATTTGAGGCCTTTGCGCAACCAGACGGAGAAGTTGGGCTGAAATCCGTGGTTTCAGCCCAAAAAATCTCGAACTATTTCAGCCCTTCACCTTGCGTTAGCCGTGATCGCACCTATTCTCTCGACCGTGGATTTGCACCGGGCGGTTCCGGTGTGGATTCGCAAACCAAGACCTGGGCGCGCCGGACTGTGTGGAACGGGGCGCCGCTCGCCGTTTCGACGAGAAGGGTTCCATTGCAACCAGAGGAGCGAAGGTGACAAGCCAGGGCTGACTTCGGGATCGAGCAAGGAACACCCGAAAGAAGCGGTTTGCGGCGGCTCATCACTCACAGGTTGGACGTTGCGGGCAAACGCAATGGAGATAGCCCATCAATAAACGTTCCTTCCAACCCGCGCAGGTCCCCTCAAAAGATGGCCCGCGCATAAATGAAATGATCACCGCCCACGAACTACTGGTGATCGACGACGACGGCGGCAAACGCGGCGTCATGAGCAAGTACGATGCGCTGCGACTGGCAGAGTCGGAAGGTCTCGATCTGGTTGAGGTAGCCCCGCTGGCCAAACCTCCGGTCGTGAAGATCATGGACTTCGGCAAATACAAATACCAGGAACAGAAAAAGGCCGCCGAGGCGCGCAAGCATCAGAAAATTATCGAAATCAAGGAAATCAAGCTTCGACCGATGATCGATGATCACGATTACGAAGTGAAGATGCGTTCGATCAAGCGGTTCTTCGAAGAAGGCGACAAGGTCAAGGTGACCCTGCGTTTCCGCGGTCGCGAGATGGCGCATATGGAACTGGGCATGGAACTGCTGCAGAAGGTCAAGCGCGACACCGACGCGATCGGCAAGGTCGAGCAGGAACCAAAGCTGGAAGGCCGTCAGATGGTAATGGTCATCGCGCCGAGGTAAGGCGCTTGGATGATCACTGACAAACGTAAAGACAAGCGATAGCGCCGTGCGCTATCGCTTTTTTTGTTCAGGGTTTGATTGCGCCACTGATCGCTGAAGCGGCTGGCCCCGAAAGATCCTGCAGTGGACCGAGCGGTTTCTTCTCGGTCTTCACTTCCAGGATCGATGGTGTCCCTGACCAGAGCTTGTAGACGACCACCCCGTTCTGCACGAGCAGCAGCATCGATGCCTTCCAGCCGGTGGAAGTCGTTTCACGTTCAAACCCCAGCACATCGAGCGCAACGTTTCCGGTGCGGTCCTTCGACGAAATGGATGGCTCCGCAAGCCAGCCCTGGCATTTCTCGCGCGTGGAAAGGCAGGTCTGTACTGCTGGATCCAGGTCATCGGCCTTCATTGACTGCTGCGGCAGAAAGCGAGGCAACAGATCGAGATAATTCAGGACCCGGATATTCGGCGTCGTGTAAGGATCGAATCCGCGAACCTTGAGTTCGCGGGTTGTCGTCACGAACGGTTTGACCTGATTGAACGCGTCTTCGGCGCTTCGATAGGACTGAAATGGGGTTTCGGTAGTTTCGACGGTTGACGGCAGCACGCCCCAGCTGGCGCAGCCGGAAAGAGAAAGGCCAGCCGCAAGCAAAACGAATACGCGAAAATACTTCATGTGGGAAAACTCGGTTGACCAGATGGGGGTAACGGCATTTTGGCCGCAAACAGACCCAAACGCAATTTGTTCAATTGCCCGAATGTTCGCTTGTCACAAACACGGGGCTAATTTCCTTTCAGAATGCGGGACAGGCGATCCGGATAGTCCGTACAAATTCCGTCAATCTGCATGTCGGCCAAACGCGTCAGGTCTTGCTCGCTGTCCACTGTCCAGGCAGCCACCTTCAGTCCCAGTTTCCTGGCTTCGGCAAGCGTGTCTCGATTGATATCGGCGTAATAGGGAAACCAGCCGTCAGCGCCCGCCGCCTTCGCCGCCTTGATCACCGAACCATATTTTGGCCGGTCAAATCCGCCTGTCCAGGGAGCAATTCCGCTCTCAAGGGCGCGGAGTTTTTCCAGTTCGGCTGCGGGCGGCGGGCCATGCTCGGGCGGCGGGGGCATGTCCCCAAACCAGCTCTGCGGCAAGGTTGTGAACCAGCATTCGACCGTGGGCGCGAGCGCTTTGGCAGCGATAAGTGCAGGCCAGTCAAATCCGACAAGCACGGCACGTTCCAGGAATTTTTCGCGCTTCAGGACGCGAATGACAGACTCTGCCATTGCATCAGGGGTTGATGTCTGTCCGCGATCCAGGAAATTGGTTTTGAGTTCGATCCAGAGACGTTCGTGGCCGCCGGCGCGATTGATCATGTAAATGACCTCGGCCAGTTTGGGAATCCGTTCGCCGTCCTGCGAAACCTGCGCCGGATACCGGGCACCGTATTTGGAGCCAGGCTTCAGCCTTCCTATGTCGAAGGTTTGCAGAGCCGGATATGGCAGGTCTTTGAGCAATGGCCCCGTTTCGCTCAACCATTGGCCGTCCGCGTCACGCACAATGTCTCGCTTCAGGGCATCATCGTGAAACACAACCACCGTACCGTCTTTGGCGACGTGAACGTCCAGCTCGAATCCGTCGACACCAATGTCCAGAGCGTGGGCAAATGCAGCAAGCGTATTTTCGGGGCGTAACCCCGTACCGCCGCGATGGGCGATGTTCAGTGGCTTCTTTCTGCTCATGCTTGAATCGATTTATCAGTCATGGACCGTAATTTAGCATCCTTTATCCCCTTGCGAGCATACCCTTCACAAAAATTTTTCCCTGAATTCCGCCGTTTTGAGCGCTGGCACCGTTCAAAATCCCGCCACAGTTTGGGCGTGGATTAGCGTCCGACTTTGAGGGGGCAACACACCCATGACCGATTCAGCCGACTTGCCTGCAATGCACTGGATATGGCTGACAGCCTTGTCCGGCATCATCAGTAACATCGGATGGGAACTGTTCAATTATTTTGGACATGCCACTATTCACTCCTTTTCCTCCGCTTGGCACGAGTTCAAGAAATTGCCGGTCCATATCTTTTCCCTGCACGCACCGTTTCGCGTTGCCGGAGTGGTTTCGGCTGCGTTGGCTGTCATGAGCCTCATACAGGCATCAGGCGGGTTCGAGTTTGGGCCGGTTCCAGTTCAGTTGCTTGAAACGTATCGCACCTGGGTTCACGGTCTGGGCGATCTCGTGTTCGCAGCCATACTCAATCCCGATACACGGGGCATAGCATATGACGTCCTGATCGCCGGATTCATTCTGTTTTTTGTGCTTTGGCGAACGGCGACGGGCTGGCATCACTACAACGAGTTCCAGATCGCCCACAGTGGCAACGGCGAAAATATGTCGCTCGGTACCTATTTCGGGCTTCAACTCTTGGGTGGCCTGGGTGCAGTCGCCATTGCGCTGGCTGTGCTGGAACGGCTGTAATCAGCCGACAGGCTTAACCACTTCCACACCGGGAGCGAATTTTCTGCTGCAAAAACAGTGGAAGCATGCAAGCTTTGTCGTCTGGGGTCGTGCATGCCGGGGGCTGTGGCAGAATGCGTTGGTGGATTTCAATCCTGTATTTGACCGTGGCTGCGGCATCGCCTTCGTTTGCGAGCGGCAGCTGGAAAATTACAAAAGACCACTGGGACACTGACGACGAAACAAGGTTTGGTCAGTTTGTCGCCGGTTTTGGCGAGCACACCTGCGCGACACCATCCGACTGTTTCAGGAGCTCAGCCAACCCGTACAGGGACAGCGACCCGCCGGATCTCAGGATGGACGGCGATTGTGCGGATTTTATCTATCAGCTCCGTGCGTATTTCGCCTGGAAGAACGGGTTGCCATTCTCGTATCCGCTTTATGTGATGTCTCGCTCGGGACCAACGCCCGATTTCCGCTTCACTGACGCCGGCAATCAGGTCGTCGCGCGCCTGCAGCTGGAATGGCAGGCAAGTACCGATCCGGCGAAGTTGCTGCTGGATATCAGGGGGACAGTGTCAACGGCGATGTTTCGCATCGAGCACACGTTTGACACTGGCTACAGCGCGAGCGACTTCTATTCACCAAGGATTAAGCGCAATGCAATCCGGCCTGGCTCCATCGTGTATGATGCATTCGGGCATGTCGTCTATGTGTACAAGATCGATGGCGACGGAACGGTTCACTACGTCGACTCAAACCCCGATCGCCAGGTCACGCGAGGCAACTTTGGTTCGCAGTTCCCTCGCACGGCGCCAGCGCTGGGGGGAGGCTTCTGGAACTGGCGTCCGATGAAGTTGATCGACTACACACGAGCCGAAGATGGCTCTTTGGTCAACGGACGATTTGTTGTCGCTTCCAATGCCGAGCTGCCGGATTACTCGCCGGAGCAGTATTTCGGTACAGAACCAAACCCGGACCGGGACTGGACGAAGGCAAAATACGTCTTCAAGAAGACAGAAATGTCCTTCTATGAGTATGTGAAAGCCAGACTCGGCAGTGAATAGGTTTGAACATGCGAATCTCCCGCCGTCATCTGCTTGGCATGGCTGGCGCTTTTACGATGGCGCGTGCGTCGAACGCACGCGCAGCTCCGGATATTCTGGTTTCCAAATCAGGATTGGTCCGCATTGGTAGGCGGACTTTCCGCTGCGCATTGGGTCGTGGCGGGGTCAGGATCGACAAGCATGAAGGCGATGGTGCCACCCCGGTCGGGCGTTGGCCCTTGCGACAATTGTTTTACCGTGCCGACAGGCTGGCCAAGCCATCAACTTTGCTGTCCGCTCGATCTCTGACGCAACAGGATGGGTGGTGCGACGCACCTGCGGATCCCCACTACAACACGAACGTGGTGCTTCCCTATGGAGCAAGCGCTGAACAGTTGTGGCGCAACGATCATGTCTACGATTTGATCGTGGTGGTGGGCTACAACGATGCGCCGGTCGTTCCCGGCAGAGGCAGCGCAATCTTCTTGCACATCGCCCGCGAAAACTACCCTCCCACGGCAGGATGCGTTGCCTTTGCGCGCAATGACTTGCTGACCATCCTGAAGATGATCAGCCTCGAGTCCCGTCTGGTTGTTCAGTCGTCCTGAACGACATCAGTGCGGCGGTGGCGCAACTGGCTCCGGCACCGGATAAATTGACGACGCCAGCGACGTGAATTTTTGCCGCATGAGATCCTTTTCCTTCAGGTGGACACGGATGCAGCGCCCGAGGAAGTTCCGGCTCTCGCACAGTACCCAGTCACGCCGCCCCTCGATCTTGACGCTCTGCGCAGCATCGTTGAAGCCAACCGCATTCAGGCTTGCAACCCGGCGTTCAAACGTCATCGAGCGACCCTGGAAATTTGGCTTTTCAAAAAGCGTGATCTTCGTTGGCGCAGGCAGCGCTTGCGCGGGCGTCGCAAATTGCACAACCCCGGGCGGCGGAGCTGCAATTGCAGCGAAAGCAAGAATGGCAGTCGCGATCGAAACGGACCCAGCCAGCAGTATCAAACGCATCGTCATACAAGTTCTCCAGTTCAATTTCCCCGCTCGCAGGGACCTTCTTGGGGCGGGGGAATAGTGCCGCTCTTCAGGCAATGCAAGGCCGGGAAGTTGGTTCCTCGATAAAATTACTGCAGTGAACCTGAACCCCGGCTTGAGGCCGCCTTCACCCCGCATTCATGAAAAAGCCGCGCTCCGTCAAAGAGCGCGGCTTGGTAAACTGGTGCTGTTGGTGGGAATTGAACCCACGACCTACGCCTTACCAAGGCGTTGCGCTACCACTACGCTACAACAGCGCCGGAGCGCTTGTGGCGCCCGGCATCAATTCTCGGGCGCCGCTATAGCGCAGGATACCGGCACTTGGAAGGGTCCTGTTAGGACGCTTTCACGCCAGTGCCGATTGGGCAAACCACCCCGGTTCCACCCAGGCCGCAATAGCCGTCAGGGTTCTTGGCCAAATATTGCTGGTGGTAGCCTTCTGCGTAGTAAAAGGTCGGAGCTTCAAGGATTTCCGTGGTGACTTGACCAATCCCGGCCTTCGCCAGAGCACCTTCATAGGCATGGCGCGACATATTTGCAGTTTCCAGCTGTCCCGCAGTAGTCGTGTAGATGCCGGAGCGATATTGGGTACCCAGGTCATTTCCCTGCCGCATGCCCTGCGTGGGGTCATGGCTTTCCCAGAACACCTTCAGAAGCTGTTCGTAGGTGATGACCTTTGGATCATAGATGACACGAACCACTTCATTGTGGCCGGTCAAGCCCGAACAGACTTCTTCATAGGTGGGGTTCGGAGTGACGCCAGCGGCATAGCCGACTGACGTTGAATAGACGCCCGTTTGTTGCCAGAACTTGCGCTCTGCGCCCCAGAAGCAGCCTAGCCCGAACACCGCTTCCGTCAGGCCTTCCGGAAATGGCGGCTTCAATGGCGTCTTAAGCACGAAATGCTCTGCCGGAACGGCCATGGCTTGCGCGCGACCAGGCAACGCATCCTGCGCGGAAGGCATCTCCATCTTCTTGCGCTTCAGATTGAACATCGCCATTTTCGGTCTCCGTCTTGTTGACGCTCGGGCTCCAGCATATAGGCTCTCACCGCCGCCGGGCCAACTGCAACAGCGGTAGGCTGACGAAACGGTGATCCATGAGTGAAGAAAAGACAGTAAAAACGCAGTCAGAGCTCAAGCGGGAACGCCTTGCCGCAGCCTTGCGTGAAAATCTCAAGCGTCGGAAAACACAGGCTAGGGGGCAGGCCCGGGCATTAACTGCCGAAGCGGATGAGGCAAATTCCGGCAAACCCCAGAAATAATTGCGAAATTCAGCCTCATGGCGGCCATTGTTTGGCCCCGGGGTCTCATATAAACGTGATGCTGAACAGGACGCTTCGTCAAGCGCTGCCGAAAACAGGGCGGCGCGAAAGGGATTTGGCGGACCGGAACCCGACGCCGGCTGTGGCGACGGCCATATTCAAATATCAAGTGAACAAGGTAGTAGCGTGGACAGGATTCAAGTTCGTGGTGGAAATCGTCTGAACGGCGAAATCAGGATTTCCGGCGCAAAGAATGCAGCGCTTCCGTTGATGGTCGCAAGCCTCCTGACCGACGAACCGTTGACGCTGGCAAGCGTTCCTCATCTGACAGACATCTCGCAGCTCGCTGAAATCCTGGCAGGCTTGGGCGTGGAGATCACTCTGGATGGCAACGGGCAGACCGAGGCCGAAATCGGACGGGTCCTCAAGCTGCACGCCAAGTCCATCAAGTCGACGGAAGCCCCGTATGAACTGGTGCGCAAGATGCGCGCAAGCTTTCTCGTAATTGGACCGCTGATCGCCCGCTGCAGGCAGGCGAAGGTATCACTGCCGGGTGGATGTGCCATCGGAACGAGACCGGTTGATCTTCACCTCAAGGGTCTTGAGGCGATGGGCACCGAAATCGAGTTGAGCGAGGGCTATGTGATTGCCCGCGCACCGCATGGTTTGCATGGAGCACACATCCAGTTTCCGTTTGTGTCGGTTGGCGCAACCGAGAATCTGGTGATGGCGGCAACACTGGCCAAGGGCACAACGGTTCTCGAGAACGCGGCATCAGAGCCCGAAGTGACCGATCTCGTGAATTGTCTTGTCGCCATGGGGGCAAAGATCGAAGGTGCCGGTACGCGCACGTTGACGATCCAGGGTGTCGACCGCCTTCATGGCGCAAGGCACACGGTTCTTCCAGACCGGATCGAGACTGGCACTTACGTCATGGCGGTTGCTGCGACTGGCGGCGAAGTCGAATTGCTCGGAACCCGTGCCGACCTCATTGCATCCGTCATTCCGATGCTCAAGGACGCAGGCGTTGGCATTCAGCCAACAAACCGCGGGCTTCGTGTTTCGCGCAATGGCGCGCACTACACGGGCGTCGAAGTCACGACCGAGCCGTATCCGGGCTTTCCAACCGATCTTCAGGCCCAGTTGATGGCGCTGATGTGCACGGCCAACGGTGAATCGCGCATCACCGAAACCATCTTCGAAAACCGCTTCATGCATGCACCAGAACTTATCCGCATGGGCGCCGACATCACGATCGAACACCAGACCGCGATCGTGAGGGGCGTGCCGCGCCTGCGTGGTGCACCTGTGATGGCGACTGACCTGCGTGCCTCCGTAAGCCTGATCATCGCGGGCCTCGCTGGCGAGGGAGAAACGATTGTCAATCGCGTCTACCATCTTGACCGCGGCTTCGAACGCATAGAAGAAAAGCTGTCGACAGTCGGCGCCGATATACGCCGTGTCAAAGGCTGACACACAAGAATGACACCACTTCGCCTGAGAGCCATTGATCAGCTTGACCTCAGCGTGGTCGCGGCACATCTGCAGGACGCCGTTGCCAAGGTCGCTGACATGGGCTTCGACGCCAAACGCAGGCGCTTTGCCATCCTCTTCAATCGCTTCATGTGGGAAGACGTTGAAGATGACAGGGGCAAGGGGCCGAAGCCTGACAAGGAAGCGCCATTCAGGAGAGTTCGCTCTGCAATGCACGTCGACGCCGTCATGCGCGTCCGGTCGAACGGCCTGAGGCTTACCAACAAGGAAGCGGTTGCCGAACTCTTGACCCTGAAATTTGAACCCGCGAGCGAACCTGCAGGCGTGCTCGCGATGACATTCGCAGGTGGCGGCGGCCTGAAGCTGGAGGTCGAGTGTCTGGATGTCTGGCTCAGCGACATCAGTGCGCCCTGGTCGACCAATCTCCGTCCGGATCACGACACCGCGACGGACGAACCCGCAAGCTGACCCGATGCCCGTGTGGCTGAAACAGGGCGGGACAGGCTTTGACGAAGACTTGCAGCGTCTTGTGCAGACGCGCCGGGGCTCTCCTCAAAAGGTCGATGACGCTGTCAAGACGATCATCAACGCGATTGTCGATAGGGGTGATGAAGCGCTTCTCGAATTGACACGTCGTTTCGACCGCTTCGATGCCGGCCCCAGCGACTTGCGGGTAACGGCTGTCGAACTGAAGGTTGCCGCCAGCGCAGCGTCGCAGGCGACAGTTGAAGCGCTGAAGCTGGCAGCCGGACGGATCGAGGCATTCCACAAGCGCCACCTGCCGACATCAGACAGTTTCACCGACGACATCGGCGCTACGCTCGGCGCACGATGGACGCCCATCGACTCGGTGGGTCTTTATGTGCCCGGCGGTTCCGCGTCCTATCCCTCAAGCGTGTTGATGAACGCAATCCCCGCCCGCATTGCCGGCGTGAAGCGCATTGTCATGGTTACGCCAGCAACAGGCGGCAGGATCAATCCGCTGGTGCTCGCTGCGGCGGAGCTCGCGGGCGTTGACGAAATCTATCGCATTGGCGGTGCCCAGGCCGTTGCGGCACTCGCCTACGGAACATCATCCATCAGGCCTGTGGACAAGATTGTGGGCCCAGGAAACGCCTACGTTGCAGAAGCAAAGCGCCAGGTTTTCGGCCGTGTCGGGATCGATTCGATCGCCGGCCCATCTGAAGTGCTTATCATCGCGGACCGTCACAACAACCCGGCTTGGATCGCAGCAGACCTTCTCGCTCAGGCCGAACACGACGAAGACGCGCAGAGCATTCTCATCACTGACGATGAGGCATTTGCGCATTCGGTCGCGGCCGAAGTTGATGCGTTACTGGCCAGGCTTGACCGGGCAGCGATCGCGCGTGCCAGCTGGAACGCCCACGGCGTGATCATCCTGGTTTCCGATCTCGCAGGGGCCGCAGCAATTTGTGACAAATTCGCACCCGAGCATCTTCAGATATGCACGGCGAATGCCGAGGCCATCCTTGCTTCGGTTCGCCACGCCGGATCAATCTTTGTAGGAGCGACCACGCCCGAGGCGATTGGAGACTACGTGGCAGGACCAAACCACGTGTTGCCAACATCCCGATCTGCGAGGTTTTCGTCCGGCCTCTCGGCGCTGGATTTCATGAAACGCACCACCATCCTCTCCACGCCTGCAAGTGCCCTTGAAAAGCTGGGACCCGGCGCCGCGCTCATCGCAGATGCCGAAGGATTGGGCGCCCACGCCTTGTCCATACGCATCAGGCTGAAGCCATGAGCAGCGACCGGGACCAAAATCCGTTGGCAAAGCTGATCAACATCGAGCTCGATCTTGAAAGCATTGCCCATCGCGGACCGGATGTTGAGCACGAACGCAAGATGGCCGTGTTTGACCTCCTCGAGGAAAACCAGTTTCTGCCATCCGGTTCTGACGGTGGACCCTATCGCCTGCGTCTGGGGCTGCAGGAAAACCGCCTCGTTTTCCAGATCACTCACCATGTCGACGAGACGCAGATGACACACGTCCTGTCCCTCACGCCGCTCAAGCGCGTGATCCGCGACTATTTCATGGTGTGTGACACCTACTACCAGGCCATCAGAAGCGCGTCGCCCATGCAGATCGAGGCAATCGATATGGGAAGGCGCGGACTTCACGACGAAGGCTCCCAGCTATTGCGGCAGCGTCTGGACGGGAAAATTTCCGTTGACCACGACACGGCACGCCGCCTGTTCACGCTGATCTGCGCCCTGCGCATGAAGGTCTAGAATGAGCGTCGTTGGTCCCAAGGGCGAAGAGCTTCCAGGCGCCGTGCTGTTTGCCTGTTCGATGAACGCAATACGCTCGCCGATGGCCGCTTCGCTGATGAGGCATCTCTATGGCAGCCGCGTTTATATCGAATCGTGCGGGGTGAGGGCAGGCATGCTCGATCCGTTGGCTGTGGAAGTCATGGACGAGATCGGGATCGACCTTTCGCATTTCCATCCAAAATCATTCGAAACGCTGGCCGACACATCATTCGACCTGATTGTTACGCTCAGTCCGCAAGCACGGCACAAGGCCATGGAGATCACCCGCGCGATGGCGGTGCAGGTTGAATACTGGAAAGTACCTGACCCAAGCGCTTGCGATGGATCGAGAGAACAGCGCCTGATTGCATACCGCGATGCCCGCGACGCGATCCTCAAATGCATAAAAGCGCAGTTTGGTGCGCAATCGTCGTTGGAAATCTAACCTTTTGCCACCTTGATTTTATGGATTTCGCTGCCATGCTCCGCCCGGTTTTGTGCGCAGAGCCCAAGACTGGTATCAACAACTCGAAAATGCGCATGCAACAGAGGTTGAATTTCTAGAGAATGTCGAAAGAAGAACTCCTTAGTTTTGAAGGCACGGTAGCAGAATTGCTCCCCAACGCGACCTTTCGCGTCAAACTGGATAATGACCACATCGTCATTGCTCACACGGCCGGCAAGATGCGCAAGAACCGAATCCGTGTGCTTGCGGGTGACAAGGTCACCGTCGAAATGACACCCTACGATCTGACCAAGGGGCGGATCGTTTACCGCAGCAAATAGTGCATCACGCAAAACTCATCCTGGCCAGCGCAAGTCCACGACGGCTCGCATTGCTGGAGCAGGTCGGCATCAAGCCCCTGAAAATTGTTCCGGCAGACATCGACGAAGCAGTGCGGCCGGACGAGCTGGCCCGCGCTCATGCGCTTCGCATCGCGACGTCAAAGGCGAATGCAGTCAGGGAAAAGCAGCCATTCGGCGAGGCGCTGACCATTCTCGCCGCCGATACGGTCGTCGCCTGTGGGCGGCGGATCCTGCCGAAGGCAGAGGATGATCAGACGGTTGCCCGCTGCCTGAGATTGCTGTCGGGAAGGCGCCATACCGTTTTGACGGCACTGGCGATAGTCGACCAGACCGGAAAAATGCGCACCAGGCTGTGCGAAACCAAAGTGGCGTTTCGAAGGCTGGACGAACGGGAAATTGCAGAATACTGCGTGTCGCGGGAAGGTCTTGGCAAAGCCGGCGGCTATGCGATCCAGGGCCACGCGGCCGTTTTTGTGCGCTTTATTTCCGGATCCTATTCCAACGTTGTAGGATTGCCGCTGATGGAAACCTTTCAGATGTTAAGGGCATGCAGCGCCATCTGAACCTGCTAGACTGCGTGCCATCAAACTATTGACTGGCACATGGCTTCAGAAATTCTGATTAACGTGGGACCCGCGGAAACGCGTGTCGCGTTCATAGAAGATTCCCGTTTGGACGAAGTGTTCTTCGAAAGGACATTTGCAGTCGACGAGCATCAGCACTCCGGCCGCTCCGGTCACAGGATGCTCGGCAACATCATGCTCGGACGCGTGCAACGTGTGCTGCCAGGCATGCAGGCGGCCTTCGTGGATCTTGGACTCGACCGCGCCGGCTTCCTTGCAGCAAGGGAAGCGCGTTGCCTCGCTGACCTGCCAAGTTTCCTGGATCAGCCCTGCATTTCCAAATGTGTTCGGGAAGGTGATGCGGTGCTGGTGCAGGTCATCAAGGACCCGATCAGCGAAAAGGGTGCGCGTCTCTCTGCAAACGTGACATTGGCGGGGCGGTTGGTTGTACTCGTGCCGAACCAGACCGGCGTGGCGTTATCCCGGCGGATCGAGGATGAAGCTGAGCGAAAGCGCCTGACCCAGATCGTGAATGCCATCATCGAGAGCGATCTCCGCGTGCCGGCGGGTGCAGGCTTCATCGTGCGCACGGCAGCCCTGATGGCAACGATGGAAGACATTGCCGCTGACATCGCGAGGCTCGGCGAAGAGTGGCAGACGATCCTTGCGCGCAAGCGAATGGCCAAGGTGCCGGCCACGATCTACCACGATCTCGATCCGGTCGAACGGACGCTGCGCGATGGCGTGGACGAGGAAACCACACGCATCGTGATTGATGATGCTTCCGCCGTGGCACGTGCACGCGCCTACGCCGAACGCCTGATGCCCGAAGTGGTTTCAAGGATCCAGCTGTTCAACGGCCCGGGACAGCTTTTTGACGAATACAACATCGAAGGCGAGATAGAGGCTCTGCTCCACACGCGTGTTCGCCTGCCATCCGGTGGCTGGATAACGCTTGAAGGGACCGAAGCGCTCACCTCGATTGACGTGAACTCGGGAAGCTACACCGAAGCGACCGGGCTCGAGGAAACCTCGCTGCGAACAAACCTTGAGGCCTCTGCCGAGATCGGCCGGCAACTGCGCCTGCGCGGCATTGGCGGGCTTATCGTGATTGACTACATCCACCTGAACGAACCCGAGCACATTGGCCAGGTTCTGACTGTCCTGGCTGACAGCGTGTCGAAGGACAGGACGCCCACACAGATCCTGCCAATGTCCGCCTTCGGGCTGGTTGAAATGACCCGCAAACGTGTGCGCGAGCCCGTCGCAAAGCTGTTCACCGAGCATTGCGACCCTTGCCAGGGACATGGCAGGCTGAAGACTGTTGTGACGGTGGCGGCAGAGCTGTTGCGTCGCGTCGCAAGGGAAGGCAAGGCCCGCCCGGGGACAAAGCTGGTGGCTTACGCATCACCCGAGATCGTACGCTGGATCGAGGGTCAGGGAACCGAGTTTGTGCAATCGCTGCGAAAATATGCGCCGGCGGGATTGCGCTTTGAAAGTCGGGCCAGTTTCAAGCGTGACCAATTCGATGTAGGTGCCGACTCATAATGCAGCCGTCAATTCGCAATTGCCCGATTTGCAATAAACCCGAAGGGCAGAAATTCCGTCCATTCTGTTCAAGGCGATGTGCAGATGTCGACCTGTCGCGCTGGCTGAAGGGATCATACGCAATTCCGGCCGACGAACAGGTTCCCGACGTCGTCGAGGACGAGTAATGCAGCGCACATCGCTGAAGCAGCTGTTGTCAAAAGGTGTCGTGGTTGCGCCCGGGATCTATGACGGTGTATCCGCGCGTCAGGCCGTGAAAGCCGGTTCCCGGGCCGTTTACATGACGGGCTTCGGCGTCGCGGGTTCGCTGCTCGGCGTGCCCGACATCGGCATCGTGTCCGCGACCGAGATGATCGACCGTGTCCGGGCATTGTCGGCAGCATCCGGCGCAGTGCCTCTCATAGCTGACGGTGACAACGGCCATGGCGGAAAGGCCAACGTGGAACGCATGGTACGCGGTTATGAACAGGCGGGCGCCGCTGCAATCCAGCTTGAAGACCAGGTATTGCCAAAGCGCTGCGGCCACATGGATGGCAAGGAAGTCGTCTCCCTCGAGGAAGGTGCAGCCAAGATCAGGGCTGCCGTGCAAGCAAGGACATCAGGTGAGTTCCTGGTGATTGCACGAACCGATGCGCGAAGCGTACTGGGCCTCGACGAGGCGCTTCGCCGTGCCGATGCCTATCTCCGTGCCGGCGCAGACATGCTTTTCGTGGAAGCGCCCCAGAACATCGACGAACTGCGCGCGATAGCAACGCGGTTCAGGGGCGTGCCATTGCTCGCCAACATGGTTGAGGATGGCAAGACGCCACTGCTCAGTGTGAAGGAATTGGCCGAGATCGGCTTCGGTCTTGTGATCTATCCGGTTTCTGCTTTGCTCGCCGCCGCCAAAACCATGGAATGTGTTTACAGACGATTGTTGTCAGGTGCCGGAGACGATCGCCAGAACCGGTTGACGTTCCAGGACTACAACGAAGTCGTTGGTCTGGGCTCATACCTCAATCACGACTGATCTCTTTTCAATCGTGCCTTGGCGGAAACGAAACTGGTTGGCCGAAGCCAACCAGCAATATGTGTGAGGCTACTGCTGTGGGCACTAATGCCTGTTGTGGCCGCCCCAATTGTGGTTGTCGCCGTTCCGATGCCCGTTGTTGTTCCACCGGCCACGGTCATTGCCGCGACGGTCATGGCCCCGGTCATTGTCGCGCCATTGTCCCCGACGGTCATCACGGTCCCATCGGCGATCATGTCGATCTGTGCGGCGAAGATGCGGACGATAACCGTAATTGTTTCCGTAATTGTATTGAGGATAATAGCCGTTGTTGTAGCCAGAACCGCCATTGTTCCAGCAATGTCTGTGGTGTCGACGGTAGTTCTTGTTCAGGCACGGATCGTAGTAACCGCCATTGCCGTAATATCCCGAGCCGTATCCGCCATTATAGTTGCTGACTTGGACTCCAAAGCCGTTCGATCCGACATAGACGCCGAAACTGTCCGCTTTGGCCGAAGCCATCGTTGAGAAGCTCGCGGCGACAAGCGCCACGGCCCCGAATGCAAGACTTTTCAAATAGCTCATGGAAGTTCTCCCAGTGTCAGCCCCCAAAGTCCCGGCAGACACTGGGCGCGACCGACTGAACCGCGGATGAACAGCCGGTTCAGGTTGGCACTGTTCAGGCGGACTTCCCGCGCCCTTCGACGGGCCAGATCGCAACAAGCTGCTCGCCGTCCAGCACATGGTATCCGTCATGGAGGTTGACTGTGGGATCACAGTGCGGTGCAGCGCAAAGCAGCACTGAGCCCAGCGGCAGACACTTGTCGGCGCCCCCCAGCATGACGCCGCCCTGTTCGTCGCCAAAGAAGAAATAGTTCGCGCCTTCCGGTGCGCCCTTCCAGATCTGTGGAGCACCCGCTTCGGTGGCAAACGACTTCAACCCGGCGTCTGTGGTGGCGAGCCCTGGCATCGAGGCACTGATCACTGTCGTTTGCACGAACAGCGACGGTTCGAACGGCAGTGGCGCGGCATTGGCGATGCGGACCTCGCCATACTGCTTGTCCATGAAGATATAGGATCCCGCCTGAAGTTCGGTGAACACGCGCGCCTCGGCGTCGATGTTGAAGGTTCCCGTCCCGCCGCCGGAAACAATGGGGCAGGCGATGCCCGCAGCAATAATCGCGTCACGCGTATCACCCAGCAGCTTCAGCGCGGCCAGCGACTGGTTGCGGCGGTCTTCAAATCCAGGCACGTGCTGGAGTTGCCCCGCATAACCCTGGAGACCCGTAAACTCGAGCTCTGGCGCCGCCGCAATCCTCCGGGCAAGCTGGACCGCAGGCTCCCCCGGCGCAATGCCTGTACGATGCAACCCGACGTCAACATCAACCAGGACCTTGAGCTTCTTCCCCGATGTGCGCCCGGCCTGGATATAGCCTTCAACGCAGGTCACGCTGTCAGCCACGATCATGAAACTTGACAGCTTGGCGTTCAGCTTGGCGACTCGGGCAAAGGCCAGGGCTGTGACGACGGGCGAGGTGATCAGCAGCCCGTCTATGCCGCCTTCGGCCAGCACCTCGGCTTCACCCAGTTTGGCACAGCATTGGCCAACGGCCCCGGCGGCCAACTGGCGTCGGGCAATCTCGACCGACTTGTGGGTCTTTGCGTGCGGCCGCAGCTTCAGGCCCACGCGATTGCAGTGTTCCTGCATCGCGGTGAGGTTGCGTTCAAAGGCCTTCAGGTCGATGACAAGCGCCGGGGTCGCTAGTTCGCGCGCCCCGTCGGTCTTTCCGATCAAGGGTGAATTCAGAAATCCCATGCTCTGCTCCGGGTTATTGCAGCGGCCAAAGTCGATGGTCGCCAATCAGTTTCTCTCCTTGTAGAATAGCCCAAAGGAGAATTCTCATGGAATATATTCGTCTCGGAAAGACCGGCCTGAAGGTATCCCGCCTCTGCCTGGGTTGCATGACCTATGGCAGCCCAACATGGCGCGACTGGATCATGGACGAGACCAGCGCACGGCCGTACTTCAAGCAGGCAATCGACCTCGGTATCAATTTTTTTGATACGGCAGACGTCTACTCCCTTGGTGCCAGCGAGGAAGTGACCGGCCGCGCGCTCAAGGAACTGGCGCGCCGTGATCAGGTCGTCATTGCAACGAAGGTGTTTTCGCCGATGGGCAAGGGTCAGAACGACCGCGGCCTGTCGCGCAAGCACATCATGGAAGCCGTCGATGCAAGCCTCCGGCGCCTGGGGACCGACTATATCGACCTCTACCAGATCCACCGCTTCGACTACGACACGCCAATCGAGGAAACGGTCGAGGCGCTGAACGACGTCGTCAAGGCGGGCAAGGCGCTCTATATCGGTGCCTCGTCCATGTACGCCTGGCAGTTCATGAAAGCCTTGGGCCTGCAGCGCGCAAATGGCTTCGCGCAGTTCGTCTCGATGCAGCCGCACTACAATCTGCTCTACCGCGAGGAAGAGCGCGAGATGTTGCCGCTCTGCACGACCGAAGGCATCGGCGTGATCCCGTGGAGCCCGCTCGCCCGCGGCTTCCTCGCCGGCAACCGCAAGGCCGGCGACAATCCCAAGCAGCAGGGCGCTGCAAAGGCAAATGCGGAAACGTCACGCGCCGGCACCGATGAATTCGCGCACATGCTGTATTATCGCGAGCAGGATTTCGAAATCGCGGAACGCGTCACCACCATCGCAAAAAAACTCGGCAAGCCCAACGCCCAGGTGGCCCTCGCCTGGATGCTCTCCAAGCAGGTCATCACCGCCCCGATCGTCGGCGCCACCAAGCCCCACCACCTCGAAGACGCCGCTGCGGCCCTCACTCTGAAACTCGATCCCGAAGACATCAAGGCGCTCGAAGAACCGTACAAACCAAAGCGCGTGATGGGTCACACCTAGACAGGCGCTTCGGATGAACAGCAGCTACAACATCTAGCTGCGTCAATTTGTTCTCTTTTTGTTTTCGGCGCTTTCGGCTCTATTCGGCGCTGCAAATGGATAGTGTAGGAATCTGTGCCCGGGCCCTCCCGGGCATTTTTGTTTTTTCCTCCTCCGCTAACGCGGGTGAAGAAAATGGACGACAGCCCTTCTCCAGCTCTGCTGGAGAAGGTGCCGATCGCACCGAGGCGGATGAGGAGCCACTACTCCCCCTTCTTGTTCTTCCTCAGGAACCCGTAGAGGTGTCCGGCCACATTGCGCATCTGGATCTGTTCCGATCCTTCAGTGATGCGATAGCGGCGGTGATGGCGATAGATGTGCTCGAACGGCTTGTGGCGCGAATAGCCCATGCCGCCATGCACCTGCATCGCCCAGTCGGCGGTTCAAACACCGCTGCGCGCTACACGAAAGCCAAGATTGTTGTGCCGTGCGGTTGGCGACAGACCCATTCTAAAGCCTGAGCGCAGTTCAGATGGAACCGCACCCCAGTAGCCGCCTCGTACAACTCGTATCCTGCAGTCGCCCGCGACCCAGGCGGAACCGTCGACGGGTGCATTGATATAGGACGGGTGAAAACAGTCTGTGACCCATTCCATGACATTTCCCATCGTGTCCCATAGTCCGAATCCATTCGCGGAAAATGTGGCGACGGGCGACGTAAATACAAATCTGTCGGCGCAATCAAAATGTTCTTTTATCAAGTCCTCATAGGAATGGAGGACGCCAAGAGCACTCAGGTCGTAGGCGTTTTCATACTTGCAGGTGTCTACGTTGCGCCATCCCCAGTATCGACCCGTTGTCGTGCCTGCTCTCGTGGCGTATTCCCACTCCGCTTCAGATGGAAGGCGATAGTGCTTGCCAGCTTTTTTGTTCAGCCAATCGATATACGCGAGTGCATCAGACTGGTTGACGCAGACAACAGGTTCATCATCCGATTGCGCGTGTTCGGCGAAGGGGTGTCGCCAGTCATATTTGTACTCCCGGCGGGGGTGTTGGGCGTCATAGGTCCCCTCGTCATGACATCCACCAAATTGGTAATTCGTCTCACGAACGAATTCCGAATATTGCCGGCGGGTAATTTCCGTCACGCCCATCCAGAACGCACGAACGGTGACAGTGTGCTGCGGGACTTCGAAGCGGACGTCTACTCCCATTGAGCCCAAGTCATCGGCCCATTTGTACTCGCCTGCGCTGGTGCCCATGCGGTATTCGCCGGATGGAATTTGTACCATGTTCGGGCAATCCT
Source organism: Micropepsaceae bacterium (assembly GCA_040080835.1). GTDB lineage: Bacteria > Pseudomonadota > Alphaproteobacteria > Micropepsales > Micropepsaceae > SZUA-430. Next base: position 45,408 of record JBEBHP010000014.1, on the reverse strand, counting down.
TGCAGTCCTGCGCGGCAAGGGCGTGGTCACAGCCAGCCAAAATCCACGCCAGCACGATGATTGCAGCAGTGGCTGTCTTTAGGTTCATGCGAAACAGTGTCCGTCCGGAAGCAGCATTCGACGCGGGCAGGCCATGATCGTCAAGCGACTTCAGTCACTCTATTGTTCAACATCATCAGGAGTCGACGAAGACGACACATAGAACTGGAAAATATCATGCCGAGCGAAACCGCGTGCTGGGACAAGCTTAGGGAACAGGGTTTTGAAACTCGAAGCACGCAAAGTACTCGAATGAATCACCGGGGCGCCAGTCGGCACCCTGTTTTGAGTCCTTCGAGTACTTCGTGTTTCAATCATTCTTTGGAAAAGCCCGGGACTACTCCCCCTTCTTGTTCTTCCCCAGGAACCCGTAGAGGTGTCCGGCCACGTTGCGCATCTGGATCTGCTCCGAGCCTTCCGTAATGCGATAGCGGCGGTGGTGGCGATAGATGTGCTCGAACGGCTTGTGGCGCGAATAGCCCATGCCGCCATGAACCTGCATCGCCCAGTCGGCCGCCTCGCAGCAGAAGCGGTTCGCCCAGTAGTTACACATTGAAACCTTGTCCGAGAGATAGACCTGGATTTCGGGGCCCGTCATCTGGTCCATCTCCCACGCCGTTTTCTGGATCAGCAGGCGCAGCATCTCGGCCTGCGTCATCAGCTCGACCGTCGGAAACTGGATCGCCTGGTTTGAAGCGAGTGGCTTGCCGAACGGCTTGCGCGCACGGGCATAGTCGATGCTTTCGTTCAGGCAGTAGACACCTGCACCAAGCGACGACGCGGCCTGGCGGATACGGTTCTCGTGCACGAAGTGGCGTGCGAGCACGAGCCCGTTGTCGACGGGTCCGAACAAGGCATCTTCCGGCACCAGCACGTCCTTGAAGGTCACGTGCGCATGATCTGTCGGCATGTTGAAGGTCCAGTAATAGAACTCGACCTTCACGCCCGGCGCCTTCATCGGAACGAGGAAACACGAGATGCCGCGCGCATCGCCATCCTTACCGCTCGTGCGGGCGAAGACCATGTCGTAATTCGCAACGTGGACACCGGTGTTCCAGAACTTCTCGCCATTGATCCGCCAGCCATTGCCTTCCTTGACGGCCTTCGTCTCCATCCAGGTTGCGTCAGAGCCGTGCTTGGGTTCAGTCAGGCCGAAAGCGGCGCGGTGCGTGCCTGCAAGCATGCCGTTGATGAACTCGTCCTTCTGCTTCGGCGTGCCGAAGTCGCGAAACATGAGCACTTGCGGAAAGTTGCCGACGATCGAGCTTTCATTCTGCAGGTCGTTGTGCAGACCCAGGCCCTTGGCCGCCAGATGTTCGCGGATGATCGCCATGGCAAGGTTGCCGATTTCCTGCCCGCCATATTCCTTGGGCAGGGCAAGGCGCAGGAAACCTGCCTTGTCGGCAAGCTTGCGCATCTGGCGCAGAAGGTCTTCCCATTCGTGGCGGGGCAGGCCGTCGCGGTCCCAGTCCGTACGGGCATGTTCGCGCCGATGGTCGAAGAAGCGGATATTGTCGTCCTTGTTTTCGAGCGGCTTGATTTCCCGCTCGATGAAATCATCCATGCGCACGAGAAGTTCTTTGACGTCCTGCGGAATCCTGAAGTCCATGGCCATTTCCTCAATATGTTGATGAAAGGACCTTAGCGCCTGAACCGTTGACAGACAAACGCAACTCACGCCATCAGTTCGACCATGAAACCAGCACCATTCCGCCTGCACCGCAGCACCTATCCATACTTCCGTCGCGTCATCGCGCGCTTCAGCGACATGGACACCGAAGGTCACCTGAATAACGTGGCACTCGCGTCCTTCTACGAAGATGGCCGTGTCTCGTTCCTGAGGGGCCTGACCGGAAACGACAAAGCCTTCCGCTTCGTCATCGCAAGCATCTCGATCAGCTACCTCGCTGAAGCCCACTACCCGGGAGAATACGAAGTCGGACTGGGCGTATCGCGCTTCGGCACGAAGTCCTTCGACATCGGTTGCGGTCTGTTTATCGGCGACAAGTGCGTGGGTGTTTGCGATACGACACAGGTGACCATAGGCGAGCTGGCACCGATCCCGATCCCGGCGGAACTCGAAAACCTGCTTCGCAAGCACCTGCTTTCCAGGATTGACTAGAAAACAGACATGAATGACCGATATTTAGGCAAATAGCATCTCGACACACACAAATCTGCCACCGTACCTGTCTCACTTTATAGCAATAAAACGTACTGGGAGCAGGAAATGACCGGGAGCGCCTTTAACGCGGCCGATACCGCGTGGATGATGGTGGCAACAGCACTCGTGTTGATGATGACACTGCCGGGCCTGGCGTTGTTTTACGCCGGCATGGTCCGTCGCAAGAACGTGCTCGCCACCATGGCGCAGTCGGCAGCGGCCGTCTCGATCGTCTCGATCCTCTGGGTCGTGACCGGCTACTCGCTCGCATTTGTCGGCGGCAACAGCCTGATCGGAACGCTCGATCGCTTTCTGCTGCTGGGCATGGACATGAACAGCGCCAGCGCACTCGCGCCCGGCATCCCCGAGGCGCTTTTCATGATCTACCAGATGACGTTTGCCGTCATTACCTGCGCGCTCGTTGCAGGCAGTGTCGCAGACCGCCTGCGCTTCGACGCGTTCCTCGCGTTCTGCATTCTGTGGCTGATGATTGTCTATGTGCCGAGTGCGCACTGGGTCTGGGGTGGAGGGTTCCTCGGCACGATGGGGCTGCTCGACTTCGCAGGCGGCACGGTCGTGCACATCAATGCCGGCATTGCAGGCCTCGTCGCTGCCTTCGTACTTGGACCGCGCCTCGGTTACGGCAAGGAGAATCTGGCGCCTTTCGATCTGTCGCTTGCGGTGATCGGCACCGGCCTGCTCTGGGTCGGCTGGTTTGGCTTCAACGGCGGCTCGGCACTCGCAGCAAACTCGCGCGCGGTGATGGCGATCGTCGCGACGCATCTCGCAGCGTGCTCGGGCGCGTTCGTCTGGATGTCCCTCGAATGGTTTGAACGCAGGAAGCCGTCAGTGCTCGGTATCATCTCGGGCGCCGTCGCAGGCCTCGGCACCATCACGCCGGCTTCGGGTTACGTGTTGCCTTGGCACGCCATTGTGATCGGCACCCTCGCGGGTGCGGTCTGCTACTGGGCATGTACGCGCCTCAAGCTCCGCCTGAAATACGACGACTCGCTCGACGTGTTCGGCGTTCACGGCATTGGCGGAATTTTGGGGACACTGCTCGCGGGCGTGTTCGCAACAGGCGCCGTGAGCGCGACTGAGGCCAACCCCGAAGGTCTTCGCGGCCTTCTGGATGGCAACGCAGGCCAGCTTGGCATTCAGGCCGTCGGCGTGATTGTAACCGTCATCTGGTGTGCAGCAGGAACATGGGGTGTGTTGAAACTCGTGCAGGCCTTTGTTGGCCTTCGGGTCGACAACGACCAGGAACGCGAAGGCCTCGACCTCGCTCTGCACGGCGAGAGCCTGCATCAGTAGGACCTTTTGCCGTCAGCGCATTGCAAATTCAGGCGTAGGCAAATTTGCCGCGCTTGACGTATCGATTCCAGAGGCGTAGAAGCCGCGTCCCTTGCACGGGGTTAGCCTCGCGCGTGACGAAGTTTTGAGAGCAGCGCATGAAATTCAGATCGAAAAATAACATGAACGCATCCGGCTTTGGCGGTACCACGCCACGCGTCGATGCGCGTGCTGCTCGCGGAGGAGCCTTCTGACGGAAGGCTGCCCGGTCCTGAATTTTGGACCCCTCCCGAGCGAAAGCTTCGGAGGGTTTTTTATGTCCCTCCAGGCACGAAATGAGAGCCAGCCCGGACCTCGGTCCTGGCGGAGGAGACCCGGATCCTCGATCACTCTCCCGCAAAACTCGCGGGCATGATCGAAGCGCGGGGCCCGTCGGAGGGAACGGCGTGCGCGAAATCGCACGGTCCACCAAAGGCGGGGTGAGCATGTGGCTCACCAGGCGGCGTGCACCAATTCCAGATGCGCCGCGAGATGAATGACCAATCAAGGATCTATTGAATACGGGCTGCATTGCCCGAATGAAAGCTGGTGGTGAAGGGATCTGATACTTCGCCAATCTGAAGGTCGCGGGTTCAATCCCCGCCGTGGCACGAAAGTGCGACGTAGCTCAGTGGTAGAGCTTCAGGAGCCCGAAAGGGCAGTGCAGTCTCGACTGTTCCCCAGCCTCCTTTTCCTGCCCGAGCGCATGCGCAAGGGCAGGTCCACTATGGCGGTGGTGAAGACATCTGTTACTTCGTCTGTTCAACGGCAGGTCGCGGGTTCGAATCCCGCCGGGCCCAAAATGTGGGCCCGTAGCTCAGTGGTTAGAGCAGCAGGGGGAAACCCCGGAGCAGTGTCGAATGTTCCCCGCCTGTTTTTCCGGCCAGCCGAGACACGGCTTCGCCAATTTCCCGACGATCAACTAGAGTCCCAACACGAGCATGAAGGAGTGGCAGCCATGGCCAAACTGAACATATTCAAGCGCTTCACGAAGGCGCAAACGCACGAAGGCGCACCCGCCCGCACTTTTGGCCCGGAAGCACTCCTCCGCCGCTCGGTGATGAACGCCATGCTGTGGGAAGACGAGTTCTACGAGGACGGGATCGCCATTGCCGATCGCATCCAGGCGCTCGTGCCCAAGGTTGAGCCCGAAGCTGTTGCGCAGATGGCAATCGACGCGCGGGAAAAGTCGAAGCTGCGCCACGCGCCGCTGTTGCTGGTACGCGCCATGGCCGCAAGCGAGCAGCATCGTCCCCTCGTGGCCGCAACGCTCGAGCGCATCATCCAGCGCCCGGACGAGATGACCGAGTTTCTCGCCATCTACTGGTCCGACGTCATCGGCCCGATGCAGCAGCGCAAGAAGCGCCCGGTACCAGCCCAGGTCAAAAAGGGCCTGGCGAAAGCCTTCGCAAAGTTCGACGCCTATCAGCTCGCCAAGTATGACCGCGACGGGCCGGTGCGCCTGCGCGACGTGCTCTTCATCACCCACGCCAAGCCCGCAAACGCGGACCAGGCAAAAGTGTGGAAGGAGCTGGCTGACGGAAAGCTGGCATCGCCCGACACGTGGGAGGTCAATCTCTCTGGCGGGGCCGGCAAGAAGGAAACTTTCGAGCGCCTGATCGCCGACAAGAAGCTCGGCGCGCTGGCGCTGTTGCGGAACCTTCGCGGGATGTTGTCTGCGGGCGTGCAGAAGAAAACCATCGCCGGCGCGCTTGACGTGATGCGTACCGATCGCGTCCTGCCGTACCGTTTCGTCGCCGCGGCGCGCTATGCGCCCGACTTCGAGCCGGAACTGGAAAAGGCGATGTTTCGCTCGTTGGAAGGCCACGAAAAGATCAAGGGACCAACGCGTCTCCTGATCGACGTCTCGGGATCGATGAACGCGCCGATGTCGACGCGCTCGGAGATGCTGCGGCTGGACGCGGCGTCAGGCCTCGCAATTCTCGCGCGTGAAATCGCCGAGGACGTCGAGATCTTCACGTTCTCCAACGACGTGAAAAAGGTGCCGCCACGACGTGGTTTCGCTCTGCGCGACGCAATCGTGCAAAGCCAGCTTCATGGCGGAACCGAACTGGGAAAGGCCGTGAAGGAAGTTGACCAGAAGGGCGTGCGCCTCATCGTCATCACTGACGAGCAGTCGCATGACGCCGTGCCCGCGCCGAAAGGCAAGGGCTACATGATCAACGTCGCGTCCTACAGGAACGGCGTGGGCGCAGGCGACTGGACCCGCGTCGACGGTTTCTCTGAAAGCGTGATCGACTGGATCATCGCCCAAGAGAAGAACGAGTAAACGATGGCTGTCATCCGGCACCGATACGTGCGGGATGACAGCTGCTCTTCGAAAGAATGTGTCATGTACGAATTTATTGATTCTCGCGGCTTGCCGATCAGGGCCTGGACACAAGGCGTCCCGGTTGAGTTCGAAGCGCGCCAACAACTGCAGAACATCGCAGCGTTGCCTTTCATCCACGGCCACGTGGCGGTCATGCCCGACGTGCATCTCGGTCGTGGCGCGACAGTGGGCTCGGTTATTCCGACGAAGGGCGCCATCATTCCCGCCGCCGTCGGCGTCGACATTGGCTGCGGCATGGCGGCGGTGATGACAAACATCACGGCTTCGCAGTTGCCTGACAGCCTCAGGGCCATTCGTTCGGACATCGAAAGGGTGATCCCGGTCGGGCAGGGCTCGCACAAGCAGCCGCCACGCCCGGCGGAATCGGCCTGGTATTCACGCCACAAGTCCGGCTGGGAAGCGATCGAGGCAAAGCACCCGAAGATCACGGAGAAGAAATCGGCAGCACTCCAGATTGGCACGCTCGGCGGCGGCAACCACTTCATTGAGCTCTGCCTCGACGAGGCTGATCGCCTCTGGGTGATGCTGCACTCGGGTTCGCGCAATGTGGGAAACCGCATTGGCATGTACTTCATTGCGAAGGCGAAGGACGAGATCGAGGCAGCGGGACTTAAGCTCGCTGATCGCGATCTCGCCTGGCTTGGCGAAGGATCGCAATCCTTCAACGACTACGTTGAGGCTGTAGGCTGGGCCCAGGACTACGCGCGTTCGAACCGCGAGGTCATGATGGCAGCCGTGCTCAAGGTCCTGCACGACACATGGCCGGGAATCGGAACGCTCGACGTGGCGGTGAACTGTCACCACAATTATGTCGAGCGCGAAGAGCACTTCGGAGAGCGTGTCTGGCTGACCCGCAAAGGCGCTGTGCGAGCCCGCAAGGGTGAACTGGGCATCATTCCGGGATCAATGGGCGCGCGCTCGTTCATCGTGCGCGGGCTTGGCAACCCGGACTCGTTCGAGTCCTGCTCGCATGGGGCAGGTCGCGCAATGTCACGCACGGCAGCAAAGCAACGCTTCTCGCTTGAGGAACACATCGCTGCAACCGCACATGTCGAATGCCGCAAGGACACAGGCGTCATTGACGAAACACCGATGGCCTACAAGGACATCGATGCCGTCATGGCCGCCCAGTCCGACCTCGTCGAAATCGTGCACACCCTCCGCCAGATCGTGTGCGTGAAGGGATAAGCCCCCTGGGAGCGCGGGCTTCCAGCCCGCTCTTGTTTTGCAGCAACAGCGGACTGGAAGTCCGCGCTCCCAGAACTTTGACGCCTTGACTTCCCCTACGTCGCCAATTACCAACGCGACCCAAGTGCAAGGCATGGGGCTTTGCGCGATCCATCACGAGCCGAGTGTTGAATGAACACGTCGACCTACATTTCAGCCGCTGCGGGCTGCGCCGGGAACCCGGCGCCGCGATCGGCGGTTCTTATGGCTCGTGAGGGGGCTGTGGATTAGCAACTCAGTATTTCTGAGCCTTTTTCACCCCTCCCGAGTTCGCTCCGGAGGGGTTTTTGTTTGCCCGTAACCCTTCGAACAGAGCGAAGTCTTTCGGGCGGCAATTGAGCTGATCCATGTTGAAGACAATGACAGAATTCATGACACCCCAGGCGGGTACACATAACCGGGCATGGCTGAAACCCTGGACCGAAGAGGCACGCGCGCTGCTGAAGCTCGCAGGCCCCCTCATCGCCATGCAGCTTGCGCAGATGGGCTCGATCACGGCCGACGTCATCATGGTCGGTGCGCTCGGCAAGGAAGCGCTCGCGGCGACCAGCATTGGCGCCGTGATGTTTTACTTTGCGTGGCTGGGCGGCTACGGGCCCGTGGCTGCAGTTTCGCCCATTGTGTCCCAGATCCTCGGCGCCCACCCGAACGACCGCGCGCGAGCACGCGCGGCCGTACGGATGGGGTTGTGGGCAGTTGCCTTCATATCCCTGCCGTTGATGACGTTTCTGATCTGGTCAAAGCCGGTGCTGCTCGCCCTTGGCCAGAAGCCCGAGATCGTGGCGATGGCTGCACCCTGGACCCATATCGTGGCCCTGGGTCTGCCGTTTGCGCTGGGTTTCGGCGTGCTGCGGAACTTTGCATCATCGGTTGGCCGGCAGCACGCCGTGCTCACGATTTCAGTGCTCACGCTGCTGTTCAACATCGCGCTGAACTACGTTTTGATCTACGGGCACTTCGGTGCTCCGAAGATGGGCGTGCTCGGCGCGGCAACGGCCAGCGCATGCGCCTACCTGTTCTCGTTCGTCGCCATGCTGGGCGTGGTCCTGTGGGCACCAGGTTTCCGCAAGTATCACCTGCTGCACCGCTTCGGCCGGCCAGATTGGGAAAAGTTCCGCGAGATCTTCCGCCTCGGCGCGCCCATGGGCATGTCGATGATCTTCGAGGCCATGCTGTTCAACTCGGCAACCCTGATCATGGGAACGTTCGGGGCGGCGTCTGTGGCTGCAAACCAGATCGCGCTGAACATCGGCTCTCTGACGTTCATGGTGCCACTTGGAATAGGATTGGCCGCAACGGTCCGCGTGGGTCTGGCCGCAGGCGCGCGCGACACCGAGGGTGCAAGGCTGGCTGGCTATACGGCAATGGTGTGCGGTGCAGGCTTCGTGTTGCTCTGCGCAGTCATCATCGCAATCGTGCCTGAAGCGCTGGTCGGCTTGTACATACCGCTTTCGGTGGCCGAAAACGCCGAGGTTGTGGGACTCGCCGTCACGTTCCTTTATTTGGTCGCGATCTTCCAGCTGTTCGATGCGTTGCAGGTGACGGGGCAGATGAGCTTGCGGGGCCTCAAGGATGCAAACGCACCGATGTGGATTGCAGGACTGAGCTACTGGCTTGTCGGATTCACGCTGGCCTGGGGCCTGGCATTCTGGGCAGGCATGCAGGGTCTCGGCGTCTGGATCGGTCTGGCCTCAGGACTGGCAGCGGCAGCTTTTGGAATGGTCTTGCGGTTTGAGATCCTGTCGCGCCGTCAGCTCTAGGCATCGGGCCATGCCCTGCGCGTGCAGGGCATGGCCTTAATTGCGGCATTCACCATTCGACAACGCATTCACTGTGTCCCTAATGACTCAGTCTGCCGAATAGGCTCTTATCCTTAATAGCATTCATGACGTGTTTAGCATTGCGGACTATGAAATTCTTCGCGCCCGGATCGCGGGCGAAAACCCAAATCAGTCTGTTCAAAGCACATGCCTCCTCAACTAGAGAAAGCGATGACCTCGCCGATCCTCATCTCAGCATGGGGAGCACTCTCGTTGCTGGTTGCGGTCTTTCTGTGCGAACCCCAGTGGCACGGTCTCTTCTCGGTCGTGCCGAACGAGACCACGCTTCAGAAGGTCGAAGGGACGCTGACCTCGTTCCGTCAGTACACGAATGAAGAAGGCCTGCGGTTCCAGTTGTCAGGCAGCGAGAACTATTTTGTGCTGTCAGGCTACTCAGGTGCAGAACCCGTCGTGCGCCGCGCGCCGCCCGGAGCACAGTTCACGGTCTTCTTTGATCCGCTCAACCAGAACGCGCCCGTCTGGTCCAGCCGCCGGTCCTACATTGCCTACGTCGTTTCCGTGGACGGCACCCCCGTCCGCCCCTACAAGGCCGTGGCGGAAGCGGCCGCCAGGGACGTCGCCTGGACGCCCTGGGTTGGCAGCCTGTTCGGGCTGGCGGGCCTGGGTCTGTTGCTCTGGGCCGCGCGATTGCGGTTTTTTGCGCCAAAGCAGCCCGAACTCCCTCAAAAAGCGGGCTAAACCGCCGCGCCCCTCTTGTATGTGGCCGCGACTTCTGGCTATTTCCCGCGCCTCACGAGAACCGCCGGGCGGGGCATGCCCAGGCTGTTCGCATGAGGGACTTGAAAAGGTCCCTCGAACGAGTTCCAGCATAAGGAGACCGAAATGCCCAAGTTGAAGACCAAATCAGGCGCGAAAAAGCGCTTCAGAATGACGGCCACCGGCAAGGTAAAACATGGCGGCGTGATGAAACGCCACCGCCTGATCCGGCGCTCTTCCAAGCGCAAGCTGCACGCTCGCGGAACTTTCGTCCTCTCCGAGGCCGATACGCCGCGCGTAAAGCTTTGGATGCCATATAACCGGTAAGGACGATCACACATGTCACGTGCACCACGCGCGGTTCCGAGCCACGCTCGCCGCAAGAAAGTATTGAAGCAGGCCAAGGGTTTCCGCGGCCGCAGAAAAAACAACATCACGACGGCAAACGCTGCCGTCGACAAGTCGGGCCAGCACGCCTACATCGGCCGCAAGCTCCGCAAGCGCAATTTCCGCGCTCTCTGGATTCAGCGCATCAACGCCGCTGCCCGCGAACACGGCCTCACATATGGCCGATTTATCAGCGGCCTCGGTTTGGCGGGTATTGTGGTTGACCGCAAGATCCTCGCCGACCTCGCCGTGCGCGAGCCCGAGGCCTTCAAAGCCCTGGTCACCCAGGCAGCCGGCGCGGCAAAGGCGTAGTAAAGAGCTCATCTGAACTTCGTTCGCCGTGCTCCCTCCCGGAAGCAGATGGTCTGCAACTAGCAGACCATCGACGCCTCCGGGGATAGTAGACTTGGGACTCGAATCGGAACGAACGAAGATGCAAAACCTTGAAACCATTGAGCGCGAAGCGCTGGGCCGTATCACCGATGCGGTCGATGAGACAGGCCTTGAGGCCGCGCGCGTCGATTTGCTTGGCAAGAAGGGCTCGATCAGCGAACTCCTGAAATCCCTGGGCTCAATGAGCCCCGACGAACGCAAGACCTTTGGTGCCCAGGTCAACGCGATGCGTGACCGCGTGACATCGCGGATTGCGGAACGCAAGACGGCGCTGGGTGATATGGCCCTCGAGGCAAAGCTCGCAGCCGAACGCGTGGATGTAACGCTTTCCGTCAGGCCTGAACTGTCCGGTCGAATCCACCCGGTCACCCAGATCCTCGACGAGGCCATCGCGATCTTTGCCGACATGGGCTTCACGGTCGCGGAAGGTCCGGATATCGAGCTCGACGATTACAACTTCACCAGGCTCAATATTCCGCCGGAGCATCCTGCGCGGCAGATGCACGACACGTTCTATCTGAAGCCAAAGCCGGACGGCACGCGTCACCTGCTCAGGACGCACACGTCGCCCGTTCAGGTCCGCACCATGCTGACGCAAAAGCCGCCGCTTCGCATCGTCGTTCCGGGTCGCGTCTATCGCATCGACTCAGACCAGACCCACACGCCGATGTTCCACCAGATCGAAGGCCTCGTGATCGACGAAAGCTCGCATATGGGCCACCTGAAGTGGATCCTGGAAGAATTCTGCCGCGCACTGTTCGAAGTGCCGAAGGTTGAAATGCGACTGCGCCCCTCGCACTTTCCGTTCACAGAGCCATCCGCCGAAGTCGACATTCGCTGCGATCGCTCGGGTGCAGAGGTCAAGCTAGGGCAGGGCAATGATTGGCTGGAAATTCTGGGCTGCGGCATGGTGCACCCGAAAGTCATCGAGATGTGCGGCCACGATCCCTCGAAGTACCAGGGCTTCGCGTGGGGCATGGGGCTGGACCGCCTTGCAATGCTGAAATACGGAGCGCCTGACTTGCGCGCATTCTTCGATGCCGATCTGCGTTGGCTCAAGCATTACGGTTTCGCGTCACTCGATGTTCCTTCTCTGGCCGGGGGGCTGAGCCGATGAAGTTCACGCTCTCCTGGCTCAAGGATCACCTTGATACCGACGCCCCGGTCACGGACATCGCAAACACGCTGACCGCCATCGGACTGGAAGTTGAAAGCGTTGAGGACAAGGCGGCACAACTCGCAGCCTTCACCGTGGCCTACGTGGTGTCGGCTGAAAAGCACCCCAACGCCGACAAGCTCCGTGTCTGCATTGTCGATACCGGAACTGAAAAGCTCCAGGTCGTGTGTGGCGCGCCAAATGCGCATACCGGCATGAAGGGCGTCTTCGCCCGATCGGGCACGGTCATTCCGGCGACAGGCCTCGAACTGAAGAAGTCGTCGATCCGCGGCGTGGAATCGAACGGCATGCTCTGCTCCGAGCGCGAGATGGGGCTTTCCGAAGAGCACGACGGCATCATCGAGTTGCCGCCCGACGCGCCCGTTGGCAAGCCCTTCGCGGAAGTGATGGGCCTGCAGGACCCGCTCTTCGAGATCAAGCTCACGCCAAACCGTCCCGATTGCACGGGCGTGAGGGGCGTCGCGCGCGATCTCGCGGCAGCAGGCCTCGGCCGCCTGAAAGCCGAGCAGCCTGTCAAGGTCAACGCCCGCTTCAACAACCCCGTCCAGATTGGATTGCATTTCGAGGACGCCACGAAGAACGCGTGTCCCGTATTCGCAGGCCGCCTCGTGCGCGGCGTGAAGAATGGTCCGTCACCGACCTGGCTGCAGCGGCGACTGAGGGCGGTTGGCTTGCGCCCGATCTCGGCACTGGTCGACGTCACAAACCTGGTGTCCCTCGATCGCGCACGTCCGCTTCACGTTTACGACGCCGACAAACTCAAGGGCGAAATCCACGCCCGCCTCGCACGGAGGGGCGAAAGCGTGGCGGCGCTGGACGGCAAGACTTACGCCCTTGACGAAGAAATGTGTGTTATCGCCGACGACAACGGCGTGCTGGGTTTGGCCGGCGTGATGGGTGGCGAGTCCACTGGCGTCAGCGAAACGACGACCAGCGTCTTCATCGAAAGCGCCTGCTTCGATCCGGTCCGCACGGCGCGCACGGGCCGCGAACTCGGCATCAACTCGGACGCCCGCTATCGCTTCGAGCGCGGCGTGGATCCGGAATATGTGGCGGCGGGTCTCGATCTGGCAACCAAGCTTGTCATTGAATTTTGCGGTGGCGAGTCCAGCGACATGACGGTCGCCGGTCGGGCACCCGACACGAAGCGCGAGATCACATTTGATCCGACTCTCATCGAAAAGCTGTGCGGCGTGAAAATGCACCAGGCTGAGGCCATGGGCATTCTTGAGCGCCTGGGCTTTCGGGCTATCGTTGGCACGCGCGTCAGCGTTCCCGCTTGGCGGCCAGATATTCACGGGCCCGCGGACCTTGTGGAAGAGGTCATTCGAATCCATGGACTCGACAAGGTGCCGTCAACACCGCTGCCACGGCCGTCGACGGTTCCTTTGCCGGTCCTGACTGCGATGCAGAAGCGCGTCCGTGCTGCAAAGCGAAGCCTTGCGTCCCGTGGCCTTGCGGAAGCGATGACTTGGTCCTTTGTCTCGCAATCGCAGGCCCAACTCTTCGGTGGCGTACCTGACGCGCTCATTCTGGCAAACCCGATCTCGGCAGATCTCGATGCCATGCGCCCCAGCGTGCTGCCCGGTCTGCTTGCAGCCGTCCAGCGCAATTCTTCACGGGGCATCCGGGATCTGGCTTTGTTCGAAGTCGGACCGCAGTTCACGGGCGCCGACCCAGGCGAACAGCAGACCGCGGCGTCCGGCATTCGCATGGGTGCAGGTCCGCGTCACTGGTCAAAGGCGACCTGGAACGCTGATGTGTTCCAGGCGAAGGCAGACGTTATGGCTGTGCTGGAGGCCTGCGGCGTGGCAGGAGATACCGCACAGATCGCGACTGACGCGCCGGCCTGGTATCATCCGGGTCGCTCCGGCGTGCTGAAGCTCGGTCCCAGGAACATCCTGGCATATTTTGGTGAGCTGCATCCGCGGGTTCTGAAGTCATTTGATCTTGCGGGCCCCGTTGCGGCGTTCGAGGTCGTCCTCGAGTCGTTGCCGGCCCTGAAGGCAAAGCCAACCAAAACCAAGCCTCGTCTGGACCTCGCTGACTATCAGGCCGTCGAACGCGATTTCGCCTTCCTCGTCACCTCAAGCGTGTCCGCCGCCGATGTCGTGAAGGCCGCGACGTCAGTCGATCGCGCGCTGATCGAAAGTGTCAGCGTGTTTGACGTGTACGAAGGCAAGGGCGTCGAACCCGGTCACAAGTCGCTCGCGATCAGTGTTCGCCTGCAGCCGAAGGACCGCACATTGACTGACGCCGAAATCGATACGGTGTCCGGCAAGATCATTGCCAGCGTGACCAAGACCTGTAGCGCCACCCTCAGGGGCTAGGCGGAACAAGCTCGATCGATTTGATCAGGCAGCGCTCTTCGAATCCATGGTGCCCCCAGTCATTCCATCGGGGGCCCATGGGGCTGGACGAAAGTTCAAAAATCAGAACGTCACCTGCGCGCAGGCACATGCCGGGATGATCAACGTGCGCCGCGAAGGCCCAGTTGGCCTCATAACAGGGTGAATGAAAGCTGACCCTGAACTTCTTTCCGGCAGCCCGAAGCAGCAAGGTCCGGTCGTCGATCCGTGACCAGCCGGAAATGGTGCGCACGATCACGCAGCGGTGCGGATCGTCAGGCTGTTGAGGTGGCTTCTCTTCGGCGAAGGCCGGAAGCACCTGGATACTCGCGACTGCCAAAGCTGCCGCAACAAGAAATGCCCGCATCGAAGCCTCCATGTAGCTGAGATGGATGGCCGAGCTTACTGGTACAGGCCGGGTTCCACAATCGTGGTCGTAACCGATAGGCCTGCCGGAATGGTGCGACGGTTCGCGCAAACGCGCCGTTCGCTGGTGTGATGAAGAACATCCCAGCCAGCCCTGAACCTGAATCCGGAGCCAGCTGGGATGAAAGCAGATGGCTACGCCGTTGCTTCGCCAAGAGCAGCCGTGCGCAAGCGGTCGAAATCACGCTCGCCGTGACGGGCGAGGTCGACAATCCGCCGTGCAAGCTTTGACCGGGCGGCAGTGGGCAGCGAAGCATGCCCCTGGCGCATCTCAAGCTCGTTCACCGCAACGTCAAACACTTCGCGGATTGTACGAATGACAACCGGCTGCAATGGATTGAATGACGTGATGGATGGATTGTGCATGTGTGTCTCCCACTTCATCGCAGGTCTTTCGCCTGCCTGATGTTGATCCTGTACCGCGTGCCTTGAACGCGCAGTGATTTGAATCAATTTAGCGGGAAAACATTGACGTGAGGTTCATGAGACCGGCTCACGGCGCAAGGATTTCCCTCATTTCCGCCAGTCTGTCAGCCTACCCGGGGGTCAACTTGCACGCTTGTAGTACCAGTGCTTGCCAGCCTCGGTCACAAGAATGTATCCGGCCACGACACCAATGGACGCAAGCAGCAAGTCTGGCGACAGCGGCACGAAGCCGAACACGGTACCGGCAATTGGCAGATAGGGAATGCTGAGGGCAACGGCCGTGGCAGCGCCTGTGGACCACAGCAAAAGCTTGCTTGGGGCACTGCGGAATGCGGGCCCCCTGGTGCGAAGCACCAGAACGACGGCAAGCTCTGTCAGCAGCGAGATGAGAAACCACGCCGTCTGGAACGTGGGTTCCGACGCCTTGAACACGAGAAGCAGCAACGAGAACGTCAGCATGTCGAACGCCGAGCTGATCAACCCGAACACGATCATGAACCGCTGAACTTCGCGGACGTTCCAGCGTTGCGGTTGATCCACCATCTCGGCATCGACGTTGTCGCTCGAGATCGAGATGGAGGGCACGTCCGACAGAAAATTGTTCAGCAGGATCTGTTTGGCGACCAGGGGCAGGAAGGGCAGGAATGGTGTGGCAAGCGCCATGCTGACCATGTTCCCGAAATTGGCACTGGTCGTGATCGATATGTATTTCAGCGTGTTGGCAAACGTCCGCCTGCCACCTTCGACGCCGTCGCGAAGAACGCCGAGGTCACGGCTCAACAGGATGATGTCGGCGCTCTCGCGGGCGACATCCACGGCGCCGTCGACGGAAATGCCGACATCGGCTGCATGCAGCGCAGGAGCGTCATTGATGCCATCACCCAGATAGCCCACCGAGTGTCCCGTCCGCTGCAGCGCGCGCACGATCCGCTCTTTCTGCTGCGGATCGATCTCGACGAACAGGTCTGTGCGCGAAGCAAGGTTCCAAAGCGCTTCGTCCTTCATGGCGCCGATTTGTTCACCAGTCAGCATTGAGGCTGGATCCAGCCCGATCACGCCGGCCAGGTGCGCCGTGACATATCTGTTGTCACCGCTGATGACCTTGATCCGGATGCCCAGGCGGGCAAGGTCCTTGATCGCAATGTCCGCGCCTGCCTTGGGAGGATCGTAGAACACGAGAAAGCCCTGGAACGTCATTCCGGTTTCGTCGCTGCGGTCATAGTGCGGCTTCGCCGGCGTAGTTTTCGTGGCAACCGCCAGCACGCGGAACCCCTGCGCGCCTTTTTCCTTGAAAAGCCTTTCCAGAGTCGCACGCGCGATATCGTCAAGCGGCACCGTCCCCGCAAACGAGGCCTGCATCGAGCAAATATCCAGAATATTGCTGAAGGCGCCCTTGGTGACCACTAGATCGTGACCGGGAGACGCCGCCTCCGCGACGACGATGGTGAGCATGCGTCGCTGGAAGTCATAGGGAATCTCGTCGACTTTCGAGAACCCTTCGGTTCTGAGCCCAGCAGCCTCGCCTGCAGTTGTGATCGCCGCATCAAGCGGATTGTCGATGCCCGTCTCGAAGGCGGCATTCACGTAGGCGAGCTTGCGAACGTTTTCGGAGGTTTGGCCAAGTGGGTCGAGGGACTCACGCAGCACAATCGAACCCTCGGTCAGCGTGCCGGTCTTGTCAGTACAAAGGACAGTCATGCTGCCCAGGTTTTCGATCGCATCAAGCCGGCGCACGATAACGCCGCGTTTGCTCATGGCACTGGCTCCCGCAGAGAGCGTGACGCTGATGATTGCCGGCAGGAGTTCCGGCGACAGACCGACGGCAAGCGCCACGGCGAACAGCAGCGAGTCGATTCCGGACCTGCCCAGCAACAGGTTCATCGTCAGGACGAACAGGACGATCACGATCATGACTCGAACGAGCAGATATCCGAACTGCCGAACGCCACGCGCAAAGTCGGTTTCCGCCGGCCGCTGTCTCAATCGCGCAGCGATGGCGCCGAACTCCGTCCGTCGCCCGGTTTTGACCGCAAGCACCCGCGCCGAGCCACTGCGTACAGAAGCACCCAGGAAAACGGCATTGGTCCGCGCCGCAAGCGGTGCGTCATGCGCGACGATGCCTGGATGCTTTTCCACTGGAAACGACTCGCCTGTCATGCTGGCTTCGCTGACAAGGAAGTCGCCTGCTTCAAGCACCAGACCATCGGCCGGGATAAGATTGCCGGCTGAAAGCAGAACGATGTCTCCAGGCACGATGTCGCTCGCGGATATCGTAACTGATTGGCCGCCGCGAACGACACGCGCAGTGAGTGCAAGCCGCTTCTTGAGTTCAGCGACAGCTTTCGACGCTCGGAACTCCTGGCTGAAACTCAGGAAGCAGCTGCCGAGCACGATCGCAAGCACGATCGAGGCATCAACCCATTGCTGCAGGACCATGGAGACACAGGCGGCAAAGACCAGGATGAGCACCAGTGGACTTTCAAATTGCCGAAGCAGAAGCCTGAGACGGCTAAGTTGCTCGGAGTCCTCGACGGCGTTCGGGCCAATTTCCGCAAGCCGGGTCTTTGCGACCTCCGGCGTCAAACCGCTTGCACCCGAACCCATGGAAGCTGCAAGTTTGGCGCCATCCTGCGCCCAATAGGCGAGGTCATCAGTCGGGTTCATGCCACCTCGGCTTTGGTTCGTTGCAACAGACGCGAATCTACAGCAGGCCGCCACGGATGTGGAGGACGATGTAGACGGGCATCAAGCGTTAATCGGTCAGCCTTGGGTCGGCCATCCAGCTATTGCAACCGCAGGCTGGCGGCATGCTAAGAAGGTGACACAATCCCGGGGATCTTGGCGACGTGCCAGACGTATTTCTTTCATACAATCGCGAAGACCAGGCCAAGGCGAAACTGATCGCCAGGGCACTCGAAGGTGAAGGCTTTCAGGTGTGGTGGGACACCGTGTTGCGGGCCGGTGAAACCTACGATGAGGTAACGGAGAAAAAACTGCGCGATGCGAAATCCGTCGTCGTGCTCTGGTCGTCCCGTTCAGTGCGGTCGAAATGGGTGCGCGCTGAAGCAACGCTTGGCGACCGCAAGTCGGCTCTGATCCCGGTCATGATCGAGGCGTGCGATCGTCCTATCATGTTCGAGTTGATCCAGACCGCAGATCTCACGCAGTGGAGCGGAGACACGCAGGACCCAAACTGGCGCGCGCTTGTCGATGACGTTCGCGCGAAGGTCGAGCGCAGTGCCGAAAAACTTCCCATTGCATCGGCGCAGCCGGCACTGGCTGACACAGCGCAATCAGATTCAATCGAGACGGCATACTGGATGTCTGTCAAGGACGGCACTGATCCCAACGATTTCACCTCATATCTGCATCGCTATCCTCAAGGGCATTTTGCAGAGCTTGCACAGAGACGCATCGACGTGCTCAAGGCTGCCGCCGGGCGCAATCACGAACCGGCAGCCGCTCAGGCGCAGCCAGCATCCACCCCCAAGCCTTCAGGAGGTCGGTTGGTACTGATCTCGCTCGTCGGACTGATCATCGCTTCTGCGGTTGGTGTGTACTTCTTCCTGCCCGACACGCCAGCCACAGCGCCTGAAACATCTGCGCCTGCGCCCTTGCCGGAAGCCGCGGTGACTGTACCGGCGCCAGCAGAGTCCGTCGCACCAGTTTCAACTACCGAAGCGCCTGCAGCTGCGGCGCCGCTTCCGGAACCAGCGCAACCTCAAACGTCAGCAGCAGTTTCGCCGCCAGAGACAAAGAACTTTCGCGGTTGTGACAGATGTCCTGAAATGACGCGCCTGGCTGGCGGTTCGTTCACCATGGGATCGCCCGCGTCAGAGCGCGGGCGCCGAGCGTGGGAAGGACCGCAGCGCGAAATTCAAATCGCCCCTTTCGCGTTGAGCACACGGGAGGTTTCCTTTGACGAGTGGGACGCCTGCGTCGCCGATGGCGGATGCAATAGGTATGAGCCTTCCGACCGTGGATGGGGACGAGGCGCTCGTCCTGTATTGATGGTGTCCTGGAACGACGCACAAGCCTACGTCACCTGGCTGAGTTCAAAAGCAGGTAAGGCATACCGTCTGCCCAGTGAGTCCGAATGGGAATACGCCGCGCGAGGAGGTTCCACAACAGCTTACTGGTGGGGAGATGGCTTTGATCAGAGCCTCGTATCGAAACGCCAGACAAGCGCAACCGGAAGTCTGACGCCGAACGGATTTGGACTGTTTGACGTTACAGGCAACGTCGCAGAATGGACCGAGGACTGCTACGTGAATGACTTCACTCGCCTTGCCGCAGATGGAAAGCCTGCGACGAGCGGCAACTGTTCGCAGCGCGTCGTGCGCGGTGGATCGTGGAGAGACAGCGCCCGCGAGCTGCGGATTGCCAGCCGCAGCAGGATCAGTCGCTCTGTTCGCGACGGAACGATTGGCTTCCGCGTGGCTACTGCACCTTGATTTGGCGCAAGCATAGACCGCTTCCTCAGGAACTTCCGGGGGTACCCTCGCCGCCGCACGTGCGGTTGTGCGTAGGGGTGACGGGGCATCGAACGAACAACGCAGCCTTTGCGCAAAGCCATGCCGGTATCGAAAGCGTCCTCGAAACAATATTTGCCACGATCGATCAGGCAGTTGCGGCGACTCCGTTGACAGTCGAGGGCATGTGCGTTGCGCGATCGCGACTGCATTCGATGCTGGCTGACGGAACGGATCGACTTGCCGTGGATAAGGCAAGGAAACACGACTGGGAAATTGTTGCACCGCTTCCCTTTGGACTGCCTCTGCTCGCGGCGATTGTGGCAGAACCCGGAACGCTGGAAGAAACTGACGCAGCACTGGCGTACGCCCAGCTGAAGATTGCAGGAGCTCATCTGGACGGCGTCGTTCTCAGCGAGCGCATGAAACTCGCCATCGATCCTCTCGTCGATGTGGCGCTGAATGCAACGCGATTTGAACTTGCCGAACGCGATGAGCGCACCTTGAGTCTGTTGCGGCAGGTTGCATCGGGCGACAGCGAGGCGATGGCAAGTTTCGCGGCCGAAGCCTCGTACCGCTATGCATTGGCGTCCCGCATTATCGTGGAACAGTCAGACATACTGATTTCGGTATGGGACGGAACCAGCCGCACGCAATTTGGTGGCACCGGCCACACGACGGCTGTCGCGCTCGAAGCGGGTCTGCCGGTAGTCCTCGTACCAGCACAGGATCCGGCAAACTGGTGCATCCTGCATGCGCCGGAAGCCTTGTCTGGTCGTCGCGGAGCCTTGCTTGAATCAGACGAACGCCGACGCCTTGCTGATCTGGTGTCGAAAATGATTTCGCCCGGCCAGACCTCGGTTGACAAGGGTCTGTCGGCGTTCTTGCGCGAACGCTGGCGCTGGCGCAGCAACGCCATGTGGAACGGCTACAGGCGTGTTGAGACATTGTTCGGCGAAGTTGATGGTCAATCGGCTTTCCGCTCGCTGGTTCAGCACTATGAAGTGCCGTCCGAAACAGCGAAAGGAAGCTGGGGCAGCCTGTTCACGAAAGCAGCGACCATGCCGGGTATCACGGCGGGTTTTCTCTCGCGGCTCGAGGTGGCGATTGCGCAACGCTTTGCCTGGGCGGACGGCCTGGCCACGCATCTGTCGGACGCGTATCGAGGCGGAATGGTGCTGAACTTCGTGCTTTCGGCATTCGCAATCACAATTGGTCTGGCCTACCTTCCCTATGCAACGGCGCACGAGAAGTGGATATTTGCCACGATTGAGCTCGTGACACTGTTTGTCATTCTGGTCGTGACGGCTTACGGCCGACGGCTTCGCTGGCACGCACGATGGTTTGAAGGCCGCAGGGTGGCCGAATATCTTCGTCACGGACCAGTCTTGTTGCTGCTTGGCGTTTCGAGAAGTGCAGGCCGCTGGCCACGTGGTGTGTCGACGTCATGGCCCGAATGGTATGCGCGTCAGTCTCTGCGAGAGGTCGGCCTCCCGGCGCTGGCTGTCACGCAGGCCTTTCTTCGTGAAGCACTCGTGAAGGTCCTGCGTCCACATGTGGTGGCACAGCGTGACTATCATTTCGAAAAGGCGCGGCGATTGTCTGCTGTTCATCACAACCTCGACCGCGTTTCATCGCGTCTGTTCCAGCTGGCACTTGTTGTTGTTGCAACCTACGTTGGCCTGAAGGTACTCACCCTTCTGCCGGGTGCGCCGGAGATCCTGGGACCTTCCAGCTCATACCACTTCACGTTCTACGGCGTGATCCTGCCCATGCTGGGAGCGACCGTCGCGGGCATCCGCTATTTCGGCGATTTCGAACGCTTCGCCGGAATATCGGAAGTCGCCGCAGAAAAGCTCGAAGCCGCAGCCACACGCATCGACCAGCTCCTCGCGGGTGGAGAGGACGACATCGACTATGAATCGGTCTCCCGCATCGCCCATGCGGTGGATGACTGCGTGGTCGATGAGATCGAAAGCTGGCAGTCGGTTTTCAGGGGCAAGGAAATCACCATCCCTGGCTGACAATCAGGCCGCTTTCAGGATGGCGTCCACGGCAGCCTCGTTGAATGCTTCGGCGGGTGCGTTTTCGGGTCCGGCAAACAGGCTCAGGACAAGCCCGGTTACAATGGGATCGACCATCATCATGCCATAAAGGCGTCCACGCCTCGCACGTTCCATCTCGCCAAATTCGCAGTCGCGCACGGCGCTGAAGTGAGCCGCCAGCCGCAGGCGTCGCATGCGCTCTCGCCGCTCTTCACCATAGGGTTGGAAATTCGCAACCGACCAGTCGTGGGTTGCCTTCAGCATGTCGGAGACGACGCGCACATCCCGGTGCGTGATGGAAAGCCCCTGGCCAACGATGGGATCATTGTGACCGGCGGCATCGCCGATGGCGATGACGCCCGGCGCAAATGGCTCATTTGTCCATGTATCATTGTTGGGATAGACAAAGCAGTGACTGGCAGGCGTACCATTCGCAATCGCGTCAGATTGCGGCACGCACGCCATCCGGAACGCTTCGGCAAAGCGTTGTGGCGCATCATCGCCCATGAAGCGGTCTTTGTGTTCCAGGGACACACCTTGATAAAGCCGTGCGCGGCCGTTGCCTTGCGGAAAGACGAAGTAGTTGATGCCGCCGACCGTGCCGATCGACTGCCTGTCTTCTGGCCAGCCATGTGCGTTCTCGATCAGCATGCCGGAAAACCAGTGATGAACCGGATCAGCCTGCATCTTGATGCCGACCTGCTGCGCCGTTTTGCCATGACGCCCGTCGGCCGCAATCACAAGCCGTGGACGCAATTCGAGCGCGACACCACTGTGTTCAAACGTGACGGTCGGTGGTGTGCCCGGCGTGACGTGAGTCTTGCGCACACCGCGCAGAAACCGCGCCCCGGCGGCAACAGCCATGTCGTTGAGGATACCGCAAAGGCGCGGATGGCCAATTGTCATGGGTCCGTCAATGCCAGGCAAAATCGTTCGGAGATCTATCGCAAATGCTTCCGCCTGTTCAGGCGTCATGAGTTCGTCATAGCCCACATGGCGCGTCACGTGATGGGCGCCGTGTGCCCGGTAGGTGTCATACAAATCCAGACGCTTGGCTTCCATGACGCCCCACGGCGCCATCCACTCACCTCGAACGACGTCGCGGTGCTGCTCCGTGATTTCAAGCATCAGAACCGAGCGTCCCGCGCGCGCCATCACCGTCGCAAAAGCAGCCCCGCCAATGCCACCACCAATGACAACAATCTCGGGTGTTTCGATGTATGCCATGAGGTTCTCCTTCTGAAACGCGGGGCAGAATAGAGTTGAATGCTTTGAAAATTTCAGTCAAGGGCACCGGCGCCCGCCCTCATCCGCCTCCGTCCGGGCCGAGTAGCCGGCAACGTCGAGGGCCACGATGGTGGCAAGTTTGCGGGTGGTGTCGGTCAACAGAAGCCTCAGACGTTGCAGGCCGTTAATAGCAGGGTGGTGAATATCCGCACAGCAGACCGGCGTAACTCTGATAGTATTTTCTGCCACAAGTGACCCACTTACCCAAGTTGAGGTATGGACAGGCGTTAACCGGACCCTGCTTGCTAGTGTCTTGACGCCAACCTGGCCCTGAATGGAGACGCGCAATGAAGTTTATTGGAGCTGCTTTCCGCGTGGCCATTGTCTTCGCGACGTCGCTTTCCGCGCAGGCAGGCACCAGCCCGGGCGAATGCATCGACAGCTACATCGTTGCGCAGGAGTTTCGGGCGAAAATCCGTACCCTTGAAGCGCAGAAGGATTCAATCCCATTCCACGGGCTCGCGGCCTACGCCAGTGGCTTCGACACGATTGACTTCGAAAAGCGCGCCCGGGACGTCGACAAGCGAAGCCCCGATGCGAAAAAGTCGACTGTTCGCGTGCTTGATGCGCGGCTCGGAAGTGGAGACAAGGTTGACGGCTTGCTTGGTGAAGTGGGGGCCGCAAAACTGACCGCACTCACCGCAGCTGCGGACAAGGTCTATGAAGGTCAGCGCAGCTTGCTCGCGAGCGTGAGCGCTTGCGATGCCGCATTTGACTTCAAGCCTCGATTGGGAGGCGTGCCATCGTCGGATACGGTTGTGGCATTGCTGAAGGGCAGTGTCGAAAAAAGCGTGCAGGCCGATCATGATCGCCTTGCGGCGCTGGATGACCGCGCATGCGCCATCCGCTTTGAGCTCGCTGCGAACCTTTTTCCTCCCGGATCCAGTTCGCAGGCTCTCATGCACCAGCGGGCGGGCGCTGCCGGCAACAAGGCATTGTCCGAAAAGCCGGACATGCCCCGTGAGCGGTTTGCGCAAATGCTGCAAAGCGAGCTGATTGAACGTGCAGGAAAGTACAAGAGCGGTGCCTACAAGCTCAGCGAGATTATCGAAGAGGTGAACGCCTGCGAGCGTCGCTACAACATGCCGGTATCCGATCTTCGGACCAACTAGGGATGTTTGACGCCTCAGATTTTACACGTCCACCTCGGGCAAGTTCGGGTGGCGACTTTGACGCATCATCGGAATGGCAGATTTCTGCCCGATTGACCTCCCGAACCTGCCTTTTTTGCAAATTCCATTGCAATTCGCGAGCAAAGAGCCCATATACCGCCCTGTGACGGCTGCACATTTGTGAAGTGCGGACCAAGATTCGCAGGGATTTATCCCTGCGCGCATAAGGTTCCCAACCCACGATCTTCAAGCTTTTCACGACGTCCCGGCATGTTGCCTGGGCGGAACCTATGCATATCGAAGGAATTTCAAATGGCTTCAATCACCGGAACAGTCAAGTTCTTCAACGTAACGAAGGGCTTCGGCTTTATCTCGCCACAGGGCGGCGGCAAGGACATTTTCGTCCATGCCACAGCTGTTGAGCGTGCCGGTCTGCGCTCACTGTCTGAAGGTCAGACAGTGACATTCGACACCGAGCAGGATCAACGTGGCGCAAAGGCCGTCAATCTGCGCTTGGCATAAACTGGGCACAGCCACGCCTTGGGGTTTCCCGGACGTGGTCAAGCTGATCAGTTTTGGAGTGGCGGAGGCGCAATACGCGTCGCCGCCATTTTCTTTTGTGTCCGAGGAAACTTAGCAATGAACAGACATAGCGAGAAAGAGGCCCGCATGCAGGCCGGTGCAGGACCGGTCGTCGTCGACCTTCGCAGTCGTGTGCTTGAAATGGAGAATGCCGCTCTGACATCGCTGCACAATAACGCGCAGCGCCTGGCACAGAGTGGTGACTCCAAGCAGAAGCTTGCAGCTGCAGACCTGCTGCCCGTGATCGAGACTGAGTTGGCCCGACGTGCGGCACTCAAGCGCCCCAAGAGTTCCAGCAAGGCGGCAACAGCGCGCAAGGCGAAGGCGAAGGCAAAGCCCGAGCCGGAAGCCGACGAAGAGCCCGAGATGGACGCCGAGCTCGAATAGCGCGCATAATTTGCGCGCGGTCAGCATCGCCATGATTGGCGATTTGTGCGATGTCTCCTGTCACAAAAGGGAGAACCCGCGTGGCCAGGCAACGTGACAGCGGCACCAACAAGCCATTTGACATCATATTGTGGGGCGCGACCGGTTTTGTGGGCGCCCTTGTTGCCGGGTACCTCGTGTCGAACGACGAGAACGGCAAGATCCAGTGGGCCCTTGCGGGGCGCAACCGAGACAAGCTTGAAGCCCTGAAAAAGCAGCTCGGCAAAAAGGCGTCGGCCCGCGCCGTTCTTGTGGCCGATACTTCTGATCCAAAATCACTGGACGACCTGGTATCGCAAACCAGGGTGATACTCACGACTGTCGGCCCCTATGCCAGATTTGGTTCCGAACTTGTTGCTGCCTGTGCGCGCAACGGGACCGACTATTGTGACCTTGCAGGTGAAACACCCTGGATCCAGCGCATGATCGATGCACACCAGGAAGAAGCGGAAGAAAGTGGTGCCCGCATTGTTCCCTGCTGCGGCTTTGACTCCATCCCTTCGGATCTCGGCGTGCTGTTTCTGAACAATGAAGTCCGCAAGCGCACCGGCGCGCCTTGTACATTCATCAAGATGCGTGTCAAGGCCATGAAAGGCGGCGCCAGCGGTGGCACTGTCGCAAGCATGGTCAATATCGTGGAAGAGGCCACGCGTGACCGCGCAGTCGCGAAGATGCTCTCAAACCCCTACGCACTGAACCCGAAGGACCAGCGCAAAGGTCCACGGCAACCCGGCTCAACGCCGATCGGCTATGACTCCGACGCGAGGGCGTGGATTGGCCCCTTCGTTATGGCAGCCATCAATACGCGCGTGGTGCACCGCTCCAACGCTCTCATGAACTGCGCGTACGGCAAGGAGTTTCGCTACGACGAGGCGATGATGACTGGCAAGGGGTTGCTGGGCGGCGCTGCATCAATCGCGCTGACAGGCGCGCTCGGCGCTTTTGCGGCGGCCACTGCCTTTGGGCCAACACGCGGCCTTCTCACCAGATACGTATTGCCGAAAGCCGGTGAAGGTCCTTCCGAGACGGCGCGCGAGAAAGGCATGTTTGATCTGCTGTTCATTGGACAGGCCAGAGACGGCCAGATTTTCCGCGCCCGCGTGACCGGTGACAGGGACCCGGGCTATGGCTCAACGGCCAAGATGATCTCTGAAGCAGCGATCTGTCTGGCGCACGAAACCGACCACAAGGATGTGCCGGGCGGGTTTTGGACGCCGGCCTCCGCGATGGGCACAAGACTGATCGACCGCCTTGTGCGCAACGCAGGCCTGACCTTCGACATGCTTGAAAACTGAAACAAGCGCGCGTCGCTTTTGCTTTAAACCATTGATGAGGATGCACATGCGGTTCCCTTCGACCTTTCGGCTTTCGGCAATAGCGGCACTGCTGCCGTTGTTCGGGATTGCATATGAAGCCTCAGGCTTCGGTACGATCAACCTGCCGCTTTCGGGGCAGAATTCGGAGCACGAGCGTATCACGCGCTTGGGCCTCACTGACTTTGGCAAGGACACCCTCAGCGAGCTTGCCGGAGACAACGGTACATTTGGCGCCGTGGGCGCACCCGACAATCCAGCGCGCGGTCTGATGTCAAAGGCAGCAGCGCATTGTGACGGTGCTGACTTCCTGTCGCCGCCCGTGGTACCGGCATCGCCGGCCTATCCACAGTCGAAGGCACAGGCTCAGGCAAATCTCGAGGCGTGCCGCAGCTGGATGTCTGCGGCTCTGGAGCAAGCCGTGAAGGCAGCAGCCCCGCTGGCAAAGCCCGGCGCGATCAGCACGTCGCTGCATTGTGCGTTCACCGGCAAGCCAGGCCGCGCGAAATGTGAGGTGCTTGAGCAGTTGGGACTAGTCCTGCACGCAGCACAGGATTTCTACTCGCACTCAAACTGGGTCGATCAGCCAGCGCCCAGTCCGGTGAGTGCGATCAATCCCCCAGGTCTCGGCCAGCCGGGCCGCGCACCGTGGCTGGATCTGCGCGAGACACAGGCTTTTCCCGATGGGCTGATCACAGGATGCTATGACGGCTTTCCGGAAAGCGCGCACTGCGAGTATGCGGGCCTGAAGCGTGCAAAGCACGCAGCTCTCAACAAGGATACTGGCACCATCCAGAAATCGGGTGATCCGTCCGGATCGACGCCGCGTGGCAAGGTGAACGGCAACTTCGCACGGGCAGTACGTGCCGCCGTCGACGACACGCAGGACAAATGGAAGTATTTCCAGGAGCGCGTGATCGCCGTCTACGGCACCGATGCGGGCAGGGTGATCATCTGCGCTGTGCGAAGTGACAAGGCAACAAGGTGCAAGTAGGCCCGCGCGTTACATCCGTTTCATCCATGTGTCCCAGGGCGGTGCATCTCCCCATGCTTTCGCAAGCATGTCGATGAAGCTGCGGAGCTTTGCGGTCGGAGGGTGGCCAGGCGCATAGACAGCGTAGACGGACAATTCGCGCGGCGTGCAGTCGGGCAGTACATGAACCAGCCGGCCCGCGGCAATGTCCGTGCCCACACTGAACGAAGGTTGCAGGATGAGGCCCAATCCTTCGATGGCTGCCAAACGCAATGCGTCCCCGTTATTGGCAGTGAGAGACCCCTTGACCTTGACCCGCTCGACGTCGCCGTCGGCGTTGGTGATGGGCCATTCATCTCGCAGTGACCAGTAAGTATACCCAAGGCAGTTGTGACGCTTGAGATCTGCCGGCCGCTTTGGCATGTCGTTGCGTTGCAAGTAGTCTTTGGAGCCGACAATGACAAGCCGCGCAGGCGCCAGGCGCCTTGCGATCAGGCTTGAATCGGTCAGCACGCCGATCCTGATCACAAGGTCATATCCCTCCTCGATCAGGTCGACGGTGCGGTCGTTGAGAGTAAGGTCGACTTCGACACCAGGGTGATCCCTGAGGAACTGGGCGACGAGCGGGCCAAGATGCTGAACACCGAACGAGACCGGCGCGTTGATGCGCAGGCGCCCCCGCAACACCGTGTGCAGGTCGCGAACGGAATCTTCCGCCTCCTTGAGGGTTTCGATGACGGTGTCCGCCTTGGCAGCGAGTGCGCGCCCGGCCTCGGTCAGGCCAACACTCCGGGTCGTCCGCTGGAATAGGCGGACCCCCAGATGCGTTTCAAGTTCGCCAATGTGCTTGGACACCATCGCGCGTGTCATTTTCAGCTCGCGTGCGGCTTCCGCAAAATTCAGGCGTTCTGCGGTTTTGGCAAAGATTTCAAGGCTGCGGAAGCGGTCCATCTCAGATTGTCTCCGTTTAGGATACAATAAGTCAAGTATTTAACTAATTGTATTCTCGAGCCACGCACCCCAGCTTTCGAACCAGGCGTTCAACCGCATCACGCATCGCTAACCAAGGAGACCCGCACATGATCGATACTTCCACATCGCTTTACGGCGCAGCGCTTTTAAGGATCACGCTTGGCCTGGCTGCACTCGCACATGGACTTGTTCTCAAGGTGCTGACGTTCGGCGTCGGCGGCACGGTCGGCTATTTCGAGTCAATCGGCTATCCGGGGTTCTTTGCTTATCTCGTCATGTTTGGTGAGATTGCAGGTGGCGTTGCGCTGTTGACGGGCGTTTATGCCCGAACCGCGGCGCTGCTGATGATGCCGATCCTTCTGGGAGCAGCCGCTCAACACGCTGCGAACGGCTGGGTATTCAATGCAACAGGCGGTGGCTGGGAATATCCTGTATTCTGGACGGCAGCCTCTCTGGCCTCAGCCCTTATTGGACCTGGCGCGTTTGTACTCAAGGTCCCGTTCCTGCCACGCGAACCATTTTTCGCGCCGTCAGCCGGCTGAGTTTGGATTCCCTTCAACCAGCACTGTGAGCACCACATCATGCCTCTCCCGACACTTTTCGTTTCGCACGGTGCACCGACGGTTGCCACGGGTCAGTCAAGCGCCAGTGCCTTCTTGAGATCTCTGGCGACCCGCCTGCCCAAGCCTACGTCCATACTCGTGGCGTCTGCGCACTGGGAAGAGCCGGAATTGTCGATCGGACTGGGAACGGACACGATCCACGACTTCTACGGCTTTCCGCAGGCATTGTATCGCGTGCACTATCCCGCTGTGGCCGCGAAGGATATCGCAGCGCGCGCGATGGATTTGTTGGGCGAGCAGGGCATCCGGGCGCGCGTTGATGCGACGCGCGGGCGCGATCACGGTGTGTGGGTGCCCCTCAGTCTGGCATGGCCGCAGGCAAATATTCCTGTCGCGCAAATCTCTCTGGTGGGCGGCGCAGAACCCGCACACCATTTCGCGATTGGACGCGCACTGAAGCCGCTGCGCGACGAGGGCGTTCTGATCATCGGCTCGGGAAGCGCAACGCACAACTTGCGCGCTCGTCCGACGCCGGCACCGGCCGAGTGGGCAAGCTCATTCATGCAGTGGCTGGACAGCACGCTCGACGCGCGTGACGATGCTGCCCTTCAGAATTGGCGTAAGACGGCGCCAGACGCTGACATCGCTCACCCGACAACTGAACATTTCGATCCGATCTTCCTGGCACGTGGCGCCGCCGAAGGAGAGTCAGTAACTCGTTTGCACGCCTCATGGGATTTCGGATCCCTTTCAATGAACACATACGCATTCGGCCTTTAGCATCTGAAGCAATAGAACTCACACAGGAGTATGAATCATGGGAACCAGCCGCAATGTCGCCGTCGTCGTGGGAAGCCTCCGTAAGGAAGCGTTCAGCCGCAAGATGGCCCACGCACTTGCCGCGGTCGCACCTGCAACTCTGAAACTTGAGATCGTCGAGATTGGAAACTTGCCCCTGTACAATCAGGATGACGACGCAACCCCGACACCGGCCGTGGTCGAATTCCGGAACCGCATCAAGGCAGCAGATGCTGTCCTGTTTGTGACGCCAGAGCACAATCGCTCTGTCCCGGCAGCTCTCAAGAACGCGCTGGACTTTGGGTCAAGACCGTATGGCCACAGCGTATGGAACAAGTCACCAGCCGCCGTTGTCAGTGTTTCGCCCGGAGCCATCGGCGGGTTCGGTGCCAACCACCACCTTCGTCAGACGTTGACCTTCCTCAACATGCCGGTGCTGGCGCAGCCTGAAGCCTACATTGGCGCGGCCGACAAGCTCTTTGACGCAAGCGGCACGCTGGTCAGCGACGGCATTGGTGGCTTCCTGACACAGTTCATGAAGGCATTTGATGAGTGGATATCAACAAACGCGAAGTAGTCCGGTACCATTTGGTCAAGGGCCTCAATTGTCGTCGACTACACATAGAATGGTTGCAAAGAGCGGTCTGCAATCTGGATCCAAGCAAATGGATCGCGCAACAAAAAAGGGCCGCCAGATCGGCGGCCCTTCGCTTGCTTTCGAAAACTGTAGCCAAGCCTAGAACCGCGCAACGACCCCAGCCGACAGTCCGTAGCCCCACGCGTCAATCTCGTAGGGCGTGATCAGGTCGAGCGGCGCAGTCCGCGAACTGCCGGTCGAGAACGTGCCCAGGGTGAACACAGAGCCTTCCGCATGCAGCGCCCAGCATTCGTCCAGCGCATAGGTTGCGCCGAGTGTGCCGCGAGCAGCAAACTGCGTCTCGTCGCCATCAGCGAGAAAGCGATCGGCCACCCCGTTGAACACCGTGAAGTCTTCGGTCACGTCATTCAATGAGTTGAACGCAACGCCAAGGCCGGCACTGGCAGTAAATCCCCAGCGTGTCCCTGCATCACCCCACGGTGTGGAGTAGATCGCATTCAGGAGGACCAGGTCGGAGTCCGCGGTGCCTTCGAAACGGCTCGGAGCAGCGAACACGTAGGATACGTCGTACG
The DNA here is from genome assembly GCA_040080835.1 of Micropepsaceae bacterium. Taxonomy (GTDB): domain Bacteria; phylum Pseudomonadota; class Alphaproteobacteria; order Micropepsales; family Micropepsaceae; genus SZUA-430. Next base: position 14,886 of record JBEBHP010000014.1, on the reverse strand, counting down.
ACACGTCTGCGCTGACGTGGTCATAGCTGAGGGCCAATGACCAGTTGTCGCTATAGCGATGACCAAGGAATACGCCTACCGATGTTCCAGTATCGAAATCCTCGTTGTGTACGGTTCCGCCACCACCAAACGCCGCGCCGCCATTGGTCGTGTCAGAGCTTGCCTGCAGCCAGACAACGCCGCCCTGTATGCCGGCATACCAGTTGGTTCCTTCAGCGTTGGCGGTCGCCGAAAAGGCGACAGCAGCAAGGCTTACGGACGTAAGCGAAAGTGCAAGTTTCAAATTCATGATTTACCCCGGGGATGTTTGTGGCCGGACGCCCCACGCGCCACGGCTTGAAGTTCCATAGCTCCAACGTCCCGGCATCACAACGAAATCGCGGGCAGCATCAGCAGAATTCTTGGCGTCATTCACGCATCGGTTGTTTGAAGTCTCTCACGGGATCCCTGTCGGGCGGCTAGTTCGCCGTACGCGGGACTCGTCTGGAAGCAACACATCAGTTTCGCGAAACACGGGAGGCAGCGTGACCCAAGCCCCGTCAGTCTCGATTTGGATGCTTGGGGCCAAGGTGGATCGAAGCTAGCAGGGCAACATGCGGCGACATCTGCGTCGCCGCCCTCATTAGGCGACGCGCGAGGTCGATTGAAGCGCGCTGATTTCAAGCGGCCGCGGTCCCTGAAGCGTTGTTTCGAATGATCCGATTGCGGGACCGGACGCAAAGTCGATGCCGGCAGCCGATACCATTTCGAGAGCATGAAGTGAATTGATCCCGTCGATCATGCACTTTGCGCGCATCACGCGCGCGGACTGGCAAAATGACTTTGCGATGCGTTCGGCGGCATTTTGCCTTTGGCTTGCGTCAATCTCCTGACCGGCCAGAAGTTCGATCTCCGACCACGATGTCGACAGCACTGCGAAAGGCAAGAACTCCAATGTTTTCAGGTCGGCAACTGGCTTTGTGTGCAGGACGACGCTCTTGAAGATTGGAGCAATGCTTGCCAGCCTGTCTGCGATAAGGGTTCGGGGAGTTCCCGGTGGAATGCGTACAAAGCGCGGCATCAGATATTTGACCAGCGATGCTGGTGTCTGGCGCAGGGCGTGGATGTATTCCTTGTGCATTGCCGGCAGGCAGAAGCATTTGAAGTGTATCGAAAAAATGGCGATCGCGTTCTGACCTTGCTTTTGCAGGGTGTAGGCGTCCGTCAGCAAGGCGGAAAACATCCGAATATCCGAGAGCGCGCGCGTCTCGCTTGGCTCATAATACTGTCGATCCGGACTGCGTCGGGTGCCTTGGACGGGAGTGGGAACCGACAGCGAACCCACGATGCTTTGGGACTTCGGATGCCAAAGGGGTGCGTAGCGCGCGATTTGCTCTTTGTGGGCTTCGCTCACGGGAGCAGCAGCGTTTGCCTCGGGTGCTGCGCTGTGGCTGCCTGCCGAAGAGTGAGGTTGTTGAGCACCTTGAATGCGGTCGTACAATGTCGCGGTATCGATGGCCACGATATTGCTCACCAGCGGCGGTGACTGGAAGTGCTCGTTTTCGCGCAATCGCTCGTCAATATATTCCGCCATCGACTTGGAAATGCGTTCGACCCGTTCCTTTTCAGGATCGGCAAAGATGATGACATATCCATTTTGAGACGAAATCAGGAAATCGGCTTCTGCCAGATATTTGCTGGCAGCCGATTGCACGTAGGAATGGATGATGGGTTTGTACTTGCTCCACAGTGGACCAAGTCGCGCCTGGTAGATTTCGACATTGATGAAGCGAATTTCCGTCGCCCCCAAGCGCAATCCGGACGTCAACGCCTGCTTCAGGCGCTGCTGTATGGCGGGTGCTAGCGGAGCTGTGCTCATGCCTATGCCGCCCGCTGGGCCCGTGAGAGTTCGACCACACGCTTGATCTCTTCTGTGAGCACGGAAATTTCGATTGGCTTGGGCACAAAACTGTTGGCGCCTATGCGCAGGCACCGGTCTTCGGTGCCGGTCATTGCGTCGGCGGTCAGTATCATGATTGGTACGCTTGCGTATGGCCTTTCAGAGCTTCGAATGAACTTTGTTGCCTCGTCGCCGTTCAGCTCGGGCATGTGCATGTCGAGCATGACGAGATCGAATGTCTGCTCTTCGAGCGCCTGAAGGGCGAGCCGTCCGTTTTCGACAATTCTGCAATTGATACCAAGCGTAGAGAGGACTTCGGCGATGATAAGTTGATTGGCCGGGTGATCCTCCGCCACAAGCACTTCAATCCCCGCCATCGGCTTGTCCTTGCCAGGGGAGACGCGAGTGGATGGCAACGGCTCGCTGCTTTTCTTTTCAAAGGTCAGCGGGACTTCGAACCAGAACGTCGAGCCCTGTCCGTCAGAAGACTCAACGCCAATCGTCCCCTTCATCAGCTGAACAAGTTCCTTGGAGATGGCCAATCCCAACCCCGTGCCGCCATGCTTTCGCGTTGACGAACCATCGACTTGTCGAAATCGCTCAAACACGATGGACAGCTGCCCTTGCGGGATGCCGATTCCGGTGTCTGTAACTGAAAATCGCGTGCGTCCAGCATCTCCGGGACGCACATCAAGCGTGATCTCGCCACTGTCGGTAAATTTGATGGCATTGCCCAGCAGGTTCACAAGAACTTGAACCAGCCGCTGTTGGTCACCGTCAAATGAGCCGGCGCATTCCGGGGCAATGACCTGGCGTAGCGGGAGTTTCTTGTGGATGGCGATGCCTTCGACCCGGCAGAGCGCCGACTTGATCATTTTCGGCATGTTCACGCTTTCCAGGCTCAGAGTCACTGCACCTGCTTCAATCTTCGACAGGTCCAGCACGTCGTTCAGAATGCCCAGGAGCGCGCGACACGAGGTCAGCATGATGTCAGCGTACTGATGCTGTTTGTCAGATAGCTCCGTACTGAGCATCAGCTGGCACATCCCCATGATGCCGTTCATGGGTGTACGAATTTCGTGACTCATGTTGGCAAGGAACTGTGATTTCAGTTTGTTGGCCGATTCCGCGTCCCGCCTCGCTTTGGCGAGATCGTCAATGTCGCTGAGGCTGCCAGCCATTCGAATGGGATGCCCCTTGTCGTTCCACAGCGCCTGCCCGCGAGCGCGAAACTCACGATAGGTTCCATTCTTCAGCCTGACGCGGTGGGTGAGGTCGTAGGGCTTGCGTTCCGTGAGATGTGCCCGCATCGCGGCCCCGACCCTGCGTCGATCCTCCGGATGGATCAGTTCAGTTATTGTGGCCATGCACGTGATACGTGGGTCGTCGGTGGTCAGTCCCAGCAACTGGTGCCCGCGAGGAGAAACGTACAACGCGTCTTCATGCGGTAGCCAGTCCCATATGGCATCATCGGAACCACGGACGGCGAGCTGAAATCGCTCTTCGCTGGCTCTTGCGCGTTCACTTGCATTGGCCAGTTCCGTGACATCATGAAATGTCGAAATGCGCTCGATAGTCCCTGACGTTTCGTCCTTGTAGAGGCGAAGCATGCCTTTGAAGTGTTTGCGGCCAATGGGCGTCTGGGCTTCAACCTGCATCTTGACGCGTTCACCGCGTTCAATGGCAACCATGGCATCCGCGACAGCAGGTACGGAGTGGATGATGTCAATACCAATTGAGTTGCTGAGTTTTCCAACCAGGCTTTCGCCGACTGAGTCCACTATTTCGGCATATTTGTGATTGGCCCACAAGATTTTGTTCGTGGCGTGCTCAATGATAAGCACAAGGTCATCGGACGACTCCGCCACCGCTACGAGACGAAGCGTTTGCGCTGCACTTTCATCGGCGGCTTTTGCAAGCTTGTTCAGGCGCGTTCTGACCTCGATGGCTCGAGCTTCCCAAACAGAGTCGAAGGTCGCAGCCGCCGCGCCCAATCCCAGGACAAACAGCGTGACAACAAACAACACTTGCGCGAGGAAATCGGATTGCGCCAATTGAGCAGAGACGACAACCGTCGTGTCGGGTTGCAGTGTCAGCGCCGTCATGCCCGTAAAGTGCATCACGACAATTGCCACAATCAACACGCCAGCGCCTGACAACCGGCGCACATTCGTTCCGTTTGCAAAGGCAATGTGAAATGCGATTGCTGAAAGTGCGCACCCGAGAACGACGGAAGCGACGACATAGTCCAGATCCAGAATTCGAACGGCCTCAACCTGCCACGCAATCATCCCGATATAGTGCATCGCGGCAATGCCGAATCCCGCGATTGCGCCAGCCACAGCGCAGCGCCAGATCGGCAGCCGCTCCGAAAGGACCAGATGGAATGCAAACGCGCAAAATGGGACAGCTACCACTGCAGATACCAGGGTAAGCTGAATGTCAAAGCCGTTGCGTATGTGAACGATGTACGCAAGCATTCCGATAAAGTGTGTGGCCCATATGCCGTAACCGGCAGCAACGGCGCTGGCGCACAGCCAGACCAGTTGTGTCCACTTCGACTTTTGCTTGGCTCGCTCCACAAGAATGAAAGAAGTGACGCACGCCAGGCAACAAATCAGCGCTGCAAGACCGACCAGCTCCAGGTCATGATCGTAAGCAATGCACGTCAAAACTTTCAGCATTTCGACACCGGCGTTGGTTGTGTGCGCCAATTGCTTCCGTTGCCGGTACTGAGCCCTTGCGCATTCAACCTCGGAATAATCCAGCAAAACGTAGAAAAAACACTTAAACCGCGAACCCTTCGCAATCGGAATCGCATCCCAAATTCCCGGGAAAAGCGATCTGGTAGGGTTAAAACTTTGTTGGCGTACGTCCTGAAAGGACCCGGGAATTGTAAGGTTTTACCCAGCGGCAACTCTTTGAGCCTAAAAAAGTCGGAACTGTGAAACGAGGGGTTGACTGGACATGCTTCAAGAACTGCTTGGTGCGGACAACGCTGAACCGCCTGCGCTTCGTCCGAAAAACTCCCTCGAAGGCCGACGCATCCTCGTTGTCGACGACAACGCCATCAACCTGGAAGTGGCTGCTGAAACGCTGCTCAGTCGTGGCGCCGTGGTGGATACGGCGGCGGGCGGAAACGAAGCGCTTGGATCGATCGACCGTGCTGCTTACGATCTGGTCTTGCTGGATCTGACCATGCCGGATGTGGACGGTATCGCTGTCGGCAAGGCGATCAGGGCGTCGAAGCTGAATGCCAACGTCGCCGTGTTGCTCTTTACCGCAGCCGATGATGACGACGCCAGGCAGGCCTCTTTGGAAGTCGGCGCCGTTGGATACGTGTCAAAGCCTGTGGACATCGACGCTTTGCTGGACCTGGTTTGGACTCACTCGACAAACCCGAACGAATAACGACGTCGAATTCCTGCACAGCAACACGGCGCGACGCTGAGGGATCCAGGGGATCTCCGTTTGCCTTCTATCTGCTTGGTTCCGGCGCCGGCGCAATGCTCACGACATAGTGCCTGCCATTCTCGCACTTCGCGTTCGCGGACACGTGTCCGCACATAACCGATACCGCGGAAGTGCCCGGAGCTGTAGAAAGCGGATAGACCCCGCAGACCCTTTCGCAGGCATTTCCCGTCGATGCGATCATTGCCTGCAGAGTGGCCGGATAGTCCCTCGGAAGGCGGGCGGCGAGTTCACGCGCCGCGGCAGACCGTTGTGCTGCGTGATAAACCAACGTGTAGATTCCGGTGAGCAGAAGCACCATGATCACCGCCAAAAGGAACCAGCGTGGCAGCAGGTCCTCGTCCCTGGGTACATTGGCGGAAAAATGCCTGCGCATTGCTTGACTCCTGTCGGGACGCCCTTATGCCCGTATCGGAGACGCACCTTACGCCGCCACCCAATGGCTATCGATGGGAAGTTGGGCCCTCTTTTGTAAGGAACCTGCAAAGAGAGGACGGAGCGCCGTCGTCTTTATGAATTCTTTATGTTCAAACCCAGGGATCAACATCGAACTCTTGCGCAGCGCCAGCTAGTTATCTGGTGGTGCTCAGGGAGTCTCAGATGCCTTCACTCGACATTTTCATGCTGTTCACCGGAAGCGCATTCTTTGTGGTGATGTGGCTCTACATCGCTCTTTGCGCGCGCGCATGAAAAGGAACAACCCAGATGTTTGACATGATCCTCGGCGGTGCCGCTGCTTTTCTCATTATCATCTACCTCGTCTACGCGCTGATGCGGCCCGAGAACTTCTGAATCGGCGATCCGCGGGAACAAGAAAATGACAATCATTGGCTGGCTTCAGATTGGTCTCGTGCTCGCACTCGTGCTGGTCACGGCGCCTGCGCTAGGTGCTTTCATGGCGCGTGTCTTCCAGGGCGAACGCACATTCCTTCACCCCGTCCTGTCACCTCTTGAAAGCAGCTTTTACCGTTTGTCCGGTGTGGATCCGGACAAGGGGCAGGACTGGCGTGCCTACACGGTGGCCATGTTGATGTTCAGTCTGTTCGGCTTCCTTTCGCTCTACGTGATCCTGAGATTCCAGTCAGTGCTGCCGTTGAACCCATCAGGTTTCGGTCCGGTCTCTGCGGACCTGTCATTCAACACCGCAGTCAGCTTCCTGACGAACACGAATTGGCAGAGTTATGGCGGTGAAACCACAATGAGTCACCTCTCCCAGATGATGGGATTGACTGTGCATAATTTTTTGTCTGCGGCGACTGGCATTGCGCTTGCGCTGGCGTTGACCCGTGCGTTCGCAAATTCGCAGGCGCGAGAGCTTGGGAATTTCTGGGTCGACCTCACCCGTTGCACGCTTTACGTCCTGCTTCCCATTTCAGTCATTGTGGCGCTTGTCCTGATACTGCTGGGCATGCCGCAAACACTGCTGCCATGGATCAAGGTCACGACGCTCGAAGGTGTCGAACAGACACTGTCGCTGGGTCCCGTTGCATCGCAGATTGCAATCAAGCATCTGGGCACCAATGGCGGAGGTTTCTTCAACGCCAACAGTGCTCATCCGTTTGAGAATCCTACCGCCTGGACAAACCTGATTGAAACCTGGGGCATTCTTGTGATCCCGTTTGCGCTCGCGCTTACGTTTGGACGAATGGTGGGCGACAGGCGTCAGGGTTACGTGCTGTTTGCGGTCATGGGTGTACTGCTGCTCGCAGGCATCGCAGCGACTTACGCGGCCGAGGCTGCCGGCAACCCTCTGGTGACCGCCGCTGGAATTGATCCAGGTCCGGGAAACCTCGAAGGAAAGGAAGTGCGCTTTGGCACTGCGCTAAGTTCTGCATTTGCCGTGATGACAACCGGGACGTCATGTGGCGCAGTGATCAGCATGCATGACAGCTTCACGCCTCTCGGCGGGCTTGTTCCATTGTTCATGATGCAGCTTGGTGAAATCCTGCCTGGCGGCGTGGGTTCGGGTCTTTACGGCTTGATCATCTTCGCGATCCTCAGCGTCTTTGTTGCAGGGCTGATGGTCGGTCGCACGCCGGAATATCTGGGCAAGAAAATCGGCGCGCGCGAAATGAAACTGGCGGTGCTCGCTATTCTTATCCTGCCGGCTGCAATCCTCGGGTTCACGGCGATTGCCGTGTCACTCGACGTGGGCCGCGCCGGGCCGCTCAATACCGGGCCGCACGGCTATTCCGAAATCCTCTATGCGTTCACCTCTGCCGCTGCCAACAACGGATCGGCATTTGCAGGCCTGACAGCCAACACGCCTTTCTACAACGTGCTTCTCGGAATCGGGATGTTGCTGGGGCGCTTTGCCTACATCGTTCCGATGATGGCGATTGCAGGTTCCGTTGCCACAAAGATTCGCACCCTGCCAGCCGCAGGAACTTTTCCAACCGACAACTCGCTCTTTGTTGGCCTGGTGTGCGGCGTTGTCCTGATCATGGGTGGTCTGCAGTTCTTCACTTCGCTGGCGCTGGGTCCGATCGTGGAGCATTTCCTGATGTCCGCCGGACACCTGTCTCCGTAACAAGTAACGACACGCGAGCCTCATCATGATTGCCAAAGTGGCCCACTCACCCTCTGCCTTCGATGCGAAGTTGCTGTCGCGTGCTGCCAGGGACGCATTCGTCAAGCTGAACCCGAAGACGCTTGCGAGAAACCCGGTGATCTTTGTGACTGAAATCGTCACCATCGTCGTCTCGATCCTGGCCGTTCGTGATTGCTTCACGGGCGGTCCGGTCTGGTTCAGCGGACAAGTTGCGGTCTGGCTGTGGTTCACGGTGTTGTTTGCGACTTTCGCCGAGGCCGTGGCCGAAGGGCGGGGCAAGGCGCAGGCCGACGCACTGCGCAAGACGCGTACCCAGGCGACTGCAAAACGAATGTCTGACCCGAAATGCCGTTCGCGCTTTGACACGATCAGCGCAAGCGAGTTGAAGCTGGGTGACATTGTCAGTGTCGAAGCCGGAGACCTGATCCCGACCGACGGAGAAATCATTGATGGTGTGGCATCGGTGAACGAAAGCGCCATCACGGGAGAGTCGGCGCCGGTGATCCGCGAAGCTGGCGGCGACCGTTCTGCTGTCACCGGGGGTACACAGGTCTTGTCGGACTGGATCGTCATGCGTGTGACGGCGGCGCCGGGCCAGACCTTTATTGACCGTATGATTGCGCTTGTCGAAGGAGCAAAACGACAGAAGACGCCAAACGAGATTGCACTCGATGTGCTGCTGGCCGGACTCACGCTGATTTTCGTCATAGCGGTTGTCACGATTGTAGGCCTTGCGTCCTTCTCCGGGGCACATGTATCCGTCACCACCCTCATCGCGCTCTTTGTCACGCTGATACCAACGACGATTGGCGGACTCTTGTCAGCAATTGGCATAGCCGGCATGGACCGTCTGGTTCGCTTTAACGTCATCGCGACCTCCGGCCGCGCGGTCGAGGCTGCCGGCGATGTCGACACGCTTCTGCTCGACAAGACCGGAACCATTACCTTCGGAAACCGCATGGCAGACGAACTGATCCCAGTTTCAGGCGCGCCGCAGCGTGAACTTGCCGAAGCGGCACTGCTGTCTTCCATGGCTGACCAGACCCCGGAAGGTCGTTCCATCGTTGAGTTCGTCACCGGCAGATCCGGCGTGAGGGAACCGGATCTCTCGGGCAAGTCGGTGGAGTATGTTTCCTTCACCGCGCAGACAAGGATTTCAGGCGCGGACATTGACGGTGTTCGCTTCCGGAAGGGTGCCGTCGACAGTGTGCTCGCCAGCATTGGCGCAAATGCACCTGCGGACTTTACGGCAACCGTCGAGCGCATTGCCCGTAACGGCGGCACGCCGCTTGCCGTGGCGCGTGACAGGACCCTGCTCGGCGTCATCCATCTCAAGGATGTTGTAAAACCGGGTATCAAGGAACGCTTTTCGGCGTTGCGCGCGATGGGCATTCGCACGGTCATGGTAACGGGCGACAATCGCGTAACCGCGGCGGCAATCGCCGGGGAGGCAGGCGTCGACGAGTTCATCGCTGAAGCAACGCCTGAAGACAAACTGGGCTACATCCGCAAGGCGCAGGCCGGTGGCCGATTGGTTGGCATGTGCGGCGACGGTACGAACGATGCGCCGGCACTTGCACAGGCAGACGTAGGGATCGCGCTGCAGTCAGGGACCCAGGCGGCGCGCGAAGCCGCGAACATGGTCGACCTGGACTCAAGCCCCACGAAACTCATCGAAGTCGTGGAGATCGGCAAGCAGATGCTCATGACGCGTGGCGCACTGACCACATTCTCGATCGCCAATGACGTGGCCAAGTATTTCGCCATTGTCCCGGTGTTGTTCGTGGCAACTTACCCTGAACTGCAGGCGTTGAACCTGATGCGGCTCAATCCGCAGACGGCCATTATTTCAGCCGTGATTTTCAATGCCTTGATCATTGTGGCCCTGATCCCGCTGGCCCTGCGCGGCGTGAAGTACCAGCCCCTCGGCGCTGCTGCCGTCCTGAGAAAGAACCTGATTGTGTACGGGCTGGGCGGCATCCTGGCACCATTCGCCGGCATCAAGATTGTTGACCTTTTCCTGAACTTGTTCATCTGAGCGGAGCACGCAAAATGAACCCGATTGATCACCTCCGTCCCGCCCTTGTCATGCTGTTGCTGTTCACACTGCTCACCGGTCTGGTTTATCCGCTGGCAATTACGGGCCTTGCGCAAGTGATCGCGCCAGCATCATCCAATGGAAGCATTGTCTTCAGGAACGGCATTGCCGTGGGGTCCGAACTGGTCGGGCAGGCCTTCACAAAGGACATCTACTTCTGGCCGAGGCCCTCAGCTGCCGGCGCCAATGGTTACGATGGCGCATCTTCAAGCGGATCCAACCTTGGGCCAACTTCTCCCAAGCTCATCGAACGCATCAAGGCCGAGGCTCTGCGATACCCCGGAGAAGGTGTGGTTCCGCAGGACGCGGTAACTGCATCAGGCTCCGGTCTTGATCCGCACATCACCCCTGAAAATGCGCGTCGCCAGGCGTCACGTGTGGCAACGGCACGGAACATGTCCCCTGCAGACGTGGAAACCCTGATCTCGCGCTTCACGCAGGAGAGGTCCCTGGGCATCGTGGGTGAACCGCGCATTGATGTTCTGGAACTTAACCTCGCCCTCGATGAAGCATCGCCCACCAAATAGCGGTATGATCCGGGTATGCCCGAAACACGCGAGCCACCCCGACCTGAACCTGACGCGCTGCTGGCAGAGGCTGCCCGAGAGGGGCGGGGCCGTCTCAAGGTCTATCTCGGCATGGCGCCGGGTGTCGGGAAGACATACGCAATGCTCGAGGGTGCCCGACGCGTCCGGGACCGGGGCGCTGATGTCGTTATCGGCCTCATTGAGACCCACGGGCGCCAGGACACGCAGGTCCTGCTTCAGGGGTTCGAGATTCTGCCACGAAAGTCCCATGCCTATCGTGGGCAGACGCTGAGCGAGTTTGACCTGGACGCAGCACTGACCCGCCGACCCAAGCTGCTGATTGTCGACGAGTATGCCCACACCAACGTGCCCGACAGCCGCCATCCAAAGCGATGGCAGGATATTGAAGAACTGCTGCGCGCGGGTGTGGACGTCCACACGACGTTGAATATTCAGCACCTTGACGGCCTGAACGATGTCGTGGCCCGCATCACTGGCGTTCGCGTGCGCGAAACAATACCTGACCAGGTGCTGGAGAAGGCCGATGAGGTCGAACTCATCGACCTGACGCCGGAAGAACTGACGGGCCGTCTCAGGGAGGGTAAAGTCTATGCGGGCGAACTTGCCGGTCGCGCGCTCGAAAGCTATTTCAAGCCAGGCAACCTGAGCGCCTTGCGCGAACTCGCGCTCCGCCACACCGCTGATCGTGTCGACCAGCAAATGGTTGGATACATGCGCGCCCACGCGATCGAAGGACCGTGGCCTGCCGGCGAGCGCATCATGGTTTGCATCGGCGCGGACAGCACCGCACCAAGCGTGCTGCGCGCGGGCCGACGGCTCGCCGATCAGATCGGAGCACCCTGGATTGCCGTTCATGTCGAGCGGTCGGACTCAAGGCCTCTGGATGCAACGCAGCATCAAAGTGTCGAGGAAGCGATGAAGCTGGCAGAGCAGCTCAACGCCCGCGTCGAGCGGATGGTTGGAGAGGACCTTCCAGGCGAGTTGCTGGCATATGCGCGTCGCAACAACGTCACGCAAATCGTCATCGGTCGATCACGCGAAGGCATGGTTCGCCAGTTGCTGCGCCGTTCTCTGGCCAGTGAATTGATCCGTCGCTCCGAGGGTATTCCTGTGCACGTCGTTGTGCCTGAACCTTCAGCCGGACGGTCGGCCGGACTGCGATTGCCTGGCATACCGCTCGAATGGCGTGGTTGGGCTTACGTCTTCCTGAGCATATCAGTCGTGGTAGGACTGGGTTTTGCAATTTCTGTGTTCTCGACAATGCCCAACATGGCTGTGCTGTTTCTCACAGCGGTCTTCGTGGGTTCGGTCCTGTATGGAATGCGCGCCGGAGTCGCCACGGCGCTGCTTGCGTTTCCGGTGTGGAATTTCTTCTTCATTGAGCCGTACTACACATTTTCTGTTTCCTCCTGGAGCGAGCTCCTGACGCTGTGCATTTTCCTGGTCATCGCGACGGTGACGGGAATGCTGGCGGGCCGCGTGCGTGACCAGGCGCGGTCGGCGCAAACACGTGTGTCGGCCCTGCAGACCCTGTTCGACTTTTCCCGCAGGCTCAGTGCCTCGGCAACGCCTGACACGCTGTTGCATGCGATCGTGCTTCAGGCACACCGTCTGACGGCGCTGCCTTCAATGGCGCTGTTGCCGGGACCAGCCGATCTCGAGATCCGATACGCCTGGCCGCCAGAAGACATGCTGGATGCGGCAGCGATGGCTGCCGCGCGCTGGTGCATCAAGCACGGTGAACCGGCGGGACATGGCACCTCGACGCTTCCCGCTGCCGACTGGCACTTCCGGCCCGTCAGGACGCAGGACCGGACCGTCGGTGTGCTCGGCCTGCGTCAGCAAAAGGCTGACCGCGCCCTGCCGCAGGATGTCCTCAAGACGCTGGATTCCATTCTGGACCAGTCGGCTGTTGCCATCGACCGCCTACGCTTTGCCGCCGAAGCCGCACGCGTTGAGGCAATGACCGCAACCGACAGGCTGCGAACGGCCCTGATGTCATCGGTTTCGCATGACTTGCGCACGCCCCTGACGACCATTCTCGGCTCTGCATCAACGCTCCGTCAGAGCGGCGAGAAGTTGCTGCCTGATGCCCGTACCGAGTTGCTGCTCGCCATTGAAGAAGAGACGAAACGGCTCGACCAGTACGTGACAAATCTTCTGAACATGTCGCGGCTTGAGGCTGGCGACCTGAAGCCGCGGCGCGAGTGGCTCGATCCCGGCGAAGTGCTCGATGCCGCCGCGTCGCGGGTCGCCCCGCGGGCCCACGGCATCGCGATAGATACGCGCCTGGGTCCGCATGTCCCCCTCCTGCGCACTGATTTCATGCTGCTGGAAACTGTATTGGTGAATCTGCTGGACAATGCGCTCAAGCACGGTGAGGGCGCGCAGATTGTTTCGGCTTGCGCACATCTGGAAGGCGGCAAGATCGTATTCAGGGTCATTGACGATGGCGTCGGCATACCGTCTGATTATCTGGACCGGCTGTTCGACCGGTTCTTCCGCGTCCAGCGGGGAGATTCCAAGCCCGCAGGCAGTGGCCTGGGGCTGTCAATCTGCAAGGGTTTTGTTGAAGCGATGGGCGGAACGATCACGGTGCAGAGCCCTGTGCATGACGGACGAGGCGCGGCGTTCGTTATCGAGTTTCCGGTTGAACTCCAGCCGCCGCGGGAAGTGAGCGACGCGATTGAGCCGGAGTGAGTCATGAGTGAGCGCAGCCCGCTGATCCTTGTGATTGATGATGAGCCGCAGATCCTTCGGTTCCTTCGCACAAGCCTTGTTGCCAATGGCTTTGATGTGATCGAGGCAAGGACCGGTGCGGACGGTATCAACCTCGCCGCCAGCAAATCACCGGATGTCATTGTTCTCGACCTTGGCTTGCCGGACTGCGACGGCAAGGACGTGCTCGTCGCCATTCGACGGGAACGCGAGACACCAGTGATCATCCTGTCAGCACGCGAGCGCGAGTCGGAAAAGGTCCAGGCGCTTGACTTGGGCGCTGATGACTACGTCAACAAACCGTTCGGCATGGACGAAATGCTCGCCCGCCTGCGCGCGGCCATGCGTCACCGCCTGCGCCAGCAGGGTGAAGCACCAGTATTCCGCATGAAGGACCTCACCGTCGACATTCCGCGCCGCCAGGTAAAGCGCGGCGACGAGACGATCCATCTCACGCCGAAGGAGTTCGACCTGCTTCGCCTGTTTGTGAAGCATGCCGGCAAAGTCCTGACGCAGCGACAGATACTGGCCGAAGTGTGGGGACCGGCACACGTCTCCGACACTGAGTACCTGCGCGTCTACATAGGACAGCTGCGCCGCAAACTCCACGCAACTCGCGAGGACCCGCTCATCGAGACGGAACCAGGCGTTGGCTACCGGTTGACGGAGTAGCAGCGATGCCACAGCAGAGGCACCTCTGTTTAGTGCTGTCGCGATCTGTTCAAAATTGCGTCTGCCGCTTTGGCGATTGCAGGCGCAACGAGTTTTGAACCGATAGCACTCAAATGATCATCGTCAAAATACAGAGGCGTGTTTTTGATCGTCGTGGTGCACGCTTGTTTGCTGCAAAGTATCAAGTGTGGATACACAACGGGCACACCCGTAATCCGGTGCGTCCACGCCAATGACGCGAGTACACGTCTTTGCCTACGCATGAAACCGTTGAGTTCGGTGACTGGTACAGGAACCCCATACCAACGCATGCGAACCAGCGCTTGAGGTACATCGAAGTCAATTTCGGGAACAGGCCCAACGATAATGACCTTTATTCCCGCTTGCTTCATTTGTTCGATTGTCTGAATTAGCGCGTCCGCCAAAGTTATTTGCCGCTTTGCATTGATCGTCGAATACAACCTTTTGGACGTCTCCCCATCGCCCGGTGCACGAACATCCGAATCCAAATTGGCCCATCTTGCGATCAGTATCAAAGCGCGAGGGTGCCACTTTTTTACTTGCGCCAAAACCTCTTCGTTCTTCCTCTGGCACTGTGCAGCTTGATATCCCTCAACAATTGCGTTGTGAAGGAACGCGCATCCATTACTCGAAAGAGACGTTATTCCTTCAACACCAGCTCGCTTTAGCAACTCATCTGCTAGCTCTGGAGCAAGAGCTGCTGCATGAGAGTCTCCCACGATGACAAAGTCCGAGTGACCCATCAGGCCGAACTGACATGGCGCTCCTTTTGACTTGGACAATGGAACGCAGAAAGGGCGAATTTCCTGCGCTACTTCTAAGTTCTCAATTGCCTGCAACGCCTGAGTTGGAAGGCGTTCCGGCAAGCCATGAAGCAGCTTCACCACAACAGTCGCAACTGCAGCAATTGCAAAGAGCAACCCAATCC
>JBEBHP010000039.1:0-6670 GCA_040080835.1 Micropepsaceae bacterium | reverse complement strand
AAGTTGGGTGCAGGGATAGGATTTGAACCTATGACCTTCAGGTTATGAGATAGGTAAACCATGCTACGACGACTTTCGCCAAAATTCGACCCTGCCGCACGACGTACCATAACACATTGAATTTCATAAGTTATTTTTGACATCATCCTACATCTGGATATCTTCACTTGCGCTCTGACTTTCTCTCGCGTGGTAGCTATGTGGTAGCTGCAGCGACTTTCAGGTTGGACTGGCGTGTCAGAGCAGCAGAGGGAATAGGGATGACGAGACTCACCAAACGTGTCGTGGATCAGGCCTGTGCAGGTGCCAAGGCCTGCAGCCTGTGGGACGACGAGCTCAAGGGTTTTGGTCTGCGTATCTGGCCGAGCGGACGGAAAGTTTACATCGTCAAATGCCGGATCAAGGGACGTCAGAGGTTTATCACGATTGGCACGCACAACCCGGTCACCCAGGAGAAGGCCCGTATTCGCGCGTTCGAGATTCTATCCGAGGCGAAGGGCGGACGCGATCCCGCCAAGGACCACGACCGGGCGCGACGGGCGCCCACCGTCAGAGGTTTGGGCGAACGTTTTTTAAAGGAGCATGTCACAGTGAGGTGCAAGCCCCGCACCCAGACCGAATACAAGCGCTCGGTCGAGCTCTTTATCAACCCCAAGATCGGCACCCGCAACACGACGGATATCGAGCGCAAGGATATTTCCGAACTGCACCACGGTCTGAGGCACATCCCTTATCAAGCCAATCGTACCCTCGGCGTGCTGTCGAAGATGTTTAATTTGGCCGAAGTTTGGGGCCTACGCCCTGATGGCAGCAACCCGTGCCTGCATGTCAAGAAATACCCCGAGCACAAGCGTGAGCGCTTCCTCTCTTCGGCGGAGTTTGCAGCCCTCGGCCAGGTGCTGCGAGAAGTCGAAGCAGACGGCTCGGAAACCCAGTCGGCGGTTGATGCCATCCGGCTCCTGATGCTGACCGGCTGCCGTCTGGGCGAGATCATGACCCTCCAGTGGGCGCACGTGGATCTCAAGAACCGCGAACTGCGCCTGCCCGACTCAAAAACCGGGGCCAAGGTCGTCCATCTTGGGAAAGCGGCTGCTTTGGTTCTTAAGCGGATCAAGAAACTGGACGACAATCCCTTTGTCATCACCGGCCGCAAGCCGGGCTGCCGACTGACCGACTTGCAGCATCCGTGGCAACGCATTCGCAAAAGGGCAAAGCTCGATGCCTTGCGCATTCATGATCTACGCCATTCCTACGCGAGCGGAGCCCTTGCCCTGGGCGAAGGCTTGCCGATGATCGGCAAGCTGCTCGGGCACACCCAGGTGCAGACCACCGCACGCTATGCGCATCTGGCCAATGATCCAATCAAGGCTGCCGCCGGTCTGGTGTCCGATACCATCGGTGCTGCGATGCGGGGAAAGAAGCTGAGGACCAAGCACGTTGCAAAGCCGCGCCAACTCAAACCGGTAATCACTTCAAGCCAAACGGCGGCGATAGCAGATGCCGCAACCGGGCCTGCCTTGGTCGCTGCCGAGTAGCGCACGGTGTTCGGAATGGCGAGATTGGACGTGGACAGCGGAGGCGGAACCTTGCAAGACAGTCGCCGATCACCTGCCCCACTTTCAATCCTGAAAGCGGCCCTTGTCGCTTTCCGTGCGCGGCAGCGCATATTGACCAGCAGCCGGGCCGGAGACGCGCTGTCAATGCCCCGGAGCGTAGCGGAGCCGTAAGGGCGCATGAGGAACGAGTGCGCGGGCTTGACGGTGCGTCGCCGCGCCTGGCATCTTGGCGACGTCGTCGAATGGGCATCAGTGTCTTGAGTGTAACCTCGAGATCGAGCATGTGACGGCGTTGCCGTCTCGCCAAACAGTTGCAAACGGCGGATTTGGGCGTTAGCGCTAACTCAGTGACAGTTTAAAAACTCTGGCGCTATCAATTTGGATGTGCAGCCAACGACTTAGGCGGCCCGTGGCGCCAGTGCTTTTATCTTGCCCTGGCCCCTCGCCATCACTAACTATGTCACTCTATTACGTTCACGTGCTCCCACTTGCCAAGTGCATCCATGCCAATTCTGACCAGATGCCTGGTCATGTTGTAAAGGAATTCTGGTTGGGCAGCTGTGGCTCTAGCGCACCCACAGATTCCTCTGGTTTCCTTTTCTTGATTCACTGATTCCCGCCAAATCTCACGCCCGTCATAATAATTGCGCACAATGCCGTTACAAAAAATAACCGAACATCGAATATCGCAATCTCTATTCCGAAGATTTTCTTGAGTGTAACCTGCGTAATAATAGCGAAGAATGGCAGCATCGCGACTGCGAGAAGGGTCCAATAAAATATGTGTTGCAACTCACCGTTCTTGTTCATTTCAAACTCCCTACTGACCCTCCGGGTGTAAACCTCTCATTTGCTCCCGGAGGGTCAAATACTACCAACTCAATTTCTGATCGATGTCAGTTGTCCATTGCCATCCCAATGGCAACACCACAAGCCACTCCAAGAATTGCGACTGCCACAAGAGGAACCGCAACAGGCGAACCCACTATCATCAGCGCAATACCCGCTGTCGCAATGATCGCTCCGCCGCCTTCGGCCTGATTGCCGCCGACAATATCGTTTAATTCAGCTTCGGTTAATTCACGCATTTGTTTCTCCCAAGTTAGCGCAATTCGGCGGGTTTGGTGCGGTTGACTTCAGCGCTGCGCTGCTCGATCCGTCACCGTTCTGCCCCATGCGCTCTGTTTTACCCTCCGCATGCACCATAACATGCTTACTGACGCTAACGCGCTTTCCATTTTTGAGTCAACAGCTTAGACAATAGAGCGAAAGAGAGAGAGAGAGAGAGAGAGAGAGAGAGAGTGTGTGTGTGTGTGTGTACTCAAACATGACGCTGGCGTCATTGATTTTATCTGAGTTTATTCTATGAGTGCATTGTTCCGGCAGGAAGCGATTATTTCGGCGCGCACGCGGCTTGAAGGCGATGTCGTGCTGCGCGACGGCAGTGTTTTTGTTTATGCCGGGTATCTTCTACCCTTGGTCGTCATCCCATTCTTGACCTCGACCCTTTTCTGGTCGTTTGCACGCATTCAGCAGGTACCGGGCTGGCTGACGACTTCGGAGGGTTTGGTTCAGCTGCGTGCTGGCCGGGCGGGTACGCTTGATGAATTGCCGTTTCGGGAAGGAGATTTCGTCAAGGCGGGTGCTGTGGTTGCCAACATCCGTGTCGAGCAATCTCAACCGTCGTTAGGCGAAACGCCCGAGGCGGCGCTACTGACATTTGTCAACGTGCAACACCAACGGCTTGAAACCCAGATCGAACTCGCACGCACACGTGGCCAAGGCGAGGTTCTGAGGCAAAGGGAATTGATCGCGGGTCTTGAGAAAGAACGCGCCGAGATCGATCTGCAACTCAAGCGCCAATCCGCAATTGTTGAGGCGAGTTGGCGCGATGTTGAAGCGGCGGAGGCGTTGACCGGCAAGGGTTTTGCAACCGGGCGCGAAGTCCGCAACCGCCGCACAGTGTGGAGCGAACAAGCGCGTGACGAGTCTAATTTGCGCCAGCAGCGTGTGGCACTGGCCTCTCGCCTTGCCTCGGCGCAGTCCGATTTGTTGCGATTGCCGGTCGATCTAGAGACCGAGATAGCCCGGTTGGAATCCGCCCGCGCTGAACTTTCACAACGGCGAACCGAGATCGAGGCACGGCAACGCTATTCACTGGTAGCGCCTATTTCCGGGCGCATTGCCAATCTGAACGTGCGCAAAGGCTATGCCGTCGATGCGGCAAAGCCGCTGATGGTAATTGTGCCGGACGGGGCCGCATTGGAAGCCGAACTTTTTGTGCCGACCAGCGCTTCGGCCTTTATCAAGAATGGCCAGCAAGTGCGCCTACTCTATGACGCCTTTCCCTATCAGCGATTCGGGTCGGGCACCGGCAGTATTGTGCAGATGTCGCAAAGCTCGATTGCACCGGGTGACGCCGCGACACCGCAAGTGTTTGGCGAACCCGTCTATGTGGTGCGCGTTGCATTGGCCAACACCACGGTGATGGCGTTCGGCGATAAGGTCTCGCTCAAGCCCGGTATGACGTTGAAGGCGAATGTCCTGCTTGAGGAGCGCTCGATCTTTGCCTGGATCTTCGAGCCGCTCTACGCAGTGCGCGGGCGCACATGAAGTTTGGCCCCGACTTGCTTAATCTGACCGGGGGCAAGCGCGTTCCCTTGGTTCTGCAGACGGAGGCTGCGGAGTGCGGCCTGGCAGCGTTGGCGATGGTTGCCAACTATCATGGCTTGAAGTGTGATTTGAATGGCTTGCGGCGGCAGTTCAGTCTGTCGCTGAAGGGCATGACACTGAAGACCCTGATCGGTATGGCCGATCAATTGGGCCTTGCGGGCCGTGCGCTGCGGCTTGATCTTGCGCATGCGCCCCAGCTTCATCTTCCTGCGATTTTGCATTGGCAGATGAACCATTTCGTCGTGCTGACCAAGGTTTCTGGGTCGAAATTTTTCATATCCGATCCGGCGCGGGGTGAGAGAGTTGTTGGCGCGGAAGAGTTTTCTCGCGCCTTCACTGGTGTGGCTCTTGAGCTGCGGCCGACGTCGGTCTTCAAGACCGTCGACCTGCGCGAACCATTGCGCATCAGGCAGTTGTGGACGCGGATTGAGGGCCTTGGTCCGGCATTGACGCAGACCGCATTCTTGAGCCTGTTGTTGCAGGCGTTCGTGATCGCCAGTCCGTTTTATTTGCAGATCGTTATCGACGATATATTGCCACGGTTTGACTTTGATCTGCTCGCCGTTCTCGCTGTCGGTTTTGGTCTGTTCGCGTTGATCAATGCGGCGGCAGGCGCTTTGAGGCAGCGATTGCTGTTGACCGTCGGCAGTTTGATGGGGTTTCAGATGGCGGCCAATCTGGCGCGGCATTTGCTGAAGCTTCCTATTCCCTACTTCGAGAAGCGGCACGCGGGCGATATTATTTCCCGCTTTGGGTCGATCATTCCCATCCAGACGGCACTGACCACCGGCATTGTCGGTGCGATCATTGACGGGTTGATGGCGCTGGTCACGCTGATTTTAATGTTCTTCTACAGCCCCGTGCTGGGTTTGATTGCGACAGCGGCTGTGGGTTTGGCTTTGGCAGCGCGGGCGGTGTTCTTTCCGGTGATGAAAGCGCGCACGACCGAGGCCATCGTCGCACAAGCCAAGCAGGACAGTTATCTGATCGAAACGGTTCGCGGCGTCACCGCCTTGCGCCTGGCGAATGCCGAGAGCGACCGACATGCGCTGTGGCAGAACACCATGGCTGATACCGCCAATGCAAAATTGTCGATGGGACGGTTGTCGATTTCATTGCAGCTGGTGAACGACATTTTGTTCGGGCTTGAGGGTATTCTGACAATCTATATTGCGGCGCGGTCGGTATTTGCCGGCGGATTTTCGGTGGGGATGGTCTATGCGTTCCTGACCTATAAGCAGCAATTCGTGACCCGTGCTCTGGCGCTGGCGGACCGTTGGATCGAGTTTCGGATGCTGAGCCTTCATCTGGATCGTCTCGCCGATATCGCGTTGACCGACCATGATCGCGGGTTCGAGACACGCGCAATTGAGGAGCAGGATGGTGAATTTGCGGGTGCGATTTCGCTCTCTGATCTCAAGTTCCGCTATGCGCCGAGTGAGCCGTTTGTCTTGGACGGACTTAGCCTGAATATCGAACCGGGTGAGCATCTGGCGATCACCGGTCCATCGGCAGGCGGAAAGTCGACTTTGGTCAAAATCCTCTTGGGATTGATGGAGCCGGAGAGTGGCGGGATGCTCGTCGACGGCGAACCATTGATGAAGTTCGGCCTGACGCGCTATCGCCGACAGGTTGCCGCTGTGATGCAGGACGACCAGTTGTTTGCGGGGTCGCTTGCCGACAATATCGCGCTGTTCGATGCCAAACCTGACATGGGCCGGGTGGAAAGCTGCGCCAAGTCTGCCGCCATCCACGACGAGATCGTGCGCATGCCGATGCGCTATGAAACGCTTATCGGCGACATGGGGGCGGCGTTATCCGGCGGGCAAAAGCAGCGGGTGTTGTTGGCACGCGCGCTTTACCGCCAGCCCAGGATATTGGTGTTGGATGAGGGTACCGCGCATCTGGACATTGAGTTGGAAGCGCGTGTCAGTGCTGCGATTTCCGAATTGAAGATCACGCGCATCGTTATTGCACACCGACCCGAGACGATCCGCCGTGCATCCCGCGCCGTGATGCTGGCCGGTGGCAAAATCCATCGTATGGAACTCGGTGGGCCTCCCGCACTTGCGGACCATGGTGAGGTGTCTACCATAGGGCAGAAGCTGCCCACGTAGGGTGCTGTGTGTATTCCGGTTGATGCCGGGCCATGGCCACGACGCGGCTCAATCCGGTCAAATATCCACACCGATACAGCAAGAGGTCGCATCCAGGCGTGTGTCGGCATGGCGGGGACGCGCGTTGCATTTCTCGTGGTAGCTATGTGGTAGCTTTTGGTTTCTGCGCTCAAAGAAGCTCAAAAGCAAAATACCGTCAACTCATTGAGCTGACGGCGTTTTATATGGGTGCAGGGATAGGATTTGAACCTATGACCTTCAGGTTATGAGCCTGACGAGCTACCGGGCTGCTCCACCCTGCGTTGGGGGTATTTCCGGATTTTG
>JBEBHP010000002.1:0-348533 GCA_040080835.1 Micropepsaceae bacterium | reverse complement strand
CCTTGAGGTCGTTATACCATTCGTCTTTCGCTGCGGCGAATGCCTGTTTCTGTTTTACGACCTTGTTGCATTTGTCATGCTTCCTGGACGCGCGAACGTGCACCAGCGTCTGGGCATGAGCGGCGAGTGCCGCGATTGCCAGCGAAGCGCCCAGATAGGTGATCCAGAACATCGGGGGTAAAATGTCGGTCCGGCCGAAGTTTGCCGGGTCCAGGAACGCGAAGTTTCCGACCTGGTAGGCATAAAGCGCGACGACCGCGCAAACCGGCAGCAGAAACGCGGATGTCAGCCGCCAGGGAAACTCAACGAGCTCCGAGCGAGATGCTTCCTGGTCCTCTTCAATTTTTCCGTCAGCGAAGTCACCGTCTGTCAGGTTGAAATCGGACGCAACCGGCTTCTCCCGGGTCCAGGGATTTGGGCCCAAGGCGTCGGATCCTGATAATTTCAGCAGTCCTTCGGAAACGAAGTTTTCCGCCGGAAATGGTGCCCCTTCGGCCACAGTCACGCCCCCCACAAGCGCATCTGCAATTACACAAAATGATCGCTGCGTTCCACATTGTCATGTTGCGTCTGCGATGTGGAGTGCAGGGACGACACGCAAGATGGAGAATTTAAGATTTGCGGGAAAAACAAGGTTAATCAGCTGTTTGCCTGAGTTGCGAGCCTGGAAAGCCAACCTCGAACGGAAAGAGGGGAAATGGGCACATGATGCTCGCCAGATTGGAGAATTTTCTGTTCACTTCATTCGCGCCAAGATGCGAAATGTGGAATGTCTGACCGGAATGGGTAGGTACGCTGCAGCCTTACTCGCTTCTGCCAATGCTTGTGTAGCCGAGTGTCAGAATGACTGTTGCGACGGCCTCAACAGTCATTGGCGGAATAAGTTCGGGGAGGAAACCGACCTGCATCGCAGTGGCCGTGCGCGCCGCAAGTGCGATGCCGAGATAAAGCAGCGGCGGCGCGAGATAAAGGCGATTGCCTCGTATTGCTGCGGCAAACATGAACAGGCCGGAACCCGCGAACAGACCCCCGATGTCACCACGAAACGTCGAAATTCCCAGATTTCCCATCAACGACAAGCCGAGTTGAGTTGCCACACTGTCGGGGTTCAAGAATGCGTTGACCGCAACAAAAAGCGCAAGCGCGCCGAGTATGCCCAGAATGACACGCATGATGGTTGCGAACATGGGAATGTCCTTAAAACGTTTCAGGGATCGACGCACTTGTCGTGTCACTATATCCGTTCTGTCGCGACAAGAAAGTGTAGCGGTTGCCTGGGTCGATCAGTGCTGCAAAACGATTTCCGCCCGATTGCTCTCTGTGTCCCAGACATAGCAGACACTCGTCTCGCGCGCATTTTGCAGGCACAGCATGTTGGGTTTTGCCTTTCTCAGCCTTGCATAGGTTTTCCGATCGAGCGGACTCGTGAGCTCCAGGCCCTGCTCGAAACCGGGAGTTTGCTCGCTTCGCTTCCATTGGGGCAGTGTCGAGGCCCCAATGTCGAGCTGAGCGTCGCTAACATAGACATGCAAGAAGGTATCAAGAGCTTCAGGCGTCGTTTTTCCTGACTGTGTAAGGGGTTCATTCAGCCAGGCCAGCGGGGTGGCAAATGCTGCGACGGGTAGGCCATCCTGCCGCCGGATCGATATGGTAACCACTGCCTTCGCACAGTCGATGCCTGAAGCGGTAATCTCAAGTACATCCTTGGCTTTCGCATCCGTGAAGGAAATCGTTCGGGAAGCCAACTGTTCACATCGGGGTTCGGGTTTGAGCGATGCGCCCCAAGAGTTGGTCGATGCCGCAAGAAATGAGCAAGCCGTCAGCGCGATGATCCTGAACAGTGACGGAAGCCTGTGGAGCATTGAGGTTCTCCTTGGTTGCGCATGAACGTACTTTGCTGGTCTGGCTTTTGCGCCCTCGATGATTGTCGTATAGCAGAAGCAACAGGATTCTCACACGAGCGGCGGAACCGGACCATGAAGTCAGGGGTTTTCATTTCGGGACTTCTGGGATTGTCGATGGCGATACCCTGCGTGGCGTCGAGCGACGACTTGCCGATGGGGCCGTTGAGACCTGATCAGACCCGGTTCAAGGCGCTGTACAAGGAGCTGGTTGAGACCAACACGACCTTGTCGTCGGGCAGTTGTACGCTTGCCGCAAAAAAAATTGCCGGACATCTGCGACAGGCAGGGTATCCAGCGAAAGATGTTACCGTGTTCTGGGATCCGAAACACCCGAGGGAAGGCGGATTGACGGCGATACTGCGCGGCAGATCGAAAGGGGCCAGGGCAATATTGTTGCTCGGGCATCTCGATGTGGTTGAAGCAAAGCGTGAAGACTGGACACGAGATCCCTTCAAGCTGATTGAAGAAGACAACTATTTCTACGCGCGTGGAACCTCGGACATGAAGGCCATGGCGGCGACTTGGGTAGATGCCCTGATGCGATTCAAGAAGGATGGCTACAGGCCAAAACGTTCGATCAAGCTGGCGCTGACATGTGGCGAGGAAACGACATTTGCACTGAATGGAGCAAACTGGCTCGCCCAGAACCGACCTGACGCAGTCATGGCCGAATTCGCACTTAACGAGGGTGGTGGCGGGCGCAGCGACGGCCATGGAAAAGTTGTTGTGCAGACGATGCAAGTTGGTGAAAAGGCGGCCCAGAATTTTCTACTCGAGACGACAAATCCGGGTGGACACAGTTCACGCCCCGTGCGCGACAACGCAATATACCAGCTGGCTCAGGCCATCATAAAAATCAGAGACCACGAATTTCCGATGAAGATGACGGACACAACGCGTGCCTATTTCGCGAAGTCCGGTGCTGTGCGTAATGACGAAACGGGACGGGCCATGGTTGCGCTTTCTCAGAATCCCGAAGACACAGGCGCCGAGGCAATTGTTTCAAAAGACGCGTCGTTCCACAGCATGCTGCGCACGACTTGTGTCGCAACGCTGGTAGACGGCGGGCACGCTGAAAATGCGTTGCCTCAGCGCGCAACCGCAAATGTCAACTGCAGGATTTTTCCGGGCGAAACTGTCGATGGCACTCTTGCAACGCTGGCGGATGTTGTTGGGGATCCGGGTGTCAAGATTGCGGCCAACCCACCGATCCGTCCGATTGCAGTGCCGCCGCCCCTGGATCCCAAGGTGATTGGTCCTGCAGAGCAGTTGGTGGCGAAATACTTTCCGGGTGTGCCGCTGGTGCCTGCAATGTCGACCGGTGCGACCGACGGGGTGTTTCTGGAAGCGATCGGCATTCCTGTCTATGGAGCACCGGGGGGATGGGGCGATCCGGATGGCAACGGGGCACATGGGTTGAACGAACGGCGCAGCGTGCGATCTGTTTTCGTTGGTCGCGATTTTCTTACGGATCTCGTGAAGGCCTACGCGGACGCGGATTGATTACCAGGTGTTGGCGATGTAGGTCGATCTGCATGTTCCTGCGGTTTGCCCTTTGGAAACTGGTGTTCTAGTGTCGCTCCATGAACACATCCACACCATTGCGGATTTGCAGAACCTGGCACATGGACAGTCGGCGGTGGGAAGGCTATCGATCGCGGCCGGGTGATGTCATTGTCTGTACCTTTCCAAAGTGCGGAACGACCTGGGCCCAGCAAATTGTCAGCCTGCTGATTTTTCAATCACCGGAACCTCGCCCCGTAACCGCCATCGCTCCGTGGATTGATTTTCGCTCGCCAATTCCAGTCGATACACTTTATGCGACGCTCGAAGCGCAAGCGCACCGTCGGTCGCTAAAGAGCCACCTTCCATTTGATGCCCTGCCATTTCGTGATGATGTTCGTTACATTCATGTGGCTCGCGACGGGCTCGACGCCTTCATGTCTTGGCACAATCACACTCTGCGCTATCAAAGAACTCATATTCTTGATGAGACCGGAAAGA
The DNA here is from genome assembly GCA_040080835.1 of Micropepsaceae bacterium. Classification (GTDB taxonomy): domain Bacteria; phylum Pseudomonadota; class Alphaproteobacteria; order Micropepsales; family Micropepsaceae; genus SZUA-430. Next base: position 344,625 of record JBEBHP010000002.1, on the reverse strand, counting down.
ACGACGAGACGATCGCACGCGTGTATCCGCGTGCGGCCGTGGAGCCACGCGCGTTCTTCCGGGAATGGATGGGTCTGGAACCAGATCGCGAACCTGATTTTTCCGCGGAAGCATTTTTTGATACCGAGCGCACATGGTGGGAGGCTCGCAACCGGCCAAACGTGCTGATGGTGCATTACAACGACCTCAAGGCGGATCTGGACCGCGAAATGAGGCGTGTTGCTGAATTCCTCGGGGTTCATACTCCGGATTCGGTGTGGCCGAGTCTGGTGCAGAGTGCGACGTTTGAAGCCATGAAGCGCGACGGTGGCAAGCTGATGCCTGCTGCAGACGCATCGTTTCAAGGCGGGCACGAGGGCTTTATTTTCCAAGGCCGAAATGAACGATGGCGACAAGTTCTGTCCGAAGACGATGTTGAGCTGTTTCGCGGACGGGCTGCGTCTGCGTTTGATCCGGAGCTTCAGGGTTGGCTCGCGACAGGTTGCGTGGCTGGCGACCCAACAAAAATTTGAACAGGACGCTTGATGGAGCGCCGAACGGAGAAGCCCAATGTCTCGAGAGTTTGATATCGTTGTTTATGGGGCGAGCGGGTACACGGGGAGGCTGGTTGCTGAATATCTGGTTGGTTCGGGTAGCGGGATCAAATGGGCGATGGCAGGACGGAGCGAGGCAAAACTCGCAGAGGTTGGTGATGTTATCAACGCTCCAAAGTCGACGCCTTTGCTTGTGGCAGACGCCGGTGACGTGACGGCACTCAAAGCCCTCGCGGCGCGAACCAGAGTTGTGCTGACAACCGCGGGACCGTACCAGCTTTACGGTGATGAGTTGGTTGCTGCCTGTGCGTCGGAAGGGACCGACTATGTTGACCTGACAGGTGAGCCAAACTGGATCGCCAAAATGATTGGTCTGCATGAGGCTGCTGCAAAGCAGTCCGGGGCCCGGCTGGTCTTTTCATGTGGCTTTGACTCGGTCCCCTTTGACCTTGGTGTCTACTTCATCGAACGGGAAGCGAAAAAGAGATTCGGTGAGTATGCGCCTCGGGTGCGTGGCCGGGTGCGTGCGATCAATGGCGGTCTCTCGGGCGGCACGATGGCTTCGGGAACGGCGACAGCTGCAGCTGTGAAGAAAGACCGGTCGGTTGCGCTTGTCCTGATGGATCCGTTTGCATTGACACCCGGATTCAAGGGGCCGGCGCAGCCGGATCTCAATGCATCATATGAAGACAAGATCACAGGTTCCTGGGTGGTGCCGTTCATGATGGCCGGTATCAACACGAAAGCGGTTCACCGTTCGAATTTTCTTCTGGGACATGTCTGGGGGAAAGACTTCGTCTATGACGAGATGATGATGACCAAGGGGCCGGGTAACGCCCAGGGAGCCGGCTTTTCCACGGGCCGCCCCTTGAAACCTGGCGAGGGACCATCCAGGGCCGAACGGGATGCGGGCTTCTATGACCTTCTGTTCATTGCCCAGTACCCGGACGGACGCATGCTGCGCGGCTCGGTCAAGGGTGACCGCGATCCAGGTTATGGCTCGACCTCCAAGATCATCTCCGAGAGTGCGATCTGTCTTGCACGAGATGTTGATCGTGCACAGACGCCCGGAGGTTGCTGGACTCCAACGGCTGCCATGGGCGAAGCACTCATGAAGCGGCTTGAAACACGGGCGGGCCTGACATTTACGGTCGAAAGCTGAGATCTGTGCCTGATCATCGGCGCGATCAGAGCCGGTCTTTCCGAAACTTTGCCATTGCGGCTGTATTGCCGGATTGCAATGGTTGGCGGCAGGTTATGTCCATGCAAACACAGGCAATAATTGCCCAATGACGACAACAAAAATCGGTCGCTCGATTGATCGTGTCGATGTTCATGCACACTTTGTGCCGGGCTTCTACGCTGAAGCATTGAAAGCAGCTGGACATGCCAGACCTGATGGTATGCCTGCCATCCCCGAGTGGAATGCCGTAGACGCTCTCAAAACCATGGACATGCTGGGTGTGCGTGCGGCCGTACTGTCGATTTCCTCGCCGGGTGTTCACTTTGGAGATGATGCTGCTGCTCGCGCTCTCGCGAGGCGCGTGAACGAGGAAGCGGCGATGCTCCGTCGAAAGCATTCCCATCGCTTCGGCAGTTTTGCGACGCTGCCTTTGCCTGACATTGATGGTGCAGTGGCCGAGGCCATCCACGCGCTGGATACGCTAGGCGCTGACGGTGTGGTGTTGGAGTCGAACCACGACGGCGTCTACCTGGGAGATCCGAGGCTTGAGCTGCTCTATCGCGAACTTGATCGCAGGCGGGCTGTCATCTTCATCCACCCGACTTCGCCTGCGTGTTCCTGCTGTCCGCGGCTTCAGGCGAGATATCCACGGCCGATGCTCGAATTCATGTTTGAAACCACGCGTTCGGTGACTGACATGGTTGTGGCAGGCGTGTTGCAGCGCTATCCGGGCTTGCGTGTCATTGTTCCGCACGCAGGTGCAGTGTTGCCAGCGCTTGTCAACCGCATCGAACTGATGTCGCCGATGTTGCGTACGTCAACCGGAGAAAGCGCACCCTCTATGCGTGAGGCACTGCGGCAGCTGCACTTTGACCTCGCAGGCGCACCAGTTCCAAACCTGCTGCGCGAACTGCTTGAGGTGGCGGACGCAAGCAAGCTGCACTATGGCAGCGACTATCCTTTCACGCCGGCGACGGCGTGTGACTTTCTGCTGAAGCAGCTGGAAACCACAAGTTTGCTCGATGAAGTCAGCCGCGAAGCGATATTCGGCAAGAATTCACTTGAGTTGCTTCCAAGGATGAGAAGCTAGTCCCGAGGGGGCGGTTTATCCCCTGGACTTGCCCAGCAGAACTTCGCGGATGTCGCCATTGGCCTGGAAAGTCAGGAAAAGCAGATAGACGCTCATGAACAAGGCACCGCCAAAAGTTGCCAGCAGGGCCAATACGATTCCCACAGGAGTGAATGCGTTGCGCCACGCGGTCCAGAGCCCTGACAGTGTCAAAAGGAACAAGAAGTCGAGGTTGAACTGACCGGGCCATTCCATCCGGGCCATGTCCCCGATGAAAACAGCGAACAGGTTCCAGCCGAAATTCGCAACCACCATGGCCGTGTAGATGGCCAGTGCAACAAAGATTGTCGCTAGCCAGACGCGGAAGGCCGTCATGTGAATTCTCCCGTTGGGTACATCAGGTCAAGCTAGCTTCCTGTTGGTTACTGGGTCAATTACGCCAGAAGTAATCGTAAATGCCCCATAGGCGCTTGCTGTTGTCAAGGACCGCTTCAGGATACTATCAGTGTTGTCGAGATGGTTTGGGAAGAGACGAGCAGGAGGCGCGCGTGAATCCGTTTTCGAGATTACTGGTGCTGATTGTTGCGCTGATGCATATCGGCTTTCTGGCGCTGGAGATGTTCCTCTGGAATGGGCCGGAAGGGCAGCGCATCTTTGCGATGACGCCGGATTTTGCGTCGGTGACGTCTGTGCTGGCAGCCAACCAGGGACTTTACAACGGTTTCCTCGCAGCGGGACTTATCTGGGGTGCTTTGTCCAATCGTCGGGACCTGCAAGTCTTTTTTCTCGTTTGTGTCGTGATGGCCGGCGTGTTCGGAGGGCTGACCGCCAAAACGTCAATTCTGGTCATACAGGGCGGGCCTGCTTTGCTTGCGCTTGCCTGCGTCCTGCTGGCGAGGAATGCTGGGAGGACTGAATGAGTGTGCAGGCCATCACGCCCATTCTCAATGTTTCAAGTGTGACCGACAGCATCGACTGGTTTGAAAAGCTGGGATGGGGCCGCGGATTTACGTGGCCCGCGAATGACGGGGCTCCTGGATTTGGAAGTGTGCGCAGCGGCGATGTTGAGATATTCCTCTGTAGAGGTGCACAAGGATCGCGAGGTACCATCATGCCCCGCTTCCCCGGCGATGATGAAACCGATGGCGTGTGGATGAGCTGGTGGGTTGCGTCACCCGACGTAGTGGACGTCATGCACACGACCGCGCTGTCGCTGGGCATGATCGTGACCCATCCGCCGACAAATGAGTCATGGGGTGTCAGGGAGTTTCATTTGAGGCATCCAGACGGACACACGTTCCGGGTAGGCGCGGGCCTGAGCGCACATGAATGACGCTGACGATGAAGCCAGAGAACAGATTCAGGAGATTCTGGCGGACGCGACGTTTGACACTGAAGACTGTCTGGACAGTAGGGATGAAGCGATCTGGGAGCTTGTCGGCACATATGGCTGGGAGTGTGTGCTTGCCGAAATGATCGCGGTACTGCGTGATGACAAGGCAAAGGCGCACTGGATCGAGGCGTCCGTCGTGATCTGGCGCGGTATTGACCTGCCCATGCCGGCGGTTCAGGTGATCGCGTTGCTGCATCGGCGGTTGCTTGAACATTTGCCGGCGGAACATGAGCTCGACGAGAACCTGGTCTGGAGCATCACCTGCAACCTGAAACAAATTGACTACCTGTCAGACTACCAACCGATGCGTGATCCAGAGATCATTGCCGAAATGGCGAGGCGATAGGTTCACCCGAGTGGTGACGCTGCGATTGAACAAGCCGGGCGCCGCGAGAGCGCGGTACGGACCCCTTCCCGATAGCCTCGGCTGACTTTTATGCATGTGCCATCGCCGAGTTTCAGCTCGGCGTCACCACTGGAAAGAGTTCGGATTTCGCGAATGCGGTCGATTGCAACAAGCGTGCGTCGATGCGTACGGACAAATTTGCCGGGGTCGAGTTTTGCTTCCATTTGAACCGAGGTCTCCCGCAACAGATGAGTCGCCCCGGATAGGTGCAGCGCCAGGTAATTTCCTTGCGTTTCGATCCAGTCGACACTGGACATGTCAAGCATTGTCGCGACCCCGCGGGCCTTCACCTCGACCCGGTCCAGGAATGGTTGCTCGGGGTCTTTCGCCCTGCCAAGCGCTTGCAGACGAGAGACGATGGCCTGGCTTTCACGCGCCTGCTGAAAAAAGCGGATCGCATGCGCGGCCGCCAGCAATGCGCCAAGGCAAAAAAACAGCAGCAGCCAGTTTGAAGCGATATGTTCGGGCAGGGCCACACTTGCGGGCCTGATATCACCGACCTTGAGCCACGCTGCGAGGACGCATGAGACTACGATCAGGCCGAGGGCGATGCCCGCATTTGTGACCGAGTGGATGGTGAGGTTGCGCCAGAGCCTATGACCCTCGATCGGGAAGTGGCGCATGATGGTCAGGACAAGCGGCGTGGATGATGCGCCTAACGTGCTTGCACCCAGGATACGAATTGCCTCGTTACCCAATGCCGGCATGGCGCCTGCGTCTGCGGCCCGAAGCAGATTGCCGGGTTCCAGAATGAGGAGGAATGTCGCCCAATAGAGGAATCCGATGCCGAATTCGCGCCCCAGGGCCAGTGTCACGGGTGTCAGCTTGCTCATGTGCGTAGATTGCTGTGATTGATGCCGATCTGTCCAGATGGGACGGATTTTGTGACGAATTGCGCCATTTGTGGGATGGGTAGCAGGGAACCGGCCTCGGCTTGCACATCGCCGTGCGGCAGGCTCTGCTTTCGGATTCTACAGGAGAAGTGCATGCGCTGGATCGTACGAATGGCAACACTTATGTGGGTCCTTGTGGTCGCGACTTCCGGCGTGCAGGCGGATGTGGATATCGAAGGCGGGCGGGTTGCAGGGGAGACGACTGCAGAGCTTGTGATCTACAAGGGGGTGCCGTTCGCGGCGCCTCCGGTGGGTGATCTGCGCTGGCGAGCGCCGCAGGCTGTGATCCCCTGGAACGGTGTCCGGCCGGTGACCGGGTTCGCTCCGGCCTGCGAACAGGTCGGGGTTTCAATGCCCGGTGAAACCCCTCCGGTAACGAGCGAGGATTGCCTCTACCTGAACATCTGGACACCGGCCAGGCGCGGCAATGAGCGCCTGCCTGTGCTGGTCTGGATTCACGGCGGTGGATTTGCAAACGGGTCGACGGCAATGCCGCTCTACTCGGGGGCGGCCATCGCAAAGCGCGGCATTGTCGTTGTCACAATCGCCTATCGCCTGGGCGTTCTTGGATTTCTGGCTCATCCCGACCTTTCAGCCGAGGTGCCAAGTCACTCTTCCGGCAACTATGGTTTGATGGATCAGCTTGCGGCATTGCGTTGGGTGCAACGGAACATTGCTTCCTTTGGCGGCGATGCATCCCGGGTGACAATCGCCGGACAATCAGCGGGCGCGATGTCGGTGAGCATCCTGATGGCATCGCCGCTTGCAAAAGGGCTATTCAGGGGTGCCATAGGCCAGAGTGGCGGCTTTTTTGAACCCGTGCAGCTTGCGCCGAAATTCCTGCAACCAAACGCCGAGCAGGACGGAGTGAGATTTGCAAAGTCGCTTGGTGTTGCATCCATTGCATCACTGAGGGCATTGCCCGCCAACGCACTGTTGCGCCCGGAAGCGGCAGGGCTCGCGCATCCGGTGATCGACAGATACGTGCTGCCGGAAACGCCCTATGATGTGTTCGCGTCGGGACGGCAACAGCCGGTGCCTGTTCTCATCGGCAGCAATGCCGAAGAAGCAAAGGCATTTGGAACTTTCAGCGAAGTGACGGCTGCGAATTTTGCGTCAGGGATCGCGGCATCGTTTGGTCCTTTGCCACCGGAACTTCTGACAGAATATACATATCGAACAGATCAGGAAGCACGGCAGGCACGCATAAATTTTGAAACCGATTTGCGGTTCGGCTGGGACATGTGGGCGTGGGCCAGATTGCATTCCGGAGCCGGCCACCAGCGGGTTTTTGCATATCGATTTGCGCATCTGCCGTCTTTTCCAGCAAACACTGTGTACGCGAGTTGGGGTGCCAGTCACTTTGCGGAGCTCTGGTATATGTTCGGCAATCTCGGTGAGTACGCATGGCCGTGGCGCACGGCTGATCAGGTTCTTGCCAACGAGATGACGAGTTATTGGGTCAATTTTATCAAAGCAGGAAATCCGAATGGTGCGGGGCTTGCGACCTGGCCAGACTTTACAGAGCCGCGCCCTTCGGTGCTTGTGCTGGAAGAGACAGTGCAAACCAGCCAAGTGGCGCGGCTGAAATCAATGCGGATGTTTGACAGTGTGTATGCAAGGATCCGCGGAAGCAGTGTTTCGCGTTAGGCTTGATCGACAATCGGCGCCGCCGTGAGCGTAGCAGGCAAGATTTCGCGTAGGCATTGCGGGGCGGCACAAAAGTTCCTAATATGTTCTCGTCGTAGGTCGTCCGCAGGGTAGGATCCTGGTGGTGGACTGCTTGCTGCATTCGTATCGGGCGGCATCGATCTATCGGAAGCCAACCGTGTGATTGGAAAAAGACCCCTCGTCTGTGTCTCACTGGAGTGAAGAAAATCCTAGAGTAAAGCCAAAAACAGTGAGACATGCTGTGTCTCACTGTCTCAGAAAAATCCGGACCGCCATTGGGGCCATAACCATTCAATCATCGGCACGTCCCAGCGGCGACTGGGTGGATTGACCGCAGGCTGCCACACGTGCACATCACTCGCATCATGGAAGCCGCCTTACCCCTGTTCTCGCGTGCGAGGCCGCACAAGCCTGCGCCGTTCCTGCCGATGTCTCGCGCGGAGATGGATGGATTGGGTTGGGATGCATGCGATGTCGTGATCGTGACGGGCGATGCCTATATCGACCACCCCAGCTTCGGCATGGCGATCATTGGTCGGCTGATCGAGTCGCAGGGCTTTCGCGTGGGCATCATTGCGCAGCCGGACTGGCATAGCGCGGAGCCGTTCAAGGTGCTGGGCAAGCCAAGGCTTTTCTTCGGCGTCACTGGCGGGAACATGGACTCCATGGTCAACCGCTATACCTCGGACCGGCGGCTGCGCCACAACGACAGCTATTCGCCGGACGGTGAGGGCGGCAAGCGGCCGGATCGCTGCAGTATCGTTTACGCGCAGCGCTGCCGTGAAGCCTTCAAGGACGTACCGATCGTGTTGGGCGGTATCGAGGCCTCACTCCGGCGCATCGCCCACTATGACTATTGGTCAGACAAGGTCCGTCGCTCGATCCTGGCCGATGCGAAGGCCGACATCCTGCTTTTTGGCAACGCGGAGCGCGCCATCGTGGAAGTCACGCATCGCGCTGCCTCAGGAGCCAGGCTGTCGGAGGTCGACGACATACGAGGTGTGGCTGTGATGAGGCCACGCGTGCCCGAAGGTTTTGCGGAACTGCATGCGGACAACGTCGACAGTGCCGATGAAGGCGCGAAGCAATGCAAAGACCTGTCGGTCGTGCGCCTGCCGGCGCTGGAGCAGGTGCTGGAAGACAAGGAAGCGTACGCGCGCGCGTCGAGGGTCCTGCACCGGGAAAGCAACCCCGGCAATGCACGGGCGCTGGTGCAGAAACACGGGGACAGGGAACTCTGGCTGACGCCGCCGCCCATCCCGCTGACAACGCCGGAGATGGATGCCGTCTACGAGCTGCCCTATGCTCGCAGCCCGCACCCTTCCTACGGCGAAGCCAAGATCCCCGCGTGGGACATGATCAAGAACTCGGTCACGATCATGCGGGGCTGTTTCGGGGGCTGTTCGTTCTGTTCGATCACCGAGCATGAGGGCCGGATTATCCAGAACAGGTCCGAAGCGTCGGTTCTGAAAGAGATTGGCACCATTCGCGACAGGACGAAGGGCTTCACCGGCGTCATCTCGGACATTGGTGGACCCACGGCAAACATGTATCGCATGGCTTGCAAGGATCCTGCGATCGAAGCCGCCTGCCGCAGGCCGTCATGCGTCTATCCGGGCATCTGCCCAAATCTCAATACCAGCCACGATGCGCTGATCAGCCTGTATCAGAAAGCGCGCACGATTCCTGGAATCAAGAAGGTGATGGTTGCGTCCGGCGTGCGCTATGACCTGGCCGTCGAGAGCCCCGAGTACGTCGAGGAACTAGTCACACATCATGTGGGCGGGTACCTGAAAATCGCGCCGGAGCATACTGAAGACGGTCCACTTGCGAAGATGATGAAGCCGGGCATTGGTGCCTATGACCGCTTCAAGGAGATGTTCGACGCGGCAGCGAAGAAGGCCGGCAAGCAGTATTTTCTGATTCCCTATTTCATTGCCGCTCATCCGGGTACGACGGACGAGGACATGATGAAGCTTGCCCAGTGGCTGAAGAAGAATGGCTTCAGGGCCGATCAGGTGCAGACATTCCTGCCCTCACCCATGGCCAGCGCCACGGCAATGTTTCACACAGGCTTCAATCCGCTGCGTGGGATCAGGCGTGGTGCGTCGGAGCCGGTGTCGAGTCCAACAGGTCTGAAGCAGCGCCGGTTGCACAAGGCGTTCCTCCGTTATCATGACCCCGAAAACTGGCCGGTGTTGCGCGAGGCCCTGAAGGTGATGGGTCGTGCCGACCTGATCGGACCGGGCAAGCACCAGCTTGTGCCGCTGATCCAGCCTCCCGGGACTGGCCTTAAACACGCGGGGCCTGCCCAGAAGTTCACAACCAAGGGCGTGTTCACGAAGCCAAAACGCAAACGCTAGACTGCGGTTGCGTGCCGGTTCATCGCTGGCGAGAGATAGCGGTCGAACTCGGCGCAGATAACACGCACCGCGGCGTGGGCGTCCTTGGCAACCTTCACCACGGGGCCTTCGAGTTCCACGAGTCCTTCCTGTCTAAGCCTGTCAAGAGATCGGATTTCCGGTGCAAACTCCTCTGCCGAATGTCCGAAGCGTGCTGCAGTGCGGGTGAGATCGGCTTTTCCGTAACACATGAGGTCCGAGATGATGGCGCGACGAAGTCGGTCATCGTCGGTCAAAGTTACACCGCGGGCTGTTGCGAACTCGCCGGACAATATTGCCTTGCGATAAACCGGCATCTGCACCGCGTTCTGTGTGTAGCCTTGCGGCAGGGCGCTGATGGCGGACGAGCCGAAGCCGATGAGAGCAGGGGAATCGTCAGTGGTGTAGCCTTGGAAGTTGCGCGCGAGAGTGTGGTTGGCCAAGGCCTGTGCGATCGGGTCAGACGGTTTGGCGAAGTGATCGAGGCCGATGGCGACATAGCCTTTCTCCTGCAGGTGAGCGCGTCCCGCTTCGTATTGCTTCAGGCGCTCGGTGCCATCTGGTAGAGCGGATTCATCGATCAAGCCCTGTTGAGCCTTGAAGGACGGAAGGTGAGCGTAACCGAAGACGGCCAGGCGATCGGGGTCCATCTCGATGACGGCATCGATAGTCCTGCGGATTCCATCCACCGTCTGGTGGGGCAAGCCGTACATCAGGTCAATGTTCAGTCTGTTGACTCCGGCCTTGCGAAGCATGTCGACAGCATCACGTGTCGTTTCAATGGTCTGAACGCGGTTGACGGCCTTGAGCACGGTCATGTCACAGTCCTGAACGCCAAGGCTGGCGCGGTTCACGCCTGCATGCTGGAAAGCCGTGGCCATAGAGGGTGTAATCGTGCGCGGGTCGATCTCGACTGCAAATTCCGCTTCAGGACTCACAGCGAATGTCTTGCGGATATGGGCGGTCAAGATTTCGACGTCTGAAGGTTTCAGGATGGTGGGTGAGCCGCCACCCCAGTGAATATGCGTGACCTTGTGGTCAGGGCTCAGTGCGGCGCTTGCAATCTCCATTTCGGCCTTCAGCAATTCGACGTAAGCCTGAACGGGATTGTACGTGTTGGCGACATGGGTATGGCAGCCGCAAAACCAGCACAGCTGCTTGCAGAACGGAATGTGGAAATAGAGGGACAGCGGCACGCCGACATCCAGCCCGCCCAACCATTGGCGGTGGGTGTTGCTGCCGATGCCAGCATGAAACTGCACGGCAGTTGGGTAACTGGTGTAGCGGGGGACCCGGGCAGCCAAGAGTGTTGCGTTGTCAGCCATGCCGCACTTATGACTGGAGTCTTGGGCCGTTGGCCTTGATCCAGGACAAGTCCGGCGCCATCTGTCATCGGCGCCGGACGTCGCTCTTCACATGAATGGGGCAATAAAGCCTAGATAGGGCCTGGATGCCGCAAGCCTGGTTTCAAAGTTGCGGCGGTATTGTGCGGCGAGCGCCTGATCACCTGTCACGATGAGCACGTTCTCGGCGTTTCGCTTCTGGGCAGATGCCGTAAAGTTGAACGAGCCGGTAATGACTGTGGCTCCGTCAATGATCATCACCTTGTTATGGGCAATGGTGACGGTGCTGTCGATCTTGGGTGTGATGCCGTGAGCTACGAGCATGTCTGCGCCGCTGTCGTTGGAGACCTCGTTGGACTTGTCGAGCACGACTTGGACACTTACGCCCCGATCCTTGGCGCGGATGATGGCCTGGGCAATGTCAGGCGTCGTGAAGCCGTAGGCCTGAACGAGCAGTTCGCTGCTGGCCGTGTCGATCGTCTGGACGATGACGGTGGTGCAGTCCTGGCCGGGCGTAAAGCATGTTCGGATCGACGTGCCAGCGGACGGTGTGAGCGGAGGTGTTGCAGCCTGCGTGATTGTGGGCGCCAGTCCGAGCTGTGGCAGGATCTGAAGCGCCCATGGCGGCAGCTTGTTGATGTCAACAATTCCCATGCTGACCAGCATGCCGGCGACGGCTGCAAAGGATGCCAGGGACGCCTTGAGGCGGTGTGCATCCAGGAATGAAAGCCACGAACTATGGCGGCGGCGTGTACGTTTGGCTGTCATGAGGATACTCCACTCGAATCAACTTCGAGGGGTGAGGATGGTACGTGTCATGACTGAAGTCGTTACTGACCGGCGGGTTCGTTTTCGGAGGATTGCGCAGAGATGTGCGTGTTGCCTGTCATTGCCAGTCGCAACGCTCACTTAAAAATTTGAGTCTGAAGTGACGGTTGTTGCTAACCGGTAGCGACAGCGCCTTCGGAGTCCGACACGACCTGGTCGATCATCGATGCTAGGGCTTCGGCATCCTGCGCGCCCATGATGAGTGTCTTGCCGCCGAGTAGGAAGCTTGGGACGCCCTGGACGCCGAACTTGCGCGCCATGGTGTCCTGCTGCGTCACGGATTCGATGTCGGCGTCAGAGTTAAGCAGCTCCTCGACCAGTTCGCCGTCCATGCCGACGATGTCGCCGATCTCGGCCAGAACCTTGACCCGGCCAATATCGCGACCCTGCTCGAAGTAGGCCTGGAAGAGGCCTTCCACGATTTCATCCTGCAGGCCGAGTGAGTGCGCCCAGCGGATCAGGCGATGCGAATTCAGTGTATTGGGCGTGCGTGCAATCTTGTCGAAGGCGAAAGAAATTCCTTCGGCCTGGCCGGCTGCTTCAAGAGCCTGCTGAACGGGTTTGAGTTTTTCGAGTGAACCGAACTTGTGTTCGAGATGCGTCTTGCGATCAACGCCTTCTGCGGGCATGGCTGGATCGAGCTGAAATGGCCGCCAGCGTATTTCGAACGACATTTGCGGACGGAGTCGCAATGCACTTTCGAGCCGGCGTTTGCCGATGTAGCACCAGGGACAGACTGTGTCTGAGATGACGTCGATTTGCATGTTGATAAGATAGACATGGATGCGCTCAACTTGAAAGTAGTTTTCTTTGGTGTGCTGATTGCGCGCGCTTGTTTAAGGATAATTGTCCGCAACCTTTTTTGAGTAACTCCAATGGCCAGCAATATTAAGTTCGACCTCACGGGACAGACTGCATTTATCACCGGCGCAACCAGTGGGTTTGGTGAGCGCTTCGCAGAAATTTTGAGCGCAGCGGGTGCAAAAGTTGTTCTGACTGGGCGCCGCGAAAAAAGATTAATGGCGGTGAAGGAGAAGATCGAGAAGGCCGGCGGCAGTGCCGTTGCGTTGCAACTTGATGTCACCAATGTCGCGCAAATCAAGGCGTGCGTTGAAGAAGCCGAGCGCCTCGCTGGACCGCTGAGTATTCTCGTTAACAATGCGGGGCTCAATATCCAGTCAGGTGTCGTGGGTCTGAGCGAGCGTGACTACGACACAATCATGGACACGAATGTGAAGGGCATGTTCTTTGTCGCGCAAACGATTGGCGAGCGCATGCTGCACCACAAGATACAGGGGCGCATTGTTAACATTGCCTCGATCGGTGCGCTCAAGCCGCTGCCCGGCCTCGTCGCGTACAGCATGTCAAAGGCCGCTGTTGCAATGATGACCAAAGGAATGGCGCGAGAATGGGCTCGGCATCACATTGCGGTGAATGCGATGTGTCCGGGTTTCGTAAAGACTGAACTGAATGCGGAGTGGTTCGCTACCGAAGGTGGTCAAAAGCAGATCAACAGCTTTCCACGCCGGCGTCTGGGAAAAGAAGAAGACCTGGATGCATTGCTGCTGCTGCTGTGTTCACAACATGCGTCGTTCATCACCGGTTCGCTGTTTACCGCGGATGACGGGCAAGTCCTCGGGTAATGTTCTCCAACGAAGATTCGCAGCAATGCATCCGCTGTCACATTTAGCGGAATGTGTGTGCCATTTCGGTTGTCGCGCTTAGCACGCGAATAGTCTTAACATCGCGGGGAAGCTGAGCAATCCTCACCGTAGTCGTGATAGATGTTTCAACCTGGGTGGCAAAACCACTTGGTGGGGCACCAACCAGTGTGTAGCTGCGCATATACTTCTGGTCTGCAGCGAAGGTCTGCAGCGGACGAAGTTCAAAATTCGTCCAGCCACCTGTGCGCGTTCGTCCGGTTACCGTAACTGTTGCCGTTGATGTTTTATCATCATAGCTGACTTCGACTCCTTCGACCGCCATTACGGTCTGCTGCACTGACGACGTTGCCTTTGAAGCTGCTGGCGCAGGGACAGGCGCTGGCGTTGCCGTTTTGGCAGGTGGTGTTGCCGGTTGCTGTGGCGTTGGTGCCAGAGGTGCTGGCGGAACTGGTGCAGGTGTAACAGGTGCAGGTGTAACAGGTGCAGGTGTAACAGGGTCTGGCTGTGACACAGGTGCTGGCGCCGACACGGGAGCGGGTGCAGACACCGGTGCGGGGGGCGGTGCCGGCGTCGGTTGAGAAACGGGTGCCGCTACCGGAGGTTTCGGTGGGACGACCGGTGCTGGCGTCGTGTCATGGATCGGTGGTGGTTGCGTTACGCCCGGCGCCGGAACGCCCGTGACTGATGGTACGGGACTTATGTTTCCGTCTTCGGGTTCGGGCATTCCGTCAGCGTAGGTCGGCGTCATCTGCGCCAGCGCTATTGTGCTCATGCACGCAGCAGCCGCTGCCAAGGCACGCAACTTCATCCCACCACTCCATCCGCATCTAATGTTTGCAGGTCCGTTCTTGATGAACTAAACCCTGTTGTATCCCTATTTTCCTATTCAAATTTGGAGGCTTTGTCATGGGTCCACTTCACGGCGTGAAAGTGATCGAGTTCGCTGGCATCGGTCCCGGCCCGTTCTGCGCGATGCTGCTGAGCGATATGGGCGCAGAAGTTGTACGCATTGACCGCAAAGGAGGCCGTGGAGCCAACAAATTCGACATTACGAGCCGTGGGCGTCGCTCTCTTGCACTGGATCTGAAAAATCCGGATGCAGTGAAAACCGCACTCAAGTTAGTCGCCCAGTCGGACGCCCTCCTCGAAGGGTTTCGACCAGGAGTAATGGAAAAACTGGGTTTGGGACCGGATGTGACGCTGAAGGCCAATCCGAAACTTGTGTACGGACGCATGACAGGATGGGGACAAACCGGTCCGCTTTCACAGGCTGCAGGTCATGACATTAACTACATCGCGCTCACGGGCGCTCTTCACGCAATCGGTCGCAAGGGTGAAACGCCGGTGCCGCCGCTCAATCTCGTCGGCGACTTTGGTGGTGGTGCGCTCTATCTCGCATTTGGCATGGCATGCGCCCTGTTCGAGGCTCGGGGCTCGGGTAAGGGACAGGTTGTCGACTGCGCCATGACTGACGGCGCGGCATCGCTGATGTCCATGTTCTACGGCTTCAAGGCGATGGGGATGTGGTCCGATAACAAGGGTGAGAACCTGCTTGATGGCGGCGCCCATTTCTATGACACCTACGAAACGTCGGACAGCAAGTGGGTTTCAATTGGCTCGATCGAACCGCAGTTCTATGCGTTGCTCCTCGAGAAGACCAGTATCACGGATCCGGAATTCCAGTCGCAGATGGATCGCGCGAAGTGGCCGTCGCTCAAGGCCAAGATTGCTGCCGTCATCAAGACAAAGACACGCGACCAATGGGACAAGCTGATGGAAGGCACCGACGTGTGTTACGCGCCTGTCCTGTCCCTGAATGAAGCACCGAACCATCCGCACAACAAGGCCCGTCAGACCTTTATTGAAATCGATGGCGTGACGCATCCCGCGCCAGCGCCTCGCTTCAGCCGGACGAAGGCGGAAGTGCAGGGCGTCGCACCGACCGCGGGCCAGCACAATGACGCCATCCTCAGCGACTGGGGCTTCACCAGCAGCGAGATCGCAAGCCTGAAATCATCCGGGGCAATCTAATGTCGGCGCTGCCGGGGACGACGGGTCGCAGGCGCATCTACCTCATGCGTCACGGCCACGTGGACTACTTTGCACCGGAAGTGCGCGAGCGCGGAACGACAGACTTCGTGTCCCTGACGGCATTGGGGCGCGAGCAGGCGCTGGCGAGCGGCGTGGCGTTGTCGCATATCAGGTTCGACAGGGCGCTGTCGTCCGGACTTCCCCGCACAAGGCAGACCGCCGAAATCGTGCTGTCCGAGAACAGGGACACGGGTCACCTGACGCTCGGCACCGAGCCTGGGCTTGTGGAGATCAAGGGCGGCAAGAATTTTCCGAAAGTGAAGACCCGCGAGGAATTTGCGGCGCGCATGGCGTTCGAATTCGACCAGGCGGGAGAGCCAGGTGCGCGCATGATGGGGGGCGACGCGTTTGCCGAGGTGCAGGAACGGGCCGTGGCTGCGCTGAAGCGATTGCTGGCAGAACCCGGCTGGCACACAGCGCTCGTGGTGGCGCATGAAGGAACGAACCGCCTGTTGCTGAGCTGGATGACGGGCGCGGGCCTTAAGGCAGTGCAGGCGTTCGAACAGGATCTTGCCTGCATCAACGTGTTCGATTTCGACATGGTACCACGCGAAGACAGCTCGGTTGGCACCGAGATCCAGCGCCGGTTCATCAAGTCCGTGAACCTCACGCCATACAACTACGTGAAGCACGGCATGAACCTGACGGCGCTGGAGACGATATTTACGCGGGTGTAGGGCGGCAACTGCTAACGCCCGAGCGTCGTGTTCAGGGACTCCAGGATCATCGTCCAACCGCCCCGCGCGCGTTCGAGAAAGATTGCCCATTGCGGGTCCATGACGTGCCATAGCGTGAGTTCGCAGCCGCTTGGAGTGGGCCTGATCTCAATCGTGACGCGTGTTGGGGCCTGTTCACGGTCGGTTGCAAACTCGAACACGATGCGGTTGGGGCGCTTGAGCTCGAGGAACCGGCCGAAATGGCCGGCCTCCGTGTCCCCGCGACGTTCAACGATCCGGAATTTGCCGTCCACGCGTGGTTCTATTTCGCATGACACCATTTGACCTGTTGGTGTCTTGAACCACCAGTTCCTTGCGCTGTCGGCGTTCAGCCATGCGTCAAACACCACTTCAGGCTGGAAGTTGAAATTGCGGGAGACCTGCAAAATTGCAGTCTGCTTCAGGTGTTCGGTCAGCCGCGCGAGTGTTTGCTGGCCGCCCTCTATGGCCTTGAACTCGCGCACAACGTGGTCGCGGGCTTCGGCGGTCGGGAAGGTGGCGCGCATGATGACACGCGTGCGGGGGCCATCGTTCTCGAAGGTGATTGTGTTGGTAAAGTGTGGAGGCGCGTCAGGTTCAACGCCATGATTGAACGCGATGCGTTCCAGCGGATCGATGGCGGTGTACCGGATGAAGTTCGGAAAGTCCGTCCCATCGGGTCCATGCATAATGAAGTGCCAGGATCCTCCCTGCCGGAAATCCATCGCGAGGGTCGTGATGCGAAAGCCGTCCGGGCCCCACCAGTGAGACAGATGCTCTGCGCTCGTGAATGCGGCCCACACAAGATCACGGGGCGCATCATAGGTGCGCGTGGTCACGATCTCGCGGTTGGAGGTGTCCGATTCAGTGCTTGCGGCCACGTTTCTTCTCCCTCGCCTGGATCAGTTTGAGATAGTCATCAAGCCGATCGAGACGCGCTTCCCAATGGAGGCGGTACTCGTCAAGCCAGCTGGCCGCGTCCTTGAGTGGTGCCGTCGTGAGGCGACATGGCCGCCATTGCGCGTCCTTGCCACGTTCGATGAGCCGCGCTTTTTCAAGTACCCTGATGTGTTTGGAGATGGCCGGCATGCTCATGTCAAACGGCTTGGCAAGTTCGGTAACGGAAGACTCGCCCAGTAACAGGCGCGCGAGAATTGCGCGCCTGGTCGGATCGGAGAGGGCGGCAAAGGTTGCAGAAAGCTGGTCGGTCATGGCACTGCTTTTGTATTTAACCAATTGGTTTAATACATCCCCTGTCCAAGCCAGTCAAGCGGTGACCCGTTGCAAGTGGCGCAGCCTTGCGCAATCATTGCTTCGCTGACATTGCCCGGAGCCTGCCATGAGCTATTCCCAGAGCCGCATCATCCACGACGCCGACTCACACCTGATGGAGCTTGCTGATTGTCTGGATCCCTTTATCGATCCAAAATATCGGGCGCGCTATGATGACCTGCCAAAGCTCAGGGCCTGGCCCCGGGATGGCAAATGGGTGACGCAAGCGAGGGCGAAGCAGGACAATCCGAGTTTCCAGGCAGCCGCGGCAGAAAACATCCTGTTGCGCCGCAACTATGAAGCGCTTGGTGCCTTTAGAAAGGAAGACCGGCCAAAGGCGCTGGACCTTTTGGGTTTCAAGAGCCAGTTGGTATTCACGACGTGGTGCCTCAGCAATTTTGGACTGGAGGCATCAGGAGACGTTGATCTGGCCTATGCCTTGGCAACGGCGCAGAACAGGATGATGACAGACTTCTGTGCGGTGGACCGGCGGTTCCTGGCGACGGGTTATGTGCCGCTCGCGGATTTCGACAAGACAAGGACTGTCGCTGCCGAAGCGATCGGACTGGGCTGCAAGGCATTGATGATTCCGTCACGATGCCCCAAGGGACATTCGACTAGCCACACGGCTTTTGATCCGGTGTGGGCCATGGCACAGGACGCAGGGATTCCAGTGGTGTTCCATGTCGGTGGCGAAGAGAAGATCAATCCCGACTATTTCAACAATGGCTTGCCCAAAGTGAAGGACTTCCATGGCGGGGAAGAAAACTTCACTTCGGTCAGCTACATGGCAATCCCGCACTCTGTCATGCTGGCACTCGCTGCGATGATACTTGACGGTGTGCTGGACCGATTTCCGCAGCTCAAGATCGGCGTCATCGAACTGGGGGCATCGTGGGTTCCGAGCTGGATGCGATTCATGGATGCGGGAGCTGCTGCCTTCATGAAGGGTGAGGAGCGGCTTCAGAAGCTTTCGATGAAGCCCAGCGATTTTGTGAAACGACAGGTCAGAGTCACGCCGTATCCGCATGAAGATACGGGCTGGATCATCCGCAATACAGGCGAAGAAGTTTGCCTCTTCTCTTCGGATTTTCCCCACGTGGAAGGAGGTCGCAATCCATTGAAACGTTTTGATGACAGTCTGCAGGGGCTGCCCCAGCGTGCGATCGACAGGTTTTATGCCGATAACTTCATCGATCTGATGGGTGCCGGTTTGTCGCCGGACCTGCGGCTGCGGTCGGCTGCGTGATCAAGCGGGCAAGGTAATTCGAACACGGGTGCCGGCCTTGGAACTTTCAATGGCAAGGTCTGCACCGATCGCGGTGGCGCGTTTGCGCATGTTGTTCAGACCGCGGCCATTGCCCGTGACACCGGGCAGGGAGAACCCGGTCCCATTGTCATCGAAGCAGAGTACGGACTGCTTCTGATCGGTCGTCAGAGCGAACTTTAATTCGGTTGCCTTGCCGTGCCGGATGGCATTGCTGGCAGCCTCTTGAAGGATACGGCAAATCTGGAGCGCAATGGTCGGGCTTGTTACCGCTGCAGGATGGTCTGTGCTGATTGACCATTTCAGCTTTATTCCGGCGGCTTTGCACTTTGGCTCTATCCTGGTTCGAAAGGTGCCCAGTGCCGTGTCGAGTGCGCCTTCGACCGTGTCAAGGCTGTCGACGACGAGATAGAGATCGTCAAGGGCGGATTGCAGGCCTTCGACAAGGGTTTCAGGTTTGGACGCGCCCGATCGCGCCTGAATGAGAAGACCCAGCAATTGTGAACCAATGCCGTCGTGAACGTCGCTCATGATGCGACCACGTTCAGCAAGCAGGACGCGCTCTGCTTCCTGTACCTGCAGGTTTGCGTGGTGCTTCTGAATTTGGTGCTCTTTTTCTTCCACCCGTCGCGAAAGGGTTTCGTTGTTGAGGGCTGCCATCTGATAGATATCAATGCCCTGTCTGGCGAGACCGGCTGCGATGAAGGTTATGATTGAGAGCGCGCCAAACTGCACGAACGCGTCGCCTTGAACGGAGAGGAAGTCGGACATTCCCGGAAAAATTCCGGTTTGCGTGATGATGGAGGCGACGGCCATTATCAGGCATACGAGTGCTGAAAAAATCTCGATAACCGCCGAAGCAGGTGCCATTGCATAGTATCGAAACAGCCGGATCGACATGAACGCGAATGTCACGAGTTCAACCAGTGTCTCGATAGCGGCTGTTACCTCGGATGCTATCGCGATCGGCAGACCGACATAGGCAACTGCAATCAGAATGCTGGCTGTGCCGCCGAACGCCGGAAATGCCAAGCGAAGTGACCTTGGACCGGAGGTCCATTCATTCACGAGAGCAGCGCAGGATGACCAGACAGCGGTCGCCGTGACCAGCAAATAGGCGTCACGAAACTGTTGCGGCCACGCAACGTTGAGCCAGAGCGTATGAAGTTCACGCAGGATGAAGAAGGACAGGGTGATTGCTATCGTCAGCACGAGAGCGGGGTTCCTGATGATCGCGGAGAGCGCGAGTGCAAACAGGATCACCATTGCGCCGGCGACGAGCGCAAATTCGGCAATGTCGCGCATGACGAATATCGAGTGACGGTAGGCCGGCTCCAGGCGCGATGCGGATCCGAAATAGACTTCCTTCAGGAATGGCGGTGACAGGTTCCGGGCGCAAATGATGTGAACCGTATTTTTTCCGGGTGCGATCAGTGAGGGCAGCAGTTTCGTCAACCGAGGCTGTGCTCCATCGAGTGTGGGTGTAGCAGATATTTCTCCAACGACCGGGCTTGCCAATTTTCCGTTCACATAGACGGCGTAGTTGTCACGCACACGGCGGATGAAGATTGCGAGGTCGGTGCTAGCGGGGTTGTCTGCCTGGAACGTCAGCCTGGCCGCCACAAAGTTGCCATCAAGGCGAAATGGTTCGTCCTTTAACGTGTACTCGGCGCGTGCTGCCAGTTCGATGTCTGGTGCCGAGAGTGGCGCCATTTCAAGTCGCGCCATCTGCAGGTCTGCGATTGCGGGCGATCTGATGTCGATCCATTGAAGCAATGCCCAACTGACCAGGATTGCAGCCAACGCTGCAATTGTTCTGGATTGTGCGGGGCTCAACGCTGGCAGTGCACGTCTCATCAGTGCCCGCGCAAATCAATCAGGCCGCTTTGCATGGCTTCGAAAACAGCTTCGCTGCGCGAGTTCACGGCGAGTTTGCGATAGATCGCCTTTACGTGATCAGCCACGGTGTGGTGCGAAATGTTGAGCCGAACCGCTACTTCCTTGTAGGAATAGCCGCGGGCGAGGTCTGTGAGAACTTCGGTTTCTTTTTCGGTCAGCGGTCCAAGGGGTGGCGCATGCGACGATAGCGGGGCGTTGGCACGCACTCTTGCGAGGATATGACCCGCGACGGCTGGACTGATGGGGGCGCCGCCGCCAACGACGTCGCGTATTGCACGCTCGGTGTCCCCGAGGTCCCCTCCTTTCAGGAGGTAGCCGTCCGCGCCGGCCTCGATCACCTGAACCACGTTGCGCACGTCGGCAAAAATGGTGATGACAATGATCTTGAGCGCGTTCAGACCTCGGGCGCGTGCCTGCTTGATCAGTTCGATTCCGTTGCCGTCAGGAAGTGCCAGGTCCAGCAACAAAACATCGCTCTGGCCGATCAGCTTTTTGCCTTCCTGGAAAGTCGTGGCGACGCCGCAGAGTTCGAAGCCTACGACCCGGCCGATGGTCTCGATGAGGTGGTTGCGCAAGATGACGTCGTCTTCAACGATCGCAATGCGAATGCGGTTGTAGCATGCTTCCGGAGGTTGAACGGTGCGGACGGACCCTGGCATGATGTGACGCAATCCCTAGTACCCGATTGCGCTGTTTGTGGAAGAACTGGTGTCCACCCGCAAGTTACCTGTTTGCCGTTTGCCACGTTGGCATACCCGGCTGTGATGGAAGTCACGGTGCCATTGATGAATGCGCCCCCCATACTCAAGGGGGTAGGCCGGTTTGGTGTGTCTCGCACCCTTGCGGCACTCAGTCGAACAGCCCTGAACAGCACAAAGCCCGGCGTGTTGCCGGGCCGTGATGCGTGTCCTTGCCAGGGATCGGCTCCGGGGAGCCTGTTGCTTCAGTCGAGCGTTGCACCTCTGTGTTTAATTTTCGCTTGAACTTCGTTGAGGACATATCAACAGAAGATGGTAAAGGAGAGTTTAACAATAGCGGGCGCCAAAATTTTTCTGGGACGATGGGGAGTCGAAGGGGCGATGCAGCTGATATCGAAGACGTATTGGGGTGGTGCGCCGATGAACATGCGACGCAAGCCCGAGGCGTACGAAGTCGAGAACCTGATGCTGCGTGCGCCGGACTCCCGCGAGCACCGCGGGTTGTTCTGGACGCCGCGCAAGAACCCGGGACCCAGGACTGCGATTGTCATGATGCATCCGCGTGCGGACTTCACGCATCACTATGTGATACCGAGGCTGGTAGATGCTGGTGTCGCTTGCCTTGCAGCCAATACCCGCAACCCGAACAACGATGTCACGACAATCCACGAGGAGATCATTCTGGATGTCGCGTCCTGCGTGTCGTTCCTGAAGAACAAACGCGGCGTTCAGAATGTGGTGCTTGTCGGAAATTCCGGTGGCGGCGCGCTTAATGGGTTCTATCAGGCGCAGGCGAAAGCGGGAAAGGGAAACAGGGCTGCAAAGACGCCCGGCGGGCGCCGGACACATCTGAATGATGCCGAGATGATCCCGGCTGACGGCATGGTCTATATATCGACGCACAAGGGCGAAGGGATGATCATGAACGAGATCGTCGATCCTTCTGTTGTCGATGAACTTCAGCCGCACCTGACGGATCCTGCACTCGACATGTATGACGAGCGCAATGGGTACAAGACACCGTCCAGGTTTGACGGATCGGATGCCGAATGGTCACACTTTGATGATGCGTTCGTGAAGCGGTTCCGGACCGCTCAGCTGGACCGGGTCAAGCGGATTGATGGAATCGCTCGCGCCATGATTGCCGAGAATGAACGTGCGGAAACGCTGCACAACGACCCGGACTTTGCGAAGCTGTCGCCTGTCAAGCAGCGCGAGGTCCTTCGGCGCGAGGCGTTTGAGCCTGTGCTCACCATCTACCGCACCATGGCCAACCTGCACTATGTCGATCGCCATCTGGATCCTTCTGCACGTGACTACGGTTCAATCTTCTCGCCGCGCCCAGACCTCATGAACTGGAAGTTCTTTGGCTTTGGCCGGCAGGCAACGCCGCACGCCTGGCTCTCGACCTGGTCAGGTGTGTCGTCCCAGGCCAACCAACTGCACGATCTGCCACAAATTATGGAGCCCTCACTCTTCATCAATGCCGGCAAGGACCAGGAAATCTTTCCGAAAACCGACGCAATTCCGATGTTCAATTCGATCGCCGCCAGGGACAAGACCTATGTCGAATTCCCGGAGGCGCGCCATTATTTTGAACCGGAATTTGGCGCAAAGGACGCCCCCGACGTCGATAAGGTCATGGATGTCGTGGTGCCGTGGATTCTGGAGCGTTTCGGCGCCTAGCGACGGGCACTTGAATTTGTTGGCAGCATTGCTGATCTACAGACGATTGCACAGGGAGTACGCGCGTGGCAATTGACGGAAAGAAGCTGCTTGATCAATTCCTGAACAGTGGTGTCGCCACGGGTGTGGTTGCTGGCATGCTTGGTGGTGCGCTCGCTCGCAGGACGGGGCTTGGCGGGATTGCCAGGATCGGCGGTGTCGCACTTGTCGGAACGCTGGCGTATCAGGCTTGGCAGCGATATCAGCAACAGCAGGGCGCCCTCGGGCCTGACCAACGTTCCATCGGCGGGATCAGGGACACGATTGGTGGCGTGCTCAAGAACATGCCGGGTGTGGGTGATCTGCTTCAATCTGGACAGCATGATCCGCAAGCGGCAGCGGCAGGATTTGGTTCCGACACTTTGTCCCAATCTTCGCAGAACCAGCTTGGCACGGGAGTCTTGGTTGCAATGATTGCCGCTGCAAAAGCCGATGGCGAAGTTGATCAGACCGAGAGCCAGAAGATATTCGGACAGATGGAGCAGGCCGGACTTTCGTCGGAAGAGAAGGCCTTCTTGCTCGGCCAACTTGCCAAGCCGCTCAACCTTGAAGATGTTGCAAAGCTTGCAACCACGCCTGAAGTGGGCGCACAGCTTTACACGGCTTCAGCGTTGGTCATTGATCAGGCGAGCGAAAAGGAACGCAATTATCTGGGCATGCTTGCCCAGCGATTAAACCTGCCTCAGGGCTTTGTCGACCAGTTGCAGCAGCAAATCGGAAAGTAAACCGTGAAGCTTGACAGTTACCTTGAAAGGATCGGGCTTGAGGGTCCGGTGCGTGCGGACCTTGATACGCTGCGGCGAATCCACCGCCATCATGTACTGAACATTCCCTACGAGAATCTGGACGTGCAGTTCGGGCGGGCCGTGTCGCGCTCGACCGCGTCAGTCTTTGACAAGATCGTAGAGCGACGGCGCGGTGGCTGGTGCTACGAAATGAATGGACTGCTGGGCTGGGCGCTTGAGCAATCGGGATTTCGGGTAACGCGAATGGCAGGTGGGGTCAGGCGCGCGCAGATGGGGGATGCTGCCCTTGGAAACCATCTGGTTCTCGCGGTCCATCTTGACCAGGACTATCTGGCTGATACCGGCTTTGGTGATGGCCTGATCGAACCCGTGCCGATTGCAGAGGGACCAATATCGCAGGGCCATTCGGCGTTCGCGCTGGAGGACCTGTCCGATGGCTGGTGGCGTTTCCACGGTGATCCGCGGATTGGTGGCCTGAGCTTTGACTTCCAGCGTGCGCCTGCTGATGACGGCTTGCTTGAGCGTCAGTGCCAATGGCTGCAATCGGCACCCGAGTCGCCGTTCGTGCAGAACGCTGTGCTGCAGAAGCATACGCCCGACGGCCATATTTCGCTGCGCGGCTGTTTGTTCAAGAGTGCCGGTGCCAGGTCGTTTCAGCGCGAGGTGAAATCGGCGGATGAGTATGCAACCATCCTGAAGAGGGAGTTTGGCCTCGACCTTCCGGAGGTGAGCAGCCTATGGCCGAAGATCGAGGCGCGACACCGCGAAGTGTTTCCAAACGGCGCGCCTGAAGGCTGACTCTATAGTCCCAGGCGCTTGAACTGCTCGGCTGGTGCCTCGACCTGTGTCAGGGCTGCGCGCAGCAGGTCGGTCAGGCGCTTTTCGTTAGGCGTGCCCGCCAGGTTGTTATCCTCGCCCGGGTCCGATGAGGTGTCGAACACGTGGTTACCACTGAATTTCGCCCACGCCCAGAACGGCACCTGGTTTGATATGTCCCAAACCTGCTTGATCACGGGGACAGTGCTTCCTGGCATGCGTGATAGAATGGCGCGATCGTCGGGCAGTGGAAGTTCCTGCTCGCGGCTGAGCACATGGGTCGGCATGGTCGACCACCGGTTTGACATCATGGAAAGGGGTTCATTCCTGTCTTGGGGCGCTCGCGCGTATTTCCAGCGGCCGTCCGTGATGTGTACTTCTCGACCCCAGACGCCCATCAGCACCCAGTCGCGTATCGCCGTTGCGTCGCCTGAGATGAGCGGCACGAGCGACTTTCCGTGTGTACGCTGCCTGACCGTTACACCAAAGATGTCGGCCATGGTTGCAAAGAGATCGACGCTTGTTGTCAGCGCCTGGATGTCCTTGGCCTGCTGGCCCGGCCAGGCGACGAGCAGGGGGATCTTGCCCAGCGTGTCGTAGATGGGTACGCCGGGCTTGCCCCAGATGTCCTTCTCCCCCAGATAGTGACCATGGTCGGTGCAGAGGATCACGGCAGTGTCGTCCCACAGTTTCTTCTCGTCTATCTGGTGCAAAACGTGGCCGAGCCAATGATCGATCATGGTCAGCTTCGCACCATACTGCGCCCGGATCTGTCGGGCCTGCCGTTCGGTGATAGTACCACCTGCGACGGCGTCCTTCATGTATGGTGGCCAGATGAGATGTGGTCCTTCCCAGTCACTGTCGTACATTGAGGCATATGGTTCTGGCGTGTCGAAGGGCTCGTGTGGGTCGAACTCGTCCACGAAGAGCATGAAGCGGTCATGATGGCCCGCATTGAGCGAAAGCCATTCTGCAGCTGCCGCCATGGTTTTTGGACCAGGGAAGTCCTGCTCTCCTCTGAACCAACCGCGTGAATTGTCGTAGGGCATATGTCCACGTCCGAAGCGGGGCGCACCCGCCCAGCTGGGGTCTGGTCGTGTCTTCCACTGGTCGCCTTCATGTCCCCGCTGGTAATCCCAGGCAGCGAAGTCCACGTGATAGTTTTCACCCCCGGACTCGAATAAGTGGGGGTGATCGGAAATCAGCTGTGTCGTCACGCCAGCCTTGCGCAGCGGATGCGTGATGGCGTCTTCCCAGATCTCGACTGTGCCCCAGGGTCGCCAGAGGAAATCCCAGGCACCGCACAAAATGTCGTGGCGTGCCGGCATGCAGGGCAGGGAGCCCGTATAGTGGTTGGTGAACCGGAGTGAGCGCGATGCAAGCCGATCGATGTTGGGCGTCGCAAATTCAATGGAGCCGTATGCCCCGAGCATGTGCCTGTTCAGGCTGTCGAGCAGAATAACGATGACATTCTTCGGGTTGGCCATTTGGTTGCTCGTCTTGTGCCCTGCTGCTGGATACAAAAAAACCGGCGCCAGACCAACAGGCTCGGGCGCCGGTTGCAGTTCAGCCAGAGTTGACTATGACAGCACCTTCAGGCGGTCGGCAGAAATGCGGCCGTCGCGTCCAGGCGCTGTTTCGAAGCTGACTTTCTGACCTTCGTCGAGGTTCTGGATTCCAGAGCGCTGGAGTGCCGTGATGTGTACGAACACGTCCTTGCCGCCACCATCGGGCGCAATAAAGCCAAAGCCCTTGGAGGTGTTGAAAAATTTAACCACGCCTGTCGTCATAGCCAGTCCATTCCTTCAAATTACAAACGGCCGCGCCACAGACTGCCTGAGGGCGTACCAACTGCGTTTGACTTGTTCTGAAGAAGATGTCGGCGGGACGCGGAACCAAAACCAAGGCAACTCATAGGCCAAAACGGTATTAGGCACTTGCGGCACGTCTTCATGCACGTCGTTATACAAAGCCATTCGCTGCGGGCGAACATGGCGAAGCTTGTCTGTTCGTGCAAGTACGATTTGGGCGGTGTGTGATAATGTCCAAAGTGCTTGACAGAGCAAGCATTTGGCGTTCTCACGTGCGCTCTTCAGCTGCCGGATTTTTAACCGACAAAGTCGTGGATGGCAGCCTCGCGAAGGCGGTTCGTGTCGCATTCGCCATGCCTGGCAAGTTCGACCAGTCTGCGCGCGAGTTCGGCGCGCGCCTTTTCAGACAGCGGCGGTGCACCGGAGCCGCGCTGCATTTCCAATTCACGCACAGCGTCATCGAATACTTCGCGGATTGCGCGCACCATGGTTGGCTTCAGCGTATTGAAGGTCGTGATCTGGTCATTCATCATTCTTCTCTCCCACGTCCTAAGAGCAAGTCTTGTCGTGGCCTGCTTCTGAGTGGTGACGGACCGGACTCGGCAAATCACCATTGGTCGACACAGTCTACACCCGGGGGGAGGTTTTTCGATTCAGCAATTCGCGTTGTGCACCGCAGCATCTGCTGGTTTTCATGGATGTATTTAATGCGCGAACTCCGAATGCTCTGCTGCAACCGCGAACGAATTGGTCGGCTGGCCGCAGAAGACAAGGGATTTTTTGGTGTGCGCTGCGGCACGCGCTGGTGTGATGGTGAACACGAATTTATGTCGAACGATCGCCATCCAAGGGCACCGGCATGCTGCGTAATGCAAGCCTCCTTGCCAGCATTGATGGCCCTCGTCGCCACCAGCAGTTGCTGAAGGTTCCTGCGCCTCGATTCCAATGTGTCCCTGAGTGGGACGTTGCTGTCAACTTTGACTCCTTGCGCTACGAGATCATCCTGCTCGAGATTGCGCAAGGCATTCTACCAAGGCGCGGCACTCCTGACCGAGAGGAAGCTTATCGGCACGCGCAATGGTGCGATGTCGGTGTTCGTGGGTACGTGCTGCACCGTCGGCTGACTGCGTGTCCTGCGAGATCCACGAATTTCAGTTTTCTCGAGGGTCCGACGCGTGAAGCGGTTGAATAGCTCGACGCGGTCCGGCTACAGCTTTGTACAGGATTGTGCTCCAGACTACAGAACCGCGAGTGCGCCTGGCACCATGAGCGCGAAGGCAGCAACGGTCAGTGTGTCAGCCAGCCGGTCCAACCCCGACCCGGTCTCGGTTGTCACCAGCTTTTGCCACGAGCACGGCGGGCACAGGCATGCCGACATAGACCGCCGCCAGTTTCACGCCGCCCTTCCGGAGTGTTCTGGGATAACCCGGGGGGTAGGGGGTGGGCATGGCAGCGCCCTGTAGTTCAGACGACGATTCGACGCAGAGTTTAATCCTCTCGACGCATCGGCCTGACGAGGAAATTCAGTGCCTTGCGGCGCTGAAATCCCGGAATAACAACGGTGGGGTTTGAAGATTTCAAGTTTGCGTGCTAACCACCGCGCCCGCACGGCGCGCGGGATGGGTGGCTGAGTGGTTTAAAGCACCGGTCTTGAAAACCGGCGAGGGTTCACGCCCTCCGTGAGTTCGAATCTCACCCCATCCGCCAGTGCGTGTTCTTCTTTGCTGGATTCAGCGCGTCCGATAACTGCTGCCGGAGGGGACAATGTCCCCTGTTTTGACCGACTGGTATAGGCTGCAACGTGCGAAATCCGACTGCTGCAAGGGACAAAAGTGTACGCGATTTTCGTTTGAACGCTTGCGGGCCATGCGGTTGGTTGCGGTTGCCATGCCCCGCAGCTCCCCCTCCATCTGCAGCATCGCTTGATGCGATGCTGCAGCCACCTCCTCGCTGAAGCGGGTGAGGAAGTCTAGTCCTTGTGGGCGAGTGACTGGAGACCTGTTTGTGCGTCTGCCAGCCAGGTGGTGAGGTAGTGGGTGAGGGAGCGGTCGGCGTAGAGGTGGACGGTGTTTCTGGCGTCGGGTCTTGAGATGATTACGGGGACGCCTGCAAAGAGGGTGCGGGTGATGCAGGCAGGCGGGAATGCAGTGTCACGAAAGTCCAGGCCGCAGCTCAGCGACAGGAGACTGTTGGTGTCAGCCCCCTCCAGCGTGCACTGCGACAGGCCAGTCGAAATATCATGTGAGTGGTGGAGAATTTTGCGAAGGCGCGCTGTTGCTTCAAGTGCCTCAAGGTCGCTCTGGATCAGCCAGATGCCGGGAGCGAGAAGCGCATTGCCAGGCGAGCCCCGGCTCCAGCGATTGGCCTCCTGCGTCAGCACAATTCCGAGCGCTGCTGACGTTTCCTTCAGTGCATCGGTTGAGACATCCGCAAGGCGCAATTCGACGAGTGGCGGTGGGCGTTCCCATTCGACGCTGATTGTGTTCGGGTGATCACGCATGAAGTCGCGCTCCCTGCGGGTCGAACGCTGCCCGGGCAACGATGCGAACGGGATCTCCCGATGGCCGAAGACGGATTTCCTGGCCGATTCGCATCATGCCGCCCCTGACCATCGCCATCGCGACGGACCTGCCGAGAGTTTGGCTGAAACAGGACGAGGTGATGTAACCGATTGTCGGTGCAGTTCCGTCGGTCAAGTGATCGCCCGGTTCTGGCACAAGTTGGGGGCTTGTCGTCTGGATGCCGACGAGTTGGAACCGGTCTTGTCGCGTATTGGCTGGACGCAAGAGGCTTCGTCGGCCGGCAAAGTCTGATTTGCGCCTGTGTATTTGGGACCAGCCGACGTCGTCCGCGGTCGTGGTTCCGTCTGTGTCAGTACCAACGTGCAGATATCCCTTTTCGGTTCTCAGTTCCATCCAGGCATCGATGCCGACAGGACAAAGTCCGAAGGATGCTCCGGCAGAAACAATATGTCCCCATAGCGCTTCAGCTCGGTCGGTGCTGACTGAGATTTCATAGGAGAGTTCACCTGTGTAACTGACTCGCGCGACGAGAACCGGCGATCCTGCCAGCGCACCGGTACGAAACGTCATGTGTGGAAATGCAGCAGCGGAAATATCAAAGTCTGGTGACAGCATCGCCAACAGGTCGCGTGCTTTTGGCCCGGAGACTGTCGGGACGGAATACCGGGAAGTGACGGGTGCGATGATGATCCCGGATTTCGGAAATTCGCACTGGCGCCACTCCTCGAGCCAGGCCGCCACGCGCGTAGCGCCGCCGCTGGTCGTCGTGACCCAGAAATGCTGCTCGCTGATGCGCGACACAACGCCGTCGTCGATAATAACGCCCTGTTCGTTCAACATCAGTCCATAGCGACAGGCGCCGACATGCAGGGTGGACATTGTGTTGGCGTAGATGAAATCGAGAAAACCCGCTGCGTCGGCACCCACGACTTCAATCTTTCCCAAGGGCGAGTTGTCGAAAATGCCGACTTGGTTTCGCACCGCCGAGGCTTCCGACCTGATGGCGTGCGCACGGTCTGATCCGTTGATCGCATACCAGGCAGGCCTCAGCCATTCTCCAAACTCTTCGCACTCAGCCTTCTTGCTCTCATGCCATGCGTGCAGAAGCAGGCGACGCTGCGGACGGGAAAGCTCACCTGTGCGTCGACCGGTGTATGCACCGACAGCCACAGGAGTGAATGGCGGCCGGTATCGTGTCGTTCCGATGGTTTCGGATGCAACGCCGTTGTGGTTCGAAATGTGGTTGATGGCGTTGATATTGGACGACTTGCCTTGGTCGGTGGCCATGCCAAGGGTGGTGTAACGCTTGATGTGTTCGATGGATTTATAGTGTTCGCGGCGTGCCAGCTCAAGATCTGCTGTCGTCACGTCATTCTGAAAATCCACGAAAGCCATTTGTTTGCTTCGAGCGGTCTGGATGGCTTTCGATATCCGGTAGGCTGGGTATATTGGCGGCTCTGTGCCATCGGCAAGGAATGCCCCGAAGCTTTCGTCGAAAAAAAGCTTTGTGCCTAATTGGGAGTGCAGCTGGACTGTCGGTGTCAGACCTCCCGACATAATCAACAGATCGCAGTCTAACGTCTTTTTGTGGCCTTCGTCCGCCTGGACGGTGATGGCCGATACTGTATTTCGGCCTCGCGTGCCAAGGATTGCCCCGTTGATCATGGGGACACCATGGTTTAGACAATTTCCAGGAACCGCCCGGACGTCGACAATCGCAGCGACATCGATGCCTGCTGACTTCAACGCCGGGATCGACGCGCAGGCTGCATCGTTGTTGGTGACAATCACTGCCTTGCTTCCGGGGCGAACCGCATACAGGTTGATGTACTGTTCAACTGCGGACGCAAGCATGATGCCTGGTCTGTCGTTCCCGGGAAAGACGAGCGGGCGTTCAAGCGCACCAGTGGCAAGGGTGATTGTTTTTGCGCGCACGATCCACACCCGCTGCCGTGGCGCTTGGCAGGCGACGGGTTCGAGTTGCTCGAGCAACATGACGTGATTGCCGTCGTAGATACCCTGCGCCGTCGTCTTACACATGAAGCGGATGCGAGGGTGGATCGTGACTGCACGCACGGCGTTGTTCAGGTGTTCGCGCGGATGCTCGATTTCGTCGCTCCGCCACCGGGCGCTGCCGCCAAGGCTTGGCGACTGTTCAACCAGCAACACGTCCTGACCAGTGGCCGCTTGTTCGCGTGCCGCTTTCAGGCCCATCTTTCCTGCGCCGATGATCAGGGCGTCGCAATGTGTCGTTATCTGGTCGACCCTGGATGACTTTGAATCCAGGTCAAGTCGACCAAGTCCGGCGGCTCGACGAATGGCGCCTTCATAGAGGTGCCAGTGAGGCTTGAAGAAAGTCTTGTAGTAAAAGCCTGCAGGCAGGAAACGCGAAAGAATGTTTGCCGTGGCGCCCAGATCGAGATCGAGGCTCGGCCAATGGTTGACGCTGAAGGCCTGCAAGCCCTGCGAGAGTTCGACTTCTGTTGCCTTGAGATTCGGCAACCGTGTATCGCCGTATAGGACATCGACGATGGCATTGGGTTCATCCACACCTGCCGCCATCAATCCACGCGGTCGATGATACTTGAACGAGCGGCCGAGCAGCCTGACGCCATTCGCCACCAGAGCCGATGCCAGCGTATCGCCTGCGTATCCCTGGTATCTTCGGGCGTTGAACGAGAACTCGAGGGGCTTGGTCCTGTCGATGTGGCCACCGTAGGCGAGGCGGAACGGCTGGTTCATGGCCTGGTTCCGGGCTTGGGGGCGTCGATCGGATAAGTTGCCGTGATCTCGTGTGTCACCGTATTGCGTGCGATGTTGAACCAGATGCCGCAACCTGCTGAATGCAGCCAGCGTTCGAAGTGCACGCCTTTCGTGTTCTCGCGCATATAGAGATAGTCGGCCCAGGCAGTGTCAGTGCAATCAAGTCGCGGGCGCGCGATGTGACTTTCGCCGCCGCATCGGAATTCGGTTTCGGCGCGCGGGCCGCAAAATGGGCAGTGGATCAGCAGCATGGGCTCACACTCAATGCTCGATCCCCGCGCCGGCTGCTTCGTCAATCAGCGCACCTGTTTCAAAGCGTTTCAGTCCAAAGGGTTTGGCAATGTCATGCGGCTTTCCAGTTGCCAGATGGTGGGCCATCAGCCAGCCTCCGGCGGGAATGGCCTTGAAGCCGCCGGTTCCCCAACCGCAGTTGATGTAGAGTCCGGGGACGGGAGTCTCTCCCAGTATGGGGCTTGAGTCCTGAACGACATCGACGATGCCGGCCCACTGGCGCACCACGCGCGCGTTGCGGAAAGCTGGCCAGTATTCGCCGAGATCACCAACAACCTGCATCGCGACGGGAATGTTTCCGCGCTGGGCGTATGAATTGTACAGGTCGAGCGCTCCGCCGAATACCAGGCCGCCCTTGTCGCTCTGACTGACATAGACACCGCACACAAGCGACCATGACACGACATCGAGTACGGGTTTCAATGGTTCAGTGACGAAGGCTTGCAGGGCGTAACTTGACACCGGCAGGCGGAAGCCCGCCAGTTGCGCCAGAACCGACGAGTGACCTGCGGTGCAAAACAGGACCTTGTCTGCCCCGATTATGCCCTCGTTCGTTTCGACGCCCGTGACGGTGCCGTTGCTGTTCTTCCGGAAGCCCGTCACTTCACAATTCTGGATGATGTCGACTCCCAACCGGTCCGCACCGCGGGCATAGCCCCATGCGACGGCGTCATGGCGTGCAGTACCGGCACGCTCCTGCTTGAAGCCGCCCCAGACTGGATGCCTTTCGTGCCTGGTATTGAAGGAGGGGACGCGGTGTTCGATCTCGGGGACGTCGATGAGTTCGGCGTCTACGCCATAGGCCTGCATTGCACCGACCCAGCGACGTATGTTTTCCATCTGATGACGGCTGTGGGCCGTGACAAACAGACCGCGCTGGCTGAACATGATGTTGAAGTTCAAATCGTCCGAGAGGCCCTCGTAGAGCTTCAGGCCGAGTTCGAAAAGCGCGATGCTCTCGGGATAGTAGTAGTTCGAGCGGATGATCGTTGTGTTTCGGCCCGTATTACCGCCTCCGATCCATCCCTTTTCCAACACCGCGACGCTGGTGACGCCGTGGAGCCTGGCAAGATAGTAGGCTGCGGCCAGCCCGTGGCCGCCACCTCCGACGATGACGACGTCATATTTCGACTTTGGATGCGCGCAGCGCCATGCGGGTTTCCAGCTTCGGTGTCCGCCGAGACCGTGCCGGAGAAGCTGCCATGCAGAGTATTCTTTCATTCGAAATGACTATCACGGGTTGGCGCCACTGGAATTGAAATTTAAGGTGGCAGCAGGGCTCTTCACAACTGCCGTGTCTGTGGAGCTAGATGTGCCCGTGCGAGTGGATCCCGGCCAACGCGGCGGGATGCACCTGAAGGGAGTTGGGTGAAATGTCAGTGATGGGATTGTTGATAAGTGCGGCGCTCGCGAGTGCAGCAATGGATCGCGTCGAGATCGATCTCACACAGCGCGAGATCGCAAAGGCTTGCGATCGTGCGACGCCTGTCGACGTGCGATGGGAAGCATTTGGCGACGACGCTGACGGCAAAGCGGCGTTCGTCGGTCAGGGACTTGGATTTCTGCGTACCGCGATGCAGCGTGTGTGTTCAGACCAGAAACTCAAAAAGGAATTCAAGTCCCTGGTCACCAGGATTGTCATTTCGCAAGCCTATGGGGCGGCAGATCCCATGATTTACCTGCACCGGCGGGAATTGCATATCGAGTATCTGTGGGCCAAGGGGGAAGCAGGACCGGATGGGGCGTTCGTGTTCACAGAGATCGTATCGCGGCTCAAGGGGGAGCCGATGGCGGCTCCGTAGGCGCAACAATCGCGGTCTTGAGTGAACAAGGTCCCTGTTTGAGCAAGGGCCGACATGGTTGGATGATCGATGTGCTTCAGGCCGCCTTCTCACTGCGTTCCGCGCGCAGGAAGTCCAGCGTTATTGTGGTGCCGTCTTCCCCCGTCGAAGCGATCTGCAGTTGCCCGCCTTGCAGTTCGATCAGTTTCTTCGACAGCCACAGGCCGAGGCCCAGGCCGCCCTGCGAACGGGTGAAGACGTCGGACTCATGGGAAAACGGCACTTGCGTCAGCGCAATCGTTTCTGGCGGGATTCCCTTTCCCTGATCAGAGATAGCCACACGCACAAAGTCAGGCTGGTCCGTGATCGTGACGCCGATTGTGCTTCCAACCGGAGTAAATTTGACAGCGTTGTGCAATATCGCGGCAATGATCTGTGCGATGCGGCGTGGATCACCCTGGACAGCACCGCCTTGCGTTGTGTTGCTGACAGACCAGCATATCTGCTTGGCGTCAGACTGCATGCCGAAGTCAGCAATCACCCGCAAAGTTGTGTCCGCAATATCGACTTCTTCCAAGTCAATTCGCAGTTTTCCCGAGTCGAGCCTCGAGGTGTCGATGATTTCATTGATGGACTTCAGCAGACCCTGTCCGGCTTCGCCAATCTCCCTGGAGTAGTCCAGGTAACGGGGATCGCCTAGGGGTCCGTGCATTTCGCTTGTCAAAATTCCGGAAAATCCAATAATCGCGTTCAAGGGAGTGCGCAATTCATGGCTGACATTGCTGATGAAGTTGGACTTGGCGTGGCTCGCCTGGAGCGCCTGTGTTCTGGCGACCTCTGCATCGCACACCGCCAGCTTCAGTTGCTCGTTTTGTTCGCGAAGCGCGCGGATCATGTCAGCCTCTGCATGCCACCGGGCTGAGAGGGCTGCGGCTTGCTGTCTTACTTCCTGAACCTGCAGGGGCTTGGCGACGAAGAACAACTTGTCTGCTGGCAGTATGCGTCGCGCCATTTCCGGCACATCAACGTCGGAATATCCGGTGACGATCACGATGTTGATCTGGGGGTCGATTGCCCTAATGAGGCACGCGGCTTCAACCCCATCAATCCCAGGGGGCATACGCATGTCGATGAACACAACACCAAATGGCTTGCCTTCGTCCAATGCAGCGCGAACGGCTTCAACACCTTCCAGGCCCTGGCTGGCTATCGAAACGTCGAAGGCGTTCTCCGCGTTCTGCTTGGTGCTTGGGCCAAAGAGTTCAGATTCCAGATCCGACAGCCGCTGTGACGGGAGGGCTGAGGTGATGAGCGCGTCGCGAAACGAGCAGCGCATGGGCTCTTCATCGTCGATCACGAGAATTCTGGATTGGGGTTGGGTCATGCGGCAGCGTCCGTGCTTGATGATTTGGGCAGGCGGATCCGGAAAGTGGCGCCATGACCAGCACCGGCACTTTCTACGCTGATGTCACCGTTCATGGCTCGAATGCTTGTTGCGCAGAAGTGAAGCCCTAGTCCCCTTCCCCTGGCGCCCTTGGTTGTAACACCGCGTTCAAAAATGCTCTTGAGGTTTTTCCCAGCTATGCCGGCGCCGTTGTCCGTGATGGATAGTTCTACCTTGTCGTCGATGCAGTCCGCGGAAAACACGATTTGCGCTTCCGTGGGTTTCTGTAGTTCGATTGACTGGACCGCGTTCATGATCAGGTTTTCCATGACCTGGCGCAAGACAACGCGTTGTGCGAGGACAGGAGGAATATTCATTGTGTCACCTGCGATCTTTATCTGCATCGCAATCGGCGTGCTGTGCCGCAGATGTGTCGTGGCAGATTCGAGAATTTCTGCGACCGGCACAGTTTCCGTAACGCGCGCACCCTTGCTCATGCTCTCGTGGTGAAGGAGCACATTCTCGATTTGGGCGGCAAAGTCCTGAATGACTGAAAGGTCATGGTCCAGCGCTTTGCCACTGCTTTCGATGTGCGTCGCGTTGGCTGTCACGAAGGCTGCCAATTTGGAACGCCTCTCCGGATCTGTGCTTTCCTGGCCCAATTCTTCTCCAGCCCTGGCGAGGTGGCCGGTCTTCAGATCCTTGAGTGCCTCGCGACCCTTCCAGACCGTGGTTGCGATTGGTCCCAGTGTATTGCGGATATTGTGCAACACGTCTGCGGCCGTGTTGGCCATGCCAGCGACGTAGCTCATCTCCTGGATTTGCAGGCGCGCCTGTTTCAGTTGCCCGAGCATGTTGTCATATGATCCGGCGAGCGAACCAATTTCGTCGTTGCGGCGCATGTCGAGACGTGAGTCGAGATTTCCGGTTTTGGCAATTTGCTGCGCGTGGCTGATCATGTGCTCGATGGGGTTGGCAACGACGCGGCGCATGAACACGACAAGTGCCGTGCCGGTTGCAATTCCGATCAGCAACAGCAGCAGCGCAATCACCTTCATCGTGTTTGTCGCCAGCGCGCTGAAGGTTGCAGGCGTTTTGACCTGCAGCACATAACTTGCGCGCCCCGCAGGGTTCAATATTGGGATCTCCGCTGAATACCCCTGCGTGCCGAGACTTGTCAGCGAGATGGCACTTGTTGTGGTTGCTCGGGAGACTGTGGTTGCGAGCAGTGAAAACCTGTAGCCGCTTTGCTCTTCAACCAGCTTTTTAAAGGCGGCGTCTATTGGTTTCACCAGGACGAGTACACTGTCGTTCGATTTTTCATACTTTGAATCGGTGATACGCGTGTATGCGGCAATAGCAGGTCCGTAGGGCGTGGCTACGACTCCGGCAAATCGAACCCTGGGAACAAGATTTTCAGGTGGCTGCCACATCTCGGTCGGCATACTTCCGATTTTCGCGAATGGTACCTGCCGGGCGGTGGCCTTCGGGTCTGCCTGATGGTGTGACGTGATTTGCCCGGAGAGCTTCGCAACCAAGAGTTCGGTGACGCCGATGGTGTTGAGCGCGTCTGGCGTGAGATTGGCTTCAACATAAGCTTTGTTGAAGTCGAGGGCGAATTTGTATGTGTCGTCCCAATTTCCCCAATCACCGGTGTGAGACTTGCTGACTTCGAGCTCGCGCTGAAAAACGCCATAGACCCTTTTCGCGGCATCCGAGGCTTCTGCGCGGTCCATGCGCTCATATTGGGGAACGAAGATCGCAGAGACGGTTGTGATTGCGGCCATCGAGCTTGCGATGGCCGTGAGGGACAGTGTCAGGGCAATTTTGGTGTAGAGGCGCATCTTGCCGTTGCTGATTCAATGCCCGATCATAGCGGACAAGAATTTGCGCCGGGTTAGCGTTGAATAATGAGAATGTTAAGCAGTTGCAGAAAACCGTGCCCGTAGTGGCGCATTTGCTGGATATGCAGTTTGACACACCAAGCGTCGTCAAGCGGTTGTTAGCCATGCTCCTTGAGCAGCTTCTGACACTGAGGGGGCATTCCGTCGAGACGCATTGCCTTTTCAGGCTCATATCGTCGCGTGCCCTCTGTTGTCCACGAACGGTCCTTGAACCATGACGCGAGTTCTGCGCCGCAGCCGTCGCCTTCGGGCGGCGGGTCTTGCGACGTACAATCTTCACTGCCGGCCGGACAGGCAAGACGCACATGCATGTGGGACATGTGCCCCCTCCAGGGCCGGATCTTGCGCAGCCAGTCTCTACTGCTCTTGGAGGTGCGGTCGCATAGCGTTTGCTTGATTGGTGGGGACACGAAGATACGTTCGACGTCAGGCGATTGCGCAGCGTGCTTCAGCATCGCATATTGGGCTGAACCAAACTGGCGGTTCGTCTTCAAGGTTGTGACGTCGACCATAGTGGGCGGTTCAAAGGTTTCGAGTTCTTCAGCTGTCAGGCGAACGCGGGACAACGGCGTTAGCCAGATATCGGCATCAAGTCCTACCTGGTGCGAATTGTGATCGGAGGGCAGGGGGCCGCCGCGCGGCTGCGCGAAATCACCCAGCAGCAAACCCTCGTATCCGTCAGCTGCGATCTGGTCCGAGAGGTGATGCACGAATTGGATCAGGATCGGATGAGCCCATGATCTGTTTCGTGAAGGGTTCAGCACCTGCCAGTGCGGCGCATTGGTGGGAAGTTGTTCTGCGCCCGCGATGCATCCGCGCGTATATGAACCGATGACAAGGGCGGTCCGGCGAACAGGCGACTGGACTGCGGCAAATTGTGCTGCAGCGGAAGTGTCAACAGCCTGGTCCGGTCCCGTCGCCGACGCTGTTCCTTCGGGTGCATTTGTGAGGGTCGGCTCGCATGCAACGAGCGAGAAGGCCGCAATAAGTGCCGCAAGTGTGGCTTTGACATGATTCAGCATGATGACCTGTGCGATTCCTGCGACAAGTGTGGCGTTCATTCATGGCAAATCGTTGGCCGGAAAGCTTGTGCTTTGGCTTGTTCGCCCACATTTGTCTGGAAGTTGCGGGGGTAGCAAGTAACCTCAGGTTGGGCTACAAACCGCCGCTTTCGTGGAGCGGGTGCTTTGCATCCCGTTTGCGGTCAACCCGGAATCCGAAGACAAGGCCAAGCATGTACGCCGTTCTTTTGACTATCGAGGTCGTCGTTTGCATAGCGATGATCGGTGTTATCCTCCTGCAACGCTCCGAAGGTGGCGGCCTGGGGCTTGGTACAGGCGGCGGCATGAGCGGTCTGATGACAGGCCGGGGCGCGGCAAACGTTCTGACGCGCACAACTGTCATCCTGGCCACGATTTTCATCGGGACGTCGATTGCACTTACCTTGCTTGCCAAGGCAACGCGCACTTCGCATCCACTGGGTGAAGCAGCACCTGCGTCTGCGCCGCTGGGGACGCTACCCGAAGCGACACCAAGCGCGCCAACGCCGGATCAACCGTCCGCGACACCATTGCCAACCGCTCCGGCCGGGGAGGCGCCTGCGCTCTCGCTGCCGCCAGCGGGTGCGCCAGAAGCGCAACCTGATTCGCCTGCACCGGCAACTCCACCGGCGGCACCTGCTTCATCCACAGTTCCAGCGCCGACTTCACCTGCGCCAGCTGGCGGCGGAGGCAACTAGGCCTCCACACTCCCGCAGTAACGTGCCGTGCCGTGCGTGAAACGCGTTCCACGAGCGCGGGAATATTTTGTTGTTTATGTGCAGATAAAAACTTTATGGTGAGGGTCCATGGCGCGGTTTATCTTCATCACCGGCGGCGTGGTTTCATCCCTCGGCAAAGGTATTGCTTCGGCGGCTCTAGGCGCGCTGTTGCAGGCACGCGGATATAAAGTCCGCTTACGCAAGCTTGATCCATATCTCAATGTGGATCCGGGCACGATGTCCCCTTATCAGCACGGCGAGGTCTTTGTGACCGACGACGGTGCCGAGACCGATCTCGATCTCGGACACTACGAGCGGTTCACCGGCGTGTCGGCAACCAAGGGAGACAGTGTTACAACCGGCAGGATCTATCTCGATATCCTGTCGCGCGAACGGCGTGGCGACTATCTGGGCGCGACGATCCAGGTCATTCCGCATGTCACCGATGCGATCAAGCAGTTCGTGCTGAATGATACCGATGACGTGGATTTCGTGCTGTGCGAGATTGGCGGCACGGTGGGCGACATTGAAGGTCTGCCATTCCTCGAGGCGATACGCCAGCTCGGCAACGATCTGGGTCGTGACCGAAGCCTTTTCGTGCACGTGACGCTGGTACCCTACATTGCGGCTTCAGGTGAACTGAAGACCAAGCCGACGCAGCACTCAGTCAAGGAGTTGCGTTCGATCGGTATTCAGCCGGACATCGTGCTGTGCCGTGCGGATCGCGAAGTCTCGGCTGAAGAGAGGCGCAAGATTGCGCTATTCTGCAACGTGCGGCCCAGCAGCGTCATTCAGGCGCTGGACGTATCGACCATCTATGAAGCGCCGCTGTCCTATCACGCGCAAGGCTTTGATGACGAAGTGCTGGCGATATTCGGGATCAGGGATTCGGCCGCGCCAAAGCTTTCTCGCTGGCAGACCGTGGTGAAGCGCATCAAGGAGCCGGAAGGCGAAGTCAAGATCGCCATCGTCGGCAAGTACACCGGGCTGAAGGATGCGTACAAGTCTCTGAACGAGGCGCTGACGCATGGCGGCATTGCAAACAACGTCCGCGTGAATGTCGAATGGATCCAGTCCGAGGTTTTCGAACAGCCGGGTCACATCCAGCACCTTGAAGACGTACACGGTATTCTCGTTCCCGGCGGTTTCGGCGAACGCGGCACTGTTGGCAAGATCGAAGCGGCAAGGTTCGCCCGCACGCGCAACGTTCCCTATTTCGGGATCTGTTTTGGCCTGCAGATGGCCGTAATCGAGGCGGCGCGAAATCTGGGCGGACTTGCCGATGCGAATTCGACCGAGTTCGGGCCGTGCAAGACGATGGTCGTTGGCCTGATGACCGAGTGGATGAAGGGCAACCAGCTTGAGAAGCGCGCTTCAGGCGGTGACCTTGGCGGCACGATGCGACTTGGCAAGTTTCCCGCGGTGTTGAAGCGCGGCAGCAAGATTGCGCAGATCTATGGTTCAAACGAGATCGAGGAGCGCCATCGCCATCGCTATGAAGTGAACCTGGAGTATCGGGAAATGCTCGAGCGCGCCGGCTTCATATTCACCGGCATGTCGCCTGATGGACTGTTGCCCGAGATCTGCGAGCGTGCTGACCACCCATGGTTCATCGGCGTGCAGTTTCATCCTGAACTGAAGTCACGCCCATTTGAACCACATCCGCTGTTTGCCAGCTTTATCGAGGCTGCGGTGCACCAGAGCAGACTGGTTTAGGTTCGGACGGCCGTGTGAACAGCTTTTAGCGTGGAGAGAAGCTTCTCCGCGCTGTCGAGTGGAAGGCAGCTTGGGCCATCGCAGAGCGCCTTGTCCGGATCGGTGTGGAACTCAAGGAATACGCCGTCGGCGCCCGCAGCGATTGCCGATTTGGCAATGACAGGAACGCCTTCGCGGCGGCCGCCTGTTGATCCGCCACTGGTTCGCGGGTCAGCGCCTGGCAACTGCACGGCGTGCGTTGCATCGATCGTGACAGGTACGCCCAGTTTTTTCATTTCACCAATGCCAAGCATGTCGACGACGAGATTGTTGTAGCCAAATGAACTGCCGCGTTCGCACAGTACGATGTTGACGCTGGGGGCTGCCTCGCGCGCCTTGGTGATTATGTTCCTGCAGTCCCACGGCGCGAGGAATTGCGCCTTCTTGACGTGGAGCCAGCCACCCGCTGCGGCCGTCGCGCGCGAGGCTGCGACGACGAGATCCGTCTGGCGGCAGAGAAATGCAGGGATCTGCACGATGTCTGCAATTTCAGCGACGGGGGCCGCCTGGTCAATTTCATGCAGGTCGGTTGCGATTGGTACGTTGAGCGTCTTCTTGACTTCTGCAAGCATCGCCAGGCCCGCCTTCAGGCCGGGACCGCGGTAACTCGTGATCGAAGATCGGTTGGCCTTGTCAAAACTTGCCTTGAATACGTAGGGCAGGCCAAGTTTCGATGTGACGGCTTTCAGGTGCCGACCTACGGTGAGAGCAAGATCGAGGTTCTCCAGCACGTTGAGACCCGCGATGACGAGCAGCGGCTGCCCATCACCAAGGGAGATGTTCCATCGCTTCAGGGTAAGGTGGGTCACAAAATCAACTCCCAGACGAAGATCGTTGCGGTTCAATGGCGGCACTGACTAGCACCTGTTGGCAGCGCATTGCTAGCGGTTGGGAAAGTTGTCGTTGCCTGATATGGTAAAGTTGCGAAAATTGCGATTTGGAACTGCGTGAAGGTTGCAGCAGCTGACGCGACAACCACGCATGATGAAATTGCAACCCGGTCCAGGGAAGAGTTTGTTGACAGAGCGAGACCGCCGGATGTTCAAGTCGATACTGGTTCCTGTGGATGTGGCGCACGAAAGCAGCTGGATCCACGCGCTTCCACAAGCGATCAAAATGGCAAAGGCCGACAAGGCGCACCTGACGCTGATGACTGTTGTTCGCCA
Organism: Micropepsaceae bacterium; assembly: GCA_040080835.1. Lineage (GTDB taxonomy): Bacteria > Pseudomonadota > Alphaproteobacteria > Micropepsales > Micropepsaceae > SZUA-430. The sequence continues at coordinate 302,916 of JBEBHP010000002.1, read as the reverse complement.
GACTTCCAACATGTTCGAAGGAGTCTACCTGTCATTCCAGCTGGAAAAGATCATGGCCGAGGCTAAGGAACGGCTGGCCAGCATCGCCTTTGCGTATCGGGATGCGGGCGTGGAAATCGCGCAGGATGTCCGCATGGGAAGTATCGGCGGGGAAGTGCTGGCCGCGGTCCGGGAACTCGACATTGACCTGGTCGTGATGGCTTCGCACCGTCCCGAGATGATCGACTACCTGATAGGACCGAACGCGGCCCATGTGGCGCTGAATGCGCGGTGCTCGGTACTCGTCCTGAGGCCCGAAGCGGGGGCATAAAAATAGCAGCGCAACCTTTCGATTGCGCTGCCGGGATGCTTGACTGGTTTTAGCCGCCGAACAACGCCATCAGGGCGCCGATCAGGCCGCCAAGAAAGAGCACTGCTACTGCCAATCCCTGAATCAGGAAGCCCATCGAGCGCTGCCCGGCTTCGATCACGTAGCCATGAGCGTACATGTAGCGGCCAACGATCCAGATCGACCCGATGAGAGCGGCAACACGGCCATCCCAGTACATGGCAAAGATCCAGAGGCTGACAAGAAATATCGGCAGCCATTCAAGCGTATTCATCTGTACACGGAAGACGCGTTCGAAATCCGGGTTTCCCGTGGTGGCGGGCGCTGGAATCTTGTACTTGCCTCGGGCGGCGCCGACCATCATTCCGGTCCAAAAATAAAACAGCAACGCACCAAGCGTTACGAGAACTGGCCATGCCGACATTGGTAACTTCCTTCTGATGTTTTCCGCTAACAGCATTCGAGATCCGATGCCTGTTTGCGACTCGATTTGCCAAGGCTAGTCGTGCAAGGCCGGATTTGAAGAGGCAAGCTTGCCAGTCCTGCCCTAAAATCGCCAGACAGATCAACAATCCGAAGCGTTGCAATGTCTAATTGCGCGTGTAGCGAGCGGTTTTGACTTTAACACTTTCGGGTGTTTCGCTATGAAACTGTCGTTCAACCCACAGGAATGCAAACCCAAGATGACTGCAATTATTGATATTCGCGGACGCGAAATCCTGGACAGCCGTGGAAACCCGACTGTCGAGGTCGAAATCGAGCTGGAAAATGGCAGTGTTGGACGCGCGGCGGTTCCGTCGGGTGCCTCAACTGGCGCGCATGAAGCGGTTGAACGGCGCGATGGCGGCAAACGCTATGGTGGCAAGGGAGTTGAAAATGCAGTCGCTTCTGTCAACGGCGAGATCTTTGATGCGATATCCGGGTTTGAAGCCGAAGAGCAGTTGCACATCGACCAGTCACTGATCGCACTTGATGGAACGCCAAACAAGGGCAGGCTGGGTGCGAACGCAATTCTTGGCGTTTCGCTGGCTGCAGCGCACGCAGCCGCCCATGCGCGCGGGCAAAAGCTTTACCGTTATGTGGGCGGGACGCAGGCGCATGTCCTGCCGGTGCCGTTCATGAACATCATCAATGGAGGCGCCCACGCGGACAATCCGATCGACTTCCAGGAATTCATGATCCTTCCCGTGGGCGCGCCCACATTCCGGGAAGCGTTGAGAATGGGTGCGGAAGTATTTCACGCCCTGAAGAAGTCGCTCAAGGATGCGGGACACAATACCAATGTTGGCGACGAGGGCGGATTTGCTCCAAACCTGAAATCAGCCGATGAAGCGCTGAGCTTTGTCATGCGTGCAGTTGAAGCTGCGGGCTACCGTCCGGGCGAGCACGTAAAGCTGGCCCTGGATCCGGCGTCGACCGAGTTTTTCAAGAAAGGTCGCTACGAACTGGAAGGCGAGGGCAAGAGCCTCGATCCGGCCGGCATGGTGAAATTCTACGAGGAGCTTTGCAAACGATATCCGATCATCTCAATCGAGGACGGCATGGCGGAAGACGACTGGGATGGCTGGAAGGAATTGACCAATGCAATCGGCGCGAAGGTCCAGCTCGTTGGAGACGACCTGTTTGTCACGAATTCTGCCCGCCTGCGCGAGGGCATCCAGAAGCGCGTCGCCAATGCAATCCTGATCAAGGTCAACCAGATCGGAACGCTTTCGGAAACACTTGAAGCCGTGGAGATCGCGCACAAGGCCGGTTACAAGGCCGTGATGTCGCATCGCTCAGGTGAAACCGAAGACACGACCATTGCCGATCTTGCCGTGGCCACAAATTGCGGACGCATCAAGACGGGGTCGGCGTCGCGTTCTGACCGGCTTGCAAAGTACAACCAGCTTTTGCGCATCGAGGAGATGCTTGGGGACACTGCAATCTACGCTGGTTCGGAGTTCCGCTGATCCATGGCAATCCCTCCCCATTCGATGGCAGAGCTTGAGAAACACGCACAGGCGGGGGACGTGCGAGCCCAATACACATTGTCGGCACTGCTTGGGCGCATGGGGCGCAAGGAAGAGTCGCGTGTCTGGCTCGCAAAGGCGGCTTCAGGTGGCGATCTTGAAGCACAATACACGCGTGCGTGTCTGTTCCTCGACGGTGTGGACGGGCCGCGCAACACCAAACTGGCAGTCGAGATGCTGCGCGAAACGGCGGACCGCGGTGGAATGGCCGCGCTCCGAACGCTTGCCGTCCTGACAGCGCTGGGCATAGAGCGGACGGCAAGCATGTCCGATGCGATCATGCTGTTGCGACGTGCAGCTGGTGATGGGGACACTGCTTCGATCGCACAGTTGCGGTTGATCGAGCAGGGCTCATTCAGCAAGCCAATCCCGCCGAAGTCTGAATTGTCAAGGGCTCCCAATGCTTGGCGAATGGATCAGTTGCTGACACCGGACGAGTGCCATCACCTGGTTGAGGCCGTTACACCGTACCAGCACCCGTCCTATGTCATCGATCCACAGACCGGCCAAACCTTTCGCAGCACACTTCGCACATCAAAGACTGCAACAGTTCATCCCTTCCAGCAGGACCTTGTGATGCACCTGATCAACCAGCGGCTCTCGGATGCCGCGGGCCTGAGCCTTGAGCAAGGCGAGATGCTGGGCGTACTGATGTACGAGGTCGGTGAGCAGTACAGGCCACACTTTGATTTTCTTGACCCGACAGCGGGGGCCTCATCGCAGTTTGGAAGCGCCGGCCAGCGGATCGCAACACTTCTCGTCAGCCTTAACGATGACTTTGATGGTGGCGAAACGCATTTCCTGTCGAACAAATTGAACTGGCGCGGCAAGACTGGCGACGCCCTGCTGTTCTGGAACGTGGATGGCGACGGCAAGCCGGACCCGACCACGCGGCATGCCGGCAATCCCGTGACGCGCGGGACAAAGTATCTGCTGTCAAAGTGGTTTCGCGAAAAGCCTGTGGCTTTTTAGCGTGCTTGGCGTGTCATACCGGCCATGAGCAAAGCAAGCGTTGAGATCATTGCTTCGTCATCGAGCTGGATTGAGCAAAGCGCGGTCGACCAGTTGAACCAGAATGCGCAACTTGAGGGGATCGAGCGGGCTGTGGGTCTGCCGGACTTGCATGCAGGTCGAGGTATTGCCGTAGGCGCCGCGTTCTGGTCGAGGACCCATGTCTATCCTCATCTTGTGGGCAACGACATCGGATGCGGCATGGGGCTTTGGCAGACCGATCAAACCCTCCGGAGGTTCAAACCTGATGCCGCGGAGAAGCGGCTGACCGGCCTTGAGGCGGCATGGGACGGTGACTATCGAGCTGTTCTCGCAGAAGCCGGTCTGCCGGAATCCCTCATGGGTGAGGCCCTGGGCAGCATCGGTGGCGGCAATCACTTTGCCGAGCTTCTTTGTCTGGAGGATATCGAGGACGAGGCAAAGTTTGACGCCCTCAGTCTAACTCGTGAGCACGTGTACCTGATGGTGCATAGTGGATCTCGGGGACTTGGCAATGCTATCCTGCTTCGGCATCTGGACAGTCAAGCAGTTCAGCCGCTCATCGCTGGCACGGACAGATGCGCGTCCTATCTGCAGGATCATGACCAGGCCGTCGGTTGGGCCGTACTGAACCGCCAGGTCATCGCTGTCCGCTTTTTCGAACGGCTTGGTATGTTGGGACGTCGGGCCCTGGACATTTGCCACAACTGTGTGACAGCGCATGCAGATGGGTGGCTCCATCGCAAGGGCGCAGCGCCGGCGGACAAAGGTGTCATCGTTGTTCCAGGATCTCGCGGCGATCTGACTTATATTGTCCAGCCGCGTCTCGATGCGGGCGATCGGGCACTGACGTCCCTCGCGCATGGCGCGGGTCGCAAGTGGAGCCGCAGCGAAGCAAGGGCGAAACTGGATCGCCGCTTTTCAATTGCTGATCTGCAGCGGACGAAACTTGGAAGCCGGGTTATTTGTGAAGACCGGGAGTTGATCTACGAAGAGGCGCCGCAGGCGTACAAGGCGATCCACCAGGTCATTCATGACCTGCAGCACGCAGGCCTGATTGATGTGGTGGCCACGGTTCGACCGCTCATCACTTACAAGACGAGGCGTGAATGAACAGCCTCATCCTGCATATCACTGCGGGGCAGGGTCCGATGGAGTGCGAATGGGTTGTCTGGAAGCTTTCGACAGCGTTTTGCAAGGAAGCGCTCAAGGCGGGATGCGTTTGCGAACCAGTTGAACTGCTGACCGGGCCTTGCACGTCTGTGCTGCTCAGGGTTTCGGGTGGTGCGGCCGAGACATTTGTCGCTGCCCGAACTGGAACAATACGCTGGATCGGAACGAGCACCTTTCGACCGACGCACAAGAGGAAAAACTGGTTTGTGGGTGTCAGCCAGATATCAGAAGCAGGGGAGATTCCTGAACTGAACGAGAAGGATGTGACCTACCAGACGATGCGGGCTTCTGGTCCGGGCGGGCAGCACGTGAACAAGACCGAGAGTGCGGTCCGGGCCATACATCTTCCAACCGGGTTGACTGCGGTGTCACAGGAGCAGCGCTCGCAGCAGGCAAACAAGAAGGTGGCTCAGCTCAAGCTTTCGCTTTTGTTTCAGGAACGACGCGAGGTGCAAGCGGCTGAAGGCAAGGCATCGCTGTGGGCTGAGCATCACGCACTTGAGCGCGGGAATGCCGTGCGCGTGTATGAGGGGGCAGATTTCAAACTGAAGAAATAGGAGCTTTCGAATCGGTTTGCTGCAGCCAACGTCAGTGAGACACCCCTTGTCTCGCTGTCTCATCAGAACCGGCAAAGAAATCGCGGTGATCAGTTTGTGAGTGGGATGTCGCTGTGACTTTCCGAGGTGTGTTCCCAGCCGATCAAAGACCGATGCGCTTCGTATTGCAGTCTAACCGACAGGAAACATGCACGGGTTAATGCCGCTTAACCCAAAACTCCTTGACCCAGTCTTGGGTGCCATGTTCCGATGCGCGAATGAGTGAAGGTTTGACTCTTCGACGAGCGGCACGTGGCTGGAGCTTTCCGCTGCTGATCCTGGCGCTTGTCGTTTATTTTTCCTACTTCGCCGTCTACGGCAATCACGGCCTGCTGCACTGGATGAAACTTCAGACAGCGATTGATGCAAAGCGGGCGGAGTATTCAAGAGTGAGTACCGAACGTCTGGCGCTTGAGCGTCACGTCAAGCTGCTTCGCCCCGAAAGTGTTGATCCGGACATGCTTGAAGAACAGGCAAGGTCACGTCTTGGCCTGAGCGAGCCTGACGAAGTGGTGATCCTCAGGGACCAGCACTGAAACTGCTGCATTGCAGCATCGATTGCGTACTCATTACTTGCGCCCCGCGTGCCCTGAGGCTACAGGAACGGCAGGGAATTCACCTTCGATCTCATACGGAAATCCGAATGGCTAAAGCCGACGCTGCGGGCCGCGCTGCCCCGCCTGCGAAACCGAAGCTCAACAAGGACGAGTTGCTCCACTATTACAGGGAAATGCTGCTGATCCGCCGCTTCGAAGAGAAGGCTGGCCAGCTTTACGGCATGGGGCTGATCGGTGGGTTCTGTCACCTCTATATTGGGCAGGAAGCTGTCGTGGTGGGCATGCAGGCTTCGATCGGCGAAGGTGACCAGGTCATCACCGCCTATCGCGACCACGGGCACATGCTGGCCTGCGGAATGGACCCATCAGGCGTGATGGCCGAACTGACCGGCAGGAGCGGGGGCTACTCGCGGGGCAAGGGCGGTTCGATGCACATGTTCAGCCGCGAAAAGAACTTCTACGGCGGCCACGGGATTGTGGGTGCGCAGGTGCCGCTGGGAACGGGGCTCGCGTTCTCGAACCGTTACAAGGGCAATGACCGTGTGTGTCTGACCTATTTCGGGGACGGTGCGGCGAACCAGGGCCAGGTGTACGAAAGCTTCAACATGGCCGAGCTCTGGAAACTTCCGGTCGTCTATGTCATCGAGAACAATCAATACGCGATGGGTACGTCCGTGCAGCGCTCAAGTTCGGAGACGCATCTCTACAAGCGCGGCGTGTCATTCAATATTCCTGGCGAAGAAGTCGATGGAATGGATGTGCTTGCCGTCAAGAATGCAGGCGAGCGTGCGGTCAAGTGGTGCCGTGAAGGCAAGGGCCCCTTCATCCTCGAGATGAAGACGTATCGCTATCGCGGGCACTCGATGTCGGATCCTGCGAAATACCGGACGCGCGAGGAAGTCGACCAGGTTCGCGAAAAGCACGACCCGATCGACCACGCGCGCCAGATGATCCTCGACAACAAGTTTGCGACCGAAGAGGCGCTCAAGGAAATCGACAAGGACATTCGCAACACTGTCAACCACGCGGCGGAGCTGGCGCAGACATCCCCCGAGCCCGATCCGTCCGAGCTCTGGACAGACATCATTCACTGAACCCCAACCAGGAGACCAGACATGCCCATCGAACTGCTTATGCTGGCGCTGAGTGTAGCGTTGTTGCTCGTTCTGATCATCATCCAGGCTGTCGCGGGAACGCAGGCGCAAGGCGCCATGACCATGGCAGGCCCGCGCGATAACCTCGGTCCGCCTTCAGTCTGGCAGGCCAGAACCAAGCGCTGCGTCGACAATCACCGTGAAGGGCTTGCCCTGTTTGCGCCGCTCGTGCTGATCGCTGCGCACATGGGGCTCTCGACTGAAATGACTGTCTGGGGCGCTCAGCTGTTCTTCTATTCGCGTGTCGCGCATGCCGTGATCTATCTCGTCGGCTGGCCTTATGTCAGGCCGGTCGCGTGGACGGTGGGTATGGCTGGAACGGTCATGGTTTTTGCCGCACTCTTTACTGCGACTGCTTAGTGAGACTTATCAATGCCTACTGAAATCCTGATGCCGGCCCTGTCTCCCACGATGGAAGAGGGAAAGCTTGCCAAGTGGCACGTCAAGGAAGGCGACAGGGTTTCGTCGGGCGACGTCATTGCCGAAATCGAAACCGACAAGGCAACGATGGAAGTGGAAGCCGTCGACGAAGGCGTTGTCACCCAACTGCTTGTCGCTGAAGGAACGGAGGGCGTGAAAGTGAACGCGCCCATCGCCGTGCTGAGGGGCGACGATGAAAAATCGTCGGCACCTGCCTCGGCACCGACTGCAAAAGTAGTGCAGGCGCCTACTCCCGTAGCAAAGGCGACTGTGGTCGCGCCGGTCGTTCCGACTACCGTTGAAGCATCAACGGCTGGACGTGAAATGCACACGATCACGGTCCGCGAGGCCTTGCGGGAGGCGATGGCGGAGGAGATGCGTCGCGATCCGAACGTGTTCCTCATGGGAGAAGAGGTTGGGCAGTATCAAGGCGCCTACAAGATCAGCCAGGGATTGCTGGACGAGTTCGGTCCCACACGCGTGATCGACACGCCGATCACCGAACAGGGCTTTGCAGGCCTGGGCGTTGGCGCGGCGTTTGGGGGCTTGAGACCCATCGTCGAGTTCATGACCTGGAACTTTGCAATGCAGGCCATCGACCAGATCATCAACTCGGCCGGCAAGACGCTCTATATGTCGGGCGGGCAGATGGGCTGTCCCATCGTCTTCCGCGGTCCGAACGGTGCGGCCGCGCGTGTCGGCGCACAGCACAGCCAGTCCTATGGTTCGTGGTATGCGCACGTGCCGGGACTCAGGGTGGTTGCGCCTTATTTTGCGGCTGATGCCAAGGGGCTGTTGAAAGCAGCCATTCGCGATCCGAACCCGGTCGTCTTCCTGGAAAACGAGATCTGCTATGGACGCAGTTTCGAAGTGCCCGTTGGCGACGACCATGTCGTTCCCATAGGCAAGGCGCGCGTCGTGCGGGAAGGAACTGACGTCACGCTGGTTGCCTATTCCATTACGGTCGGCATGGCGCTGCAGGCGATCGATATCCTGTCAAAGGAAGGCATATCGGTTGAACTGATCGACCTCAGGTCGCTGCGTCCGCTCGATACCGAAACCGTGATTGCATCGGTGAAGAAGACAAACCGCATCCTGACCGTCGAAGAGAGTTGGCCGGTTTGCGGCATTGCCTCGGAGATCTCAACCCAGGTGGTCGAACAGGCTTTTGACTATCTCGATGCGCCCCCGGCGCGCGTGACGGGCAAGGACGTGCCGATGCCCTATGCCGCCAATCTTGAAAAGCTTGCCTTGCCGTCTGTCGACGAAATCGTCGCGGCGGTGAAGGCTGTCTGTTACCGGGCTTAAGCGATGACCACACCGATCCTGATGCCTGCGCTGTCGCCCACCATGGAAGAGGGCAAGCTTGCGAAGTGGCACGTGAAAGCCGGCGACAAGGTGAAGTCGGGCGACGTGATTGCCGAAATCGAAACCGACAAGGCGACGATGGAAGTCGAAGCCGTTGACGAGGGCGTAATCGCCGAGCTGCTCGTCGCAGAAGGCGCTGAAGGCGTGAAAGTGAATACCGTCATCGCGCAGCTGCGAGATGAGGGCGAGAGCTATACAGCGGGCAAGCCAGTGGCTGTGGTGCCGAAGCCCGTTGCGCCGCCTGTGGCAGCGGCAAAGCCTTCGGCTGCGGCACCTGTTGCGGCTGCACCGGCTGTTCCGTCGGCGCCGGTTACCGCTGGAACGCGAATGTTCGCGTCTCCCCTGGCGCGCCGGATTGCGTCGCAAGGTGGCGTTGAACTCACGCTTGTCCAGGGCTCAGGGCCGCATGGCCGCGTGATCAAGGCCGATGTCGATGCGGCGATGAAGGGCGGTGCCGCAAAAATGGCTGCAGCTTCGCCCGTACGGGCTGCGGCGGTTGGTGCACCGGCGGCGCCCGCCCTGGCGACGATCCCGGATGCGCGGCTCTACTTCCCGAAGGAATCCTACGAGGAAGTGCCGCACGACTCGATGCGCAAAACGATTGCCAAGCGGCTGACGACGTCCAAGCGCGAAATCCCGCACTACTACATTACGGTTGATTGCCAGATCGATGCGTTGCTGGATGTGCGCAAGCAGATCAACGCGCAAGCGCCGTCGGAAGGGCCGGGAGCCTACAAGGTCTCGGTCAATGACTTCATCGTCAAGGCCGCGGCGCTTGCCCTGATCCGTGTGCCGGGTGTGAATGCGAGCTGGACAGATACGGCGCTGCTCAAGCACAAGCACGCAGATGTTGGCGTTGCGGTCGCTCTCGATTTTGGACTGATCACGCCGATCGTGTTCAAGGCAGAAACGAAGAGCCTGGCAGCGATTTCGAACGAGGTGAAGGATCTTGCAGCGCGGGCGAAGGCCAAGAAGCTGAAGCCTGCGGAGTTTGAAGGTGGCACGTTCGCGATTTCGAATCTGGGGATGTACGGCGTTCGCGATTTCACGGCAGTGATCAATCCGCCTCATGCCGCGATTCTGGCCATTGGTGCTGGCGAGCCCCGGGCCCTGGTGCGCAATGGGGCGATTGTGGTTGCAACGATCATGACGGTGCAGATGTCATGCGACCACCGCGTCATAGACGGTGCGCTGGGGGCGACCTGGCTCGAAGCGTTCAAAGGCTATCTTGAGAACCCGGTGACGATGCTGGCCTAGAAGGGTGTCGCTTATTCCGCGGCGACGCTTTCATCGGGTGCTGGCAGCGCTTTCAGTGGCTGCGGTTCGCCTTGCGGCCTGAACAGGTCTGTTGCACGTGCTGCGGCCTGTATCACGCTCACTGACTGGTCGAGTACATCGATCAGGGCGTTAGCGGTGGGTTTACGCGGAAGGGAGCTAACTGCTGACTTCAGCTTGGCAACTTGAGTGAAGCAATCAACGACCTGAGACGCGGTTGTCGACGGCATCGATGCGCCAGTCAGAAGGGAGGCGCTGTATTTGTCCCATGACGTCGAGCCGAGCTGTTTGGCCATGTCCTTTGCGTCTGCGGTCAGTCGTGCACGCTCCGGCACAACTTCAATGGAGCCGTTGTCCAGCATGGACTGGATGGGGCGTGCGATTGAGGCCGCGAGCTGTATGTTGTCGTGCAGGTCAATGGCGATTGCGGCGGCAATTTCAGTAGGGTCCTGACGCCTGGTAAAGAACGAGCGCGTCGTAGCGGCCGCTTCAAACATTTCAACGACGTGGTCTGTCGCCTGCGAGCTCACGGCATTGAGGACTTCATCAGCCATCTGCAGAACGGGCTGGTATGTGCTGGCTGCAGCGAGGCGGACTTCCAGACTTTGTACGCGGCCTTCGAGCTTCGAAGACCTTGACAAGGGACGTAGCACGTTGCTGACAACGGACACGAGTGCGCCTGTAGCGATTGCGGCGGCGGCTCCTGTCAGAATCGTTGCGTTGCCAAGTCCCAAGAATCCAAATAGTTCCATACGCAGTGCTCCCCCTCGCGTCGTGCCAAATAGCACAGGCGCTCCCCCATCAAAGGCAGGCGCAGGGATATAAACCGGGACGCGACGTTCACCAATTAAACATTCCACCATTCGCACAAGAAAGTTCGCATTTTCCGCTGGTTTGTCACGTTTTTCGCGTGTGCAGGGAAGCGTGGCAAAGGCAATTCCCCTGCCACGCGAATGCCATAACTATGACTTGCAGTAGACGCAGACCTTGTTGCCGGTCGGGTCGCGCAAATAGGCGCCGAAAAAGGTCTTGGAGTCTGCGGGCCGAGGGCCTGGTGCACCTTCATCGGTTCCTCCGTGACCGAGACCGGCCTTGTAGGCCGCTTCGACCTCGGCTTTTGTGCCGGCCTTGAACGAGATCATGATGCCATTGCCGGCGTGAGCAGGTTTGCCATCAGCCGGCTGTGAGACGACATAGACATCGTGACCTTCCTGCCCCTTGGCGCCATAGCCGATCCAGCCGCCGTCAGTGAACTTGCGTTCGCAACCCATGGCGCCGAACAGGGCATCGTAAAAGACACCAGACCTGGTCCCGTCCAGGGCACCGATGGTGACGTATCCAATCATCATTTCGACTTCTCCTTCTTGATGGCCGCTTTCTAGACCATGCATGTGAACGTATCAAGAACGATTTGGAGGTAACCCGCATTTTTCAACAGCGGGATTCATTGACAGCAGGCGTCACATCGGCGACGCAGGGGCCGCACACCGGAAGGACCACGACATGGCCGACGCGCAGTTCGATCTCATCGTCATCGGAGCAGGGCCGGGGGGGTACGTCACAGCGATCCGCGGGTCCCAGCTGGGCCTCAAGACCGCAATCATCGAGCGCGAGCATCTGGGTGGAATCTGCCTGAACTGGGGCTGTATCCCAACCAAGGCCCTGCTGCGCTCGTCGGAGATTTTTCACCTGTTCCATCGCGCCAAAGAGTTCGGGTTCACGGTTGAGAACGTGAGCTTTGACATCAACAAGATCGTCGAGCGCAGCCGCAAGGTGGCGGCGCAGCTGTCCAACGGCGTCAAGTTCCTGATGAAGAAGAACAAGGTCACTGTCATCGATGGTGAAGCCAAACTCACATCGAAGACCGGCGTCGCCGTCACCGGCAAGGGTGCCGGTTCATACGGTGCCAAGAACATCATCATTGCCACCGGCGCGCGAGCCCGATCACTGCCGGGGCTTGAAGCCGATGGCAAGCTGGTGTGGACCTACAAGGAAGCCATGGTGCCGCCTGCGATGCCGAAGTCATTGCTCGTCATCGGTTCGGGTGCCATCGGGATCGAGTTCGCGAGCTTCTATCGCACGCTTGGTGTCGACGTGACGGTCGTTGAAGTGATGGACCGCGTGTTGCCCGTCGAGGATGAGGAGATATCTGCGCTCGCGCTCAAGGCTTTTACCAAGCAGGGCATGAAGGTCATCACGGGGGCCTCCGTCGAGAAGCTGGATAAAGGCGCTGATAGCGTCACTGCCTCGATCAAGACCAAGGACGGAAAGGTGCAGGCCCTCACGGTCGACCGTGTGATATCGGCTGTCGGCATTGTGGGCAACGTCGAGAACCTGGGACTTGAGGCGGTCGGTGTGAAAGTTGACCGGTCGCATATCGTCGTGAACGAGTGGGCCGAAACGAATGTGCCGGGGCTTTACGCAATCGGCGACGTGGCGGGACCTCCCTGGCTTGCTCACAAGGCGAGCCACGAAGGCGTCATCGCGGTGGAACGCATTGCAGGGGTGAAGGGGTTGCATCCGCTAGATGTTTCGAAGATTCCTGGCTGCACCTATTGCTGGCCGCAGGTTGCGTCTGTCGGCATGACAGAGGCCAAGGCGAAAGCGGCGGGACGCGAGGTCAAGGTTGGGCGCTTCCCCTATATTGGCAATGGCAAGGCAATCGCACTGGGCGACACGGAAGGTCTCGTCAAGACCGTGTTCGATGCGAAGACCGGTGAATTGCTGGGAGCACACATGATCGGCGCGGAAGTCACCGAACTGATCCAGGGTTATGCAATCGCGCGCACGCTCGAGAGCACCGAAGCCGAACTCATGCATGCCGTGTTCCCGCATCCGACGCTGTCAGAAATGATGCATGAGTCCGTGCTTGATGCGTATGGACGGGTTCTGCACGTCTAGCGATCAGGCGTGAATGCGGACGGGTAGGGTCTCATAACCCTTCACGAAGCTTGAGCGAACGCGACGGGGTTCGCCCACCACTTCGACAAAGCGCCAGCGCTTCATGATCTCTTCCCAGACGATCTTGAGCTGCAACTCGGCCAGGCGGTTGCCGACGCAGCGGTGAATGCCGAAACCGAACGAAAGATGCTGGCGCGGACGCTCGCGGTCGATGACGAGGGCGTCCGGGTTCTCGATCACTTCCGGATCCCGGTTGCCCGACACGTACCACATCACAACCTTGTCGCCCTTCTTGATCGTCTTGGCGCCGAGCGGGATGTCAGTCAGGGCCGTTCTTCGCATATGCGCGAGAGGCGTCTGCCAGCGGATGATCTCGGGCACCATGTTGGTGATCAGGTCATGGTTCGCCCTGAGTTTTTCATACTCCGCCGGAAAACGATTGAGGGCGAGCACGCCGCCTGAAATGGAATTCCGGGTCGTGTCATTGCCTCCAACAATCAACAGGATGACGTTGCCGAGATATTCGTCCGGCGACATGTTACGCGTGGCATCGCTATGGGCCATCATCGAAATCAGATCGCCGCGCGGTGGTTCGTTCACGCGTTCATTCCAGAGCCGTGTGAAATAGGCCAGGCACCCCATCAATTCTGCCTGGCGGGCCTCCTCGGTTTCAACGAGCCCACCTGGCCCGGGCAGGGTCGTCGCGATATCCGACCAGTGCGTGAGCTTGCGGCGTTCGTCGAACGGGAAGTCGAAAAGCGTCGCGAGCATCTGCGTGGTCAACTCGATCGACACCCTGTCCACCCAATCGAAAGTCTCGCCAACCGGCAACGCGTCGAGAATTTTTATCGCGCGCTCGCGGATGATGGGTTCCATGAGCTGAAGGTTGCCCGGCGACACGATCGGGCTTACGGCCTTGCGCTGAACGTCGTGCTTCGGCGGGTCCATCGCGATGAAACTGGGACGACGCAGGTCAGGCCTTGCATCCCGGATCGTGATGCCGCCCAGCGCCGCATCTGAGGAAAACACTTGATGGTTGGTGTCGACCGCCATGATGTCCTGGTAACGGGTCACGGACCAATAGGGCCCAAACTCGCTGTCGCGGCAGAAGTGCACCGGGTCTTCGGTGCGCAGCCGTTCAAAGTAAGGCCAGAACGTATCGGACTGGAACAGGTCCGGGTTGCCGGGATGGAGATCTGCAAGAGGTGTCTCGTAGGCGCGTGCGCGCGCTTCCTGAAGCCTGATGTTGCCGCTTGCCATGTGCCTTTGCCTTCCTGCATGAAAGCCGCCTCTTCTCTGCCGGGCGGCTGGTTTTGAATGACCAGAAAACGCGAAGCGGGGGCGCACTGCAAGTGTTGTAGTCGTATCACCGCGTTTTGCGGCGTCTCGGTGGCTGAAATATTGCCGCATGTGCCAAGCGTGTTGATCAAACGAGTGGGGACGAACGAAAGATGGAGCTGATTCTGGTCCGGCACGGACGGCCTGAGCGCGATGAGGCATCCGCCGATCCGCACCTCAGCCCGCGGGGACACGAGCAGGCACAACGCGTGGCGAAATGGCTGGCCTCTGACGTGGTGGACGCCGTGTGGTCGAGCACAATGCTGCGCGCGGTGCAAACCGCACAACCGTTTGCCGTGCAGGCGGGACATGAAATCAGGCAACATCCTGGCATCATCGAGTTTGACCAGTCGTCGGGACGATACATTCCGACCGAGGAACTGAAGCGTGAGAATTTTGCAGCCTGGCAGGCGATGGCGACAGGCGGGCACAGCTTTGACATGGGTGCATTCCAGGCGCGCGTGGTTGCGGCCATGGAGGAAATCATTGCGGCCCATGGTGGACAGCAGGTTGCCGTCTTCTGTCATGGCGGCGTGATCAATGTCTGGGCGGCCCACGTGCTTGGCATGCAGCCGCGCGTGTTTTTTGAGGCCGACTACACCAGCATCAACCGCTTCATGTGCTCGAGCCGCGGGCATCGCAGCGTGGTCAGCCTGAACGAGCGGGCGCATTTGAGGGATTAGCTTTGGGACAGGCGGTCGACATTCGAACGATCTCTTTGCAAGAGTTTGGGACAAAGGCTGTTCGGCTATTTTTGGCTTGTTTCCACGGAAAATATGCGAAAAGTGCAACAGGGTATGGGGGTGTTTATTCAATTTGTCCCTATTGGCTGTCGCTGAAAATCAGGGTCGGAAATCAGGCGCAGTTCTGGACACACGCCCCGCAATTCCTTTTCGCGCCGGACTCACGAGGCGGTCGCCTGAAATTCCAGGTCCGCCGGGTAGGTATTCAGTTGTCAAGTTGGCGGCAGACGAGGCTGACGCCGTAAAGAACGTAATAGGAACATGTTCACCATGCAAGAGGGTTGGGTGCGACATGTTGGGCTATGTGGTATGTTGGGACGGTGAGATTTGCCGCGGGGGGCGGTGCAGTTACTGAAATGAACTCATGTGCCTTCGCCTCCCAGTCATCCTGCTTGCACTGCGGCGCGCAGTGCTGCTGTGCAAGCGGGACCCATACGAGGTGAGGCCGCCCCGGATAACTCTCACCACGCATGGGTCCCGGACGCACAGCACCGCTACGCGCTGCAATGCGTCCAGGATGACGGTTGTTGAGGTGTGAATTGGAAGGAGCAGGCGTCAGAAATGAATTTGCACTGTCACCGATCATTTGGGAGTTTGCCACCGCTTCTAGTCAGTTCAGTCTTAGGCGAACTGTGAATGCCCGTCTGTAGTCAAGGAACGATGGTGGTGAGACATGCTTTCAACGACGATGACACTCTTTGCGGTGGCGTTTCTCAGCATTTCATTGGCAACCGCAGTTGCCCCAACCTCGCAGCGGGTTGGTCCCGGTATCGGGGTTGGATTCAAGTCCTGTGCGAAATACACTTCTCATGTCCGCAGCGTTGGAACTGCTCGCGAGCAAGATAAGGAATGGGTGAATGGCTTCGTAACCGGGTACAATGTCTTCGCGACCAAGCCTGAACCAAAATCGCTGTTCATGAGTTACGACGCTGACGCGATCATTCGCTGGATCGACGAAAAGTGCTCCAGCCATCCGCAGTCGTTGCTGGTAGATGAGGTAGGAAAATTTGTTGACGGGTTGATGAGACACCGCGATGCGCGAGGGAAGCGTCCTTGATGTTGAGATTTGCTCGACACTTCAGTAGGAACGGTTCAGCACTGGCGTACACTCTGTCACCGGATCAAGTGGATTTCCTATGCCGTTTCTTGAGCATGTTAAGACAATGGGAGGATTACATTGTTTCCTGAATCCAATCTGCGAAGTCGAACCGCTCAGTCCATATTGTATTTCGGGTCCCTTTACTTCCTGATATTGGCCCAAACCGGCGAGCTCGAGAACAAAGAATCCTTGGCTCTCTTCTGGGGTGGTCTTGGAGCGGCACTGGTGCTCACCTCATCAATCCTTCAAGAAGGAAAAATCTGGCAAAGGGTGCTCTTTGGAATGCTGGATGCAGGATTGTATGTTTCGGTATGTGTGTTGCTTGCATTCGAATGGCACAAGATTCCCATCGACTAGGTGCGATTTCCGGAAATCGGGGCAGCATGAGCCAACCCGGATTTCTCGGACACTTCAAAGCGTGGTTATGTTACCAGATTCTGTTTCCTCACCTCTTCCTGTCATCCTGCTTGCACCGCGGCGCGCAGTGCCGCTTTGCATGCGGGACCCATTCGAGGTGAGGTATGTCCAGAAAACCCTCACCACGCAGGTGCCCCGGCCGCACAGCAGCACTGCGTGCTGCAATGCGTCCGGGATGACAACTGTGGGGGTGTGAGTTCGACAGGGATCGGTATCGGCTCCATTTTACACAGTCACCGTATCATATGAACGTCCGAGCCTGATTTTCCTTGCATCAGTGTTGCTGGCTGCTGGGCGTGTCTTCTGATTCATCAACGGTGAATTTGGTTCCCGGGTCGCCGTAGACGTAGAGCAGGCAGGGTTGCGCGTCGGGGTCGATTTGCATGTCGAGATCGTCGGTGAAGGGTTTTTCGATCTTCACGCTGGCGCAGACCAGCCGGTATGACTTCAGCTTGCCCTGGATGTTGCCAATCCGGACCCTTGAGCGGAGCACCGGGTGGTACCAGTGGGGTTCGACGTCTGTCCGCTCGGTCTCGACCAGGTCTACATCCGACCGCACGGGGATGTTGGATCCAAGTTGGGCTGTTGCCTGATCCAGCAACGCCTGCAACGTGGCATCGGGTTTGAAGTCCGGGTCTCGATCTTTCAGGCCGTTGAAGGCACATAGTGCGTCTGCCGGATTGTTGTCACGAGCCTCGAGTTCGACCCGTAGCTCGAGAGCAGGGCGCTGGACGCCCCGGTCTGCGAACTGGGCATTGTCGATGGTTGCGTGCCGGGCATGCAGCAATGCGCGACGATAGTCGTTCATGCCGCGATAGCTTGCAGCCATGCCGAATGAGAGCGTCGTCATTTCATAGAGATTGACACGCCCCTTGTAAGCTTGCCGCAACCTTGCCAGCGATTCCGCAAACTGTCCCTTCTTGCGCATTGCGTAGGCTCGTTCGAGTGCCATGTCGACATCGCCGTGCACGCCGACGCGATTGTCGCCTTCGATCCTGAACATGACGTGGAGCCGGCTGATGTTTTCATCTGCCGGTTTGCCGCCGAGCTCGGCTGGTTCAAAGCGCGCCTTCGACATTCCTTCGATGGCAATCTGTCCAAAGACGGGTGCGCCGAGGCCGTCAACAACGCGGAAATCCGTGGGCCCGCCGCGTCATATGCATCTGTTGCTCCGGCACTTGTTACCTTGCGCGCAGGGCTGCCTGCAGGATCGCAATCATGGCTGCAACAATACCAATAATGGCAACCACGAAAAGCAGGTAGACAACCGAATTCCAGACACCTCCAAACGCGAGCCCGCGGGTTTCAGTCAGTGGTCCGATGATCGACGCGACCGTGTTGGCCCAGGCCGCCGAGACAGCGCCCCACCAGGCCACGAGCGCCCCCCGGCCTGTGAACTTCAGCAGATGCGCGGTGCCTGCCACGGTGAACAGCATGAGCCCGTTCAGGATGCCTTCGAGGTGCGCCATCTTCCAGCCGCGGGCATCGCCAGGGATGTCCATCGGAACGGAAAAGGGAAGGGGCCAGATCTCGAAACGCTGCAGGAGTTCGATCGCAAAGGGAATGCCAGAGGCAAGTCCCAGCAGGAACAGGGCGGCTCCGTGGGCCACCAGAAGGGCGCGCATTTTCTCGGTCACAGCCAAACTCCCACAATAGATGAATCCTTGAGGGAGCTTATCTGAGCAGACGACATGTTGAAATGGAAAGGGCCGGCAGGATGCCGGCGCTCCCAGGATTGATTAATTGCATACTCTTGCGGCGTTCTGGTCGTCCACTTCGGCATTGTTGGCCATGATGTGGACATTCTCGTTCACGGCATCCCCATCGAGATTGCTGTCATTCAGGGTTTCGATGATCAGAGAGGTGCCGGCGCTTGCCGCCTCGCGCCAGCTATCTGCGGCGTTTCGATATGCCGTGCAAGCGGCTGACCTGTCGCCTGCATTTTCCGCTTGCGAACCTTGTGCTTCGTATTGCCCGGCCCGCGCTGCCAGGTCGTTGATTTTTTGCTGCAGGTCGCCTGACCTGCTGGCCCAAACGGTGCCAGTCAGTGCAATCGTTGCGAAGGTTGACGCGACAACGATGCGGAGCGTGCGGGACTGAAATGTATGTGACATGAAATCCTGTGCTGTAAGGGGTTACTCGTGAACTTATGTGGTGAGGGGTAGTCCGGATCGGTCACGCGCGCCATCACCCAAACTGGGTAGAAACGGGATGGATTGCGCTATTGTTGTTGCTGCAGGGCGCTGAGGCTTCCCGGGGTCAGGCGGACATGCACCTTGGGGGTCGTGCGAACGACACGCAGGAAGTCATCGCGGCGGCGGGGCGTCTGGGAAGGCGTGACGGACACGGCGACTGCAAGTTCGCTGTTTGCTGGCCCCTTGAAGATACCGCGCGACGGCGGGACATCGTCATAGTCGCGACCGATGGCAACGCGAATGTGACGTTCACCCGTGAGTACGTTGTTCGTGGGATCAAACCCGATCCAGCCTGCTCCCGGAATGAAGGCTTCCACCCAGGCGTGGGTCGCGTCAGCGGCCGAGCGATCACCGGCATCGCGCTTGGTGAAAAGGTAACCCGAGACATATCGTGCAGGGACGCCCCAGTGTCGGGCCGTTGCAAGCATGATGTGGGCGAAGTCCTGGCAAACGCCCTTGCGCTTGTCCAATGCGACGTCAATCGGCGAGTCCACTTCGGTTTCTTCAGGGGCATAGTCGAATGATTCGAACAGCCACCGGTTCAGACGCCGCATGGTGGTCATCGGATCACTGGTACGTTCGAGCGACTTTTCGGCGAGAAACTTCAGCAGCGCTGGCGTCATCTTTGCGACGCCATGCGGTTCGAGCATGTCGAAATGGTCGCCCTTGGTGCGGATCTTCTCCAGCGTTTCCCATGCCGACGCGTCCACCCATTGAGGCGGCGCCGGTACCGGTGTCAACTCGACCTGTGCCTCGGCCTCGACCAGAAGTTCCTGGTGGGTGCCGGGAACGTCGAAGTGATAGACGGCATTGCCGAAATGATCGGTATAGGCCTGCAGGTTTGCGCGCGGTGTCGTTGAAACCTGGAAGGACTGAAGACGTTGCGGTCCTTCGCTCTTGGGCTGCATGTAAAGCTGCATCACGCTTTCGCGGACAGGCGCGTCGTAGCGGTAGCGGGTCACGTGGCTGATTGAATAGAACATGGTGGCTATCCCGGCAGCAGTTCGTCGACGCTGTAGCCGACGAACGCGTCATAGACCGATTTGTGGATCTGCTTGCAGGCGGACTGGATGTTGCGCAGGAAGCCGTCGATGTCGCCCGCCATCAGTTCGTCAACCTGGCCGTAGTCGAGACTGGCCTTGAGGCGCCCTGCGAGGCGTTCGGCCTGCACGCGGCGCCCTGCGACACCGCCAACGCCCAGGCATCCCAGTTCTTCCTGCACTCGATCCACCGAGAAGCGGATCGAATGGGGAAACAGCGGGTCGAAGATCAGGAATTCGGCAATCTTGGCTGGCTCGACGTCAGCTGTGTACACCTTGCAATAGGCCTCAAAAGCCGTGCATTGCTTCAGAAGCGTGATCCACTCGAAATAGCGTGGAGGTCGCACGGGCGTGGCGACATCCTCGGGCATGTCGCCGAAATGCAGGTCCAGCAATCGGCTGATGTGCTCTGCACGTTCGATGTGACGACCCAACTGGATGAAGTGCCAGCCTTCGCCATGGCGCATGGTGGAATCGGTGATGCCGGCGAAGAGCAGAAGATCGTCTGCAAGTTCGCGAAGCACTGGAACAGGGTGGGTATTCCACGTGCGCTCCATGTCAGGGGCGTTCAGTCGCAGGAACAGCCGGTTCATCTGCCCCCACATTTCGGTCGAGATCAGCTCGCGCACCTGGCGGGCATTGTCACGTGCGAGCCTGATTGACGTCATGATGCTGGAGGGATGCGCGCGGTCGAGCGTCAGTTCGCGGGCGAGGTCGATCGGTTGGCCTTCGACCGGACCTGCCATGGGCCACGCAAGGGCGCCAACGACCCGCACCCAGGCATCGGTTGCGTCTTCGGGGGTCTGGTCAAGAATGGCTTCAAGCTTCACGGCGAGCACGCGGGCTGTGTGTTCGGCGCGTTCCAGGTAGCGTGACATCCAGTAAAGAGAGTCCGCAACGCGCGACAGCATGCCGGAGTCCTTCATCCGACCACCCACGTGTCCTTGGAACCACCGCCCTGGCTCGAGTTGACGACCAGACTGCCGCGCTTGAGGGCCACGCGCGTGAGCGCACCGGGAACGAGGCGGGTTTCGCGGCCCGTCAGCAAATAAGGCCTGAGGTCGACGTGGCGAGTTTCTATGCCTGAACCGACGAAGCACGGGGCCGTCGAGAGCTGAATCGTCGGCTGTGCGATGTAGTTGTCGGGATCTGACTTGACCTTCTCGCCGAACGCCGTGCGTTCAGCGGCGGTCGCATGCGGGCCGACGAGCATGCCATAACCGCCGCTCTCGCCAACAGCCTTGACGACAAGCGTGTCGAGGTTGGCCAGAACGTGGGACAGTGATTTGGGCTCGCGACACCTGAAGGTCTCAACGATGCCAAGCAGCGGCTCCTCGCCCAGGTAATACTTGATGATTTCCGGCACGTAGGAATACACGGCCTTGTCGTCGGCGACGCCCGTTCCAATCGTGTTGGCAATGACGACGTTTCCCGCCCGGTATGCGTTCATGAGGCCGGCCACGCCCAGCGCCGAGTCCCTTCGGAACGCCAACGGATCAACAAAGTCGTCATCGATTCGGCGATAAATCACATCCACGCGCTTGATGCCGGAGGTCGTGCGCATATAGACGATGTTGTCGTGTATGAGCAGGTCACGGCCTTCCACCAGGTCAACGCCCATCTGGCGTGCCAGGAACGCATGCTCGTAGTAGGCGGAATTGAAGATGCCCGGCGTCAGGAGCACGATGCGAGGATCGTCCCTGAAACCGATGGCGAGTTCCTTCAGGGTTGTCAGCAGTTCCTTGCCGTAGGATTCGATGGGGCGAACGCCGTAGGCGCGATACAGATCGGGAAATGCGCGCTTGACCACTTCGCGGTTGGCCAACATGTACGATACGCCCGAGGGTACGCGCAGATTGTCTTCAAGCACGACCAGTGAGCCATCCTCCTTTCGGATGATGTCGGTACCGCAAACATTCACATATGAGTCGAGAGGTACCTGCACGCCTCGCATCTGTCGCAGATAGTGCTTTGAACCGTAGACGAGATCGCGCGGAACGATGCCTTCATTGAGAATGCGGCCGTCGTTGTAGACGTCCTTCAGGAACAGGTTCAACGCCGTGATGCGCTGGCGGAGACCGGCCTCGAGCTTGTCCCATTCGTGGCCCGGTATGATGCGGGGCAGGAGGTCGGTCGGGATGATCTTTTCTGTTGATTCCTGGTGCCCGTAGACCGTGAACGTGATGCCCTGGTGAAGAAATGATTGCTCGCAAGCCTGCTGGCGCCGCGAAAGTTCCTCGGCGGGCAGCATTGTCAGGGCTTCATACAGGGCCTTGGCGTGGTGACGGGGCTTGCCGTCGGGCTGGAACATTTCGTCGTGGGGCTCACCCAGCCCGTAGTCGGCGAAGGGCTTGTCCAGTCCCGGCCGCGCGCGATTGCTGACGATCGCGGGTCTGGTTCTGGCGGGGCCGGGTTCCATGGGCTGCGAGGCCTTTCCTTTGTACGCAGAAGGCCTTGCCTGTGAGTGGTAGTCAACTAACAGCCGTGCTCAAATCTTGGGCAGCTCGGTTTAATCCGCACAAATTGTCGGCTCGAGACAAAAAGAGGGAGGCACAAGGCCTCCCCCAAGTTCAGCGGAGTGAAGTGCCGCTCGAGAGGTTCGCTAAATGATGATGTCGGGTTGGGTAATGAGGCCGAAGCCAACTCCGTCGACCTGAAGCTGGAAATGGTCGCCGGATGTGGTGTTCCAGAAGTCAAAGAGGGTCGAGCCGTCTGACGCCCCGCCTTGAGCGCCCTGCCAGTCGGGCTGGTTCAGGAAGGTGAGGTCCAGGCGATCAAGTCCGTCTTCGAAACTGTTGAGATGCTGCACGCCACTGTGCTGCGGCAGGATCTGGAAAATGTCGGCCAGGCCGTTGCCATTCGGGTTCACCCACTGCGCGGGGATCAGTCCGATGTCGCCGCCGATCATGTCGTTCAGAGACATTGTCGATCCTGCGGACACGCCCTGGAGGGTGACAGTCACCACTTCCTGCGCCTGGCCCGTGAGGGTCAGGGTGGTTATGGCGGGGCTGCTCTGGACTGCACTTGCGGTCCAGTATGAGCTGTTGCCGAGGTTGAAGTCCGTGAAGTCAAGCTTGTCGACGCCAATCTTGAAGTCGCCGATCGACACGTTGTGGGCGTTCGCCATGATCTTGAACGTGTCGGATGCCGCGTCTCCGTAGCCCTGCATGCTGTAGTTGCCGTTCAGCGTGTCGTCGCCACCGTCGGCAACAAGCAGGTCACTGCCGGCGCCACCCCAAAGCTGGTCATTGCCCAGACCTCCGGCCAGCGTGTCGTTACCTGCTGCGCCATCGAGTTTATTGGCTCCATTGTCGCCAGTGAGACTGTCGTTGCCCGAGCCGCCGACGAGGTGCTCGATGTTTGTCATCGTGCCGTAGTTGTTGACGTCAAATGAGTACGACCCTGTCATCAGGCTCGCCGTTGCATCCGGCTGGTTTGAGAAGTAGACTGCGTCGAACCCGCCAGCGCCGCCATCGTAGCTGTCCACGCCTTGTGTTGCGTAGATCGTGTCGGTCCCTCCGCCGGCGTTGATGCTGTTGTTGCCGGCGTTGCCGGTGATGTAGTCGGAATAGTCCGATGCCGTTACATTCTCGAAATTGGTGATTGTGTCGGTTGCACCGTAGGTCGTGGCGACCCCTGTCGTCAGGTTTATGAAGCCACCCTGGTTGTAGGGTGCGCCGCTCGTTCCCGAGAACTTGTAGGTATCAATGCCAGCGCCGCCATTGAGACTGTCGCTGCCATTGCCACCGTCGATAACGTTGTCTCCCGAGTCGCCGACGATCGTGTCGGCAAGGGCGGTACCGGTTACGTTTTCGATTCCGCTCAAGGTTCCCGATGCCGTTCCGGAGGTGTAGGTGCCGGTTGCAAGGTTGACGATCGCCGCTGAACCAAGTTGCGCGAAGCTGATGAGGTCGACGCCCGCATCGCCAGCAAGGATATCAACGCCCAAAGTCGCAATGATCGTGTCGTTGCCGCCACCCGCAAAAATCGCATTGCTGCCTGAGTTGCCCTTGAGCGTGTCGCCAAAACCGGATCCCAGGATGTTTTCGATATTCAAGATCGTATCGCTTCCCTGACCGGTGGCTATTCCCAACGTCAGGTCGACGTTCACTGCTGCACCACCATCGAATTCTGCCCAGTCCTGGACGCCCGTGCCGCCGTCGAGCGTATCGTCGCCGTCACCACCATTAAGGCGGTCGGCACCTGAACCTCCGAGCATGCGGTCCTTTCCGAGGCCTCCCTTGAGCGTGTCGTTGTCGTTACCGCCGTCGATGTAGTCGTCGCCATCGCCACCGTCGATGTAATCATTACCATTTCGCCCGTAGATGAAGTCCGCGAGGGCAGTTCCTGTAAGGTTGTTTGCGGAATTGGTGCCATTGATCGTAGCCATTGAATTTCCCCTTGAACGCGTGAACTGAATGCGTGCAGCGAAGGTTCGTCCTTGGCAGGATTCTCACAATCCCGCGGATATGGGATGCGATTGCTCCATAGCCCGGCAAAGCGGGTTGACGGGTGTGCGATCAGTCACAGAAGGAAGAGCTTGCCTGAGGTGCAGCTGCTACGATGATTTGGTTAGTATCCGCGGGCAGTAGCGGTTGATTGCATCAATGGTCGTTGTCACGACGCGGTCCAGGCCTATGCCATCGACACCTGTTCCGGCGGGAAGCGGACTGATGGGAATGATCAGTGGCGAATAGGTCAGTGGCGGCGCCAGCGAGAAAAACCCGACGGCCGGGATGCCACAGAACACAGCAAGGTTAAGGCCGCTTGAGTCGTTGCCAACATAAATCTGGCAAAGCGAGAGCACAGCATGGCTGAGCGCGAGTGTGGCGCCGAGTTCGGTCAGGTCCACGAAGCGGGTTGCGGGCAATCCGGAGCCTGCCCTGATTCTCGCCGCCACATCGCGGACATCGCTGCCGCCGAAGAGCACGAACTGCGCGCCGGTCAACCGGTCGAGGGTCTTGATCAGGGGAATAAATCGTTCGCCCCACTGGCGCTCGGGGACACTGGCATTGACGCCGATCGCGATGACGCTCTTGCCGCTGACCAGGGACCGTGCCTGGGCAAGGGCGGCGGGTTTTGGTTTGAGCCTTGCGTCGGCGTGGTCGAATGGCAGTCCAATTTCAGTCAGCAAGCGGTCGGCCTTGCTCATGTGCAACGGATGCGCGGTCACCTTCGGGACGACGACGCGGGTCGTCAGGAATACTGCTCGCGGATCCATCGCCTGCATGTATCCAAACCTTTTGGGAATTCCCGCGAGCCAGGCGGCAGTGATCAGCCTGGGGTTCGACTTCAGGCAGAAGAATGAGTCGAAATGGCCGACCTTCAGCTTGGATACTGCGGTGCTGATCACAACCCGGTTCCTGTCAGCGCCATCGCCGAAGCCGATCACGGTGTCCACGAAGTCATTTCCCTGCAACAGGTCAATGATCGGGCCTGCCGTGCGGCAGCCGATGCTGACCCTGCCGTCAGTGCTGGCACGGGCAATCGCCTGAAAGTGGCCCGTGTGCATGATCACATCGCCGATACCGCCCCCGACAAAGGCAATCGATCGGCCGAGTGCGGGCGAGCCGCTATGAGATGTCGTCAGCTTCACTCTGAAAAACTGTTCTGTCCGCTATTCTGCGGCCTTTGCTTCAAGTGCAGCAACACGTTCAATCGCTACGCGACCGACTGAGCCGTAGTCCGTCTTGCCCGTTCCAAGCACCGGCACCTGGTCGACCACGATCACGCGGCGCGGGACTGACAATTCCGGTACGCCGTGATTTTGGGCCCAGGCCATGATCTCTGCCCGGTTGGCATTTTTTGCATCCGTGAGAAGCACGACCTGTTCGCCCTTGCGGCCATCAGGCATGGACACTGCCGCGTGCATGTTGTCTGGCCACAGCGCCGAGGCACAGTTTTCCACCACTGCCAGCGAGACCATCTCGCCACCGATCTT
This sequence comes from Micropepsaceae bacterium, assembly GCA_040080835.1. Lineage (GTDB taxonomy): Bacteria > Pseudomonadota > Alphaproteobacteria > Micropepsales > Micropepsaceae > SZUA-430. The sequence goes on along the minus strand of JBEBHP010000002.1, from coordinate 277,369 downwards.
TGCAAAGCGCTTCACGCGCCCGCGGATGGCAATGAAGCCTTCATCGTCGACCGCCACAACATCGCCCGTGTCATGCCACCCATCGGCAAGCGGGTGCAACACGCCTGGCTCATCCGGCGTCAGGTAGCCTTTCATGATATTGGGGCCACGGACAAACAGGCGGCCTGCGTTCGGAATGCCTTCAACCGGCTCAAGCTTGTATTCCATGCCGGCCATGAGTTTGCCCACTGTTCCCAGCTTGTTGGCGCCGGGCTGGTTGGCTGCAACAACGGGTGCCGCTTCTGTCACGCCATAGCCTTCGAGAATTTCCATGTTGCAACGACGGCGGAGCAGGGCGCGCGTTTCGTCGCGAACGCGCTCGGCGCCGCAAACGGCAAGGCGCAACGATGCAAGATCACCTTCATCGCTGGCGCGTGCGTACTGCGAAATAAAGGTGTCTGTCGCGAGCAGGATCGTGGACTTGGTCAGCCGCACCCGCTTGGTGATTTCCTTCACGTGGAGGGGAGATGGGTGACAGACCGTCTTGATACCCACCAGCAATGGCATGAGTGCGCCTACCGTCAGGCCGAAGCAGTGAAACGTCGGGAGCGGGTTGAACAATACGTCCGTCTTTGGATATAGGTCGATGTGCGCACGGACCTGTTCTATGTTTGCCAGCACATTGCCGTGGCTGAGAACCACGCCCTTTGGATCGCCTTCCGTGCCGGAAGTGAAAAGGATGACTGCGGTTTCATCATAGTGCGGCCAGTTCTTCAGAACCCATGCTGGCAGAAAAGAGCCAACGACGGCCGCGATCTTGTCGACGACACTCAGCTTTTCGCGCACGTCTTCGAGGTAGACGATTTTGGCGACCGTCGAGAGTTCCTCGATCAGCGGTTCAAGTTTGGCGAGCTCGACGAAACGGCGTGCGGTTGCAATGACCTTGACTTCGCCGGCCGCGCAGGCGGCTTTCAGGTTGCGGGCACCAGATGTAAAATTCAGCATGGCCGGCACGCGCCCAAACGCGTGAATGGCGAAGAACGCCAACACCGCGCCTGCGCCGGTCGGCAACATGATCCCAATCGATTCTTTTGGCTTTGCATATTTGCGCATGGCGCTTCCCAGCGCGAACGCGGCCCGAACGATGTCGTCGTAACTCAGCTGGCGATCGTCAGCATCCCAGATTGCGATAGTCTTGCCACCAAATTTTGAACGCGCTTCCAGCAGGGCCGAAACGAGCGAGCGTTCCGAGCGTTTGATGTCAAAGGGGGCACGGGCGGATTCTGTTTGATATGCGGGAAGCGACATCAGCGTTCCTCCGATGCGGCCGAACGCCGCTCACGAATTATTTCAGATAGCGTAACATTGCCCAAGTCTCAAGCAGAGCTTGGGTTATTTTCAGGCAAAGAATCATGCAAATTCGGGGTTGAATTAACGAGATTCGCCACGGGGATGCGCCACACCGTAGGTGTTTCCCCCCTTAAAGCGCTATATGTGGGTCAGCCATGCCAACTGTATTCGATCAAAACTCCAAAGACCTGCGCGCCCTCCGTCACCCCGAGAAGCGCGAGCGGCCGATAAATCCCATTCCCCGCAAGCCGGACTGGATCCGCGTCAGGGCACCCGGATCCAAGATTTACGCCGAAACAAAGGCCATTGTGAAAAGTCACGGTCTGCACACCGTTTGTGAAGAGGCGGGATGTCCAAACATCGGCGAGTGCTGGTCCAAGAAGCACGCAACGTTTATGATCATGGGCGACACCTGTACGCGCGCCTGTGCGTTCTGCGATGTCAAAACCGGGCTGCCTGGTGCGCTTGATGCACAGGAACCTGCCAAGGTTGCGGACGCCGTCGCGCAGCTTGGCCTGGAGCACGTCGTCATTACATCAGTTGATCGCGATGACCTGGGTGATGGTGGCGCCGAGCACTTTGCCGGCACAATCAGGTCAATAAGAGCGGCATCACCCGGCACGACCATTGAAGTCCTGACACCCGACTTTCTTCGCAAGCCGGGCGCTCTTGAAATCGTAATTGCTGCGAAGCCGGATGTGTTCAACCACAATCTCGAGACGGTGCCGCGCCTCTATTTGAAAATCCGCCCGGGTGCGCGGTATTTCGCGAGCTTGCGTCTGTTGCAGCAGGCCAAGGAAATCGATCGGGCGATGTTCACGAAGTCCGGCATGATGTTGGGACTTGGGGAAACGCGAGAAGAGGTCATGCAGGTCATGGATGACTTGCGCGTCGCTGGCGTTGATTTCATAACCATCGGGCAATACCTGCAGCCCTCGCAGAGGCATGCAGCCATTGACCGGTTCTGGACGCCTGAGGAATTTAACGGCCTTGCGGAGATTGCCCGCGCCAAGGGGTTCCTGATGGTGGCGTCGTCGCCGTTGACGCGGTCCTCGTATCTGGCGGGCGATGATTTCGAGCGACTGCGCGCCGCGCGTCAATCCCAGTTGAGTGGGTAGCATTGCCGCGACATCACGAGAAACGGATCGTCCCTTACAGTCCGGAGCAAATGTTTGCTCTTGTTGCGGACGTCGAGCGCTATCCTGAGTTTCTTCCATGGTGTGTGGCCACGCGCATCCGCTCGCGCGAAGACAATGCGTTTACTGCCGATTTGATTGCGGCGTTCGCGACCTTTCGCGAGCAATATTCGAGCCGGGTGAATCTGGATCCTGCACAGATGACGATCGTGATCGAGTATCTTGACGGGCCGTTCGAGCACCTCACAAACCGCTGGCATTTTGGCGCGACAGATGGGGGATGCGAAATCGATTTTGACATCAACTTTCGCTTTCGAAGCAAGGCTCTTGAAACATTGATCAGCGGTGTGTTCACGAGAGCCATCAAGAAGATGACCGCTTCCTTTGAGACGCGGGCGCACAAACTCTATGGTGCATCACACTTTATTATGTGAATTCGCATTGGCATTTTCGCCCCCGGGTTGCGGGATTGGCTATCTTGCTTTGAGCGCCGTAAAATCGTGAGTTCAGCACTGGTCATGGTTGCGTGCCGTCGTGCGGCGGTTGCTTGGAGCGCTTGAGATGATTCAACGTTTGTTGTTGGGATTTGGTTTGACGGTGTTTGCGGCTTCGTTGTGTGCCGCAAAGGAACCGGAACGGAGCAAACCGAAGTCGCTGGCGGACCTTGATGCGCAGCTGGAAGCGATTTTTGGCGAGGACAATATCCCCGGCGCATCTGTCGCCGTGGTTGAGAACGGTCAGCTGGTTTTTGTCAAAGGATACGGGCTAGCCGATCGCGCCAATAAAACCGCCGTGACGCCTGATACCATTTTTCGCGCAGCTTCAATTTCCAAGACGTTCACTGGCATTGCGGTGATGACAGCGGTTCAAGACGGCAAACTTCAACTGGATGCACGGTTAAAGGAACTGGCGCCCGAGGTTCAATTTCACAATCCATGGGAAAGTACGGACCCTGTTCGCTTGGTGCATTTGCTTGAACATACGACGGGCTGGCCGGACATTTCCTTCCGTGTTTTGACCACGGATGGGCCGGGCTGGTCGCTATCGAAAGGCGTACGGGAATCCAGCTCGGAATTCGTAAGCCGTTACAAGCCCGGACATTTCGCCGTGTACAACAATGCCGGTCCAGCGGTGGCGGGCCTGATCCTGGAGAAGGTTACGGGCCAGGAATTCAACACCTACATGCGCGAGCGGGTGCTGCGTCCCCTGGGGATGGCGAACGCCGATTTCGACCAAACGGATGAAATGGCGGCCAAAGTTGCCAAGAGCTACGAGGCCGATGGCACCCTGTCGCCATTTCAACGAATCATTCTGGCTCCTGCGGGTTCATTGAACACCAGCGCAAAGGAGCTTTCGCAGATCGTGCGGTTCTTCCTGGGGCGGGGAACGGTCGACGGGCAGAAGATCCTGTCGCCAGAGTCTGTGCAGCGCATTGAGCGCGCAGAAAGCCTGCTCGCGTCGCCGCAAGGGTTTGCGGATTACGGCTATGGTCTTGGAAATGTTCCTTTTCCTGACACCGGGATCACCTTCCGGGGCCACAATGGCGGTATCGATTCCTTTTCATCAGTCTTTGGATACTCGCTGGCTGCCAATGGAGGCTACGTTTTGCTGGCGAATGGCGGCAACGGGGTCGATTTCTCGCAACCTGCGGCGCGCTTGATTCAAGATTATCTGACCCGCAATCTAAAGATGCATCCGGCGCCCACCGCTGACATCTCACAAGATTTGCTGCAGAGCTATGCCGGGTTCTACCGCGCCATCACGCCGTCGAACCATTTTACCCAACCCTATCAGGAAGTATTGGGATTGACGTGGGTGAGCGCCGAGAAGGGCAAGCTCGTGATCAGCGGGAACGAGTTTTTTCCCGTGAACGACCACGTATTCAGGCGCTTTGACCGCGAGTCGCCGACTTTGGCGTTCAGCGAAGCGGGCGGCGGGACCTACAAGATTTCATCGTTCAGTTCGGCAGCGAAAGAACCCGCGTGGCGCGCCTATACGATCATGGGCGTGCTGGGAATGCTGGCGGTCGGAGCGGCGATCGCACTTTTGATGACACCGGTGTGGCTGTTTGGACTTGTGCGAGGGCGATTGACCGAACGGGGTGGGGCGCTGGTGCGGTTTCTGCCCGTGCTTTCGGTGATTGCGCTGGTGATCACATTTGCGATGCCGTTTGTATATTTGGCATCCGGCAGTATTCCATCTGCGCTGTTGCTGGCTTCACCTGGGCCGTACTCGTATACTATTTTCGGGGCCAGCTTGCTCTTTCCGCTTTTTGCCCTGCTGGGACTTGTTCGTGCCTGGAGTGCTGGAGACGCGAACCTGTTTGTTCGTCTGCATGCTGGGCTGACATCGCTGGCGCTGCTGGTGTTTGCCGCCTATGCGGCGAGCATCGGTTGGGTAGGCGCACAGACGTGGGCGATGTGAGGATTAGTCTGCGACGAGTCTCAACAGCATAGTCAGTGCGACTTCGGTGCTGGCGTACCGAATTTGGGGTCGGCCGATATCGCCGAATAGTTGCTTCCGTGAGAGCGTTGGATGACCCTTACGCGCTGCAGCGAAGTGAACCAACCCAACGGGCTTCAAATCGCTGCCGCCGCCGGGACCCGCAATTCCAGTGATCGAGACCGAAACTTCTGCTCGGGAGTGACTCAGCGCCCCTTCCGCCATCGCGCGCGCAGTCTCTTCGCTCACGGCACCGTGCTGCGCGATCAATTGTGTGGACACTCCAAGGTCTGAGTTTTTAGCGTCGTTTGAATAAGTCACAAACCCTCGCTCGAATACGTCCGACGAGCCCGGGATTTCGGTGAGAGCTGCGGCCACCAGCCCCCCGGTGCAACTTTCAGCGGTGACAATTCTGAGGTTTCGTCTTCGCGCTTCGGCAAGAACATTTTTTGCCAAGGCAATAATAGCGGGGGAGGTCATTTCCTAGAAAAAACCCATGATGTCCAGCGCAAGAAGCGGAGGAATTGAAAACAAGCCTGCAATCAGGTCATCCAGCATGACGCCCGCGCCTCCCTCTACCTCCTGGTCGGCCCAGCTTGCCGGCCAGGGCTTTATCGTATCGAACAAGCGGAAAATAAAGAATGCCCCGAGGAGCCCTGCTATGCTCATGGGTATCACAGTCATCACCATCCACTGGGTGGCTACTTCGTCGATGACAATCTCGGGTGGATCTTCGCGTCCTGTCAGATGCACATATGAGTCTGATGCCATGTAACCGATACCGGCGGCCACAATTGCAGCTGCGAGCAATAGCGGCCAGCCACCGATCGAGTTCAGCAATATGCCGAAAGGCAGCGCTGCCAGCGAGCCCCAGGTTCCCGGCGCTACCGGAAGAAGTCCCACGCCGAAGAATGTCACGATGGCGGTCATCGGTTCCGACAGGCGACGGCCAGTTGGGAGGCTCGCGATCTTCATTGCGGTCATCATGGCAGTCTTACCGTCGCTATCGCCTGAGCTGCGATGCCCTCATTGCGGCCCGTGAACCCCAAGCCTTCAGTAGTAGTGGCTTTCACGCTCACGCGTGATACTTGCAGACCCAGAATTTGCGCGATGCGGGCGACCATTGCCTGTCGATACGGAGACACCTTCGGTCTCTCACAAATGAGTGTGACATCCACGTGTTCAACACGGCCGCCCAGGTCCGAGATCAGTTTGGCCGCGTGTCGGAGAAAAAGCTCGGAGGCTGCTCCCTTCCACCGATTGTCGGTGGGCGGGAAATGCTCACCGATGTCACCAAGGCTTGCCGCACCCAGCAGGGCGTCCGTCAACGCATGGAGGCCTGCATCTGCATCCGAGTGACCGATCATGCCGTGCGTGTGCGGAATCCTGATGCCGCAAAGCCAGATGTGATCGCCTGGTCCAAACTTGTGCACGTCAAATCCCTGGCCGGTGCGGGTGGACAGGTTTGCGGCAAGTAATCGTTCAGCGATCACGAAGTCCTCGGGCGTCGTCAGTTTGAAATTGCTTTTGGTCCCCTGCACGACAGCGATAGCCATGCCAGCCGCTTCTGCGATTGAAGCGTCATCAGTGAAAATTCTATCACGCGAGGCTGCGTGCGCGCTCATGATCTTTTTGAAATGAAAGCCCTGCGGAGTTTGGGCGAGCGCAATAGCTTCGCGTGGCACGGTCACTTCGATGTGAGTTTGATTGACTCGTTTCAATGTGTCCGATGCCACAGTGACGGGGACGGCACCATCGTTGTCGGTCAGGGCTGCAACAACCGCGGTGATCGTCTCCTGTTCGACCAGCGCCCTGGCCGCGTCATGAATCAGGACAAGAGCCGGGCCGGTATCTCGGAGTGCTTCCAGTCCAAGGCGCACAGAGTCCTGTCTGGATGCGCCGCCGAGAATGGGAGCCGACAGGCTCAGGCCTGCAACGACCTCGTCATAGAGCAATCTGTGTTCTGGCGAGATCACGACCTGTACTTGTGATACTGCGGCGTGCCCGAGGAATGCTTCGATCGTGCGCCTGAGGACTGGTTTGCCGGCGAGAAGTCGATATTGTTTGGGCAGGCCCTCACCCGCGCGGACGCCGTGCCCGGCCGCAACAATCAGCGCAATACATTTTTTGTCCGGTTCCATAAGCCTTTGGAGGTTTTCGCGGCGATTTCGTCAAGCATTCCCTATGCTGCAGGTGCGAAAAGACACTTGCCACGCGATTTGAAGCACACTAGTATGACTATCTATTGGGCAGATGGTTGTTGCTTAAAAAATGGGCAATATTTGGGATATATTTGGTCCAATGCCCGTGGCGCTCGCCCCGATGGCAGGGGTCACTGACGCCCCGTTTCGTGCCGCTGTTCGTTCTTTTGGTCCGACGCTTGTGTACTCGGAAATGGTCGCCAGCAAGGAACTGCTGCGGGATCGGAAGTCGGCGGCCTTGAGGCTGAAGGCAGCCGCACGCGCTTCTTCTTTTGCCATTCAGCTGGCGGGGCGCGATGCCGACAGCATGGCCGAAGCTGCCAGACTGGCGGAAGCAGAGGGCGCTGCTTTCATTGATATCAACATGGGGTGCCCCGCGAAGAAAGTTGTAGGTGGCTTGTGTGGCTCTGCGCTTATGCGTGAGCCGGAACTAGCAATTGCCATCGCGCGCGCGGTCGTTGGCGCCGTGCATCTGCCCGTGACCGTCAAGATGCGGCTGGGATGGGATGACCAGGACAGGAATGCGCCGGTCCTGGCCAGTCAGCTAGAGCGGGAAGGCGTCCAGGCAGTTAGTGTTCATGGCCGCACGCGGTGCCAGTTCTACGAAGGCTCGGCAGACTGGCAATTCATTTCAGAGGTGAAGGCTCGTGTCTCGATCCCGGTGCTCGCCAATGGTGACGTGACGTCGCCCGAAGCCGCCAAAAATATTCTTCAAGCGTCTAAGGCTGATGGAGTGTTGGTCGGGCGCGGTTCGTTTGGACAACCCTGGGCAATGATGCAGATGCAGGATGCCGTGTGGGGTAACGCGATACGACCTGAGCCATCGGATCGGGAAAAATGGCGTGTCGCGCTGGAACAGTACCGGGGATCGTTGGCGCACTACGGTGATGACTTGGGTCGTCGGGTCATCCGGAAACACCTAGGTTGGTATGCAGAACGCATGAGCAGCGGCAAGGAGATTCGGGACGCCCTGGTGCGTTCACAGAACGCCGAGCACATGCTTGAGCAACTTTCCAACGGCGAGCAGGCGATCGCCGCATGACGCAACGCACCGCAAGTTTTTCAATTCCTGCCTTCTCGATGCATGAGGCGATCCTTTCAGCGATCCCTTACCCGCTTGTGTGCATTGAAGCCAACAATCGGGTGCTGCTGGCCAATCCGGCTGCTGAACTTTTCTTTGATGTCAGTGCGGCTCTGATGAAGCGGCAAAGCTTCACGACGCTGCTGGTACCGGACAGTCCAATACTTACCCTGATCGAGCAGGCCCACAAGCGTGGTGTTGCGGCCAGCGAGTACAGCATCGAGGTTGTTGTTCCTAAACTGGGTGGCCGCATCGTTGATGCAAATGTAACGCCGGTAAGTGATCTGCCCGGCGCGGTCATGATCATCCTGCAGGAGCGCTCGATGGCAAAGAAGATCGACCGGCATCTGTCGCAGATGCACCTCGGAAATTCCGTTTCGAGCATGGCCGCCATTCTTGCGCACGAGATCAAGAATCCGCTCGCTGGCATTCGTGGGGCGGCACAACTGATAGAGCAGAACGCAAGCGAGTCGGATCGCTCGCTGACCAGACTGATCTGTGACGAGACTGACCGCATCCGCAATCTCGTGGACCGCACCGAGATATTCACGGACCGTCGGCGCGTCGACCTGAAGCCGATCAACATCCATGAAGTGCTCGAGCACGTGAAGCGCCTTGCGGCTTCAAGTTTTGCCAAGTCAGTCCAGTTCCATGAACAATATGATCCATCACTGCCAGCGGTTGCGGGCGACAAAGACAGGCTTATTCAGGTTTATCTGAACCTTGTGAAGAACGCCGCCGATGCGATGCAAGGCCAGGGCGATGCCGAGATATTTCTTCAGACATCCTTCAAGGCGGGCGTTCACCTTGCCGTTGGCAATTCGCGCGAGCGCACATCACTGCCTCTGGAAATTTCTATCCGGGACAATGGGCCCGGTGTGGCCGAAAGCGTCAGACAGACATTGTTTGAACCCTTCGTGACGTCCAAGCCGAAGGGGCAGGGTCTTGGCCTGGCGATTGTAGCCAAAATCATCAGCGATCACGGCGGGACGATCGAGTGTGAGTCTGAATCCCGACGAACAATTTTCAGAACGCGCCTTCCGATGTTTCGGTACGAGCAGGAGAAAAGACAGTGAACCTAGGCACCGTCATTGTCGCTGACGACGATGCGTCAATCCGTACTGTTCTCAATCACGCGCTCGCGCGGGCGGGGTTCCTTGTGCGCACAACCGGAAACGCTGCAACCCTGTGGCGCTGGGCATCCGCTGGCGAAGGCGACATCATTATCACAGACGTCGTGATGCCCGATGAGAATGCATTTGAGCTGTTGCCCAAGCTCAAGAAACTGAGACCGGACCTTCCGGTGATCGTGATGAGCGCCCAGAACACGCTGATGACGGCAATCAACGCGACAGAATGCGGGGCCTATGAGTATCTGCCAAAGCCATTCGACCTGAATGAGATGGTGGGGGTTGTCAAGCGCGCGATCAAATCCAAGGCGCCGGTCAAACAGGAGCGGGACCGAGAAGGAGGCAGTGTAGAACTGCCGATGGTCGGTCGATCGCCTGCGATGCAGGAAATCTATCGCATCATCGCGCGGCTGACCCAGTCGGACCTGACGGTCCTCATCACGGGAGAGTCCGGCACGGGCAAGGAACTTGTTGCACGCGCCCTGCATGATTTCGGCAAGCGCTCGGCGGGTCCGTTCGTCGTTGCCGGCGCGTCGGCGCTTACACATGAAGGCGCCGAACGGGAACTCATGAAGCAGGCTGAAGGCGGCACGCTCTTTCTTGATGAGATCGGGGACTGGCCGCTTGATGTGCAGACGCGCATGGTACGCGTCCTGCAGGAGGTGGACGCAAGGCTTTCGTCAACGAAGTCGTCGAACAAGGAATCGGTTCGGGTGATTGCCTGCACTCATCGCGACCTGCGGCGGCTGATTGACCTGGGGACTTTCCGTGAGGACCTGTACTTCCGCTTCAATGTCGTCCCGGTCCGGTTGCCGCCCTTGCGTGAACGCCCGGAAGACATTCCTGAACTTGTGCAGCATTTCCTGGTGCAGGGGGAGAGGCAGGGTCAGGCCCTTCGGTCAATCGATCCGGCTGCGCTCGACATTCTCAAGCGGCAGCCGTGGCCAGGCAACGTTCGCGAGCTCGAAAACCTGATCCAGCGGTTGCTGGCCATCCATGCCGAACCGGTGATCACGGGACAAATGGTCTCAAGCATGCTGCACGAACCCAAGCCTTCATCGCCGCCACGTCGATCGGATGAGGAAAGCGTCTCGCTTGGCGCATTCGTGGAGACCTACCTAAGCGAGCAATTTGCAAAGCTCAGCGGGCAATTACCCGAGTCTGGGTTGCATGACCGGGTACTCAGGGAGGTAGAGCGGCCCCTGATCATCAAGTGCCTGAGCCTGACCCGGGGCAACCAGATCAAGGCCGCCGAGATCCTGGGGGTTAACAGGAATACGTTGCGCGCGAAGATCCGGAGCCTTGACATTCCCCTGCAACGCGGGTGAAGTGATGTAACAGAGCAACGGAAATCGGCAACACTGTAATCATTCGGGTACAATGACACCCGAAAACCACCAGTGTGTTGCAGATAATCTGCGTGACATAGACAACACGGGGCATGTTCCGGGCACGGAAAATGACAATTTCGCCCAAACCTGAACCACAGCACGATTGGCTGCAACGGAACCTGTTCTGGGTGATCCGCACGTCATGGCTGACATACGCACTGCTTGCGATGTCGCTCTTCACAGTCGTGTTTACCTATCTGGTGCTCACGGGATCGACAGCCATCGACCCTACGCAGACGGTGAGGCTGTACCTCACTTTGTTGCTTGCGTTCTTGCTGCTGGCATTGGCGTCGCTGGTTATCGGGCGGCTGGTCCAGCTTTGGCATGCGCGGCGATCAGGGTCTGCAGGAGCGAGACTTCACGGCAGACTGGTTACAATCTTCAGCCTGATTGCTGTCGTACCGGTCGTGATGACCGCGGGTGCTGCTGCGATCACCATCAATCTCACGATGGATACCTGGTTCAGCAGTGGCGTGAAGTCGGTCGTCGATAATTCACTCGCGGTGACGAATGCCTATTTCGAGGAATATACAGGCAAGCTCAGGAACGAAGTTCTCTATGCTGCGTCAAACCTGAACGTGCTGACCTCACTGGATGTCGCGTCCGGGCGTTTTGACAAGTATGTGTCCGCGCTCTCGGACCGGCTCAAGGCGGACGTGAAGGTTTTTGAAGTTTCGGGCTCGCAGTTTGAGCCGACCGTAACCGAGCTTTCGAGCGCGAGCGGCGGGTTTGCAGCCGGCGCCGTCGATCCGCCAACGCTTGAAGAGATGTCCAGCGCCAGGGGCGACACGTTTATCGGAACAGATGCTGACAATGCTCTGGTTCGGGGTATTACGCTGCTGGATGCCAGTCTCATCCCGGGCAAAGAGCTTTTCATGGTCATCTGCAGGGATGTGAACCCGAAGATCCTGGAATATGTCCGACAAACAAACAGGGTCGTCCTCAACTACCAACGTCTTGAAAAGGACCGTGACGACGTTCAGCTGACCTTCATCCTGATGTATGGCATCGTCGCCTTTGTCATTCTCTTTTCGGCAATCTGGATCGGGCTTGGCACGGCAAACCGGATTGTCATGCCGATCGGTCGCCTCATCAGTGCATCCGAGCGCGTATCCGAGGGCGACCTCAGCGCGCGCGTGACGCTGGCCGATGACGACGACGAGCTCGCCTCGCTGGGACGTGCCTTCAATCGCATGACAGGCCAGCTGCAGAGCCAGCGTAACGAACTGATCGAATCCAACCGGCAGGCCGAGCACAGGCGCAGGTTTACCGAGGCCGTGCTGTCGGGCGTAAGCGCAGGTGTTGTTGGTCTTGACGGCCATGGCCGGGCAGACGTGTTCAACCGCTCGGCGCTCAATCTTCTCAGCACCAGCCGTGAAGGTTTGCTGGGTAAGGACATGGGCATCGCTGTTCCGGAAATAAACGACCTTGTCGTTCAGGCGATGAAGGGTGCCGATGGCCGCGTGCAAGCGCATGTCGATTTGATGCGGGATGGAAAAACGCGCAACCTCAATGTGACTGTGACACGGGAACGTTCGGGTGAGGATGAAAGCGGATATGTCGTGACCTTTGACGACATAACGGATTTGATCTCGGCGCAGAGAACGTCGGCCTGGGCCGATGTGGCGCGACGCATTGCGCATGAAATCAAGAACCCTCTGACACCCATCCAGCTGTCGGCTGAGCGCCTGCGCCGCAAATACAAGAAAGAGATTTCCACTGATCCAGAGATTTTCGAACAGTGCACCCAGACGATCATCCGCCAGGTTGGGGACATTGGTCGAATGGTGGATGAGTTCTCTTCATTCGCGCGCATGCCCCAGCCGGTCATGGGCGAAGAAGATATTTGCGAACTGATCAAGCACGCCGTGTTCCTGCAGCGTGTTGCCAACCCTCAGATCACCTACGCGCTGCTCATCCCCGATACGCCAGTTGCCGTGGAATGTGACGGGCGTCTGGTCAGCCAGGCCCTGACCAATGTCCTGAAGAACGCCGGTGAGGCCGTTCGCGCCCGCTTCGGTATTGAGGGTGGGGAAGATCAACTGGCAGACGGTGGACGGATCGAAATCCGCGTAGTTCAAGATGCCAACCGTGTGGCGGTGGATGTGTCTGACAATGGCGTGGGTCTGCCAACCGAAGACCGCAACCGCCTGACAGAGCCCTACGTAACCAAACGGGTCAAGGGGACGGGGCTCGGGCTCGCGATCGTGAAAAAAATTATGGAAGACCATAAGGGAGCGCTTTCACTTGATGACGCTCCGAAGGCCGACGAAACGGGTGCTCCGCGAGAAAGTGGTGCTCTTGTCCGTCTCTCATTTCCGCGCCAGTTGGGCGCGATGAAACTCGCAGGTGAATAAGAATGAGCAAACCAAGCAATTTGCAGGCCCTGGACGTCCTCATCGTCGATGACGAAGCAGACATCAGGGAACTGGTAGCGGGAATCCTCTCTGACGAGGGATATAGTACGCGCACAGCCGGGGACAGCGACAGCGCTCTCAGGGAAATTCGAGCGCGGCGACCGGCTCTTGTCATCCTGGACATCTGGCTGCAGGGCAGCCGGCTTGACGGGCTGCAGGTGCTGGACGAAATCAAGAAAGACAATCCCGATCTGCCTGTGCTCGTCATTTCGGGCCATGGCAATATCGAGACCGCCGTTACCGCAATCCGCAAGGGCGCCTATGACTTTGTCGAAAAGCCCTTCAAAGCTGACCGCATGTTGCTGACGGTCGAACGCGCCCTGGAGGCGCAACGTCTTCGGCGAGAAAATGAGTCCCTGAAGGAACGGCTCTGGGATGACTTTGACCTGGTGGGCCAGAGCCATGCCATCAGCCAGTTGCGTCAGAACATCGAGAAGATCGCGCCGACCAACAGCCGCGTGCTGATCGTGGGCGCTCCGGGCACGGGCAAGGAAATCGTCGCGCGGCTTTTACACGCAAAATCCAGGCGCATACGCAATCCCTTCATTGCGATCAACTGCGCCTCAATTGCGCCAGAGCGCATGGAAATTGAGCTTTTCGGAGTCGAAGGTGCGTCGGATGGCGGGCGCAAGGTTGGTCTGTTCGAGCAAGCACATGGCGGTACGCTGTTCCTGGACGAAGCACCGGACATGCCGCTTGAGACCCAGGGCAAGATCCTGCGCGTGCTGGTGGAACAGAATTTCCAGCGTGTCGGCGGAACCCAGAAGGTGCAGGTTGATGTTCGTGTAATCTCGTCATGCTCGGCGGATCCGCGAACGGAAATTCAGGACGGGCGCCTGCGCGAAGACCTGTATCATCGACTGAACGTCGTGAGCGTGCGCGTGCCGCCGCTGACCGAACGGCGCGAAGACATTCCATTGCTTGTCGATCACTTCATGCAGCGCATTGCGCAGTCGACCGGACTGGGCGTGCGCCAGATTGGCGAAGATGCAATGGCTGCGTTGCAGGCCCATAGCTGGCCGGGCAACGTGCGCCAACTGCGCAACAATATAGAACGCCTTCTCATCCTGGCCGCAGACGCGCCAGACGGTGTGATTACGGCTGACCTGCTGCCTGCCGACGTGGGTAACTCGACGCCGGCAGTCAGCCAGGGGGCGGGGAGCGAGCGCATCATCGCGCTGCCACTTCGCGATGCGCGCGAGATGTTCGAGAAGGAATATCTTCTGGCCCAGATCAACCGGTTCGGAGGCAACATCTCGCGCACGGCCGCGTTTATCGGCATGGAGCGTTCCGCGTTGCACCGCAAGCTCAAGTCGCTTGGCATCAATACGGGTGGTCGACCCGACGACGTCCTGGGCTAGTACAAGATTCGATGTCGCGCATTGCTTATGTAAACGGCCGCTATTTGCGGCATACGCTGGCCGCGGTTCATGTCGAGGATCGCGGGTTCCAGTTTGCCGATGGCGTCTATGAAGTGTGCGCGATCCGTGATGGCGTGCTCATCGATGAAGGTCCACATCTCGCACGCCTGGACCGTTCGCTTGGTGAACTGCGCATGCGGGCACCGCTGGAGAAGAGCAGTTTGCGTTTCCTGATGCGCGAAGTCGTGCGTCGCAACCGCGTGCGTGACGGTCTTGTCTATATCCAGGTATCTCGCGGGCAGGCGCGACGCGATCACGGATTTCCGGATGCATCAGTCCAGCCAACGCTGGTCGTGACAGCGCGGTCGCTCGACATGAACCGCTATGATGATATGGCCGCCAAAGGGGTCTCGGTCATCGTGCTGCCTGAAAGCCGCTGGTCTCGGTGCGATATCAAGTCAACCGGACTGCTTGCGAATGTGCTTGCGAAACAGCAGGCGCGGGAAGCAGGGGCCTTTGAAGCTTGGTTCGTGACGAAAGAGGGGATGATCACCGAAGGCGCTTCGACCAATGCGTGGATTGTTGACGAGACGGGTGTCCTTCGAACCCGTCCGCTTGGGAATGAAATTCTGCCTGGTGTTACGCGCGGAGAGATACTTTCCGTTTGTCGCCAACACAATGTGAAATTCAGCGAAACTCCGTTCACGGAGGATGAAGCCAAAAAAGCCCGTGAGGCGTTCATCACCGCCGCCACAATCGGCGCACTTCCGGTGACGCAAGTGGCCGGCGTGAAACTCGGGGACGGTAAACCTGGCCCGATTGCCCTGAAACTGCGGGAAATCTACTGGTCGACCCGAATCACGTGATGGTTAACCCCGGCAGTGATTCGGGTTCGTGATTGTTTCGCCCTTGATAGTGGTCAAGAGGTCGGTCATGTTCGCGTTACACGGGTGCCAGAGCGACATGAGTCGCGCATGGGGATGCCGGTGCATAGCAACAAAATGGGGTCAACCCATGAGTGATCGACAGCAGAACCTTCAGGACACGTTTTTAAATGCGTGTCGCAAGAACAAAGCACCGCTGACGATTTTTCTGGTCAATGGCGTGAAACTGCAGGGTATTATCACGTGGTTTGATAATTTCTGCGTTCTTCTGCGCCGTGATGGTCATTCGCAGCTCGTTTACAAGCATGCGATCTCGACGGTCATGCCGTCAGTTCCCGTTCCATTGTTCGAGCAGGAAACTGATATTTCGGGCGTCGAAGCTGCGCACTGAACCGGAAGCGCAACGGATTTGACTGAAAGTGTATTTGAGGAACGCGCAGGCGGTCCACGAGACGGCAATCGCAGGGCGATTGTCGTTCATCCTTACCTGAAGTCGGACGAGCGACATTCTTCGCGCAGCGTGCAATCACGCCTGGAAGAAGTCACCGGTCTCGCGCTGGCGATTGACCTTGAAGTGGTTGCAGGCATTGTTGCCCCCTTGGGCGATATCAAGCCCGCGACGCTGATCGGCAAAGGCAAGGTCGATGAGATCAAGGCGATGGTCGCGGCGGACGATGTCGAGCTCGTCATATGCGACGGGCAACTGTCGCCGGTTCAGCAGCGGAACCTGGAAAAAGCCTGGAACGCAAAGGTTCTCGACCGCACCGGCCTGATCCTCGAGATTTTCGGTGAACGCGCACGGACTGCCGAGGGCCGCCTGCAGGTCGAGCTTGCGCATCTGAGCTACCAGAAAGGGCGCCTTGTTCGCTCGTGGACCCACCTTGAGCGGCAACGCGGCGGGTTCGGCTTTCTGGGTGGTCCCGGTGAAACGCAGATCGAAGCGGACCGGCGCGCGATCGGCGATCGCATTGCGAAGCTGAAGAAAGAACTCGAGGAAGTTAAGAGGACACGCTCGCTGCATCGGGATGCGCGCAACCGGGTGCCATTTCCGATCGTGGCGCTGGTCGGTTACACGAACGCTGGCAAGTCGACGCTGTTCAACAAGCTCACGCGTGCGGACGTGCTTGCAAAGGACCAATTGTTTGCGACGCTTGACCCGACGATGCGCGCGGTGACGCTGCCTTCGAAGCGCAAGGTGATCATGTCGGACACGGTCGGTTTCATTTCCGACCTGCCGACACAACTGGTCGCAGCCTTTCGGGCGACACTGGAAGAGGTTCTGGAAGCAGATGTTCTCCTGCATGTCAGGGACATCAGTCACCCGGACAGCGAAGCACAGAAGAAGGATGTTCTTGCGGTTCTGGGAGAGCTAGGCGTTGCCATCGAAGCCCAGGATTCGATGATCGAAGTCTGGAACAAGATCGATCGCATGGCGGTCGACGAACGACCGGTCATGACGGTTGGTACCGGACCCAGGATGAGGCGCGCTGCGGTGTCTGCGCTGACCGGCGAAGGCCTCGACGGTCTGATGTCGATGATTGACCAGGCGCTCGCTGAAGGCGGGATCGAAGCCGAAGTAACGCTCGATCCTCAGGAAGGTGCCGATCTCGCATGGGCATACGCAAATGGTGACGTGCTTTCGCGCAATGAGGGTTCTGACGGTTGCATCAAGCTGCGAGTGGGGATTGCAACGACTTCACTACCGAAGTTCCAGCGTCGATATGGCGACAGGTTGCTGAAGGTCTGAGCCTCAGATCTTGCGACCCGCATTTTCCCAGAACGGATCCCGCAGCTTGCGCTTGAAGATCTTGCCCGAGTCTTCGCGCGGCAAATCGGCTCGGAATTCGATGATCTTTGGCACCTTGTAGCGGGCGACGTGTTCGCGAAGGAACGCTTTCACGTCGTCAGCTGTTACGGTTGACCCGATCTGGGGTTGCACGATCGCGCACAAGGCCTCTCCGAAGTCGGTGTCCGGAATTCCAAACACGGCACAGTCGGCGACGCCCGACATCTTCAGGATCTCTCCTTCAATCTCGGCCGGATAGATGTTCACGCCTCCGGAAATGACCATGTTGTTGCGCCGGTCGCACAGGAACAGAAAGCCGTCCTTGTCGACGTAGCCGATGTCGCCAACGGAGATCAGCCCGTCGCGCTCGGCCTTGCGGCGTTTCTCATCGTCGCCATGATAGGTAAAGTCGCCACCTGTCGTGAGGCGCGCATAGACATCGCCGGCTTCACCGACAGGCAGTTCCCTGCCGTCATCGCCAGTGATCACAAGTTTCACATCTGGTTGAGCGCGGCCGACGGTGCCAGGATGCTCGAGCCATTCCTGTGCGGTACAGAACACCACGGCGCCCGTTTCAGTGGCACCATAGTATTCGTTGATGACCGGTCCCCACCATTCGATCATCCGGGTCTTGACGTCGACCGGGCATGGGGCTGCGGCGTGAACCACAAACTTCAATGAAGAGACATCGTATTTCCGGCGGATCTCTTCCGGCAGCTTCAGCAGGCGCACGAACATTGTCGGCACCATATGCATGTGGGTGACGCGTTCGCGCTCGATCAGTTGCAGAAGTTCTTCAGGATCAAAGCGCGGCTGCAGGATGACATCGGCTCCGGCCCTGATGCAGAACGAGCCATACGCATTGGGCGCCGAATGATACATCGGTCCGGTGACAACCGAGACGATGCGCTCGGGCTTTTGTTCCAGCATTACGCCCTGCAGTCCCATTGCGCGTGCGGTCTGTTTCATGCCTGCCAATGCCTGGGCGGGTGTCGGCGGGTTTCGCCTGACGCCCTTGGGACGTCCTGTTGTGCCGGAGGTGTAGATGATTGCGCCGGGAGGATCGAATGCTTCAGGTGCCTTGCGCGGGAAGCTCGCGATCCAGGTGTCCCACGACCTGACGTGGCGCGAGGTTGCACAAAGCGCTGCCTCTATCTGATACGCCACCGCTATTTCCGGCGGTGTGTCGACGCTGAGAACAAGCACACCCTCGGGCACCGCCTTGAGCGCGGTCTCCAACAGATCGGCGTGAACGACCAGCGCCTTCACGCCTGAATCCCTGATGATGTAGGAGGCCTCATCGACCGTGAAATGCCAGTTCACGGGAACGGAATAGGCGCCAAGCTGGCCTGCAGCCATGCCAGCTTCAAAAAACGCAAAGTCGTTGCGCAGCATCAGGCCGACGCCATCGCCGCGACCAATGCCGATCGAATGAAAAGCTGCTGCCGCGCGTTCAACGCGCTCGGCCAGTTGGCTGAGTGGAAGTTCCCGTGTACCGCTTTTCAGTTTTCCAGCCATGCCCGTGTCCTTGGTTCAAGGCCGCAGCGTGTCAATTATCGGACCTCGTGGCAAGGTGCAGGGTGCGGTCACGACGCCTGCATCACTCGCGTCTCTTGGCTTGCGTCCAGGCCGCTTCCATCTCGTCGAGTGTGAGATCGGATACCTGCCGACCCGAGGCGCGCGCCGTGTCTTCGATGACTGCAAAGCGGCGCAGGAATTTCAGGTTTGTGCCGTGCAGGGCCTCTTCCGGCTTTACGCCGTGGAAGCGCGCGAGGTTTGCAACGACGAACAACAGGTCGCCCAGTTCGTCCTGAAGTTTCTCGCGCGGCGCGCCGGCATCAGCGGCTTCATTGAGTTCGGCGATCTCCTCGTGAAGCTTGTCCATGATGCCCTTGCGTTCGGTCCAGTCGAAGCCGACGCTGGCCGCACGTTTCTGAATCTTTAAGGCGCGGGTCAGGGCAGGGAAGGCGAGGGGTATGTCGTCCATCAGGCGCCCACCCTTCTGAAGGCGCTCCTTGTGCTTGTGCTCCTCCCAGGCGGCCGTCTGCGCATCGGCAGTCTTTACATCTGCATCGGCAAATACGTGCGGGTGGCGGCGGATCATTTTTTCCGAGATCGACTGCACGACATCAGCGAAAGAGAACGCACCAGCTTCCTCGGCCATGCGGGAATGGAAGACAACCTGGAACAGCAGGTCGCCGAGTTCATCCTTGAGTTGGACCATGTCGTTGCGTTCGATGGCGTCGGCAACTTCGTACGCTTCCTCGACGGTGTACGGGGCGATGGTTGTGAAGTCCTGTTCGACGTCCCATGGGCAGCCGGACTTTGGGTCGCGGAGCCTCGCCATGATTGCCAGGAGCGTTTCAATGCGGCGTGGGTCGTCCTGGTTGATCATCTGAAACCTTTAATGCAGTGGCGGTGGTCGAGAGCGGTCTAGCGCATGGCAGGGAAGTGGAAACAGCGGATCGACTTCAATACGCGTAAAATTGCGCAGATCCTTGCGGTTTCAGATATCCGATTATCGCATAATATATATTATGGGAAATAGACAAATATCCAAACTGGCGCTCCGGGTGGGTTTTGCCGCTGCTCCGGGCTTTCAGGTCCATCGTATTTCCCGTAGCAAACCCGCATGAGCGATCCAACCAATCCCGAATCTGTCGTTGCCTGGCAGCTTGAAGCCTACAACGCGCGTGACATTGAAGCATTCATGTCCTGCTGGCGTGACGACGCAGAATATTTCGAGCATCCCGATACCCTGCTCGCCCGGGGCGCTGCTGCCATTCGTGACCGCCACATGACCCGATTCCAGGAACCAGACCTGCACGGCCGCCTGACATCCCGCGTATCGGCTGGCTCCCTGGTCGTGGACCATGAGGTTGTGACCCGGAACTTTCCCGAAGGCCGCGGAACGGTCGATGTCGTTGCCATCTATGAGGTCACGCACGGCAAGATCGCCAAGGCGTGGTTCAGGATGGGTCCGAAGCGTCTGGACAGCGCTTCAGCATGGGACGAGCGCATCGACCGCGTGTGGCAACTCTACCGAAGCGGCGCACTGGCAGAAGACACGCTAATCCCAGCCATCGATGCACTGGCTGCGGAACGCCATGCAGGAGATGCGCCAGCGTTGTTTGAGCGCGCGTCAGCCCGGGACAGCGTCGGCCTGGAGGCCGAGGCAGAGGCGCTTTATCGACAAGCATTGTCCTTGGGGCTCGACCACGCCCGTCGGGCCCGAGCGACCATCCAGTTTGCGAGTACGCTGCGCCTGCTGGGACGCCTGGACGAGAGCGAAGCGCTGCTCAGGGCCGAACTTGATGGTGGCGGGAAAGCACTTCGGGACGAAGTTCGCGCGTTTCTGGCGTTGACACTTGCTGCCAACGGCAAGGCGCATGAGGCGGCCGGACATGCCTTGGCCGCGCTTGCGCCGCACCTGTCACGCTATAACCGGTCCGCTGCAAATTACGCGGCCGAACTTCTGTCTGGGCGCAAGGACTGACCGGAATTCGGCTT
The DNA here is from genome assembly GCA_040080835.1 of Micropepsaceae bacterium. Lineage (GTDB taxonomy): Bacteria > Pseudomonadota > Alphaproteobacteria > Micropepsales > Micropepsaceae > SZUA-430. The sequence goes on along the minus strand of JBEBHP010000002.1, from coordinate 256,701 downwards.
AGTCTTCAGCCAACCATCGAATGACCCGGCCCATCAGGATGCCGAGTACAATTGCGAATACCGCTATGAGCACGAGCACCGTTCCATAGCTGCCCGGCGGCAGAAGCGTGGTCAGTGCGATTGCTGCGATGACGAGCACTACAGCGGCGCCGATTGTCATGACCATGGTCGCGCCCCATTTCTGGATCGGCCTGGAGATCAGCTGTTTCATCTGGCTGTCCGGGACTCTCATGCTGCGCAGTCTAGAGGTGCGGAAGCCCTGATGGCGAGTGCGTGTTGTCACTGAACTCGCCGTCGGTGCAGATTTTGTAGGCATGCATTGGCCGGGCACTATTTCTGGATGCGTCAATTTGTTCACTTTTTGTTTTCGGCGCTTTCGGCTCTATTCGGCGCTGTATCTCAGTAGGTACGGAATTGCGTCCGCAATCTGGCGCATCAGTTTTCAGATGAAAGATCAGGGTCATGTGGTGGAAAATTCCGGTTGGAGTTGTCATCAATTGCGTCGTGTGGATTGCGCTTTGCACCATTCTGATCACGCCGGTCCGGCTGATGTGGCTTGACTATGCCGCCGCCGAACCGTCGCGAAACTTCACGCTGGCGATGATGGTGATGCGTCTTTCGATTTCGGCAATCGCGAGCCTCGCTGGAGCCTGGTTGGCTGGTTTTACCGTGCGTGAGAACGGTGTGGCGCCTGTCGCTGGCGGATTGCTGATGCTGGCCATGTTCGCCCCTGTGCATCTTGGTATCTGGGACGAATATCCAGTCTGGTACCATGTCACATTCCTCACCAGCCTGCCCGTCCTCGCGTGGATTGGTGGGCGGTTGGCTTCGCCTGCGGCTTAGGCTTAGGCGCTATGGCTGTGAAAGATGACGACTGGCGCATCGACCTGCTGGATACGTGCAAGGACCTGAGAGGCGTGCGTTTGCGCCGCAAGGCGTGGTGTGCGCCGCGCCCAAGCTGGGATCATGATCATTGTTCGGTTTGCATGGCCAAGATCTGGGACCGGGCCGACCCCGCGCAAGGCGAATATCTCGACGGTTACGCAACGTGTGAGGATTTCGCGCGCGGAGCTGACTACGCGTGGGTCTGCGTTGAATGCTTCCACGACTTCAAGGATCGCATGGGCTGGCGGGAAGCTACGTAGAAGAGTTTTAAGCGCGGGAACACCTGTCCCCGCGCTGAACTCATGAGCTCAGAGCAAGTCCCCACCGCAGGCGCCAGCGGTGGTGCCGGTGGCCTTGAAGGCCTTGATGACGTTGCGGCCAGTCGTCCAGCGATGGACTTCATCGGGTCCGTCGACCAGGCGTTGCGACCTTATATGGGTGTACCACGCAGCGAGCGGGAGGTCGCGGCTGTAGCCAAGTGCGCCATGAAGCTGGATCGCGGTATCGACGACCCTGTGGACCATGTTCGCGAGGTAAACTTTGGCAATGCCGTTCTCCTGGCGCAGGTCGAGCTTGTGTTCGGCCTTGTAGGCAATGTGCATCAGCATCAGGCGCGCGATGTAGAGCTCGCTGGCGCAGTCGGCCAGCATGAACTGTACCGCCTGGCGCTCGTCGAGCTTCTTGCCAAACGTCGAGCGCGTGGTCACGTGCTGCACCGCCATGTCGAGCGCACGCTGTGCCATCGAGACGTTATGCATGCCGTGACGCAGGCGACCATATGCCAGGCGATGCTGACCCATTGCAAAGCCCTTGCCTTCACCGCCAAGCAGGTTTTCGGCGGGTATCTCGAGATCAGTGATTTCGATCTCGGCGTGCCCGCCACCCAGGATGTGCGACAGCGGTCCTTCGATCGCCATGGTCTGGATGTTGCGCTTGATCTTGTAGCCGGGGTTCGGGAGTTCGACGAGGAAGGTCGAGTACTGCTGGTGGCGCGGCGCGTTCGGATCGGTCTTGGCCATGACGAGTGCAATGTCAGCGACGCTGGCCGCGCTCGAGAACCACTTCTCGCCGTTCAGAACATAGCGGTCGTTGCCCTTCTTGTCGGCGCGCGTCTGCATGCCTGTCGCGTCGGCGCCGGCGGCCTTCTCGGTCATCGAGTAGCAGATGCGCTTGTCACCGTTGAGAAGCGGCTTCAGGAATTTTTCCTTCTGGTACTCGGTGCCGTGTTCCAGGAGGGTCAGCATCGTGGCGTCGTCGGGACCTTGCGTGTTCATCGACAGCGCACCGACATAACTTTCGCCGAGTTCCATCTGCACAAGTGCGTTGGCCAGGGGGCCGAGGCCCATGCCGCCGTGCTCCTTGGGAATAAAGGGGCACCACAGACCCTGGGCTCGTGCCTTCTTGCGCAGTTCGCCGAGGACCGTCTTGTAGTCCTCGCCGTCGAGCAGCCTCTTTTCGGCCGGGACGCATTCGTCCTTGACCCATTTGCGCACGCGCTCGCGCAGAGCCTGAGCTTCTGGTGGAATCCGGAAATCAATTGTCATGGTCGTTCCTGTCATTGGTTTGATGGAACGACCGTAGCATGAGCCCGTAACCGGCGTCAGGTCCCGAAGGGATTACTCCGCAACGTGGCTATGGGACGTGCCCTGCCCGCGCATTTCCTGCAATGCCTGCCTCACCGCTTGCCATGACGCGGAAATTGCAAGCGAGGCCATGACAACAGCAACGAGAATGTCGGGCCATGCCGTACTCGTACCGAACACGCCAAGAGCGGCCGCCATCACGGCCAGATTTCCAATTGCATCGTTACGCGTGCAAAGCCAGACCGAACGCATGTTCGCGTCGCCTTCGCGAAACCTGTAGAGCAGTACTGCCACGCCGACGTTGGCAAAAAGCGCCAGGACGCCGATGGTACCCATGGTCGCTGCTTGCGGAACGGTATTGTGCAGCAGGCCGGACATCGCGGTCCAGAGAACCCAAACGCCAAAAAGGCCCATGCTCGCACCTTTCACAAGCGCGGCGCGCGAGCGCCAGACCAGTGCCATGCCAAGAACGAAGAGGCTGACGGCATAGTTTGCGGCATCACCGAAAAAGTCGAGTGCGTCAGCCTGGAGGGAAGCTGAACCTGCGGCAAGTCCGGACAAGGCCTCGATGAAGAACATGAGCGCGTTGACTGCGAGTGCGATCCAAAGAACCCTCCGGTACTCGGGTGACGCGGCTGGCGGAGGCACGTGGCAGCAGTGATCCATGGGCTGGACTCCTTAAGTCACATGAGTCTACATGCTATAGTGACTGTAGGTTCAAGGATTGAAAAATGGCGGAAGACCTTACAATCGGGAAGCTCGCGTTGCGAGCATCCACCAAGGTGCAGACGATCAGGTTCTATGAACAGGAAGGCCTGATGCCTCCGCCTGCCCGCACGTCTGGTGGTCAGCGTCGCTATGACAAGGCGCATGCTGATCGTCTTGCCTTCATACGCCACGCGAGAGAGCTGGGGTTCCCCCTCGACGCCATACGTGAACTGCTGAATCTCAGCGACGATCCCGATCAGCCCTGTGCGCGGGTCGACAGTGTTGCGCGCGAGGTGCTGGCCGATGTCGAAGCCAAGATTTCAAGACTGGAGGCGCTGCGCATCGAGTTGAAACGAATGGTGCGACAGTGCAAGCATGGTCGCGTTGGCGAGTGCCGGGTGATCCGGGTGCTTGCCGACCACTCGCACAGCAATTGTCTCTCGCACGGGCATGACTAGCAGTGCCAACAGCAAGACCGACAGAAGGAAACATGTCTCTTGAGTACCGATCCGACAATAACACTTCTCGAAAACCTGTTCGCGGCGTTCAATGCCCATGATGCAGACAAGGTCGTTTCACTGATGACCGAAGACTGCCTGTTTGAGGCCGCGGCCGGCACGGAAATGTTTGGTGCCCGGCACAAGGGACGCGCCGCGGTAAAGGCCGCATTCGAGAATGTGTGGAAGGGGCTTCCGGATGTTCAATGGGGTGTCACCAAGCACTTCCACGCCGGTGACCGCGCCGTTTCCGAATGGGTGTTCCGTGCCACGCGGCCCGATGGTTCGAAGATCGAGGTACAGGGCTGCGACCTGTTCACGCTCAGGAATGGCATGATCGCAGTCAAGCAGGCCTTCCGAAAGGAGCGCATGTCTGCCCGATGAGTACGGCAACGCACGCGTATGATCCGCGCTATGACCCCATCGCCGATATCGGGGTTGGCTGCAATCGCGACTATGCGCCAACCTACTGGATTGCAACGGCAGGCCAACCTCCGGCGACTGATGGTCCCGTTGCGGCAGACATCGATGTCGACGTTGCGGTGATCGGATCCGGCTACACCGGCCTGTCCTGCGCGCTGCATCTGGCAAAGGACCATGGCATCAAGGCGACGGTGCTTGAGGCAAACCAGTTGGCCTGGGGCTGCAGCACGCGCAATGGAGGCCAGGCGCAGATTTCATCCGGGCGTCTCAAGCGTTCGCAATGGATCGAGCGCTGGGGACTGGATGTTGCGAAGAGGCTTCATGCCGAGATTGGTGAAGCATTCGATGTGTTTCGCGGACTGATCAAGGATATCGATTGTGAACCGCAGGATGGCGGTCATCTCTATATCGCGCACAAGGCAGATCGGATGCCGGCGCTGCAGGCTGAATGCAATCTCCTGAACGGGACCTTCGGGTACGCGACACGCATCGTTCCGCGCGAGGAATTGCAGCGGGATTTCCTGATGGACCAGGAATCCGCCGGCGCCATGCTTGAGCCCGATGGCATTGGCGTGCACGCCGCGAAGCTTGCCTTTGGACTTGCAAAGAAGGCGCGAGCGCTGGGCGCAAGGATCCATACGTCAAGCGAGGTCATCGACTGGAACACGCGCAATGGCGTTCACTATCTGAGAACGCTCGGGGGTACCGTGAAGGCGCGCGCGGTTGCTATGGCGACTGCTGCTTATACGCCCAACGGGTTGCACCCACTGATGCGCCACCGCCTGATGCCGATCCTGTCGAACTCCATCGTCACCAGGCCGCTGACGCCAGCCGAGCTCAAGGCCTGCAACTTCAAGACAAAGTTGGTGCTTACGGACACGCGGACGCTCAGGCACTATTACAGGCTGCTGCCCGACAACCGCGTACAGATCGGCAGCCGAAGCGCCATCACCGGTGCTGACGCCGTGAATGACAAGCATCTCGATGGGCTCAAGCAGGGTCTCTACCGGAAGTTCCCGGTGCTGAAAGACATACAGATCGACTATTCGTGGTGGGGCTGGGTTGATGTCAGTCACGACATGATGCCCCGCATCTTCCAGCCGGACCCGTCACAGCAGATCTTCTATGCGATGGGCTATGGCGGCAACGGCGTGATGTACTCGGCCCAGGCCGGACGCCGGATGGCGCAGCTTGTGGCTGGCAAGGGAAAGGAGCTCGATTTGCCCATCTTCACGTCAGCCCTGCCCGGGCGCGGACCGCTGACGCCCTTCCGCCGCGTGGGCCAGCGGGCGATGTATGTCTGGTATCAGTACAGGGATGAGCGTTGATCAGGGAACTCGAGAAGGCATGCGAGTCGTATTGAACAAGTCTTTTGGAGTCTTCTCAGCGGTCACTTTTGTGTTCTGGTGCGCTATGCACGTATACGCATTTTATGAAGTTGGAAGAGCAGAAGAAAGCATTTTTACAGTGTGGGTTGGTATCGGTCTCATTTTGATATCCGTTGCCTATCTTGAGTTTGGATTTCGCTTCGATGATGGAAGTCGTCCTGGCTTTGCCGGTCTTCAAAAGGTTCGAGCGATGCCCGTGTTCTTGCGAGCCATTTCAATCATCCTTTCAGCGTACGTCGTGACGCTTTTCTTGGCTTTATTACTGGAAGGTAGTGCTGAGCAGTTTCACGCACTGGCGCCAGTTGCCATTGCTATCCGGGAGATCGTGCACAGGCCGCAATTCGACAATCATGGCTTGGACGCTGGTTGGCTCCTCGGAGCACTGGCTGGAACAGCCCTCGTGGCGAACATCAGTTTTAACATCTCGGCATATCTACTTTTTGCTGAGCACCAGAGAAGAGCCGCCACTTGGGTCGAAGGGGCGTTGCCCCTGTTGTTACCCTGTGTATTCTTGCTTAGTGCGGGGGCCTATCTTGTGATGGGAGATTGGCTGGGGGCTGCGGTTGGCCTTCTCTTCGCGTTGTGGTGGATACCGCGTTACGCCAAATAGCAGTGGTTCAGCGCTATCTGAAGTGCAAAGCGAGGTTCTGCTTTGCTGCGTCGCCATGCTTCAGAATTGGTAGTGCAGTGACGTGGAGTATCGACATGCTCCGCCCTTCTTTCTCACGAAGTGAGGAAGTCCCTGCGCAGGCGCAGGCCTGCTGCAGGGGATGGAGTTTTGCGCCGAGCAGTTCCGGAGAGCACTCCCTCGTCTGCAGCACCCCTTTGGGGTGCGCAGCCACTCCCTCACTGGCGTGAGGGAGACGATGTTATTCCAGGATCTCCGTATCCATGATTTCGATGCCGAAGCCGGACAGGGCGACGTAGGTTTGGGGCTTTGAAACAAGGTTGCGGATCGAGACGATGCCGAGATCGCGGAGTATTTGCGCGCCCAGGCCAATCTCGCGCCACTGACGGCGGCGGGCGTCATCGCTTGACGGTGACGCACCCTCTTCCGGCATGACGGGCACGCCGGCAGCGCCATCGCGAAGGTACACGAGCACGCCGCGGCCTTTCGCCCTGAACCGCGAAAGGGCCGCATTCACGGGCCTGGCGCCACCAAGAATGTCGCTGACGACGTTGGCCCTGTGCAGGCGCGCAGGCATGTCCCTGCCGTTGCCGATCTCGCCCAACACAAAGGCGAAGTGATGAACGTCGTCGAAGGGCGTCGAGTATGTGTGTGCCTGAAGCGTGCCGAATTCGGTTTCGACCGGCAGTGTCGACAGTCTTGTTACCAACTTCTCTCGCGACTGGCGGTATGCAATGAGGTCTGCGACCGAGATGCGCTTGAGCTTGTGCCGGTGCGCAAACGCGGCCACGGCGGGACCCCGCATGACGGATCCATCGTTGTTGGTCAGTTCGGCTAGAACGCCTGCGAGGGCCAAGTTCGCAAGCCGGCACATGTCGATGCAGGCTTCCGTGTGACCGGAGCGCATGAGCACCCCGCCGCTTTTTGCGATGAGCGGAAAGACGTGACCTGGCCGGACAAAGTCACGCTGGTCGGTGTTTCCATTTGCGAGTGCGCGAACGGTGCTGGTGCGTTCGTCGGCAGAGATCCCCGTGGTAAGACCGTGCCTGACGTCGATGGACACAGTGAAGGCCGTGCCCAGCGGGGCGTCATTGACAGCGACCATCGGGTCCAACCGCAAGTGCCGGGCGCGCTCCAGTGAAAGCGGTGCGCACACAATGCCCGATGTGTTGCGGATGATGAATGCCATTTTCTCTGGCGTGCATTTCGAGGCGGCGACAAAAATGTCACCTTCGTTTTCGCGGTCGTTGTCGTCAGTGACGATGATCATCTCGCCCCGGGAAAAGGCTTCGATCGCTTCGGGCACTGTTGCGGGCGCCGTTTGGCTGACGTCTTCTTCCGGCGTTGGCATGAAGTCGTTGGGCGTCACCGCACCACCGGTTTCGCGCAAGATGATGCCTGCCGTCTCGCGTGACAGCCAGGCGTCCTCGTTGTTGCAGAGCTGGGTGACGGCGCTGGGAGAGAGGCCGGTACGGCGGGCAAAATCTACCCGGGTGATGCTTTGGCTTTGCAGCCAGTCGGTGAGCTTCATGGGCAAATCATGCCACTACCGCCGCGGCCTGCAACACCTTTCGGGTGGCGTTTTGGCAAGTTGTTCAGTGCCAGTGCAGGGCTGCGCCTCGGGGGCGTAGCGTCAAGCACGCCTGGATGAAGCAACAGTGCAGAGCCGTGATGTCGCTTGGCTCGAACGGCGGTTCTGTTAAAACGAATGAAGCTGAAAGGGTAGCTGTCCCATGAAAATGACCACAGAAGAAGCTTTCGTGAAAGTGCTGCAGATGCATGGTATCGAGCACGCCTTCGGGATTATCGGGTCGGCGATGATGCCGATCTCGGATCTTTTCCCCAAAGCCGGGATTACGTTCTGGGACTGCGCGCATGAAGGCAACGCCGGAACGATTTGCGACGGCTATACGCGTGCCACGGGCAAGATTGCGATGGCGATCGCCCAGAATGGTCCCGGCATCACGAACTTCGTGACGCCCGTGAAGACGGCGTACTGGAACCACACGCCAATGCTGCTTGTGACGCCACAGGCCGCAAACAAGACGATTGGCCAGGGCGGCTTCCAGGAGGTGGAGCAGATGGCACTGTTCAAGGACATGGTCTGCTATCAGGAGGAAGTGCGTGATCCCACCCGTATTGCGGAGGTGCTGAACCGTGTCATCCTGAAAGCGATACGACTTTCCGCGCCGGCACAGATCAATGTGCCGCGTGATCTGTGGACCCAGGTTGTTGATATCAATTTGCCTCTGGTGACGCTTTTTGAACGTCCATCCGGTGGTGCCCAGGCCATCGCGGAGGCTGCGAGGCTTTTGTCATCGGCGCAGTTTCCAGTGATCCTTGCAGGTGGCGGCGTCGTGATCGGCGATGCCATTCCCGACTGCTCCGCGCTGGCTGAACGCCTGGATGCGCCCGTGTGCAGCGGCTATCAGCACAATGACAGTTTTCCGGGCTCGCATCCCCTGGCGGCCGGCCCTCTCGGCTATAATGGTTCAAAAGCAGCGATGGAACTGATAGCCAGGGCGGATGTCGTGCTCGCGCTCGGAACGCGTTTGAACCCGTTCTCCACCCTGCCCGGTTATGGGATCGACTACTGGCCGAAGACTGCCAAAATCATTCAGGTGGATATCAACGCCGATCGCATCGGATTGACCAAGCCCGTCTCGGTGGGCATTTGCGGCGACGCAAAACTGGTGGCGCGACAGATCCTCGCGCAGTTGTCTGCGTCAGCTGGCAATATTGGTCGCGAGGAACGCAAGGCGCTTGTCCATCAGACGAAGTCCGCATGGCGCCAGACCCTGTCGAGCATGGATCACGAGGACGATGATCCAGGTACAATCTGGAACGCCGACGCCAGGCGTCGGGATCCCGACCGGATGTCGCCGCGACAAGCGTGGCGAGCCATCCAGGCAGCGTTGCCAAAGGATGCCATCATCTCGAGCGACATCGGAAACAACTGCGCCATCGGCAACGCCTATCCCTCCTTTGAAAAAGGGCGCAAGTACCTGGCGCCTGGCATGTTCGGGCCTTGCGGCTATGGTTTTCCAGCGATCATCGGCGCCAAGATCGGCTGTCCCGGCGTGCCTGTTGTCGGCTTCGCCGGTGACGGCGCATTTGGCATTTCGATGAGCGAGATGAGTTCAATTGGTCGCGAGGAATGGCCCGGAATCACAATGGTCATCTTCCGGAATTACCAGTGGGGTGCCGAAAAGCGGAACTCGATCCTCTGGTACGACAATAATTTTGTCGGCACCGAACTGGACCCACATTTGAGCTATGCACGAGTTGCGGAGGGCTGCGGCCTGAAGGGTGTCACCGTTCGCACGCAGGGCGAGTTGACCGCGGCGCTGACGAAGGCATGCGAGGAGCAGAAGAATCGCGTGACGACGTTCATCGAAGTCATTCTGAACCAGGAACTTGGCGAACCCTTCCGCCGCGACGCCATGAAGAAACCCGTAGTCGTGGCCGGCATCAACCGCGAAGACATGCGACCGCAGAGAGGCGCGGAGCAAGCCGCAACAAAATAGCAGGTAATCGTGCTGCAAGGCGCGCAACAAGTACCTGCTCACTCATTGGCTGTCATGAAACCTACACAATTGCGGGCTAATTCCAGTGACATGATCAGAAAGCTCTGCGCTGAGGCCGTTGGATCGACCTTACTGCTTTCCATTGTTGTCGGCTCGGGCATCATGGCCGAGCGCCTGTCCGGCGGTTCTGCAGGTCTTGCCCTGCTGGGCAACGCATTTGCAACAGGTGCCGGCCTGATTGTGCTTATCCTGATGTTCGGGCCTGTCTCAGGCGCGCATTTCAATCCGGTAGTCTCTCTGGTTGAATCGCTTCAGGGAAAATTGGCGTGGAGCGCTGCAGCCGGGTACGCCAGCGTGCAGGTGGCGGGAGCCGTCGCAGGGGTTTGGCTTGCGCATGCGATGTTTGATGAACCGATCTGGCAGTTGTCGACTAAGGCGCGTGACGGCAGCGGGCAGATGATTTCCGAAGCGGTCGCAACCTTTGGGCTGCTCGGAACAATCATGTGCACGTCGCGGTTCCGGCCGGAGGTCACGCCCTTCGCGGTGGGGCTCTATATCGCGTCTGCCTACTGGTTCACGGCGTCGACGTCGTTTGCCAACCCCGCTGTCACTTTCGCACGGTCGATGAGTGATACGTTTGCGGGGATTGCGCCGGCATCTGCTCCCGCTTTCATTGCGGCGCAGATTGCAGGCTCTCTCGCTGGTTACCAGTTTTTCAAATGGCTTCTTCTTGCGGACAGAGCGAATGGACAGTGATTTTCCCGTTGTCATCCATCACAATGATGCCTGTGGTACGTCGCGCAATGTGCTGTCCATCATCCGGGCGGCGGGGTATTCGCCTGAAGTCGTACTCTATCTTGAAACCGGCTGGACGCGACCCCAGCTTCTGGCGCTGTTTGCCGCTGCACGGCTAAGCCCTCGCGCTGCCCTGCGGGAAACGAAATCTCCGGCGAAGGAACTCGGGCTGCTCGAGCCCAATATCTCGGACAACAGAATTCTGGATGAAATGCTGCGTCACCCGGTTCTGGTAAACAGGCCAATCGTGGTGACACCCAAAGGCGTGCGCCTCTGCAGGCCATCGGAGCTTGTACTTGACCTGCTTGAGCGCATGCCGCCGGGTCCGCTTGCGAAGGAAGACGGCAGCCTGATCCTTGATGCACAGGGCAACCGGATCGGCTAACGCCTGTGAGGTGATCGAATGTGTTCGGGACGAACACCCACGCCTACAAACCAGGCTGGAATGCGTCTTAGCCAAGGGATGGCGTTTGCCAGTCTGAGCGGTAGTGGCGCTCGCAGCCTGCCCTTTGCCGCAAGCACGCGTGTGATGACCCTGTTTTGGATCGTCAACTGAATTCGCTGGGTAATTTTTGCTGGAAATTCCCGGCGGTTCTGGACTCTGGCGAGGTCAATCGTGGACACCCTGCCCTTGCCCAGCGGTCGGAACAGGATGTTTGCGGCGGCGACCGCATCCTGAATGGCGAGGTTGATCCCCACTCCTGCTACGGGTGACATGGCGTGGGCGGCGTCTCCGATCAAAAGCAATCCGGGGGCAAACCAACGTTTCAGGCGATTGACTTCGACCGTAAGCAGTTTGACATCGTCCCAGCTGCGAAGTTCGGTCACCCGGTTTGAGAAATGCGGCGCAAGCCTTGTAATTTCCTCGTGAAAAACTTCAATGTTCTGCGAACGCCGCTCGTCAAATGAACCTTTTGCGATCACAAAGGCGCACTGCCAGTAGTCGCCGCGGTCTATCTGGATGAAAAAGCGCCCGGGGACTACGCGGAACAGCAGGTGTGTCGGGTCTTGCGGCTGCTTTGACAGCCGGAGCCAGAGGACGTCCATCGGAGCGCCAAACGCATCGGCTACAAAGCCCGCTTTGTCCCGTACAAGGGAATGTCGTCCGTCGCATGCTACGGTAAGCGCTGCGCGGATTTCGACCGGTCCGGATGCTGTGTGGGCCTTGACGCCGTGGATCTGCCCACCGCTCACGCAGACATCGGTGACTTCTGCCTCCATCATGAGTGTGAATTTTGGAAACTTGCTGGCCTGTTGGGCGAGGAAATCGAGAAACTCCCATTGCGGCATGAATCCCAGAAACTTGCAGTGTGTGGGCAAATACCTGAAATCGGCAATGGTCACGAGCTCGTCGCCAACATGAGCACTGATTTCGACGGTTTCCTGATGCGGCCGCTTCAGGAACTCCTCAAGCACGCCCAGTTCATGCATCAGTTCGAGCGTCGAAGGATGAATGGTGTCACCGCGAAAATCGCGCAGGAAATCCTTGTGTTTCTCGAGAACGATGACGTCGACCCCGGCCCGCGCAAGGAGCAAACCCAGCATCATGCCAGCAGGGCCACCACCGACGATGCAGCAGGTCGTTCGGATTGCGCCGGTCATGGGGTGCTATGCCGCGACGCCTTTGTAGGTTGGAGCGATGTTCCTTGGTATCAGCCCGTTCTCGTAGGCCTCGCGTTCCAGGCCTTCCCTGAAATCCGGGTGCGCCAGCGCGATCAGGGATCGCGCGCGCTCGGCTACCGATTTTCCCTTCAGGTTCGTGATGCCGTATTCTGTCACCACATACATGGTGTCTGATCTTGGGGTTGTGATGATGTTGCCGGGTGTCTGGTTCAGGACGATGCGGCTTTTGCGTTCTCCCCTTTTTGCATAGGTTGACGACAGCAACATGAATGATTTGCCGTTCCTGGATGCGTAGGCGCCGCGAACGAACTGCAACTGTCCGCCCGTACCAGTCAGATGGCGGTGGCCATCGGATTCCGACGCGGCCTGGCCCTGCAAATCGATCTGCGTCGTGTTGTTGATTGAAATCATGTTGTCGTTGCGCATGATCATGTGCGGCAGGTTCGTGTAGTCGACCGGATAGCAGAGGAAGTCCGGGTTGTTGTCGATCGTGTCGTACATGGACTTGGAGCCGAGGGCGAAGGTGTAAACCAACTTGCCGTTGTCCATCTGCTTGTGGGCACCGGTTATGCGCCCCGCGCGGTACAGGTCGATGATGCCGTCAGTCAGCATTTCGGTGTGCACGCCCAGGTCCTTGATTCCGCTTTCGGCGAGCAAGGCACAGGCAGCGTTCGGCATTGTACCGATACCAATCTGGATGCAGTCACCGTCCTTCATTTCATTGGCTATGTACTGCGCCACCTTGTGGTCGATTTCTGTCGCCGGAGCCTTGGGCAACTCGGGAAGAGGCAGATCCAGTCCGTCGATGACATAGTCGACTTCGCTTTCGTGCAGTCCGTGATCCACGCCGTGTGCGTACGGCGTCGAGGGACAGACTTCGACGATGACGGTCTTGGCCCGCTCCACGATTGCGCGCAACCATACCGCAGTTGGTCCGGTATTGAACATTCCGTCCCTGTCCCTGGCGCGCGCCTTGATAACGAGGATGTCGACCGGATCGATGAAGCGTCGATAGTAGTCAGGCACCTCGCCCAGGTTCAGCGGCACATAAGTGCAGCGGCCGGCGTCGTGCTTCGCCCGGTCATACCCGCTGAAGTGCCAGCAATAGTTGTGCACATGCTCGCCTGTGGGGTCTGCCTCGATTGACGCGATTGGCCGCAGCGTCAGGCATGACCGGATCTGGACGTCACGCAGATCCTGCACACGCGGTGCCAACGCTGCGTCGAATGCCTGTGGCTGTACGAGACAGCCACCAAGGTCGAGCCACATGCCTGACCTGACCATGCCAGCTGCTTCTGCGGTGGAAATGTGGCGCGCTGGTGACTTTGCAGTGCGTCGGATCATGGAAGCGTTCCCTCAAGATTTGTCATTCTTGAGGGAACTATAGACGTAGTCCCCGTCCGGGGCGAGGCCTCTACCAGACCCTGACGCGGTCTTCAGGCTTGAGGAAATACCGGCTGCCCGACTTGACGCCGAATGTGTCGTACCAGAGGTCAATGTTTCTTGTGGGTCCGATGACCCGGAACTTTCTCGGCGAGTGTTCGTCCGAAGCAATCTGGGCGCGTACCGCGTCGTCACGTGCCTTGCCGCGCCATGCCTGCGCGTAAGCCAAAAGCAGGCGCTGGTCTCCTGTCAGGCCATCGATAACTGGTGCAGTTTTGCCGCCAAGTGACTCGTGGTAGGCGTCAATGGCAACGAGCAGGCCACCGAGATCGGCAATGTTCTCGCCCAGTGTCAGCTTGCCATTGATATGCATGCCGGACACGGGTTCATAGCCGTCGTACTGGGACGCGAGCTTGTTGGCTTCAACGGTGAAGCGATCGGCGTCTTCCTTTGTCCACCAGTCGCGAAGGCGGCCGTTGGAGTCAATCTTGCGACCCTGGTCGTCAAAGCCATGGGTGATCTCGTGACCGATGACTGCCCCGATCGCCCCGTAGTTTACGGCAGGGTCTGCGGTCGGATTGAACAGTGGCACCTGCAGGATGCCAGCCGGGAATACGATCTTGTTTTCAAGTCCGCCGTTGTATGCGTTCACCGTCTGGGGCGTCATTCCCCATTCCTGGTGATCCACCGGCCTGCCTGACTTGCTGATCTGGTAGTTCCATTCGAATGCGCCGGCGCGCGCCACATTTCCATACAGGTCATCGGGCGAGATGCTCAGCTTCGAGTAGTCACGCCACTTGACCGGGTATCCGATCATGACGTCCATCCTGGAAAGCTTTTCCAGCGCCTGGGTTTTGGTTTGTCCGCTCATCCAGCCAAGGTTCCTGATACGGGCAGCCATCGCTTTCTTCAGATTGGCCACGAGCCCATCCATCATCGTCTTTGAGGACGTCGGGAAGTACTTGGCCACGTACTCGCGGCCGACGGCTTCGCCCAGCGTGCCGTCAACGAGTTCGACTCCGCGCTTCCAGCGCGGACGCTGTGTCGGCGTGCCGTTGAGCGCCTTTTCGTTGAACTCGAAGCTGCTGTCGACAAAGCGCTTTGACAGAAATGGTGATGCTGAGTCCACGGTGTGGAATGTTTGCCACGCCTTGAGGGTGGCAAGCGGCGTTTCGGCGTATAATGCAAGGATGCGCTGCAGTGCCGTGTTCTCGGCCAGGACGACCGTATTTGCGCCGGGAGCCCCGGCCGCATCCAGATAGGCGCGCCAGTTCAGTCCTGGTGCGTAGGCTTGCAGGCCCGCGACAGGCATCGGGTTATACACCTTGTCGATGTCACGACGTTCAGCGGCTGGCCAGCTCAGTTCTGCAATGCGAGTTTCAAATCCCAGTACTGCCGATGCCGCCGCTTCGGGTTCGGGAAATTTTATCAGCTTGAATGTCCGCAGGACATAGTCAGCGTAGGCTTGCTTCTTGTTCTTGAAGTTCTCTGTCAGATAGTAGTCACGATCCGGCATGCCCAGTCCGCCCTGCCCGATGTAGATTGCATTCATCGGGCTCTTGGCATCTGCAAACACTCCAATACCAAGAATGGAAATGCCATAGGCCCCGTGCGTTCGGGCCATGGCGAGCGTGAAGTCATCCTTGCTGCCGATGGCATCGATCCTGGCCAGATCCGCTGCAAGCGGCTTGGAATCCCGGGTTTCGACGGCTGCTTCGTCCATGAAGCTCTTGTACATGCGCCCAACCTGAGAAGACGGGTTGGCAGCACTTGCGTCGATGAGTGTCTTGAGCTGATCCTGTGTGAGGTTGAAAACCTCGCGACCGCTGCTCACACTTGACTGGTCCGCCGGAATTTCCGTGCGTGCCAGATATTTTCCATTGGCATGTTCGAAGAAGTCATCTCCGGCGTTCACCGCCGGGTTGCCAGCCGTGAGGTCCAGGCCCCATGCTCCGTAGCTGGATGGACCCGCTGAAAGGCCAATCAATGGTACTGCTGCAACCAGGCCTGCAGCCAAGGCCAGTGTCGAGACGATATGGATCGATTTCATGAAAGTTCCCCTTGGACCAGTGCCCTGAAAATGCAGTAGTTAGGGCTCGGCGTGGGGTCAATTTTTTGTCATTACGCTACAACTTTCTGCGAGATCTGGTGGCGGACCACATGACAGCACATCGAATAGAACCGGTTAGGCCCATTGAGATTGAAGATGTCCACGCAGCGCGCAAGCGCATTTCGGGGACGATTTTGCGAACACCATTGGTCAAGCTGCAGATGGGCCCTGGGTTTCCCGACATCCGGCTCAAGCTCGAAAATCTTCAGCCCATCAACGCCTACAAACTGCGCGGTGCCGCCAACGCCGTGGCGATGCTGAGCAATGCCGACCGAAGTCGCGGGGTCTGGACGATCAGTGCGGGCAACGCAGGGCAAGGTGTGGCCTTTGCGGCGCGACAGGCGGGTGTGCCGTGCACAGTGGTTGCAATCGAAACTGCCCCAAAGGCCAAGCTTGAACGAATGCGGGCGCTCGGCGCAAATCTTGTGCTGGTGCCGTATGAGCGGGCTTGGGAAGCCATTGAAACCCACAGTTTTGCCGGGGTCGAGGGCACGCTCGTGCATCCGTTCGATGACTATAATTTCATTGCAGGTCACGCGACGCTGGCGCTCGAAATTCTTGAAGACGAACCCAATACCCAGGCTGTTATCACCTCGATCGGTGGTGGTGGGCTTGTGGTGGCTGTTGGCAGTGTGTTGCGCGCGATGAAGCCAACCGCGAAAACTTTCGGCGTCGAGCCCGAAACCGCGGCTCCTTTTGCGCTTTCATGGAAAGAGGGAAAGCCACTTCCCTTCGCGGCCTGGCAAGCGTCCTTCGTCGACGGCGCGGGCGGTCGTAGTGTTGTTCCGCGCATGTGGGAGCGGATGCGGCCGGTCGTCGATGGCGCTTTCGTTGTCACTCTTGATGAAACCAGGCATGCGATGCGCCTGATGGCTGAAAAGGCCCGTGTGATCGCAGAGGGCGCCGGGGCAATGCCACTGGCAGCCGCGTTGTCCGGCAAAGCCGGGCAAGGCCCCGTGGTCTGCGTCGTGTCCGGCGGAAATCTCGACCTGTCGAAATTCGCCGAACTGATCGCCACCTGAGACGCACTGCGGCGGTTGGATGCAAGAAGGGTCTCACACGAAGATACGAAGCTACGAAGAGGCGGCGACCGAATGTGATCGGTCTCTTTTCCCTTCTTCGTAACTTCGTATCTTCGTGTGAGCTATTTCTGCTTGCGATGAGTTCAATTGCTCGCAGCAGAAATCGCTGTTTCGCAGCCTGCCGCTTCGCTGGCCGCAACTTTTGATTTCCACTCTGGGCCGTATTTGGTGCGGGCGAGAGACATCATGTTGAGGCAGTAGGTTTCCGGGTTTCTGGCGCGCGCTGCGTCACCGTCGACAGGCACGTCACTCACCGGAACGGTCGTGATGCCATTGTCGACGAATGTGGGTCTTGAAGAAGTTTCAGGCGCGCGCGGCTTTTTTGCAGCAGACTGCCTTTCCCATTCGGCCTGCACCTGTCCGGCGCACACTATGTCCCTCGGATCGAGGCGGAACTTCCAGTCGTCGGCATACTTTGCCTGAGCCAGCAGAATGAATTCGGCGCAGTGCGCGTTGACTTCATTTGCCGTTGCAGCGCGGACCGGCATTACAATTCTTCGACCTGCGTCAATGATCCGCGTAACCGCAACGTATGAAATAGCAATGGTGGTGGTCACCACCATCCATTGGGCAACAAACCTGGACTTGGAACGGGCATTTTGTGTGCCCGTTGCGGTGCCCGCCATTGGCGCGCCTCCCATCAAGCAACCAAGCCAAAATCATGCGCTTTTCCAAGGACCAGCGCAAATGCCGGAAAACGGTATCGCAGCTGCGAAGGATGCAATTGGCGGGCGAAAATCAGAGCTCAAACGGCCCGGCTCGCAGTGATTATAGCGGTATCGACAATGTCCTGCACTGTGGCCCCTCTTGAAAGATCGCTAACGGGCGCCGCGAAGCCCTGCAAAAAGGGTCCCAGGGCCATTGCACCTCCCAAATGCTGAACGAGCTTGCACCCAATGTTTGCAGCATTGAGATCGGGGAAAACGAGAACGTTTGCACGACCTGCAACTGCGCTATTTCCTTTCACTTTCGCCGCGGCCACCCTTTCGACGAGGGCTGCATCCGCCTGCAATTCACCGTCGAATTTGTACTGGGGACAAAGAGCGTGCGCGAGTTCAGCGGCGTCGCGCGTTTTGCGCGCCTGCGGATGCTGTGCGCTTCCATGGGTGGAAAAGGACAGAAACGCTGTGCGCGGGTCCTCGCCGACGAGTTCGACGTAGGACCTGGCAGAAGCGACGCCTATCGCGGCCAGATCATCGACGCCTGGATCCACATTGACGGCACAGTCAGAAAAAATGAAGTAATCCGACCTGTCCTTCAGGATCATGATGAAGAAGCTGGACGGTACGGTGACACCTGGCTGGAGTCCGACGGTCAGCAGCGCTGCTTCAACGACCCGCGCTGTCGGGCAATTGACGCCAGCGACCATAGCGTCCGCCCAGCCCTGTTTCAGAAGGAGCCCTGCACAAAACATCGGCTTGCGCGCGAAGCGTCGTGCAATGGCCATCGACGTATCAGGCCGGTTTCGCCGATACAATTGCGCAAGCGCTTCAACGCCCTCAAAGGTCGCCGGATCGATGACTTGAATGCCTCGCATTGAGATGTGATCCGCCGCAGCGAGGGCGGAAAGGGCTTGCGGGTCGCCGACCAGTGCCGGGTGAATGCCGGGATACTCTGTCGCGAGGCGGAAAGCGGCGCGAAGGACACGCTCGTCTGCTCCTTCCGGAAAAACGATCCTGAGGTCCTTGCCTTTGATCCTTGCTTTGGCGCGATCAAGTGGGTGCATTCACGATCCAGTCAGTGGCCAGCCCGCTGTCAGGTCAGCACGAAGTTGATCTCAACGATGACATTTGTCCGAATGACGTTTGAAGGCTTGTAGCGCCACTGCGAGACGGATTGAACTGCCGAACTCTCAAAAACACCGTTGGGTTTCGCACTTACCACGCGGACGTCACGTATAGAGCCGTCCGGCATGATGGTCACTGACAAAACGACCTTGCCCTCGATCTGCTGTTGTTCCGCGGATGACGGATAGCGGATGGCAATTCGAGTGATCGGCTGTTCGTCGATTGGCTGGCGGACATCCAGGCTGGGCGTGCCAGTCGTTTGCGGCACAGCCACAGGGGGGAGCGGTGTCGGTGCAACGGTCACTGGAGCAGGAGAGGGCTTGGGAATGTGCTGCTGAAATTCAGGCTTCTTGATGTCGATGACCGGATCCGGTTCAGGGATGGGCGGTGGTGGCGTGTATGTCGTGACCTGTATCGTCGGCGGGTCGTTGCTGTCCAGCGGCGGGGGGATGACGTTAAAGGCCACCGCAATCGCGTACAGGACGACGACGTGGAGAAGGATCGACACAAAGACGATTTGCGGAGACCAGGTTCGGGGTGCTGCTTCGGCAATATTCACAATCGAAACCTCCAGCTTCTGGACTATTTCGATTCGAACAGTAGCCGCCTTTGAAATTTTGGCAAATTTGAGCGCGGACAAATGAAAAGGGCCAGAGAATCTCTGGCCCAACAACTGCTTGAATTTCAACGGATGAGCTAGTCGACCACATCTTCGGCGACCAGAGCCTTGTTCTTGTAACCGTCGTGATCAATGACGTCGAGCAAGCGCATCACATCAGCGTAGATGACTTTCTGGTCCGCACGGACGAAGATCTTGCGCGTGATGTCGCCGTTTGTCTTTTGCTTGATGGCGTCGGACAATGTTTCCCAAGTGGCCTGAATTTCGCCGGTCTTCGGCGTTCCTACATTGATAGTTCCAGTGTCTTGCAAGCTCACAAAAATCGGTTCGATCGGATCCGGGGGCTGTTCTGTAGGGTCCGGCGGAGGAAGGTCCATCGGAATGCTGATGGTTGCGAGTGGCGCTGACACCATGAAAATGATGAGAAGCACAAGCATGACATCGACGAACGGTGTCACGTTGATGTCAGCGTTGTCGCCAAAGCGTTTCTTGCCGCCTGTGCTGACTTGCCCTGTTCCAACTGCTCCAGCCATAGCCGGTTCAAACTCCGTTTCTTGTGCCTAGCGACTATTCAAGGCGCCAGGTAATTTCGATCGGTGCCTTAATTGCGCGGCCCGAGGCTCTGTACCGGTACCTGGCGACACAGGCGCGGCTGGCTTCCTCAAACCATCCCGGCGGAACTGCCGAGACCACTTCGATATCGCTGACCGACCCGTCTGGCCGGATTGTAATCAGGAGCTTTACGACGCCTTCCTTCTCGGCATCCTCGGCGCGCTTGGGATAGCGGCAAGGAGGCTTTGAGACCGGCGAGTCGATCACCTGACGGTCCGACAGAATGGTCGTTGCGTCTGATGTGCTTTCGGCAGGCGGCTGCGGCTTCAGCGGGATCGGCGGAACCTTCACAGCCACCGGCGGCGGTGGAACCGGTCGCGGACGGAACCGCGGCTTTTCGATCACCACTTCCTCTGGTGGAGGTGGCGGAGGTGGCGGAGGCGGCGGCACCGTTACGGCGATAACCTCATCGGGCTTTTCTTCCATCTCTGTTGGAATAATGCCCCAGGTCACCGCAATATAGTACAGCAAGCCGATGTGCAGCAGCACCGACACGATGATTGTGATGTAGACCGAGCGCCTGTCCATGGCGATGCCTTACCCGACCCTTGTTCCTATGATCCCGAAGCGTCGATGCGGTCCTCTGCGACCAGGGCGATCTGGTAGAAACCAGTGTCCTGAACGAGATTCATCACCCGCATGACTTCTTTATACTGCACGGTTTTGTCGGCACGGATGAAGATGCGCCGATTGTAATTGTTGCCTGCTGCCGAGAGCAGACGCTCGGAGAAGTTGGCGAACGTCACCTGGACGTCACCGATATAAAGCTTTCGATCTTTCTGAAGCGATACGTAAACAGGGTCCTTGACCTTTGCCGGCTTTGACACCGACGGAGGCAAATCAACCTTCACGTTCACACTGGCAAGAGGTGCGGCGACCATGAAGATAATGAGCAGAACCAACATGACGTCCACGAATGGTGTGACGTTGATTTCGCTGTTATCCGAATAGCGTTTGCCGTGTCCCTTACCGCCGCCGATGCTGCCTGCCATGTTCTTTTACTCGAAGTCGCGCGCGACCTTGACCAATATTTCGCTGGCGAAGTTTTCCATGCGGGTTTGATACGCACCGATACGACGAGCGAACATGTTGTAGAAGATAACCGCAGGGACGGCTGCGAACAGACCGAATGCGGTTGCGAAAAGTGCTTCAGCAATACCAGGGGCAACGACCGCGAGGTTCGTGGTCTGTGTCTGGGCGATGCCGATGAATGAGTTCATGATGCCCCAGACGGTACCGAACAGACCGACGAATGCGGCGATCGAACCGACGGTGGCGAAGATCCCCATGCCCGATGACAGCGTCTCGCCCACTTCAGCCTGAACAATGCCAAGACGTGCGGCAACGCGACTTCCGAGCCCGCCCTTTTTGCCGGCTGCAATTTCGTCGGCAGCGGCCGCCAGCATTTTTGCAAACGGGTTGTTGCGGTTGTTTCGCGTGTTCTTGGCGGCATCCGGAATGCTGCCGGCGCTGCGGAAAGCCTGCAACACACGGTTTGAAGCGCTTCCAAGGCCAGAGAAAAACGAGAACTTCGAAACCATGATCGCCCAGGTCGTGATCGACCAGGCTACGAGCAAAACAATGATCGACTGCACGACGATCGTCGCATTCAAGAACATGCTTACGGGTGTAATATCGGGACCCTTCGCTTCTTCAACAGCCGGAGCTGCTGCAGGAACGGCAGCATCGGTCGGTGCCGTGATCGGCAACCCATCCGGACCTATGGCTGGCGGAGCCCCATCAGCAGCTGCTGGCGGGACCGCAGCGGGATCCGCTGGCGTGCCTGCTGCAGGTGCTGCCGGAGCCGGAGCGCCGGCTACCGGTGCGGGAGGCTTTGCGCCTCCGGCCGGCGGTTGCGTTGCGGGTTGAGCCCATGCGGCCGTTGCCAACAGAGCTGCACCAAACAATAGACCGGCTGCTGCGGTCGCACGCGCGAAAGTCATCCCATTACCCTTGTTGACTGTTACACGTCCCATAACAAATTGCCTTCCCGTCCCAACTTCCAAAGGTTTACGGCCTTCAGACTAAATTCCTAAACTGCGACAACTCTAATTTAAACTTGCCATCAAACGTTTAAGCCGGGCCCGGTTTGCACTGTTTTCAAGTGCCAACCCTGCAGACTTTGAGAATCGTGATTGATGGAAAGTAAATTGTCCGGACTTGACGCAACCCGGTTCGTGCCCCCGCACGGCTCCGGTCTGCAGTCCAGATTGCCCAGCTATTCCCCACTCAAAGATACGCATGCGCCCAGTAACTCCAAGCGCCCCCAAGTAAAAGTTTATCTCAGAGAACGACGTCACAATCAAATTGAAAAACAGGGCGTAAGTGCTTGGCCGGTAACATGCTTAATGAAGAAACAGTTGTTTGAGTGAGAATTATTCTGAATTCCTGCGGGGTTCGCAACGTTGTCACAGGTGAATGGTCATTCCGTCGAACGCCGGTTCAACACAATCGGGAAGGGAATTCTTCAGTGTCTGATAATCCAGATCGATGTGCAGATTGGTTAAAATTGCGCGTTTTGGCTGGACACGACGGATCCAGCCCAGCGTTTTCTCGACGTGTGCGTGGGTGAGATGCGGTTTGTAACGCAAGGCATCCACGATCCAGCACTCAACTCCCTGGAGCGCGGCAAAGGCCTGTTCATCCAGGTTCACAACGTCTGGTGAATAAGCAACGGGACCAAAGCGGAAGCCCTGGCTGATCATGGTGCCATGGTCCATGTCGAAAGCAAGAACAGGAATCGGGTGTGAATGTTTTCCCAGCGCAAATTCCGCAAATGGACGTCGGACCTCATGATGCTGGAGGATGGCGGGGTAGGATCCGTCGGCGCTGCTGGTGAAGCAATAGCTGAACCGGTGCAGCAAAACGTTCAGCGGTTCATGGGCGGCATAGACGTCCACGCGCTTGCGCATGTTTTGCGCGATCATTCGCAAATCATCAATGCCGTGGGACTGATCAGCATGGTCGTGCGTGATGAGGACTGCATCCAGCGTGCGGACGCGTGCATCAAGCAATTGCTCTCTCATGTCCGGAGAGCAATCGACAAGAATTGAACTGTGAGAATTTTCGACCAGTATCGAGCAGCGGCGCCGGCGATTTTTTGGTTCAGCCGGATCACAGGCACCCCAGTCGCCCTCGCCTTTCGCACCGCCGATGCGCGGCACGCCGCCAGAAGACCCGCTTCCCAGAATTGTGATTTTCAGATCGCTCATCGACTTTTGGCCATCAAGCTGTACGACGGGCTTTTGTGAACAGGCGGAAGAAGTTTTCCGTCGTCTGATCGCCAAGTTTTTCGACTTCAATGTTCTTGAGGCGTGCGACTGTTTCCGCCGTGTGCTTCACGAAGGATGGCTCATTGCGGGCACCACGGTGCGGAATTGGCGACAGATAAGGGGAATCCGTTTCCACCAGCAGGCGATCAAGTGGGACGTCCTGTACGATAGCCCGCAGCTCGTCGGCTTTTTTGAAGGTGACGATACCCGAGATCGAAATGTACATGCCCAGAGCAAGTGCTGTTTCTGCGAGCTGGCGCGTTGAGGAAAAACAATGGATCAGGCCGGGGAACGCTCCGTTGTCGTATTCTTCCTTCAGGATTGAACAAAGGTCGTCGTCAGCATCCCGGGCGTGCACAACCAAAGGCAGGCCGCAGTCGCGCGAGGCCGCGATATGTGCTCGAAAGTTGCGTATCTGGTCGTTCTTTGGGCTGTGCTCATAAAAGTAGTCGAGCCCGGCCTCGCCGATGCCCACGACGCGCGGATGGTTTACATGCTCCAGCAAACGCTGCGGCTCGCTGATGGGCTCTGAAGCTGCTTCATGCGGATGAACGCCGACCGTGCACCAGATGTTGTCGTATTTTTCAGCGATGGCGCGCACGCCGGGAAACCGGTCGAGCCGCGTGCCGATTGTCAGCATCGTGCCCACACCGTTCGCGCGTGCCCGCTGGACAACCTGGTCGAGCTCCCTGCTGAGCTCCGGAAAATCGAGATGGCAGTGGCTGTCGACAAGCATGGTGACGTTATTCGCAGTGCGTTTGTGTTATCGGTTCGCGTGGAAAGCTTTTGATGCCCGGGATTCTATTGAATAAAGGGCGTTAAGCACAAACTGCTTTTTGTCCAGGTTCAACTGCTCAGTCCGTGAAAACTGGTTTCGCAGGTCAGACCAAAGACTGACCCATTCCTCAAGTGAAATCGCGGCCGCCATGCGCTGGAAGGCATTGGTTTCGGCTGCCAGTGGGGTTCCGAACCCAAGATGGGTCAGAACAAGGCGCTGCTCGATCAATTGCATCAGGGCTGAAAACACTGCAATGCCGGTGTCGATTGGCTGCCTTGCAATGCGATCGGCAAAGCCTTGTGCCATGGCTGCATTGATAGTCGGCAACTGGCTTAGCAGTCCAAGCAGATCCTGATAGGTCGCGATCGCATTGGACTCTGCAAGTGAAGCTGCAAATCCCGGCACGCCATCGGCGAGCGCCGAAACCATCTTCAGAGTTTCTGGACTTGCACCCGGACAGAGGCTTTTTGTTGCCTGCACCATGTCGCCGTCGGACAATTTCCGCAGGTGCAGCAAGCGACATCGAGATCGTATCGTGGGCAGCAGATGGCCCGGTGCATGTGTGATCAGGAGCAGGATTGCAGACTTTGGCGGCTCTTCAAGTATCTTGAGCAAGGCGTTTTGGGCCTGGATGTTCATGTCATCCATGCAGTCGACGATGGCAATCTGCGGTCCGCCAAATGTGGAGTGCTTGGAGAAATAGCCCTTGAGCCTGCGCACTTCATCGACAGGCAAGTCCGATTTGAATCGCTTCTTGTCCACGTCCCATGGGCGCCGCAACAGCGTGACATCGGGATGGGTCAGCGCACTTACCTGGCGAAAGGCAGGGTGACCCAACGGGACGTGAAGGTCGTCGGGGCAATTGCCTTTGCCAAAGGCCAGCAATGCGCGCGCAAACCTCCAGGCGAGTGTGGCCTTGCCGACCCCTTTCGGGCCCGCCAGAAGCCACGCGTGATGCAGCTGTCCCGATCTTGCCGCCTTCGACAGCGTAGCGCTTGCGTCAGCATGCCCAAACAGTTCTTCGCGTTCGCGAGGATGCGGCAGGTCGCCTGCGCGATCACTTTCGGGCAGGATTTCCTGATCTGGCTTTGATGCGCGGGGAGCCATCAGCCGAGGTTGAGCCTTGATTTTACTGCAGCGACAACCAGTTGGTGGACGGAAGAAATACCAGCCCTGCCATCCAGTACGATGCATCGTGCTGGATTTTGTTTTGCTATTTCCAGAAATCCGCTCCGCAGTTTTTCGTGGAATTGCGTGCCCTTGCCCTCAAATCTGGTTTCGACGCCAGGCCTGTCTGCCGCTCTCTTCAGACCTTCGCTGACGGGCAGATCCAGGACCACCGTCATATCGGGCTCAACTCCGGGCAAAACAAGATCGTGAAGCTGTTTGAGGACCGCCAGCGGCAGTCCGCCGGCGTAAGCCTGATAGGCCATGGTTGAATCTGCAAAGCGGTCGCACAGCACGACGGCACCTCGCTGCAATGCAGGTTCGATTACTTCGCGCCAGTGTTCAACCCGGGCCGCATAAAACAGCAGCGTTTCTGCAAGCGGCGACCATCGTTCGGCAGCCCCAGTCACGAGCAGCTGCCTTACTTCTTCGGCTGCTGGTGAGCCACCGGGTTCGCGCGTCTGGACGACGTCGCGTCCGGCCTTCCGCAAATGATCGGCAAGCAACCGAATCTGGGTTGTCTTGCCAGCGCCTTCTCCCCCTTCAAAGGTAATGAAAGCATTCTTACTCATGAACCTGTGCAGCCTGGGATGGTGTGTCGGTCATCGAGACATCTTTCGAAACCGGCGCAGATTCGGGTGAACTGGAAATCAAACCTTTCACGCCCAGCTTTATCTGGGTCATGAACCCGCCTTCTTCCACATCGCCGCCGGCTGCCACAGGCACTTCGATATCCGGAAGGCCCGCTACGGTGATCTTGAGCTTACCCACGCGCTGACCTGCCTTCACCGGGGCCACGAGCGGGCTATCATATGAGAGAACGACCTTCATGGTGTCGCGCTGCGACCGTCGCATCAAGACCTTGACGTCCTGAGCCGCCACGAGGGCGACGCTGTCCCCATCTCCGGCCCAGACTTCAGCTTTTTCGATGACCTGGTTCTTTGAGAACAGGTTGTAGGGCTTGAACTCGCGGAACCCAATGTCCAGAAGTCGCTTGGCTTCGGCAGCCCGTTCGGCGTCAGACTTCAGCCCGTTGACGACCACGATGAGCCGACGACCTTCGACAAGTGCCGAAGCGACCATGCCGTAGCCAGACTCTGCAGTGTGGCCGGTCTTCAGCCCGTCTACGCCGGGATAGGTGCCGAGCAGCAGGTTGCGATTGCCCTGCTTGATCTTGTTCCAGGTGAATTCGCGTTCGGAAAAGTAATGGTAGTACTCCGGGTACTCTCGGATGAGATATGCCGCCAGGATCGCCAGATCGTGGGCCGTGACGTGCATGTCAGGGTGCGGCAGTCCGTTTGCGTTCTTGAAAACAGAGTTGGTCATGCCGATGCGCTTGGCCTCTGCGTTCATGAACTCGGCAAAGGCCTCTTCGCTGCCGGAAAAATGTTCTGCGACCACCGTGCAGGCATCGTTTCCAGACTGGATGATGATGCCACGCAAGAGATCTTCGACCCGAACCTGTGAGCCAATGCTCAAGAACATCTTCGACGATTCATTCTTGCCAACAACAGAAAGGCGCCATGCTTTCTCTGAAACCGTAAATGTGTCGTCGAGCTTCAACTCTGCATGCTTCAACTTGTGAAACATGATGGCGACCGTAATCAGTTTCGCCATGGACGCCGGAATCATTTGCTCGTTCGCGGATTTTGAAAACAGAAGGGTTCCAGTATCGTAGTCCACGATTGCGGCGAACTGGGCATTGGTGCTGATGTCTGACTCGCCCTGCGGTGCTCCAGGAGGTGCGCCCTGCGGTGCACCGGATGGGGCCGGTTCGATCTGTGCGAAAGTCGGCACTGCTGAAACAAGCGACACTACAAGTGCCAGGGAAAGTGCAAGGAGCTTTGGCTGGTGCATCGGATCACTCGACTATGATTTGTGCGCCGTTTTGCCCTGCGCTGATGACTTTGTCCAACGTCCTGTCTGCTTGTTCCACGGCAGCGAATGGTCCAAACCTGACGCGAAATAGCGGCCTGCCGCTGACGAGTATCTTTGTGATCTGAGGGCTACCGACAGTTGCAAGAGTGGCTGCAAGGCGCTCGGCATTGTTTCTGGCGGTAAAAGCGCCGACCTGAATCCAGAGCTGTGTGGTCGGCGGCACTTCCAACTTGGTGACAATGCCATCAGGTTCGTTTCCAGTTGACGCTTGCTGCGACGGCGCATCCGCTGGCTTTGGCCACGCCGGAGTTGGCGCCGCTGTTGCGGCGGCATTTGCTCCTGGTGGAGGCGCGAGTTCGGAGGCGCTCACACTGGATACCGGTGCTGCGCGCACGACGCTGGTTGTGGCCTGCGAAGCGTCGCCTTCGTCGTCCTGGTGAAGTTTGGCATTGTCTCCCCTGCCCTCGTACTGAACACGAACGCGGGCTGTGCCATTGCCCTGAAACCCCAGCAAATCCGCTGCCTTCCTTGAAACATCCAGAATGCGTCCGCGCGCGTAGGGTCCACGGTCGTTTACTCGCAGTTTTATCGACCTGCCGTTTTCCAGGTTGGTGACGCGTATGACCGACGGCAGCGGCAGCGTCCGGTGGGCAGCTGTCAGTGCGTTCATATTGTAGGATTCACCGTTCGCGGTCAGCTTGCCGTGGAAATCCTTCCCATACCAGGACGCCACGCCTGTCTCGTCATAGAATGGGTCTTCCTTGGGGTAGTACCACACGCCACCAATCTGGTAGGGCGACCCGACCTTGTAGGTTCCGGACTTCGGCTGGGGCTCCGTCGCGCAGCCGCTGAGAAATGCGAAGGCAATGATCGCGGCGGCGTATGTCGTGAGCCAGAGTTTCAAATCGGTCTCCTGATGCGTCGTCGTGTTGCTGGGAAACTAGCCGATTTGTCCTTGCCGCCATACGCGGAATTGCTCTCAGCGCGTGCAACCTGCGATAATGCCAAGGAAGTCTGAGGCTTTCAGGCTGGCTCCGCCCACCAGCACGCCGTCGACGCCTTCTGCGCCAAGGATGTCAGTGGCATTCGATGGCTTCACTGAGCCACCGTACAAGATGCGCAGTCCACCCGAAAGCGCACCGATGTTCGTTTGTATTGTCTTGCGGATGAAGCGGTGAGTCTCGACGATTTCCTGTGTGGTCGGCGTGCGTCCGGTTCCGATCGCCCAAATGGGCTCGTAGGCGACGGTGAGAGACCCCATGGCGTGTGAGTCAGGGATGCTGTGCGACAGTTGCTCGGACAGAACCGCCTGCGTCCTGCCTTGGGTGTAATTCGACTCGTTTTCACCGATGCAGATGATGGGCGCAAGCCCTGCGCGCAAAGCCGCTGCGGCCTGGGCCCTTACCTGAGAACTGGTCTCGCCGTGGTCGGTTCGGCGTTCCGAGTGTCCGACGATCACATAGTGGGCACCAGCGTCCTTGAGCATTTCCGCGCTCACATCGCCGGTATGAGCCCCGGTCGCGTTGGGGTGGCAGCACTGTCCACCCAGCTTTACCGGAGTGCCTTTTACCCGGCCGCAAAAGGAAACAAGAAGCGTTGCGGGAGGGCAAACAAGTATTTCCGGCAGGATGGACTTGCCGCCAAGACCCTGGATCAGCTCGGCCAGAACGCTCTCAGATGCCAAAAGGCCATTCATTTTCCAATTGCCTGCGACAAGTTTCATGGGGGGCCTTTGAGCGGGTCAAGTCAGGGATTCCGGGAAACTCAAACTGTAATGATGCCTCAGGTCAAGGGGTTGGGGCTGGCTTGCAGGGCCATATGTCGGTCTCTATTATCCCGCGCTCGTTTGTTCCGCTGCCTATCCTCCTGGAGAGCACGGGCGGTTCCGTTAGGCACCGAAAGCGTCGTTTTTTTTCTACACCATCACAGACTGGTTAGCTTCCTATCATGCTAGAAACTCTCAGAAATGCTTCCAAGGGATGGTTGGCCGTCGTCCTCATTCTCATGCTGGTCGGCAGCTTTGGCATGTGGGGCGTGGAAGACATGCTCAATCTGTCCGAGCAACCCAAAATCGCCAGGGTTGGAGATGACAACATCTCGCCTGAGCGATTCCAGCAGGAATTTGCGCGGTTCCTCTCGCAGATGTCAAAAGCTACAAACAGCGAGATGACAAGCCAGCAGGCCAAAGCGCTGGGACTGGACCGGGTTGCACTTGACCGCTTCACCAAGAAGCTCGCGTTGCTGAAACTGGCCAAGGACATGGGGATGACTATCTCGCCCAGCCAGATTGTCGATGCCCTCAGGCCCATTCAGGGCATGGTGGACAAGCAGGGCAAGCTCGTTCCCGGTGCCATTTCCCAAATTGCCCGGGCCAACGACATCAGCGAGTCACAGTTCATTGAACTGATAACGGGTGATTTGCTGCGCGAGCAGCTGTTGCGTTCTGTCGCTTCCGGCGTGGGGCTGCCACGCGGTCTTGAAAGTGCACTCAACCATTTTCGACTCGAGCGGCGGGTGGCTGAATATGTCGTGATTGATCCGTCTCGCGCCGGACAGATGCCGGATCCGAACAGCACGGCACTGAAGAAGTACTACGATGACAATGCTGCCCTGCGCTATTCGATACCCGAAACGCGCGAGGTCGCTTTTCTCATGGTGAAGCCGGAGGACGTTGCTGCCAACATAAGCGTTCCGGAAGCCGACATTGTAAAAATTTATGCCGCAAACAAAAAGCGTTATGATGTGCCGGAAAAGCGTGTGCTTGAGCAGATCCGCTTCAAGACCGAAGAGAAAGCCCGCGCGGCACGCGCGAAGCTTGATGCGGGAGAAAAATTTGAAGCGGTCGCCAAAGCGGAAGGCTTTTCTGCTGAAGACATCAAGTACGGCGAGGTGTCCAAAGGTGACCAGAGCGTTCCGGCCGTCGCATTCGAATTGCCGATCGCGCAGGCCAGCGCCGCCGTCAAGAACTCGTTTGGCAACTGGGTGATCGTGCGCACGGTATCGACCACTCCAGGAACAACCAAGACACTTGCCGACGTTCACGAGGAAATCCGCAAGGCGATTGCGGACAACAAGGCCAAGGATCAGGTTTTCGAACTTACCAACCAGATCGAGGATACGCTGGGTGCGGGTGCCACACTGGAAGAAGCTTCCAAAAAACTGGGATTGCAATTGCACAAGCTCACGCTCACGAGCGCGGGAGTTGACCCGGATGGCAAGGCCCTTGACGGATTGCCTGGTGGCGATTTCGTTCAACAGGTTTTTGCGGCTGACTCCGGCGCGGATCCTGAGCTGCTGCAGACTCCAGAAGGAGTCTACTATGAATTTCGCATCGACAAGGTGAACAAGTCCGCGAAGAAACCACTCGATACGATCACGGACCAAGTGCTGTCTGACTGGCGCAAGGAAGAGACGGCCAAGAAGCTGCAAACCATGGCGGACAACGTCCTGAAACGCGCCAAGAGCGGCGAGAACTTTACAAGCGTCGCGAGTTCGCTTGGACTGAGTCTTGTCACTTCTGATCCTATTCCCCGGTACGGCAAGACCGTCACTTTTGGTGAGGCAGCCGTCTCCGCCGCATCGGATGCGAAGAAGGGCGAGTTCTTCGCGGGTCCGGTGGCATTTGGCGAAGGGGTGGTGGTAGGACGAGTAGTAGATATCGTGTTCCAGCCTGAGCCGGCGGACTCTCCTGCCCGTTCGGCCTATCTGCAACGGCTTGGCCAATCCTTTGTCAGCGACTTTGTCGAGCAATTCGAAAATGGCGCTCGGACAAAGGTTGGAACGAAGGTCGACGAAGCGCGCTTCCAGTCATTCCACAACAACGAATAATGGACTGCGTTCCTTCCTTTGAGGCTTTCAGAAAGGCGTACGAGGCCGACACGCCGCAAATTGTGTCGCGGACGCTGGTTGCAGACCTCGACACACCGGTTTCTGCCTGGCTGAAGCTTGGCACGCACGATCCGTATTCCTTCCTTCTGGAAAGTGTCCAGGGAGGAGAAACGCGTGGCCGATATTCGATCATTGGTCTGAAGCCGGATATTGTGTGGCGGTGCCGGGGCGGTGTTGCTGAAGTGAATGTCAGAGCGCAGTCAAGTCCCGACAGTTTCGTTCCCGAGAAAGATGCCCCGCTTGTATCGCTGCGCAGGTGGCTGGCGCGGATCAAGCTGGATATCCCGCACACATTGCCACCCATGGCTTCGGGACTGTTTGGCTATCTCGCGCACGACATGGTGCGCTTGATGGAGAAGCTGCCTGCGCCAAACCCGGACTCGCTGGGAGTGCCGGATTCCACGCTGATCCGCCCCACGATCGTTGCGATATTTGATTCGGTTCGCGCCAACATCACGATCGCAACGCCTTGCTTTCCTGCACCCGGTCTGGGCGCTCAGGCGGCATACGAAGCGGCTGCAGAACGACTGTCCGATGTCGCCGTCGATTTTTCGCGGCCCGCCGTTGACGTTGACCGGCGCGACGTTGCGCCTGAGGTGTTTGGACCGCCGGAATCGAATACTTCACATGCGGAATATCTCCAGATTGTGGCGCGCGCGAAGGAATACATCCTTGCCGGCGACATATTCCAGGTGGTTCCAAGTCAGCGCTTCCGCCGCAAATTCGAACTGCATCCATTCCAGCTTTACCGTGCGCTGCGGCGGCTCAATCCGTCGCCGTATCTTTACTTTCTAAATTATCCGGGTTTCTCGGTTGTTGGTTCCAGTCCCGAAATCATGGTGCGTGCCCGCGACGGCGTGGTTACGATCCGACCGATTGCAGGTACGATCCGGCGCAGTGAAGAACCGGATGAAGACCGCAAGCTTGCCGAGACACTGCTCGCCGATCCGAAGGAGCGCGCTGAGCATCTCATGCTGCTGGATCTCGGCCGAAATGATGTCGGACGTGTTGCCATGACCGGCACAGTGACGGTGACCGACCAGTTTTTCATCGAGAAGTATAGCCACGTGCAGCACATCGTCTCCAATGTCCAGGGTCAGCTGCGGCCTGACAGGGATGCGCTGGACGCACTGATCGCAGGCTTTCCGAATGGCACGACCAGCGGCGCACCGAAGATCCGCGCACTGGAAATCATCGACGAACTCGAGAAGGAAAAGCGCGGCATTTACGGTGGCGCAGTCGGGTACTTCTCCGCGGCGGGCAACATGGATATGTGCATCGCACTGCGGACAGCCGTCGTGAAGGACAGGGTCATGTATGTGCAGGCCGGTGGCGGCGTTGTCGCCGACAGCGACCCGCAAGCCGAGTACATGGAAACCGTGTTCAAATCCGCCGCGCTGTTCAAGGCTGCAGATGAGGCGCACCTCGTGTCAGGAAAAATCAACCGGTAACGACGACGCAAAAAAGCCCGGGGCGATGAGCTCGTCCCGGGCTTTGCATTGGAGACTCTGGTCAAGCGACCTGGTAGCCGAGGACTGCCTTGACCTCGAGGAATTCCTTGAAGCCGTGCTCGCCCCACTCGCGGCCGGTGCCCGACTGCTTGAAGCCGCCGAACGGTGCGCCGAAGTCTGCGCCAGCGCCATTCAGATGCACGTTGCCAGTCCGTAAACGCGAAGCCACCTTGCGGGCGTGTTCGATGTTGCCGGATTGCACGTAGCCTGAAAGTCCATAGGGCGTGTCATTGGCTTCAGTGATTGCCTGTTCTTCGCTGTCATACGGCAGCATTGCGAGTACCGGTCCAAAGATTTCTTCGCGGGCGATCGTCATGCTGTTCGTCACATTTGCAAACACCGTCGGACGGACGAAGTATCCGCGATTCAGACCCTCAGGGCGTCCGAGACCGCCAGTCACAAGCGTCGCGCCTTCGTCGATGCCTTTTTTGATGAGGCCCTGGATCTTGTTGTACTGCGCTTCCGAAACGACCGGACCCATCTTGGTCGTTTCTGCGAACGCGTCGCCGACCTTGATGCTTTCTGCCGTGGCTTTCGCGATGGCCATAGCTTCGTCCTGTTTGGCGCGCGGAATAAACATGCGCGTCGGAGCGTTGCAAGACTGGCCGGAATTCGTGAAGCAGTTCACGACTCCACCAGATACCGCCTTTTTCAGGTCCGCGTCATCAAGAACGATGTTGGCTGACTTGCCACCGAGCTCCTGGGTTACACGCTTGACCGTGTCGGCGGAAGCTTTGGCGACCGCTACGCCGGCACGGGTTGAGCCCGTGAACGACATCATGTCGATTCCGGGATGAGACGACATTGCTTCTCCGACCGTTGGCCCATCGCCATTGACCAGATTGAAGACACCGGCGGGGACGCCAGCTTCGTGCAGGACGTCCGCCACAAGCATGGCGTTGAGCGGTGCAATTTCCGATGGCTTGAGGATCATTGTGCAGCCTGCTGCCAGCGCAGGTGCCACTTTGCACATGATCTGGTTGACAGGCCAGTTCCACGGCGTGATCAGACCGCAGACACCAACGGCTTCGTATACAAGGCCAGTAGTGCCCTGCACTTTTTCGAACTCGAAATCCTTGAGAATCTTCATCGTCTGCATCAGGTGCGCGATGCCGGTCGCTGCCTGGGCAGCCTTTGACAGGGCGAGAGGCGCACCCATCTCAAGCGAAATGGTTTCAACGAACTCACCATAGCGGCGCTGATAGACCTCAAGCACCTTCTGCAGGAGGGCGAGACGTTCGTCCTTTGTCGTACGCGAGAAGGTATCGAACGCGCGGCGGGCAGCCTTTACGGCCTTGTCGACGTCTGCCTTCGAGCCCAGGCTGATCTGCCCAATAGGTTCTTCGGTCGAAGGGTTGATGACGTCGAGAGTTTTTGGCGTTGCGGGATCTACCCACTTGCCGTCGATATAGAACTGCAATCGCTTTTGCATGTTGTCTGATCCTCTGCTTCTTGTGACTTTGGGGGGAATGAGTAGGCTCGAAATGCTCAAACTTCAGATGTTGGTTAGCGCTAGTATTATATGGTGAGGGCTGCCTGGCCAATGATCAAGGTTCTGCCCGTCTATTCTGCCCCAATTGCGGGTTTGGCAAGGGTATTTCCCCCGGGAGCAGTGCCGCTGACATGCGGCAACGATAGTGGCAGAAATTGCGTGTGTTCCCCATCGAGAAGCGTTTATCCTCCCGCCGGAGTCTTTCCCATCGGGCCTTAGAGAATGATCCTGCTGATCGACAACTACGACAGTTTTACGTGGAATCTGGTCCACTATTTCGGCCAACTCGGAGCTGAAGTGGAGGTGTTCCGTAACGACCAGTTGACAGTTGATGAGGTCAGCTCGAAATCGCCAAAGGCAATTGTGCTTTCGCCTGGGCCATGTGATCCGGACCGCGCGGGCATTTGCCTGGAACTGGTGACAAAGCTTGGTCCTCAGGTACCCATTCTGGGGGTGTGCCTTGGACACCAGACCATCGGACAGGTGTATGGCGGCAGGGTGATCCGTGCCGGGGCGCCCATGCACGGCAAAGTCAGTGTCATTCGCAATTTCGGCACCAGCGTTTTCAAGGGGCTACCGGAGAAATTTGAAGCCACGCGCTATCATTCGCTGGTTGTGGACCGGGCCAGCCTTCCGAACTCACTGACAATCACAGCGGAGACGGAAGATGGCACAATCATGGGTCTGTGCCATCGCGAGCACCCTGTTCATGGGGTGCAGTTCCATCCCGAAAGCATCGCAACGGAACATGGTCACGCCTTGCTGAAAAACTTCCTCATGATCGCGCGCGCGTCATGACGGCTGAGGCATTCAAATCGCTGCTGGCAAAGACCGCGTCGGGTTCGAAACTGACTGATAGCGAAGCGCGCCAGGCGTTTGAAATCATATTGCGTGGTGAAGCGACAGACGGACAGGTGGCGTCGTTCGTCACCTGCCTTCACATGCGCGGTGAGTCCCGTGAGGAGATTGCCGCTGCAGCGCAGGTTTTGCGCAGTCATGTTCTGAGGGTCAACGCGCCCGCAGACGCCATCGACATGGTTGGCACCGGAGGCGACGGCGTTGGAACCCTCAATATCTCGACAGCGGCGTCCATAGTGGCTTCAGCATGCGGTGCAAAAGTCGCCAAGCATGGAAACCGCGCCCTGTCATCGAAGAGTGGCGCCGCGGACGTGCTTACGGCGCTGGGCGTGAGACTTTCGCTTTCACCGGATCAAATTGGTGCGTGCGTCGAAAAAATTGGCATCGGCTTCATGTTCGCGCCTGATCACCATCTGGCGCTTGCCAATGTCGCCGCCGTCAGGAAGCAGCTGGGGTTTCGCACTGTGTTCAACCTGCTTGGTCCGCTTTGCAACCCTGCTTTTGTGGACCGGCAACTTGTCGGCGTGTTCTCGAACCGCTGGCTGGAACCTTTTGGTGAGGTCCTGCGAACACTGGGATCGCGGCGTGCATGGGTTGTCCACGGAGAGGATGGGTTGGACGAAATTTCGATATCAGGTCCAACCCATGTGATCGAAGTAAAGGACGGCAAACTGAACGGGTTCTCTGTCAAGCCCGGCGACGCTGGACTTGGAACCCATCCCATAAGTTCAATCCTGGGGGGCGACGCAGAGGCCAACGCCAAAGCGATCCGACGTCTTTTCGATGGCGAAAAGGGTGCCTACCACGACATTGTATGCCTCAATGCGGCGGCGGGACTGGTCATCGCAGGAATCGCTTCCTCCTTGCGCGAAGGCGTCGAAGCGGCATCACGCGCTATCGCTCAAGGTAAGGCGCGGGCAAAACTTGACCTGCTGGTCGATACGACAATGAACGTCTCGACAAACGTGCTGGCAGGCATTTCCCGTTACAAAGTCGAAGAGATCCGGGCAGCCAAGGCTGCAACGCCAATCGGTGAACTGGAACACAGGGCAAAACTTGCTCCTGTTGTCAGACCTTTTCTGGAGCGCCTGCGGCGCGACATAACTTCCCACCGGTTCGGGCTCATAGCTGAAATCAAGAAAGCTAGCCCATCCAAAGGGCTCATCCGGGCTGATTTCAACCCGGCGCTATTGGCTTGCGCATATGAAGCCGGCAGCGCGTCGTGCCTTTCGGTGTTGACGGACAAGCCGTCGTTTCAGGGCGCCGACGCGTTTCTCGTGGAGGCTCGCGCCGCAACAACCCTTCCAGTGTTGCGCAAGGATTTCCTGTACGAACCATACCAGGTTGTCGAGAGCCGGGCGCTGGGAGCAGACTGTATCCTGATTATCATGGCTGCCGTGTCGGATCAGCAGGCCAAAGAGCTGCTCGCGACCGCGCAGCACTGGGGCATGGATGTCCTCGTTGAGGTCCACAACGCCTCCGAGATGGAGCGCGCAGTGCAATTGAACCCCAAAATGATCGGAATTAATAACCGCGATCTCACGAGTTTTGTGACTACCCTTGAGACCACCGAGCGCCTCATTTCCCTCGTACCGGCTGGTGTCCTTGCTGTTGCGGAAAGCGGTATCAATTCATACGCGGATGTCGAGCGGCTTGCACTTGTTGGCGTCAATGCCTTCCTGGTGGGCGAGAGCCTGATGCGCCAGCATGACGTAAAACAGGCAACACTGAACCTGCTTGGTGTCAAACGATGACAAAGCTGACCCACATCAATGAAAAAGGCCAGGCACACATGGTCGATGTTTCCGGCAAGGGAGCCAGCGAACGAAGCGCGATGGCTGAGGCGATCGTCAGGCTGAAACCCGAGACACTGGCGCTGGTGCTTGATGGAACTTCCCCAAAAGGCGACGTACTGGCGGTGGCACGTGTTGCCGGCATCATGGCGGCCAAGAAAACGTCGGAGCTGATCCCGCTATGCCATCCGCTTCCAATTTCCGGCATCACGGTGCTGTGCGAGCCAGATGAAGCGGAGAACATCATCCGCATACTTGCAACCGTGCGTGTCAACAGCAATACCGGTGTCGAGATGGAAGCACTTACCGCGGCATCGATTGCGGCGCTCACAATCTATGACATGCTCAAGGCCGTGGAACGGGACATTGTGATCGAAGCAATACGGCTCATCAGCAAGGAAGGCGGCAAGTCTGGTGCGTTTCGAGCCGACCCATCTGAAGGCAAGTCTTCGGGCGCGCGGCATACTGTGCTTCGCCATGCCGCCGGCGCCGTTCAGGCAAGCGTTCGCCGCGTGCGCGCGCCTGCCAAACCGGAAGCACCGGTTGATGCCGCAAAGCGAAAGCCCAACGCAGACACACTGGGAAAGCGGGACGCGCTCCGGCGGTTCATGCAATCGCGCGGTCTGACAGCTCACGCGTGGTCCCGCGATGCAAATTTGCCCGTGGGCGTCCTTTATTCGTTCCTGCATGGTCGCACGCATTCGCTGTCAAAAAGCGAGGAGCAAAAGCTTTCAACCGCGCTGGGCGTGTCGCCCGATGATCTGTACACGAGCTGACCATGCTTTCGGTCTCTGAAGCCCAAGCGCGCGTAGTCGCAGACGTTCAGGTGCTTGCGCCGGAGATCGTGTCGCTGAATGACGCGGCCGGGCGGGTGCTTGCTGAAGACATCCCTGCGCGCGTGACAAATCCGCCGTGCGATGTGAGCGCTATGGATGGTTACGCGCTGCGCGCGTCGGATTTCAAAGGGCCAGCTACAACATTTCGTGTGATTGGCGTTTCTGCTGCGGGTGCGGGACTTGCGGGAACCGTCGGCGCAGGTGAGGCGGTCCGGATATTCACAGGCGCACCTTTACCGCAAGGCGCCGATACGATCGTCATCCAGGAAAATGTGGAGCGGTCCGCCGATGCAATGTCTGTCAACCACGGCGTCGAGGTCCTGCCCGGGCGCCACATTCGCCGTTCGGGGCTCGATTTTCAAAAGGGCGACATTCTGCTGAAGAAGGGTGTCATCGCGAGTTCCCGCGCGCTGTCGCTGGCTGCAGCGATGAATCACAGAGCTCTTCGCTGTGTGCGACAGCCACGTGTCGCAATACTCGCGACTGGGGACGAACTTGTCCCGCCGGGCTCAGAGCTGCTGGCGCATCAGATTGTCAGTTCTTCACCGTACGGGCTTATGGCTGACATTCGACTCTGGGGTGGCTTTCCGGTGCATCTTGGCATCGCACGTGACGACATCGCTGACATTCGCAGCAAGCTTTCTAACGCTCAGGATTACGACGTCATTCTGACGATAGGCGGGGCATCGGTTGGTGACTATGATCTGGTGCAGAAGGCGCTCGCTCCCGATCTCGACGTGGGCTTCTGGAAAATTGCCATGCGACCTGGCAAGCCGTTGATCTCGGGCAGATATCGGGGCGTCAGGTTTCTCGGCTTGCCTGGCAATCCGGTTTCGGCGTTTGTCTGTTCGCTTCTGTTCCTCAAACCACTCATTTACGCGCTGCTCGGCGATCGGAGGCCGGTCTGGCGGTTTTTGGAAGCCGAGATCGAGACAGCGTTGCCGCCAAATGACACCAGGCAGGACTATTGTCGCGCCGTCCTGACAGTTGCCGAAGGCGGTCGCGTGCGGGTTCGCCCGGTCCTGGTGCAGGACTCCAGCATGTTGCGCTTTCTGTCTGCGGCTGATGGTCTGATCGTGCGCCCGCCGCTGGATCCCGCACGGTCGGCGGGTGCGACCGTGAGCGTGTTAACCTTCGAATGAGCACTTTTTTCAGCCATTCTGACGCGCAACAACACTAATTTTTTTAGTGCGGCGCCATTTTCTTCATTGACAATTTACAGAACGAGAATAGAACAAACGCGGATTGTTCTAAATGTGTTCCAATTTGAGGTGCCTGACATGCTGACCCGTAAGCAATACGAACTGCTTATGTATATTCACGACAAACTGCGGGAAACAGGGGTTGCCCCGTCCTTCGATGAAATGAAGGACGCACTGGATTTGCGGTCCAAATCCGGCATCCATCGATTGATCACGGCGCTTGAGGAACGCGGGTTTCTGCGCCGCCTCGCCCATCGTGCCCGTGCTCTGGAGGTGGTGAAACTCCCTGAAAATTCGAACGCGCCCAGCCAGCGATCACGCACGGTCACCGCCAAGCGGCCGAGCCTTGGCGTGGTGGACTCGGGCGGTGGCATTCGGGCTGCTGCGAGCAGGGGCAGCGGCGGTTTGAGACCTCTGGTCGAAGTACCCGTGATGGGGCGTATCGCCGCCGGCACGCCGATTGAGGCATTGCAGAACGTGACCGACAGTTTGCCGGTTTCGCAGACGCTCATCTCAAGCGGCGAGCACTATGCGCTTGAGGTTGCGGGCGACTCGATGATCAACGCGGGGATCCTGAACGGCGACACGGTAATCATCCAGCGCAGCGAAGATGCGCACTCCGGTGATATCGTTGTGGCGCTTGTCGACAGCAATGAAGCGACGCTGAAGCGCCTCCGGAAGCGGGGCTCGCAGATTGCGCTTGAAGCCGCCAATCCGTCGTTCGAGACGCGCATCTTCAACTCTGACCGGGTGAAGGTGCAGGGTCGACTGGTTGGCCTGTTCCGTCGGTATTGAAATACAGCAGGCGGTCTGCCGTTGAGTTGAACTGATTGCAAGTCGTTATGGGCCGCTGGCTGAGCCGGTGGCCCATAATCTTTTTCCGCGCACCTGGTTCACTGATTGCCAGCTGAGTCCGCGAGCGTCCACGTAGATTGCGATCGCGCCTTCTGACTGCAACCTCTGCCCATCCAGAAGCAGCTTCGCGGACGCACAGCCAGTGACATCCTTCAGCAAAGGTGTGACCACGATGTCCGCATAGCTGCAGGCCGAGATCAAGCCGGCTTGGGTGTCTGCAAAGGCAAGCCAGTTCCTGCCGTCCTTTACGGGTGCAACGCAGACGCTTCCAGAACACTGGAATCCGCCGTCCTTGTTCTTGAGTGCGCCGCTCAGTTCCCTCGGGTCACCGTCTGCCCTCAACCACATCTCGGCATCAAATCTGGCTTTGCGCGCAGAGAGGAAACTGAACTGCCCGGTGCCAGTCCTGACCGCGATGTTGCCAGCGCCAGCGGAAATCATGATGTCCGGCTGGGTCGAGAATATCGGGATCATCACACCGGTCAAAACGGCGATTAATCCCAGCCAGCGCCATCCTGCATTCCAGATCGAGATCCAGAGCCCACCCAACGCGATTGCATACAGCGCTTCAATCGGAAACGCGCGTAGCGACACTGTCGCTACCGGCCAAGAGGCTACCCAGTGCGCAATATTCAGCATGAGCGTCAATCCCCATTCCATGACCTGCAAGGGCAAGGCTTCCAGTCCGAAGGGCATGAGCAGTATTGCCAGAACGCCAGTCGGCATGATGATCATGCTGACCACTGGCGAGACCATGACGTTGGCGGCCACACCATAGAGGGACATTCGGTTGAAGTGATAGGCAGCGAACGGCGCGGTTGCGAGGCCTGCGACCAGGCTTGTCATTGCGGCTCCTGCCAGCATTGCAATGAGCGAACCCAAAACTCCCCGTTCGGGCGCAACTGCGTGCGGCGTGGTGTTCCACCACTCATACATCGCTATGAGGGCGACAACGGCGCTGAACGACATCTGGAAGCTGGGGTCGAGCCAGGCTTCAGGTGTGATACAAAGGATTGCGAACGCGCCGAGGGCAACGGTGCGCATGTTCAGCGCGTTGCGGTCTGCGATGATTGCAACAAACGACACCGCGACCGAAACGAATGACCTTTGCGTCGGGACGGATGCGCCGCTCAGAACCAGATAGGCAAATGAGACCAGCAATGCGCACGCTGCAGCCAGCTTTTTGGTGGAGGGTCGCTGGGCGGTGAGAGGAAGAAGCGCCAGGGCATAACGGACGGCAGCAAAGAATCCGAAGCCGGCGAGCACCATGTGCAGCCCCGAAATCGAAAGCAGGTGAGCGAGGCTTGAGTCACGCATCGCCTGATTGTCCGCTTCGTCGATTGCGCTGCGTTCTCCCGTTAAAAACGCCGCTGCCAGTGGTCCAATTCGCGCAGACATCGCGGACTTGATGCGGGTGCTGATATCGTGCCTCAGGTTTGTGATCGCGATCTTCAAGGCGCCCAAGGGCCCGATTCGCTGTGGACCGTCGACCGTCTCGATGTTTCGAAGCGTAAATCCAATTCCCCGAACGCCTTCGAACCACAGTTTTCTTCCGAAATCGAATCCGCCCGGGATGACGGGAGGCGGAAGCGGTTTCAGTTCTGCCTCAAACCGCACCAAATCGCCCGGCTTGAGGTCGTCGCGCAGCCTGCTTGTCGAAAGCCTGATCTGAGCGGGAGCGATCTCGCTTGCAACGTCGGTCGCCTGAATTGCGATTGTTAGCCTCGTTCCACCTCTCGAGTTTGGTTCGACTTCAATAATTCTGCCGGCCAACGCTGTCAGCGCAGTCGCCTCTGTCACACTGGGCGATGAAGCGTAATTCGCCCTGGCGACGGCAAGGGAATATCCCATGGAAACGATCAGAATTGCGAATGATGCGTCCATTGCACTTGGCCGGTTTGTGAAGGCTGCCAAGTACCGGAGCATCAGGAATGGAACCGGCGCTGCCGCCGTCCAGAGAGGCGGCTCGGTCGTGCCGGAGAAGTAGATGCCAATTCCCAAGCCCAGCAGCACAGGCACAAACAGGGTTCGGCGCTGCAGATCCGCTGTCCAGCCTGCGTGAATGAAGGCCGTCAGACTCTTGAACTGCGACGAGAGAGCGCTGCCAGGCGCAATCATGGCCTTCCGAAACAGGCCGTTTGCTTGATAGAACAATTCAAGCGGCATGCTCGTTTCTTCTTGGTCTGATGATCGGGTTAAGGCATGGGCTGGCCAGCGGCACCCGTTTCACTAGTGTATGATCGAAGCCCGAGTAACATGAAAATTGTAACCAGATTTGCGCCCTCTCCCACCGGGTTCCTGCACATTGGCGGCGCCCGCACAGCCCTGTTCAACTGGCTCTACGCAAGAAAGAACACGGGCATCTTCCGCCTGAGAATTGAAGACACCGATCGTCAGCGTTCCACAAAGGAGGCCATTGACGCGATCCTTGATGGCATGGCGTGGCTCGGGCTGGATTGGGACGATGACGTCGTCTACCAGTTTGCGCGCGCTGAACGGCACGCGGAAGTGGCCCGGCAATTGGTTGAACGCGGACATGCCTATTACTGTTACGCGACAACTGAAGAACTCGAAGCCATGCGCGAGCAGCAGCGGGCAGCTAACCTTCCGATCCGGTATGATGGGCGCTGGCGCGACAGGAGTGCAGCAGACCAGCGACCCAACGTTCCGCCTGTCGTCCGCATCAAGGCCCCTCGCGCAGGTGAAACAATAATTCAGGACCAGGTTCAGGGAGACGTTCGCTTCTCGAATGACGTCCTTGATGATTTCGTGTTGCTGCGATCTGATGGAACGCCCACTTACATGCTGTCAGTAGTCGTTGATGACTACGACATGGGTGTGACGCATATCATCCGGGGTGATGATCATCTGACAAACGCCGCAAGACAAAGACAAATCATCGATGCAATGGGGTGGCCGCAGCCAACATATGCGCACTTGCCACTTCTGCATGGCGAAGATGGTGCGAAGTTGTCGAAGCGGCACGGGGCGCTTGGAATTCATGAATACAAGAATCTGGGTTATCTGCCTGAGGCCATGCGGAACTACCTGCTGCGACTTGGATGGAGCCATGGAGATGCGGAAATCATTTCGACCGAACAGGCCATTGAGTGGTTCAACCTCGAAAGCATCGGACGCAGCCCCTCGCGCGTGGATTTCAAGAAGCTGGACAACCTGAATGGTCACTATGTGCGGCTGGCCGACGACGGTCGGCTTGCTGACCGCGTTTCAGATCTGATCGCGGCAAAGGGTGGCGTGATTACTGCCATCTCAAAGGAAAAGCTGCTGCTGGCCATGCCAGGCCTCAAGGAGAGAGCAAAGACACTGGTCGAACTCGCGGGGAATGCCGAATATCTGTTCGTTCAGCGCCCTTTGAACATCGATGCGTCTGCTGCCAAATTGTTGTCACCCGATAGCCGGATCTTGCTTGGTCGGTGGCTGGCGGCGATTGAAGGCGTTGACTGGACGGCTGCGGCGCTTGAGAAGGCGACGAAGGAATTCGCTGAAAAATCTGGTGCCAAGCTGGGGATGATCGCACAACCATTGCGAGCATCTCTTACGGGCAAATCTACCTCTCCGGGCATATACGACGTGCTGTTTGTGCTCGGAAAAGCGGAATCCGTTGCCCGAATTAGGGATCAATTAGGCACGTAGGCCTCCGAATTGCCTTCAGGAAGTGGTGAACGAATCGTTCGCGCTTCGTCAACGGAATTGAATATATTGCAATGCACAATGGCCGGAGCTGTCGAGTCGGCTCGGACGAACGCGTCAAAGGAGAATGGACATGTCACAGGCACCGTTGGCCTCCAAACCCGCCGGGAAGGCGACACTGGCTCTCGGAGGTAAGAATATCGAACTTCCGGTTTCGAGCGGTACTGTAGGTCCAGATGTCATCGACATCCGAAAGCTTTATGGCGAGGGCAACGTATTCACCTACGACCCGGGCTTCACGTCGACGGCGAGTTGTGAAAGCGCGATCACCTATATTGACGGTGATGAAGGCGTGTTGCTGTACCGCGGGTACCCGATCGACCAGCTTGCCGAGCACAGCGACTTCATCGAGGTGTGTTACCTCCTGTTAC
The DNA here is from genome assembly GCA_040080835.1 of Micropepsaceae bacterium. Classification (GTDB taxonomy): domain Bacteria; phylum Pseudomonadota; class Alphaproteobacteria; order Micropepsales; family Micropepsaceae; genus SZUA-430. The sequence continues at coordinate 213,439 of JBEBHP010000002.1, read as the reverse complement.
ACGGTGACCTGCCCAGCCCAGACCGTCTGAAGCAGTTTCGTGGGCAGATAACTCGCCACACGATGGTGCATGAGCAGATCAGCCAGTTCTTCCGTGGCTTTCGCCGTGACGCTCACCCGATGGCGGTCATGTGCGGCGTCGTCGGTGCACTTTCTGCGTTTTATCATGACTCAACCGACATCAACGATCCGCAACAGCGAACAATTGCCAGCCATCGCATGATCGCCAAGATGCCGACGATTGCTGCAATGGCTTACAAGTACTCGGTGGGTCAGCCATTCATATATCCGCGCAACGAGCTGAATTATTCCGAGAATTTCTTGCGCATGTGCTTTGCGGTCCCCGCGGAAGAATACAAGGTCAACCCGGTGCTGGCGCGTGCCCTGGATCGCATCTTCATCCTGCACGCTGATCACGAGCAGAACGCCTCGACTTCAACGGTACGTCTGGCAGGTTCGTCGGGTGCCAATCCTTTTGCCTGCATCGCAGCCGGCATTGCCTGCCTGTGGGGGCCGGCACACGGTGGCGCCAACGAGGCGGCGCTGCACATGCTCGAGGAAATTGGCGATGTCCGCCGCATTCCCGAGTATGTCGCAAGAGCCAAGGACAAGAATTCGGGTTTCCGCCTGATGGGATTTGGACACCGGGTTTACAAGAACTATGACCCGCGTGCGAAAGTCATGCAGCAGACCTGCCATGAGGTTCTTGATGAACTTGGGATTCGCAACGACCCCCTGCTTCAGGTTGCAATGGAGCTTGAGAGAATTGCACTCAGCGACCCCTATTTCATTGAAAAAAAGCTCTATCCAAATATCGACTTCTATTCCGGTATTACGCTGAAGGCGCTGGGGTTCCCAACTTCCATGTTCACCGCATTGTTCGCCCTTGCGCGCACGGTTGGATGGATCGCGCAATGGGCAGAAATGATCGAAGACCCTAGCCAGAAGATCGGGAGACCGCGGCAGCTATATGTTGGCGCGCCACAGCGCGACTATGTAGCTCTGCACAAGCGTTAGGCTACTTTTTGGCCAGAACCGTGGCGACGGGCTTTCGTCGCGGTTCGGCAATAATGCGCAGGATCTCCCGGGCGGCCCGCACGCTTGGCTTTTCATCACCCAAACCGAGGGCCTTGACGGCCGCTGCCGTCGAAGTGACCTGCTCAATCCTGGCGGAGTGGTTCGTCAGAAGGCGAATGAGCTCGCGGGAAAGATTTGCAGCGGTGCATTGCTCCTGCAGGAATTCCGGAATGACCTCCCTGTTCAATATGAGATTGACCAGGGTCACATAGGGAACCTTGATAAACCGTCGGGCGATCGTCGCGGTCAGGGTCCCTACACGATAGCCGACGACCATTGGCGTGGCACTCAACGCGAGTTCGGTGGACACCGTCCCGGACGCTGCGAGTGCGGCGTCAGCGGCATCGAACGCGGCCAACTTGTCTTCAGGCCGATCCAGAACCAGCACTTCCCTGCCCCATTCCGCCACCAACGCACGAACTCGAGGGCCGACATTCTGAACAGTCGGCAGTACGATTTTCAGATTGTTTACAGTGTTGGCTGTCTGGTCGATCGCGTCTCGGAATATTGGCCAAAGGAAGCGTATCTCGTTTGACCTCGATCCCGGCAATAGAAGAAGAATTTTCTGATCTGCAGAGATGGCGTATTTTGTGCGGAACGCCTCACCCTGACCAGGCTTGGGTGCACGCTCGATCACGGGATGGCCAACAAATGAAGCCCCCAATCCAGCGTTCTGGAAGAAGGGAACTTCAAAAGGAAGGAGACAAAGCACATGGTCGAATGCCCTGGCCATTGTCTGCGCACGGCCAGGCCTGGAGGCCCATACCTGGGGAGCGACGTAGTCAACAATCTTCATTTCAGGCGAAATCTTGCGAATTCGATGCGCAACCTTGTGCGTGAAGTCAGGGCTGTCGATCATCACTGCAATGTCAGGCTGGTTTGCCTTTGCAAATTCCGCGACCTGCCGAATGCGCCGCAATATGGTGGGCACTTTTGGGACCACTTCCCGCAGTCCCATCACGGATGTGTCGTTGATTGAATATAGACTTTGCATGCCGGCGGATCGCATCAACTCGCCTCCGACGCCAATAATTTTCGCGTGACCATGTGTCAGCGACTTCAGGGCCTCGATCAGTTGATGGCCGAGAGCGTCGCCGGACGGTTCGCCGACCACGAGCAGTATTTTGGGAGAACTGACTTCAGTGCTGCTCATGGAATTACCCGTTGGCCACACACAAAGAGGCCCTTGCTGTCAGCCATTTCACGTACCTTGTCCGGCTGAACGATGATGCTTCGGCCCGCCTCGACGAGTATGCCGACCAGTCCCATGTGCGCGGCGAGTGCGATTGTCTGGCTGCCAATAGCTGGCGGGTCCATTGTAGCAAGCTGCCCGGGAGACATGACCTTGACGAGAAATGCGTTCTGCCCTTGCACATTATCAATGCCGCGCAGCATGGCATCGGTACCGGCCCTGGTTTCCGAAGCCAGTACGTTGCCGCTGGCAAAAACAATAGCCTGGCCCTGTCTTGTCGCGCCGTGAGCCAGGGCAGCCCGGAAGGCCATTTCAAATTGTCTCTGCAGCTCCGGTGCGGGGCGCGTGGAGGAGATGCAGCCTTCGCCGGCTGCAAGCGCTGGTGCCGCAGACAATGGCGACACAATCCGAAATCCCTTTTGCTCAAAAGCCCGAGCAAACGCCCGATGAATGCCATCATTCGATCGTCGCAAAACGCCCAAATTGCGAACCAGAAAGAGAATGGTTTCAAAATCGGGTCTTATGCGGATGTTCCTGTCCTTCGGCCGCGCGAAGTGGCCGACAAAAACGAGTTCGATGCATCCCTGATCCTTCAGTACGCGAATGCTGCGACCAATCTTGCTGATGCTTACGCGCGTGTGCGAAATGTGCTGAGGGACATCCGCGGCAAATTCGTCCACCGCCAACACGTGCACCGGGCGGCCCGCATCCAGACAAGCACGCGCAATCTCAAGCGGCAACTCACCGCCACCCGCAACGATGCCAATTTTAGTTGGAGTGGAGTTCACGCTGGGTCGGGGCGGCTCTCGCGATTGGGCATGCAGAGGGGCCTGTTGCCGCCAGCGCGAATAAAGTTCACGATTTCCATGACTTCGCTGTTGTTGGCAAACAGTTCCGCTACGTCGGAAAGCCGTTCCTGGAACGTACCCTCCTGCGCAAAGAGGAGGCGATACGCATTCCTCAATTCGTGAATCTGGTCTCTTGAAAACCCGCGGCGCTTGAGGCCAACAAGGTTGAGTCCGGCCAGATACGCCCGATTGCCCATCACGGAGCCATACGGGATCAAGTCGCCTTCCAAACCTGCCATTCCGCCGACAAACGCATGACGTCCACTGCGGCTGAACTGGTGGACGTCTGCACCGCCACCCAACCACACGAAGTCGTCCACGACGACGTGCCCGCCGACCATTGCATTGTTTGCAAAGACACAGTTGCTGCCAACAATACAGTCGTGGGCCACGTGGCTGTCTGCCATGAACATGCAATTGTCTCCGACGCGCGTGACCGCTCCGCCCTTGGCTGTGCCCGGGTTCATCGTGACATGTTCACGGATGATGTTGTTCTCGCCGATGATCAACTCGACATTTTCACCCTTGTAAGCGAGGCTTTGTGGTGGCTGACCCAGGGAAGCAAATGGAAACACCGTGGTGCCAGAGCCGATATTCGTATTGCCGTCTACACAGACGTGATTGACCAGGCGCACATTCTCGCCCAACGTCACTTTTGGCCCCACGACGCAAAAAGCACCAATCTGCACACTCGGGTGGATCTTTGCGTTCTTGTCGACCACCGAACTCGAGTGAATATTCGTCATCTGTTTTATCCGTTCTTCAGGTTTTTTCGGCGATCATTGCGGTGAATTCCGCTTCGGCGCAAAGTTTTCCATCTACATAGGCTTCACCTGCAAACCGCCATACGGGAATGCGGGCTTTCAGCATCTTTACCGGCAGCGTCAGCAGGTCACCCGGGACCACAGGGTGACGGAACCGCGCCTTGTCGATGGACATGAAGTAAACGATCTTGTCGCCGGCTTTCGCGCCCAAGGAGTGCATGACCAGCGCACCGGCGGTTTGCGCCATTGCTTCAACAATCAGAACTCCCGGCATGATGGGCTTGCCCGGGAAGTGTCCTGCAAAGAACGGTTCGCTCATTGAGACCGCCTTCACGCCCGTGGCACTGACATTGGACGTGATGTCAATCATGCGGTCTATGAGCAGCATTGGTGCACGATGGGGCAACAACTCCATCAGGCGCAGCACATCCGCACTTTCCAGTTCCTGCTTATTCATTGCCTGTTCGGTCATTTTTCGCTCTGGACCCTTTTGCAAGCCTCGAGACCGCACCCACTTCACGGCGCCATTGTTCTATTGGCTTTGCCGGGAAGCCGCCATAGACCTTTCCGCCTTCGAGCGAGTGCGTAACCCCTGATCTACCGGCGATGAACGTCCCTTTACCAACTTTCAGGTGATCGGAGATCCCCACCTGTCCGCCGATTACCGAGAAATCGCCAATTTCGCAACTGCCGGAAACGCCAGCCTGCGAGACAATGATGCAGTGGCGTCCGATGATGTTGTTGTGCCCGATCTGGACGAGGTTATCGATCTTCGTGCCTTCACCGATTATCGTGTCCCCCAGTGCGCCACGATCAATCGTTACGTTAGCGCCGATCTCGACACTGTCTTGAATGATAACCCTTCCGAGCTGCGGAATCTTGTAGTGGCCGGTCGGGCCATTCACGAAACCATACCCGTCCTGCCCCAGTTGGGACCCGGGATGAATTATGCAGCGGTCGCCAATGAATGCATGAGACACTGTAACGTGCGGGCCAATTCTGGTGCCGTTCCCAATTTGAACACCGCGTCCAATCACCGTTCCAGGGCCGATCGCACAGTCATTCCCGATTTCTACGCCTTCTCCGAGGAAGACCCCTGGCGCGATGACACTATTGGCGCCGACCTTAACGGTCGGTGCGATGGACATCACGGGAGGATGTTGCATGCTCCAAAGCAAACCGGCATCCGGGTACAGCGCGTTGGCGGTCTGCGCGAATGCAAGTGATGGTCTCGTGCATTCGAGAGTGAGTACTCCCTCAGGGACGTACTGCGCGAGGTTCCTGGACACAAACACTGCGCTCGCGCGCGTCTGCCTGAGTGCGGAAGTAAATTTCGGGCTATCGCAATAAGACAGGTGCGATTGGCCTGCGCGGTCCAGCGGGGCCACGTCCGCAATGAGTTGCTGGTTGGAACCAGACAGCAATTGAGATCCAGTCAGCTGCTCAATAAGAGCAATGCTGAAAGGTCCTACGCTGTCAAAGAATCGGGGGTCAGCCATTCGACATAATAGACAAAGGACCGGATCCTCACAGATCCGGCCCCATTGCTTCTCACGTAGTTGACGCTGCTATTAGCCACCTGGCTTTGCAGGAGCCGCAGCACCTGGTTTCGGAGCAACCGGTGTCACGGTGACCTTCGGAAGCGACTTGTTCAGCCGACCGATGACGTCGTTCGTAATGTCGAGTTCGGTCGCGCCAAGAACAACCAGACCTCTGTCAAGCAGCAGGTTGGCCTTGCGCTCTGTCAGCAGCTTTTCAAGGATCGGGGCCAGGGCGCGTTCAATCTGGGTGCGGGCAGTTGCCAAGCCACCCTGAATTGCGGACTGACGGTCCTGAACCTTCTTCTGAAGCGCCTGGCGGCGGGTCTCCAGTTCTTTCACCTTTGCCTGACGGGCTTGCGGGCTCAGCACGTCGGCCTGGGCCTGAAGCGCCTGGATGTCAGCCTGGATCTTTTTGTTTTCCGGGGCGAAGTCCGTTTCCATCTTCTTCGCAAGTGCTTCCACCTGCTTGTACATGTCCACGCCTACGGCGGACTTACGAAGCACGGTGCCACGATCAAGGAACAGGATGACTGCAACAGGCGCGGGCTTGGCTGCACCAGCAGGTGCTGCGGCGGCTGGCTTTGCAGGAACAGGCTTTGCTGGGACAGGCTGGGCGTTAGCGTTAAAAACGATAGCAGAAGCCGCGATAGCGGCCATGGCCCAGAGGGCCGTACGTTTAGTCATGTGAGTAATCTCCTGGAGCGGACTAAAACTTTGTTCCTGCGCTGAAGCGGAAGGACTCCGTTTGGTCGTAGTCTTCTTTGTTCAAAACCTGTGAGAAATCAAGCCGTACTGGACCGAAAGGCGAGTTCCAGTAAACCGAGACACCAGCCGAAGCACGCAGTGACAAGTCATCTGCGATACAGATTGTGATTGTGCAGGGCTGTTTGTCAGCGACCATACCGACCGTGCCAACGTCGGTAAAGATGGCAGTCTTGATTCCAAGTTCGTCAGGCAGGAAGTTTGGGACACGCAATTCGACCGTTCCGACGGCGTAGGCTTCGCCACCAACTGCTGGCGGGGTACCTGTTGCCGCAAGGTCGCGCGGGCCAATACCAGAGGTCTTGAAACCTCGGAACGACCCGCCGCCTTTGAAGAAGCGGTCGTTTGCGGTGAGCTGATTGTCGCCGAAAGCGATAATATAACCGCTGGAAACCGCAACATTCAGAACGAGATCATCGTACCACAAGCGCTTGAACCAGTCGGCGCTGAGTTCGGTACGCACGTATTCCTTGTCGCCGCCGAGGCCTGCGAAATCTGTTGACCAGGTCAAATCGACGCCATTCTTGGGTTCGATCGGATCATCCTTGTCGTCATAAGCGTAGGTAAATCCCGCTGATGACAGCAGCGTCACACCCTGCTGAACGTCGCCGGCGTTTCCAGTAATGGTTACGTCATCCTGGCGTAAAGTGTACCGCAGTCCAAGACGCCCGAATTCGGACAACGGGAAGCCAAGGCGCAAGCCAAGGCCTCTAATGTCGGCTTCGTAGTTAGACTCCGAGAAGATCGAGTGCGTGTTGTAGAGGTCGAAACCCGCTGCCATGTTGCGGTCAAGGAAATACGGTTCTGTGAAGCGCAGGTCGATCTGCTGGCGAATGCTGGACAGCGAAACCTGCAGACGCAGGAACTGTCCGCGCCCCAACAGGTTCTTCTCAGTCAGACTTACCGCACCAACAACGTTGTCGGCCGACGAGAAGCCCGCGCTAACAGAAAACTCTCCGGTCGATTGTTCTTCCACTTCGACGTTCAGCACCGTGCGGTCCGGAGCTGACCCTGGTTCTTCGTTGATCTCAACTTTCTTGAAGAATCCAAGACCGCGAATACGTGACCTGGAACGGTTGATCAGCACGCGATTGAATGCATCCCCTTCAACAAGACGAATTTCCCGGCGAACGACCTTATCCAGCGTGCGCGTGTTGCCAACGATATTGATACGCTCGATGTAGACGCGCGGCCCTTCCTCGATCTTGAAAACAACGTCAACCGTCTTTTCTTCCTTGTTGCGGCGAACACGTGGACGAATGTCCACGAATGCATAGCCACGCGTACCTGCTGCAAGGGTGAGTGCGTCAACGCTCTTGTCGATGAGTTCGGCGTTGTACTGCTCTCCGCCTTCAAACCGGATGAGATCCTGGAGGTCGGCTACGGGGATTTCCTTGAGCTTGGTGTCAATCTCAACCTTGCCGAAATCGTACTTCTCACCCTCTTCGATCGTGAAGGTGATGTAGAAGCCGCTTCGGTCGGGTGCCAACTCGGCAACGCCGGAAATCACACGGAAGTCAGCAAAACCCTCCGAAAGGTAGAATCTGCGAATCTGTTCGCGGTCAAACGTGAGGCGATCAGGGTCATAGTTGTCGTTCGTCTGCAGGAAGTTCCACCAGACCGACTCACCTGTCGCGATCTTGTCGCGAAGCGTGCTGTCGCTGAACGCCTTGTTGCCAATGAAGATGATGCGGCTGACGCCGGTGGTCGGACCTTCGTTGATTTCGAAAACCAGATCGACGCGGTTTTGTCCCAGCTGTACCGTCTTGGGTTCGACCTGTGCAGCGAAGCGGCCTGAGCGACGGTAGATCTCGAGAATGCGCTGAACGTCGGCTTGCACTTTCGCGCGCGAGAACACCATGCGCGGCTTGAGCTGGACTTCTTCGTCCAGGGTCTTTTGCGAGACTTTCGAGTTTCCGTCGAATGCAATGCGATTGATGATTGGATTTTCAACGACCTTGACGGTGACGACGCCGCTGGCCTGCTGGATCTGAACGTCTGCAAACAGCCCTGTCGCGTAGAGAGTCTTCAGTGACTGGTCGACCTGGGCCTGGGTATAGGGTTGGCCTTCCTTGAGCACCATGTACGACAACACGGTCGATTCTTCGATGCGCTGGTTGCCTTCAACGTTTATTCGTTGAACAGCGGGGCCGTCAGCGTCTTGCGCTTGGGACGTCGCGATTCCAATAAACGTGGCCGCGATCAGCGCCAGAACAGTTCCCAGTAGTCTTTTCATTCGTTTACGCCCCGCGGCAGAAAACACCGATACTGCAAGTCAATTCACGGCAAGACCGAGACAAATCAGAACAAACCAAGCTTCGTGAGATCGTTCCATGTTGCGAACAGCAACAAGCTTACGACCAAAGCCAGCCCAATTCGAAAACCCAGCTCCTGAGCCCACTCCCCCAGCGGACGCCCACGCACTGCTTCTATGCCATAGTACAGGATATGTCCCCCGTCGAGCATCGGTATAGGAAAAAGATTGAGTAAACCGATGCTTACAGACAACACCGCCGCCAAGTTGATCAGCGGGATCACGCCGAATTGCACGGTTACTTTCGCAGAAACCGTGGCGATTCCGAGTGGGCCAGACAACTGCTGGTAGTCTCCCCGTCCGGTCAAAAGTTGCCCGATAAAATAAAATGTCTTTACCACGATGAATTTCGTGTCATCCACGGCCCGAGAAACTGCGTCAAAAAGGCCGAAAGTCACGTGCACGAAAGACTCAGGCGAGCCTTTGGCAAAAACGGCAAAACCGGCAGCATCCAGAACGAGTTTGTCGACGTCCGCGTTCGAAGAGCCCTGAGTTGCAGGCGTCAGAACCAGAACCAACTTTTCACGATTCCACTGCTTTTTGGCGTCTGGTGCGGGTCTGGAGACTGCAAGGTTCAGCTTTGCTCCATTTGACGCAGCAACTGCCCGAGCGATGTCCGCAAAAATTGTAACCGGCTCATCGTTCACCGCCAAAATCCAGTCGTTTGGCTTGAGTCCTGAAATAGCCGCGGGCGATCCTGGAACTACCATTTCCACTTCACCCGGCAGAACCGGACTGATGCCGACGCCCGGATCCTTCATGGGATCACCGAATGGGTCCGGCTTTGTGATCATCGTTGGCGTGACCACGACAGTCAGGCGTTCGGCGCCGCGCTGAATGTGGAAGTTCAGCGGACGACCATCAGATACCGAAACGATATGTACGATGTCAGAGAAATTGTTTGTCGAACTGCCATCAATTCCGACCACCCGGTCACCGGGCTTCAGGCCCGCCAGCTGTGCCGGGTAGCCCTGCTTCAGGTTTCCGATGATTGGCGCCTGGGCGTAGTCGCCATAAACCAACAGCAAACCCGCCAATATGACGACCGCCAGTACAAAGTTCGACGCAGGCCCAGCAACCGCGATGATCGCTTTCTGGTGCAAGGGTTTGTGGTGGAAAGAGCGCGACCGATCGGCGTCGCTGATTTTATGCAACTTTTCCTGATCCGGCGTGCTCGAAACACCCTCGTCACCCCAGAATTTGACGAAGCCACCGAGCGGTAGCCAGCCAATTTTCCACCGCGTTCCATGGCGATCTGTAAAGCCTGCGATTTCTCTACCGAAACCGATCGAAAAGCTGTCGATTCTTACGCCAAACATGCGTCCAGCCATGAAATGGCCAAGTTCATGAACAAACACGACGAGGGTGATGACGAACAGGAATCCAAGGCCGCCCAAAGCGAGACTGGTTACAAGCTCAAGCATGTGATTTCGACCTGCGCATATGTTTGTTGTGTATAAGCTTTTTCAGTTTTGCAATGCACGTTTGGCGTGCTCTCTGGCCTGCGCATCCAGTGCCAGGGCTTCATCGGCCGTGGTTGGTGTGCGCGAAGTGCCGGCGAGCGCATCAATGGCCGTCTGGACCACGCGCGAAATGCCCGAAAATCCAAGTTTTCCCTGCAGGAACGCACCAACAGCGATCTCGTTTGCCGCGTTAAGGATGGTTGTCGCACCGGCGGACGCTTTCATCGCGTCCTGTGCCAGTTTGAGGCAGGGAAAGCGAACAATGTCTGGCGCCTCAAAGGTCAGCTGCGCCATTTCGGCAAGGTTCAAGCGTCTTGTCGGCGCTGCGATTCTGTCCGGGTAGCCAAGCGCATATGCGATCGGCGTGCGCATATCCGGGCTTCCAAGCTGGGCGAGCACCGACCCGTCGATGTAGGTTACCAAGCAATGCACCGCCTGTTGTGGGTGAATGACGACACTCAACCTTTCAGGAGGCGTGCCAAACAGATGATGGGCTTCAATGAGTTCCAGTCCCTTGTTCATTAAGGTTGCCGAGTCGACGGAAATCTTGGCGCCCATTGAATAGTTGGGATGCTTGCAGGCCTGAGCCGGCGTGACGCCCGCCATCTGTTCTGCCGACCAGGTCCTGAAAGGACCGCCAGATGCCGTCAACGTTATCTGCTCGATCGCCTTGTGCTGAAGCGTGTCGAAGACCTGGAATACCGCGTTGTGTTCTGAATCAACGGGCAAGAGGGTCGTGCCTGCCCTGCGCACTTCGGACATGAAGAGTTCGCCGGCAGAGACTAGGCATTCCTTGTTGGCCAACGCTACCGTTTGACCGCGCGAGACCGCCGCCAGAGTTGGTCGAAGCCCGGCCGCGCCCACTATGCTTGCCATGAGCCAGTCGGCGTCACGAAGGGCGGCCTCAACTACCGAGGCATGCCCTGCAGCTACCTCAATCCCCAAACCAGCCAATTCCTGCTTCAGCTCGGCATATTTCGCTTCGTTGGCAATTGCGACGAATTCTGGCCTCAGGTTTTTTGCCTGCGCCGCCAGGGCAGCCACATTGTCATGGGCGGTCAGCGCTACGGGTATGTAGGAGCCCGGCGCAAGCCGGTTGTGCATTTCAACCAGTTCGACGGTGTTGGTGCCCACAGAACCGGTAGAACCCAAAATGGAAATTCGCCTTGGTTTTCTGCTGGTCATGGTACCGCCCACAAGACCGGAGATTGACCGTAGATACTGACCAGCAAGGCAACGCCTGATGTTGCCACAATCATGCCGTCGAGGCGATCAAGTGCGCCGCCGTGTCCCGGGATGAGATCCGATGCGTCCTTGACGCCGAAAGTCCGCTTCAGGAAGGATTCTGCCAGGTCGCCACATTGCGTCAGCATTGAAACCAGCGCGCAGGCCGCAACATAGTTTTCCCTCGCAACAAAGCCCGTGAGCTGTGTCAGCAGGATGCCTGCGGCAATGCCAGCGCCAAGTCCAGAGATTGCACCGACCCAGGTCTTGTTGGGCGAAATTCGAGGTGCCAGTTTCGGTCCACCAAAGGTGGAACCCGCCAGATATGCCGCACTGTCGGTTGCCCAGACGATACACAAAAGCCAGATCACCGTTTCCAGCCCGAAGGGTGTGAGCATCCTGAGATTGGAAAACGCAAGGCACGGCAAGGCAATGAAAAGTATTCCCATCACTGTCCAGATTGAACGCTCTTCCTGGCGCATGGCGAGGACATTGCCCAGCAGCGCCGCGAGAAAGATGCTGGCCAGAGCATAGTCCATTCGACCAAATATCAGCAGAACCTGCGAAGCGAGGATAGCAACCGCATGCAGCGCCAGCCGCCAGCCCGGACTATCTTCCCGGTGGACGATGCGGATCCATTCCCTGGCCATAGCAAGGCCAGCGGCGCTCGCCCACACGGCCAGAATCCAACCACCCGCGTAGACAGCCGCGAGAGCTGAAGGGATGAGAATGATCGACGTGATGATGCGGGGCCACAGCGAAGAAGATCTATTGGGACTCACTGTCGTCATGCGCCAGCCGCAAGGTTTCGCCCGCCAAACCGGCGGTCTCTCGACTGATACTGCCGGATCGCTTCAGCCAATTGCAACTCGGAGAAATCAGGCCACAGTGTGTCCATGAACACGAATTCGGAGTATGCGGTTTGCCACAACAGAAAATTTGAAAGCCGTTGTTCCCCACTCGTCCGGATCACGAGATCAGGGTCTGGCATTCCGGCGGTAGCGAGTCTGATTGCAAATTCTTCCCTGGTGACGTCACTTGCGTGCAGCCGACCGGCCTCGACGTCCTCAGCGATTTGCCGCACGGCTTCGATGATTTCATCCTGACCGCCGTAGTTGAAGGCTATCGTCAGCTTGAGTTTCTGGTTTCCCCTGGTTCTCGCGTGAACTTCATCGATCAGATTGAGTATGTCGCCCTCAAGACGTGTTTTGGCACCGATGATGCGGATTTCAACTCCATTTTGGTGAAGTTCCTCAAGGTCGGAGCGGATGTACATGCGCAGCAACCCCATGAGGTCATTCACCTCTGTCTGCGAACGCTTCCAGTTTTCCGAAGAGAAGCCGAACAGTGTGAGGTAGTTGACGCCGAGTTTTGCTGCTGCGCCAACCGTTGCGCGAACTGCGGCAACGCCCGCGCGGTGTCCCATTAACCGGGGCAAGTGGCGCGCCTTTGCCCACCGACCATTGCCATCCATGATGATAGCGATGTGATTGGGAACCTGGTGAGCGTTCTGCTCTGGCGCGGTGTGAGACATCCAATCCCGATCTGCAGGGCCCAATTAAACCTGCATGATTTCCTTTTCCTTCGAGTTGTACGCCTCGTCGACTTCCTTGATGTGGCTGTCCGTGGCGCCTTGCACTTTTTCTGACTGCTTCTTCAACTCGTCTTCGCTGATCTGGTGCTCTTTCTCCAGCTTCTTCAAATGATCCATACCGTCCCTGCGAATGTTGCGTACGGCCACGCGTGCAGATTCCGAGTATTTGGCTGCGATCTTCGAGAGTTCCCGACGGCGGTCTTCGGTGAGCGGTGGAATCGGAATGCGCAGCAACTGGCCGTCTACCTGAGGGTTAAGGCCCAGACCTGCAGATCTGATTGCCTTGTCGACAGCGATCACCAGGCCGCGATCCCACACCTGCACGGTCAACATGCGTGGTTCAGGAGCGTTCACGGTCCCAACCTGTGTCAGTGGCATTGCGCTACCATAAGCATCAACCTGCACGGGCTCGAGCAGACTTACACTCGCACGACCAGTTCGAAGTCCGGCGAATTCGTGCTTCAGCGTCTGCACGGCTCCCTTCATTCGCTTTTGAAGATCGTCCAGGTCAAATGGCTTTGTCTGGGCCATGGCATTCCTCCAATCAGCACTGGATGCTGATAATATTATGATCCTATTACGGTGCAGAGTCCCTTCCCCTGCAATACGCGAACGAAATTCATCTTTTCGTGGATGTTGAATACGACAATCTTGATCTTGCTGTCCCTTGCGAGGGCAACGGCGGAAGCGTCCATGACCTTTAGATCGCGGCTCAGAACTTCCGTATGGGTCAGGTGACCGTATCGTTCGGCAGCGGGGTTCTTCTTGGGATCCGCCGCATACACGCCGTCCACCTGGGTTCCCTTCATGATGGCATCCACACCCATTTCGGCAGCGCGCAGCGCTGCCGCTGTGTCGGTCGTGAAGAACGGGTTGCCGGTACCGGCAGCGAATATGACCACCCTTCCCTTCTCCAGATGGCGCATGGCGCGGCGGCGAATATAAGGTTCGCACACCGTGGTCATGGGGATTGCCGACAAAACACGCGTGAAGATGCCGATTTTCTCCAGCGCATTTTGCATTGCAAGCGCGTTCATGACAGTGCCCAGCATGCCCATGTAGTCGGCGGTGGCCCGTTCCATGCCGGATGCGGCGGCCTGCATGCCGCGGAAGATGTTGCCGCCACCAACGACGGCACACACTTCGGTTCCGATTGATTTGGCTTCCTTGATCTCGCTTGCGATGCGATCGACTGTCGCAAGGTCAATGCCGTAGTTTCCGGGGCCCATCAACGCCTCACCGGAGATTTTGAGAAGGATCCGGCGATAGAGCGGCGTTGATGTCATTGTTCGATGCCCTGCTGTTCTGACCTCAGCCCTTTGCTGCGGCGGCGACTTCGGCGGCGAAGTCAGTTTCCTCTTTCTGGATGCCTTCGCCAAGTGCAAAGCGCACGAAACCCTCGACTGAAACCGGCGCGCCAACTTCTTTTTCGGCGGCTTTCACGAAGGCGTCGACCGTTTTATCCGGGTCCATGATGAAGGCCTGCTGCAGCAGAACAACTTCCTCATAGAACTTGCGTACGCGGCCTTCCACCATTTTTGCAATGATGTTTTCGGGCTTGCCCGTGGCTCGGGCCTGATCAGCAAAAATTGCCTTCTCGCGATCCAGCGTCGACGAATCAACCTGGTCAGCTCTAAGCGCGATCGGGTTCGCTGATGCCACGTGCATCGCAATTTTTCGACCAAGGCTTGCGAGCGCATCTGCATTGCCGGACGATTTGAGGCAAACCAGAACGCCCATGCGGCCAAGATTCGGCGCTGCCTGGTTGTGAACGTAAGACGCGACAACGCCTTGCGCGACGTCAAACGACGTCGTCCGACGAAGCGTCATGTTTTCGCCGATGGTGGCTACCAGATGTTTAAGCTGTCCGTCGACGTCGAGGCTTGTGCCAGGATAGGGCATCTTTGCGAGCTTTGAGATGTCGCCGCCTGCATTGAGCGCAAGTTCGGCAACCTTGGAAACAAAGGCCTGGAATTGCTCGTTCCTTGAAACGAAGTCGGTTTCCGAGTTGATTTCGACCACCGCGCCCTTGCTGCCTTTGGCGGCCACGCCCACGAGTCCTTCCGCGGCAATGCGGCTGGCCTTTTTTGCGGCTTTCGACAGACCCTGTTTGCGCAGCCAGTCAATGGCGCCTTCCATGTCGCCCTGGGTTTCGTTCAGGGCCTTCTTGCAGTCCATCATGCCTGCGCCCGTCTTTTCGCGCAGGTCCTTGACCATCGCGGCTGTAATTTCAGCCATGGGGTGCTCCTAATCGTTTGAGTAGGCCGCGCGGGTTGGCCCGCACGGCACGGTATGTCAGTTTGCTGCTGGGAGTTCCTGAACCGGCACTTCTTCCGACGCGCCAATATCAACACCGGAAGAGCCCTGGAACGCAGACAGCCCGTCTATCACTGCGCGGGCGATGAGGTCGCAATACAGCGCGATAGCGCGTGCTGCGTCGTCATTACCCGGGATCGGGAACGCAATGCCATTCGGGTTCGAGTTGGAATCGACCACCGCAACAACCGGAATGCCCAGCTTGTTGGCTTCCTGGATGGCAATGGCTTCCTTGTTGGTGTCGATCACGAACAAAAGGTCAGGAACGCCGCCCATTTCCTTGATGCCGCCCAGCGCACGCTCGAGCTTTTCCTTTTCGCGTTGCAGGTTCAGCACTTCGCGCTTGGTGAGGCCGACGCCGCCTGCATTCAATGTCTCGTCGATGTTGCGCAGGCGCTTGATCGAGTGCGAGATGGTCTGCCAATTGGTCAGCGTGCCGCCGAGCCAGCGGTGATTGACGTAGTACTGGGCACATCGCTTGGCTGAGTCCGCCACGGCTTCAGAGGCCTGGCGCTTCGTGCCGACGAACAGCACGCGGCCGCCTTGCGCGACGACGTCACGAATCGTCTTGAGCGCCTGGTGCATCAACGGCACCGTTTGCGTCAGGTCGATGATGTGAATCTTGTTTTTGGACCCGTACAGATACGGGGCCATGCGAGGGTTCCACCGATGTGTCTGGTGGCCGAAGTGAACGCCAGCTTCAAGCAGTTGGCGCATAGAATAATCGGGCAGTGCCATGTGGCCTGTGTCTCCTTAACCGGTTAAGCCTCCGCGGACATGACTGAAATCCCATAAAGGGACCCAGCACCGGAGGGCGGCCCGTCATATGACGGCCGGGCAGCCCAAGCCCGCGTGTGGAATAGTCGAGGCTTTTAGGGGGTTGCGCTCCCCCGCGCAAGAGCGGCAGTTTGGCGTTTCGCATTCAGGCCATACTCAGGACGGCGCGACATTTATGCCCAAGCCCAATTCCTCTCCCATCCGACCCGAAATCCTGGGACTCAAGCCCAACGGTATTGGCGCCGTTTCGGCGGACGGGCTGGGCCGACCGGACATCATTCCATTGTGGTTTGGGGAAAGCGACATCGTGACCCCCGCTTTCATCCGGGATGCCACCAAGCGGGCACTGGATGAAGGCCGGACTTTCTACACCTTTGTCAGAGGGCTGCCGGAACTGCGCGAGGCGGTTGCGAGTTGGGCTTCGAGGCAGGCTGGCAAGCGGATCGACGCCGACCGGGTCACCGTGCCGGGCGCTGCCATGCTTTGCATCAACATCATTCTCCAGTGCCTCGTGCGAGCGGGTGACAATGTCGTGATTGTCTCGCCAATGTGGCCAAACATCTTCCAGGCCGTTACCGGCATGGGGTGCGAGCCGCGCTTTGTACGACTGGACGGTGGAGACAAGGACCAGCCCTGGCGGCTGGACCTTCAGCGTCTGTTTGACTGCGTAGATGGACGCACGAAGGCGATTTTCTTTGCGTCGCCGAGCAACCCGACCGGCTGGATCATGAGTGAAGCCGAGCAACGTGCAATCCTCGACTTTGCAAGGCGCAAGGGCGTGGCCATCATATCTGACGAGGTTTACACGCCGATTGTATACGACACCCCTGCCCCGAGTTTCGCCGCGATTGCCGAGCCTGATGACAATGTGTTCGTCATCAACAGCTTTTCCAAGGCATGGGCAATGACGGGCTGGCGCATTGGATGGGTGGTTCATCCGCCGCACATCGGCACACAGATGGTCGAGCTTGCGGCCTACAATAATTCAGGGGCCACAGTGTTTGCGCAGTATGGCGCACTTGAGGCCATAACCAACGGCGACGCCTTTATCGCCTCGATGGTGGAGCGTTGCAGGCAGGGTCGTGACATCATCGAGAAGTTCCTTGCGGGCCAGAACCGCATGAGCTGGTCGCGTCCCCAGGGCGCATTTTATGGATTCATTTCTGTTGACGGCATGACCGACAGCGTCGCGTTTGCCAAACGGTTGCTTCGGGACACCAAGGTCGGCGTCGCGCCGGGCATTGCATTTGGCTTGCCGTCCGACACAGAAAATGACCGGTTCATTCGCATCTGCTTTGCGCAGTCGCCGGAGCGTCTTGGCGAGGCAATGGATCGCATCGCGAATGCAATTTGAGTTGGTTGCCAGCATCGGCTGATGTACCCAAGTGAATGGCGACCGCGGCTAGCCCGCTCGCGCTGCGGTGATCGTTAGCTGCTTCGGGTGCTGACTCTCCTGAAGCAGTCGCAATTTCAGGGTGGGCGCACTGGGCCTATTGCGGCTTGACGGTCAAAGTGTATTCGCCAAAATCTGAATTGTAGTAGTCGCCGATACGGACATAGATTTTTCCGGAGGCCGCTTTGATGTCCAGAGACAAATCTCCTCCCGCAGTGGAGTTCCGCACGGAAGTGATTTCGGTCTTGCTGACATCGTACACCGTTAGGTTCGGGTGCAATGTCGCCGAATTGTTGCTCACAACCAGTCTGAGCTTGCGCTCACCTCCACCAGCTGGATCGATCTCGAAATAATCCACGTCCAGCTTGTCCATGATCTTTGCCTGGACTGGCGTGCCTTCCGTGATGCGCTTTGCAGTCAGAATTGTCTCGTTGGGTTCAAGGCTGTCGAATGCCTTCTGAGGCGCAACGGTAACGGCATAAACTCCTGTGGCACTTCCGTAAAAGCTGGAAACGCGAAAGCTGTAAGTGGTCGCCGGAGCGGCAACGAATTCATAGGCGACGTCGCCTCCGGCCGTGGTGTTCCTAACAGCTCCGAGACTTGTCTTGAGGGAATCAAACAGTTCTATGTTGGGTTCCAGCGTTGTAGACAAGTTTTGGAGTTCGATGCGTACCCAGTCGCGATGGACTGGCGGGGTAGTAAATGTGTAAACGTCGGCGTCCTTCTCCAGTCCGACTGACGCCTTCACCGTCCTTTGCAGAGTGATCGCATTGGCATTGGGTATGTCGTTGTTGGGTTCTGCTTCCGTCGCTCCAATGGCGAGTTTCTTCGTCTGGGCGGTTTGCAGTGACTGCAGTTGTTGTTCGCTGGAAATTTTCACCACGCTTTGGTTCAGGTCGCGCGACGTCGCGAATGCGCTTTCAACGGCAGTACCGAGATCTGGCGTTGCCGCCGCCGGATTGGCAACTGACGCCCTGACCTTGGCGACCACATTGTCGACCTGCGCTTCGTAGGTTCGGGCTTTACCCTTGCAAGTCAGAAACTGTTCGGGATTGATGCGCCCAGCGTCCAGCACCACGCAGCACGTTTTGAGCCCAAGTGCTGCCATCTGCGCGCGGTCGCCAAGCTCAGCCACCTTTTCCCGGCCTAGCTTGAGTTCGCCTTCAGCCTTGAGAAACTTGATCTTGGTCGACATGCTGACGCTGGTTTCCTGGAATATGCTGTCGCACGGGGACACCTTGGCTCTTGCCAGGTCAAACCCCAGGTAGACGACAGCCAAGAGAGAGAGCGCCGCCGTAATTGCCGCGAGAGGCCACGAAATTTTCAGGAGTCGCCTGAGTTGCTGCTTTCGTAACGAAGGATCAGCAGGTGCTTGTGCCATCACAGCCTCCACAACATGACCAGGTTTCAGAAGTGAGTCGCCCGGGGATTTTAACCGAACAGCTCAGGTTGATCATTTGGCACCGGGGCTTTCGGAGACTTGTCGTGGGGACAAGTGGGCCTTGCTTCCACACAAATGGCAGGATTGCGCCGTTTGATGGAGCGCATCCGGAAATTGCACTGTACACCTTGCAAACAACGGTAACGGACTGGCGCCAGGCCGGTGAACCCGAAGGCAGTGGCGATCATCAGGCGCGTCAGCCGAGCGAAATCTTTGCTTTGGAAAGAATTGAGTTCAGCTCAGATTTGTCGTTCACCGCTATATACTTCCTGCGCAACGCCTCAAGGGATTTGGCATGATACTTTTGCGGCTTCTGCTTCCACTCGAAGCCCTGAAGAGTGACTGTGAACTCCTCATCCATCGCTCTGGTGATCGCTGAAGCGTTCGCAATGCTCCATGGCAGGAACCACTCGCCGACCCAGTCCTTCAGGATTGGCGATAGTGTCGGCTGAAGCGAAGTCCACGCCTCAAACTCACCTATTGCAGTCGGCCACAGCATACGCTGAATCCAAGCGAGGACGTGCGGTGCACGTGCCTCGACGATCGCGCAGGGTGTCGGGTCGGTCCACATGTTATAGATCTGGCCCCACAGACCGAAGTCGGCAAATGACGGGCGCGCGCCGAACAGGTATGGGCGGCTGGCCAGATGTTCATTCAACTGACCCAAAGCCTTGTGGAATGTCTCCTCGATAAACGGCGCTGTTGCGTCGCTCGAGCCTACGAACCACACGCGACCAATCATGCGATTGCGAATTTGTTCGGCGAAGCCCGTCTGCGTCGCTTCATCCATTGACGGGTTCATGGCGAGCGCCAGGCGGCTTGCGGATGCGATCTGGTCAATCTCCCTTCGCCAGCGATAATGGAACATCCACTTGTTGCCCCACTCGTCGCCGACTTCCTCGAGCAATTCTGACAGGAATCGCAGGGCAGGATTTGCGGGGTGAATCGAGGGCGTCGGATGGTCAGCTTCAAGTCGCTCTATGATGGGGGTCGAATCCTGCAGGCTTTCGCCTTGCGGCGTGACTACAAGCGGAACGATCTGGATCTTGGCGTATTTGGCATACTCGGCTGCATTGTCTCCGCCACGGTTCAACCATTGGTGTGGCAGGCCCTTGTAGCGGGCGTACGAACGCACCTTGACCGAGTAAGGCGACATTTCTGCGCCGAAAATTCTGAATTCGTTCGACATGTATTCAGCCTTTCGTTTTGCCGGGCGTCAGGGACAGCCACAGCATTCCCAGCACCAGCGGAAGTGTGATCAGGCTTGCGTACATTTCGGGCGGGTGATGTGCGCCCGCCTCGAAGCGCAGGATCCACTGATTGGTGGCATTGATTCCGGTCAAGATAATAACCAGCAGCAGCGCCAGCGGAACGAGGTTGCGATAGCGAAGCGAAATCGCAAGCAGCATCAGCCCCCACCCGATCTGGGTTGCACCCAGCCAGTTGAAGACACCCACAATCAGGTGAGGGTTGGCGGATATATCGAGACCTGCGATCACGACGGAGCCTCCGTCGGGCAAGAAGGCGTGAATGCCACCTGGCACAATTGTGAGAAGCGCAAGGAGAGTAAGTGCCCACGGGGCGATGGCGCTGCCTCGATAGTCGCCGTTTGTGCTTCGAGGAAAAAGTGTCATCGTTGGGTCTCCGGGCGAACAAATTTATTCATTTCGCCGCTCCCAATGTTCCGTCGATCAGTTTCAGCATCACCTTGCGCGCGTCCGAGACTGAAAGATCCTGATCCTGACGCAGGCGCCGCCACGCCTGAAAGCTGGTGACCATTTCGACCGCGCGAAAAAGGGTTTGGTCCTTTTTCACACTGTCGGGAAGTATGGATTCAAGGCTCTCGCGCTCCAACTTCAGGTGGGCGCGGTAGTCGTCCATGAGAAATTTCGAACGAAACCTCAGAACACTGCCGGCGATCTTGAGCGGCATTATTTCCTCGTGGATTTCGATCCGTCGCTCGACCAATTCCAGGAGGCGATCGCGCCAGGCGGCCTTGGTGTAAGGCTTGCGTACCAGCGGCATGACCTTTGCCGCAATGACTTCAGCCATTTCACGATAGAGGACTTCCATTTCTTCAAAGTGCCGAAAAACAGTCCGTAGCCCGACCCCGGCGCGTTCGGCAACCTGCGCCGCGCTCGGGCTCATGTCGCCTTCCCGGACCAGCACCAGCATCGCATCGACAATTTGCTTCCGGCTGTGGTCACCGCGCTTGCGGCGACCATCGTCAATGCGCGAGACACTCGTCATGCACGCCTCGCTGTGATGCCTGTCCCAATTTCCATGCCGAACCTATTTCAGGAGTGACTGGATAGAGCCGGCTTCTTCCTGAAGTATAGTCTCGATATTTAGTTGACCCTTTAGACCCGCGTCACGGTGCACCGCTATTTCGCGCCACTCCGTGGACATTGACATGTCCACCAGGGCGCGCCGGTTGGGATACATTGCGATAGCGACTTCGTCCCAGAGTTCTTCAACCTGACCCAATGTCAGAAAGGTCACGTCTGCCGCAAAGACTCCCCGGCCCCCAAATTTGGGCAGAAGCTCTGTGACAGCTCGGCCATAGATCATGTAGGCGTCCCTGCCGCTGAGATCAGTTGCGCGGCCATCCTTGTATTGGGCTTTGTCCTTGAATTTCAGCAGGTTGACCATGTAGATCGGTTTGCTCGGACCAGGCTCCAGCATCTTCTGGATGTGTTCTGGATTGCTGGGAAGTACTTCGTTCGTGACGATCATGTCTGGTTTCCGTTGGTGGCGACTTCGGAAACTATTGACATAACGAGTGCCACTTTTCAATATCACTTTGTGGGTGCAAGGTCTCGTCAATGGAAAGCCGGTAAAATGAACGTCAGTCGTATCCGAATTCTGGCGTTGGTGTTGATGGCATCGCTTTCTGCACCGACATCGACTGCGCTCGCAGGCGAACCAGTTCGACCGAACGTGGTGCTGCTGCTCATCGACGACGGCGCGTTCATGGATCTCGGCGCCTTCGGCGGAGAAGCGCACACTCCGAATATCGACGCGCTCGCCGCATCAGGCGCGATACTGACCAACTACCATACATCGCCGCTGTGCTCGCCTTCCCGAGCCATGCTGCTGACAGGTATCGACAATCACCGCACCGGCGTTTCCACCATTGAAGAGGTGCTTCCTCCGGAGCTCGAAGGAAAGCCGGGGTATACGCTGCATCTGGAGCCTGGGGTGGTCACTGTTGCGTCCCGACTAAAGAAGTCTGGCTACCACACGTTCATGGTTGGCAAGTGGCATCTGGGCCATGGCACAGGCGATCTGCCCAGCGCGCACGGCTTCGATCAGTCATTTGCGCTTGATGCTTCAGGCGCCGACAACTGGGAACAAAAGCCCTATATGCCCTACTACCAGATCGCGCCCTGGTACGAGAACGGAAAGCCTGCAGATCTGCCAAAAGACTTCTACTCATCGAAGTTTCTTGTAGACCGAATGATGCGGTACATCGACAGCAACAGGGATCGTGCCTCGCCCTTCTTCGCCTATGTGGCTTTTCAGGCCGTTCACATTCCCGTTCAGGCGCCCAGGGAATTCTCTGACAGGTACAAGGGCCGCTTCGATGATGGCTGGGACAAGCTGAGGGCCGACCGTTGGGAACGCGCCAAAACATTGGGCCTGATCCCGGCCAATGCAGCTCTTGCGCCCATGCCGACGGGTTCTCGCAGCTGGAGTTCACTTTCGCCGGATGAACGAAAGATCTATGCGCGCAGCATGGAAGTTTATTCCGGAATGCTTGAAGCAATGGACTACCACGTCGGCCGGCTGGTTGCCCACCTCAGGGGAACAGGGCAATTCGACAACACCGTCTTCATCGTCACGTCCGACAACGGCCCGGAACCCAGCGATCCTGTCCATGCACCGGGCATGAACCTCTGGATGATGACGCACGGCTATGACTGGAAGGACGAGAACCTTGGTGAAAAGGGAAGCCTGAACTACATCGGACCGGAATGGGCCGCTGCCGCCGCCTCACCTGGAAAGCTCTTCAAGTTCTATACCGCCGAGGGTGGGCTGCACGTTCCGTTCGTCATATCCGGCCCCGGTGTCAAGGCCGGTTCGAAGCTTGAGGCCTCTGCTTTCGTGACCGATGTGACGCCAACCATTCTGCAGTTGGCTGGCGTCCCCGTCACCCAGGAGACAGGGCAAGTTCAGATCACAGGTCACTCGTTGCTTGCCTTGCTCTCTGGTTCCAGCAGCGATGTACGCCCCCAGGATGAATCGGTGGGTACCGAGGTTTCAGGAAACTCGGCCCTGTTTCGAGGACACTACAAAATCGTGCGCTATGCGCCGCCGCATGGTGACAATAGCTGGCACCTCTTCGATGTGACCATGGATCCGGGCGAGACCAACGACCTGTCGGAGTCACATTCTGACCTGATGAAGAGCATGCTTGCCGACTATACCGCTTACGAAAAGCGCATGGGCGTGCTGCCTTTGCCAAAGGGCTACGACGTACAGAAGCAAGTTCTGAAAAATGCAATTGCGCGACAACTGAAGGCCTACTGGTGGGTACTCGCCATTGCTGCGGCTTTCGTCGTTGTCCTGGTTGTCCTGCTTTTTCGTTTTGTTGCAGGCCGGATGCGAGGCTGAATTTGCTTTGATGTCGGGAGTTGTTCTGCAATCCTCCCTATCCCGGGAACATCCCGGAAATGTTCGGGCGACAAGATAATGAGACAACTATCAGGCTTGGTCTTCATCGCAGCTTGCGTAGCACTCTCGGGTTGCGCAGCTTCCACTTCCCGGTACTCGGGTGCTGATGCCGGCATGCTCATACTGTCCATTGCCCAGGACAAGGACACCCGATTTTCCATCTACCGGCTAAATTATCGATCGCGTGACCGACGGGTCTCGGATGTCATTGCCTGGATGAAGGACTCGCCGCTCAATTCGGGCTCACCTGACTTCGCCGAACCTTCAAAGTCCGGAGAAGTCTTTGCGCTGAAGCTCGCGCCCGGAGACTACGAGATCTACAACTACACGATCGCGGGTAAGGGAACTCGCCACTCTGTTTCCGAGGATTTCTCCATACCTTTCACGATCACGTCGCGCGAGACAATCTATCTCGGCGAATTCCTCGCCATGGTGACCCATGGCGGCAACGTGTCGGCGTCGCTTGAGCAGCGCGCACCGATTTTTGTCATTTCTGACCAGCTCTCCCGCGACGCCGCAATAGCCGCGCGGGAGGAGCCTGACATACAGGCCACAAGGGACATGGTGCCGCCTGCCAAAGCGTTGCGGCCGCCATTGTTCCGGACTATTCCTTCGAACTACTGAAGGCGCAGCCCTTCTTCTAGACGAACTTGTCCAGGCGCTTGCGGATGATGTCTTCCGCCTGCTGCATGATGCGGTCGATCAGTTCCTTGCAGGTCGGGATGTCGTTGATGAGACCCACAACCATGCCGCACGACCATGCACCGGCTTCCATTTCACCATCCGTCATCACCTTCGGATAGACGCCGGCGACTTCACCGAAGATGTCCTGGAACTGGATCTTCGAGCCCAGAGCCTTTTCCTTTTCGAGCAGGCGATCCACGGCGCTGTTCCTGAGCACGCGCTCTGTATTGCGCAGCGGGCGCATGATCAGTCGGGTGTCCAGCTCTGATGCTGCGACGATGGCTTTCTTCACGTTTTCATGGACGGGCGCTTCCTTGGTCGCGATGAAGCGCGTACCCATGTTCATGCCTTCGGCACCCATGGCCAGCGCTGCAACAAGACTGCGCCCGTCAGCCATGCCACCAGATGCCACGAACGGAATTTTGAGTTCGTCAGCCGCGCGCGGCAAGAGGATCATGTTCGGGATATCGTCTTCGCCTGGATGGCCGCCGCATTCGAAGCCATCGACAGAGACAGCATCACATCCGATCTGCTCGGCCTTCAGCGAGTGACGAACAGACGTGCATTTGTGGATGACCTTGATGCCGTTTTCCTTCAACTCGGGCAGCCACTTTTGCGGATTGTTTCCGGCCGTTTCAACGACCTTTACGCCACCGTCGATGATGGCCTTGATGTAGCCCGGGTAGTCGGGCGGCGTCACGGACGGAAGGAAGGTCAGGTTTACGCCAAACGGTTTCGAGGTCATGCCTCGGCACTTCGCAATTTCCTTCGCCAGCAGTTCCGGCGTGCGCTGTGTCAGGCCCGTGATGATGCCCAGGCCGCCAGCGTTCGACACGGCGGCCGCCATCTCGGCGAAGCCTACGTAGTGCATGCCACCCTGGATAATCGGGTGCTGAATGCCGAAAAGTTCAGTGATGCGAGTCTTCATGGGCGGCGTCTCCGTGCGCAATGTTTCACGGATTCAATGCCATGCCGCGCCACCCCGCGTCCAGCAGGTTGAAGCAGGCCGCCTTACGCTAGGGCGCCGAGAATATGCGGGCCACCATCTTCGTGTTTTCCTTCACTACTTCGTCCTGCACCTTGCCCGCGGCGTCGAAGACGAAGTCGAACTTCTTGTTTTCGTTGTTGTCCCGGTGAAGCATTACCACCAGATGGTCGCCCTTTACGGGAATGTAATTCAGCTTCACGGCGACGTTCTGGCTTTTACCTTTCGGCACATAGCTTGCGCCAACGTAGGTGTCACCTTGCGGAACACCATCCACGATCTTGTACAGAACAACAAAGCCGTTTGCTGCGCTTTGAACCGCGGCGAAGGTTAGTGTATCTGCCTTTCGCGTTACACCCGCCGCGATGATGAAATTCTTCTGGCCGTTTGCGAAAGGCAAGCCTTCTGCCGATACCGTCCCGACCATGCCTGCAAAACCCGTCGTGACACCCAGCAAAGCGATTGTGGCTAAAGCAGTCTTGCGCATTGTCGTACTCCTGACCAGAGGCGGGAACTTAGATCAAGAGCGGCGCGCTCGCCAGACGTAGTTTGCCTACGTTGCAAGCCATAAAACTAGACTTCCTCGACTTCCTGTACGCCATTAACAACCCGCAAGGCGCCACGCAGGGCCGGTGTGACGGCATAGCGGCCGGGCAATTCGAGCTCTACCTCCCGTTGGCCGTTTTCGACAGGAAACACGAGAGAGATCAGCCCGCGCCCGTTCAGCCCCTTTACGCGTTCAGAAATGCTGGCCAGCGGTTTGGGGTTGTCTATGAAAATCCGCAGGCCGACCCCTGTCTGGGCTGCAGCTTCGTCCAGGCTCTGGACGCTCAGAATCTGGAGCTTGAGATCATCGCCGTCCCACCTTGTGGCGACATTGAGGATCACTGCGCGGCCAGGTTCCAGGTACTGCCCGCCCTGCGCCAGCACTTCGGAGAAAACCACAGCCTCAAACATCCCGGAGGCGTCCGAGAATCCGATATGCGACATGCGCTTGTCGTCCTTCGTTCGCCGGTCGAGACGGCGGATGACACTGCCCGCCAGCGTTACTGCGCGCTCAACGCGCTGCTTTTCTGCGGCGAGTTCGGCGTAGGGGATACAGCGCAGGCGGAGAAGCGTCTGCTTGAACTCATCGAGCGGGTGGGCCGACATGTAAAAGCCGATCGCCGCAAATTCGCGCGACAGGCGGTCTGGCATGGTCCAGCTGTCGACAAGCGGCATTGCGCGATCGGGCTGCTTTTGTACCTCTCCGAACAGGTTGACCTGGGTGCTTTCCCGCTCCCGGCTCGAAAGACTGGCTTCGCCAAGCAGCATGTCAATCGATGCATGCGCCTGGGCCCGATTTGGGCTGAGCTTGTCAAAAGCGCCTGCAGCAACGAGATTTTCCATGATGCGGCGGTTGACGAATTTTGCATCGACACGCCTGGCGAAGTCGAACAGGGTTGTGAAGCGACCGCCTTTTTCACGCACCTCGATGACGTGTTCCATTGCGGTGCGACCAACATTTCTGATGGCAGACAGTGCATAGTAGATGACATCGTTGCCATCCAACTTCTTTCCGGCCGTGAACAGGGCAGCAGAGACGTTGATGTCAGGCGGTGCGACGGTGATGCCAAGTCGCTCCGCCTCCTGGCGGAAGATCGACAGCCGTTCCGGCGAACTGATGTCGAGGGTCATTGAGGCGCAGAAGAATTCGACCGGGTAGTTCGCCTTCAGCCAGGCTGTCTGGTAGGCGACCTGCGCATAGGCTGCGGCGTGCGCCTTGTTGAAACCGTAACCTGCAAATTTCTCGGCCTGCTCGAAGATCTGTGCGGCAACGTCTTCGTCGATATTCTTCAGCGCCTTGGCGCCTTCAATGAACCTGGCACGCTGGGCGTCCATCTGCTCCTTGATCTTCTTGCCCATGGCACGACGCAGTTCGTCGGCCTGGCCGAGCGAGTAGCCTGCAAGCTCACGGGCAATGAGCATGACGTCCTCCTGGTAGGTCATGACACCAAAAGTGCCGGAGAGGATCGGCTCGAGTGCCGGGTGCAGGTAAAACGGCTTTTCGCGACCATGCTTGCAGGCGATGTATTTCGGGATGTTGTCCATCGGGCCTGGTCGATAGAGGGCTACCAGCGCGATCAGATCTTCCACCCGGTCGGGCTTCATCTTGCGCAGCAGGTCACGCATCCCCGTACTTTCAAGCTGGAAAATACCGGTCGAGGTTCCCTTGCTGAGAGCTTCGAATGACTTCTTGTCGTCGAAGGGAACTTCTTCGGCCTTCACCCTGATGCCGTGGCGTTCCTTGACGAGTGCTTCGGTCACCGCAATGACCGTCAGCGTCTTGAGACCCAGGAAGTCAAACTTCACGAGGCCTGCCTTTTCGTCTCCTTCGTAGTCGAACTGCGTCACCGGCATGTCGGAGCTTGGATCGCGATAGAGCGGCACGATCTCATCCAGCGGCCGGTCCCCGATCACCACGCCGGCGGCGTGGGTGGATGCGTGGCGGTACAGGCCTTCGAGCTGTTCGGCGATACTGAACAGTTTGCGGACGGCTTCTTCCTCCTGCTCAAGCTGGCGCATGCGGGGCTCATCGTTGATTGCCTCGCGCAGCTTTACTGGCGTGCCGGGCTTCACCTTGATCATTTTTGCGATGCGATCAACTTGTCCTTGCGGCATCTGCAGCACGCGGCCCACGTCTCGCAAGGCAGCACGCGCCTGGAGGGTTCCGAATGTAATGATCTGCGCGACCCGATCCTTGCCGTATCTTTCCTGTACATAGCGAATGACTTCGCCGCGCCGGTCCTGGCAGAAATCTATATCGAAGTCCGGCATCGAGACGCGTTCGGGATTGAGGAAGCGTTCGAAGACGAGTCCGAACCGGAGCGGATCAAGAGCCGTGATCTGCAGTCCCCAGGCAACGACAGATCCCGCACCAGATCCGCGAACGCCGACAGGTATGCCCTGCCCCCGTGTCCATTTCATGAAATCGGAGACGATGAGGAAATATCCCGGAAACTTCATCCCGATGATGATGTCGAGTTCAAACTCCAGGCGGTCCCAGTAGTCTTTCTCGGGCGCATAAAGTCCGTTCGCTGCGAGCCTTGCCTTAAGTCCCGCACGTGCCTGGGTTCGAAGTTCTTCCTCGGGAGACAGGCCGGAAGCCGGTGAAAACGGCGGCATGATCGGGTTGCGCTTCTTGGGATAGAACGCACATCGACGGGCAATCTCCAGCGTGTTTTCAATCGATTCCGGCAGGTCCAAAAACAACGCTGTCATTTCCTTCGCGGATTTGAAGTAGTGCTCGGGGCTTTCCCTCCTGCGATCGTCCTGCGCGACATAGTTGCCGCCTGCGATGCACAGCAGGGCATCGTGCGCCTCGTAGAGATCCCTGTTGCCGAAGAACGGTTCGTTGCTTGCGACCAGCGGCAGTTCGTGTGCATAGGCGAGCCTTATCAGCTCGGGCTCGGCCGCGATTTCATCTGGCACATCATGACGCTGCAATTCGACATAGAGTCTGTTGCCGAAAATCTGCTTCAGCCTGATGAGCAAGGCTTCTGCGGCATCAACCTGCGTGTTGACGATCAGGTTGTTCAGGATGCCGCGACGGCCTCCGGTGAGAAGGATCAGTCCCTCGTTGAATTCCGCAAGCGCTTCCCATGTGATGTGCGGCGTGTCGCCGACCTGAACCTCCAGATGCGCCTTGCTGGCCAGCTTCATGAGGTTGGCGTAGCCCCTGTCGTTCTGCACCAGCACAGCAATCGAGCCGAGCTGACGCTTTACCGGTGTCGGGGAACTTCTCTTTTCGATATCGAGCGGCAAGTCGAACTGGCAGCCGACAATCATCTGCACGCCAGCCTTGATGATCGCATCGGTCAGATCCATCAGCCCGAACAGGTTGTTGGTGTCGGTGATGCCAACGGCCGGCATCCTGAGTTTCCTGCAGAGCGAGGCGATTTCGTCCGGCTGCATTGCACCTTCGAGAAGCGAGAAGGCAGAGTGCGCCCGCAGATGAACGAAATTCGCGATGTCTGCCATGAATTTCCCTCTATCGTGTTGGTCGCCGACATTCGGAAACCAGGAGTCGGCACGGAAATCTGGTACTGGCGGCAGCGCCTACGCCGACCGCTCATGGCTGTGCGGCTTGTAGCTGCGGGTGCCCCTGTGGTGAACCTTGTCGACGGGATCCACGTGACCCGGTTCGTAGCTCGGGCCGGTCTTGAGTTTTTCGTAAACTTCAGCGAAATCCCGGTAAGTTTCTGCAAAAAGCTGATCAAAACTGTCGATGACGAAATAGCTCTCCTGAAAATCGTCTATGCGGTATTTCGTGCGCATCACGCGCTCGAGGTTGAAGGCTATGCGGTTGGGTGATGGATCGTCTACCGAATATGCGGTCTCGGCCGTCGAGGACGCGATGCCTGCGCCGTAAACCTTCATGCCATCAGGCGTGCGGATCAGACCAAATTCCACGGTATACCAGTAGAGCCTTGCGAGATTTGGCAGTGCATCAAACCGGTTCAGTGCACGCAGCCCGCCCTTGCCATAGGCTTCCATGTAGTCCGCGAACACGGGGTGCGCCAGCATCGGCACATGACCGAAAACATCGTGAAAGACGTCAGGCTGCTCTATGTAGTCAAGTTGATCGGCGCGCCGGATGAAATTTCCGGCCGGGAAACGCCTGTTGGCCAAATGCTCGAAAAATATGTCGTCCGGCACCAGTCCGGGCACTGCAACCACGCTCCAGCCCGTCAGCGCCGAAAGACGTCGCGACAGTGTCGTGAACTCCGGAATCTCTTCGCGGCCGATATCCAGGCGATGCATGCCGTCAACAAACTCGGTACAGGCAAAGCGGGGAAGAATCTGGTCAAGGCGCGAGTACAAGATCTTCCAGGTCGCGTGCTCAGCCGGGGTGTAGTGTTTCCAGTTCTGGTCGATCGTGTAGTCGGGCCGAATATCCGGATTCTGCGCCCTGAATTTTGCAAAAAGTTGTGCGGTGTCGCCCATGGTTCAGGCCTTGAGTTTTCCAGCGTCAATCAGCTTACCATCATGCAGAAGCCACGTGCGGTCCATCTTTACAGCCATTTGCAGGTTGTGGGTTGCGATCAGTGCGGACACGCCTCGCGCCCGGCACATTTCGACAAATACACCAAACACCATGTCGGCCGTACGGGGATCAAGATTACCCGTGGGCTCGTCCGCCAGGATGAGGCGTGGCTGGTTGGCGAGCGCTCTTGCGATTGCAACGCGTTGCTGTTCGCCACCAGAAAGTCTTGCAGGGCGATGCGTTGCCCGTTGCGAGAGGCCCACCATGTTCAGCAAGCGCATTGCGAGGCCTTCGGCTTCCTTCGATTTCCTTCCACCAATGAGTTGCGGCATCATCACATTCTCCAGCGCCGAGAATTCAGGCAGCAGGTGATGGAACTGATACACAAATCCCAGGATGTCGCGTCGGATGCGTGTGCGTTCGGCTTCGTCCAGCTTGGAACAGTCGCGGCCGGCGATTACGACGGACCCACTGGTCGGCGCCTCCAGCAACCCGCAAATGTGCAGCAACGAGGACTTTCCCGAGCCCGAGGGACCGACGAGCGCCACGATCTCGCCCGGCATGATCTGGGCGTTGATGTTGCGAAAGATTTCCAGCGTGTCGGGCGGTGTGCCGAACGTGCGGGTCACACCATGCAACAGCAGCACCGGTGCGTTTGTCGCCAGCTGGCGCTGGGATAGTTCCTGCGTGTGAAACTGCGTGTCACTCATAGCGCAGGGCCTCAACCGGATCGAGGCGTGCGGCGCGCCAGGCCGGATAGATCGTGGCCAGCATCGTCAGGGTGAGTGAAAGCGCTACGACTGCCGCGATCTCGCCTGTGTCCATTTTCGCAGGCAACTTGCTGAGAAAGTACAGCGTCTCGGGAAACAGGTTGACGCCGGTGATCCAGATCAGGAACTGGCGGATGTTCTCGATGTTCCAGCAGAACACGACACCAAGTATCCACCCGGCAAACGTGCCTGCGATGCCGATGACCGAGCCGGACATCAGGAACACCCGCAGGATCGTACCGCGTGCGGCACCCATTGTGCGCAGGATCGCGATATCGCGCGTCTTGTCCTTCACCAGCATGATCATGCCCGAGATGATGTTGAAGCCCGCCACGATGATGATCATGGTCAGGATGAAGAACATCACGGTTCGCTCGACTTCCAGGGCGCTGAAGAAGTCTGGATCGGTGTGACGCCAGTCGTAGATCGTCGTGTCGGGCGCGATGCGCTCGATCGTGCCGCGCATGGCGTCGACCTGGTCAGGTTTTGCCACCATTACTTCGATGCCCGATGCGCCCCTGCCCTTGTTGAAGTATTCCTGGGCCTCCTGCATGGGCATGAAGATCATGTTCGCATCGTAAAGCGACATTCCGACCTTGAAGGTGCCGGCGATGCGGTATTTCTTCTGGCGCGGTGTCACGCCGAACGGTGTCACGTTTCCACGTGGCGCAAGCAGGGTGATGTCCATGCCCTGCTGAAGCCCCATGTTGTTGGCAAGCGACTCGCCCACCAGCACGCTGTCGTTATCAGCTTGAAAGCGCTGCAGCACGCCGGGCTTGAGGGAGTCTGCAACCAGCCTGATCTTCAGGATGTCGGCCGAACGCACACCGCGCACCACGACGCCCGGGGACATGCCGCCACCGGTGGCCAGCGCCTGGCCTTCAACGAAAGGCGTTGCCCGCGTCACGCCCTCCACTTTCGACAGCCGTGCCGCGATGCTTTCCCAGTTTTCAAGGGTGCCACCTGCCGACTGGATCATGTAGTGGCCACGGAAGCCCAGAATCTTGGCCATGATTTCGGCGCGGAAGCCGTTCATCACGGACATCACGATGATCAGCGTCGCCACGCCAAGCATGATGCCCAGCATCGAGAAGATCGTGACGACGGATATCCAGCCTTCCTGCCTGCGGGCGCGCAGGTAACGCCCCGCCAACAGCAGTTCGAAGTAAGAGAATGGACGCGTTCCATCGCTCTTGCGGCGGGGCCTGGGCGCCGTCGGCCTGCGTGGAGTTTGCACGTCTACGCGGTTCATTATCTTCCGCTTGTGAAGAGGTTCAATGCGGCTTCAGGCGACAGGGTCTGACGCTCGCCCGATTTGCGGTTCTTGACCTCGACCTGACCATTGGCAAGCCCGCGTGGGCCTACGATGACCTGCCATGGCAGACCGATCAGGTCGAAGGCCGAGAACTTTGCGCCCGCGCGGTCGTCGGTGTCATCGTACAGGACATCAAGTCCTGCGTTCGTGAGTTTCTGGTAAAGATCCTCGCAAGTCCCGCGTGTTTTGGGATCATCGGCCTTCAGGCTGATCAGGCCAATATGGAACGGAGCGACACTTTCCGGCCAGATGATGCCATTGTCGTCATGGCTGGCTTCGATGATGGCACCCATCAGGCGCGACACACCGATGCCATAACTGCCCATTTCAACAAACACATCCTCGCCCTTCGGCCCCGCAACCTTGGCATTCATCGGCTTGGAGTACTTGGTCCCGAAATAGAATATGTGTCCGACTTCGATCCCGCGTGCCGCAAGCTGCTTGTCGGCCGGGATCTTCGCGAATGCGTCCGCATCGTGCTTTTCATCAGTGGCTGCATAAAGCGAGGTTCGCTGGTTGATGTAGGGCGTGAGGTCGCCGTCAAAGTCCACATTTTCCGGAACCGGCATGTCGACCAGGTCCTTGTGGCAATAGACCTGGCTTTCACCGGTATCTGCCAGAACGATGAACTCGTGGCTGAGGTCGCCACCGATCGGGCCGGTATCGGCCTTCATCGGCACGGACTTCAGCCCCATGCGCGCAAAGGTGCGCAAGTACGCCACGAACATGCGGTTATAGGCCCTACGTGCGCCGTCGGCATCGATGTCGAAGGAATAGGAATCCTTCATCAGGAATTCGCGTCCCCGCATCACACCGAAGCGGGGACGGATCTCGTCACGGAACTTCCACTGGATATGGTACAGAATGCGCGGCAGGTCCTTGTAGGAACGCACCGACGAACGGAAGATGTCCGTGATCAGTTCCTCGTTGGTCGGTCCGTACAGCAAATCGCGGTCGTGGCGGTCGTTGATGCGCAGCATCTCCTTGCCATAGGCCTCGTACCGGCCGCTTTCGCGCCAGAGGTCAGCCGACTGCAAGGTTGGCATCAGCAATTCAACAGCCCCTGCCCGGTTCTGCTCCTCGCGCACGATCTGTTCGATCTTGCGAAGGGCCCGGTGCCCGAGCGGCAGCCAGGAGTAAATGCCGGCCGAGGCCTGCTTGATGAGGCCCGCACGCAGCATGTAGCGGTGCGAGACGATTTGTGCGTCTGCCGGCGTCTCGCGCAGCAGCGGCATGAAAAAGCGGGATACGCGCATGTTTTTGACTTGAGAATCTCTTGACGGGGTCAGTTCCGGCCACACTCATAGCTTGTAGAGAGATGGCGGGCAAATCCGCCATTTTTGAGGCGGCCGGGATCGGTGTTATGTGGGGTTTGCTGCGGAGGTTTTGGGCCGGACACAGATTCCTACACTATCCATCCACAGCGCCGAATAGAGCCGAAAGCGCCGAAAACAAAAAGAGAACAAATTGACGCAGCTAGAGGTGGTGCGGCGGCGCCCTCCCCTCACCAAATTTCGCTTCGAGAAATTTCGCCTCTCCCCGGAAGGGAGAGGCGGATGTCTGTGCCTAACCTCTCGCCTAGTGGCGAAAGGTCGAATAAGGCGCAGCCTTATTCGGGTGAGGGCTCCGCGATCAGAGAACCCTATTTCAACGTCGCGCTGTCGAGGTTCAGCTTGTCGGCCGGGATGCGTTCGGCGTCGGGCTTCTTTTTCTTCAGGGCACTGAAGAAGATCTCGCCGTCCCCCGCGATCACGACGTTGGCTGCTTTCGGGTCGTAGATCCGCGCCGCAATCGCCCTGACCTGAGCGGGTGTAACCGCCGAGACGTCGGCGACGTATGACTGCAACTTTGTCAGCGGCAGATTGAACGACGCCAGTTGCGAGAGCTGCGCCGACAGGCCCGATGCCGTCTCGACCGTTCGACCAAAACCGCCGATCAGGGCGGCCGAGCGCGCGGTCAATTCATCCTGGCTGATGTCTGTCGTCCCAAGACGATTGAGCTCGGTTTCCATCAGATCCACGACCTCCACGGCGGTCGTGTTCTTGGTCTGGGCGATTGCAACAATCGGCGCGGGCGCCAGCCGCTGACTGAAGCTGGAACTGGCACCATAGGACAAGCCGCGCTTGATGCGGATTTCCTGGTTCAGGCGGGCAGAGTATCCCCCACCCAATACCGTGTTGGCGACCAGCAGCGGGAAAAACGTCTCGTCGGTGCGCGCCAGTCCGTGTGTTCCAAACGCAACGGCAGCCTGACCGGACTTCGGCAGATCCACAACAACGATGCGGCGCCCGGTGGTTGCCTGCGTGGCGTCGGGCTTTGCCGCCATTGCTGTTGAAGGCTTCGTCCAATCGCCAAAGTATTTCTTTGCAAGTTCAAAACCCTGGTCGGCGGAGACATCGCCTGCCAGAACCAGGACTGCATTGTCCGGACGCCAGTGCGACGCATGGAAGGCGACAACGTCGGCGCGCGAGATTGCGCCGATGCTCTTTGGCGACGCCACGCGGCCGTAGGGCCCGTCGCCAAACAACAGGCGCGCCATTGACAGCCGCGCGAGTGCGCCTGGTTGCTTGAGGCTGACGGAGAGCCCGTCCAGTACCTGCTGTCGCTGGCGATCCAGCTCTTCCTGGGCGAAGGCCGGGTTTCGTGTCACATCCGACGCAATTGCCATCGCATCATTGATGCGGCCCGAAAGCGAAACGAGCGAAACACTGGAGCCATCGGCGTCAGCATCGGTCGAGAGCGAAGCGCCCAACGACTCGATCTGGCGGGCGATGTCTGTAGCACTGCGTGTGCTGGTTCCCTTGGTCAGGACGTTTGCCGCCATGTCAGCGGTCCCGGCCCTGCCCACTGGCTCGGCCGAATTTCCGGACAGGATCCGCAAGTCGGCGCTGACGATGGGCAGGTCGCGCTTGGAGGCCACAATCACGCGCAGGCCGTTGGCAAGCGTTGTCTCTGCGGTCTTCGGCAGGCTTGCCGAAACGGCTGCTCCGGCGACGGGCGGCTTCTGTCGTTTGTCGACGGCGGCCAAGGCGAAGACCGGGATTTCGGATTTCGGAATGTCCAGCTTCTGTGCCTGGATTGTGGTGGCGGATGCGATCGCGTCTGCCTTCGCGTCCTTCGGCTTTCCGTCCTGAGACTGATAGCGGATGGTGACGCGCTGGCTGTCCTGGAACAGAACGCCGGCGACGCGCTGGATGTCAGCGGCAGTGACGGCCTGAATGGACGCGAGCTGCTTGTCGGCAAAGGCTGCATCGCCGTAGCGGATCACTGAGTCAGCGATGGTTTCACCGCGTCCGAAAGCCGTCTCGCGATTCTGGACTGCTTCCGAGAGCAACTCATTCTTCGCTTCATCAAGTTCGGCCTGGGTTACGGGCTTGTCCCTGAGTGCTGCGATTTCTGCCAGCAGCGCTTTCTCGCCCTCTTCGACGGACTTCCCTTCGCTCATGATGGCGGCGACGGTGTAGGCGCCAGGCTCACGCGTTGGCTCAATGCCTGTCTGAACCTGGGCGGCGATCTGCTGCTTGTACACCAGTGACTGGTAGAGCCTTGAGCTTTCGCCGTTGGCCAGGATTGCGTCGAGCACCATGGCCACAGCGTAGTCCGGGTTGCGTCCGGCTAGACCCGGATAGGTTATCGTGACGGCCGGCAGCGGAACGTTCGGTTCATAGATTGTGTATTCCTTCGGCGCCGTTCGCTTCGGTTCAACGGCGGTGACCCGCGGGATCGGTCGCTTCGGCGATGTCACGGCGTTGAAATACTGATCAATCCACTTGTCCAGTGTTGCCTGGTCGAAATTGCCGGCGACGACCAGCACGGCATTGTCAGGACGATAGTAGGCAGCGTGGAAGGCCCGAACGTCGTCGACCGTCGCGGCGTCGAGATCCTCGATCGAACCGATGCCCGGACGCCCATAGGGGTGAACCGTGAAATTCGTCTGCGCAACATACAGGCCGAACAGCTTGCCATAAGGCGATGCCAGGATGCGCTGACGATACTCTTCCTTCACGACGTCGCGCTCGGATTTGAAGGCGGCCTCGTCAACCACGAGCGAACCCATGCGGTCGGCTTCGGCCCAGAGCACGCGTTCGAGCTGATTGGCAGGTACGACCTCGTAGTAGTTCGTAAAGTCATCCCAGGTCGACGCATTGTTGAAGCCGCCGACATCTTCCGTCAGCCGGTCGAAATTTTCTGGCGGCATGTTCTTTGTCGCCTTGAACATGATGTGCTCAAACAGGTGGGCGAAGCCCGAGCGGCCAACAGGATCGTCCTTCGAGCCGACGTCGTACCAGACATGCACGGCGACGTTGGCCGTGTTCTTGTCTGGCAATGCGAACACGCGCAGGCCGTTTGCGAGCGTGCGCTGGGTGAATTTCAGGGGTTCGACCTTCATGGCCGCGGCGGCAGGCTCTGTCACTTTGGTCTCTGATCCCGAACACGACGTCAGAAGCGACGCGCCAAATGCAAGAACGATCGCGCCAATAACTGGTTTCATTCGAAGCACCCCTGGTTTTCGACAGCTTAGGCTGCGCCCCGCCGAAGGTGCAACTCAAGCCTTTGTGTAGGGAACTCCAGGGGACAGGCTGATTTCTGCCCAGGGAATGCCGTGATCCGAGGCCCCCTTTGGCGGCGGCACATCGCTGCTGTCGCGCAAGTGCTCGTTCACGACGCCGTGTCGCATGACGGTTCCGATGCGATACCGGTTGCGCGAGTAGAACTCGTCCGAGACCAGAATATGATCGAGAATGTCGCGATCGCCGTTGAAAATATGCGTATGGATGCTTGAGGAGCGCTCGGCGGCTATGCGGTAGGTCGGGTAAAGCACGGTGTCCCACAGCGTGCGTTTGTCCTTACTATCCGACCGTTCATCCGGAGACGCGCCGCAGACGATCTGGGTGCTGGCTGATTCCTGCGTATCGTTCAGATCACCCAGGACAATAACCGGTGTCTTGGTTTTCGAGAGTTCATGCAGGATAAGGTGGCGCAGTGCGACAGCTTCGGCGGCGCGTACAATCGTCGAGCGGGCCATGCCGATGGATGACACGAACGGATCCTCGCCATCCTCTCCGCTGCCGATGATCGGCCCCTTTGACTTCAGGTGCGCTACGAATACGAGAATGTCGAGACCTTCAACGTTGACGCGCGCCTTGAGGATCGGGCGCTGGAACTGGTCGATCGTGACGGGAACATCCCTGATCTTGCCGTCCTGGATGCGAAGCGGGATCTGGATGCGGACCGAGTCCGGGAACATGGCAACTGATTGCTCGTCCGTGATCGGGAAACGCGAAATCAGCGCGAGGCGCGGTCGCTGGGCCACCCTGCCCCTGACGTTTTCCTCCTTGCTGGTTCCGGGGGCGCAGATGTTGGCACCGTTGGCGAAATGGAAACTGCGCGACACGACATCCTGAAGGGCGTCCCTGCTCCAGACTTCCTGGATGCCAACGATGTCCGGCTTCACTCGATTGAATATGTTTGCGATCCAGTTTGCCTTGGCGTCGTATTCTTCCTGCGTGAGGATGAGGCGGTCGTAGTAGCGCGTGTCCGGAACGATCAGGTTCTCAACGTTGAAATTCGCAACCCGGAAATTCATACCGACCGCCGCATACGTTGGGACTCGCGGTGCATTGTGCAGAGACCGCTACCCACAATCAACAACATCCCTGCGAGCGCCAGAAGATTGGGTGTGTCTGACCAGATCATGTAGCTCAGCAGCAGCCCCCACAGAACGCCGAAATAGCGGAATGGCGAGACAACCGTGACGTCGACACCCCGGAACGCGCGGATAATGAAGATGTTGGCTGTCGTCACGAGGATCGCCGAGGCGGCCAGCAG
Organism: Micropepsaceae bacterium; assembly: GCA_040080835.1. Classification (GTDB taxonomy): domain Bacteria; phylum Pseudomonadota; class Alphaproteobacteria; order Micropepsales; family Micropepsaceae; genus SZUA-430. The sequence goes on along the minus strand of JBEBHP010000002.1, from coordinate 175,448 downwards.
GCCCATTGCGGACAGGCCAAGGGGTTGCCAGGCCTGCAACGGCATGCCGGCAAATCCAAGGACACAGACTGACAGCGTGGTGCTGAGGGTGACGGCAGCTGTCGGGATCTGCGGATCGAGGCGCCGTGTGATCAGGTCTCGCACTGAAATGATCAGCGCAACCGCAATGGCGGTGATGGAATAGAAGCTGAAACTTTCGCTACCGGGCTGGGCCACAAGTAACACGCCTATGAAACCTGTGATGATGGCGCTCCAGCGGCGCCAGCCGACATGAGCACCCAACACAAGAGCAGACAGGAGGGTGATGGTCAGCGGCGTGATCTGCATCAGCACGGTGATTGCTGCAAGCGTCAGGTGCGGCAGGGACAGAATGAACAGCGCGGCCGAGATGGCTTCGAGTACGGCGCGCAGCGCGACCATGGGCTGAAGCGCGAGGCGCCATCTTGACCGGTCGACCGTCATGATCAGGACCGACGCCGCCAGGGCCGTCGCGATCACGCCACGCAAGGCCATGATCTGGGTTGCAGGCAATGTCGCGCCCGCCATCTTAATGAGGCTGTCGCTGGTCACGAAGAGCGCCTGCGACAGCAGAAGGGCAAGGATGCCACGGAAATTGTCCGTGCTTGTGGGGATGTGGGTCACATGGCCTGGTCTGGATGTGCCCCGCCGGGGCCAATTTCAAGGGGCGGTCAGTAGCCCGGCGGTGCCATCGTTGTGATCGGGGTTCGATATGGAATGTTGTCGATCACCCGCTTGACGTCAATGTCTGGTGCCACGTCTGATCCGGAACCTGGCGCCTTGCTCTCCAGTTCGCGAACCGTGAAGTCCATGCGCGTTTCATAGGTCCGGTCGATCTGGTTGCGCAGGCGCTGCATGGCAGCGTACCAGCGGTTCTTCGACGCCGGGTTGGGGCACGTGGACAGCTCGGCCTCGTTGTTGGCGCCCCAGCGGCGTTCGACGCAGTCGTAGGGGTCAAACGACATCAGGAACAGACGCTGCACGACATCGGCGAAAGTCAGTGTTACGCGCTTCCCGCTGGAGTTCATGTAGTTGACCGTGCAGGTGTTTGCCGCCTGGGCGTACGCCGCTTGCAGGTCTTCCTTGAGATTCAGACCTTCATAGGAAATGCGCTCGTCGCGGTGCAGCCACATTTCGGTCAGCCGTTGCAGGTCATCACGGAATGCGCGGAAGGCGGTTTTCAGACGGGCGTCACGCGAGGGTGTTGAATAGATCTCCCATTCCATCTGGTCGGTGCCATAGATGTTGGGCGGCAGGCGCTCAGGGTGCTGCTTGCGATGCACGCCGGCCTCGATCGCGATATCGACGAAGCGTGAGCGGTCATAGAGGTCGTTGCACAGGGTCTTGATCGTCGCCTTCAGTTCCGCGACAGGATTGAACGAAAGCTTGCCGCCCGCCATCGCGATGCGCGCGTATTCGTAAAATCCGGTTTCGATGTCGTTGTAGGAAAAACGCGCCTTGCGCCAGTCCGTCTTTGGATCCGGATTGACGTTTCCGTAGAACTGCTCGGTCGAATAGTCCGGGATCTGGTTGTTCTTTGCGATCGTGATCCGGCCCTTCTCGAAGCGGATCGGGCGGAAGTTCTTGAAGCCCGCACCAAGCGACGGCAGGTCGCGACCGAACTGCGCGCCGAATACACTGCGCGTCAGCGTGTAGTCGGGATGCGCGTCCATGTAGTAGACGCGACCGTCCTCACCCACCTTGTAGACAAGCGCGACATGACCGTTCACGTCATAGATGGCCGTGCCCGGCTTGATTGATCCTTGCTGGATCTTGGGCGGATAGAGATCGGTGATCGGGTCTTCGTCGATGTCAGGACCGACGCGATAGGATGCCGAGGAGATCGCGTCCCGGACTGAGTTGATTACGCTGCGGCCACTTTCGCCGCCCGTGACGTTGCGACGTCCGGCGACGCGATTTCCCTTGGGGGAGAAGCGGACATCGCCGCCGCCCCTGGCGTACACACCATCGACATAGCTGAACGGCAATCCATTCTTCCACGCGTAGTAGGCGCGCAGCATGTAGACCAGGTCGGCACAGTCGGCATTGAAATTGATGCCTCGGCCATCAGTGCCGCGATAGGGGTTTGCATTCGAGTTGATGCAGTCGTCGGGCGTTTCGCATTTGCTCTCGCCGATGCGCTGGATGAAGTCGGAATAGCCCTTCTCGTCTTCGGGCGTCCATGCCGGTTTGGTGATGTGCCAAGACTCAGCCGCCCAGGCCGGAACAGCCAAGACCATCATCGTAATGGCGAGGATCAAGCGCAGAACCATTCTACCCCTCTAGGTGCTGCTATTGGAGCAGAGAAGAACATTGAGAACCCGGGGGCCTGTCAAGGAGGTTGCGACACACAAACACTACTACAAAAAATTGCAGCCCGCCTGTGATCTTGCAATCTTGCAACGCATTTTGGTTCATATGCGCAATTATCCATCATAAAGTGGAATGAAATGATGACATAATTTCGCGGAGCCCGTATCTTAAGCATCGCTTCAGCAATGAGGCAACCCAGGTAAGGGAGGAAATCCGGAAAGCGCGCCAACAAAGCCGCATGCGGGCCTATCTGGTGAAAGCGAGGCGCGGGAAAAAACGCAGCCTCGCTTTTATTTTGCGCGTTCGCGCCGGTTGCCTATTTCGGGCTGGTCAGGTCGTCGAAGGTGACGATCCGATATTCGATGATCGCCAGGACGGAGCCCCACAGGATGAGCGCGATCACGAGTGCACCCAGCGCCTTCCACAGGAGGTTGTGCGTCATCGGTGCCGACTCGACGGTGCCCGGCACGACTTCGCCGTGCTCAAGCTGTGACTTCACACCGATGGGCAGCAGCGTGAAAAACGCGAGCCACCAGAAAAGCGAGATGGTAACGAGTGAGCCTGCAATCCCCATTGGTCAAACCTGTTCCAGTTCGATCAGTGTGCCGTTGAAGTCTTTCGGATGCAAGAAAATCACTGGCTTTCCGTGCGCGCCCATCTTTGGCTGGCCATCGCCGGTGACTGTTGCACCCTGCTGGACCATCTGGTCGCGCGCGGCGTAGATGTCTTCAACTTCGTAGCAAACGTGGTGGATGCCACCTGACGGATTCTTCCTGAGGAAGTTCGCGATCGGCGACTTTTCACCCAGAGGTTCCAGCAGTTCGATCTTGGTGTTCGGCAGTTCGACAAACACCGTTGTCACGCCGTGATCGGGCTGCGCGACCTCGCCGGATACTTTTGCGCCCATCGCAAACGTCGCGCGATAGACTTGCGCCGCGGCCTTGATGTCCGGGACTGCGATGGCCACATGGTTCAGGCGCCCAAGCATTTGGGGATAACCTTTCTGGAGTTGCTGGTTGAGGGGAAAGTTAAGGCCTGAATTCGCCTGCTGCAAGAACTTCCAAAAAAGGCGAGCACATGATGGTCCGCCGTGGACATTGCCCGATTGTCGGACAGCTGTGCTATTTGTGCAAAGGTCAGATTCTCCATAGCGGCGAGCGATGCTGGTTCCCATACAACTCCTTGGCATTCTTGCGGTAAATCTGGTTCCGGTCGCCGGTGTGCTGTGGTTCGGCTGGAGCGCATTCGAAGTCATCTTCCTCTACTGGTTCGAAAACGTCGCCATCGCCGTTTCGCACTACCTGAAGATGCGCATGTGTGCGCGGACGATCAACGACACTGAAGGGCTATCGACCGCCAATTTCTTTCTCCTGCACTACGGCATATTCACGTTTGTGCATGGGGTGTTCGTGATTTCGCTGTTTGGCATCGTTGCCAATGGATTTGCGACATATCGGGGTGGCCTGCCCCTTCCGATCTTCCTGATCATGGCCTGGCAGTTCGTTTCCCTGTTCATTGACGCCGCGCTGACATCACGGTTCAAGGACCAGAAAGCCGGTGACATGTTGTTCCAGCCCTATCCGCGGATGCTGGCTCTGCACATCACGATCATCGCAGCCGGCTGGTTCATCGCCGAGGCGGGTTCGCCAATCTGGGCACTGCTTCTGCTGGTGCTGCTGAAGACCCTGATTGACACCGGACTTTTCTTTATCAGTTTTAGCGGAAAACCCGACAATATCATTGCGGCGTTAAGGAAGAACACGGACCGCGCGCCACACTAGCAGGGCGTTTCATTCGCAAGTGCTTGTGAATCGGGCGGGCGCATGGTCTTTTGCGCGCCTAGTCACGCGTTTTCTCGGGGAAGAGTTCATGGATATCGTCTGGCAAGCAGGCATTTTCATCACGGCGTTCACGGCCATTCCGGTGCTGTGGCAGTTGACGCGGGGACATCCCAGGGGACTGTTCATCCTGTTCTTTGCCGAGATGTGGGAGCGCTTTTCCTATTACGGCATGCGTGGCCTGCTGATTTTCTTCATGACGCAGCAGTTCCTGTTCGATGATGCTTTTGCGCAGGGGCAGTACGCCGCCTACACCTCTCTCGTCTACCTGCTGCCATTGATCGGCGGACTGCTTGCCGACAATTACCTGGGAACGCGCAAGGCCATTGCGTTCGGCGCCATGCTGCTCGTTGCGGGACACATGACGATGGGCATTGAAGGTCCGCCGGCGCAACAGATCCTCACCTATCAGAACGTCGACTACACATTCAAAGTCACCGGCCGCATGGAAGCGCGCCAGTCGCGCATCATCGTGGATGATCAACCCTATGAGTTTGGCGCCAGTTCCGAGGGCGGTTTCGAGATCAAGGGCTTTGCAGGCAAAACGGGCCTTCCAAATGTGCTCCCGAGAGGTTCGTACACATTGTCGGTCAAGCAGGACCAGCCGATCTACAAAGATATCTTCTTCCTGGCGCTATCGCTCATCATCATGGGTGTCGGCTTCCTGAAAGCGAACATCTCGACGATTGTCGGACAGCTTTATAACGGTCCGACCGACCCGCGGCGCGACGCAGGGTTCACGCTTTACTATTACGGCATCAATCTGGGTGCGTTCTGGGCCTCTCTGGCTTGCGGCTATCTTGGCACCACATATGGATGGTGGGCCGGGTTCGGCGCTGCTGGTGTCGGGATGATGGCAGGTCTCATTGTATTCGGCCTTGGCGGCTCGTGGCTTCAGGGCAAGGGCGAGCCGCCAAACCCCGAACTGCTCAAGACGCCTGCACTTGGTCCGATCAACGTGGAATGGCTGATCTACCTGCTTGGGCTTGCTGGCGTCGTCGCGGTCTGGTTTGTCGTGCAGCAGCATTCGTGGGTGGGCTATGCACTGGGCGTCGGCTCGATCGGCGTATTGGCCTACATCTTCGTTTTCATGGTGACGCAGTGCAGCTTCATCGAGGCGCAGCGCATCGTCCTGGCGCTTATGCTGATCGCAGCCTCCACTGTGTTCTTCACGCTGTTCGAACAGGCAGGGTCCTCGCTGAACCAGTTCGCCGAACGCAATACAGTCCTCGACTTTTTCGGTGTTCCGCTCACGGCGGCACAAACCCAGTCGTTCAACTCCGGCATGATCCTGATCCTTGCACCGCTGTTCTCGTTCCTCTGGGCGGTGCTTGGACGTATCAATCTGGATCCGAACCCGGCGCTGAAGTTTGGACTGGCTCTCCTGCAGGTCGGCGCCGGATTTTTCGTGCTCGTGTGGGGATCGCAATTCGCGGACGGCAGCTTCAAGGTGCCGATGATCTTCCTGTTCCTGACTTACCTGCTGCACACGACCGGTGAATTGTTCCTGTCGCCCGTGGGTCTTTCCCAGATGACCAGGCTGTCACCCGTCGCAATCGCTTCGACCATCATGGCAACCTGGTTCCTTGCGTCGTCGTGGGCGCAATTGCTGGCTGGGATCGTAGCGCAAATGACCGCGGCAGAAACGGTAGCGGGGCAAGTGCTCGACCCGCAAAAAGCTCTCGCGACTTATGTTCAGGTGTTCGAGATGATCGGTACGTGGGGCCTTGGAATCGGTGTCGGCCTCATCTTGCTGTCGCCAATTCTCGCCTATCTGGCTCATCCGGAAAAAAGTGAGAGTGCCAAGTAACGCCTGTCACACTATTTCACCTGACCAGCGCCGCAGATTCATCCTGCGGCGCTTTTTTTCGCCCTTTTCGTCAAGTGAATGAACCGCTCATGAATGCCGTGTTCCGGTTCGTTTCATGTTCGCAATCCCATTCTCCATCCCGTGATTGACGGTTCCAAACGCGCGATACGCGCAACGGACATAACGGAAGGAGAACTACCATGAAGATCAAACTCGCGATTGCAGGCATGCTCTTGACCCTCGGCCTCGTGGCGCCGGCCTCGGCCCATGTTCCGTTCCACGGCGGATGGGGTGGGTCGAACTGGGACTTCATCGGCGCACGCGAAGTTCAACACGCAACAGATCATGACCGCATCTTTGCAGCGGGCCACCGACAGTACTCTCAGGTGAAGGTCTGTGTTTATAACCGTGCGATCCGCCTCTACGACCTGGATGTCGTGTTCAGAAATGGGGGACACCAGGACGTCTCGACCCGCAACGTCCTGCGTCCCGGCGATTGTACGCGAGCCATTGACCTGAATGGCTACCGCCGCGACATCCGCTTTCTGAGCATGGTCTATGAAACGACAGGCCGGAATTTTGGACCACGCGCATTCGTCAAGGTGTTTGCCCGCTAGGAACTACTGCACCAAGGCGCTGCAATTCCCCGCTGCAGCGCCCCACAGTTGGCCCCTTGACGGCATACGGAATATAGTGACACTTCCAGTGTCACTATATTCTTTTCGCATTGAGGCCATCCGATGAACATCCTTCGCACACCCGATGAGCGGTTTGCAGCCCTGCCCGATTACACGTTTACGCCGCACTACCTGACTGTGCGCGACGCCGACGGAACGGAACTTCGACTGCACTATGTTGATGAAGGACCGAGGTCTGCAGCTCCTGTCCTGTTGTTGCATGGCGAGCCTTCATGGTCATTCCTCTACAGAAAGATGATCACGGGCCTTGTCGCGAGGAGACATCGCGCAGTTGCGCCGGACCTGATCGGGTTCGGCAAGTCGGACAAACCCACCGAGCAGTCGGACTATACCTTTGAGCGACATGTGTCCTGGATGAGCTCGTGGCTGAAACAGACGAAGCTCAACAACATCACGCTGTTTTGCCAAGACTGGGGTGGCCTGATCGGCCTTCGTCTCGTGGCGGCGTTTCCAGACCGCTTCGCGAGGGTTGTCGTTGGCAATACCGGTTTGCCCGTCGGCACGGGCATGTCGGAGGGGTTCAAGCAGTGGCTGACATTCAGCCAGTCGGTGCCCGAGCTTCCAATCGGCGAGATCGTTTCGATGGGTACGAAACACGGATTGTCGGACGCTGTGAAGGCCGCCTATGTCGCGCCATTTCCGGACGAAAGCTACAAGTCCGGTGCCAGGCGCTTTCCTGCGCTCGTTCCCGTTACGCCTGAGCATGCGTCCGTCGCCGAAAACAAGTCGGCCTGGGGCGTACTTGAAAAATACAGCAAGCCATTCCTGACCGCCTTCAGCGATTCCGATCCCGTCACGAAGGGCGGCGAAAAGGTGTTCCAGGAGCGCGTGCCCGGCAGCAAGGGCCAGCCTCACCTGACCATCAAGAATGCGGGACATTTCCTGCAGGAAGATGCTCCGGACGAGCTGGTGTCAATCATCCACGACTTCATCTCGAGGACGTAAGTGACTTCGGCCGCGGCGTTACCGCAACGGCCCCGGCGCGGCAGCCTTGCGGCTGCGGCGGAAGCCTGATGCCTGGTTGCGCCGCAAAGAACTTGCGCATGTCCGGATCGCACAAGACTGCGTCGTGACCGGCCGCGATCAGGGCGTCAACATCCGAGCCTTCGATCGTCAGCCCCGTCGGAATGGCAGCGAGCTTTGTGCGCGTGTCACCGTCCGCCAGATCAGCAAGCGATACATGTGCGAAATGCGCCTGCACAGTCCGGCACGGCAACGGCTTCCTGTCTGATCCTGACGGGCAGTCCTTACGGGAGATTCCTCCGGCAAGTCGTTCGGTCATATCGCGCGCGTGAATGAGTGTTTCGAAGCCGTACCTGTCGATCACCGTTGAGGTGACTGCGCCGAGCACACGGAAGAAACTGTCGAGATAAGGCACGTCGCTGAGCTGCTTGTCCGGTTCGGCCTGACCGTCGACGCTGACGATCAGCACATGCTGGATCATTTTCATTCGTTCCGGTTCGTCGGCCGCTTCTTCGGTGACGGGTGCCATCAGCTGGATCAGGCCACGCAGGGCCAGATTGTCGGACACGCCTCCGTCAAGCAGATGCACGTAAGCACTGTCGCGCTTTTCCAGGTAAGACTCCGCCAGTTCGGCGAGATGGCGGCGGCGTGAGAACTCGTCGTCGATCTTCAGATACTCATCGACCCACGACGGACGCGTGCATGACTGCGTCTTGTCGTAGGCGTAGTTCTTGAGGCTGATTGGCGAGAACAGCACGGGAAAACCATTGGATGCCGCCACAGCTCGAGACAGTGGCAATGTGGTGATATCCGAGCAGATCCAGTCGAACGTATCCTGGCTGAACACGAAGGGCGCCTCGTTTGCAAAATCGGTTGCCTGCACGCCGAGAAAGGGACGTCCGAGCTTGGCGAGTTGCCCATAGTCTGATCCCTTGAACAGCAGTTCGTCGTAGACGCGCGCCATCTCATCGTTCGTTCCCCAGTTGGGATTAAACAGCCAGTCCCAGTGCCATGGCAGTAGGTAAATGCCGAATATATCGGCATTCAGGTCGTATTTCAGAAAATCGTCGGTATATGAGTCGAAAAGCGCATCGCGTTTGAGCGCGAAAGCGGATGCCGTGAAGCTGCCGCCTGACACGCCTGTGACCACGTCGACTTCGTTCGAGAATTTCTTCGAACCCCTGCCGTAATCGACAGCAACTTCGCGGAGCGCCGTGAGCACGCCGTACCCAAACGCGGAAGACCGCTTGCCGCCTCCCGAGAATGCGAGCGCGACAAAGAGTTCGGGTGAGGTTTCGTCCGGAATGGTCGTGATCTTGTACGCAGGTCCGTGGATTGCAGTCTCAAGCGGCGGGTTCTGCTGCGCGCGCAATGACGAGCACGCGACAAGCAACGCAGTGAACGCGCAGAGCACAAGGCCGCGCAATGCAGTCATCACAGACTCCCCAGTCTCAGTGCTGGTCCCCGAATCACCAGCCACCATCGGAGTCTAATTGGAGACGTGGTGTGGTTTTACCACTTGCCCCGACAAAATGTAGGTCCGGGCTGGAAAGATCACGAACGCGTGAGATCGAAACTTTTCGACCCATGCTGGCGAAAAGGGCTGTGAGCGCAAGAAAGGCTCGGCCCGGGACGTGTGTTTGGGGAAGACCACAAGACTGCGCTTCGAAACCAACAGGAGATGTCCATGAAGTTAAGTTCCAGTTTTGTCGTTGCTACCGCAATTGTCGGCGCTCTTGCCACGAGTGGCGTGGTCACGCTTGCCAATGCGGGCCCTGCGGCTGCACCGTCCTACAAGTTCGAGAAGTGCTACGGCATTGCAAAGGCCGGTCACAACGACTGTGCGTCGCAGGGCAACAATTCATGCGCCGGTACATCGAAGCGGGACAATGAGCGCTCTGCCTGGATCTTTGTGCCAGCAGGCACCTGCAGCAAGATCGTCGGCGCCAATTTGGCCGCGATGTGAAGCTGACCGGGCGGCGCGGACATGTACCGATCAATTCAGCCAAAGACCGGCCTGCCAGCGACAGGTATTGGTCTGCGTACAAGGCACTACAACGCTTTTCGTTCGCGCCGCCCGGAACTTCCTTTCATTGAAGTGCATGCCGAGAACCATCTGGCTGGCGGAATGATGCGGCGCATGCTGCATGAGTTGCGTCCCGACTACGCAATTTCATTGCATTGCGTGGGCATGTCGATCGGTTCCAGCACCCTTGACGCGGCGCATGTGAAACGCATCCGGACCCTGGTTGATGACATCGACCCCTTGCTGGTGTCAGACCATCTGAGCGTGTCTGTGCTCGACGGCGTGTACACAAATGACCTCTTTCCCCTTGCCTATACCGAGGAAGCCCTCGACCTCGCATGTTTGCATGTCGATCAGGTTCAAAGCCTGCTGGGACGACAGCTGCTTGTCGAGAATCCCTCGCGTTATTTTTCCTACGCTCATTCCACGATCTCAGAGCCTCAGTTTCTTGAAGCGCTCGCCGAGCGCACGGGCTGCGGGCTACTGTGCGACGTCAACAATGTGTATGTAACAGCGCTGAACGAAGGCCAGGATCCGCTTGCGGCGCTCGTGGCCTTTCCGTCACGACATGTCCGCGAACTGCATCTGGCAGGACACGACAAGGTGCAGGTCGGTGCGGATACCATCCTCATCGACACCCATGACCGGCCCGTTTGCGCCGATGTGTGGCGCCTGTTTGAAACTGCTGGCGCCTTCTTTGAAGGAGCGCCTGCCCTCGTTGAATGGGACAGCGAACTGCCCGAGCTTGAGGTGCTTCTTGAAGAAGCCGCCCGTGCCGACGCGATACGCAACATATCAAAACGGAAGGTAACCCATGCTGCCGCTCGCTGAACAGCATCGTGCGATCAGGAACGCCTTGCTGCTGGGACACGCGGTGCAGCCTGGTCTGATTTCCGGCTCAACCGATGCAGCGGAGTTGCGAGTTGATATTCATCGTAATCACTTTTTCCGATCGCTCACAAAATCACTTGCGAGCGTATTTCCGGCGACTTCAAGTCTCACCAGCCCTCGCTTCTTTGCCTATTGTGCACACGAATTCATATCCACCCAGCCACCCACGAGCCCCTGCCTGTTCGAATATGGGGCAACGTTTGCAGACTTCATTAGGTCCTTTCCTCCGTGCAGTGGACTGCCATATCTCGCTGATGTTGCAATGCTCGAGTGGCTTGTCCACGAGGTTTTTCATGCGCCGGATGAGGGAAATGATTTTCGTTTCATGCAGTCACGTTTTCCCGCGCATCAAATCTGGCGTGCCGCACTTGAGCCAGATGCGCCGGCTGTCGATATCAATTCAGGGACAGCACACCTCTTGGTCTACCGCGAAGGTGGCGACAGTTCGATTCTGGTCATCGGTCCAGAAGCATACGCACTGCTCGATAGCTGCGCCAAAGACTTGCCCCTGCCGCAGGAACGTCCGCCAGCCACGCTCGGCTCAACCATTCCGCCCTCAATCCTTGCTCGCCTTTCGGGCAATGCCAAACTTCGGGAAGATTTTGATGTCTAATACCAATGCCGCCACGACGCCTGCCCTTTCACTTCAACTGGAATGGACGCGGATCACGGTGCTTCTGGAGTCGTTTCCGCTGGATCTCCTGCTTCTGATCGGACGTGTTTCTGTGGCGAGTGTTTTCTTCAAATCCGGTCTGACAAAGATCGCGAGTTGGGAGGTTGCGGTCCAGTTGTTCCAGCAGGAGTACATGGTGCCGGTGTTGCCTCCGGACGTCGCCGCGATGCTCGCTGCTACGTTCGAACTGGGTGCATCATCATTGCTGATGGCCGGGATCTTCACGCGACTTGCGACTCTGCCACTAATTGGCATGATCCTTGTCATCGAGGTGTTTGTTTACCCGGACGCGTGGGTCGATCACCTGATGTGGTTCACGGTGTTGCTGCTTGTCCTGACACGGGGACCGGGCGTTTTTTCACTTGATGCAGTATTCGGGCGGCTGTTCGGCTGGAGCCGGAAGTAACTACTGGCTTTTTACGATTTGAACGGCAACAGCATCGTGCGCCAGAATGCGTCCGAAGGAGGATATTTCTGCGGTTCGCTGATGCCGAGGCGCGCGGGCTTCTCACGAGGCTTGTAGACAAATGTGCCGAACAACACGTCCAGCAGTGAGAGAGTGACAGCGTAGTTTTGTGCTTCTGAAACATCGGCGCTGTGATGGTAACGATGCAATTCAGTGCCTGAAAAAATGTAGTTGAACCAACCCGCCCGGAGATCAACGTTGCAATGGGATACCAGTCCCTGCAGGCCAGTTATGGCGCCGATCACGAAGATCGCTTCTGGTGAAAGGCCCAGCACATAGAACAGCGGAACGCGAATGATTGCCTGGATCAGGATGAAGTTCAGGGGGTGACCGGCCGGGTGCATCAGGACATAGACCTGCTCGGGCAAATGGTGCGGCGCATGGGTCTTCCACAAAAATCGCTTGGCAGGCGTGTCCGCTTCGTGACTCCAGCGGTGCTGCCAGTACTGCAAAAACTCGAAAGCAAACATTGCAACAGGCACCGCGTACCAGATTGACCAGTCCGAGAGCGGTCCCGGATGCCCGTCTGCGAGTTTCAATCCGACATAGGTCAGCGCGTAGTTGGTGGCTGCGCCTGTCAGTCCACCTGCAATGAAGTACTTGATGTCACGACCCAGAAAGGTGCGCCAGGTCATGCGCCAGCGCTGATCCATGGGATAGATCAATTCGAGCGCCACAAGCACAACAATCGCGGCACCGATTGAAATGCCCATGGTCAGGCTGTAGTTCCAATGAAATGTGATGGCGTGGCTCACCGCCAGCAGGTTGATCGTAAACAGCAGCGGCCACGTCCCCCATGTAACGATCCAGGGAGCTGTTCGCTCTCCAGACACAATGCCTTGATCGCCGAATGCGGTATCATCCATCTGTTTTTCTCGATCGCTTGCGATTTTCTTTTGGTTCGAGGCCATCCCACAGGGAATCGACCATGGCGCGTATTGCGGTCCTCGGCATCGTTCCGCCGTGAAAGCCCATGATTTCAAAGAGCACCACGCTGTGCATTGCTGACACCAGGGCCGCCGCTGCTGCATCCGGTGATGGCGTGCCCAGTCTGCCGCGTGAAATTTCCTCCCGATAGTACCGTGACACGGCTGCCAGCAGGCTTGTCGCAGGATTGGTCTGGAAATTTCGCGGCAGATGCGTGTCGCCAAACTCGCGCTGTGTGATCAATGGCAGGATCATTGGAATGGCGACCCGGAAATAGTCGAGCACGGCCTCTGCAACCAGTTGCACGCCGGTTTTTGCGGTCCTGGCGGCAAGGGCACGTTCAAGCACGGGCTCGATTCCCGGCGTAGGTGGCACCAGAGCTGCAAGAAAGAGCTGGGCCTTCGTCGGGTATCGCTTGAAGAGTGCTGCCTCTGAAATGCCGGCCTTGCGCGCAATTTCCTTCGTGGAGCCGAACGCGCCCTGGCGGAGAAACTCGACCCGCGCGACGGCGAGCAAGTCTTCGTCTGATATCGATTTCGGTCTTCCCATTAGTTAGTGTTTACTCACTTACTAACGAATGTCAATGGGGACCCTCAGTGAGACGGCCTCGGGACAATTGTCACCATTTGTGGAACACAAAAAATGCTCCGGCGACAATGCAGGCGAAGCCTGCAAGGTGGTTCCATTTCACCGCCTCACCCAGATAGAGGACAGAAAACGCGACAAAGACCAAAAGCGTGATGACTTCCTGCATGGTCTTCAGCTCGGGGGCAGAATAGACGCTGTGGCCGTACCGGTTCGCCGGTACCGCAAAGCAGTATTCGACGAAAGCGATGCCCCAACTCGCCAGGATCACGACCCAGAGGGGCTGTTCCTTGAACTTCAGGTGACCGTACCAAGCGACTGTCATGAAGACATTTGATATCGAGAGCATGATTATCGGCAGAATTGAACTTGGCATGTTGATCCTGTGCATTCCAGATGTGTCAGGGTAGTGGAAGCTGACATATTTTGCCTTGGATTGTGACTGGAGAAACTTCTAGTTTCCCTTCCCATGTCGAACGCTTCGAAACGCTCGGAACTTGAGCAGCTTGAGTTTCTGGACTCCATGGAGGGTATCACCCGCGCGGAGACCACTGCGCCACCCAGGGCGCTCAGTGCCTTTCCGCAGGGAGCCCTGCTCCATGCTGTCTATCCGGGCCTGCTTACGGCGCTGACCATCGGTCTCGCGTCCACCTTCCTGTCAGATCACTACGGCGCGCCGGTGATGCTGTTCGCACTGCTGATTGGCATGGCGTTTCACTTCCTCCACGAGGAAGGGCGCTGTGTGGCGGGCATCGAGTTTGCCTCGCGCACGGTGCTTAGGCTGGGCGTTGCACTGCTGGGGGCACGGATCACGTTTGACCAGATTGCGAGCCTGGGGTTGGGACCTGTCCTCATGGTGATTGTCGGGGTCACAACCACCATCCTGGTTGGATGGGGGTTGGCCAGGATGCTGAAGCTGTCCTGGACCTTTGGCGTGTTGTCGGGGGGGGCTGTCGCCATATGCGGCGTAGCTGCGGCGCTTGCGATCGCGTCGGTGCTGCCGCGGACGAAGGAGAGCGAGCGGGACACGATCCTGGCCGTTGTGTCGGTCACGGCACTGTCAACGCTGGCGATGATCATCTACCCGATGTTCGTCGCGGCAGTTGGATTTGACAACAAGCATGCGGGCATTTTTCTGGGTGGCACCATTCACGATGTGGCCCAGGTGGTTGGCGCAGGTTACATGATCTCGCCGGAGACCGGAGATATCGCCACTTATGTAAAGATGCTGCGGGTAGCCATGTTGCTGCCAGTCGTGCTGACGATCGCGTTTGTACTGTCACAGTCGAACGCCGGGCCCGAAAGGCGTAGCACCAACCTGATCCCCACTTTTCTTCTTGGATTTGCACTTCTGGTTGCGGTCAACTCGACCGGTGTGTTGCCCAAGGAAATTACGCAGGGCCTGAATGACGTTTCGCGCTGGTGCCTTGTCACCGCTATTGCGGCCTTGGGGATGAAGACCTCGTTCAAGAAACTGATCGAGGTTGGCTGGCGCCCGGTCGGGCTCATGATTTTTGAAACGGGCTGGATCGCTGCCCTCGTCTTCGCAGCCGTCATGTGGCTGCTCTGATTTCAACATCCAGGGAACTTTCAGAATGCAAACTCGCGCCGCTGTTGCCCACGCCGCCGGAAAGCCACTGACGATCGAGATGGTCGACCTTGATGGACCGAGAACCGGTGAGGTGCTTGTGGAACTCAAGGCCACCGGCATCTGCCACACGGACAAGTTCACGCTGTCAGGAGACGACCCGGAGGGCATGTTCCCCGCCATCCTCGGTCACGAAGGCGCCGGGATCGTTCGCGATGTCGGGCCTGGCGTCACGAGCGTCAAACCAGGGGATCACGTCATCCCGCTCTACACGCCCGAGTGCCGCGAGTGTGACTACTGCCTGAGCCGCAAGACGAACCTTTGCCAGAAAATTCGTGTGACGCAGGGCAAGGGAATGATGCCGGATGGCACAAGCCGCTTCCGCCTCAACGGCAAGCCGGTGCTGCACTATATGGGTTGCTCGACCTTTTCGAACTTCACGGTGCTGCCAGACATCTCGGTTGCAAAAGTGCGCAAAGACGCGCCCTTCGATACGATCTGTTATATCGGTTGCGGCGTCACCACCGGTATCGGCGCCGTGATTTTCACCGCCAAGGTCGAACCTGGCGCGAATGTTGTCGTGTTTGGTCTTGGTGGAATAGGTCTGAACGTCATCCAGGGTGCGAGACTTGCGGGCGCGGACATGATCGTGGGCGTGGACGTCAACCCTGCCCGGGAGGCGCTGGGTCGACGGTTCGGCATGACCCACTTCGTCAACCCCAAGACCATCAAGGACGACATCGTGGGTCACCTTGTGGAACTCACCAAGGGTGGCGCCGATCACAGCTTTGAGTGTGTGGGTAACACGACGCTTATGCGTCAGGCACTTGAGTGCTGTCACAAGGGTTGGGGCAAGTCGACCATCATCGGCGTGGCGGGCGCTGGCCAGGAGATCTCGACGCGGCCTTTCCAGCTGGTCACGGGCCGGGTGTGGCAAGGCTCGGCGTTCGGTGGCGCCAGGGGTCGGACAGACGTTCCAAAGATTGTCGACTGGTACATGGACAGGAAGATAAACATCGACGATCTGATTACGCACCGGCTGCCGCTAGAGCGGATCAACGACGGCTTTGAGCTCATGAGCAGAGGCGAATCAATTCGCAGCGTGGTTGTGTACTGAAAATTGCGATTTGCACCTAAATCACAAAGTGTAGGGTCGCCCGCCCTGCACTTCCGACTTGTGTGAGATTGAAGTCTGATCCGAACGCGGTCATGCTCCGCGCCTCGCAGCTGCTGCTGAGCGGGCTGCCACGCAAGGAGTTCCCCATGCTGCGATTCTTGACTTCGCTGATTGTTGTGCTGGCCGGACTGGCAATGAGCCTCGATGCGAACGCCGCGGCCTATCGCGATCCGGCTGGACGGTTCACGGTCGGCGTTCCCGAAGGATGGCAGTATGTCAAGCCGGACAATGCCGACGTCATCACCATTGTCATGGCAGCGTCGAAGACCGGTGGCTCGGGTTACGACGCCGCGTGCATTGGCCTGTATCTGGACATCGCCGAGACGCGGTCAAAATCGCAGGCTGAAATCAACAGCCTCGTCGAAGGTGAGCTCACGCCCGAGTTCTGGCGGCAGACGCTAAAGTCGACGGGGGACAAGGACTTCAAGATCAACTCCACCGGAAGCCGTGAAGTGGGCGGGCGAAAAATCCACAATGTCGTCTTTACGGGCACTTCCGAGGAGAACGGAAAGAGCCAAACTGCCAGGGGCAAGATGGAGCTGCACTTTGTGCCGGGAAGCCTTCATTCCTTCATGTGCGTAACTGAAGTTGAAAGTTTTGAAACGGCATCAACCCAGTTCGACCGGATATTTGAATCCTATGAACCCGGCCGGGCTGCACTGATTGCAAGTGCAACCAGTGGACCCGCGTCAGTCCTGACGATGTATTCGAAGCAATCCTACAGCGGCGTTGCACGGGTGCTGGCGCAGGACACTCCGAACCTTGCAGCGGCCGGGTGGGTTGCCTCGGCCGGCAGCCTCGCGGTTGACGGCATTGGAAGCTGGCAAGTGTGTGAAAGTGCCAACTATTCGGGCACGTGCAACACCGTGAGCAGCGCAATGTCGCCCAGTGATCACCAGTTGATCATCGTGAACTCGGCCCGGCGCCTGTCGGATCAACCCGGCCTTCAGAGCGCGGCGAGCACCGCGCTTAAGCGCAGCGTGAACGCGTACAGGGCGCGCGAGCGCCAAGTACGCTAGGGCCTATTTCCCGAGAAGACTGCGCAGCATCCACGCGGTCTTCTCGTGAACCTGCAGGCGCTGGGTCAGCACATCCATCGATGACTGGTCGCCAGCCTTTTCTGCCACCGGGAACGCATCGCGGCAGCTGCGCGCGACAGCCTCGTGTCCCTTCAGGAGGTTCTCGATCATTGCGTGTGCAGCCGGAACTTCATCTTCGTCCTTGATCGATGTGAGCTTCGCGAAGGCCTTGTAGGTACCTGGCGCAAAATGTCCGAGCGAACGGATGCGCTCGGCTACCAGATCCACTGCCGTCCAGAGCTCCGTGTACTGGGTCATGAACATGGCATGCAGGTCGTTGAATTGCGGACCAGTGACGTTCCAGTGATAGTTGTGGGTCTTGAGATAGAGCGTGTAGGTGTCAGCCAGCACGCGGGACAGCGCATCGGCGATGCCGGCGCGGTCGGACGTGGAAATTCCAATGTCCATGGGGGATCTCCTTCTTTGGAACTGCTCTAATATAGGTCAGCGTCGCATCAATACCAAGGGGCCGCCTTTCTCGACGGCTATCTTGTAGGCGGGCCTGCTTCGGTAGCGCTCGATCAGGTCTTTCAGGCGGGGATAGTTGGCCAGTCGATCGGACACCGCTGCTACTTCGACGACGTATGACATCTGGATGTCGGCCGCGGTCAATTCGTTTCCGGCGAAGTAAGGCCTGGTCGCCAGGGCACCTTCCATGTAGCGCAGGTGATTTTCAATTTCGCTTTCGATGCGGGGCTGCAATGGCGCGCCGTGCGAACCCAGCATTCCAACATAAAGCGCCAGCAGGAACGGCAGCATCGCTGAACCTTCTGCGAAATGCATCCAGTGTGAATGTTCAACCCAGTTTGAACTGCCGTCGGCCGGCCAGAGCTTGCCCTTGCCGTGGACTTTGCACAGGTATTCGATGATGGCACCGGACTCGGCAACCACCGTTGTACCATCCGTAATCACGGGGGACTTTCCCAGTGGGTGAATCTTCTTGAGCTCGGGCGGCGCAAGGCGCGTGCTGGCGTCGCGCTTGTAGTGGATGATCTCGTAGGGGATTGCCAATTCCTCAAGCAGCCAGATCACGCGGTGCGAGCGGGAATTGTTGAGGTGATGAACTTTGATCATGGGCTTGCCCTTCAGGTTTGAAATCGTTCGGCCAAGTATACCCCCGCAATTGCTCCTGCCATTTTACTGGTGAGCGAAACAGATACCACCGGGCCAATAGCGGCGAGGTCTCCTACAGCCGCCAGAATGCCCAAGTCCATCGCGGCATAGACCGCGAAGACGCCGAAGGCAAAGCCAAGCGCGTTTGAGACCCAGGACCGCCTGGTCGCCATAAAGGTCACTAACAGGAACAGCAACCACCCGAATGCGATGCTGGACCATGGAGCGATCCACTGTGCCGCTCGTTCGTAATACGCCGCATCGTGACCCGGGTCTACAGTGTATGCGTAGCCCGCAACGACGCCGAAGCTGATGGCAACATTCACGATCATGATGAGTACAGCGGAAGCGACCGCCAGAAGAAATATCTTTATTGTCATGTGGAACCTCTCCGGGACTGGAGCACTAGCATCTTCCCGGATTCGACCCAAATTCGCCGCTATTCATCTGCGAAGACTTGCCCTGTTCCCAAAAAAACCGGATGTTACGGGAAAGACATCAACCGAAGGGCTCCGCCATGAATGATCGGGTAACTGTCGAGATCCGGGACGGCATTGCCGATGTGCGCTTTGCGAGACCCGACAAGATGAACGCACTGGATGATGCCATGTTCAGCGGCATCATCGAGGCGGGACTCCGACTGAAGGAAGAAAAGGGACTTCGCGTTGTTGTTCTTTCCGGTGAAGGCAAGGCCTTTTGCGCAGGTCTGGACACTGGCAATTTCGCGCGCACGGCCGCGGCCGGCAAGGAAACGCGGCCAGTCGGGCGCTTGCTGCCACGGACACACGGGATCGCAAACAACCCGCAATATGCCGTCTGGGTCTGGCGTGAAGTTCCCGTGCCCGTGATCGCTGCCGTGCACGGCGTTGCCTTTGGCGGCGGGTTCCAGCTGACACTTGGCGCCGATATCCGCATCGTGGCCCCGGATACGAAAATGTCAGTTATGGAAATCAAATGGGGCCTGGTGCCCGACATGGCGGGGACAGTGCTTCTGCGGAACCTCGTTCGGGAAGACTTGCTGCGGGAGCTGACATTTACAGGGCGTATCTTCACTGGCGATGAGGCGCTGCAAATGGGTCTCGCAACACGACTGTCCGCCAATCCTCATGCGGATGCGATGGCAATGGCCAGAGAAATCACACTCAAGAGCCCCGATGCCATCCGGTCAGGCAAACGCCTTTTGAACGCCCTGCCGGCTGCAACGGACGCGCAGGCCCTGTTGGCCGAGTCCGTCGAACAGGACTCGATCATCGGCAAGCCCAACCAGATCGAAGCCGTCATGTCCCAGATGCAGAAGCGGCCGCCCAATTATTCCTGAGGCTTGGGTACGAAACCGTCCGTGAGAGCTTTTGACAGGTAAGCCTTCACGCGCGCATCCGCATTGCTTCTTATGTCCATATGGAACAACGGGTAGTCGAGCCCGTGATAGTTCTTGCCGGGAATGATGAGACCTTTGAAAATGGTGGATGACTGGTCAGAAACGTAGAGAATCCCGTCGCGGCATTCAGCCCACGTTGCTTTGGGCAGCGGGGCTTCAAGGGGTTCAAACTGCACACCTTGCGGTGCGTCGTCACCCCAGATCCTGGCTGAGAACCTGCCGCTGGCTGGCACGCCGCCCTGGTGCAGCTCGGCCTCTGCTTTCCCACCATCTCGCGACCAGGACAACGGGTTGACGCATACCAAACCAGTCATTTCGGATGGCGGCGTTCCGCCGTCACCGAACGTCGCCCAGTGGACCAAACAGCCTGTCTCTGCTGCGCTGTTGCACACTTTGATCGACTTGAGGCTTGCGGCCTCGACGTTGGTGACGCGCGTTCCGATGACATAGGCCGCGATCATGCTGGCCTGCAGGTTGGTGCCGTCGATCTTTTCCTTCAACAGCCGAAAGGCGTGGGTCGAACCCTGGCTATGGCTTGCGATGATGAAGGGCTTGCCCTTGTTTTCATGGGCCATGTAATACTCAAACGCGCGCACGACGTCGGCGTAGGCAAAGTCCATCGCCTTCTGGCCAATGTCTTCCGGCGCGTTCAGGTATCGGAATATCGACGCCTCGCGGTAGCGCGGCGCAAATACATTGCAGCAACCATTAAAGGCGCTGGCCTGGTTTGCCATCATCCATTTCGTGTTCTCTTCGGTCCTGCTGTCGGCGTTGAGTGGAGAGTTCCAGTCCCCGCCATTCAGATAGCCGGTCGGATGGATGAAGAATACGTCGACGGCCTTGGGATCCAGCGCTGCGGCAATCCCCTTTGGCGTCATCAGGGCCAGGCTTTCCTTGCCCGGAAACGCCGCCCACGAAGCCGCGTCAGCGTAGTTCGGCTCGGGAGCTTTTTTCGAGAGATCCCATACTTTAGGCGGACCAGCCAGCAAGGCAATGACATTCACCGTGTTGCCGGTCAGGTAAATGCCGGCAAGCACGGCAACCACAAACAGGACAATGGCAAACAGAATTCGAAGCAAACGCCACATGGCTCAGTCCTTTCAGTTCAATTCTCGGTTTGTCATTTTGTGGTGAAGTCTTTCCGCACTTTTTTCAGTCGCGCCGGCATAGTCACGCACGTGTGACGACCCGTTTTGTGTGATGTGTCCCTCGTCGTTCCTGCACCACGAATGAAAGCGCGAGTCGGCCCAGGTGGTCTGGCCCAGGCCAGCGCCCATCACGGCATTCGAAAGCGATTTTGTCATTGGCGGGTAGCCCTGAGAAGTGATCAATTTCGATGCTGCGAGATTGGCCAGTTCACCCGACCGGCGCAATCAAAAACACAGGCCAGCACTGTCGATGCACGGAATTCAACGGATCCGGTGTGCCGCTGGTGTGATTGCGACCTGGTCGATCGTGCCGTCTATCATCGCTTATTGGGCGTTGTACGCCTCTGGCGCTGCGTTCAATCCGACGCCTACAAGCGAATGATTTCCACTTTCACGATGGGCTTCTTGCCCCAGAAGTCCTGAATTTCGCGGCGTACCAGTCTGCGGATTTCCTCGGCGGTCTTGTTGTCGTCGTCACTGCGCCTGACCTTGTCCTGGGCGGCTATGGCCGCCTCCTTTGCACGCTCAGCCACGTTGGCTGGAAGGCCTACACAGAAGACTCCAGGCTCGGACTGGGGCTTGTTTCGCCCGTCAAGCACCACTGACACGCCGACGAAGCCCGCGAACGCCACGCTGCGGCGCTCCCTTACGGCAATGTCGTTGCCGGTCACCAGAATGGAACCGTCAAGATGAAGTCGTCCATGCGGCGCCTCATCAATGATCGTGGCGGGACCCGGGGCCAGGCGCACGATCGAACCATTTGGTGCATGAATGGCCTCAGGCACCTGCAGGCTTTTGGCCAACCGGACATGCTCCATCAGATGGCGTTCTTCTCCATGGACCGGAACCGCAATCTGGGGGCGCAGCCAGGAATACATGTCCGCAAGCTCCTCTCGCGCCGGATGGCCCGAGACATGCACTTCATGATCTTCGGCCGAAATGACTTCGACGCCACGCATCGCAAATGTGTTCTGCATCTCGTGGATCAGGCGCTCGTTGCCCGGAATGACACGCGAGGAAAAGATCACGGTGTCCCCTGGTCCGAGCGAGACGTGAGGGTGGTCGCCGGCGGCGATCCGGGTCAACGCGGCGCGCGGTTCGCCCTGACTGCCGGTGCAAAGGTAAAGGACGCGATGGGGAGGAAGGTCGGCTGCCGACTCGTCGTCGATCAATGATGGCAATTCTTTCAGATACCCGGTTTCAATCGCTGCCTTTGCAATCTTGTGCATTGACCGACCCACCAGCGACACGTGACGCTTGCAGGCAACGGCTGCCTTGATGACCGACTGCATGCGCGCCACGTTCGATGCGAATGCACTGACGGCAACGCGCCCCCTGCAACCGGCGATGACCTTTTCCAGCTCCTTGCCGACGTCGGCCTCGGAGCCGGAACGGCCCGGGACGAACACGTTGGTCGAGTCGCAGATCGCGGCCAGCACGCCCTCTTCACCAACTCGCTTCAGGGCGGCAATGTCGGTCTTGCGACCGACGACAGGATTTGGGTCAATCTTCCAGTCGCCCGTGTGAAGTATTGTGCCAAGCGGCGTTCGAATGACGATGCAGTTTGGTTCGGGAATGGAATGGGTGATGTCGATGAACTCAAGCTCGAACGGTCCGAGCTTCAGGGAACCTCCGAGGGGGACAACATGGAGCGGGACATCTTCGAGGATGTCGGCCTCTTCAAGTTTCCCGCGCACGAGCGCCGCCGTAAAGGGAGTCGCGTAGACCGGAACCTTGAAACGTTCCCACAAGTGACCCACCGCACCGATGTGGTCTTCGTGTGCGTGCGTCAGCACGATGCCAAGCAGATTGCGACGATGTTCTTCGATGAAGCCGGGGTCCGGCATGATCACGTCGATCCCGGGCGTGTCGTCACCGCCAAACATCACGCCGAGGTCAATCATGATCCATTGCCGCTTGTGCTCGGGACCGAACCCATAGAGGTTCAGGTTCATTCCGATTTCGCCGGCTCCGCCCAGCGGTACAAATACGAGTTCGTCGTCGACTTTTACTTTGGTTTTTGGCTTTGTCATTCGACCGGTTTTACCGCCAGAGAGGCGTTTCTTTCATAGATATAGCGCAGGCCGCGTATGGTGAGATCGTGATCCACCACTTCGATCGCGGTCGTCGAGTGACGAAACAGGTGCGCGAGACCGCCGGTGCCAATCACTTTCATGGGCTTGCCGTATTCAGCCTTGATGCGCGCGACGAGGCCTTCGACCAGGGCAATGTAACCCCAGAAGATGCCTGACTGCATTGCGGGAATTGTGTCCCTGCCGATGACTGACTGGGGTCGTTCGATTGCAATCCTTGGAAGCTGTGCAGCG
Source organism: Micropepsaceae bacterium (assembly GCA_040080835.1). Taxonomy (GTDB): domain Bacteria; phylum Pseudomonadota; class Alphaproteobacteria; order Micropepsales; family Micropepsaceae; genus SZUA-430. The sequence continues at coordinate 152,430 of JBEBHP010000002.1, read as the reverse complement.
GCCAGATGCAACGCCTCCATCGATAGATTCACGCCGGGTGCGATGATGCCGCCTTCATAGCTTCCCTGGGTGCCCACGATGTCGAATGTGGTGGCTGTGCCGAAGTCGATCAGGATGAGATCGCCGCCATAGTCCTTGAAGCCCGCGACCGCGTTCACGAGACGGTCGGCACCCACTGCCCTGGGTCTGTCGGCATTGATCGCGATGCCTAGGTCGACTTCAGGTTCGCCGATGACGATTGCGTTCTGCTTGAAGTATTTGGAACAGAGTCGGCGCAGGTTGAACAGGGACGGCGGGACCACGCTTGAAATAATGGCTGCCGTAATTTCGTGCGGCAGTATTCCTTCAAGCTGCATGAGCTGGGTCAACCACACGTAGTATTCGTCGGCAGTCCGGTTGTCTTTTGTCACTGCCCTGAATTGCGCGCGCACTTCCTTGCCGTCATGAACGGCAAAGACGATATTCGTATTTCCGGCATCTATTGCAAGAAGCATACATTCAACCTTTTGACGGCGCAAAGAAGACTTCGCCTGCAGTGATCGTACGCTTCTCACCCGAAGGCAGAGCCAACAGGAGTGATCCGTCCGCCATCAGGGTCTCAAACGTTCCAGAGAGACTATCGTGAGCCAGGCGAACCTCTATTGCCTGGCCGAGACCTGCTGCAGCATCGAGCCACGCCTGACGGATCGGCTCGATGCCTTGCCGTTGCCAGACCTGGAATCTGCGATCCCATGCCATTGCTAGCACAGACAGGGCCTCGGCCGCATCAGGTGCCTGAGCGTGATCGTTAACAAACGTTGCCGGATAGTTTGCAACCGCTGGTGCAGAGACAAGGTTTATGCCGATCCCAATGGCTAACCATGGCAGATGTTCGGCTTCCGCGAAACTCGCTGTCTCCAGCAATATGCCGGAGACCTTGCGCCCTTTCACCAGGACATCGTTTGGCCATTTGACCTTGATGGAAGCATCGGGGATCCAGGATGAGACCGCATCGTAAACGGCAAGCGCTGCGACCAGGGACAGTCCTGCTGCAGACGCAGCGCTGGCATGTGGGGCGATCAGCAGAGTGGCCATCAGATTGCCCTGCGGTGACACCCATTCCCTGCCCCTGCGGCCGCGACCCGCCGTCTGGGTTTGGGCCGAAATCCATAGTGGACCACGCTCCCCTGCCGTTGCCCTGCGTTTTGCTTCTTCGTTCGTCGAATCGACCTCGTCGAAGACTGCGTGCGCATAACCGGCCGGCAAATGCGAGGTCTTCATCTCACGGAAACAGGCTCTTTGCAGCAAATCCGGCGGCGTCAGTCACTGCCAGTGGCGACACAATGAAGAGCAGAACGAATGCGCCTGAAAATGCCAAAAGCGCTGAATTGACGGTGCCAATTGGCTTTTCGAATGCAGCAGCCGGCGGGTCAAAGAACATGACCTTGACGATTCTGAGGTAGTAGAATGCACCGATCACGCTTGACAGGAATCCGATCGCTGCGAGTACGTAGAGTTTTGCTTCAACGGCCGCGAGGAACACGTACCATTTGCCCATGAAGCCTGCGAGTGGAGGAATTCCGATCAGGCTGAACATCAGGATTGCCAACAGGTAGGCCGTTGTTGGATCGCGCTGCGACAGGCCTGCCAGCTCGGAAATGTCTTCCAGCTGCTTGCCGTCGCGCCGCATGTGCATGATGCAAACGAATGTGCCAACAGTCATAGCGAGATAGATGACGAGATATGTCAGCACGCCCTGGACACCAGCCTGGGTTCCGGCTGCAAAGCCGATCAGCGCGTAACCCATATGACTGATTGACGAATAAGCCATCAGGCGCTTGATGTTGCTCTGTCCAATGGCCGCGATCGCACCCAGAAGCATTGAGGCAACCGACACCGGCATGATGATCTGGAGCCACGCGGATTCTGCGCCAGCAAACGGACCGAACACCACCCGAAGGAACAGCCCCATGGCAGCGATCTTGGGCGCCGCTGCAAAGAACGCTGTGACGGGTGTCGGGGAGCCTTCGTAGACGTCTGGCGTCCACATGTGGAAAGGAACGGCCGAAACCTTGAAGGCCAGGCCCGCCAACACGAAGACGAGGCCAATCATCACGCCCGTCTGCAGCCCGCTTTCGGCTATTGAGTGTGCAATACCGTCAAATGTGGTGCCGCCCGTGAAGCCATAGATCAGGCTGGCGCCATACAGCAGCATTCCTGACGACAGAGCACCCAGCACGAAATACTTGAGGCCCGCCTCGGTCGAACGTGCATTGTCCCTGGCAAATGAGGCCAAGACGTAAAGCGCAAGGCTCTGCAGTTCGAGACCCACGTAAAGCACGATGAGATCGTTTGCCGAAATCATCATGAGCATGCCGAGCGTCGACAGGGTGACCAGCAGCGGGAACTCAAACCGGGTGAGCTTTTCGTCACGCAGGTAGTCGACGGACATCAGCATGGCGATGGCTGAGCCACCAAGGACCAGAATTTTCAGGAAGCGCGCGAACGGGTCGATCACCATCGTTCCGGAGAACGCAAGCACTTTGCCGTCTGCACCGATCAACACGAGATATCCAACCACGGCCAGCAAGGCGACGCAGCCCCATGTCACGACGTTCGTGCGCCTGTCGCCTGCAAACACACCGATCATGAGCAAAACCATCGCGCCGCACGCAAGCGTTATTTCAGGCAGAGTCGCAGCTACGTCTGCGCCAAACCGGGTGAGGTCCACAGCACCACTCATCGGGGTTCTCCCTCACCAGCTTCAGCTGTCGTCAGTTTGCCTTCAACGCCATCAAGCGTGGCCTGCACAGATGCGCCGGTCATGTCGAAAATGGGCTTCGGATAGAAGCCGAAAAACAGCGTCGCAAAGACCAGCGGTGCCAGTATGAAGATTTCGCGGCTGTTCAGGTCTTCGATTTCCATCAGCGACTTCTTCTCGAGCACCCCGAATACGACGCGACGATAAAGCCATAATGCGTAGCAGGCACTGAGGATCACGCCCAAGGTTGCGAACATCGCGACTGTAGTGTTGGCCTTGAAGGCGCCGACCAAGGTGAGGAACTCACCCACAAATCCGCTGGTGCCTGGCAAACCGACATTGGCCATCGTGAAGACCATGAAGATGGTGGCATAGAGCGGCATGCGATTCACGAGGCCGCCATAGGCCTTGATTTCGCGTGTATGCATGCGGTCATAGACGACGCCGACACACAGGAACAGTGCAGCGGACACAAAGCCATGACTGATCATCTGAACGACTGCACCGTCGACACCTTGCCTGTTCAGCGCGAAGAGACCCATCGTCACGAAGCCCATGTGAGCGACAGAGGAATATGCAATCAGCTTCTTGATGTCTTCCTGCATGAGGGCGACGAGCGAAGTGTAGATGATCGCGATCACCGACAAAACGAACACGAAGTTCGCAAAATATACTGAAGCGTCAGGAAACATCGGCAGTGAGAAGCGGATGAAGCCATAGCCGCCCATCTTCAGCAGGATACCGGCCAGAATGACCGAGCCCGCAGTCGGCGCTTCAACGTGGGCGTCCGGCAGCCAGGTATGCACAGGCCACATCGGCATCTTCACGGCAAATGATGCGAAGAAGGCCAGCCACAACCAGTTCTGCATGTCCTTCGGGAAGTGGTAGGCCATGAGCGCCGGAATGTCTGATGTGCCGGCGGTCACATACATCGCCATCACGGCGATCAGCATCAGGACAGAACCCAAGAGCGTGTAGAGGAAGAATTTGAAGGATGCATAGACGCGGCGTGCGCCGCCCCAAACCCCGATGATGAGAAACATCGGGATCAGGCCACCTTCGAAGAACAGGTAGAACAACACCAAATCCAGGGACGTAAAGACGCCAATCATCAGCGTTTCGAGTACCAGGAATGCGACCATGTATTCCTTCACGCGTGTTTCGATCGACGTCCAGCTTGCCAGGATGCAGAGCGGCATCAGGAACGCGGTCAGGATCACGAATGGCAGCGAGATGCCGTCCACGCCCAGATGGTAGGTGATGTTGCCACCGAGCCATGCGTACTTCTCTTCGAACTGAAAGCCAGGAACTGCCGGATCGAATTGCGTCCAGAGCACCAGCGACACGATGAACGTGACACCGGTTGCAAACAGCGAGATCTGGCGCGCGAGCATGTCGCCAGGTTTGCCGGCCGGTGCCATGCCAATAATGAGCAATACGCCCAGCATTGGCAGAAAGGTGACGATGGAAAGGAGGTTGCTCATAGTCCACCCTTGGCGATGAACCAGGTTGCAAGCAGGGCGACACCAATCAGCATCGCAAAGGCATAGTGATAGACAAAGCCACTCTGCAGGCGGACTGCCTGTTTGGTCCAGTTGGCAATACCCGCTGATATGCCGTCCGGGCCCAGGCCATCAATGATTGTTCCGTCACCGGTCTTCCACAGGAAGTAGCCCAGGCGCTTGGCCGGGCGGACGAACAGGAAGTCATAGAGTTCATCGAAGTACCATTTGTTGTACAGGAACATGTACAGCGGGCCCTTTTTGGCGGCCATCTGCGCCGGCCATTCCGGGTGCTCGATATAGAAGAACCATGCGATCAGCAGGCCGACGATCATGACGGTGCCCGGTGTGAACCAGACCCAGTCCGGGACCTCGTGACGGGCTGCCAGAGCGGTATGTTCCTGCAGGTTCACTATCGCGCCACGCCAGAACTCGGTGTTGTGGTGGCCCAGAAACTGTTCGCTGAATGCAAATCCTGCGAGCAGCGCCCCTGCCGCCAGCAGCATCAGCGGAACCAGCATCACCATCGGCGACTCGTGGGCATGTTCGAGCGCGTGGTGGTCGCCGCGGAACTTGCCGTGGAAGGTCATGAAGATCAGTCGCCATGAATAAAACGACGTCATGCCCGCTGCGACGATACCCATTGCGAAGGCGTAGTTGCCGACAGATGTGTGAGCAGCGAACGCGCTTTCAAGGATCGCGTCTTTCGACCAAAAGCCGGACAGAAACGGGAAGCCCGTTATCGCCAGCGTGCCAATAACCATCAGCCAGTAGGTCATCGGGATCTTGTCCTTGATCCCGCCCATGCGGCGCATGTCCTGCTCGTCGCTGAGCGCATGGATGACGGAGCCCGCGCAAAGGAAAAGGAGTGCCTTGAAGAAGGCGTGAGTGAAGAGGTGGAACATGGCGGCCTGGTAGGCACCGACGCCCGCTGCAAAGAACATGTAGCCCAACTGCGAACAAGTCGAGTAAGCGATGACGCGCTTGATGTCGTTCTGGAACAGGCCGACGGTCGCCGCGAAGAAGGCTGTCGTTGCGCCGATGACGGTGACAACTTCCAGAGCGAACGGGGCAAGCTCGAACAGCGGTGAACAACGGCAAACCAGAAACACGCCGGCGGTAACCATGGTGGCTGCGTGGATGAGGGCGGACACAGGGGTCGGGCCTTCCATGGCATCGGGCAACCAGGTGTGCAGCATGAACTGCGCGGACTTGCCCATCGCACCCATGAAAAGCAGAAGGCAGGTTGTGGTCAGGATATCGACTTCGTAGCCTGCGAACATGAAGGTCTTGCCGGCAAAGGTCTTCGCCATCTGGAATACACCGGGAGTGGCTTCAGTGCCGAAGTCCAGGGTTCCGAACACCATGAAGATCGAGAAGATGCCGAGCGCAAATCCGAAGTCACCGACGCGGTTGACGACGAAGGCCTTGATCGCTGCGGCATTCGCCGACGGCTTTTTGTACCAGAAACCGATGAGCAGATAGGATGCCAGCCCAACGCCTTCCCAGCCGAAGAACAGCTGGACGAAATTGTCGGAGGTCACCAGCGCCAGCATCGCGAAGGTGAAGAGCGACAGGTAAGCGAAGAAGCGCGGGCGATGCTCGTCGTGATGCATATAACCGATCGAATAGACGTGGACGAGCGAAGAAACGCCAGTCACGACAACCAGCATCACTGATGTCAGCGCATCGACACGGATCGCCCAGTCGACCTGCATGCCGCCCGAGTCAAGGAACTGGAACAGGTGGATGATGACCGGCTTGCCCTGTTCGACTGTCGGCAGGACGAAGAAGAAGGCGCCAATCGAGAAAATTGCAGCCGTACAGAGCAGGATCGTGGCGATGTATTCGGCCGCGTGCTCGCCAATGCGATTGCCCATGGAGCCAGCGAGGATGGCGCCAAACAGGGGGAGTAACAGGATTGCCTGGTAGAGCACGTCGTCTACCCTTTCATGATGTTGACGTCTTCGACTGCAATCGTGCCCCGATTGCGGAAGTAGACGACGAGAATGGCCAGTCCGATCGCTGCTTCAGCGGCGGCAACTGTCAGAACCAGAAGCGCGAAGACCTGTCCGGTCAGGTCGCCCAGGAATGACGAGAAGGCGACCAGGTTGATGTTGACCGACAGCAGGATCAGTTCGATCGACATCAGGATGATGATGATGTTCTTGCGGTTGATGAAAATGCCGAGAATGCCGATTGTGAAGAGCGCGGCAGCGACAGCCAAGTAGTGGCCAAGACCGATAGCAGCCATCAGAGGCCCTCCCCCGGACGAACTTTGCGCATTTCAACACCCTTTTCACGCGTGCGGCCGATCTGCGCCGAAGCACTCTGACGCTTCACGCCGTCGCGATGGCGCAGTGTCAATACGATTGCACCGATCATGGCGACCAGCAGGACCATGCCTGCGCCCTGGAAGACATGGACGTAGTCCGTGTAGATGATGCGGCCAAGTGCTTCCGTGTTGGTGAGGTTGGTGGGTGTCGGGTGCAATGCGATTGTTGCAATGTTTGGCGAAAGTATCCAACCAAAGCCAACTGCCGCGAGTTCGGCGAAGAACACGCCACAGATCACCATGCCAAGCGGCGCATAGGTCAGGAAGCCCTGTCTCAACTCTGCAAAGTCGATATCGAGCATCATGACCACGAACAGGAACAGCACCGCGACCGCGCCGACGTACACGACCACCAGAACCATCGCAAGGAACTCTGCGCCCAACAGAATGAAGAGAGCCGCTGCGTTGAAGAACGCAAGGATCAGGAAAAGCACGGAGTGCACAGGGTTGCGCGCACTTACGACCAACAGCGCTGATATGATCAGCACCGCTGCAAAAACATAAAACGCGATTGTCGCCACCAGCACGTCAGTCGTTCCTCGTTTCGCAGGACGTCGCCCCTATCGGTAGGGCGCGTCCAGTTCCAGGTTTCTTGCGATCTCGCGTTCCCAGCGGTCGCCATTGGCCAGAAGTTTGGCCTTGTCGTAGAGAAGCTCTTCGCGGGTTTCGGTCGCGAACTCGAAATTCGGCCCCTCGACGATTGCATCCACGGGGCACGCCTCCTGGCAGAAGCCGCAATAGATGCACTTGACCATGTCGATGTCGTAGCGGGTCGTGCGGCGCGATCCGTCGTCGCGTGGTTCAGCCTCAATCGTGATCGCCTGTGCGGGACAGATCGCTTCACAAAGCTTGCAGGCGATGCAACGTTCCTCGCCGTTGGCGTAGCGGCGCAATGCGTGCTCGCCGCGGAAACGTGGGCTCAAAGGGCCTTTTTCGAATGGATAGTTCAGCGTGGTTTTTGGTTTGAGCAGGTACTTCATCCCGAGAATGAAACCCTGGATGAAATCCAACATGAAAATGGTGCGAAGGAACTGGGTCATTGGTTATCCGGGCAACTTGTCGAAGGCCATCAAATAGCCAGCAGTAAGAACGACCCAGAACAGCGAGATCGGCAGGAAGAACTTCCAGCCGATACGCATAAGCTGATCGTAGCGGTATCGCGGGACAATGGCCTTGACCATCGCGAACATGAAGAAAATCATCCAGATCTTGATCACAAACCAGATGATGCCGGGTACCCATGTGAAGGGCGCGATTTCAATTGGTGCGTGCCAACCGCCCAGGAAAAAGATCGTCATGAGGGCGCACATCAGGACGATGCTGACGTACTCGGACAGCATGAACAGAAGATAGGGTGTCGAAGAATATTCGACCATGAAGCCGGCCACGAGCTCGGACTCTGCCTCCGGCAAGTCGAAGGGGGGCCGATTTGTTTCTGCCAGGGCGGATATGAAAAATACGATCGCCATCGGAAACAGATGGCTGAACAGGAACCAGTGGTGGATGCCACCTTCCTGGGCCGCCACGATCTTCGAGAGGTTCAGAGAACCTGCAGTCAGCAGGACGGTGACGATCACGAAGCCTATCGATACTTCATACGATACCATTTGTGCCGCAGAACGCAGCGCGCCGAGGAACGGATACTTCGAGTTCGATGCCCAGCCTCCCATGATGATGCCGTACACGCCGAGCGAAGAGACAGCGAAGATGTAGAGAACACCCACATTGATATCCGAAAACACCCAGCGATCTGCGACAGGCACAACAGCCCATCCGCCGAGAGCAAGCGTCGTCGTAATCAACGGAGCCAGCAGAAACACGCCCTTGTTGGCGCTGGCTGGCATCACGAATTCCTTGAAGACGAACTTGAACAAGTCGGCAAACGACTGCAGCAGACCGTAAGGTCCGACAACATTCGGACCCCGGCGCAACTGCACTGCAGCCCAGACCTTGCGGTCAAACAGCAGAATAAAGGCAACCATTATCAGCAACAGAACGATGAACAACAGGATCATTCCTGCCAGCCCGGCGAAGTCCAGCAATGTGTGGTTCGACCAGTAGAAGTCATGCCACCAGGTCATCATGTCCTGCATCGCCCTACTCCGCCGCCGCCGCTACGCGCGGCTTCACAAACAAGGCGCTGCACTCGGCCATGACCTGGCTTGCCCTTGCGACCGGATTTGTCAGGTAGAAGTCCCGTATCGCGTATTCAAAAGGTGTCTTTGTGATCGTTCCGGCAACACCGATATTTGTCCATACAGGCGCTTCGGCACCGGGGCATACCGGTGCCCGGTCGAGCTCGGTCCAGGCGGGTGCGTCGTTCAGCATGTGCTGGCGCAGTGCGTTGAGGTCGTCGTATGGCAGCTTCTTGCCGGTGAATTCGGACAAGGCCCGCAAAATGGTCCAGTCTTCCCGTGCGTCACCCGGCGGGAAGTTTGCTCGCTTGGCCAGCTGCACACGACCTTCGGTGTTCACGTAAGTGCCGTGCTGCTCAGTGTAGGTGGCGCCAGGCAGGATTACATCGGCGCGATGAGCGCCGGCATCGCCGTGGGTGCCCTGATAAACAACGAACGCCTTGCCCAGTCTTTTCGTGTCAATTTCGTCGGCACCCAACAGGTAGACAAAATCGATATCGCCGCGCGAGGCCGCGTCCAGAATAGCGATCGTATCCTTGCCGCCCTTGTGCGGCAGGAAACCGATGTCGAGCGCCCCCACACGAGACGCTGTCGTCTGGAGGATGTTGAAACCGTTCCAGCCGCTTTCGCCCGAAGGGCCGATCATGCCTGTGTTGCGTGCAATCTGCGCGCAGGCGGCCAGGATCGCGGCACTGTCAGGTCTCGTAAGGGCGCCTTGTCCAAGAATCAACATCGGGCGCTTGGCATTCTTGAGCATGTCAAAGGCAGCATGCTTGCCTGCCGCGATGTCCAGCAGGTCCGCCGGGCTGTTTTCCAGTTCGGTCACTGCATAGGTCAGATCCACACGCGGTCCCATGCGAGCAATCTTGAGGTCGCCGCGCAACCAGGTTTTGCGGATGCGGGCATTGATGATCGGTGCTTCCCAGCGCGGGTTTGTACCGACAAGCAGAAGCGCGTCGGCGCTTTCAATGCAGGCGATCGTCGTGTTGAAAAGATAACCCTGGCGCGGTCCGTGCCCCTGTTTCGCACCGTCCTGTCGACAATCGAGATTTGCGACGCCCAAAGAGAGCATCAGATCCTTCAGCGCCTTGACGGCCTCAACACTTGCGAGGTCACCTACGATTGCCGCCATGCGTTCGGGCCGCGTGGTTTTCGCGCGATCGGCGACGACGGCGAACACCTCCTGCCATGTGGCAGGTTGCAGTTTGCCATTCTTGCGCAGGTATGGCGTGTCCAGACGCTGGCGGCGCAAGCCATCCCATACGAAGCGCGTCTTGTCCGATATCCATTCCTCGTTGATCTCTTCATTGACGCGTGGAAGGAAACGCATCACCTCGCGACCGCGCGTGTCAACGCGAATGGCTGAGCCAACAGCATCCATGACGTCGATTGATTCAGTCTTGCTCAACTCCCACGGGCGGGCGTTGAACTGGTAAGGCTTGGATGTGAGCGCGCCGACAGGGCACAGGTCGATGACATTGCCTGAAAGCTCGGACGATACGGCTTGCTCGAGATAGGTTGTGATTTCCATGTCTTCACCACGACCCGTCGCACCAATCTCGTCGACGCCCGCGACCTCTGCTGCGAAACGGACGCAGCGCGTGCACTGAATGCAGCGCGTCATGTTCGTGTTGACGAGCGGTCCCATGTACTTGTCGGTCACCGCACGTTTGTTTTCTTCGTAGCGGTTGAATTTGGAGTGACCGTAGGCCATCGCCTGATCCTGCAAGTCACATTCGCCGCCCTGGTCACAAATGGGGCAATCCAGCGGGTGGTTGATGAGCAGGAACTCCATCACCCCTTCGCGCGCCTTCTTAACCAGCGGCGACTTTGTTTTCACCTCAGGCGCTTCGCCGTTTGGTCCCGGCCTGCAGTCGCGAACTCCCCAGGCGCAAGACGCCACTGGCTTTGGCGAGCCCTTCAGTTCGACAAGGCACATGCGGCAGTTGCCGGCGACCGACAGTCGTTCGTGGTAACAGAAGCGCGGGATCTCGGCACCTGCAGCTTCGCAAGCCTGCAGCAGCGTGTAGTCCGCGGGAACGTCGACTTCTTTTCCGTCAACGATGATCTTGGTCATGGGTCTTACTCGGCCGCCATTGTTGACGGAGACTTGCCGGCACGCTTTGCGTTGATACGTCGTTCAACTTCCGGCCGGAAATGGCGCAACAACCCCTGGATCGGCCAGGCTGCTGCATCGCCAAGGGCGCAGATTGTGTGACCTTCCACCTGGTATGTTACTTCGAGCAGCAGATCGATTTCTTTTGGGTCGGCGTCACCGGTGACCAGGCGCTCCATCACGCGCCACATCCATCCTGTCCCTTCACGGCACGGGGTGCACTGACCGCAAGATTCATGCTTGTAGAAACGTGACAGCCGCGCAATCGCCTTCACCACGTCGGTCGACTTGTCCATGACGATGATGGCGGCAGTGCCCAGTCCCGACTTCACATCCCGAAGGCTGTCGAAGTCCATCAGGACGGTGTCGCATGTCGCCTTGGGAAGCAGCGGAACCGATGAACCGCCCGGGATGATTGCCAGCAGATTTTCCCAACCGCCACGAACGCCACCGGCATGACTTTCAATGAGCTCACGAAGCGGAATACCCATCTCTTCTTCTACATTGCAGGGCTTGTTCACGTGACCCGAGATGCAGAACACCTTTGTGCCCGTGTTGTTCGGACGACCGAGGCCTGCAAACCAGCCAGCGCCACGTCGCAGGATGGTTGGGGCCACAGCAATCGACTCGACGTTGTTCACCGTCGTCGGGCAGCCATAGAGGCCGACGTTCGCCGGAAAGGGCGGCTTGAGCCTTGGCATACCCTTCTTGCCTTCAAGGCTTTCAAGCAGCGCCGTTTCCTCGCCGCAAATATACGCGCCGGCGCCGTGGTGAACATGGCAATCGAAGTCCCAGCCCGAGCCTGCAGCGTTCTTGCCGAAGAGGCCCGCGTCGTAACATTCCTGGATTGCAGCATCCAGGCGCTGGTACTCACGTCGGAATTCACCTCGCACATAGATGTAACACGCGTGTGCACCCATCGCGAAGGATGCGATCAGGCAGCCTTCGAGCAGAGTGTGCGGGTCGTGACGTATGATATCCCGGTCCTTGCACGTACCGGGCTCTGACTCGTCTGCGTTTACGACAAGGTATGATGGGCGACCATCGGACTTCTTCGGCATGAATGACCACTTCAGTCCGGTCGGAAAGCCTGCCCCACCGCGGCCGCGCAGCCCCGACTTCTTCATCTCGTCGATGATCCAGTCCTGGCCCTTTTCGATCAATGCCCTGGTGTTGTCCCAATTGCCACGACGCTTGGCTGCGTCCAGGCGCCAGTCATGAATGCCATACAGATTGGTGAAAATGCGGTCAGCGTCCGAGAGCATTACGACTTCACCTCTTTCAATGTCGTAGGTCCGCCTTCCGGCGCAGAGGTCTGACGGCCAATCTGCGAGCCCGGCCGTGTCGGACGGCCACTGCGCAGGTCGTTGATCAGACCTTCCGTGCGGCCGCCATCGAGATCTTCGTAAAAATCATCGCCGACCTGAATGACTGGTGCATTTACGCATGCACCGAGGCATTCGACCTCCATCCAGGACAGCTTGCCGTCTGCGGATACTGTTTCGGCGTGTGGATGGATGTGCTTCCTGCAGGCCGCAACGACATCTTCGGAACCGCGCAGCCAGCACGGGGTCGTGGTGCAGACCTGCAGCAGATTCTTGCCAACTGGCTTCAGGTTGAACATGGTGTAGAAGGTTGCGATCTCAAGCACGCGGATCGGGGACATGCCAAGCAATTCTCCGATCACGCGCATCATCGGTTCGGTCACGTAACCGCCATTCTGCTCCTGCGCGCGCCAGAGCAGCGGCACGACGGCCGAAGCCTGCTTTCCTTGCGGATATTTGGCGATCTGCTTTTGCGCCCACGCCCTGTTGTCTGGCGTGAATGCAAAAGTTGCGGGTTGTTCGGGCGCGAGGCGACGCGTGCTCACCGGTCAATCTCCCCAAACACGATGTCGAGTGAACCAAGAATTGCGGAGACGTCGGCCACCATGTGCCCCTTGCACAAATAGTCCATGGCCTGGAGGTGCGGAAATCCTGGCGCCTTGATCTTGCAGCGATATGGCTTGTTGCTACCGTCCGCGACGAGATAAACGCCGAATTCGCCCTTTGGTGCTTCGACGGCGGCGTAAACTTCACCGGCCGGAACGTGATAGCCTTCGGTATAGAGCTTGAAGTGATGGATGAGGGCCTCCATCGAATGCTTCATCTCGGCGCGCCTGGGTGGCGTGTATTTGCCGGTTGGCTCGTTGATCGGACCTTTCGGCATTTTCTCGACGCACTGCTTCATGATCTTCGTTGACTCGCGCATCTCATCGATGCGGCAGAGGTAACGGTCATAGCAATCGCCATTCTTGCCAACCGGAATGTCGAATTCGAGGTCTGAGTAGCATTCGTACGGTTGAGCACGGCGAAGGTCCCACGCCATACCAGAGCCGCGTACCATGACGCCTGAAAATCCCCAGGCGAGCGCGTCTTCGACGGTTACAACGCCGATGTCGACGTTGCGCTGCTTGAATATGCGGTTTCCCGTGAGAAGCCCTTCGATGTCGTCGATAGCGCGCGGGAACTCAACACACCATTTGTGAATGTCATCCAACAATGCTTGTGGAAGGTCCTGATGGACGCCGCCCGGGCGAATGTATGCCGCATGCATGCGAGATCCGCATGCGCGCTCGTAGAACACCATCAGCTTTTCGCGCTCTTCGAAACCCCAGAGCGGAGGCGTCAGCGCACCGACGTCCATCGCCTGTGTCGTTGTGTTCAGCAGGTGAGACAGAATACGACCAATTTCGCTGTAAAGAACGCGGATATACTGCGCGCGCGATGGCACCTGCATTCCGCAGAGTTTTTCGACCGCCAGGGCGAACGCATGCTCCTGGTTCATCGGCGCGACATAGTCCAGTCGGTCAAAATACGGAACCGCCTGAGTATAAGTCTTGTTCTCGATCAGCTTTTCTGTGCCGCGATGCAGGAGTCCGATATGCGGATCAACGCGCTCGACAACTTCGCCGTCCAGCTCAAGCACAAGGCGCAAAACACCGTGCGCAGCCGGGTGCTGAGGCCCGAAATTCAAATTCATGTTCCGGACTTTGGGTTCGGTTCCCGCGGTCATGGTTTGGTTGCCTTTTCGTCGCCCGGAAGCACGTACCTGGCGCCTTCCCATGGGGACATGAAGTCGAATTTTCTGAAATCCTGAACCAGTTTGACCGGTTCATAGACCACGCGGCGCTGCCCGTCGTCGTACCTGACTTCGACGAAACCCGTGAGCGGAAAGTCTTTGCGCAGCGGATAACCGGTGAAGCCGTAGTCGGTCAGAATGCGCCGAAGATCCGGATGCTCGGAGAACTGGATTCCGTACATGTCAAACGCTTCACGCTCGAACCAGTTTGCGGCTGGCCAAACCGCCATCGCGGAGGGAACAGGTGTTTGCTCATCGGTCTGCACCTTCACGCGAACGCGCTGGTTCCGGTACATGCTGAGCATATGATAGACGACGTCAAACCGCTTTGTGCGCTCAGGGTAGTCAGCGCCACAAATGTCGATCAGCGTCGAGAACCTGCATGCCTGGTCATCGCGCAGGAACAGCAGCAACCCAATCACCGTGTCGGGTGCGGCGCTGATCGTCAACTCGCCGAACTCGATCTTCGCTGTGATGCCGAAGCCACCGCGCTTTTCCAGGACGTGATCACTGAGTGATTTGACCAAGTCTTCCATCAATCGCCTCAACGCATAATGTTGCCGGTGCGCCTGATCTTCTTCTGCAGAAGCATCACGCCATAGACCAGCGCTTCAGCTGTCGGCGGGCACCCGGGAACGTAGATATCGACTGGCACGATTCGATCGCAACCACGAACAACAGAGTAGGAATAGTGGTAGTATCCACCGCCGTTCGCGCACGAGCCCATCGAGATGACGTATCTGGGCTCTGGCATCTGGTCGTAGACCTTGCGCAGCGCTGGTGCCATTTTGTTGGTCAGGGTTCCCGCCACGATCATGACATCGGACTGGCGCGGCGAGGCGCGCGGAGCAAAGCCGAACCGTTCGAGGTCGTAGCGCGGCATTGACGCCTGCATCATTTCGACGGCGCAGCATGCAAGCCCGAATGTCATCCACATCAACGAGCCCGTGCGAGCCCAGGTGATCAGGTCATCGGCGCGTGCAACCAGAAAGCCTTTCTCGTCTAGCGCTTCACGTGCGGCCAGGAAGAAGGGATCGTTCGGATCCACGGGTGGCGCACCTTCGACGCCTGACCGTGCCGCGGATAGAGCACCGGGACTATTGGGGTTCACTCCCATTCGAGAGCTCCCTTTTTCCATTCGTAGACAAATCCGACGGTCAGAATTCCCAGAAACGACATCATTGACCAGAAGCCAAATGGGCCGATCTGCTTAAGGGTGATTGCCCATGGAAACAGGAACGTGACTTCAAGGTCGAAAATGATGAAAAGGATCGCAACAAGATAGAACCGCACATCAAACTTCATACGCGCATCGTCGAATGCGTTGAATCCGCATTCATAGGCAGACGTTTTCTCGGGGTCCGGCCTGGACGGCGCCAGGATCATTGGCAGCACCATCAACACGAGCGCAAGTATTCCCGACAATCCCAGAAACAGGATGATCGGTAGATATTCTGCCAGCAAATTGTTCATGAGCCACATTGCGAAGTCTCGGCGTCTCGCTGTGCGCGAACGCAAGACCCTGCCCCTTTTAAAGAAGTGGCGCGCGACGATTGCCTAGCCCTGGCACTTAACCCTTTGGGTTCAGCCCTTCGCCCGCCGGAGAGTCACTCAAATCATTCCATTTCCGTGCGGGAACCTAAAGATTGTGCAACGCAAAGCAAGCCCTTTGGCGTGGGCTTCTTGCGACAGTTTGGGATGAAAATGCCTGGAACCGCGCCGTACCGGAAACTGTGCGTCCTGCGCCTGCCCGTCTTCGCAAAGATTGCGAAGAATGGCGGGAGCGACGGGGCTCGAACCCGCGACCTCCGGCGTGACAGGCCGGCGCTCTAACCAACTGAGCTACGCCCCCGCAAAGGGCAAATTCAGCGTGCCCGGAAACTCTGGCCGCCGAAGAGCGGTGGGTGTACTGAACGGATTCTCGAGTGTCAAGCAAACCCAAGGACCTGCGCGGATTGACCATGGCTGAAACCTACAAGGAACCAGACAAGATCAAACAATATGTGGCGACGCTTGAGGCAAACCTCGAAAAAGCAACGGGAAAGCCGCTATCCCACTGGGTAAAAGTGGCCAAGACCTGCCCGCATTCCAAGACCAGGGAACGGCTGAACTGGTTCAGGACAGAGCACGGTTTGGGCATGTCCAGAGCCGGACTGGTTCTCTGGCGCGCATTTGGCGCAGGTACGCTTGGTGAAGAAGACCCCAACAAGCTGGTACAGGGCCTTTTTGCCAAATCGTTTGCAGACCAGAGGGTGATTTACGAGAAGGTGGTGGCGTTTGCAACGAAACTCGGAAGCGGCACTGTAAGCCCTCGCAAGGGTTATGTCGCCTTGTATCGCCTGAAGCAGTACGCGGCGATCAAGCCCAGCAAACGGGGGCTGCTAGTCGGGCTGGCACTGAAAAAGTATCCGAAGAATGCCAGTCTTATCGAGATCAAGAATCTCGGCGGTGGTGACCGCAACAGGATGGCTTTTGTGCTTGGGTCGGTTCGGGATTTTAACGCAAACGTCAAGCAGTGGCTGAAGGCCGCGTTCGACGAAGCCTGAGAGGATATCCCGCCTTGAACAGCATTTTCGGCAGCGTATCGGGAAAAGCATTTCTGGGCGGGCGGATGATCAACGCCAATGCCGGCCAAGGCACTTCAGTAATCGACCCTGCCACAGAGCAACTTCTTGGCACTCTGTGCGAAAGCAACCCGGACACGGTTGACGCAGCGATCGAGGCAGCTGGCCTCGTGCAGAAGCAATGGTGGCGCAAGCTGTCGGGACTTGAGCGGGCGCAGAAACTGCATGAGGTGGCCCAGGCAATCAGGCAAGCACAACCCAGACTCGCCGAAGCGCTGACGCGCGAGATGGGCAAGCCATTCAAGGAATCCATGGACGAAGTCAGCTGGACGATCAGCGCCTTCGACTATTACGCCGAAATCGGCCGACACGAGATGGGACGCATTTACGCGCCGACCATGTCGGGGCAACTGCATTGCTCGATCAAGGAACCGCTGGGCGTCGCGGTCCTGATCATGCCCTACAATTATCCTCTTCTGCTATTTGCGTGGCAGGCTGCCGCGGCGCTTGCAGCCGGCAATGCCGTGATCGCCAAACCCTCGGAAGTCACAACACTGACAACCCTTCTGATGATGGGCGTTTTTGCCACCCTGCCGGAAGGCCTTGTTCAATGTGTCCCCGGCGGCCCTGCGGTTGCAGTGCGCTTGCTGGAAAGTCCGGGCACACATTGCGCGGCATTCACCGGCACCGTCAGTACGGGGCAGATCGTCGGGCGGATCTGCGGTGAGCGGTTCAAGCCGGTCCTGATGGAAACTTCCGGCAATGACCCCTTCATTGTGATGCCATCCGCGCCGCTGGATGTTGCAGTTCGCGGGGCTGCGTTTGCGTCGTTCCTCAATTGCGGTCAGGTCTGCACTTCGGCTGAACGTCTCTATGTGCACCATGCGATCCATGACGAATTTGCCGAACGGCTTGCGGCCGAAGCACGTCGTCTGCGTATCGGAAACGGGCTGGAACGCATCGACTTGGGGCCCATGGCCACGCGCGCCTCACGCGACAGATACGAAGCGGTTCTCAAGCGCGCACTGGAACAGGGTGCCACACCGCTTGCAGGCGGAGGTCGTCCTGCTGGCTTCAACCTTGGCTGGTTCGTGGAACCTACCGTCCTTACGAATGTGACGGCTGGCATGGATATCGTGAACAGCGAGAGCTTTGGACCGGTTGCGCCGATCGTCAAGGTGCGAGACTTCGACGAGGCCATCGAACTGGCAAATTGTTCAGAGTATGGCCTGGGCGCAAACGTCTATACCAAGGATCTTGAGGAAGCGATGCGGGCGGTCGATGAAATCGAGAGCGGGATGGTATGGGTCAACAATCCGCTGCTGGACAACGACGCAGCTCCGTTTGGTGGGCGCAAGCGCAGCGGGATCGGGCGCGAACTCGGGTCCGAAGGTCTTGAACAGTTTCGCTCGACAAAATTTGTCGTGATCAACCCGAAGGCAACTCCCGAAGACGCTTCCTGGTTTCCGTACGCAGAAGACACCGCTTTCACCGGGAAAAAATGGTAGTGCCGCTCTATCACAGTGCACTCTACGACTGGGAGCACAACGTCGACAGCCTATGGGAGAGCGAGCGCGGTCAATTTCCTGCTCCTCTTGCCTCACCGCTCGCCGCCGATGAAACCGCGGAAGTAGCAATCATCGGTGGCGGTTACTGCGGGCTTTCTGCGGCCTATCACCTCGCCCGCCAAGGCATCGAGGTTCGCGTACTGGAAGCAGGAGCGATCGGCTGGGGGGCATCGGGACGCAATGGCGGATTCTGCAGCGTGGGCGCCTCGTTTCTGGGTGTAAAGGAACTGGCGTCGATTTACGGTGAAGCGGCCACTCTGGCGTTCTATCGTGTCCTGATTGATGCGGTCAGACTGGTTGAGGAACTGTCGCTGGAGGAAGGTTTCGACTTGCAGGCGCAGGGTACCGGCATCTGGACGTTTGCCCACAAGCCGTCCCGGCTGCCTGAACTCGAAGCACACGCAGCGCTGCTGCAGCGATTGGGAGTTGGCGCTCGGATGATTTCGCCACAGGATTTCGAGTCGCAGGCATTCCGCTGCACCGAGCAATTCGGTGCTTTGTTCGAGCCCGTCGGCTTTGGTTTGCATCCGCTGGCATTCTGCCTTGGACTGGCGAACGCTGTGGTGAAGCGGAGCGGCCGATTGCACTCTTTTTCCCGCGTCACATCATGGATCAGAGAACGCGGCCGTCACCGACTTCGTAGCGCGAACGGTTCCGTTCTCGCAAAGCGAGTTATTGTGGCGGCCAATGGTTGGCTGCCAGAGGCCCTCGTGCCTGAGCTGAGCGGTCGTGTGCTGCCAATCATGTCCAACATCACGACCACACCACCGCTTTTGCCAGAGGTATTGAACGCGCAAGCGTGGCACACGCGATTGCCTGCCGCAAACACGCGCGCGCATCTCGCGTACTTGCGCCTGCTACCTGACAATCGCCTGTTGTTCGGAGGGCGCGGTGACACCACGGGCCGTCCTGCGGGGCTTGCAAGGATGCGCCGCCTGCTTGAACGACGACGCGCAAAAATGTTTCCGGCAATGGCACACTCTAACACCACACACAGCTGGCGGGGTTTAATTTGTGCTACGCGCCGCCTGACGCCTGCGGTCGGGACACTACCGTCAGATCCCACCGTCGGTTTCGCATTCGGTTGCCACGGAAATGGTGTCGCGTTCATGACCTGGGCCGGGAAAGCGCTGGCTGAGACATTAAGTGGTCGTCGCTGCGAACTGCCGGTGCCGGTTCAGGGACTGCCGCCCCGCTTTCCTCTGCCTTCCTTGCGCTTGTGGGCGCTCCGGCTGATGCTGTTGCGGGCGGCTGCTGAAGATGAGCTCTGCTGACAGTTTTGACGCGCCGCAGTTTGGGACGGTCAGGGTTTGCCAGTGTTGGCGTAGCTGACATAGCGGGCGAACTGGACGGTCCAGACGCCATCCACGGCTTTTGACATGGTTTTGAATTCGTCCGCGTCGAAGCCGCCAACCGCGTAGCCCAGCTTGATGTGAGTGCCTGTTGCGGTCTTTGCAAAGCCGACGGTCAGCGCTCCGTTCACGCCCATGTAGGCGAGTGGGCCAAGGCCACCATTCAGGACGAGGCGTGCACCGGGTGCCGCCTGCGAAACCGTCAGATGGGTGACAAAGCCGCCGTTTGGCAGCGTTTCAATCCATGCGCCGCCCGGCTTTGGGTCCATTTTCATGTTCTTGCCATCGTGGGAATAGCTGTGGTCCATGTCCCACCAGTTGCCGATGCTGACGAAACTGTCCCAGGCCTGCTGCGGCGTGGCTGTCACGTCGGCTTCGAGGGCCACGGAAAAGCCGCTGGCATTCTGCGCTGCAACTTTGGCTTGGGCGGTTGAGGCGGCAAGGACGCCGACCAGTACCACCGCGAGCAATCGAAACATTTTCCTCTCCGTCGCAAACACGAATTGAAGCGTACTGGGATTGTGACGGGAGGTGGCACCTCGCGCAATTCCCAAAGCCGTGAAGAGGAATGTTGAGAATCGGCCCGCGTTCCGTAGGCCGTCCCGCTCAAACTGGCGTAAGCCACTCGAAGCCGAAGGCGTAGGGTGGTGGGCGATGACGGGCTCGAACCGCCGACATCATCGGTGTAAACGATGCGCTCTACCAACTGAGCTAATCGCCCTAACCATTCGCGAGGCAGCCAGATAGCAAACACTGGCCTTACCCGCAAAAGAAAAGGGCGCAAGGCTTGAGGCCCCGCGCCCATAAACTGCAGACTTGTTGTCCCAGCTGTTAGTTTACGGCGTCCTTGAGCTGCTTTCCTGCGCGGAATTTCGGCTGCTTGGACGACGGAATCTTGATTTCTTCGCCTGTGCGCGGGTTGCGGCCCGTGCCGGCTTTGCGTGTCGTTACGACAAACGTGCCGAAGCCAACGAGACGAACTTCGTCACCCGACTTCAGTGTGTTGGTGATGATGTCCAATGTCGCATCAATGATTTTTTCGACTTCGGACTTCTGGACGGTCGTCTTATCGGCGACGGCCCCAATCAAATCGTTCTTGTTCATGGATCCTCGCGGGCTCGTTACAAATGACAGAAAAGGGCGGTTTTGCCCCCACAACTTGGAGGTTGGGAATAAAGGGCCCTGTGAGCCGTGTCAAAGCCATTTCGCAGTTTTCCGCGCAAAATCCCGTGAAAAAGGCGAAGGGCCGCAGTTTTCCGCCCTGCAGCCCTCCGAATTACCCACGATTTTCGCGATCGTTAATGCGCTACGACGCCTTCCCGGTCCTCAGATTCGCCCTTTTTGCGGGGTTGCTCATCATCGGCAGGCTCCGACCAGGTTACCGGTGTTGGCTGGCGTACCAGCGCTATGGCCAGCGCCTCCTCGACTGTTGCAACGGGCACAATCGTCAGTCCTTTCAGGACATTGTCGGGAATATCCGCCAGGTCCTTCTCATTCTCAGACGGAATGATCACTGTCTTGATACCCGCCCGAAGAGCGGCAAGCAGCTTTTCCTTGAGGCCACCGATTGGAAGCACGCGGCCGCGCAATGTGACTTCACCGGTCATGGCGACGTCGCGACGGATCGCAATGGACGTCAGAACCGAGACGATAGCTACAGTCATCGCAACGCCCGCTGACGGCCCGTCCTTGGGTGTTGCGCCTTCCGGAACGTGAACGTGTATGTCCCGCTTATCGAAAGTTGGCGGAATTACGCCAAAGGTCGTCGATTTGGCGCGCACATACGACCTCGCTGCATCAATCGATTCCTTCATCACCTCACCGAGTTTGCCAGTGGTCTGCATGCGGCCCTTGCCTGGCAGCATGACGGCCTCGATGGTCAGGGTTTCGCCACCAACTTCAGTCCAGGCAAGTCCGGTCACTACACCAACCTGGTCTTCGCCCTCCATCTCGCCGAAACGGAACTTGCGGACTCCTGCATATTTTTCAAGGTTCTTTGGCGTGACCTGTACCGACTTTGCCTTTTTCGACACCAGCTCTCTTACCGCCTTGCGGGCCAGATTTGCCAGTTCGCGTTCAAGGCTGCGAACGCCGGCTTCCCGCGTGTAATAGCGAACCAGATCCAGCAGCGCGGCGTCCGTGATCGACCACTCGCCGTCCTTCAGTGCATGCGCTTGGGTCTGCTTGGTGATCAGGTGACGCTTTGCAATTTCGACCTTTTCATCCTCGGTGTAACCGGGGATGCGGATGATCTCCATTCGGTCCATCAGCGGCTGCGGCATGCGCAGGCTGTTGGACGTCGTGATGAACATGACATCCGAGAGATCGAAATCGACTTCAAGATAGTGGTCGTTGAAGGTCGCGTTCTGTTCCGGGTCCAGAACCTCGAGCAATGCCGATGACGGGTCGCCACGCCAGTCCGCCCCAAGCTTGTCGATTTCATCAAGCAGGAACAACGGATTCGCGGACTTCGCCTTCTTCATTCCCTGAATGACCTTGCCCGGCATCGAACCAATATAGGTCCGGCGGTGGCCACGGATTTCCGCTTCGTCACGTACGCCACCCAGCGACATGCGTACGAACTCGCGTCCGGTTGCCTTGGCAATGGATTTTCCGAGTGACGTCTTGCCAACGCCCGGAGGGCCGACGAGGCAAAGGATCGGGCCACGAAGCTTTCCTGCGCGCTGCTGGACCGCAAGATATTCGAGGATTCGTTCCTTGACCTTTTCCAGACCAAAGTGGTCGTGATCGAGCACGGCTTCGGCTTCAGCAATGTCCTTCTTGACCTTGCTCTTCTTGCCCCAGGGGAGCGAGAGGATCCAGTCGAGATAATTGCGGACGACGGTCGCTTCAGCGGACATCGGCGACATCTGGCGAAGCTTGCGCAGCTCTGCCATGGCCTTGTCGTTGGCTTCCTTCGACAGCTTGGTTTTCTTGATGCGATCTTCGAGTTCGCCAAGTTCGTCGCGCTGCTCTTCGCCTTCGCCGAGTTCTTTCTGAATAGCCTTCAACTGCTCATTCAGATAATACTCGCGCTGCGTCTTTTCCATCTGGCGCTTGACGCGCGTACGGATCTTGCGCTCGACCTGAAGCACGCTCATCTCGGCTTCCATCAAGCCGAAAACCTTTTCGAGTCGTTCTCCGACGTTGACCATTTCAAGCAGTGCCTGCTTGTCCGGGATCTTCACGGTCAGGTGTGATGCGATGGTGTCGGCAAGCTTCGACGGATCCGTGATCTGCTGGACTTCAGCCTGCGACTCTGGTGGAATTTTCTTGTTCAGCTTCACATAGTTGTCGAACTGCGCAGATGCCGTCCGGCCCAACGCCTCAATCTCGCCATCGTCGCTGACGATATCCGGCAGCAATTCGGCTTCCACCTGGAAGAAATTTCCGTTCGGGATGAAGCGCTTGATGCGCGCGCGCTGTTTGCCTTCGACCAGCACACGGACGGTCTGATCGGGAAGCTTCAAAAGTTGAACGACGGATGCGAGAGTTCCAATGCGGTAGATATCGTTTTCACCGGGCTCATCCTGAGCCGGGTTCTTCTGGGTGACCAGCAGGATCTGCTTTTCTTCAAGGCCCACGTCTTCAAGAGCGCGCACGGACTTTTCGCGCCCCACAAAAAGGGGAACGATCTTGTGAGGGAACACAACGATGTCCCGCAGGGGCAATACAGGGAAAACCAGCAATGGCTTGCCCGGCTTGTCGTCGTCAGAGTTGTTCATGACTGACCTTACTTTCGATCGTGAATGGACGGGCCAAATCCGGATGCGTCAGGCGCACAAGCGATGAACACCGAATCCTCCGTCACGACAATGGCTTAATGAGTCCATGAATTGGATGCGATCGACGCCCCATTCAAGGCCTTGCAAATTCCGGACGGAATACCCAGCGAATTTCGCTAGGAGGCCGCCGAAGCCGCTTCACCACGTTTGTCTGCGTAGATCAAGAGCGGACGCGCCCTGCCCTCTGCGACTTCGCCGTTGATCACAACTTCCGTAACGCCACGCATACCCGGGAGATCAAACATGGTGTCGAGCAGAATTGCTTCCATGATGGAACGCAACCCACGCGCGCCGGTCTTGCGGGCAATCGCCTTGCGGGAGATGGACTTGAGAGCGTCATCCGAGAAGCTCAGTGCAACGCCTTCCATGTCAAACAGGCGCTGATACTGCTTGACGATCGCGTTCTTTGGCTTGGTCAGTATTGAAATCAGCGCTTCGATATCGAGGTCTTCAAGCGTAGCAACGACTGGCAAGCGACCGACGAACTCGGGAATGAGACCGAATTTCAGAAGGTCTTCGGGCTCGATCTCGCGAAGGATCGCACCAGTTCCACGATCGTCCGCTGACTGAACATTGGCGCCAAAGCCAATCGATGAACCTCGACCACGCGCCGCAATGATTTTTTCCAGGCCCGCAAATGCGCCGCCACAAATGAACAGAATGTTCGTCGTATCCACTTGCAGGAATTCCTGCTGGGGATGCTTTCGACCACCCTGTGGCGGCACGCTTGCAATCGTGCCTTCCATGATCTTCAGGAGCGCCTGCTGCACGCCTTCGCCTGACACGTCTCGTGTGATCGACGGGTTGTCGGACTTGCGGCTGATCTTGTCGACTTCGTCGATGTAAACGATGCCGCGCTGCGCCTTTTCGACATTGTAGTCGGCTGATTGCAACAATTTCAGAATGATGTTCTCGACGTCTTCGCCGACGTAACCGGCTTCGGTCAGTGTCGTGGCGTCTGCCATCGTAAAGGGGACGTCTAGAATGCGGGCCAGTGTCTGTGCAAGCAACGTCTTGCCGCAACCCGTCGGGCCAATCAGCATGATGTTCGACTTTGCAATTTCGACTTCACCGGTCTTTGCCTGGTGGTTCAGGCGCTTGTAGTGATTGTGTACCGCGACAGAGAGGACCTTTTTCGCGTGGTCCTGCCCTACAACGTAGTCGTCAAGAACCTTGCGGATG
The DNA here is from genome assembly GCA_040080835.1 of Micropepsaceae bacterium. Taxonomy (GTDB): domain Bacteria; phylum Pseudomonadota; class Alphaproteobacteria; order Micropepsales; family Micropepsaceae; genus SZUA-430. The sequence continues at coordinate 128,031 of JBEBHP010000002.1, read as the reverse complement.
TCCGATGGCGTCGGGACGCCATCACGTGACTTCACAAGCGAGGTCTTGTTCTCTTCACGGATGATATCCATGCAGAGCTCAACGCACTCATCACAGATGAATACGGTCGGGCCTGCGATCAGCTTCCGGACTTCATGCTGGCTCTTGCCGCAGAACGAGCAGTAGAGCGTGTTCTTGGAGTCACTGCCGCTTTTACTCATTCAAACTCTCCATCGCAGGTCGAACTTTGTGCCATTTCAGGCCAATCATCTCGCCCCAATACCCACAAAAGCCAAACGCATGCCGAATCTGAAATGCGCCTACTTCACTGTCAATTCGAGCATGCTAAGCGGTCACGGATCAAGAATGTATTAATGACGGGTGTACCGAACGTGCTCATTCAATCTGACCGGGAATTAGTCGGTCCGCCCCGCTTCCAATCCTGCGGGTCTCTTGGTGAATACCTGGTCGATCAGGCCAAAATTTTTGGCTTCGTCCGCGGTCAAGAAATTGTCGCGATCCAGCGCTTTTTCGATGATTTCAACACTTTGACCAGTGTGGTTTGCATAAATCTGGTTCAGCCGACGCTTTAGCTTCAGTATTTCTTGAGCATGGCGCGAAATATCCGATGCCTGACCCTGCGCTCCACCAGAGGGCTGGTGCAACATAACCCTGGAATTCGGCAGTGCGTAGCGCTGCCCCTTCTCGCCTGCGCACAAAAGCAGCGAAGCAGCAGATGCCGCTTGACCGATGCACAAAGTCGCCACCATAGGCCGGATGTACTGCATCGTGTCATAGATCGCGAGACCAGCCGTCACCAACCCGCCCGGCGAGTTGATGTACATCGAGATCTCTTTTTTGGGATTGTCCGCCTCCAGAAACAGCAACTGCGCCGTCACAAGGGTGGCCACGGTGTCCTCGATAGGTCCCGAAACGAAGATGATCCGCTCTTTCAGGAGGCGGGAGTAGATGTCGTATGAGCGCTCACCGCGCGAAGTCTGCTCGATGACAAACGGCATGTAGTAGTTCGCGTAGGTTTCGCTTACGTCTTTCATTGGGCACAATTCCTCGTTCTCAGCCCCCAATCGTAGCTAGGGGGAGGCACAACAGAATACAAGGCAACCTTAAACAGTTAGTTCGCCTTCAAAATTTTTGCCAGTTCGTCGGGATCCTTAAACAAGTCTTCCCGACTCACCGTCTGGTCCGTAATCTTTGCCTGACCGCAGAGGAAATCGACGACTTTGTCTTCGAAAATCGGAGCCCTGAGTTGCGCCACAGCGTCAGGATTGCTGCGATAAATCTCGAAAATCCTGTTTTCCTGCCCGGGATATTGGCGCGCCTGCGCCACCACGGCGCGGTTCAATTCTTCCTGGGTCACCTGGACGTTGTTGTTGCGGCCAAACTCGGACAACACCAAGCCTAAGCGTACGCGGCGCTCAGCAATTCGTCGAAATTCAACCTTGAGTTCATCTTCCGATTTGTCCTTGTCTTCCTCGGCAAGATTCCCTGACTTGAGGTCCTGCTCAACCTGGGTCCAGATCTGCTTGAACTCAGCTTCCACCATACCGGAAGGCAGATCAAAACTGTGTCTGGCATCCAGCGCGTCCAGCAAGGCTCGCTTCAGGTGCGCGCGGGTCGCGCGACCAAATTCGTTCGACAACTGAGAACGTGCAGCGTCCCTCAACTTGTCCAGGCTGTCGAGGCCGAGCTTCGTTGCCAGGCTTTCGTCCACTTCCGCATCCACACCGCGCCGGATTTCCTTCACGATGACATCAAATTCCGCCAATTTTCCGGCAAGATTGGCTGACGGATAGTCGACGGGGAAAGTGACTGATACCACCTTCGCGTCGCCAGCTTTCACACCTTTAAGCTGGTCTTCAAACCCTGGGATAAATGACCCCGAACCCAGAACGAGTTCGGCGTTTTCGGCGGTGCCGCCTTCGAAGGGAATTCCGTCGATCTTGCCGGTGAAGTTGATGACCGCCTGGTCGCCATCTTGCGCAACAGCTTCGTCGCCCTTGGGCTCAAACGTGCGCTGCTGGGCAGCAAGGCGCTTCAAGGACTCCATCACCTGCTCGTCGCCGACTTCAGCAATTGGCCGAACAAGCGATATCTGAGCAGCATCGGTGAGGGCAAATTCGGGCATCAGGTCAACACCCATGGTGAAGATCAGGTCTTCAGCGCCCTCAATTACTTTTTCGACCGGACTGACGAGCTCGATGCGCGGGGTCATCGCCGGACGGAGCGAGCGCTCCTCCACTGCCTTTTGAGATATTTCAGCTACCGTTTCCTGGACAATTTCGCCCATCATCGATTTGCCAAAAGTCTTGCGGAGGTGCGCGACCGGCACTTTGCCAGGTCTGAACCCCTTGAGGCTGACCTGCCCCTTCATGCCGTCAAGGCGTAAAACCAGACGAGCATCCAAATCGTTTTTGGCAACGGTAATGCGAAATTCGCGGCGAAGTTGTTCATTCACCGTTTCAGTAATTTGCATGATGATCCAGTCCTGCTTCTATTTAATCGGCCGCCGTTCGCATCCTTTGGGAGAGCGCATGTGGTGCGGGCGAAGGGATTTGAACCCCCACGACTTGCGTCACTGGAACCTAAATCCAGCGCGTCTACCAGTTCCGCCACGCCCGCGCGGCCTCATTCAAGCCAGCGTGCGTACCCAAAAGATCCGGCACAAGCTGTGCCGCCGTTCCTGTAGGAAAACAAGGGCGGTGTCATAGCAGGGTGATCCTGAAACTCAAACCCCTTGAACGTCCGAATTGGCGTGATTGCTCATGGCCTGAGGCAGCCGGTCGGGAAGGTCTTCTGCAATCAGCCCCGGCCCCGCTAATCTGCCGCACTCTCCATGATAAAAAGCCCCCAGTTTCGCTGCGTCAAGCGGCTTCACACCTTGAGCGAGCAGGCCTCCGATGATGCCTGCCAGCACGTCTCCCGAACCTGCAGTTGCGAGATCGGCGGGCGCATTGGTGTTGATTCCTACCGCGCCATCGGGGTCCGAGACAACGGTATCAGGTCCTTTCAGCAAGACGACGGCACCGCTGCGACGCGCCGCAGTCCGAACAGCTTCGATGCGATTCTTCGACTGCGCCAGTAATCCGGGGAACACCCGCTCGAACTCACCCTCGTGGGGTGTCATTACGACATTTGCGTGCATCGCTTCGAACAGCTCCTGCGGTTTGGGTGCAAACGAGCTCAGCGCGTCGGCATCGAGAACAGCGCTCTTGCGCGATGCCAAGACCTGCAAAACATTTTGCCGTGTCGAAGGTCCGGTTCCCGCACCTGGTCCGATGACGCAGGACGTCAGACGCAAATCCTTCAATGCCTCACCCAGCGATCCGGGCTGCGTCAAATCCCGAACCATGACTGCCGTCAACTGCGAAGCAAGGACGGGCACTGCCAGATCCCGGCCGGCAACGGTCACGATACCTGCTCCGCTGCGCAGGGCGGCTACAGCTGCCAGCCGCGCTGCGCCCGTCATAGAGGCGGGACCACTTACGACCAGGCAGTGACCGCGCCGGTATTTGTGAGTGGTAGCGCCAAGTTCCGTCCGGTGCGGGGGTCGGCGAATTTCATCGCAGGGCTGCTGATAGTCAGCGTCCACGAGTGGAAGCTGGGACAAGGCGTTCAGGATTCCGTCGCCTATTCCTATGTCGACGCAGATGATTTCGCCGCAATGACCTCGCGCAGGGAACAGAAGGTGCGCCGGCTTTCGCCGAAAGAACGTAACGCAGAGCGCCGCTGACCAAGGCTGCGTCTTGTCGAGGAATTTCGCCGTGTCCCCGTGTATTCCACTGGGCACATCGATGGCAACAACAGGCACGTCTGCCATGTCAATGTCTTCAAACAGCTGGGACAGTTCGGGTGCCAACCCTCGCGAGAGGCCCGCACCGAATATGGCGTCGACCACGAGTTCACCGTGAATGGGTTCAGCAGCATTGAATTTGCGCGAAGTTCCACCCCATGCGGCAGCCATCCTGGCAGCAACTTCAGATTGCTGCGCATAATTTCCGACTTTCACCACATCGACAGGCCAGCCACGAGCCGACAAATGACGCGCCACAACGAACCCGTCTCCGCCATTGTTGCCAGGCCCGCACAGGACGGTCGTGCGCCTTAGCGTCCAGCGTTTGACGATTTCATTCGCAACATGCCGACCGGCATTTTCCATCAACTGGTCAATGCCGATACCCGCAAGCGCCGCCAGCCGGTCGACTTCGGCATGCTGTGCAACGGTCAGAACTTCCGGCCCAGGCGTCCACATCTCAGAGATAGTCTTTCGGATGCTGTTCACTCAAACCAAGCAGCTGTTCCAGAGCATAGCTTGCCTGAAGGACGCGCGCATCATCCCCGTTCCGGCCGACAATCTGCAACCCGACCGGCAGTCCGGATTTGGTGAACCCGCATGGAACGCTCGCCGCAGGTTGCTGCGTGAGGTCGAACGGAAAGGAGAATGGAGTCCATTCCATCCAGAGAGGCCCGTCGGGAGTAAGTGGCGTAACCTGGGGCGTATCAAATGGCGGCACCGCAATCATTGGTGTCACCAGAAAGTCGTAGTTTGCCATGAAAGCCTTCATGCCGGCGCCGTAGGCGGCGCGATCAGCTGTCGCCTGCTGATAGTCGCGCCGCGTCATCGTTCGCGACTCTTCCACCACCAGCCTGAGGTTTGGATCGAGTTTCGCAAGCTTTTCCTCCGGGTACTGATCAAGGAGGAAACCGGCACTCGAGAAATACAGAATCCTGAAGAATCCCGTAGGATCGCCCAGTGGCGGATCCACGTGTTCAACATGAGCACCAATATCGGCAAATCGACCTACAGCGCGTGTTACAATGTCTTCGACTTCCGGGTCGAGATGCTGCACCCAGCCCAATCTCGGGCTGAACGCGATCCTTGCTCCCTTGATCCCCTTGCTGAGGTTCCAGGAAAAGTCGGTCTGAGGAAACGGCTGCTGGTACCAGTCTCGGGTGTCCGGTTCGGAAATGACATTCAGGAAGATCGCGCTGTCGGAAACATTTCGCGCCATGGGTCCCACGTGCGCCAGGTTCGTGAATGGACTGGCAGGCCAGGCTGCCACGCGTCCAAACGTTGGCTTTAGCCCATAAACACTGCAGAAACTTGCCGGAATACGGATGGAGCCGCCTGCATCCGTACCAATAGCAAGCGGGCAGAACCCCGCGGCGAGTGCGGCCCCTGCCCCGCCGCTCGACCCTCCTGTTGTCTTGGAAAGATTCCAGGGATTGCGGGTGACGCCTGTAAGCGGGCTGTCGTTGGTGGCCTTCCAGCCGAACTCAGGTGTGGTGGTTTTGCCGATGAAAATCGCGCCGTGCTCGCGCAGACGGGCCACGCACGGTGCATCATGGTCCATCGCCTGGTTGCGGTCGACGGTGTTCGAGCCGCGCATGGTGGGCCAGCCCTTCGAAACAACCAGGTCCTTGATCGCGACTGGCACGCCGTCGAGCAGTCCCTGTGGCTCGCCACGGAGCCAGCGTTCTTCAGAAGCCTGAGCCTGCGACAGCGTTGTTGTCGGATCCAGAAAGCAGAAGGCATTGGTCTTGTCGTCGAGCGCGTCTATTCGACCCAAGAGGTATTCTGTCACCTCAACCGGAGACAGTTGCTTGTCGCGATAGGCTGAGACGAGCTGTCCTGCGGTCATCCAGTGAATGTCAGTCATGCCAAGATCACCTTTCGACGCTATTTGATTGCACTCGCGCCAGTCGCTCCGATTTCAACGAGTGAAAGCACCCGCCCGTTCGTTTCGAGAATGGTGACCGACGCGTGAGAAGGCGCAAAGCAGTGCACGCGATCGTCTCCGATGGCCGCTCCCACTGCAACGTTGATCAGCACATAGTGTGAGAAAACAGCAGTGTCGGTGTCCAGTTTCAACAGAAAATCAATCGCCGCATTGCGCCATTCGACGAGCTCCGGCTCGACGTCATCCCAGGTCCTGGCCATCACCGCTTTGAGCCATTCGCCCCGACGTTCCACCGACACCGTGGCAGGCGTTGGAATTTCTGCTACCGGCCTTGCCTCTTGCGCCGGCAGGGAGAGTACTTCCGTCAAAGGCCGCGCTGTTTGTGCTGCTCGGCGCAACGGGCTTGTCACGATCTGCCTGGGTGTGAGCAGGCGCAGCCGGTCGGCTGCAATGCGCGCCTGGTGCTGTCCAAGTTCGGAGAGTCCCGGATCTGGATCGGGTGAAGAACCCCACGATCCGGTCGGCTCACCATGTCTGACGAGATAGAGCCTGGCCATGATCTATTGTGGAATGAAGGTGTTGGTGGGGGTCCCAGCAGTCACTTTACCCTTTCGGCCCAGGCTGTCCCGTTCCATCAGGTCCATCAGTGTCGCCTTGTCAGTGGGGGTATGCGCCAGGAATCTGTGACCGTTTGGCAGGCGTCCAACAATAATCCCCAACTTGGGACCCGTGCGATCGTGCATCACGGTATAGGTTTCAATCGTGCCTTCCCCATTCGGCTGCGCTTCGACATGCGGGCGGACCATCGCGTCGATCTCGGCCTGATAGGTTTTTGGGTCTTCACGTTTCCAGGGGCCGCTTGTCGGGGAGGTTGAATAGATGCCGAGCGAGTGTTTGGTCACGTACCACCCGTTCGCCGTAACGAGGCCAAAACTTCCACGCCTGGCGCGAACCTTTTCCATCATGGTGACAATGGAGTGCATGACGTAATTATTTCCAGCTCCGCCAAAATACGGCAGTCCACCTGTGACAGTCAGACCGCGCGGATCATCTTCCGAAATGCCCAGTTCAGCACAGCCGATTTCAACTGCTGACGGAAAGCAGGAGTACAAATCGATGAAATCGACGTCCTTTACGGACTTGCCTGCCATGGCCAAGGCCTTCTTGCCCATCAACCGAATCGCCGGAGACGAGTAGTAGTTCACACGCTCGCTGACATTCCAAATGTCGGTCGCATCTGCACACCCGTGAAGGTAGACCCACTTGTCTTCTGCAATTCCAAGTTCGCGAGCGGTCTTGACGTTCGTCATGACAACCGCGGCGGCCATGTCGACCTGGATAATGGCGTTCATGTATTTTGTGTAGGGATATCCAACGTAGCGGTTGTTGTCGGCCGGCGTCGCAATTTCCTCAGGCGTGCGGAACTTCGGAAACCAGGAATGCGGGTTCTCGGACGCAACTCTTGAGAACGGCGAGAACAGCCTGCCAATCGCGAGCTGATGTTCCTTCACTGTCCTTCCCCTGTGTCCCCTTATTCCATTCTCGAACAATGGATAGGTGTTGACCGGGAAATAGAGGGCATGCGCTCTTTCCAGGTCATTCGATCCTCTTCTGTTGTCGCCAATGTGGACTGGCTCACCATCTGAGTCTTCGCCCCAGTTGAGCTTGATGCCCTTGTTCAGTGCGCCGATAAGAGAGGCCAGGTCTTCGGAGCCCGCGAGCACTGCAGCCGTGGTCTCGCCGTTTGCAATTTCCTCGGCTGTACGGTTGACGAGCCATTGTGGCGTGTTTCCGCCGGCGGCGGTGTAATATTCGCGACCTGCCTTTGCGCCGATGCGATTGCCGAGCGAGCGCGGCGGATTCTTGTACTGTCCGATCGGAAGCCTGCCGGCCTCTGATGAGTCCGCTGTGAACCGTACGACGGAAATGTTGTCAATTTTTGCCTTGAGCAGTTCGGCGACACCCGTATCTGCCAGCGCGCGTTCGGCGGCCTTGGTCAAAAGTTGCATCGGGTCGAGGCTTTCCTCGAACTTTCCGGTTTGTGCCGTGCGTTGGGTGAATTGCCCGCAGCCAACCAGAATGGGCGTGTTGTCGGTCGTCATAGTCGAAATTCCTCGTGAATGAATGGCGCACCATTCAGCAATTATGAAAAATGCCTGGAGAGCCGCTGAACGGCGTCTTCGAGAACGCTGCGCTGCTTGCAAAATGCGAAGCGCACGAGCTTCTGTCCGGTATCGGCCGAGTAGAAGGCGGACAAGGGTATCGCGGCCACGCCGGCTTTCTCGGTCATGTGCTTGCAGAAGTCGAGGTCGGAACCATTGAAACGCAAACCGCTGATATCAGTTGTGAGGAAATATGTTCCCTGTGCTTTCAGCGATTTGAATCCCAGCGCGTCCAGCGACCTGGCGAGATAGTCGCGGTTGGCCTGCAGTTCGGCAGCAAGGTTCAAATAGTAGTCATCGAAACTTGTAAGACCATGCGCCACTGCCACCTGCAGCGCTGTGGTTGTGGTGAAGGTTATAAATTGATGAGCCTTTGACACGGTTGACATCAGGCTCGCATCGCCTTCGATCCAACCGACTTTCCATCCCGTGAGGGAAAAGATCTTGCCGGCGGAGCCAATGCGGACGCAGCGCTTGCGCATGTCGCGAAATGTAGCCAGCGGCTTGTGCTCGAGGCCATCAAAGGTGAGGTGTTCGTAGACTTCATCGCAGATTGCGAAGGCATCAAATTTCGTCAGATAGTCAGCGAGCAGCTGCAATTCACTATCGGAAAATACCCTGCCGGCCGGATTCATCGGAGAGTTGATGATGACCGCCTTGGTTTTCGCATTGAATACCGCCGCCAGATCCTTTTCGGCGAGCGCCCAATCGGGCGCCTGAAGGCGAACGGGACGCACAATACCGCCGACAGCCTCAATAATGGGTCGGTAGGAGTCGTAGGCGGGTTCAAACAGGATAACCTCGTCGCCGGGCCGTACCACTGCCATGATCGAAGCGGCGAGTGCCTCGGTGCCGCCGCTCGTCACGACAATTTCGGTGCGCCAGTCATAGTCCAGTGCGTAAAAACGTTTTGCGTGCGCGGCCAGCGCCTGCCTGAGGGGCTCAATACCCATCATCGGGGGATATTGGTTGGGGCCTTCAATCAGTGCTTGTGCCGCTCGCTCCCGGATCGCGAGCGGTCCGTCCCTGTCGGGGAACCCCTGCCCCAGATTTATGGCGCCATGCTGGTTGGCGAGGCTCGACATCACCGTAAAGATGGTAGTGCCAAGTTCTGCAAAAGTGGGATTGAGGGGTTTCATCAGGGATGCCTTGCCTTGAATTGGCGCAACTTGGCAAAGCTGTAGACTCGCCGCAAGGCGCCACTGCGCTGCCCACAGTTTGTGCACAACTGCCTATCGCGCGGGCAGAATCTTGGATGTTCCCGCCGTTGGCTGCAGGTTAAGTTCCACCGCGTTTTAGCTGACAGGCCTATCATGAAAAAGATTGAAGCGATCATCAAACCGTTCAAGCTCGACGAAGTGAAAGAGGCGCTACAGGAAGTGGGCGTTCAAGGTATTACGGTTACGGAAGCCAAGGGTTTTGGCCGTCAAAAGGGTCACACGGAGCTCTATCGCGGCGCCGAATACGTGGTCGACTTCCTTCCCAAAGTGAAGCTTGAGGTGGTGCTGCCTGACGACCAGGTGGATCGCGCGGTCGAAGCCATTCAACGGGCTGCGCGGACCGGGCGCATCGGGGACGGCAAAATATTCATTTCAACGATTGAGGAAGTCATCCGCATCAGAACCGGCGAAACCGGTCACGAGGCGATCTGAACGCATTGGCTGAACACACTGGCTTTAAGACAAAGGAAAAGTAGCACATGGCAAACGCTGATACCGTACTCAAGAGAATAAAGGACGAAGAGGTCAAATTCGTCGATCTGCGCTTCACCGACCCACGCGGCAAATGGCAACACGTAACCTTTGACCTGTCGCTGATCGACAAGGACCTGTTCGAGACAGGCACGATGTTTGACGGTTCATCGATTGCCGGCTGGAAAGCCATTAACGAGTCGGACATGACACTGCTTCCGGATCCTGCCTCTGCAGTGATCGATCCGTTCTTTGCGCAAAAGACTCTCGTCCTTTTCTGTGACGTTCTCGAACCGACAACGCACCAGCCTTATGGCCGCTGCCCGCGATCAATCGCGAGGTCCGCGGAAAACTACATGAAGTCTGCGGGCGTTGGTGACACCGCCATGTTCGGCCCGGAAGCTGAATTCTTCATTTTTGATGACGTCCGCTATAGCGTCCAGATGAACAAGTGTTCGGTCGAAATTGACTCAACAGAGGGCCCCTACAACACGGGCACGGAATACGAAGGTGGCAACCTGGGCCACCGCCCACCAATCAAGGGAGGCTATTTCCCCGTTCCGCCGGTCGACAGCTGCCAGGACATCCGCTCGGAAATGTTATCCATCATGGGCGACATGGGTATCGAACCGGAAAAGCATCACCATGAAGTGGCTCCCTCGCAACACGAGCTTGGCTTCAAGTACTCGACGCTCGTGAAGACCGCAGATCGCATGCAGATCTACAAGTACGTCGTGCACCAGGTCGCCGCCGCCTATGGCAAGACGGCAACGTTCATGCCGAAGCCGATCAAGGGCGACAACGGTTCGGGCATGCATGTCCACCAGTCAATCTGGAAAAATGGCCAACCCCTGTTTGCAGGTTCAGGCTATGCCGATCTTTCGGAAATGTGCCTCTACTATATTGGCGGCATCATCAAGCATGCCAAGGCGATCAACGCGCTCACGAACCCGCTGACGAACTCGTACAAGCGCCTTATTCCGGGCTTTGAAGCGCCGGTGCTTCTTGCCTATTCGTCGCGCAACCGCTCAGCCTCGATCCGCATTCCGTTCGGCGCGGGTCCGAAGGCCAAACGCATCGAAGTGCGCTTCCCAGATCCGGGTGCAAACCCTTACCTCGCCTACGCGGCAATGCTGATGGCAGGTCTCGATGGCATCCAGAACAAGATCCATCCGGGCCAGCCCATGGACAAGGACCTTTATGCGCTTCCTCCGGAAGAGCTGAAAGACGTCCCGCAGGTTTGCGGCAGCCTTCGCGAGGCGCTTGATCATCTGGACAGCAATCGCGCGTTCTTAAAGCGCGGCAACGTCTTCAGCGACGACTTCATCGATAGCTACATCGAACTGAAGATGCAGGAAGTGTATGCGTATGAGCACACCCCGCATCCGATCGAATACCAGATGTACTACTCGGTTTAACAAGCCGCGCAGTTTCAGAACACTCAGGAGCCGGAGGAAACTCCGGCTCTTTTTGATTGCGGAATCTCCCGTCCATTAATTTTGTGCGAACCAGACCGTCGCGAACGACAATGAATGCGATAGTTGTTGAGCGCTGCGAGTCCGTTGCAGAAGCGATCAAACTGTGAGGCAATGCACCAACCAGTGATTTGCGTCAGCGGGGGTTCTGCAATGTCGAGTTACGCCTACCTGATTGGTCGACCGGACAAGCAGCCGGTATTCACGCATGAGACAACTGAAAACGAGATTGCCCATTCGAGCGACTGGGTACCCATAGGTTGGCTTGCGATGTTTGAACCGCGTGACGTTCAGGTCGTGGAAGAGCCGATGGAGTCTGAAACATACGACCCCGAAACCAGGACGCTTTGTCCGACGTTGATACGCAAGAAGGATGCGGCGCTGGAAGCACTAACCAAACGGCGCAAGCGGCTTTCGAAGATTCTACCGCCGCATCTGGAGCTGCAACTGCATGGGCTGGAAGCGGCTGTTGCCGCCTGCAGGGCGCCTTACATTCAAGTCGTACTGAGTGACCTCGACAGCTTTGCGTCCTATCGCGGATCGGAACGCATGCTGCGAGACCTGGTGGCGACCATGGATGGCGAAAATGCCAGGCAATGGCGCACGATGCTGGCGCAAGTCGACACCGAGATGGGCAAGAGCCTGAACAAGATCGACTTTTCGCCGATGACGGGCATATCTGCGGTCGTTGGCTTCCTGCCGGAGAAGTACACGGTATCGCTTGGCGCCAAGAAAACGGAGCTGGCAAAGGAGATGCCGGTGATCAAGCTGGCACCGCTGCCTGCGCCAAAGGCTGCGACCCAATCCATCATCAAGCCCGCACCGGCCGCAAAGAGACCATGGTGGCAATTCTGGGGTGCTAAAACAGCCCACGCTGGTAGTCGCTGACGGCCTGGCGAAGTTCATCGACGGTGTTCATAACGAAGGGCCCATGCTTGGCAATGGGCTCACGGAGTGGCTTGCCCGCCACGATCAGGACGCGTGACGGCTGATTGCCGCCCTCGACGTCCAGAAGTCCCACATTTGACAGCACGGCGAGCTTGCCCTTCTCGATCATTTCGCCTGCTATTGTTGCCGAGCCCTGAAACACCAATGCAAATCCATTGTGGCCATCAGGAACCGGCACCGTCACCTTGTTGCCCGGTGATACTGCAAGATCCAGGATCAGCGGCAGCGTTGCACGGTCAGGGCCCGCACCAGTTCGACCACCCCATGAACCAGCAATGAGTTTGGCGCTCACCCCGGGCGCTGGCTCAAACGCCGGGATCGAGGCATCGGGGATGTCGCGGTACCATGGAGTCATCATCTTTTCCTTGGCCGGCAGGTTTAGCCAAAGCTGAAAGCCGAGCATGAGGCCGCTGGTCTGTGCTGGCATTTCGGAATGTACCACGCCCTTACCCGCGGTCATCCATTGCACGCCACCATCGGTAATCAGACCACGTCCGCCCTTGTTGTCGCGATGTTCCAGCGTCCCTGCAATCATGTAGGACACGGTCTCAAAACCGCGATGAGGGTGCGGGGGAAATCCCGCGATGTAGGCTTTCGGATCGTCGGAACCGAAATTGTCGAGCATCAGGATCGGATCGAGATCCGGGATTTCAGGGGTGCCGATGAGGCGCGTCAGGCTGACGCCAGCTCCGTCCTGCGTGGGCATGCCCCTGGTGACCATCACGACACGACGATTGGTGCTTGGCGCGGACCCCATGTGATCTCCATTCAAGGCGAAAGACTGACCGGAGGATCCTATAATTTCCCGAGCTAGTTGACTACTCCGCCGGGGTTGATTGGCAGTGGCAGCCTTGAAAATGCCGTGATCACGCGTTTAGCCGTCGACAAAGCATCTGGCAATGGGATTGAGTGGTCATGCGGCGTACCCACATAGTCGGACACCAGCACAAATCTGTACCCTTGAGCCGTGAGTTCTTCCACGATGCGGGGAAGCGCCTCGCCGGTGTGCCAGCCGCGGCCATTGATATGAAAAATCAGGATGTCGCCCGGGCGCACCTTCTCGGCCACTCGCTTGACGAGGGCGTTGCCAGATTCGCGCTTGTCGGGATCACCGGATGCCCAGCGCCAGTGCACCACGTGATAGCCCATCTCCTCGACCGCCTTCAGTCCGCCCGGATTGTAGTTGCCAGCGGGAAAGCGGAAAAACTGCGGTGGTTTGCCGGTTACTTCAAAAATGGTCGTCGTCGCCCGTTCCACCTGGCCGGCCACATGCGCAGGTGTGAACATGTTCATCGTGTTTGGATGATCCCACGAATGGTTCTCGATATCGACGAAATCGAGCGAGGCCAGAGTCCTGATGTCGTCGAGATTGTTCTCGACGAAGCGGCCTGAGGCGAACACCGTGAAGGGTATTTTCTTCGATAGAAGATAGTCAAGAATCGAACGGTCGAATGCCGCCGGCTGATAAGCCTCACAGGCATCGAATGTCAGGGCGACGACCTTGTCCTGCGTCGGCAGGCGGGTCACGACGTCCGCAACAGCGGGCGCAGCAAACAGTGCCGCCCCGAGGCCAAAAATGACAGTGAGCAGCTTCATCGCCATGGTTCGCACCGTTTGCCTGAAAATGGCTTTTCCGGCAAGCGTCCTGAGATTGAAACCTTCATCACATTTGAAAAGGTGCGGGCTCACCCGACCAAAGATGAGCCCGCTATCGAGGCCGACCGCAGGACCTTGAGGAGAGACCACGACCCCGATTTGCACCGATTCCGGTTTCCCAGATACGCCGGTGCCCCTTGAATGTGGCAACGATTGCCTGCGCAAGCAAAGCAACTCATTGGCACTGGCTGTTCAGCGACTGTTTATCTCGGTGACACTGTTTTGACGCATTGTTGTGACACACGATCATGCCACGAACATTGGCTAGGCGACGCGCGCCTGAACAGCACCTGAACGGACAACATTCGGGTGGTGCGGCTGCGGGAAGAACACCGAGACTTTGGTTCCCTTGCCGTCGGCACTTTCAATCTTGCAGTCACCGCCGTGCAGTTTCGCAAGCGCGCGCACGAGTGTCAGGCCGAGACCGGTGCCTGCGTTGGCTTTTGTATAACGGTTGTCAACCTGTTCGAAGGCATCGAACACACGGGCGATCTGGGCTTCGGGTATTCCGCAACCGGTGTCGGTAACCGAGAACACCGTTCGGCCATCCACGACTTTGAGGGCCGCTTCAATGTATCCGTGTTCAGTAAATTTCACCGCGTTCGACAACAGATTGATCGCGATTTGCCGGAACGAGCGTTCGTCGACCAGGAGACGCTCTGCCTGCGGTTCAAAGTCCAATCTCAGTGCAAGGCCCTTTTCTTCAGCCTTTTCTGCGACGAGTTTCGCCGCCTGTTGAATGACGTCGCCAGCACCTATCCATTCAACGTCCAGCTCCAGCTTTCCAGCTTCGATCTTTGCGACATCAAGCAGGCCGTTGATCATGTTAAGCAGATGCCTGCCGCTTTCGTGAATGTCCGCGGCATAGTCCCGGTACTTGCCGTCGGCGTCAGGACCAAACGCGTGCGATGAAATAATCTCGGAGAAACCCAGGATCGCGTTCAGCGGCGTGCGCAGTTCGTGGCTCATATTGGCAAGGAACGCGCTTTTCATCCGGCTTGCACGCTCTGCTTCGTCCCGTGCGCGTGCGTTTTCGTCTCGCAGGAACTCGTTTTCGATCTGTGCGGCAATGTTTTCATAAATCTGCCTGCTGGCTGTCCGAACTCCCGTCGTCAACGCCACGAATAGCGGCGGAACCATTACCACCACCAAAACCGAAGCTTCACTGTCGAGCGCGAGGCAGCGAACCCAAAGGAGGGCGAATGCCGCGCCGGATCCGTAAATGTAGCAGTCGAATTTTTGCATGCGGGTGATGATGCCATTCATGATGCCGCAGATCACGAAGACAGTGAGAACCAGATGGTTCTTGTCGTTTCCAGGAATCCAGAACACCCATATCAGCGAGGACCACGAAATGCTCAAGAGAGACAGCACGGCAGTGTACATTCGCGACCACGGCCCGGGATCGAATGTGAGAGTTTCCTTTCGTGCCCGCCGATATGCAAAGTCCAATGCATAGGCAAGGATGCAAACGATCAGAAGGGCACAGAACCACAGGGCGCAAGTTTCGAATGTTGCGACGCCCATGGAAGGATAGGCTCCTGACGCCGTCCAGGACACCAGCAACGCCCATATTGGCAATCCGAAAACGGTCGTCAGTGTTGGTGGCGAAATCAGTTCGAGCTGCCTTGTCAGGATCAGACGCTCGAGCGTGTCTTTCGGAATTGCGTCCTTTCGGTCTGAGGACATGACTTCGCCTGCGGTTCAACGGTTCAATGTCGAGGCATTTTACCCGTTTGGCGTTAACACCGCCTTCGCCTGTGCGAGCGGCGAGACGTTATTGCCGTGCCAGCAACGAACGCATCCCCATGTCTTTGTCCCAAATCGGGTCAATACGCTCCGGTGGATATGTTTTTCCACGACTGAATTGGCAGAGTTCTCCTGAATAGTCATCGAATGAGGGCCAAAATGGGTGGCCTGTCTCTCGGGCTAAATCGCTATAGTCCGGGCCGATTCAGATTACCTCAGTAACAGGCGTAACGATGGGCAAACCAGCTTCGAAGTCTGACCTATTCAGCATGGACGACGACGACAAAACCTCGAAAAGCTATTCAGCCAAGGACATCGAAGTCCTTGAGGGGCTTGAACCCGTTCGCCGCCGACCGGGCATGTATATCGGTGGTACGGACGAGCGTGCGCTTCACCATCTGGCGGCCGAAATCATCGACAACGCGATGGACGAGGCGGTTGCAGGACATGCCACACGAATTGAAATCGAGCTTGCGGACGGAAATGTCCTGAGCGTGCGTGACAATGGCCGCGGCATTCCCGTCGACCCGCATCCCAAGTTCAAACCGAAGTCCGCGCTCGAAATCATCATGACGACGCTGCACTCGGGTGGCAAGTTCCAAACGGGCGCATATGAAACCAGCGGCGGACTGCACGGCGTCGGTTCGTCAGTCGTGAATGCGCTGTCGGAATGGCTGGAAGTCGAAGTCGCGCGCGACCGGAATCTCTGGATGCAGCGCTACGAGCGCGGCGCGCCCGTCACGAAGCTGAAGGACCTGGGCGCGGTGCAGAACCGGCGCGGCACGCAAGTCCGTTTCAAGCCTGACTTCAAGATCTTTGGGCCGGATGCCCATTTCAAACCGGGTCGCCTCTACAAGCTGGCCCGTTCGAAGGCCTATCTGTTTCGCGGCGTGGAAATCCGCTGGTCCTGCGATCCCGTCCTCATTCACGGCAATGACACGACGCCTGCCGAAGAGACGCTTCGCTTCCCCGGCGGGCTGGGCGATTACCTGGAAAGCCTGATCGGCAAGGCGGCAGTTGTGACGCCGAAGCCGTTCGCCGGGCGAGTTGAGTCAAAGGAAAACAAGGGCATTGTTGAATGGGCTGTGACCTGGTCACCGATGCTCGACCCGTTCTCCAGCTCGTACTGCAACACGATCCCGACGCCGCAGGGCGGCACGCATGAAGCGGGCTTGCGCTCGTCGATGGCACGTTCGCTGCGTGCCTATGGCGAACTGGTCAACAACCGGAAAGCCGCACAGATCACAGCTGACGACGTGATGACGCAGGCGCAGGCGATGCTGTCGGTGTTCATTCGCGATCCGCAATTCCAGGGCCAGACAAAAGACAAGCTGTCAAACTCGGAAGCACAGCGCCTGGTCGAAGGCGTGATCAAGGATCACCTCGATCACTGGCTTGCCGACTCGCCAGTTGACGCGAACCGCCTCCTTGGATTTGTCATCGAGCAGGCGGAAGAGCGCATCAAGCGCCGGCAGGAAAAGGAAGTAAGCCGCCAGAGCGCGACACGAAAATTGCGTTTGCCGGGCAAGCTTTCAGACTGTTCGTCGAGCACTTCCGATGACACGGAACTGTTTCTGGTCGAAGGGGACAGTGCCGGCGGCTCTGCCAAGCAGGCACGTGACCGCAACACGCAAGCGGTGCTGCCGCTGCGTGGCAAGATCCTGAACGTGGCAAGCGCGGCGGCAGGAAAGCTTGCTTCGAACCAGGAACTTTCGGACCTGGTGCAGGCGCTGGGTTGCGGTACGGGCGAGCGGTTCAAGGCCGAAGACCTGCGCTATAACAAAGTCATCATCATGACGGACGCTGACGTGGACGGCGCGCACATCGCTTCACTGCTGGTCACGTTCTTTTACCGCGAAATGCGGGGGCTGATCGACAAGGGACATCTCTATCTCGCGATGCCACCACTTTATCGCCTTACCCACGGCAGCAAGTCTTTCTATGCGCGTGACGATGCACACAAGGACGAACTGATGCGGACCGAGTTCAAGGCGAACGCGAAAGTCGACATCAGCCGCTTCAAGGGCCTTGGCGAAATGATGCCGGCGCAGTTGAAGGAAACCACGATGAAGCCCGGCATGCGCACTCTGCTGAAGGTCATGGTGGCGGACGACGACCGAGAAGAGACCGAGGACCTGGTAGAGCGTCTCATGGGCAAGAAGCCCGAATTACGCTTCCAGTACATCCAGGAGCACGCGCAGTTTGCGAAGGACATTGACGTTTAGTAAAGGCAGATGGGAAATTTGGGATAATTGCCAAATACTGCCACGTTGAGCACGCTGCGTTGCGGCTAGCGCGAAGTTGGGCCCGCGGGATACGGATTGTGATTTTCCAGTGCGCCACTTTCATCTGGTCGCGGCTGAGCCTGTGACGGCTGTTCCTGCTGCGGTTGATCCTGTTGCGGTTGTTCCTGTGAAGGTTGATCCTGGTATTGTCTTTTTTCCGGATCGCTGTTGGTCGCGGGTGGGGCAGAGTACCGGTCTGGCGACGGTTCGGCGTAGGATGGCTCGTAGCTTGCCTGTTCGGACCACGAATTCGAGTGGTAGTTCCCTCTGACCATTTGTGACTGCGCCACGAACAGGAGAAACGCCGTTATTCCTGCCGCAGCGCCCACAACGATGGCGCGGCCAACAAAAACGGGTTCGTCATCGGCTTCGTCAATGTCGTCACGGTAGTTTGCCATGCCAACACAACGCCCACGCGCTCAATGCAGTTCCATTGACGGAATTTGACACTTTGCGTCAGGCTGCGATTGGCAAGAGGTCACCCGCAGTGTCAGGCCGCGTGACGTTCCGGGGTGCCTCTCGAAACATCAATCCGCCAAGCCACATTATCAGGGTGAGGACGACGACGCGTGTAAACAGCGTCATGATCGTGAGCGCGATTGCCGTGTCGCCGACAACGAGCGAGAACAACGCTGCAGGCTGACCATAGCCAAAGATTGCGTCAAATGCGTCCATCAAGACGAACTTCAAGTCTCCCGCCAGCTTCACGAATGAATTCACCCAGTCGGGGGTAAACCAGACCATGAGACCCAAAAGGAAAAAGGAAAGGAAGAACGAGACGATGCTGCGCCATGTCTGTCCAAGATAATATCCGAGCGTGTGCATGCTCAGTCGTCCTTCCTCGTTTCCTTGTCATGCGACAGCGCGTTGAAACCTGCCTCGCGTCTGCAGTTAAACGCAAGGTGCATCCACATGGCTCCGTCGCGCGGATATCGATGGAACCTGGAGAGGGTCATGCGCGTTGAACAGTCGCCAGCTAATGGAGGACAGCCATGTTTCCCCTGGGCAGCGCATCGCGCCGCATTCTGAGTTTCCCGTTCATGACCGTTCTGGTCATTCTGCTCAACGCTGGCGCATTCTACCTGGAGCTGACCCAAGGCAATGCGTTCGTGGCACAATGGTCGGCGGTTCCGGCAGACATCATGCAGGGACGTCACCTGGAAACGCTGCTGACATCCATGTTCCTGCACGGCGGATGGATGCACATCATCGGCAACATGGTGTTCCTTTGGGCCTTTGCACCCCCAATCGAAGAGGGCATGGGATCCGGCAGGTTTATCCTGTTTTATTTGCTGGGTGGGATCGCTGCGATGGCGACCCAAATGTGGGTCGCACCAGACTCGACCGTACCTGCGCTTGGCGCCAGCGGTGCCGTGGCAGCTGTCATGGGGGCCTATCTGGTGACCTATCCGAGAGACCAAATCAGGACATTGGTGCTGGCACCGTTGTTTCGAGTTATCAGCATACCAGCGATCCTGCTCATAGGCGTGTGGATCGCTACGCAGGTGATCAGTGTCACGACCGAAATGCCGGCCGGCGAGAGCGGCGGAGTCGCATACTTTGCACATATCGGCGGGGCGGTATTTGGGGCCGTGACCGGCCTGCTGTTCCGGCGCCATCTGGGCGTCCAGCCCACCAGCGCAGGCTAGCCCAGGATAGACGAAGCAACCGTGTCTGGGCCAAAGGGTCCACGCAACCCGCCGCCTTTCGAGGCACCCTGTGCTTTACGCACACGCAAACGTCTGGGTGAATCGGATGGCCTTCGTGATTTTGGTGTGAGCTTGATGACGCTGCCTCCCGGCGGCTGGTCCAGCCAGCGACGCTGGCACAAGCACGAAGACGAATTGCCATTGGTGGAGCGGAGATCTTCTGCACCAACTCCTGGTGCCATGGACCCTTTGCGACGTTGCGGGTCTGACGCCCGCAATCTTTTCAGTCGCTGGAGTTGTGTTGCGGATCGAGACCGGTCCGCCTCTTCCACCGTTTCAGCGCGGATTTGGTTTCGGCGCGTCCTGTTTCAGCTTCTCCAGTGCGTCTGGCATCATGCGGGAGAACATCGTGCTCAGCATCGCTGTCGGGATCATGCCGCCGTTGTTTTCCTGGCCTTGCGCGCCTGACATCAGGAACTGTGGCACGAGCGGCTGGTTGATCTTCGTCAGCGCGTCGGCAAACCGTGAGAAGTTCTGTTCGGCCAGGCGATATTCCGGGCCGCCATAGGCGTCAACGGACAACTTTGTCGACTGGGCGTTGGCCGTACCGATGGCGAGGACGCGGTCCGCTTCACCCTGGCCTTCAAGGCGCGACCTTTCACCGACCGCCGCGGCTGTCACCTTGACTGTTTCGGCGTCTTTCTGTGCACGAGCCAATGCGGCTGCACCTTCATTTTCGTGCACCTTGATCTGGATGAGCGACTGGGTCAGCTTGGACTGTGCCTCTGCGGCAGAGCGTGCCTCATTCAGCGTACGCTCCTGCACGGCCGCCTTTTCCTGCTCCTGATACGTAGTGACCTGTTCACGCGCCACCTGGCGCGAACGCAACTGGATCAGGATGTTCTCGATCGTCTGGTCGCCGGCTGGGGCGCGGGGCGTGCCGATCAGCACTTCCTGGAGCTCAAGCGAATAGGCCGTAAATTTGCCTTTCATCTCGCTGAGAGACTCCTCCTGGATTGCGGCACGATTTTGAAGCAGTTCTATCAGCGTCATTTTCTGGCCGATATT
Organism: Micropepsaceae bacterium; assembly: GCA_040080835.1. GTDB lineage: Bacteria > Pseudomonadota > Alphaproteobacteria > Micropepsales > Micropepsaceae > SZUA-430. The sequence continues at coordinate 107,670 of JBEBHP010000002.1, read as the reverse complement.
CTTGAAGAACGCGCTCACCATCGGATCAAGCGTCTGTTCAACGAGTTTCTTCACGTCGCCAAAACGCTGGATGATCATGGGTGCCTTCTTGTAGTCAATGTGCATGACCACGGAGAGCGGCAGTGTCGGCTCAAACGCGTCCTTGGTGATCAGCGAGATTTCGGAAAGGTTTTCATCAAGCTTCATCGCGCCACTTTCGCCGCGCACCCATTTCAGGATGAAGTTCACGGTAGGTATGATTTCCACCTTGCCGGCGTAGGTATTGAAGGCGTACTTGCCCGGCAACAGTGGTTCCTGCCACACGCCCCTGCTGCCTCTTGCGACGAGCTCGCCGTGGCGATACTGGTCGCCGGACACATCTGCCGTGTGGGGACCCGTGTAAAAAATCACCACGCCAACATTGCCAACGGGAATGACGGTCTTTTCCACTTCCTCGATGGTCGCGAACAAACGGTTGATGTACCAGGTACCTTCGACAACCACTTGAAGCTGGCGACCGCGAAAGCCACCTGCCTTCAGGAATTTTTCAGGCTCCTGAAAGTTGTTGTGAAAGGTCGCCACATCGGCAAGTTCAGTCCCGACCTCTGGCGCGATGATTTCGCCGGGTGGCAGGGATGGTCCGTCGTGCGTGGTGACGATACCGACGATGTCCTCGCCAGGCGTCAGGATGACGGGTGTAAAACCTCTCCGGTCAGCAAGGGTCTTCTTCATTGCATCAAGGACAAGGCGCTCATCGGGTCCTAGCGCATGACCATACACGCGTTCGTCCGTAATGATTGCGAACTGCGCAGTGTTGATCGCATAGGTGCCTTCACGCAGCACCTTGCGTTGCGGGCCTTTTTGTCCGCCATGGGACAGGAACTTCCTGACGTTCTGGAAATCGGATTTTTCATCCGTGTCGTTTGCGGCCAACACCTGCGAGGCTGCAAGCGGGACACCATCGCGCGCAAACACATAGGCGATCTTGCCCTGGCCTACCGTCACCAGATCCGACTTGTGGATGCTGTACATGAACGGGAAAAACATATGCAGGCCACCGCGGAGTATCTCTGGCTCGAACCCTGCTTCGCCGTTCAGCGCTATAAAGCCCTGCTCGATCGATCCTTTTGTCGACCACATCTTTTCGACCACACCGACCTGGTTGTTCGGGATGTAGCGAAAAATATTCGAAGCCCGGATGAACAGAAGCACGCCACAAATTGAAACGATCCAGACGATTACCGAGAATACGTCTGCGTCTGAGAATTCCATGGATGGACCCTTTTCCGATATGCTTGGTGTGTGGCTGCGAATGCCCTGCGGCCACATCCTACGCTTCCAACGTCTCGCGTAAACTTCGTGTGGAAATCGTACACCGCGCTGTGGCTGGTAAAGTAGGCATTCTCCAACTGTTTTGCAGGGTGACTTACCGATAAAAAAGACAAATATCGGCATTGACGGCGAAAGTAACCACGTTGACAGCACGATTGGTCTGCTGGCGTACCATGTCATGGTCGCGGGTAAGCCGTGACCGCACCTGCCATTTGGGGACGGTTTGGAATTCGACCACCGCCTCCCCTCCGAATGCTGGCTGCCTTCGCCAAGGCTCCGGCAGACGCAAGTTCTTCGCCCACTAACGGTGTGGCGGAGTGGAGTAGACGGGGCGGATTGATTTTTGCCGCGTCGCAGGCGAACTTTGGTGACCACCAACAAATACTCAAATGTAGGACTGAGGTGCATGCGATGAGAACGACACGACGTGAGACATTGTTCGCAATAACGGGTGCGCTGGCGCTTCCAGCTGCAGCATTTGCGGCAAAGGCGAAGCCGGTTGGTGTGTTGCTTGCCGAGCTTGAAAAGCGTGCTGGGGGCAGGCTTGGTGTCTGCGCGATCGATACGCGCTTTGGCGGGGTGATCGGGCACCGGATGGATGAGCGCTTTGCCATGTGCTCGACATTCAAGCTGCCGCTGGTGGCCGCCGTATTTGAACTGGCTGACCAGCGCAAACTGCAACTCAGCAAGGTGATCGCCTACGGCAAAGCCGATATCGTGGCGAACTCTCCCGTGTCGGAGGCGAACCTGTCGAAGGGCGGAATGACCGTCCTGGCACTTGCCCAAGCGGCGCAAATGCAGAGCGACAATACCGCAGCGAACCTGCTGCTGAAGCTTCTGGGAGGGCCTGCGGGTTTGACGCGGTTCTTCCGCCGTCACGGGGATAACACATCTCGCATCGATCGCTTCGAACCGGAGTTGAACGAATTCCATGCTGGCGATCTGCGCGATACCACTTCGCCCTACGCAATGGCGACGCTGGTCGAGCAGATCCTTGCAGGTGCGGTCCTCGCGTCCGCGTCACGCTCACAGCTGATTGAGTGGATGATCGATACCAAGACGGGGCTCAAGCGGATTCGTGCGGGCCCGCCGAAAGGCTGGCGCGCTGGCGACAAGACCGGCACCGCTTTGCCAGGAAAATACAACGACGTTGCCATTTGCTGGCCACCCCGGCAGCCACCCCTGATCATCGCGACTTACTATGATGCTGGCACTACGGTCATGGGCATACGCGACCAGGATCAAAAGGTGATTGCCGATGCTGCGCGCATGGTGGCGGACTGGGTCGGTTGATGGGCGCGCGAGCCGCAAACGCAAGTCAGAACATCGAGACCCTTTTTAAAGTGTGGAAAAATTTCCACAGGCACAACTGACCTCCATTCGAATTACGGCTGTCTGATTGACCGGGTCATGCATCCAGCGCGGGAAGCCTGAACGACAGGCGCACGCCGACGGTGTTGACACGGCTCAGGCGCATTTCCGGGGCCACTGTTGCGCAACCAGAGAGCGTTGAATCTCCCCGCATTCGCGAATGCTGTAACTGAAATGCGCGCGGAAATATTTTCCAACCACACCTGACACTATGTCCCTTCTTCTTGCACCACATAGCCGGATCGCTCATCCGCGCGTTGTGAATTCACAGCGTCCATTCTCCTGAATGTCTTTCTTGCAGGTTTGCAACGCCAACAGCGCTCTGTTAGTTTTCACCGCTGATTATTTGGGGGACATAATGAAGGCGTATCTGCGAAGCTCAGGGGCGGCGGCGGCGTTGCTTGCCTGCGTGGCCACGGCCGATGCCGGCCAACTCTATCTTTCCGTCTTCGGCGGCGCGAACTGGGGCAACGACATTGACCAGTCGACCGGTGGCGGTGGCATCGTCAATTCCAGTCGCACGGTGCAAGTCACGCACCAAGCGCCTGCACCTCACCCGCATACTCTGGCCTTTGTCTTCACGGCAGTCACCAACTACGCAATGAGCGGGGCAGATGCCGACACCGGATTCGTGGTCGGAGCGTCAGTCGGGCGCGAATATGACAACATCATGCCGGGCTTGCGGCTCGAGCTGGAAGCGTCCCTCCGGCGGAACAAGTTTGGTGTCGCCACGCTTAGCGGCGGCGGAACGGACAGCGACACGGCTTCCAGCGTGTTCGATCCTGCTGGCAATATCAACTATCCAGCCGGACTAACCCCGCTTGCGCCGCTTGTGCCAGTTGGGCCGGGTGTCGCAAACGCGCCGAGTGTGGGCACCTATGCCTTTGCTGCGGACTTTTCGACGAACTTCACCGTTGCCGATGATGGTGGCGTGCAAACGTGGGCGTTGATGGCGAATGCGTGGTGGGACTGCAAGAACGCAAGCAATTTCACGCCGTATATCGGCGGTGGCGTTGGCTACGCAATCAGCAAGTTCGACGGCGGCGCTGTTTATGACGGCGTTGACGGCAATTTCGCCTGGCAAATGGGTGTTGGCGTTAATGTCGAGATTTCGGAGGAGACGTCGCTGGGCGTCGGGTACCGCTATTTCGACGCTGGCAATGTGGAGCTGACGCTGCCCACGCCATCGGGCTCGACTGACACGACAGAGCAGGACGTGCGCGGCAGCTCCGTACTGCTGCAACTCACGCACAAACTGAACTAACGCGCATCGATTGGGGGATATCATGATTGGAAGCTTCAAGGCGAAACTTCGCCGCTCAACCCTGGTGCCGGTTCTGGCGGCGGGCCTGGTTGCATCGATTGGTCCGATGGGTTCGGCGCTTGCCGCATCGTCGACGCCGGGCGCACCTGCAGGCTATTTCTTCAACGACACAAGCAGTTTGGGTGGAACGGACGCCGCGACGGTACAGGCGGGTATCGATGCGCTGACGCAGGATCCGCAATACAAGGTCAACAGCACCGACTCGGAAGCGACTGCGAATGCGAAGGCCGCAGCGCTGCAGATTGCGATCAACGACTATATGGCGAGCCTCGGGTTGCAGGGGCCGTGTGCACAGCAACTCGATCCAGTGGCCTTTGGCCTGAACGTCGCAAGCGCAGCCGCGGACACGGCCGGCCTTGTGGTGGAAATCATCGGTGCTGCCGTTCCGCTTATCGGGAACGAGCTGGAAATCCCGGGCATCGTCATTCAAGCCGTCGGAGCTGGACTCAGCATCGGCAGCGCGGTGGTCGAGGGCATCCAGATGGATCAACCAAACTGTAACGCCGAATTCACGGGCACAATCGTTGCGCAGTCCAACATCGCGGCGAACATGGGCATTACGGCGCATAACGGCAGGATCAGCCTGGGTGACGCGTCGGGTGTAAACTACACTGACGGTATCACACTGGGAGGCGGTTCGCTCCTGGGAGCCGGTTTTGGCGGCGCACAGGCATCGACCGGCAACGCAAACGCGATTGCGGTTGGAAATGGCGCGAACGCTTCGCAGTCGGGAAGCATGGCGCTGGGCCTCGGTGCGCAAGCCACGGGCGTGAACTCGAGCGCCGTGGGCAATGGCGCAAATGCAACGAATACAAACGCCAGCGCTTTCGGGAACGGGGCCAGCGCGAGCGGAGTCAATTCGACGGCAGTCGGCAATGGCGCCATTGCATCGGGCGAGAGTTCGTCAGCATTCGGCGACGGCGCTCAAGCAAGCAATACGAACACGTCTGCGTTCGGGCGGGCAGCCAACGCGTCTGGTGTGAACGCTTCGGCCTTCGGAAACTCGGCGACAGCCAGCGGGGCATCAAGCACGGCTTCAGGCGATGGCAGCACCGCGAACAACACAAACACATCGGCTTATGGTCGGGCGTCGCTGGCTTCAGGCATCAACGCTTCGGCGTTTGGCAACTCAAGCACCGCGAGCGGCCAGTCAAGCACGGCCGGCGGTGATGGCGCGTTGGCGAACAACACCTTCACCTCAGCTTTCGGCCATATCGCGCAGGCGACCGGGATCAACGCGTCAGCCTATGGCAACAACGCTGCGGCAACCTCGCAAAGCAGCACCGCGGTCGGCGACAGTTCGACTGCCAATGCCGTCGGCGCATCAGCGTTCGGCAATCTCAGCCTGGCAAGCGGCAGCAGTTCGGTTGCTGGCGGCAACCAGGCCTGGGCAAATGGGGTCAATAGCGCCGCCTATGGCAACCAGTCCTTTGCGGGCGGCGCGTCTTCAGTCGCAGTTGGTGACACGGCGCGAGCGCAAGCTACAAATTCGATTGCCGTTGGCCACGATGCGCTGGCAGCGGGACCGGGCGCAATTGCAGTTGGGCAAGGTGCTCAGGCAATCAACTCCGTGGCGGTGGGCGCTTTCGCCTTTGCCGCAAACGGTGGTGCTGCCTTTGGCGATGGCGCCAGGGCTTTTGGTACCAACGCCACGGCACTGGGCCCCAACGCGATCGCATCCCACAGCAGCTCAGTCGCAATCGGCGAGAATTCGGTGACCAGCGCGATGAACACGATATCGTTTGGCGCGGTGGGTAACGAGCGGCGCCTCACGAACGTCGCTATGGGAATACTTGGTACGGACGCAATCAACCTTGATCAGCTGAACCGCGCGGTCACGGGCCTCAATCGCGGTATCGCTGCAACGACAGCCTTGGCGACACCAATGCTGTCACTTGATCGTGGCGAGACCGGGTTTGCCATGGGCGGCGGATATTACGAGGGTGAGACGGGCGTTGCCTTCCGGGTCGCGCACCAGATGGATATGGAAACTCCCATCCTCCTGAGCGCGGGTTACAGCACGGCTGGCGGTCAGACCGGGGCCGCTCAATTCGGCATGGCGTTCAAGTTCTAAGGTTACCGACAGTGAACCGGGGCTGACCATTGACGGTTGGCCCCGGATTGCGTCACATCCGGTGTGTTGACCCAAGAGGTGACATGCGGTTTTTGTTTACTATGCTCATTTTGTCGGCAGCGCTGGTTGCGCCGGTGGCGAATGCTGCGCCTCCTGCCTCCCCGGCAAAGGTGATCTTGCCTGTGCTACCAAAGGTGCCGTCGGCTCCGGCAGTACTGGCGTTGTTGCGCAGCACATTGATTGCCGTCGACCAGGGCAACAAGACTGGCAACTATACGGTGCTGCGTGATCTTGGTACGCCCGCTTTTCGTGAAGCGAACACACCGACAAAGCTTGGCCTCGTGTTCTCCAACCTTGTCGAGCAGGGCGTCGACCTGTTGCCGGTGCTTGTCGTCGAACCCCAATACCGCGAGCCGCCTCGGCTGACGGCGCGGCGGATGCTCTACGTCGCGGGCACTTTCAACATCCAGCCGCGACGTGTGTCGTTCGAATTGCTGTTTGATGTCTGGCATGGCGAATGGCGGCTTTTTGGCGTGTCGATCGTGCCGGGCTAGGCCCGAACGCTGCTGGCTCATGCATTTGCTGGCAACGCAGCTTTCGTTATTCATGCGACTGCAAAGCGGGACAGCTGCCTCAAGTCCGAATGCCGAGCGCCATTCACATTGCGACAATATGTTCTATTTTTGTTCTTGCCTAATTCGGGACCGATCTGATATGCACTGCCGTAAAAACTCCGGCGGCGATCGGGCTGAACAGGCGATGTGTTTTCGCAAGCGCCAAGTCAGCAAGGAAGATGGCAACCTCTGAGCAAAAGTGTCACCTTTTAACCAGTCGGGCCGCATCCTCCTGCCGAAAACACGAAGACACAACAGGTGACACTGTCACCTTTCCTGCACGCAAGCTGCTTGTCCCGAACCGCAGTCCGCGCGAGAACTGACGCCGAGAGGTTTCGTACAATGAAGGATATTCTTTCCCGGTTCGAAATTGTCGTTGGCGACATCACTCGGCTGGATGTCGACGTGATCGTGAACGCGGCGAATTCGAGACTGGTGCCCGGTGGTGGCGTCGACGGCGCAATCAACAAGGCTGCGGGTGCGCGACTCGGCCGCGCCATGATGGCGATTGGTCGATGCGCTGAGGGTGAGGCTGTCATCACACCGGGGTTCGGACTGAGGGCATCCCATGTCATTCACACGGTGGCGCCTGTTTATGCGCAGCACAAGCCGGAAGAGGTCTGGCGGCTGCTTCGCCTCTGCTATGCAAACGCGCTTGCGATCGCGCGTGGGCTTCAAGTCCGAAGCATTGCGTTTCCGGGTTTGGGAACGGGCGCGTACGCCATCCCGGTCGAGGATGCCAGCAAGGTGGCGGTGATGACGGTGATCGGCCATTGCGCGACGGAAAACTTCCCTGAACGGATTGTGTTCTGCTGCTTCAGCGAGGGTGACGCCGATCAATACCGCAAGGTGATTGAAGGCCTTGGAAGCTAGAGTTGCTCTCGAAGCTTTCGCTTTCTCGGACGCGACTGCATTACGCCAGGGTAGCCCTTGAGCGGTGTCAGAGGCTCACATTGATAGGCCCACTCGGGTGCTTGATCGATGCCGACGTGGTAGCGCGGTTCGCGGCCTGTGCGTCCGTCGAAGAGTGCGCGGGGCAGATTCACCATTTTCGGCGAGTGGCTGCGCTCGTACATCAACGGCGAGCCGCAGCGTGAGCAAAAGCTGCGGAGGCGCTTTGCGTCATCGAGCTCGATAGTCCGAATGGCGGACTTGCCCTTGATCACCTTTACCTTTGATTTCCAGCAACCGATGTATGTCGCGTAGGCGGTACCGTGGGCACGCTGCGTTGCCCTGGAGTGATCGTGCCACGCCCAGAAAGCTGGCAGCGCGATCTCGATTTCGACTGCGCCGCACAGGCAGCGCCCTGTCGACTTGCCCTCTGGCTCGTTCCTGGCGGGTTTCGACTTGCGTTTGGGCGTAGGCTCCACGTGTCAGACATCCTGCCTTCGGAACGGATAGATCAGTTGGCCAAGAAGACCTGCGGGGACGGGATCGCCGGTGCCGAAGTGGTGTGGCTGCTCGCCCCTTGGCATATGAAACGTACCGAATGTGAGGTCCCAGAGCGGGAAGAAGCCGGCAAAGTTCTTGTCCTGGCCTTCCGCGGCAGACGTGTGGTGCCAGCGATGGAAGGCGGGACTTGCGACCAGAAAGCGAAACGGGCCGTAGGTCCAGCTCAGGTTGGCGTGCAACGTGATCGCATAGATTGTTGCAACTGTGGTGAACAATGCAACGGCTGCCACGTTGTATCCCAGTGCCACGATGGGTACCGCCTGAAGGATGCGTGACAGGAAATCGTTCACGGGGTGTAGGCGGACTGACGACAGCCAGTCGAGTTCCTGGCTTGAATGATGGACGGCATGAAACCTCCAGCGCCAGCCTCCGTGAAACCAACGATGCTGCCAGTACCCGATAAAGTCGCCGATGACAAAGATCTGTATGGCCTGCTGCCACAATGGCTGGGCTGCCAGTACACCCCTGCCCTTTGCGAGATCCTGCAGCGGTATGCCCTGGGCGAGCGCAATGGGAATGAGCGCGAGGCCAACTGCCACCGGCGTGACCACGCGCGTGACAAGCGGGGTGAACAGCCAATAGCAGAGGTCTGTCACGAAGCCCTTCCGGAAGGTCTTCTGCCCGGGAAGCGAAGGCCAGATCCTTTGCAGAACAAAAAACGCGATCGAGAAGATCACGAAGCCGATGGCGATGCCTTGAAGTGTCGGACCATTCATTCTGGTTCTTTCGAGGCTGCTTTCGTTTGTGTCCTATTTCTTCCGCTTGTAAATCAAGTCAAATGCCGGCTGAAATGTTTTTCCGCCATCGATTGACTGCGTGCCTGACTGCCGGACGTCGCCATTGGCCAACGGCTCAAATGTCATTGTCAGGGAGACCGGCGACTTCTGTGGCGTCGAGACATCGTCGGCTCGAAACTCGAGTTTCAAACCAGTCCATGTTCCGGTGTAGTGGACCTGGTTGCCAGTGGTATCAACCCAGGTCTGGTGCCATTTTCCGTCGGCCTGGTCGAAGACATTGATCGAATGCCCGGAACCTCCGACCGCGCCGTTCCAGTTCTCGAATATCACGCAGCCCGCATCCAGCAGCTGGATGGAACTCTGCCCGGCGGGTTTGCTTCCTGCAGCCGTGACCACATCCCAGTCGCCCACCCAGAACTTGAATTGCTGGTATTCAGGTCCGGGGCAGCCATAGTTTGGCGGCGCCTGTCCTGCGGCACCGGCTGGCAATATAGTCGCTGCAAGAACCCAAGCCAGTGTCACTGAAATCAAGTTTCGGCGCATATTGCTCTCCCATTCCCGCCACAGGCGAGCATTCTAGATCGTGTGCGGCAACTTTGTGTTCACCTTTAGTTGACATTCTGCGTCTTGGTACTATGTTGCCCCCCGAAGCAGATCGCGCCGTTTTGGCGCGGCGCTCTTTCGAAGCCATTTGGCCCACCGCACGTGGTTGGTTTGTCCTGCGAGAGAGGACGTTCCGGCCTTGGAACACAAAAGCACTCTCGTTGGAGTTCATTGAAGTCTAATGTCGTTTGATAGCCTCGGCTTGAGTGCCGAACTGCTCCGCGCAATCGTGGAGTCCGGATACACCACACCCACACCCATCCAAGAAAAAGCAATCCCGGTTGTTTTGAGCGGCCGCGACGTGATGGGAATTGCGCAGACGGGAACCGGCAAGACCGCCGGGTTCACGTTGCCGATGATCCAGCGGCTTTCGCAGGGACGCGCCAAGGCGCGCATGCCGCGCTCGCTTATTCTTGAACCTACACGCGAGCTCGCAGCGCAAGTCGCCGAAAGTTTCGAGAAATACGGCAAGTATCACAAGCTCAACATGGCTCTGCTGATCGGCGGCGTCTCTTATGAAGACCAGGACGCCAAGATCACACGCGGCGTCGATGTGCTGATCGCAACACCGGGTCGCCTCCTCGACCACTTCGAACGTGGCAAACTTCTGATGACCGGCGTACAGATCCTGGTCGTCGATGAAGCCGACCGCATGCTGGACATGGGATTCATTCCGGACATCGAACGCATCTGCAAGGTGCTGCCGTTTACGCGTCAGACGCTGTTCTTCTCGGCAACCATGCCGCCAGAAATCACGCGGCTTGCTGATCAGTTCCTGAGCAACCCTGAGCGTATCGAAGTGACCAAGCCGGCATCGACCGCGGCGAATATCGAACAGAAGATAGTGAACCTGTCTTCAACGGATTCAAAGCTGAAGAGAGAAGCCCTTCGCCAGATCATTCGCAGTCAGACGGTCGTAAACGGCATTATCTTCTGTAACCGCAAGGTCGATGTCGACATAGTCTACAAGTCGCTGACGAAGCATGGCTTTCCGATTTCGGCACTGCATGGCGACCTGCCGCAAAGCGTTCGCACAGCCACGCTGGACAAGTTTCGTGCCGGAGAAGTTCAGTTGCTGGTTGCCAGTGATGTGGCAGCACGCGGTCTCGACATTCCAGCAGTAAGCCACGTGTTCAATTATGACGTTCCGATCAGCGCAGATGACTATGTTCACAGGATCGGGAGAACAGGGCGCGCCGGGCGTCCCGGCTCTGCCATCATGCTGGCCGGTCCGCGTGACACCAAATTCGTCGCCGCCATCGAGGCGCTGATCCACAAGACAATCGAGCGAGAAGACATGACAAGCCTGCACGTCGAACCCGACCACCGGCAGCACAAGCAAAGCGGTGACCGTGGTCGCGGACGAGACCGTGGACGCGGACGGGATCGCGACAGGCACGCACACAAGGGTCCACACCACGAGCACGTTGCAAGCATGGAACCAATTGACAATTCACTGGCGACCGTCACACCTGAGTTTGTTGCGACCAACGTTGCTGCTCCAGAGCCTGTCCGCACGCAGGAAAAGCCGCAGCTCCAGGATAGACCGCGCCGCGAAGACAGGCCGCAGCGCGAGCGCGGCAAGCCCCAGCAGAAGCGACAAGAAGCCCGTCCGGCGCGTGAGAACCGTGCGCCTCGTCCAGAGCGAGAGCGCGCACCAGAACGATCTGATGATGCAGCCGGTTCATCGTCCGCCTCATTCAATGATCATATGCCGGCCTTCCTCTTGCGCCCGGTGCCGCAGCACCTGATCAGGCGCAAGAAGGAGTCAGAAGTCGCCTAGCGCTTGATCGCTCCAGTGAGCTGCTTGATGATCGCTTCGCCGTAAGGCGGGCGGATGTTCCTGAGCTGCTTCTCAAGGAAGTTCGACGTCGGCTGGCTGTAGACAGCCTTTCGATGCGAGAACTGGCGGAAGCCGTCCAGACCGTGATACGAGCCCATGCCGGAAGGACCGACGCCGCCAAATGGCAGGTCTTCCATGGCCACATGCATGATCGTGTCGTTGACCGTCACGCCACCCGACGTGGTCCGGGTCAACACTTTTTCCTTCTCGGCGACGTCCTCGCCGAAATAGTACAAGCCCAAGGGACGGTCCTTCGAGTTCACATAACCTATCGCATCATCGACCGACTTGTAGGTCTTGACTGGCAGGATCGGTCCGAAGATCTCATCCTGCATGACCTTCATGTCGTCAGTCGGATCGAGGATAAATGTCGGCGCAATCTTGTGGTGCGGCTGCTGGCGCAGGTCTTCCTTTGCCGGATTGACCTGCACCACCGTGGCGCCCTTGGCCTTCGCGTCATCGATATAGGCGTTCAGACGATCATAATGACGCTGGTTGACCACTGAGGTGTAGTCCGGATTGTCCTTGATCGTCGGGAACATTTTGCTCACGACGTCAGATGCCTTGTTCACGAACTCGTCGCGCCTGCCTTCGGGCACCATCACATAGTCGGGCGCGAGGCAGATCTGCCCGGCGTTCAGCGTCTTGCCGTTCATGATGCGGGCAGCCGCTATATCCATATTGGCACTGGGTCCCACGATCACCGGCGATTTGCCACCGAGTTCAAGTGTCAGTGGGACAAGATTTTCGGCCGCGGCACGCATGACGTGATAGGCAATCGAGGTCGCACCCGTGAACAGCAGATGGTCGAACGCCAACCGGCTGAACGCCTCGCCAACATCTGGCCCGCCAACACACACGGCAATTTCAGCTTCACTGAAGCTCTTCTTGAACATGCGCGCCATCAGGTCGGACGTGGCGGGCGTGAACTCTGATGGCTTTATCATGCAACGGTTGCCGGCCGCCAGAATTCCGGCCAGCGGCGTAAAAGTCAGGTTGACCGGGAAATTCCACGGCGAAATCACGCCAATCACGCCGAGCGGCTGGTACTGCACTTCGGCCTTGGCTCCGAACCAGCCCAGGATCGCCGGTGACGTCGCACGCCTTTCCGTCTTCATCCACTTTTTCAGGTTGTCGCGCGCGTGCTTCAGCGGGCCGATGGATCCGGCCACGTCCGTAAACTTGCTCATCTGCGGGGCGCGGTTGCCGAAGTCCCTGTTCAGCGCGTCGGCGATGTCATCCTGGTGGTCGACCAGCAATGCGATGCAGCGGTTGATGCGGTCGATGCGAACTTCAATACTGGGCGGTCCGTCATTCAGGTATGCCGCGCGCTGCTTGTCGAGCAGGTCCTTCATGCCCTGGGGAATTGGCTTTGATTGTCCGGTTGCGCCGCTCATGGGATGGCTCCTTCAGTTTTCAAGATTCCTGTGACCCTATATAGTCGACTTTCGGCACGTTTCGCAAAGTTCCAGCGGGTACGACGCCCTGACTGCCGTACCGTAACGCAGGTCGCCCTACTCCCACCCCATTGCACCGAGCCATAACCTGTGGTGGCTTGGTCCAATGCAATATCGAGATTGAAACCATGAGCTATGCCAATATTACAGTTGAATCTGCCGATGGCGTCGCAACGCTCACCCTCAACAGACCCGCCAACCTCAATAGCCTGAACAAGGGACTGATCGACGACATACGCAACGCGCTCAGAGCCCTGCAGAAGGACGATTCGGTCAAGGCACTGATCGTGACGGGGGCCGGACGCGGGTTCTGTGCGGGCGCAGACCTTTCCAATGCCGGGTTCGATGACGGCGTAGCACGCTCAGTCGGCGAAGGCGTCGCTCACTCGATGGAGATAGGTTACAACCCCCTCGTTCGCGACCTGACTGGGTTCCCGAAGCCCGTCATCGTTGCCGTCAACGGCGTGGCTGCAGGAGGGGGTGTTGGCTTCGCGCTTTGCGGTGACATTGTGCTCGCAGCAAAGTCCGCCTACTTCGTTCAGGTATTCTCACCGCGGCTCGGGCTCGTGCCCGACATGGGCTGCACATGGTTCTTTCCGCAGTTGCTTGGTCGCGCCAGATCGCGTGCGCTGGCCATGCTGGGTGATCGACTGCCCGCAGACAAGGCCGCCGAATGGGGTCTCATCTGGCATTGCGTAGCCGATGATCAACTGCTGTCCGAAGCAAAGGCAATTGCACAACGGCTCGCGAAGGGGCCCCAACTGGCGTATCGCGAACTAAAACGGGTTCTGGATGAATCAGCCCACAACACGCTTTACGAGCAACTTGAAAACGAGCGGCTGACGCAAAGGCATCTGGGGGACACGGAAGATTTCCGCGAGGGCGTCGTCTCGTTTCTCACCAAGCGTGAACCACAATTCAAAGGCAAGTAACGGGAACGATCATGAACTTTGAACGAGCAAAAGTTGACATCAGCGGCAATGTCGGAATCCTCACACTGGATCACGCCGACGTCCTCAATGCCGTCAGTCCAGAAATGCTTGCTGGACTGACCCAAGCCATGAACCATATCGAAGATCCCAAGCATGGCCTGCGCGCCCTGATCCTGACAGGACAGGGTCGCGGTTTCTGTGCTGGAGCAAATCTCACAGGCGGCCCCTCATCCCTGTCGTCGGGTAGCGAAGCCCGTGATGCTGGCGCCGCGCTCGAGACGATGTACCACCCTTTCCTTCGCCGGTTGCGGTATCTCAGGATGCCGCTGATTACCGCCGTCAACGGAGTTGCTGCCGGTGTCGGTATGAGCTTTGCGCTGATGGGGGACATGATCCTGGCATCCAGGTCCGCCTATTTCCTGCAAGCCTTCCGCCGCATCGGGCTCGTACCCGATGGGGGCTCGACGTGGCTTCTGCCGCGACTGGTTGGCTGGGCGCGCGCGAAAGAGCTCTCATTGATGGGTGAGAAACTGAGTGCTGAAAAGGCACTTGAGTGGGGCATGATCAACCGGGTCATTGACGATGCAAGGCTGATGGATGAAGCCATGGCGCTCGCCCGCGAACTCGCCGACGGCCCGACCATCGCGCTTGCGCAGATCCGTCAGCTATACTGGGAAAGCCCGGACAACACCTACGAGGAGCAGCTGAATGCGGAGCGCTGGGCGCAACGCACCGCAGGACGCGCCGAAGACTTCCCGGAAGGAGTTGCCGCGTTCATCGGGAAGCGCAAGGCCGTGTTCAAGGGGAGCTAGTTGTCGCCGCTGCCGACGACTTCGGGATATCGCACGATGATGCGTGCCTGCCCCTTTTTCGGTGCCATGAAATTTGACGTCTTCTGGATGCCGCGGAAGTCTCCGCGTACCTGGTACTTGCCAGGCTGCAGTTTTGCCAGCAACCAGGGACTGTCACACTGAACCTTGAAGAGTTCGGTCCCGGCGGCGTTGGTGACTGTGACTTTGACATCTGCCAAATACTGGGCTCTTCCTCCGGCAAATTCCAACCGGACCGGAAATGCCTTCCATCTCGGATCGTTCTGGGCTTCATCGCCGATGCCCGTGCAAGCCAGCTCAAAGCCGTTGACGTCGACCGACTGGTCGGACGGAAGCGACGTTGTGCTGTCTGCAGACCACGCCGATGTACAAAGGATGATCGCGGTTGCAGCCGAGATGGCAAATCGTGTCGGACATTTCATTCAAACCACCTCACCAAATGAATCACCCGCCGTCACTATCAATAATTCACCCGTGATGTGATTGCACCATCAACGATGACGTTTGCCCCTGTTGTGAACGACGAGACCGGACTGCAAAGAAAGACGGTCATGTCGGCAATTTCCTGCGGCGTGCCCATCCGGCCAAGCGGGTTGCGCTTTATCGTTGCATCGAACATCTGGGGCGCGTTCTGCTCGATTGTATTCCAGGTGCCGCCCTTGAAGTAGATAGTGCCTGGCGACACAACATTGACGCGTATTTTCTTTCTGGCACACTCTTTCGCAAGTCCCTTACCGTAGTGGATCATCGCGGCCTTGATTGCGCCATAAGCTTGAGCGTTTTGCGTTTCAGCGGCTGAAACTGACGAGATCATGACGAATGCTGCATCTCCACTTTCGGCAGCGGATTTTTCAAGATGCGGCCGCGCAGCCTCGAATGCGGCGGCGGCGCCAAGAATGTCGACATTCAGGAGCTGTTGCCAAGCCTCTGCGTTCGCCCCCATGACCAGAGCGCTAGCGTTAGAGACCAGAATGTCGATGCCACTGAATTGCTTCGCGACCTCTGCAACCCAGGATTTGAGCTCCATTGGCTTCGCCATGTCCACGGCTGCGCCGGTCGCTAGAACTCCACCCTTGCCAAGTTCAGTCACCGCGGCGTCGACCTGATCCTTGTTCCTTGCGCAGATCGCAATGTTTGCGCCCTCTCTGGCGAATGTCTCTGCGATCGCGCGGCCGATACCGCGCGTGCCGCCCAATACGACCACGCGCTTTCCCTTGAGCTTCAGGTCCATTTCCAGTCTCCAATTTGTTGAGTGCAGTTTATTCAAGCCGTGCCGGGTTGCGAGCCTGCTCTGTCTGGATGGCGAAAATTGCTCCGGACAAAATGAGCTTACTGCAGGCTGGGCACCAGTATGACAGGGTCGATGCGGATGACAGGGGTGCCTTCGGCAAAAGCGACGAGGCTCTCATGCAGTTGTGCCATCGGACCGGTTGCCGGGTTCAGAACGGACGTCAGCCTTAGAGTTTCCAGTCCACCCGAGAACGCCAGTCGGATGTCCCGCGTAACGGCATCAGCGGCGACTTCGTTCTGGGATATCAGGGCGTCCTGCGCAACAGGCAGGCTGTCGGGTAGGCTCGCCCATTCGCCGTTTGACTGCAGGGGAATGCGCACGAAGAAGCCCTTGCGCAAATAGAAGCGCCCCAATTGCGGCGAGGAGAAGTTGCCGATCATAATCAGGTCGTAGCCACTGCTCTTCAACTTCGTCCGGTCGAGGTGTGACCACAGCGCCTTGATTTCGCGGTACTTCTGCTGGAGGTTTACTATGCTGGTTTTCGACACGCAGTCGATTTCGGCAGATCGCCTGAAACCCGACTGCGGCGGGAGGTCGACCGCGCTTTCAACGAGAAGCGTTCCCAGGCCGGTCAACTCAACCTTCTGGGAAGCGGGCGGCGTCCAGTTATTCGACTGGGCCACCTTCCATGGCAACTCTCCCGCCTGACGGAGCCACACACCCCGGTCGCCGCGCTTATACGTGAATTGCTCGAAGTTTGTCTGATCCGGTCGCTTCACGTAGACGATGGCTGAAGTGTAGAACCCTTTTTCCGCCGGGTTCAGCAATACAGATTCAAATACGCGGTCTGCGCCTTCAACGAGACGCACCTTGTCACTGAATATTTTCCGATCAACCGACGATACACTTACAAAGAGGGTTTTCGGGTGCGCAGCACGAGCCGCGGTTTCTCCCGCGCGCAAAAACTCGAAGCTGAAACCGGGACCCAAATTGATCAATTGTGGCGTGATGTCAGCGGCAGCGGCGGCGCATATTTCCGCAAAAAATACAAATGCAAGGAGTGAAAGCAATCTGCGCATCTGGCCATGTCCAAAATGACTGGTTGAAAGCCTAGGTCTTTTGATTTGTTATCTGCAACACGCGGTTTGCGGGATTTTGAGACAAGACGCACCTCAAAGGAGAATGCCGATACATGCGGTTGTGGTTCACCATACTTGTTCTCTTGCTTGGGATGGCCACGGGCTCGGTGCGTGCCAATACGCTTGACCGACTTTCACCACATCCCGCCGACTGGAAGGGTCACTTATTCAAGGGCAGCTATGCCTATCCACGAAAGGTGCCCGACGAGAAACACCCATGGTTGTCCATCAATTTTCGAAGCGATCCACGACGCTATCTGAACTCTTTGCTTGCGTATGCACTTGAAGGACAGGACCTCCGGCACTGGGATGTGGCCGCGAACAAGGTGCGCCGCTGGTATCATGTGCCGTGGCTGGGGCCGGGACCCAACGGGCGCGAGTATATTCACGGGCTGACGCGCGGACGGGATTTCGCGCCCCGCGAGCTTTCACCGCGACAGTCCGACTGCAGACAGAACTGGGTGATGGCGTTTTACAACGGGACGGGCGGTGCGTTACTGGGGCGTATCTGGAGCGACAGCCGCAGCGGACCTGATTTCAGGTATCTTCCATTCCTGCTCAACACAGTGGCCGTGAAGCTTGTATTCACGGAGGCCACTGAAGCAGATGATCCGGCATTAAAGGACGCGCCGCGCCTGCAAGTCGCCATTCACGATTCAAGTGAGCGCAATGAAAGCGGTTGCCCGACGGCCCGCGCAGCTGACGGACAGTCGGCTCACCGGACGCCATCTTGGCTCAGGCTGGTGCAATTTGACGTGGCGGTTCGGGAACAGCGCGCCAGTTACAAGACAGGCTGGGTGTTCGGCAGCTTCCGGTATGATGGCGCCATAGAGGAGCGCGATTGGTGGAATCGACTCAAACCGATTGGATTGATGTGGGGCAATGATCCGCAATTGGCAGACAGCCTGACTGATGAAGGCATGCGTCCGCGGCAGTCCATTGTGTTCGAAGGAGCCGTAGCCGCTTCTCTTGGCCGAGGTGGCCGCATGAACGGCCCGGCCGATGATCGAGCGTCCGCCTGTTCCTCATGTCATATGGCTGCTCAATGGCCCTCAGTCGCACCCATGCTGGCGCCGACAGACTGGACTGAAGCGAAATGCTGGTTCCGCAATGTTGACGGACGCTATCCATTCGGCTGGCCGCCAGGACCGGCGCACAAATGTGGGGATGCGGACGCCCTTGAGAAGATAGCGCCGCTGGACTTTTCGCTGCAATTGACAATCGGGGCCAGAAACTGGGCCATGGACAAACTGCGCAACGCGGACCGTGTGATCACGCGCGCTGGGGTCCTGACCAGAGACGGGCAAGGCCGCGTACTCGTAGACGGAATACCTGCCCTGTCACTTAAATAGCGACCTGGGGCGTTTCCCATTGCTACTGAACGGCCTCTTTCAGGGCGACCGATTCACCGCAGCCGCAAGCGCTGGTCTGGTTTGGGTTGTTGAAGACAAATCGCGCCTGCATCTTGTCACGCACAAAGTCCATTTCGGTGCCGATCAGAAACAGGATTGCCTTGGGATCAATCAGAATCTTCACGCCTCGGTCTTCCACGACTTCGTCGAGCGGGTTCTGGTGCTCGGCGTAGTCCATGGTGTAGCTCATGCCAGCGCATCCGGCATTCTTGAGCCCGACGCGAACACCAACGACCGTCTTTTCGGACTTGCTCATGGCCAGCCTGATCTGCTCGGCCGCCGCCTCCGTCACACGCAGTGCCTTGGGTCTTTCACGGCGAGGTCGCGACACTTCTTTCGTTTCGCTCATTGCTGTTGGTCCCGAGTCAAATCAAAACATGTTCAGTTCAAGACGTGCTTCTTCGGACATGCGCTCGGGTGTCCATGGAGGGTCAAACACCATGTTCACGGTGACTTCACCAACGCCTTCCACTTTCAATACGGCCTCCTTGACCCAGCCTGGCATTTCGCCGGCAACAGGGCACGCTGGCGCCGTCAGGGTCATGTCGATGATGACATCATTCTTGTCGGTCACGTCGATTTTGTAGATAAGTCCAAGTTCGTAAATATCAACCGGAATTTCCGGATCAAACACGGTTTTCAATTGCTTGATCAGCAGCGCCGTCAACGAGTCGAGTTCATCGTCCTGAGCCGCGGGCGCAAGATTCATTTCAAGCTGTTTTGACGCCGTCTCGTTCATGAGAAAATCGCTCGTGCTTTTTTCAGTGCAGATACAAGGCTGTCGATTTCGTCCCTGGTATTGTAGAATGCGAATGATGCTCGCGCGGTGGCCGGTACACCCAGTCGCTCCATCAGCGGCTGGGCGCAATGATGGCCCGCCCTGACAGCTATCCCCTGCTGGTCAAGCAGGGTTGCCACGTCATGTGCATGAGCCCCCTGCATGGTGAATGAGATGATCGCTCCCTTGTCCGGCGCTGAACCCTGAATGGCCAACCAGTTCAACTGGCTGAGTTGAGCGGTCGCGTACTCCAGCAAACCATGCTCATGCTTGACGAGACCATCGCGGTCAAAACCTGTGATGTAGTCTAGCGCGGCTGCGAGCCCCACAGCTTCGATGATTGGTGGTGTGCCTGCCTCGAAGCGTTGTGGTGACCGTCCATAGGTGACCCTGTCGAAGTGCACTTCGTCGATCATTTCGCCTCCACCGCGGAAGGGAGGCAACGTCTCCGCCCATTTCCGGGCGAGATAGAGAAAACCTATTCCAGTTGGGCCGTAGAGCTTGTGACCCGTCGCCACGTAAAAGTCGCAGTTCAGATCCTGCACGTCGACGCGCATATGCACCGATGCCTGGCAACCATCAAACAGCACAGGAATGCCGAGTGCGTGAGCGAGTCGAACAATTCGCTTTGCCGGCGTGACCGTCCCCAGCACATTGGACATATGCGTCATCGCAACCAGTTTCACGCGCGGCGTCAGCAGCCTTTCGAACGCCACAACGTCAAGTGATCCATCATCGAGAAGGGGCACCCATTTCAGCACTGCACCCTTGCGCTCGCGCAGGAAGTGCCAGGGAACGATATTGGAATGGTGTTCCATCTCGGAAAGGACGATTTCATCGCCTGCCTGAATCGACTGTCCAAGGGCGCTGGCGACCAGATTGATCGAGTCGGTACCGCCACTGGTAAATACGACCTGATCGACAGATGGAGCATGTATAAAGCTGCGCACTTTTTCGCGTGCGTTTTCATAAGCGTCGGTTGCAAGGTTCGAGAGCGTGTGCAGACCCCGGTGGACGTTCGCATATGAACCCTCGGCGAATGATTTCATGGTCTCGGTGACGGCGCGCGGCTTTTGCGCTGAAGCTGCGTTGTCTAAATAAACAAGTGGTTTGCCATTCGCCTGACGCGACAGGATCGGAAAATCCGCCCGGATAGCCGTTACATCAAATGGTCGTGGCTGTGCGATGTGTGCCGGTTGACCGCTCATGGCGTGTCTCCAGCGCGTGTCATGTGCGTGGCAACCCAGTTCTCGAGTTCCTCAACGAGACTGTCCGGTGCCCTTTTGACAATCTCGCCAAAATACGCACGGACCAGCATCATTCGCGCCTCGCTTTCGGGAATGCCGCGCGATTCAAGGTAGAATATCTGATCCTGGTCGAGTGCGCCGATGGTAGCGCCGTGTCCACACTTGACGTCGTCAGCGTAAATTTCGAGCTCTGGCCGGTGATCAATTTCCGCTGTGCTTGACAGCATGAGGCCACGGGCCATCTGCAGGCT
Organism: Micropepsaceae bacterium; assembly: GCA_040080835.1. Classification (GTDB taxonomy): domain Bacteria; phylum Pseudomonadota; class Alphaproteobacteria; order Micropepsales; family Micropepsaceae; genus SZUA-430. The sequence goes on along the minus strand of JBEBHP010000002.1, from coordinate 87,064 downwards.
GTCGGATTGCTGGGCGTCCTTGTCGACTCGAACGCGGCCCTGAATCACACCCCTGCCACTTCCCGAGGCAATTCCCTTCGCGAGAATTCGGCTCGTGGTTTGTGGCGCCACATGCTTCACTTCCAGAGAGAAATCAGCCAGTTGACCAGTGGTGACCGCGTACGCGCAGGCTATGTAAGCCTTGGCTCGCTCGCCATTGAGGCGGAATTCCCTGTCCTGGCGCACCAGCGCGGGGCCTGCACAAAACGCCTGACCGTGGTACTCGGCGTCCCCACCAAGGTCCATTGTGTCGGATCGCAACAGTATGCCGTTGCCTTGACCTGAGGTAATGCGCAAGTGCCGGAGCTTTGCTCCTGGTGCAAGACTGAAGTGCGTGCGGGCCGTTGCCAGACTTTGTTGCTCGCTGCCCACAATGTCGATTTCGATCAAGTCGAGTTCGGCACCCTCTTCCAGTGAAACGTAAGACCGCCAGTGGGCCATTGCCTGGGAAGCGGACAGGTGTGTGCGGATACAGACGGTCTTGCGTGCCCGAATGCTTTGTCCGATCCGAATGAGAACTCCGTCTGTAGCAAGTGCAAGGTTCAGGTTGTCAACCGACTGGTCGGACGGTTGGAGCAACGGGCGGAGCCACGGCGAGGGCACGCCCAGAGCATCCCGCAATGCCAAGATTTCAACGCCGTCCTGAAGTGCTGTTGCAGGGAGTTCCTCGACGTGGCCTTCAACTATGGAAATTTCCTGCAGATCAGGGCTGGCAAATGCCGCGCGTTCCCGGCGGCTTGCGGGTGAAGGATGCGCGCTCGCCTTGCCACCCTGAAGGATGGAAGCAAGATCGGTGTATTTCCACCACTCCGCACGACGGCCGGGCAAGCCCGTGCGTGCGTATCGTTCCAGCGCGTCTGATCGAATCTTTTGCAGCCAGCTACCCCCTGGCAAATTGCGGAGGGCTTCGGCAAACGCCTTGTCGATCCCGAGATCGAAATCGGATCGCTGACTTTGCACCTGTCTGGGCATGGATGACATCACGCGACCTTCACCACACCATCATATCCGTGCGCCTCAAGTTCGTGGGCCAGTTCCGGTCCGCCCGACTTCACGATCCGACCGCCCGCGAGCACATGCACGCGGTCGGGCGTTATGTAGTCCAGCAATCTCTGATAGTGCGTGATGACAAGAAAGCTCCGATCGCTCGCGCGAAGGGCATTGATGCCGCTGGAGACCAGTTTCAGGGCATCGATATCCAGACCAGAGTCGGTTTCATCGAGAATAGCCAAGCGTGGCCTGAGCATTGCCATTTGCAGCACTTCATTGCGTTTCTTTTCACCGCCTGAAAAGCCGACGTTAACTGGCCGCTTTATCATTTCGTCGCTCATAAAGAGCTTTTCGCGCTCTTCCTTGATCCGCTTCAGGAATGCAACGGCTTCCATTTCTGGCTCACCGCGAAGCTTGGCTTGCGCGTTCACAGCCGTCCGCAGGAAATTGATGGTCGTCACGCCGGGTATTTCCACCGGGTACTGCATTGCCAGGAATATGCCCGCCGCGGCACGCTCCGCCGTCGCCTTTGCAAGCAGATCCTCGCCCAGAAAGGTCGCCGAGCCTTCGGTGACTTTGTATCCTGGCTTTCCCGCCAGCACATAAGAAAGTGTCGACTTGCCGGAACCATTGGGTCCCATGATTGCGTGGACTTCTCCCTGGCCGATGGTCAGCGACAATCCCTTCAGAATCTCGTTGCCTGCGACTGTGGCATGCAAATTCTTGATCTCAAGCATCGGGGTCGCCCTGATAGGGGGTCACGTCACGGCCCCTGCGTTGAAAGATGTTTCCAATGAACCAAACCGCGGCCGACACTATGCTGACGATGATGCCGATGATGAACAGCGTCGATGCCACGGCCATGATGAGTGCGAGGACTGCAATCGCCACCGCAAGCCAGCACACCGCCACTACCCAATCCCGCCACGTGGCCGGGCGCACGCGGGCCCAGTTGATGTAGATCCGTGGGCGGTCATGCGAGTCTGTCATCCGACGCTTCCTTCGAGGCTCACGCCGATCAGTTTTTGCGCTTCCACGGCAAATTCCATGGGCAACTTTTGCAGGACTTCGCGGCAAAAGCCGTTCACGATCAGCGTTACCGCTTCCTCGGGCGGTATGCCGCGCGACGTGCAATAGAACAGCTGGTCATCACTTATCTTTGAGGTGGTTGCTTCGTGTTCGAACTGGGCGCTTGGGTTTCGCACTTCGATGTACGGTACCGTGTGCGCGCCACAGTTGTTTCCAATCAGCAGCGAGTCACACTGTGTGTAGTTGCGGGCATTTTCAGCTTTTGCATGCGCGCTCACGAGACCACGGTAGGTGTTCTGCGCCTGACCGGCGCTGATGCCTTTGGAAATGATCCTCGATGACGTGTTGCGCCCGAGGTGCACCATCTTGGTGCCTGTGTCGGCCTGCTGATGGTTGTTGGCGATGGCGATCGAAAAGAACTCGCCTACCGAGTCATCGCCGCGAAGGATGCAGCTTGGATATTTCCACGTGATCGCTGAACCGGTTTCCACCTGCGTCCAGCTGATTTTTGACTTCGGACCGCGACAGTCGCCGCGCTTTGTCACGAAATTGTAAATGCCGCCCTTGCCGTTCTCATCTCCGGGATACCAGTTCTGGACGGTTGAATATTTGATCTCGGCGCCTTCGAGCGCCACGAGCTCGACCACAGCCGCATGAAGCTGGTTTTCGTCACGCATCGGGGCGGTGCAGCCCTCAAGGTACGATACGTAGGACCCCTTGTCGGCGACGATCAAGGTGCGCTCGAACTGGCCTGTCTGCGCCTCGTTGATGCGAAAATACGTCGACAATTCCATCGGACATCTGACGCCGGGCGGCACATACACGAAGGACCCATCGCTGAACACCGCCGAGTTCAGGGTTGCATAAAAATTGTCGGTATAGGGAACGACCGTGCCGAGATACTTGCGAACGAGATCCGGGTGTTTCTGGAGAGCTTCCGACATCGGACAGAATATGACGCCCGCTTCAGCAAGCTTGCCCTTGAACGTTGTTGCGACCGAAACGCTGTCGAACACCGCGTCCACGGCCACGCCAGCCAGCAACTTCTGTTCGCTGAGCGGGATACCGAGTTTCTTGTAGGTTTCCAGAAGCTTCGGGTCGACCTGGTCCAGGCTTTCGAGCTTGAGCTTTGACTTCGGTGCTGAGTAATAGTAGGCGTTCTGAAAATCGATCTTTGGGTAGTGAAGCTTCGCCCAAACGGGCTCGTTCATGGTGAGCCATCGCTCGAACGAGGCCAGACGCCACTCAAGCATCCAGTCGGGTTCACCCTTCTTCGCGGAGATGTATCTCACCGTATCGGCTCTCAATCCGATGGGGGCCTTCTCGCTCTCGATGTCGGTTATGAACCCGTATTTGTAGTTGTCGCCTCCTTGCGAGGTGACGGCGTCTATTGTTGCCTGTTCTGCCATGTGCCGTTTCCTACGCTGCCGAGCGGGCGCGCGTGCGCCTTGCAATTCGCGCCCAGGCTTGAGCGAAATCTTTCAAGTCCCGTTCCTTGCTGTCCCAGCCAAAGCTGATCCGGATCGCGCAAGCCGCAAGCGCTGGTTCGAAACCCATTGCTGCGAGCACATGGCTTTTGGACACCTTGCCGGATGAGCACGCAGAACCGGCGCTGACCGCAAATCCGTCGAGGTCCAGGGCGATGACCAGGGTTTCAGCCGGCACACCTGGTACCGCTATGCAGACAGTGTTGGCGACACGGGGCGCTCGGGCGCCCGCGATGATCGCATCCGGGCAAAGCTCTTTCAGATGCTGTTCGAATGCCAGCCTTGGAGTCCGGGAAAAGTCTGCAGGAGATGCAACAGCAACTGCGGAACCAAAGCCTGCGACAGCTGCCACGTTCTGCGTGCCCGCGCGGTATCCGAACTCCTGCAATCCACCTTTCAGTTGGGCGACCAACGCGGCCTGCGGCGACTTCACGAGCGCGCCTGCGCCCTGCGGCCCGCCGAGTTTGTGTGAACTGAGCGTCAGAAAATCCGCTCCGAGACCACCGATCGAGGCAGGAATCCGACCGACCGCCTGCACGGCGTCGCAATGCAGCAGACCACTGTGGGAGTGCACCAATTCCGCTGCCTTCTCTATCGGCTGGATCACTCCGGTTTCGTTGTTGACTGCCATCACGGACACGAGCGCTCTTCCCTTGCCCTGCATCAGCAGGCCCGCAAGTTGATCGACGTCCAGTTGCCCGTCTGGTGTCACGGGGCACGTCGCAATTTTGAGGCCAGGGTACAGCTGCTCGCATCGAGTAGCAGTGGCCAGAACCGAAACATGTTCAATTGCCGATACAATCAGTCGTGTGAAGCGCGAACCAGCTTCCGCAGCAGCCTGGATTGCGCCGTGAAGTGCCAGGGAATTTGCTTCAGTGCCACCGCTCGTGAAGATCACATTGTCAGAATCTGCCCCGCACAATTTGGCGACGTGGCCACGCGCGGCTTCGACAATCGTCCTGGCTGAGCGACCTTCGTGGTGCACAGACGACGCGTTGCCAACCGCGTCCAGTGCCGCAAGCATCGCGGTCCGGGCTTCCGGCCTCAATGGCGCTGTCGCGTTGTTGTCGAAATAAACTCTCATGGACCGTCTACTCTGCAGCCGGTTGCTGAGCTTGAGGCTGTGGCGCCGGATCCACTGCCTTGCTCATGCCCAGCACACGCTTGTTGACGACATCGGAAAGTGTAACGCCGCTCAGGAAAATGTGGATCTGCCGACCGAGTTCTTCCCAAAGGTCATGCGTCACGCAGCGACCGTGCTGACCTGTGCAGCCCCTCGAGGACGTCAGATCGCAACGTGTTGCGCGCAGCGGCTCTTCAACGGCGATCATGATGTCGGCTATTCTGGTTTCCTCGGCGGGGTGTGCCAGGCGGTAGCCGCCTCCGGGGCCACGCGCGCTGACCACCAGACCGCCGCGGCGGAGACCTGCGAACAGCTGCTCCAGGTAGGACAGCGATATCTCCTGTCGCTGGGCGATTTCATTGAGGGCGACGGACCTTTCATGACCGTTCCGCGCCAAATCTACCATCGCCATCACCGCATATCGGCCTTTGGTACTCAGGTTCATATCCAGCTCTCCTTGGCAGGGCCAATTGGGCGCATACGTGGCGGCGGGATTTACTTGATTTTCCGCCCGCTACCCGTGTTACAAAGCGCGCTCTACCGCAACATTGGTGGCGATATAGATTTCCCGAGTACGGAGGTCAAGTATTGTATTTTTCTGTACCGGAGTTTACCCCATTTTCGGCGAAAATGAAGGTTATTTTCCGATGGAATTCCCCTTTTTATCCTGAGTGCAGCAGTCAACTTAGTGCGCCAAACGAGGTAATTGACCCGCATGCCTGACGTCATTTTTGCTGGACCGAGCGGCCGTCTCGAAGGCAAGTATCAGCATCAAAAGCACAAGTCCGCCCCAATCGCGCTGATCCTGCATCCGCACCCCAGGAGCGGCGGCACGATGAACCACCGCGTCGCGTACGAAATGTTCTACGCCTTTCAGCGTCGCGGCTGCTCGGTCCTCCGGTTCAATTTCCGGGGCGTTGGCAAGAGCCAAGGCACATATGACGGCGGGATCGGAGAGCTTTCGGACGCGGCGGCTGCGCTGGACTGGTTGCAGGTCATGAACCCGGGAGCGCAGACGTGCTGGGTTGCCGGCGTTTCATTTGGAGCCTGGATTGGCATGCAGCTGCTCATGCGGCGACCGGAAATCCACGCATTCATTTCGGTGGCGCCACCGGCCAACATCTATGACTTCACCTTCCTCGCCCCCTGCCCTGCCTCTGGTTTGATCGTGCACGGCCGGAATGACACCGTGTCCCCTGAAGCAGACGTTCAGAAGCTTGTCGACAGGCTGAACGCGCAGCGCGGCATCAAGATCACGCAAGTCAAGATCGAAGGCGCCAACCACTTCTTTGATCAGAACACGCCGGAACTGGTCCAGACCATCGAGGACTATCTGGACATGCGCATGCCACCCATCGAGGATCCGGCCTAGTTGCAGAGCAGGCCGTTTCGCGCCGCGTACTCCATCGCTGCCGCGAAAATATTGGGTGTGGATGCGGGCTGCGGCGCCGTTCCATTGGCGGGTCTCGGCAAATCAAGCTTGCCCTGCTGCACGGCCACCTCGAGTTCTGACTGAAGCTCGGTCCTGGTTCTTGAACCGTCCATCAGAGGCAGAAGCAGTGCAAGCGCTGGAATCTTCCGGATCGCCCGGTGATGCTGGCTTGTCAACCAGGGCTGTGGCGCCTTTGCATCCAGGCGCGCCACGGGCCACGCAGTCGGATGACTGGTGTCTCCACGACCCACATGCAAGGGATCGGCGAACGCCGCCACCTGTCCGCGGTTCATGAGTTCCAGAATAGAATCGCGCACCGTATCTGCGCTTGTGTTGTGGCGCGATGCGAAGCCGCTCAAGTCATGAAAGGTCATCGTCGAGGGGGATTCGGCAGCCAGACGGTGAAGCAATTGTTCGCTGATGTTGTCTGGCTGCATTTGCGAACTGCCCGCCGCTCTTCGATTGGGGGTCAATTCCGCGGCAAAGTGCATCTCCTGCAAGCCGGAGGGATCAACAGCATTCATGTCACCCGATACGCGGCCTCCGTGAACAAGTATGGCCCGGCGAAACGGCCGACCGGTGAACAGGTCGATGTATTGCTGTGCAGCCCCTGCGTTTCCGCCAGACATCGCCCCGATCAACTGCGCGGATGCCGGTGCCATCTGCTGGGGCAAGGAAGTCGAAAACTCTGCGTCGCAGACATACTCCAGACCCACCTGCTTCGAGCGCGAATAGAACTCCGAGAAGAGACAGGGCAAATTGTGCTCCGCCAGAAACTCACCTGAAATGTACGCTGACGGCATTTTCTGCAGCCTTCTCGCCTCGGCCTGAAGCAGCGTCGTGTAGACATCGCTGCCGCTGAGGTTGTTGGCAATCTCGACGAGCGCCCGCCTTGCGCGCCCTACACGCTCCGACTGGGAACCCTTGCCGGCGTGCAGCAGGCAGATGTCCCTCACGACCCTGCGCAGATGCCACCCGGGCAGGACGTTGAAGCTTATGACGGCTATTCCGTCCGCTGACAGGCTGTTCGAGCAAATACGCAAGATCGCGTCCTGAACCGGTCTTCCAACCCAGCTAAAAACGCCGTGGCACAATATATAGTCAAATGCGTCCGGTGAAAATGATGCCTTCAGAAGGTCGCCCTGTGTCACTGAAATGTTTCGCAGCCCCAGTTCGGAGATGCGAGTATTTGCGGCACGCACCTGCACGTCAGAAAGGTCGACGCCCACGAAACTTGCATTCGGATATTGAACGGCCAGCGGGATGAGGTTTCCACCGGAGGCGCAACCCATCTCGAGAATGCGGGCTGTAGCAGTAACGGGTGGTTTGAGCGCAAACAGGCGTACGAGCGCCGCTAGTGATGACGGGTGACAATAGGAAACCGGCAGCGATGGATATGGAAGCTCGTCATACTCTGTTACCCTGTACTCTGCTGCTGAGTGTTCCGCCCCCGACTCGCTGTTCGTCATATGGCCGCTCCCGAATTTCGCCTGAGTTTGAATACTTCCAGTCGATGCCTGCTGCCATCCGTTAATTTGCGAAATGCAGCGTTTAATGTCCCCGCGCAGGCGCATTGTCGCAGTATTTGTGCGCGTTGAAGGTTGGTCGCGCGCGGCGTTCGGGGCCAAAGCCCTTCTTCGTTCCAGAGCATTTGTGTTAGACACGCCACCCAGTTCTATCTCCACATTGGACGGCTATCCGGGATGAGTATTTTTCGCTCCGAATTTCTGAACGAGTTTTCGGCCCGTGGCCATCTGCATCAAAGCACGAATGCCGAAGGCCTGGATGAGATTCTGGTCAAGGGATGCGTGCCTGCTTATATCGGGTTCGATTGCACAGCTCCCAGCATGCACATCGGGAACCTTACCCAGATCATGAGACTGCGCGTCCTTCAGCGCGGCGGGCACAAGCCGATTGTGGTGATTGGTGGTGGAACGACAAAGATCGGTGACCCATCCGGCAAGGACGAAACGCGACAGCTGCTCACCGACGACATCATTGCCAAACACAAGTATCGGTTTGGCGAGATTTTTCAGCGTTTCCTGAAATTTGGTGACGGGCCCAGTGACGCAATTATGGTCGACAACGCTGAATGGCTCGACCGTCTCCCTTACATACCCTTCCTGCGCGATATCGGCCGGCACTTTTCAGTCAATCGCATGATCACGATGGACAGCGTGAAACTGCGACTGGAAAGGGAGCAGCCGCTCTCTTTCCTCGAATTCAACTACATGATCCTACAGGCATATGATTTTGTCGAACTGTACCGGCGCTTTGGCTGTCGCCTGCAAATGGGCGGTTCGGATCAGTGGGGCAATATCGTTTCGGGCATCGATCTCGCGAGGCGAACCGACAATGTTGAATTGTTCGGGTTGACATCACCGCTGATTACAACGTCGTCCGGTGCGAAAATGGGAAAGTCTGCGGCTGGCGCCGTGTGGCTGTCGGCAGACATGTTGTCCGCATATGACTATTGGCAGTACTGGAGAAATGTCGAAGACGCCGATGTCGGCCGCTTCATGAGAATCTTCACCGATCTGTCGATCGACGAGATTGGACGGCTTGAATCCCTGCAAGGCGCGGAGCGCAACGAGGCCAAGAAGGTGCTCGCGAACGAGGCGACTGCGCTTTGCCACGGACGTGCAGAGGCAGACCGTGCCGCCGAAGCCGCGCGGCAGACTTTCGAAGGCGCTGGCGTTTCGTCAAACCTTCCCACAGTCGAGATTCCGTCGGGCGAATTTGGTGCTGGTGTGAGCGTGCTGGTCGCGTTTACGCGCGCGGCGCTTACTTCATCCAACGGCGATGCGCGCCGGCAGATTGCGGGAGGCGGGCTCAAGGTGAACGACACGGTCGTATCGGACGAGAAGCTGGTTCTGACCAAGGACCATCTTCGAGACGGCGCGATCAAGCTGTCACTCGGACGCAAGAAACACGTGTTGCTGAAGCCCGTTTGAAAGCAACTGATTTGCTGCTTCTAGTTCGGCTTGATTGCCGGCTGCGGCGGTTTCTGATCTGCCTTGGGCATGGGTAAAGGCATGGGCGTGGCGGTCTGCGGCTTCGAACCAACCTGGAATATCTTGCGGAGGAAGCCTGGCGTCAGCATGGATATCGGGTTAACCGCCACCCTCAATTCGTTAACTTCGCCCCTAATGCCGTAGGTCACGGCGAAGATGCCTTCACCGTCCTTCGAGCCCAGTATGTCGCTGACGAGCGGTATGTCTTCGAATATGGAATTCAGGCCGTATAGCGGCACAATGGTGCCATTCAAATCAAGCTTTTCGGTGTCGCGCTGGTAGGTACCCTGCATGGTCAAGCCGATGGAAGGCCCTGCGGCCCGACCGTCCGAGAAAGTCAGAACGCTTCCGCGGCCATGGACGGTTTGTTCCAGCTTGGAAAACGTAATGCCTTCGCCGCGCATCAAGTCATCCAGTCCCGTGAATGATCCGGCTGACAGAAGGCGGGCGAAGAATGGCTGGTCGACAATCTTGAAATTCTCGATGGTCAGTTTTCCATCGAATGCAGCTTCTGTCTTCACGCCCTGGCTTAGTGGTGTGAGGTCCGCGGTCAGCTTCAGGTCGCCGCCGATGAGACTGTGAAATCCGGTGACACCTTTGACCACGCGACCGGCGTCTGCGGCATCAAATCTGAGCTTGCGGCTGCCGTCGCCGGAGGTCGTCAGTTCGCCGCGGATCCTGGAGTTCTGATCCGTTGCGTCCAGCTTGAACTGAGTCAGATGCAGCCCGTCATCAGTATATGCAAGCTTCGCATTCGTAAGAGACACACCGCCCTGCAGATGCGCCGTCGTCAGATCGGCCTTCACAGACAAGGCGTGCTTCGCTTCGGGCTTCGAGGGCTTTTCGTCGGTGGCATCTGAACCGCTGAAAAACCCGCCTGCATCCAGCGCCTTTCCCCTGATTTCAAGAGACGCCGTGAGGTCGGGTGCAGCGACGTAGGTGAATGCGAAATCGTTTCGCTTCCCCAATTCAACTTTCTTGAAATCGGCTTCCCTCACAACGCCGTCAGCGATCACAAGGCGCCCCTGCGCCTTCATCTCCCGGCCAGTTGCGTCGATGTTGGAGATCTCGATCACGTTGCCGGGCTTGATCGCAAGGGTAGCCTTCAAGCTCGCATTTGCATCTTCTGGTTTGGCCCAGTTCAGTTCAGGGATCGAAAGCCTGGAGCCCGTCAGATTGGCGTCAATCGTGGCGTTCTGCACATTTCCGTGATTGCCAGTAAATGTCGCAACAATGGCGGTGCGGCCGTCCAGATAGGGCGCTGCATTGAGTCCAAAGATGTCTCTCTGCGATTCCGTCAACGTTGCTGTTATATCGATGTGGGTTCCAAACTTTGCAGTACCCGTAAAGTCTTCATTCCAGATGAAGCCGACCGAAGCGCCGTTGATCTGAACTGCGCCGAGCGCCTTGAGGCCCTTCACATCGAGCTTCACCGAAAACTTGCCGCCGGTGAGACCGAATTTGTCGTTGATCGGCAATTTCACGTCACGAAGCTGGGCGTCAACGTCAATTCCCATATCCTTTGCATCAAGATCCTTGAGCATGGGAATTGCAAAATTGAAATTGACCTCTGCGGTACCGCCTGCTTTGTCCGCCTGGATCCCATACCGCGACGGGTATTTGAGCCTCGGCAGATCCAGCAGCATCATGATGTCCCTGGTTGGACCTGCCATCGTGCCCGACACCTGACCAATCGTTCCCTGCTTGCTGAGCTCATTAATCAGAACGTTGCCATGTTTCAAACCAATGTTCCCGACTGCTCCGGAAGTCATCTCGGCCTTGAATGTGTCTCCGTTGACCACGGCATGGCCTGACACATTTGTGAGGTCAGGCAGGCCGTTGAGATAAGTCACGCGCAAGCCTGTCATCTGCAGGCTGATGTTCATCATTTCGTCGGGGATCTTGTCGCCAACGATCGCGCCAGGAGCAATGTTGATGGCGATGTCGCCCGATTTGATAACGCCTTCATGCATGTTTGCGAATATCCAGTCCCGAGCCCCGACGACGGCGCCCGCTGGCCAGAGTCGCTTCAGATCCGGAACGGACAGGTCCTTCAAATTGCCCGCCAGCACGACGCCCATTGAAACCGCGTTGTCGACCAGCGCACCTGCGAGGTTCAATTCGAACGGCCCGCGACGTGCCAGAATCCGCTCGATCGTCAGCGTCTTCGCGTCAGCATCGAATGATCCCTTGAACTTTGCTGTTTCAAGTGCGAGCCCGCCATCGAAAAGGTTTGGCGCATCGATGAATATGTTCTCGGCCGTCCAGTCCGCCGAGAGGGTCCGGATTTCGCCGTTGTCACCAAAACTGAAAGCCCCGTCCCCGGAGACTTTTCCGCGGATCGTGTTTCCCTGCCAGGTCAATTCTTCAATCGAGTATTTGCGCGACGGCACATCGATCTGGACGGTAAGAGCAGCTTCCTTGAAATGAATAGGCTCTTTCTTGAGCGCAGGAAGCTGCAGTTCACCGGTGCCTGCGTTGAGCCAGAAGCGGCACAATCCGATTTGACCACTGATCGTCATGTTGCAAGCCGCGTTGCCCTGGACGGGAACATCGAACCCCTTCAGGAACTGAAGCCCGCTACCGCTCGCAGCCAGCACGCTCAGTCTCACCGGTCTAAATGCAACCTCAAGAGCAATGTTCTGGCTGCCATTTGTATACTTGCCGGCTGCGGTGAACTTCCAGACCGATTTGTTTGCCAGCGTCACCGGCGCGTTGATGGTGACGACAACTCCGTCTGTCTTCCGGTCAAAGGTCAATGAAGCCTTGTCAGCACGCCAATATGACTTGCTGTCTTCATCAAATACCGAAAGCTTGGCGTCCGAAATTGAAAAACGCTTTAGATACCTCGAGAGGGTGTCATCGGCCTTGGGTTGAAGCATCGCCTGCAACACGGTCTTGATAACGGCTTGTGAATCCGACCCGCCCTGCTCCGGCTCAGCAGGTTTTGCCTGACTGACTTGCAACCCCAACTGAAATCCACCACCTGATCTGCGCACCACGTTTGCTGTCACGCCGATCAGTTCCACGTTTGTCGGTGCGACTGTTCCTCCGAGAAGGGCCGGGCCAGACAATGTCACATTCGCTTTGGGAACCCTCGCTATGACGCCCTCGTTTTCATCTACGATGCTGACGCCAAGGAATTGCAGGTGAGCGAGCTTTTTGCCCTCTGACCATTCGATGATGCTGTCGTCAAACTTGAGTTGAATCCCCTTGAGGCCAGAATTGATCATGGCCTCAAGGCGCGGTGTGAATATACCAAGCGACACCGGACCATTCATCGCTCGCCAGACGAACACCGCCGAAAGCAGTCCCAATACACAAACAATACCGAGCGTGACGCGCAGGGTCAGTCTTGAAGAAATAAACCTCAACAAGGTTGACGATAGGAGCTTCAGCAAAACCGCATTCCCGCGATGGGCTCGCACTTGGGACGCGTGCTGTCCATCCGCTGTCGCAACTCGGGTCGCCCGGTTTGCGAAGCTCGGACGTTGCAATTTTCAGGATGCGCTGTCTTATGCATCGGAAGCACTCACAAACTCAAACGAAGGAACTGGATGGATGACGAACGCGCTTGCCGTCGGCGACAAGGCTCCGAACTTTAACTTGGCGACTGACGGAGAGGGCAAGGTGTCTCTTAAAGATTTTCTGGGAAAGACCCTAGTTCTGTATTTCTATCCAAAGGATGATACTTCTGGTTGTACCCGAGAAGCGATCGATTTTTCTGCAGCAGCCTCCAAATTCAAGAAACTGGGTGTGTGCGTCGTCGGCATTTCCAAGGACAGTGTTGCCGCCCACGACAAATTCAAGGCCAAGCACGATCTGTCTATAACCCTGGCCTCCGATCCTGAGGGCAAGATCGTCGAATCGTATGGCTCCTGGGTCGAGAAGACCCTTTATGGTCGCAAATACATGGGAATCGACCGATCCACATTTCTGATCGATGGCAAGGGTCGAATTTCGCGAATATGGAGAAAAGTGAAGGTTCCTGGACACGTGGAGGAAGTATTGGGCCACATAAAGGCGCAGTAAGTGTGTTTCTAAATAATATGTAAGGAAATCAAAGAGTTCTCCGTCTTGGCGAATTGCTGCAAATCCGTAACAATCCAGGGAAGTCAAAGTGGGTCGAAATTGAAGGAACGGACCTTGAGTCCGTAACTGCAGTTTCGACGACGTATCAGTTTCGAGGTTACGCATGTCCACGTCACCCGTGGCCGGTTTCCTGGCGTTCCTGCACCGGTTGTTTCCGCACCGACAGTTTTACCTTCGCAGCCGCGGTTCGGTCCAGTTTTTCGAGTTCAGTCCGGCATTCCAGATGACGATCGCGTTTGGATCGCTGGTCGTTCTGGGTTGGGTCGCCTACGCGTCGGTCGTCGTCATTTTCAAAGAACAAATCATCACTGCCAAGGATCAGCGCTACGCAAGCATGCAGTCGGCGTATGAAGGCCGCGTATCGCAAATGCAGCTGGCGTATGACGAGTTGAACGGCTTGCTCGTTCTGGCGGAGGAACGCTTCCAAAACGCGACGCGAGACCTTGAGGCAAAGCACCGTCAACTGACAGCATTGCTCATGCAGAAGCAGGCCATGGACAAGCAGGTCCGTGGTTTGAAAACCCAGGTCGCGATGATGGGCGGCTATATGGGACCTGTGTTTGCGACAGCCTCGAATAGAGATGGATCAAACACGCTGGTCATGCAGATGGCTGCCGTTGAACCGGCGCCACGCGAAAGCCGAACACAGAAGACGATAAGCGACAGTGCCATTGGCAGTGTTGCTGCGGCGGTGGGCCCGAGAAACGGCTCAGGCCCCGGCAAGAGCACTCTGGCGCAAAATCATGTCGTGCAGAAGATCGCTGCCCTGGAGGATCGGCTCAACGCAATCAAAAGGCAGCAAATTACGCTTCTTGGTGAACTTCGTGATTCCGCGGCTGGTCGCATCGAGCACTACGAGAAGGTTCTTTCCACAACAGAGTTACCGATCGAGACTGTAATTGGCCAGGTTGGCGGCGGCGGCAGCGGCAGACGCAACAATGGCGTCGGCGGTCCGTTTCTTGCTGCAGGCCTCGGGGCTGAAGTCCGAGCGGCAGCAATTGATGGCGTAACCGACGATTTCGAAAAGGAATTTGCTGATGTCGCGCAGATCTATGGCCGTCTGGACAGCCTGACCACGGCAATGACGCGATTGCCATTGGTTACTCCCATAGACCATGGGTTGTATCATTCAACGAGCGGTTTTGGTTATCGCGTTGATCCGTTCACTGGCCGTGTCGCCTTTCATTCTGGTGCTGACATGGCTGGCGATTTCGGCACACCGATCATGGCTACTTTGCCGGGGCGCGTAATATCCGCGGAATTGCGTGGTCCATACGGATTGGCCGTAGAAATTGACCATGGTCATGGAATCCGCACACGGTACGGGCATTTAAAAACAATTTCCGTGAAGCAAGGAGACTTCGTGCAATTCCGGCAAAGGATTGGTACGATGGGTTCCAGCGGCCGTAGCACTGGACCTCATTTGCATTATGAGATCTGGTTCAATGACGTTGTTCGTAGTCCAATTAAATTCTTCGATGCGGGGCGAAATGTTTACAAGGGGTAGCAAGGGTAATCCTCCAACGAATGGAAACCTTCCATTGCCGCAACCGCAAAAGCGGATGGGCAGGTCGGCTCCTTCGATCATTTCGGATGACCTGGTCGTAATCGGGACTTTGACGTCGACCGGAGACATTCACATCGATGGACGCGTCGACGGAGACATTCGTTCGGGCTCGGTCACGATTGGTGAAAAAGCAAATTTTGAAGGCGAGATCGTCGCTGAAGAGTGCACAATTCGCGGACGCGTGCAGGGCATCGTGAGAGCCCGCAAGGTCCAGTTGTCGGGAACTTGCCACATGGAAGGCACGATTCTGCACGAAGTTCTGGCTGTTGAAGTGGGGGCCTTCTTCGAGGGCAATTGCCGCCACAGCGCAGATCCGTTGTCTGAAACCGCTGGAAAGCCAGAGCCGCGTGCGACCTTCGAACCAAAGCGTGATTTGGGAACCTCGTCTCCTTCCGCTTCACAGTCGCCGATCTCTGCTCCTCCGACGGCTCCGGCGTCGTCCGGTTCATCTTCAAGCTATCCGCGCCAGGTGACGCAAACCACCCGCACCACAAGCACGGGCAGCCTTCTCGGAGCCATCAAGTCGCGTCAGTAAGAGTTTTTCGAATTCTGCTATTCGAGATCGGCTACAGGCGGCGTATCAGCGCCGCCTTTTAGTTTGTGCGCCAGCGAAGCCTGCATGAACGCGTCCAGGTCTCCGTCAAGGATGTCGTGCGGAGAATAACTCTGCGCGCCAGTGCGTAAGTCTTTCACCAACTGGTACGGCTGGAGTACGTAGCTTCTGATCTGGTGGCCCCATCCAATATCGCTTTTTGTTGCATTGAGTGCCTGCACTGCGGCTTCGCGTTTTTCGAGTTCGAATTCATACAGGCGCGATCTCAACATTGCCCATGCAGTCGCGCGGTTCTTGTGTTGCGACCGGTCGTTCTGACACGAAACAGCGATGTTGGTGGGAAGATGGGTGATGCGAATGGCGCTTTCGGTCTTGTTCACATGCTGTCCGCCCGCACCACTTGCACGGTAGGTATCAATGCGGACGTCCTTGTCGGGAATGTCGATTACGATTGAGTCGTCGACAACGGGATAGACCCACACGCTTGCAAAACTTGTATGCCTGCGCGCGTTCGAGTCGAACGGTGAAATTCGGACAAGCCGGTGCACCCCGGATTCGGTTTTGCACCATCCGAATGAGTTTTCTCCCTTCACAAGGATCGTAGCGGACTTCAGTCCTGCTTCTTCACCGAGACTTTCCTCCATAAGTTCCCAGCGGAACCCGTGACGCTCTGCCCAACGCGTGTACATGCGAAACAGCATCGATGCCCAGTCCTGGCTTTCTGTGCCACCCGCGCCTGCGTGGATTTCGACATAGCAATCATTGCCATCGGCCTCGCCCGAGAACAGTGACTGCATTTCCTGTTCCTTTGCACGGGCTGCTATCTCGCGCAGCGCTCCCTCCGATTCCTGGATGAGTTTGGAATCGCCGTCTTCGCTGGCGAGGTCGATCATGCCGACTGCATCCCGGAACTCGGAATCCAGTCCGTCATAGTCTGAAAGGCCTTTTTCGAGCTTGTTTCGCTCGCGCATCAGACGCTGCGCGGCAGCCGGGTCGTTCCAGATGGCAGGGTTTTCGGCTTTTGCGTTCAGTTCGTCCAAACGCCTACGGGCAGAGTCCGGGTCAAAGATGCCTCCTTAGCAGAGCCATCGACTGGCGAATTTGCTCTGCTAGAGCTTCCATTTCTGCGCGCATGCTAGTTCACCAATTGCTTCTGTTGGGGATTTCCGGTTGATGGAATGTGCGCACGCTTGGTGCGCGACTTCAGTTTGGTGGTTGTCAGTAGAGGCCCCAGTTTGTCTGGTTGCCTGCACTTGATGGGTCTTCAGGGTCGCCTTCTCCAGCCGAGTTCGAACTGCCCCAGCCATCTCCGCGCGCCTGATACCCCGAACCAGGCTCGGTACCAGCCTTGAACGCTTCAAGCACAACGCCGGTTGCGGCCGGAAGTCCCGACTTCAAGTCAACGCGTACCATCCTAATTCCTGGCGGAACCCGGAACGGAACGGGAGGCTGCTTGCCCACTGCATCTGTCATGAAGTCTTTGAAAATCGGTGCAGCGTTGTGGCCGCCAGTTTCACCGTGTCCGAGGGAAACTGGCTGGTCGAAGCCGATATAAATGCCGACTGTCAGGTTGGGTGAAAATCCCATAAACCAAGCGTCCTTGTAGTCGTTGGTTGTTCCGGTCTTGCCGGCCAGCGGCACTCCGACGCTTTTTGCGACCATCGCCGTGCCGCGTTCGACCACGCCCTCGAGCATGTGCGTGATCTGGTAGGCCGTTCTCGGGTCGAGAATCTGATCGGCTTCACTTGCGATCAGCGGTTCGTCCTGGCTGTTCCAGCTTTCGGAATTGCAGCTTTCGCACATGCGCTTGTCATGGCGATAAATGGTTTTGCCATGACGGTCCTGAATGCGGTCCACGAGGGTCGGAACAATCCGCTTTCCGCCGTTCACGAAAGCAGAATAAGCCTGAGACATGCGTACGATCGTGGATTCTGTCGAACCGAGCGCGTTCGCAAGCACCGGTACCATCTTTTCAGACGTACCCAGCCGCCGCGCGTACTCGACGACTTTCTCCATGCCAATGTCCGCGGCAATGCGCACGGTCATCAGGTTGCGTGACTTCTCAAGACCTTGCCTGAGAGTGGATGGACCCGCGTAGTGTTCGTCATAGTTTTCCGGCCGCCACATCGGCAATCCCTGCCCCTGGCTGGCTACGAACGGCGTGTCGAGAACGATGCTCGAAGGTGTGTAACCGGAATCGAGCGCCGCTGCGTAGACCAGAGGCTTGAATGCTGAACCTGTCTGACGCAGTGCCTGCCAGGCGCGGTCGAACTCACTGCCATAGAAGCTGAAGCCGCCAACCAGGGCGAGCACGCGGCCTGTGTGCGGATCCATTGCCAGAAGACCACCGTTCGCCTTGGGAACCTGACGCAGTGCATAGGCCCCGGTGTTCGGATTTTCTGGTGTCTTGGGCAGCGCCTCTACGTAGACAACATCGCCCGGCGTTATCACTTCTGCGGGCTTTTTGATTTCTCCGCCCATGCGTTCGTCGGTAACAAATTTCTTTGCCCACCGCAGCTCGGCAAATGGAATCTTGCCTTCAGACCCATCGGCGAAACCGATTTTCACCGACTCTATTCCGTTGTAGGCCAACACGGCTGCAAGCCGCCATTCGGTGACGTCCATCAATGACGGGATGTTCGTGAGCGCCTTTTGCCAATCGGCAGTCAGATCCACGCGCGATACGGGACCTCGCCATCCGTGGCGCCTGTCGTATGCAATGAGGCCGTTCCTCAGCGCCTGCACGCCATAGCGCTGCAATGTCGGATCGAAAGTTGAACGAACTGCGAGGCCGCCATCATAGAGCGACTGGTCTCCGTAGTTCTGCTGGATCCAGCGTCGGATTTCTTCGGCGAAGTATTGTGCGTCGGGTGACTGCGCGCCCGCGGGGCGGAAGTGAGGGATCAAGTCTTCCGCCATCGCGGACTTGGCGTCTTCATCGCCGATGAACTGATTTTCCGCCATGCGTTCGATGACGTAGTTTCGGCGTTCGATCGCCTTCTTGTATTGGCGCACAGGGTGATAGTTGCTGGGGGCTTTTGGCAAACCTGCAAGATAGGCGGTCTCCGCGATGGTCAACTGATCGAGCGATTTATCGAAGTAGTTGTACGCGGCGGCGGCAACGCCGTAGGAACCAGAACCCAGGAAAATTTCGTTCAGGTAGAGTTCGAGAATCTTGTCCTTTGTGTAGGCATCCTCAAGGCGGAAGGCGAGCATCCATTCCTTGATCTTTCGCTCGAGGCTCATCTCGCTGGTGAGCAAGAAGTTTTTGGCGACCTGCTGGGTGATCGTCGAGGCGCCTTCCGGACGTCTACCGCCCTTGGACATGTAATTCTGGAAGTTGGAATAGGCGGCGCGCATGACGCCGTTCAGATCCACCCCAGGGTGGGAATAGAAGTCCTTGTCTTCAGCTGACAGGAACGCGTCGATCACACGCCGCGGAATCGATTCAATCGGGACAAACAAGCGCCGCTCGCGAGCATATTCAGCGATCAGCGATCCGTCATTTGCGAACACGCGGGTCGTGATTGGAGGCTGGTAGTTTGCAAGCGATCCATAGTCCGGCAAGTCCTGGCTGAGCTTGTACAGATACAGGGCGACGCCGGCGAAAACTGAGATGGTGAGAATTGCAATTCCACCAACGGTATACGCAAGAAATCGATACATGTTCGTGAACTATCCTGCGCCTAGCATGCGCGCGCCGGGGTTATAGCATAGCCTGCGACGGGCGCACCAAATTCGTATACGCGACGAACCGCCGCCTAAGTTTTTTCCTGCAATTCTGCCCATTTTATCCACCCTGCCCGCGTAGAACAGGACCCATGCTTTGCTCGCGCCGGTTACGCTTGAAGTACGTATCCACGGAGCGCGCGATGGCCCCGGTCATTCCGCGCCGCCAGCGGGCCGCCCGCATCGCCGACTCGTCCGATTCATTGGTAAGATAACCAACTTCGATCAGAACTGAAGGAACGTCGGGAGCCTTGAGTACCCTGAAGCCTGCAAATCGGTGAGTTTTGTGGGTCAGATTTCCAACCTTCTGCAACTCTGGGATGAGTATTTGAGCCAACTTCGCGGAATTGTTTTTGGTTTCCCGCTGGGCGAGGTCAATGAGAATGCTGGTGACGATGTCGGCTTCCTTTGTGAGGTCGACGCCGGCGATGATGTCGGACTGGTTCTCGGACCTTGCGAGCGCCTCGGCTTCTCGGTCCGAGGCCTGCTCGGACAGGGTATAGACCGAAGCTCCGGTCGCTGTTGATCCGGGCGCCGAGTCCGCGTGTATCGATATGAACAGATCAGCGCGGTTTCTCCTGCCGACTGCTACCCTTGCCTTGAGGGACAGAAAGATATCCTCATCCCGGGTCAGCACGACCTTGTACCGCCCGGTTTGGCGCAAGGTGTCGGCGAGAGATTTTCCGAGCGCCAGCACAATATCCTTTTCGTGCGTTCCAGAGACGCCAGTGGCACCGGGGTCAACGCCGCCATGTCCCGGATCAATGACAATCACGGGAATCTTGTTGGCCGGAGCCGTATTGGGGAGTGCTGCGGGTTCTGCATCCTGGCCAGACTGATCTGCAGCTTCCGCGTCCGGGCCCCAGCCAGCGGTCGACAGATAGGTCAAACGGTCGACCGGCACGAAATCGAGTACAAGTCTGTATTCTCCCCCGGTCCTTTCAGGCGGCAGCAGAAACCGGTTGGCGATTGCGGCGGGTCCAGCGAGGTCGATCACCATCCTCGAACGCCCGGGCTTGTAGAGACCATAACGAAAGCCTTTCACAAGTCCGGCCGATGCAGGCGTGGTGCCTGGATCGATTCGCCATCCGATCTCGGGAAAATCAACAACGATCCGGTACGGATCTGCAAGTGTGAACGCCTGAAACTCAACCTGCCCCGAGATTTTGAGGACAATTCGCGTGTGATCCTGGTGCTGCCCCAGCCTGACATCCGAGACCCAGATCGCAGGCGCTGCCACGGCCAAGCTTGCCGCAAGGGCCGGCCAGGCGATCAGGAGCAAGAACAATACGCGTCGCAGCTGCATGCTTTTTCTTACCCTGGATACGAATCCGACGGAGGCACAAGGCACTTGCGGCATGAAAGGGTCCGCCGGCCCGGAGATCATCCCGAAAGGGCATTGACGACCCGTTAGCTAAGATTCGCTAGCTTGGCTGACGGTGTCGATTTTCTGCCTGTCCCGGAGCTTCCGCTCAGAATTCTTTCCTTTTCTGCGGTTGCGATGCGAGGGCAACAAGTCTAAAACGTCGTGGTGGTCTGGCATGCGCCTCGAATCGAGAGCGTGAATCCTAGGGCCAAAACAGGGCGGTTTCGCGGCCAAAGTGCTTCCCACGCACGATTTTGTACGCTGGCACTGCCAAAATCCAGGCTGGCCCATGCGGTCGGTTACAAAAGGGCAAATATTGCCATGTCGTTTTTCGCTTCTTCCGGGTCGGCTCAAGAGCAGGGGTTTCATCCTGTTCTCAATGGTCACCGTTTCCCGGAAAGCGACCTGTTCATTTTCAACAACAAGAAAGCCCGCCCTTGGTGTCCGCGTGAGTCAATCGCGCCGGAAATCCTGACGGTGCGCGCGGCTTTCGGAGAATTACTTGATGTCAAAGAGAATGTTGGTGGACGCGAGCCACCAGGAAGAAACACGGGTTGTCATACTTGATGGCAACAAAGTAGAGGAATTCGACTACGAGTCTGCTTCTCGGCGTCCACTAAAGGGCAACATCTATCTGGCCAAAGTGACCAGGGTTGAGCCGTCGCTGCAAGCGTGCTTCGTGGAGTATGGTGGCAATCGCCACGGGTTCCTGGCTTTTTCGGAAATCCATCCGGACTACTATCAGATTCCAACGGCTGACCGTCAGGCGCTGCTTGAAGCCACGCGATCAAGCGAGCGGGAAGAAGATGAAAGCGAAGATGTGCCGACAGGCACACAACGCGAACCGGGCGTTGAAGAAGCGTCTGAAGATCCCGATGATCAATTTGAAGGCAGTTCAGTCGCCAATGAGACGGGTGAACCTGGCGAAATCGTCGAAGTCGTTGCCGACCAGGAAGATGATGTCTGGATCCATGATCCGGAAACTGCGCCTGACGGCGACAAGGCAAACGCAAAGGTCGAAGAGCATTCTCACCAACATGAGACAGCTGCGACGGATGAGCCAACGTCAGCACCAGACGCAGCGGCCAGCAGCGAACACGGCGACGTGCAATCTCTCGATGATGAAGATGCTCCCGCAGGAGCAAAAAAGTCCCGTGATGACGATGCGATGGAAGAATTGCCGCGGCGCGAACATCGCTCCTATCGGCGCTACAAAATTCAAGAAGTCATAAAACGGCGGCAGGTGCTGCTCATTCAGGTTGTAAAGGAAGAACGGGGAAACAAGGGCGCGGCGCTTACCACCTACCTGTCGCTCGCCGGACGTTATTGCGTCCTGATGCCAAACACCGATCGAGGCGGTGGCATTTCGAGGAAAATTTCAAATGTTGCCGACAGGCGCAAGCTCAAGGAGATGGCCGGAGAGCTTGAGGTTCCGGAAGGCATGGGCGTAATTATTCGCACGGCCGGCGCAAACAGAACCCGTCAGGAGATCAGGCGGGACTTCGAATATCTGCTGCGCCAATGGGACTCCGTTCGTGATCTGACCCTCCGCTCCAGCGCGCCCACCCTGGTCTATGAGGAAGGAAGCCTGATCAAGCGGACAATTCGCGACCTGTTCTCAAAGGAAATTGACGAAGTTCTGGTCGAGGGCGAACGCGGTTACAAAGAAGCTCATGGCTTCATGACAATGCTGATGCCCAGTCACTCGGATAGCGTCAAACACTATCGTGATGCTGTGCCAATGTTTCAACGATACGGGGTTGAAGCTGCCCTCGACGGCATGTTCAACCCGATCGTTCGGCTGCGGTCGGGCGGATACATAGTTATCAACCAGACCGAAGCGCTGGTGGCGGTCGATGTCAACTCGGGCAAGTCCACGCGCGAGCATCACATCGAAGACACCGCGTTGAAAACCAACCTGGAAGCCGCCGAAGAAATTGCACGACAGTTGCGCCTTCGAGACCTCGCCGGTCTGGTCGTCATCGACTTCATCGACATGGAGGAGCATCGCAACAATCGCTCCGTTGAAAAGCGTTTGAAGGACAGCTTGCGACACGACCGCGCCAGGATTCAGCTTGGCCGCATCAGTCCCTTCGGCCTGCTTGAAATGTCCCGCCAGCGCCTGCGCGCAGGCATGATTGAAGGGGCGACGACGCCCTGCCCTCACTGCGAAGGTCGTGGCGTGATCCGTTCTGTCGGGTCAATGGCGCTACGCGTCCTTCGCGCCATTGAAGAGTACTGCCAGCATGAAAAGGTGCAGGCGGTTACGTTGCGCGTCCCGCCGGAAGTTGCGATGTACATACTTAATCACAAACGAGCGCAACTGACGGCTATCGAAGACAGGAACGACGTCTACATCTACATGGAGTCGCAATCCTCGCTTGCTGCATCCGCCTATGAGATCGAGCGCGGATCCGCCGTGCCGTTTGAACCGCGCAAGGCAATCGCCACCGCAGTCACCGTTGAAAGCGAACTGGAAACGCGCCACGAGGAAGACGAGGACGATCAGGAAGACGATGACGATACGCCGGACACCGTTGCAGGCGATCGTGAAGAGGAAGCGCGGCCTGCGTCTGGCTCCCCGAACGAACAGGGTGACGGCCGCAAGAAGCGCCGCCGCAGGCGCCGTGGTCGAGACAGGGATGCGCCGCGTGGCGAGCAGGTACCAGGATCTGAGACACAACCCGGCGTGACTGCCGCGCAACCTGATGACGCTGCTTCATTCATCGAGCAGGAAGGCGCTGACTCGGACGCCGATGACGAGCAGGCTGACCTCAACGCAGGATCGCCAGATATCAGTACGGCAGAAGGCGCTGAAGGTCAGCGCCGTCGACGACGTCGCGGCAGGCGCGGAAGGCGCGGCCGAAGAGATGGCGAGAGCGGAAGCTCCCCCGACAACCGAAATGGCATTGGAAACCTTCCAACGCCAGCTGAAGCGCTTGATGCGCCCGATTGGCCCGGTACAGGTGGCTTTGCAACCAGCCCCGGTGCAGTTCCGCAGGCAACACGACGCCAGGATGCTTTTGAGCCTTACTCGGGCCTGAGGCACGCTGAAGCGCCTGTTCCGGTTGAGCTGGAACCGCGCGCGTCAGAACCGAAGCAGGAACGCGCATCCATCGCGTCATTCTTTGGTTTCGGGCCCAAATCGGAATCCAAGCTGGAACAACGGCCGGAGCCGCGACCTGAGACCAGGACTGAGCGCGACACAGAGACTGTTGAAGAAGCTGGCAGTGCAGAGCAGGACTCCGACCAGCCCAAGAAACGCGGCTGGTGGCAGAAGCGCTCGGAGGGTTAGCTCCCTTTCAGCTTTGCGCACCACGACGAGATCAGGTTGGCCGCACTCTGGATTTCATGGCGGCCGCCTGCATATGAAAAACGTACCCAGCGGGAACCTTCCAAAGGATCGAAATCGTCACCGGGGGTGGCGGCAACACCGGTCGCGGCCAGGAGCTTGCGAGTAAAGTCATCAGCGCTCATCGCGAAGTCAGATATGTCCGCGTAAAGGTAAAAGGCCCCGTCTGCAGGCGCAATGGAATTGAGCCCTGCATTCTTCAACGCCTCAAGCAGCACTTCACGATTTGCGGCGTAGGTTCGAACGTGACCCTCCAGTTCAAGTCGCGCATCGAAAGCTGCCGTAGCCGCAATCTGGGAAATCGCAGGCGGGGAAATATAAAAATTCTGTGCCACGCGCTCGACAGCATCAACCATCGCTTCGGGCACAACCATCCAGCCAATTCTCCATCCAGTCATTGAGAAATACTTGGAGAAGCTGTTGATCACGATCGCGTTTCGACTGAATGCGAGCACTGTCTGCGTGTGTGGTCCGTAGGAAATGCCATGATAGATTTCATCGGAAATCAGATGAATTTTCTTGTGTTCCGCGTAGTCGGCGATGCGTTGCAGCTCCTCCGGCGATATCACGGTGCCGCAGGGGTTCGAAGGGCTTGCCAACAGCACGCCATCAATATCACCGGCTTGCGAAATCATTTCCGCTGTCAGCCGGAATTGTGCTGCCTGCTTGCACTCGATGAGCGCGGTGCGAATGCCGAGTGCCTTGGATATGTTGCGATAAGCCGGATAGCCTGGATTGGCGATTGCCAATGTCTGGCCGGGATCGAACAGCAGCAAAAAAGCAAAGACGAAGCCTGCGGACGAGCCTGTTGTTACAACGACACGTTCGGACGGCACATCAATCTTGTACCAGTCCTTGTAGTGTCTGGAGATCCGATCGCGCAGCGCTGGAATTCCCAGAGCTTCGGTGTATCCCAGCGTTTGGCCACGCAGCGCGTCCGAGGCGGCGTCGAGCGCCGTTCCGGGCGCCTTCGTCGATGGCTGACCGGCCTCGAGATGGAAAACGGGATGGCCGGCACGCTCCAATTTGTTCGCTGCATTCAGGACGTCCATGACCCGGAACGACTCGACCTGGCTTCGTTGTGACAGTTTCACAGGACCATTTGCCTTAATTTCGCAAAACAGACTTCGAATTTCCGGGCCGAAACCGGCCTGAATCCGGCTCAATTCATAACCGACCTGTCACTCATTTCACATGCCTGTGATTGACGCGCCGGAGATGCTTGCTTACCGTATCCGCGCTATACTGCAGTCGAGGGACCGGGGCGGTATGGTGGCAGGTGTCGTGCTGAAACCGCGTTATTTTGGAGAGCATTCTTTCATGACCAGCCGGCGAAATTTGACCCGGACCCTCGGACTGGCCCTCAGTCTGCTCGCCTCAACTGTTCTGGCGACAGCTCCTGCACGCGCCGCCGATCGCGCGGGCATACGCGACGCGGAAATCGAGCGCATCCTGCGTGGATACAGTGAGCCCATTTTCTCGGCAGCCGGTCTGGACCCGAAAGCGGTCAATATCTTCATCCTGAACGATGAAAGCCTGAACGCGTTCGTATCTGGCGGACAAAACGTGTTCATCCATACCGGCATGATCACGACACTCAACACGCCGAACGAACTGAAGGGGGTGATCGCGCACGAAACAGGTCACATCTCGGGCGGACATCTTGCGCGCGGACCAGAAGCTGCATCCAAGGCTGAAGTTCCAATGATCATCGGCATGCTCGCTGGCATTGCTGCGATTGCTGCCGGAGCGCCGGATATCGGACTGGGACTTCTTGTCGGGTCCCAGTCATTTGCACAACGCGAATTCCTGACCTACAGCCGCACGCAGGAAGCATCCGCCGACCAGGCAGGTGTGAAGTTCATGAATGCGATCCACCAGTCGCCGCGTGGCATGTACAAGGTGTTCGACCTTTTTGCCGATCAGGAAGCGTTGAGCGGACAGAAGCAGGATCCTTTCGTGCGTACTCACCCCCTGTCCCGCGACCGCGCAGCAACCCTGCTCAACATGGTTGAAGATTCTTCTTACAAGGACAAACTCGATACAGCAAAGGAACAGGAAGACTATGACTTGATGAAAGCGAAACTTCGCGGCTTCATTGAGTCGCCGGAAGTCGTGCTTCGTCGCTATCCTTTTTCCGACAAAAGCGAACCGGCCCGCTACGCCCGTGCGGCGGCCTATTTCCGCTCTGCAGACCTTGACAGTGCCCTTCCCCAAATCGACAGCTTGATCACCGAGCACCCGAACAACCCCTATTTTTGGGAGTTGAAGGGCCAGATTCTGGTGGAATCCAGCAAACCAGACCAAGGCGTACCTGCCTATCGCAAGGCGGCACAACTGGCTTCATTCGAGCCGCTGATCCTCATCGAACTGGGATCAGCGCTGCTTGCGACAGAAAATCCTGCCCATGTCGCTGAAGCCATGAAGCATCTGAAGGCGGGGCTCAAAGACGAGCCGGAGAATGGCATGGGCTGGTATTATCTGGCTGATGCCTATTCACGTTCCGGGGATGAATCGATGGCCGCGCTCGCAACCGCCGAACGCTATTTTGTCTTGCACCGCTTTGAGCAAGCCGTCAATTTCGCCCAGCGCGCGCAGCTAAAGCTCAAGGAAAATGGCCGAGAATGGCAACGGGCCAACGACATCATTTCCATTTCGCAAAGCGAAATGTCCCATGCACCACGACGGTAGCTCTGCCTCGACAGCCCCCATTCAACCCCGATTGAAACGACTGATATGAACCGTACTGCTCTGATCCTTGTTGCCGGCACCGCGTTGATGGTGGCGGGTGTTTTCCTGGCCCTTCGGCTCGCCAGCGACCGTTCCGCTTCCGATGTGCCAGCATATGCCAGCAGCAAGGAAGATATTGAGCGCATTGTGAAGAACTACCTGCTCGAAAACCCGGAAGTGATTTTCGAGGCTGTGAAGCAGATGGAGGTAAAGGAAAACAGCCAGCGGCTATCGCAAATGCGCGAGGGGGCAAAGTCTCACGCGGCCGAACTGTTTTTCGCACCGGATGCCATCGTGGCGGGCAACCCATCAGGTGACGTAACGATCGTTGAGTTCTTCGACTATCGCTGTACGTATTGCCGCAAGATTGTTCCCGAAATTTCCGAATTGCTGAAACAGGACGGAAACATAAGGCTTATCCTGAAGGACTTCCCGATCCTTTCCAAGGAATCCGAGATTGCTGCCCGTGCTGCAGTAGCATCGGTGACACAAGGCAAATACTGGGACTTCCATATGGCTTTGATGTCAGCAGAAGAATTGAGCGATGACGCGATATATGCCATTGCGAAGGGGGTCGGACTTGACGTCGAAAGGCTCAAGACGGATATGGCAAATGCAAAAGTGAACGACGCAATTGTCCGGAACCACAAGCTGGCGCGGGATCTGGGAATTGAAGCCACACCGACATTTTATATCGGCGACACGCCGTTTTCCGGCGCTCTCCCGCTTTCCGAACTGAAGGACGCGGTCGCCGCCGCGCGCAAGGCGAAAAAGGCCTAGATCAGGCCGGCGAGCGGCGAGGACGGATCAGCATAGAGTTTTTTCTTCATGCGGCCGGCCAAGTACGCCGCGCGGCCCGCCTCAACTGCACACTTCATCGCGTGTGCCATGAGGATGGGGTTGCGGGCCTCAGCAATGGCAGTGTTCATGAGCACGCCTTCACAACCGAGTTCCATCGCTATTGCCGCGTCAGAAGCGGTGCCTACTCCTGCATCCACCAACACCGGTACTTTGGCTGCTTCTATAATCAGCCGGATATTGACCGGGTTCTGAATGCCGAGCCCGGACCCGATGGGTGCTGCCAGGGGCATGATTGCTGCAGCACCGGCATCTTCCAGGCGCTTGCACATCAACGGATCGTCGCTGCAGTAGACCATGACGTCGAATCCGTCCCTGATCAGGTCGTCAGTAGCGCGCAGGGTCTCAATCATGTCGGGGTAGAGGGTCTTGCGGTCGCCCAGCACTTCGAGTTTGACAAGGTTCCAGCCGCCCGCTTCGCGCGCAAGGCGCAGGGTCCGGACCGCCTCATCCGCAGTGTAGCAGCCTGCCGTGTTCGGCAAGTACGTAAACTTCTTCGGATCAATGAAATCGATCAGCTTTGGAGCATTGGGTTCGCTGACGTTTACCCTGCGCAGAGCGACAGTTACGATCTCTGCGCCTGATGCAATCAGCGCGGCCGCGTTTTCGGCGTAGTCACGGTACTTTCCGGTACCGATGATAAGCCGCGATGTGAAGGTCCTGCCGGCGACTGTCCAGCGATCCGGTTTGGTTTCCATATGATTGCTTAACCACCGCCTACAAAGTTGACAATCTCCAGCCTGTCGCCATCCTGGAGTACTGTGGTGCCATGGGCCGAGCGGGGTACAATTTCGAGATTTCGCTCCACCGCGATCTTGCCTGGCTCCCAACCCAATCGCACCAGCAGGTCGTGGACTGTTGATGGCTGCCCGACCTCAAGTTCCCTACCATTGATCGTTATCCGCATGCCGGACTTTGCCCCTACTCCAGCTTCATTGGCTGTCATGACACACTGATGATAACCACCGATGACAACGGCGCTTTCTAGACGTTTCCAGAGTGGCTATAACAGCGCCGAACGCTGTTAACACCATCCGTGCGCCGTGAAGCAATGGTCAAACCAATATTCGTACTAAATGGCCCAAATCTCAACCTTTTGGGCACCCGTGAACCAGAAATCTATGGGAACACGACCCTGGGGGACATCGAATCCCTTTGTCGAGTTACGGCCACGCAAACGGGCCTTGCCATCGATTTCAGGCAAACCAACCATGAGGGTGTGCTGGTTGACTGGGTCCAGGAAGGCCGTACGGCTTCGGCCGGATTGATTCTGAACGCAGGGGCCTATACTCACACCTCGGTTGCGCTGCACGATGCACTGAAGGCGTTTCATTTACCATCTCTTGAAGTCCACATCTCCAATCCTCACCGACGCGAGCCTTTCAGGCACACGTCGTATGTTTCTCCGGTGGTGACCGGCGTTATTTGCGGCGTGGGCGCACAGGGATATTGCCTGGCGATCCAGGCGCTGGCGTCGTTGCTCAAAACTCAATAACTGGCGCTCCTGGCGACAAGGATCCAACATGACCAGCAAAGAACAAAAGCCTGCCAACGATCCGCTTGAGGCAAAACTGATTCGGGATCTCGCCGGCATACTTGATGAAACCGGCCTGTCGGAAATTGAAATTGAAAAGGCAGGTCTTCGCGTTCGCGTAGCCCGGACCATTCATGTTTCGGCATCGGCCGTATCGCAGCATGCGCCTGCGTCTGCCGCCGGTGCTGCGCCGAAAGCAGCTTCAGCTGCTTCCGGAAAGGCAGATTTTTCGAGCCATCCGGGTCTGGTGGCGTCGCCCATGGTCGGCACGGCCTATGTTTCGCCGTCACCAGGCGCTCCGCCGTTCGTGAAGATTGGCGACATGGTCACAGAAGGTCAGACGCTGCTGATTATCGAAGCCATGAAGACCATGAACCAGATTCCCGCACCGCGTGCGGGCCGCATCACCCAGGTCATTATCAATGACGGCCAACCGGTTGAATTCGGTGAGCCCATGATGATCATCGAATAACATGGCGGGTACCCGTTCTCATGTTTGACAAAGTCCTCATCGCCAATCGCGGCGAGATCGCCATGCGCATCAACCGTGCCTGCCACGAAATGGGCATCAAGACCGTTGCGATCCATTCGACCGCTGATGCGAACGCCATGCACGTCCGGATGGCGGATGAGAGTGTGTGTGTCGGTCCACCGCCGGCTGCCGGCAGCTATCTCAACATCCCCGCAATCGTGACAGCCTGCGAGATAACAGGCGCGCAGGCCGTGCATCCCGGCTATGGGTTCCTGTCTGAAAACGCGCGCTTCGCCGAGATCATCGAGGAACACGGCATCACGTTTATCGGCCCAAAGCCTGCCCATATTCGATTGATGGGTGACAAGATCGAAGCCAAGAAAGCCGTCAAGCGGCTGGGAATTCCCGTCGTCCCCGGGTCTGATGGCGGTGTCACCACCGACGAAGAGGCGAAGCGCGTCGCCAGGGATATTGGCTATCCCCTGATCGTGAAGGCAGCGGCAGGCGGTGGCGGACGCGGCATGAAAGTCGCGCGGACCGAGGCCGATCTGAGCCTCGCGCTTTCCACGGCCCGCTCAGAAGCGAAAGCCGCTTTTGGGGATGATGCTGTCTATCTTGAGCGCTATCTGGAACTGCCGCGACATATTGAAATTCAGGTTCTTGCCGATTCCAACGGGAAGGTTGTCCATCTGGGCGAACGGGACTGTTCCCTTCAGCGCCGCCACCAAAAGGTCTGGGAAGAAGCCGGTTCGCCTGCACTTAACGCCGAAGCGCGCGAAAAGATCGGAAAAGTCGTTACTGATGCGCTGGGAGAACTTGGGTATCTGGGTGTCGGCACGGTCGAATTCCTTTATGAAGGTGGTGAGTTTTTCTTCATCGAAATGAATACACGACTCCAAGTCGAGCATCCTGTCACCGAAATGATCACTGGCCTCGACCTGGTTCGAGAGCAACTGCGGGTGGCACATGGCGGACTGATAGATTTCAACCAGTCTGACATCACGTTCTCCGGCCACGCCATTGAATGCCGCGTCAACGCCGAGAATCCGAAGACATTTCGGCCTTCACCGGGACTGATCAAGGATTTCCACGTTCCGGGGGGGCTTGGCGTTCGCGTGGATTCAGCTGCTTATTCCGGTTACCGCATTCCGCCATATTATGACAGCCTGATTGGCAAGCTGATCGTTCATGGCAAAAATCGAACAGAGTGCCTCATGCGATTGCGACGAAGCCTGTCAGAGTTTGTGATCGACGGTATCGAAACGACAATCCCGCTGTTCCAGGCACTCGTGAATGAGCACGACATCATTGACGGAGACTATTCGATTCACTGGCTTGAAAATTATCTGAAGCGCCAGCCAAACTAGTTCCCGCTACGTGACTCGTCGCACGACCCGGTCAGATCTTTTCATTCCCGAGACGCTTCTCCTGTCGGAGTACCGGAAGGGCCACTTCCCGATGGCGGAGACACGGGAAGACGAAGATGTATTCTGGCTGGACCCGCCGTGGCGAGGCATCCTTCCACTGGAAAACTTTCATATTCCCAAGCGCCTGGCCCGGACCATGCGGAACAGCAATTTCAAGGTCAGCGTCGACCGGGCGTTTTCCACCGTCATTTATTCCTGCGCCGAGTCATCCCGTGGACGGGACAAGACGTGGATCAACGCCATCATCGAGCGGTCCTATGTCAACCTCTTTGAATTCCGCCACGCACACAGCGTAGAAGTCTGGAGTGAAGATGAGCTGGTTGGAGGACTATACGGCGTTTCTATCGGGGGCGCTTTTTTCGGCGAAAGCATGTTCAGCAGACGCACTGACGCCAGCAAGATGGCACTGGTACATCTCGTCGCCCGACTAAAAGCAGGTGGATACGCGTTGCTGGATACACAGTTCATTACCGAACATCTCACGCAGTTTGGCGCAGAGGAAATACCTCGCGTTGCCTACAAGAGGCTGCTTGCGGCGGCGGTCAATCGCACCGCGAACTTTTACGAATTGGGCGGAACCGGAGATGTATTGGCGGTTGGCGCCGTTTTGCAGCTGACAACCCAAACGTCGTAAACCGGATGTTCAAGTGCGTTCAGCGCCGGGCTAGATGCAAACATCCAGCCCGAGAACAATTTTTGAGTGGTGCCGTCCGGCTTGCGTTCCTGGATTTCGAGGAATGCGGCTGATTCCGGCGGCTCTTCCGGTGGTCTGGTCTTGCAGGCGTACGCCGTGATGATCAGCGTGTTGTAAAAGACTTTCTGTTTGAGGTTGGCCTCAAACTTTGCCGTGCGCGCAGCAACCTTGTCCAGCCCGCCCAGGACCACGCCGATGGCCTGAGGCGCTGTCCCCGTAGGACCCGGAACAACAACTTCAGGCGGGGGTGGCGCAGCAGGTGGCGGCGGCGGGGTTATCGGCATTTCCGACGGAGGCATCGTGTCACTACCTGGCGGCAGATCTCCCGGATCCGTTGGCACGGGTTCGGTTGGCGCGGGAACGGGTGTTTCAACGGGCGGCTGAATGTCGGGTTGGGCCGACAGGGGCAATGCGTGTACGCCCAAAGCCACAACCAACGCAGCTACAGATATAACCCATGCTCGATTGCTCATGCCAAAAAACCCTTGTCGCCTATGGCGTTGCTGGCGTTGATGACGCCGGAGCAGTCGAAGCGGGAGGCGTTGACTCAGGGGCCTTGCTTTCACCGCCGGGTGCCATCGCCTTGGAGAATAGGCTGAGCAGGTCAACCGAACCCTGAGTGATGTCGAACTCAGCGCCGGCCTTCATCATCGTTTCGCTGCCGCCTGGAAGCACGGCGAGATAGGAACCTCCCAGCAGGCCTTCGCTAGATACCTTGATTGAAGAATCGTCTGGAATCACCACGGAGTTCTTCACATTCATATGGACCACAGCTCGGTAGCTCTTTGGATCAAGTTCCTGCCCGGTGACCGTTCCGATCTTGATGCCGGAGAGCCGCACGTCTGTGCCAACATTGATGCCGTCGATGCGCTCGAATTTCGCGACCACCTCGTAGCCCTCAACCGATCCGGATCCGGTCGTGTTCCAGCCATGGTAGAAAAAAAGCCCTGCCACTATGACCACCGCAGCGCCAATCAGTGTTTCAACAAATCCGTTCTGCATGAAATTCCCCTATTCCGGACGCCAGGCTTCGTAGTCACCCGTCGCATGAGGACGCTGACCGCTTGACAGAAGACTGCCCGAAGGGCGGTGCGCTAAAGGCGAGCCCGTCAAGTTGGGTATGTGTTCCTTTTCCCATGGCTTTACCTTTGGAGGTTCCACGGTCGGTGGTTGCGTCACGGTGTGATGCAGCCATCCGTGCCATTCTGCCGGTACAAGCGACGCTTCAGCAATGTTCTTGTAGAGCACCCACCGCCGCACGCCGTCCCTGGTCTGATAATAGGCATTTCCCAACACGTCTTCGCCAACCAGGCGCCCATTGCGCTTGGTATATATCCAGGTACCCAGCGTGTTGCCGTTCCACCAAGTCAGAAGCCAATTCAGAAACTTGATCATTGATTTCCTTGACTCAATTGCGGCGGCGACTATTGCGCGAGATGCCCGCCACGGTAAAGCATTCCCGTCGACTTGTGCGCCGAGACATTAGGACCTTGTCTTCAGGTTCAGGCCGCACGCTTGTGGGCAGATACCCGTTGTGGTTGTACTAATTTCTGCAATCTCCGGGCAAGCGAGTGATCGGTTGGCAGGAACATGACCTGAGGCTTTTTGGGTAAAACACGCACCTCTATCCGGTGCGCTGAGCCCAGATACTGCCTGGCAGCCTGGACCAAGTCTGCACGCGTAATACCCGGGAGGTCACTTAGCTGCGAGCGGAGAGCGTCCAGGCCACGCGGCTCGGTCTGGATATCGGAAATCGCTCCTTCCCAATACCCATTTGCAAGCCTCGCCTTCTCGATAGACTTGATAACTGGCGTCCGCGCCCGCTCAACTACGTCGTCCGAGAAAGAACCGGATTGCAACTCGGCGATCACGCGATCGAGCGTCTTGTAGAACCCTTCGACGAGCTCAGGCTTGGTCTCTGCCGATGCCGCGACATATCCAAAGCCCTTGAAAGTCGTGGAATAGGTTGAGCTGGCGGAAGGCGAATAGGTCGCGCCCTGTGCCTCGCGGAATTCGTCGGTCAGGCGAACCTTCAGCATTTCACGCAACAGGCTCAGCGTTCGGGCGCGCCTGGGACTGGAATAGAAGTCAGGCGCAGACCACGCGGCATAGGCGACAGCCTGATCTGCGGCACCCTCGTGGGTGAACTGCAGATGCCGGCCTGCTCCCGGGAAGTGAACTGCTCTCGCGCCTGGACGCTCTGTTAGAGTTGTCGACCGTTTCGCGAATGCTCCGAACGTTTGTGCGACGGCTTTCTCAACTTCCTGCTCGCTGATGTCGCCCACGATCGAAATCTCAATCGGCGCCCCTGCAAGCGCGGGTCCAATTGCTGTTTCAACATCCTTCATGTTGATCGACTGCAATTGCTGCAAAGTTGGGAACAGCCAACGCTTGTCGCCCGAACGCAGAAGCGCTGAAGTTTCGCGCGACAAAACCCGTCCGGGACTGGACGAGAATTGCTTGATATCGGACTCGGCAGACGTCTGCTGGCGTTCGAGCCCAAGGCTGCGATAGGCCGGGTCGGTGGCGTAGGCCGCCAAGAGCTGAAGCTGCAGCAAGAAGTCACGCTGGTTTGTTCGCCCGCCAAATTCGAAGGCGTCGTCATCCAGTGATAACTCGGTGGAAATGATCCTGCCGGCGAGCGCCGCTTCCAATTCCTCCGTCGTCAACTTCTTGAGGCCCCCTTCGGTAAAGCTGAAGGGCAGCAACCAGTACATGCCCGGCTTGTCCGGTGGCAGGCTGAGAAAACCGCCACCAAAACGTACAGCGATGTTGACTGTGTCCTTCTCGAAATTCGTCTGTTTGAAATTAACCCGGACTCCATTGGCAAACTGATAGAGCGACACGCCAAAGTCTTCGATCTTCGAATGAGAAGACACAACGCCGGCTGGCCCGAAATTCGTGTATGGAAAGTCCTTCGCTGCTATGTCCGCTGCTGCTGTCACAGGCGTCTGGCGGCTTTCCTCATATGCTGAAGCAATCGCTTTATCGCCGCCCTGTATGGCCTGCCCCGAGCTCACAAAAATGACGGGACCCGACCCGACCATTATTTCGCGAAGGCCATCCTGCACCGATTTCGGCGTCAGCGTCGGTGCATAGTTCTGGAAAATTGCCAGATCATCTGTCGGATGCGTAAATACGTCCCTCGATGAAAACTGCGAAACGAGGCCGTTGGCCAGAGCGCTTGTCGGACGCGTTGAGGCAGAGCCTGCCTCATCTTCCAGCGAGGCCTTCCATTCCTTCAGTTCGCGCGCGATTTCTGCCTGTGTAAAGCCATGCTCGGCCGCACGGCGCAATTCCTGCTCGACGGCTGCCATGGCGCGTTTCCATGTTCCCGACTTGCAGTCGATTGATACGCTGAACGAATTCGAAACACCGCGATTTTCGGAGTATCCGACTGCAGCTGACACAAAGGCGGGATTTTGACTGCGCGCCAGCCTGTCGAGGCGCCGGCTCAGAATGGCTGTCGCCATCCACCATCTGGAATGAGAAATGCGCGCTGCCAGCGTATCAGCCTCAAGTCCCGATGGCTGAAACCATGTCACGGAAATTTCTTCAGGCAGGTTTGGCTCCACCCGGGACTGGACTGTCAGTTCCCTTTTCTTCGGCGTCCCGAGATCAGGGTCTGGCACATCCTGCCCCACGCCTTTCCAGTCGGAAAACTTGTCGGCAACGAGCTTTTCGATCGTTGCGGTATCCACATCTCCGGCCACGACAAGCAGTGCACGCTCGGGCCGGTAATTGCGATAATAATACTCGGCTACCTGTTCGCGCGACGCTGACGCAATGGATTCCCTGGTTCCAATCGGCATGCGCGAGGCCTGGAGCTGCCCTTCGTACCAGACATTCCAGCGCGCTTCGAATGCACGATATTCAGGTGTGTTCTTCGAGCGCTGTTCGGAGAGCACGACGCCCTTTTCCCGATCAATGGACTTTTGCTCGAGCAACAGGTTACCGCCAACTTCACGAAAGAGCATCAATCCGGTATCAATGAGGTCCGGGGAGTTCTTGGGCAACTCCAGCATGTAGACGGTTTCATCCGTCGAGGTGTATGCGTTGGTGTGAGCACCAAATGCCAGACCTTTGCGCTGCAAGAGCTTTACAAACTCGCCTTCCGGAACATTCTTCGAGCCGTTGAAGGCCATGTGTTCGAGAAAATGAGCCATGCCCCGCTGCTGGTCAGTTTCCTGAAATGAACCGGATGCAATCCGAAGCTTCAGCGAGACTGCGCCAGCGGGCTGCACGTTGCGCATGATGGCATAGTGCAAACCATTCGACAGAACCCCGTACTTCACGCCGGGATCCGGTTTCAGGTCGCTGACGTCCTGGGGCCAGAATGTGTACTCAGGCTGCAGCGGCTTGTGCGGCGCAGCCTGGCCTGATTGAGGGGAAGTCACGCATGACGACAGGAATGCCGTCAAGACCACGCATGCAATGACGGCCAATACTCTGTAACGACTTCCCACAAGTCACCTCAAACGCAGATTGAACCTGTCAGTCAAACATGATCACGGAGCGCGCGAGTTCGCCCCGTTTCAACTCGTCAAAGCCTTCATTCACCTGCGAAAGCTTGATGCGCCTGGAGATCATCTGGTCCAGCTTCAGCTTCCCGGCCATGTAGAAATCGACGAGGCGCGGCATGTCGACCGGGAACCGGTTCGAACCCATCAGTGAGCCCTGGATACGTTTCTCGCCGAGGAAGTCCGCGCCATGCAGTTCGATGTTCACGCCGACGGGGATCATGCCGATGATGTTGGCGGTGCCGCCGCGTCCGAGCATCCTGAATGCCTGTTCTGCAGTTTGCTTCAAACCGATCGCCTCGAATGAGTGGTGAACGCCACCGTTTGTCATGTCGATCACCTGCTTGACGGCGTCGCCGTCTTTCGGGTTCACAACATCGGTCGCACCGAATTCCTTGGCGAGGTTGAGTTTGGAGCCCTGCATATCGATTGCGATGATGCGGCCCGCACCTGCGATTGCCGCGCCATTGATGCAGGCGAGGCCAACGCCACCACAGCCGATCACCGCCACGGTTTCGCCGGGACGAACATTACTGGTGTGAATAACCGCGCCAACCCCTGTCATGACCGAACATCCGATCAGTGCCGCGCGATCCAGAGGCATGTCCTTGCGAATCTTCACGCAGGCATGCTCGTGAACAAGCATCTGCTCTGCGAATGAAGACAGGTTCAGGAATTGATTCATTCCACCGGCCGTTGCCGCGAGACGCGGGGCATCGCCCTTCTGACGTTTGGTTTCCGGGCTCACGCAGCGCGACATGAAACCTGTCAGGCAGTGTTCGCAGTGACCACAAAATGCTGACAGACAGGTGATCACATGATCGCCTGGTTTTACTGTTCTGACTTCGGAACCCACCTGCTCGACCACGCCGGCGGACTCGTGACCCAATACGGCGGGCAACGGAAACGGATACAGCCCTTCGACAAAATGCAGGTCGGAATGGCAAATGCCTGCAGCCGCGGTCTTGATCAGGACTTCGTGCGGGCCCGGCTTGTTGATCGTAACTTCCTCGATCGACAATGGCTTTTTGACTTCTCGCAGCACGGCAGCCTTCATGTGAATTCCTCCAATTTTCTGATGTCTGGTTCGGAGCGCAAATTACGCGGCCAACCGCGATGTGTCACCCTGATTCACGGGCGTGGAATTCAAAGCGTCGGCTTGCGCACAAACCCTGAAGCCGGGGCTTCCTTTTCGTTCAAAATGTCGATGTTGGACACGCGGGCGCCTTCCGGTCCCTGCGTGCAGGCGCCCAGCATGTCCTGTATCGTCCTGTCGGGGCCGGAAATCAGCAATTCCACTGTGCCATCGCTGCGGTTTCTGACCCAACCATCGAGCTTGCGTTCGGCGGCCTGCTGAATGGACCACTCTCGAAACCCCACGCCCTGCACGTCACCAGTGATGCGCAAGCGAAATGTTGTTGTGTCGGTCATGGTTCCAGTGTGCACCCATAGTCAGTGTTGAATTTTGCCGTGCGACGGATCAGTCCCAAAACCGTTCCCGTTACGGATTTGGTGCTTTTGTCAATTGATACGTTGATGCCATCGAAACCGGGCGGGTCGTCGGCCCTGCATTCCGCGATACTGCGCCCTTCCACAAAGACACATGAGCAGGCCACTTTTGCCATGGCTGCCGCGCCTACGCCTGCCGAGGATGCGATGCTCCAGCCAAAGTAGGCAGCGGTCGCCAAACCTGCGGCACCCGCAGCCATAATGATGTGCCTGAGTTGCATTTGCCATCTCCAGATCGTTGGTATATTTCGCGAATGGGGATCAGTTCAATGCTTCGCTCATCTGTCCGTGCATTTGTTGTGACCGCGGCCATGTTTGTGCTTCCAGGCACGAGCCTGTCGCAGGAACTCGTGTCGTTTCCGGTCCAGCCTGAAGACGTGCCCTATCCAACGCAGCAATGGCCGGAAATAGGCAATTCTGATCCATTGAGGATTGCGGTAACTTCCAGCATCGCACCCGCCTTTGAAGGCGTTCGGCCCAAGGCGCTTGCCAGAACCAAGGCGCTTGTTGTGGTCTGGTCCGGAAGGATCGTGACGGAACGCTACGCTTCCGGCGTGCAAAGCGGCACTCGACTGCAGTCATGGTCGATGGCCAAGAGCCTGCTGCATGCGGCGCTGGGTGTGGCAATTGCAGACGGAAAGATTCGTTCACAGGGGCTGGTTGATCCGCCCGAGTGGCGTCGGCCCAACGACCCGAGACATCCGATTACGGTGCGCCAGATGGCGCAGATGACAGACGGGCTGGATTTCGACGAAAACTATGGTGACCCCAAGTCTCCTGTCATGCAGATGCTGTTTGGGTCTGGTCGGGGAGACGTGGCGGGCTATGCCGCAAAGTCGTTGTTCGCCCGGGAACCAGGTACTTTCTGGTCCTATTCCAGCGGTTCAGCCAACATCCTGTCCCGAAAACTGCGTGATACGCTGGGTGGCAAGCACGCCTACCTGGAATTTCTGAGACGACGCATCTTCCTGCCGATCGGAATGACTTCCGCAGTTGCGGAGTTCGATGCTTCCGGAACGTGGATCGGCAGTTCCTTCATTCATGCGACTGCCAGGGACTATGCGAGGTTCGGATTGCTCTACCTGAGAGGTGGAGCGTGGAACGATAAGCAGATTGTGCCTCGGGAGTGGGTGAACGTGGGGCGTACGCCGACGCTGGCCTCGCGGGGCGCATATGGCGCGCTGTTCTGGCTGAATGCCGTGAACCCGAACACTGGCCGGAATGCGATCTCCTCCAGACTTCCGGAAGACATGTTCATGGCTCGCGGGTTTGGCGGCCAGTTCATTGCGATCATCCCGTCGCGCGACGCAGTGATCGTGATGCTGAACGCCGCCTATGGGGATGACGTGCAACCGATCATTGATCTGATTGCGGATACCGTGGACTCCCTGCCCACGTTGGACGGGCGTTAGCCCTATTCGAACTCAAGAATTACTGCGTCGACCGGCAGGCTGTCTCCCGGCTTCGCACTGACCTTCTTGACGACGCCGTCACGCTCGGCCCGCAGCACGTTCTCCATCTTCATCGCCTCGACAACGGCAAGCGTCTCACCGGCTTTCACTTCCTGACCGACCTGGGCAGCGATTGAAATGACGAGGCCTGGCATCGGGCACAGGAGGAACTTGGACGTATCGGGCGCTGGCTTCTCAAGCATGTGGCCAGCAAGAGATGCGATACGAGGCCTTCGCACACTGATTGCTGCAGTCGCGCCACGGTGCATCAGCATGTATTGATCTGACTTCCGGTTCACCTGCATGGCAAGAGATGCGCCGGCCACTTCGCCTACGAAAACAGATTCGCCGGGCTTCCAGGAGCTTTCCACTTCGACCATCCGGGAAGACTTTCCGTCTCCCAGTCGAACGGCTACGACATCGCGCCCTTCAGTCATCGTCCTGACCGCCAATGCGTCCACATTGTTGATGCTGACAGTCCATTCCCTGGGTACTGCTGCCCTGCTGTCAATTTGCCCACTGATGCGGCGCTTGCGCTCTTCTTCACGCAAATGCATGAAGACTGCCACCGAAGCCATGCGGTCCTTGAGATCCGGCGTCAACTCGGCGCCCTCAAATCCACCCTTGAATTCTTCAGCAATGAAATTGGTTGAGAGCCTTCCGGACCTGAACCTTGGCTGGGTCATCACGGCTTGAAGGAACGCTATGTTGTGCCTGATCCCTTCGATGTGAAAATGGTCGAGGGCATCAGACATGAGATCGATCGCCTGCTCTCGCGTCGCTGCATGTGCGCAGAGTTTGGCAATCATTGGATCATAAAAGATCGAGATTTCGCCGCCTTCGTAAACACCTGTGTCATTGCGAATGGTCTTGCCGGCGTTCGTGGATTCTGCTGGCGGGCGATAGCGCACCAGCCGACCCGTGGAGGGAAGAAAGTTGCGATACGGATCCTCGGCATAAATGCGGCTTTCGATTGCCCAGCCCTTGAGCTTCACGTCTTCCTGCCGGATTGCAAGTTTCTCGCCGTTGGCAACACGGATCATTTGTTCGACGAGGTCGAAGCCGGTGATCAACTCGGTCACCGGGTGTTCGACCTGAAGGCGCGTGTTCATCTCGAGGAAGTAGAAATTGCGGTCCTTGTCGACGATGAATTCAACCGTACCGGCACTCTCGTAGTTTACGGCTTTTGCCAGCGCCACTGCCTGTGCACCCATTGCCGCACGCGTCTTTTCATCCAGAAACGGAGATGGCGCTTCCTCGATGACCTTCTGGTGCCGTCGCTGGATGGAGCATTCGCGCTCACCCAGGTGGATGATGTTGCCGTGCTTGTCACCCAGCACCTGAATTTCAATGTGCCGGGGCTCCGTCACGTATTTTTCAATGAAAATCCGGTCGTCCCCGAATGATGCCTTTGCTTCGTGCTGCGAGCTCTGAATGGCCTGCGCCAGTTCGCTTTCAGCATTGACGATGCGAAGGCCCTTGCCGCCACCTCCTGCCGAGGCCTTGACCATCACCGGATAGCCGATTTCCTTGGCAATCCTGGCCGCTTCCTTCAAGTCGTGTATCTCGCCAATGTAGCCAGGGACGGTCGAAACCTTGGCTTTGGACGCCAGCTTCTTGGATTCGATCTTGTCTCCCATCGCGGCGATGGCAAGTTTGTTCGGTCCGATAAACGCAATGCCGTTTGCGGCGAGCGCATCAGCAAAGGCTTCGCGTTCCGACAAGAAGCCGTAGCCGGGGTGAACGGCCTCGGCGCCCGTTTTCTTGCAGGCGTCAACGATCTTGTCGATCACCAGATAGGACTGCGCGGACGGAGCAGGACCGATAGCAACGCGCTCGTCAGCCATCTCGACATGCAGTGCAGCGGCGTCGGCATCGGAATAGACCGCCACCGTCTTGATGCCCATCTTCCGGGCAGTCTTGATAATGCGGCAAGCAATTTCACCGCGATTGGCGATCAAGATTTTTTTGAACATTAGAGTTTACCTGAAATTGCTTTTCGCCAAATCGGCTCGCCTGGAAACACTTCGCGATAGTTGATAGTCCAATCCCTGGCAGCCAGCCTGACATGCTGTGGGCTATGTTTATCACCGATCAAATTCTTCAATTCCGTCAGTACTTCTCCATCAAGTGTGATGGAATAGCCTCTAAAAACCCGCTTCGCCATCCTTGAGGACAAGCTGGGCCAAGTTTTGGGCCAGAGAAAAGCATCAGTCGTCGGGCCCAGGTGTTGACGCAGTTGAACTTCAATTTTGTCCGGTGTCCACTTTTGCGCGCCCGCAAAACTCATATTGCAAAGTGACTGGTGGAGTTCGAGAACTCCAGAGGGCAGTTGCGAGTAAATGTTCGCATGTGGTGCCTGTTCCGGAGAAATTTCGCAGTCCAGCCCGCGCACGGCGTATGTCTTGGTCTTGGTACCTTGCACAACGACAAATACTGCGGTTGCAATATGATCAATGTCGCTCAAGTTTGCGAACCCATGATTGGGGACATCCCAGATGGGTTGCCAGTTCAGCAACATCCTTCGGTATTCGACGGGAATTACTTTTGTTGATCTGTAATCGTATCGAATGCCCCAATAGCGTCGCTCTGAAATGCCATCGGCGTAAAGCACGCTACCGTCAGAATACACCACGACCCTGGGAGTGTCGGTCCACGGCGTCGGACGAGTTTCCATGAACACCGCAACTGGCTGCGGCGCGCTTGTTTTCGGCACGGCTTCCGATGCGACTGACAACCCCGTGTAGGACATCAAGAGCGGCAACAGCGCCCCAGATATCCCCTTCTTGAAATGTGCTGGACGTATCCGAAACATCCTACTTCGACTTCAAGCTTCGATCCCGTATGCGACGGAACTCGCTAGTCTTGTACCAGGTTGGCCAGCGGTCCGAATTCGCGATCTGCGAACCGAGCTCAAGCGATGTCTCCATCGTCTGGACAGCAGCACGCAAATCCCAATCCGGGGTGAACTCGTCCGATGGCTGGTGATAGCGGTTCCTGGTGTAGTCCTGACGCTGCGCCAGCCCTGCGGCTGTGCCGCCGTCAACGAGATCCGTGCCGGCGCCCGAATAGAGCATCGGTATGCCGACCTTGGACAGGTTGATATGGTCCGAGCGATAGTACGAACCCTTTTCAGGTTCCGGATCCGGTGACACCGAACGGCCCTGGGTCTTCAGGATCGCCGCAAGCATGTCTTCCAGTTCCGACGCGCCAGAGCCAACCACCGTCATGTCCTTTGCCGGGCCGGAGGGTCCGACGCCGTCAAAGTTCATTCCGGCGACTATTTTTCGCGCGGGAACCGGTAAATGCCTGGCGAGATACTCTGACCCCAGCAACCCCTGTTCCTCCAGCGTCACGGACGCGAACATCACAGAGCGTCGAGGTCTTTTCGGTGCAGTCGCGTAGGCCTCTGCCATTTCCAGAATTGCTGCGACACCCGAGGCGTTGTCGACCGCGCCATTGTGAATCTTGTCGTTGCCGGGGACCGATTCTTTAACGCCCAGATGATCCCAGTGCGCCATGTAGAGCACGTATTCGCTGGGCTTGACTGAACCTTTCACCACGCCAATCACGTTGCGCGTTTCGAGCTTTGAAATCGTGGAATGGGTATGCGCGTTCAGCGTCAGGCCCTTCATTGATACGGCCCTGAATCCGTGCTTGTTGGCGGCGATACGAAGCTCATCGTAGTTCAGGCCTGCCCGGGCAAACAGCGATTTCGCCACATCCGTTGTGATCCAGGAATGCACGACTGCGAGGTCTGAATTTCCGTTGGGTTTGTCCAGGTAGTATTTCGCGCCGGTGTTCGAGTTGCGCACGACTTGCCAGCCATAGGCGGCTGGTTCGGTTTCATGAACGATGATGACAGCTGCGGCGCCCCTTCGAGCTGCCTCTTCGAACTTGTACGTCCAGCGGCCGTAGTAGGTCATGGCCCGGCCCTTGAACATGCTCTCGTCGCCAGTAATGAAGCCCGGGTCATTGATCAGAAGGACGATCGTCTTGCCCTTCACATCGATGCCCTTGAAATCGTCCCACTGGTACTCGGGTGCGGTGACGCCGTACCCCACGAACACCAGTTCGGAGGCCTTGACGTCTTGGTCCTGGTGGTCAAAACGAGGCGTCCAGAACGCCACTTCGTCTGCAAACTTCAACGATTTTGCACCGTCCTTTCCGACGATCTCGAATGAGGATGCGGAAGGGTCCAGCGTCAGCGCTGCTGCAGGAACATCCTGGAAGAAGCTTCCCCTGTTGCCTGGCGTCAGTCCGACGCGCTGCATCTCGGCCGCAATCCAGTCTGCGGCAGCTTCCCCGTTCGGAGTGCCTGGTCCACGTCCGGCGAACCTGTCGTCGGCCAGGGACTTGACCCTGAACGCGAAGTCCTGGGCCGTAATCGCCGACTGTGTCACCGCGTGTCCGGGAAAATCACCGGCCACAGTTTGTTCATCTGGCGCCGGTGTCTGCATGTCCGTGCAGGCGGCAGCAAACGCGAGTGTCGCAAGGACAGTACCAATCGACTTGATCAAATTCCGCATTGTCGGGTTGTCTCTCAGAGAGGAA
The DNA here is from genome assembly GCA_040080835.1 of Micropepsaceae bacterium. GTDB lineage: Bacteria > Pseudomonadota > Alphaproteobacteria > Micropepsales > Micropepsaceae > SZUA-430. The sequence continues at coordinate 43,542 of JBEBHP010000002.1, read as the reverse complement.
TGTTGTCGTGTTTTTTCCACGGTATCTCGACCCGCTTGTTCTTGAGCGAGCGTAGTCCGCGCGCGATCCGGCGGCGGGTGCCATGGGGCATGATTACTTCGTCCAGATAGCCACGCTGGGCCGCAACGAACGGATTCAAGAAGCGCTCTTCGTATTCCTTCGTGCGCTCCGCAATCTTTGCCGGGTCATTGATGTCGGCCCGGAAAATGATTTCGACGGCGCCCTTGGCACCCATGACTGCGATCTGCGCTGTCGGCCATGCATAGTTGATGTCGGCGCGCATGTGTTTTGACGCCATGACGTCATAGGCTCCGCCAAACGCCTTGCGTGTGATGCAGGTGATCTTCGGCACGGTTGCTTCAGTGAATGCGAACAGCAGCTTGGCGCCGTGCTTGATCAAGCCGCCATATTCCTGTGCCGTCCCCGGCAAGAAGCCTGGAACATCCACAAACGTCACCAGCGGAATATTGAAGCAGTCGCAGAACCTGACAAAGCGCGCAGCCTTGCGGCTTGCGTCGCTGTCGAGCACGCCTGCCAGCACCATCGGCTGGTTTGCGACGAAGCCCACTGTCGATCCTTCGATGCGGCCAAATCCGGTGATGATGTTCTTCGCGAAGTTTTCCTGTATCTCGAAGAAGTCACCTTCGTCGGCAACCTTCAGGATCAGTTCCTTCATGTCATAGGGCTTGTTGGGATTGGCCGGAATGAGCGTGTCGAGCGACTGATCATCCTTTTCGGCGTCCTGGAAGGTCGGCCAGGTTGGCGGCTGTTCGCGGTTGGACGTTGGCAGGTAGTCGATCAGCCGGCGCATCTGCAAAAGGCATTCAACGTCGTTGTCGTAAGCACCGTCAGCGATCGAAGACTTTGTGGTGTGGATCTTGGCGCCGCCAAGTTCCTCGGCCGACACAACCTCGTTGGTTACCGTTTTTACAACGTCGGGGCCGGTCACAAACATGTAGGACGTGTCGCGCACCATGAAGATGAAATCTGTCATGGCAGGTGAGTAGACATCGCCTCCCGCGCATGGCCCCATGATCACGCTGATCTGCGGAATTACGCCAGAAGAAAGTACGTTGTTTGCGAAGACTTCGCCGTAGCCCGCGAGGGCGTCCACGCCTTCCTGGATGCGGGCGCCCCCTGCGTCAAACACGCCAATCACCGGCGCGCCATTGCGAAGCGCCATCTGCTGAATCTTGACAATCTTCTGCGCGTGCGCGGCCGAAAGCGATCCGCCAAATACGGTGAAGTCCTTGACGAACAGGTAGACGAGGCGACCGTTGATCGTACCCCAGCCGGTTACCACACCGTCGCCGGGGATACGATTTGCTTCCATTCCGAAATCCGTCGAGCGGTGTTCGACAAAGGTGTCAAACTCTTCGAACGATCCTTCATCCAGAAGTATCTCGAGGCGTTCACGCGCCGTCAGCTTGCCACGTGCGTGCTGCGCATCGATGCGCTTTTCGCCGCCGCCGAGGTGGGCGGCTGCGCGCCGTCGCTCGAGTTCGCGGATAATGTCGTGCATTATTTCATTCCCCAGCGGCCCCGGACGGGCATGACTCAAGGTTGCTAATCTGCACAGTTCAGCCCCTTGCGCAATGACGGAAATCCGGCTTTTCCGCCATTGTGGATGGGCTCAGCCTGCCAACAAATCCAGCAGCCTTCGGGCCTTCCTGAGTTCGTCGAGCCTGTTTTTCCTTACCGTTTCTGCCTCAGCATCGCGTCCCCAGCGTTCGGCCTGGAAATCTTCGTCAATCTGTGACGCCGCGAGCACCTCATCAGGTCCGATCACGCGACGGGCAAAGGCCAAGCCCAACACTGCCGAGCCCGTGATGGTAACCCCGGCGTGCAGTGCCGGCAGCGAAAAACTGTCGAACGTTTCCATCGCCGCGCGGATCGCTGCCAATGATGATTTGTCCTGTTCGACGTGCACGATGCCATTGGCCACCTTCAGTCTTGCGCCCGTCTGCTGGAAGACCCAGTCAAGCCATGGGTCCCATGTATCGGTTTGCCTCTTCACAAGAGTTTCCGGAGTTTCAGCGCGGTAGCTCAGCAGGTCGTTGCTTGCGTATTTCGCGACGTCGTCAATGACTTCGTATCGGCGAGGGGCTATGCGATCGATTACGGTGTTGGCGGTTCGTGTCAACACCATGGCTGCCAGATCAAGCCTGGGCCCCTGCCCCCGCCATTCTTCTGCGATGGCGTCTGCCAACGCGCGCGTGGGAATGGCTTGCTGCCCGCCGCCGGGGGTCTTGGCTGGTTTCCCATCAAGGAGGATCTTGTACGGCGCTTCGCCTGAGACATCCACAGTGGCATAAAACCGTTTGACGTCTGCAGTCATGCTCTCACCCCATCATTCGGCAGGGCCAGCATTACTTCGTGCGGTCCTTGCCGCGGCGTGGGCGATAATTCTTGTCATAGTCGTCACGCTCCTTCCTTGGAGCTGGTGACTTTGACACCTCGAACGGGTCGCGCTTGTCGTCCTGGTCAAAGCCAAACATTTGCCAGACCTTTGCCATGTGAGGCGGCAATGGTGCGCGCACTTCCAGCCACGTCCCCTTGGGATGCCTGATCTTGAGATACCGGGCATGAAGCATCAGCTTGTTCGGGATTTCACCATGACTGCGAGATGGCGCACCACCGTATTTTCCGTCACCCACAATCGGTGTTCCGATCGCGCCGCAATGCGCGCGAAGCTGGTGCGTACGGCCGGTCAGCGGCATCAGCGCCAGCCAGGACATCGTCGTGGCGTGATCCAGCGTATCAAACAGGGTGACGGCTGATTTCACGTCGTCTTCTTCACTTTCGTCTTCAAATGCGACGCGCATTTTTTCCCGACCGTCATCAGCGGCGCGCTTGATCAGCGCGGCATCGATCTTGCCCGCACGCGGAATGGGCAGGCCCTGTGCAAGCGCCCAGTAGATCTTGCGGGTATCGCGTGCACGGAAGGCCTGCGCCAGCGCTGCCGCTGCCTTCGCATTCGCGGCAATCACCAGCACGCCGCTTGTATCGCGGTCCAGGCGGTGGACGAGCCGGGGACGATCCTCGCCGTCCTTGACGAGGCCCGGGAGCAATCCGTCAATATGGCGCTCGGTCTTGGTGCCGCCCTGCACGGCAAGGCCGGAGGGCTTGTTCAGGACAATCACATCCGCATCGCGATAAAGCACCATGCCCTGAATGAGGGCCCGGTCCTTTGCCGTTACTTTCGGCACGACTTTTTCGGGTGGTAACTCTGTCGACCTTGCCGGAAGCGGAGGCACCCGTACCGTTTCGCCCTTGGCAACACGATGGCTTGCCTTGACCCGTGCTCCGTCCACCCGCACCTGTCCCGTGCGCAAGAGCTTTTCGAGCGTACCGTGTGTCACTTGCGGGTAATGGCGCTGGAACCAGCGGTCGAGGCGCACCCCTTCATCGTCACCCTTGATGGTTCTCTGAACGACACCCGTCATGGGATCACCATGCGGATCAGGTAAAGGCCAACAAAAAGGGCCGCGACCGAACCAATGACAGAGCTCAGCACATAGGCGGCAGCATTCATTATGTCCCCACGTTCTATCAGCAGCGCCGTGTCCAGCGAAAATGCCGAGAATGTTGTAAATCCGCCGAGCACGCCGGTCGTCAGAAATGACTTTGTTTCCTGTGACATGCCAAGCGACAATGCGCCAAGCTCTGCAATGACTCCCATTGCAAAGCCGCCCAGAACATTAACTATCAGGATGCCCCACGGGAACTGTGTCCCCGCGACTTGGGCAATCTGGGACGCAAGCAAATAGCGGCACACTGCCCCTATCGCCCCGCCCGCGCCGATGATGAAAATCAGGATCATGCGGCGGGTATCGCACAATCGCCGTTGGTGCTCAAAGCGGGATCTCCTGTCTTTCAGCGGTCCCTTGCCGCAGGAAGGCGTCCAGCCAGTAACCAAGCATGGGCGGAAACACTGTTTCCGGCGTCGTGAGCAGCTCTTGCACCGTCCACCACTTATGCTGACGCATGACCTCTTTCTCGATTTCGGTCCAGCTGGTGGCGCCCAGACTGGCAACCGGGCTACGGACCAGAAAGAAGCGCTCGAGCATCCTTGTCGGCGTCCCCTTGAAGGTGAGCAGGTTCGAACCAAACCAGAGCTCAGGTCCGAACTCGCATCCCCCAATACCCGTTTCCTCCTGCACTTCCCGCTCCAGCGCCTGTCTTGCGTCCTCGCCGGATTCGATTTCACCGCCAGGGGTCGCCCAAAAGCGGCGGGGGCCTTCGGCAATAAAGCCCGCAGGCAGGTGAAATTCGAAGAGCAGGATCCGGTTATCCGGAGCCAGCAAAACAGCGCGAGCAGTGTTTCTGGTTGCGTGGGATGACATCAATTCCCTCGTCGGTTGCAGGGGCAACACGATTGTTTCATATGGAACATTGCAGGAACTTATCCACAGGTGTCAGTTTGAGTTTTGTCCACAGGTCAGGCCAGTCAGCCTGATTTCTAACATTCAGTCGTCGCCGATTGCCATTCGACGGTTCCATGATTGCATCGGTCGCGCAGAACATGAGACAGGTGTTGTGCACCGTTGCAGGCAGGATATCGTCAGACGAAGAGGCCCGGAAATGACCAAGGAAGAGCTTGTGGCGTGGGCCCTGTCCAATGGCTGGCAGATGACGGGTGACACGCCTTGTCTGGTGCGGCCTTCGAAACCAACCGAAGCGATTGTCCGCATGGTCCTGAAGGCAACCGTCGCCCAGATCGAAATCCGCAAGCCATCGGGCAAGTGGGACAAGGTTGCCGGCGAGACTTATGGCAAGATCACCTTTGACGAGTATGCCGAATTGCCCACCGGCCTCGGACTTTCCACCATATCCGGCCTGACCAGGCTGATGCAGGACAACAAGGACCGCCTTGCGTTTTCAAAGTTGAGCGGGAAGCCCTAAAACGGGCGGAAATTCCTTGCTGGTACTGTGTCCGCCCACGCAATATCTCTATTGATCATGCCCGATATCGCTTCGCTGCTTCAGCAGGGTTCTCATAATTTATGGCTTTTTGTTCCGAGCGCGCTGCTGCTTGGCGCCTTGCACGGGCTTGAACCGGGGCATTCCAAGACGATGATGGCGGCCTTCATTGTCGCCATTCGAGGTACAGTCTGGCAGGCTGTGATGCTGGGGCTTGCGGCGACAGTCTCGCACACTGCCATTGTGTGGCTCATCGCCATTGCCGGGCTCTACTACGGACCGCAGTTCTATTCAGAAAGCACCGAGCCATATCTGCAGCTGGTGTCTGCTGCTCTCATCATTGCAATTGCCCTGTGGATGCTTTGGCGGACATGGCGGGAAACGCACAAACGGCCTGCACATCACCACCACGATGAAACACGCGAAATCGACACGGGGCACGGCGCGCTTTCCGTCGAGATCTTCGAGGACGGGGTGCCGTCCTGCTGGCGCGTCCGATTTCTGCGCGGCGAAACTTTTGATGCTGGCGAGGTCAGTCTGGACATCACTCGAAGCGATGGTTCGATGCAGACATTCGCATTTCAGCAGCATGGTTCATTTCTTCAATCCACACACAGCATTCCAGAGCCACACTCCTTCAAAGCCGAACTGGCTCTCTCACACGGCGATCATATGCATCGCTACGCGATGGCATTTGAAGAACACCATCATCACGCGGACGGCGCGCAAGTTGCCGTGACCAATGTCGGGGAATTCGAGGATGCCCATCAGCGCGCGCACGCCGACGATATCAATCGACGGTTCGCGGCTTCAAATGTCACTACCGGCCAGATCATCATGTTTGGACTTACCGGCGGTCTCATTCCCTGTCCCGCTTCCATCACCGTGCTTCTGATCTGCCTGCAACTCAAGCAATTCACACTCGGCGCCTCGCTCGTGCTTTGCTTCAGCATCGGGCTTGCGGTCACAATGGTCTCCATCGGTGCTGTTGCAGCACTGGGGGTTGGTCATGTGTCAAAGCGCTGGAGCGGCTTCGACCAACTCGTCCGCCGCGCGCCTTACCTTTCTGGCGTGCTGATCATCCTTGTCGGTCTTTACACCGGCTATGCGGGCTGGAGCGCTTTGGCTGGGGTGTAAGGCGGGCTGCTCTTCCTGGACGTTTTTGGGGCTCGGGTGAGGGCAGGAAGTGCGGGGTTTCAGTCAGCCGTGAGGTGACTGGGTCAGAGCACCGATCGGAAGCAGTCGAAAGCGCATGTGTTTAGGGATTCTGATCCAGAAACCTCCTTTGATCGAAGCGCACGCCATCTCGTGAGAGCAAACTTGACCTGGGAGCGCCGGCATCTTGCCGGCCCTTCGTGCGTTGCGGTTTGCACAGTCTCTGTGAAGAGCGGGCAAGATGCCGGCGTTCCCGGGACAAGCGCTTTGTTTAACCAATCGGACGCGGAGTGAGCTAACCCGGGTTAGCTCAAGATGACCTCGAATGATGGACTACTCGGGAAGCGTGTCCCCGCTGCCGCCGAATTCCTTTGGCATCTTTGCGAATTTTGGAAGCCCGTCTTTCATCGAGATCATCTTCTCGCCATAGAAGATGTGCATCGCCGGCTTGAACTGGAAGCCGGTCATTGTCGACGCGAGTATGTCGACCATTCCCATCGACGGGTGGTTGACCATGAAATGACTGCCGCAGGTCTTGCACGACCGACGCTCGCTGTTGGGCGTCTTGGCATACATGTGCACGTTGTCTGCGCCCTTGGTGAACTTGAAGTTGTCTTTGGGCCACAGCGTTGCTGCGTGGACTGGCGCCCCGATCCATCCCCTGCAATCGGTGCAATGGCAATAGCCCTGAAATGCGGGTGTGCCCTTCACTTCAAAATTGACAGCACCGCAGAAGCAGTGACCCTTGTAAGTCTGATCTGACATGACGAATTCCCGAGTTTGAATGTGTTCAGGCTGATGAGCCCATGGTTCCAGACTATCAATACACAGGCGGAAGCCAAAGCAGCTTTTCATCACCGGCGCGCTGCGTGAAACCCAGCAAGGAATGCGTCAGGCTACGCTAGCCTTATTGCTGCTTCTTGAGCGCCGCCCAGCGTTCCAGGCGCTGCTTGATGTTGCCTTCGAACCCTTCTCCCTTCGGGGAGTAGTATGTTTCGGGCTTCATTTCATCAGGGAAGAACCGCTGGCCGGAAACTCCAGATTCAGTTTCCGGTTCATAGACGTAGTCCTTGCCGTAACCCAGGTCTTTCATGAGGCCGGTTGGTGCGTTCAGAATATTCAGTGGCGGGCTCAGTGATCCGGAGTTCTGAGCTGCTGATTGTGCGAGTTTGAATGCGCGATAGGCGGCATTTGATTTGGGCGCCGATGCCACGTAGAGCACGGCCTGTGCGATGGCGAGCTCGCCTTCGGGTGCGCCCAGAAACTCAAATGCGTCCTTGGCAGCCAGCGCCTGCACCAGCGCCTGCGGATCGGCAAGTCCAATATCCTCGACGGCCATGCGTACCACGCGCCTTGTGATGTAAAGCGGGTCCTCGCCGCCAGCCAGCATGCGTGCCAGCCAGTATAACGCTGCATCGGGGTCCGATCCACGGACAGACTTGTGCAGGGCGGAAATGAGATTGAAATGTCCTTCCCTGCCCTTGTCGTAGACCGGCGCACGCCGATGCATGGTGCGCATCAGTTCCGCGGTATTCAGAGGCCTGTCGTGCTTGAGCACCAATAATTCTTCGGTCAGGTTCAGAAGGAAGCGACCGTCTCCGTCAGCCATGGCTTTCAGCGCCATGCGCGCCTCGGCATCCAGCGGCAGTTGCTGCTTCGTGTGCGCTTCGGCACGCTTCAGCAATTGTTCCAGGTGATCGGCTGTCAGGCGGTTAAGTACAAGCACCTGCGCACGCGACAATACGGCGGCGTTCAACTCGAAGCTGGGATTTTCGGTTGTTGCACCGACGAGAATTACCGTGCCGTCTTCCATGACAGGCAGAAAAGAGTCCTGCTGTGCGCGATTAAATCGATGGATTTCGTCGACGAAGAGCAGCGTTGCGCGACCCTGCGAGCGTCGCGCGCGGGCCATGTCAAAGACCTTTCGAAGCTCTGCGACGCCCGAGAATATTGCCGATATCTGTTCGAAGTGAAGACTGAGGCCCTGGCTCAGCAGTCGCGCAATTGTGGTCTTTCCAGTGCCCGGCGGCCCCCACAGAACAATCGATGAAAGGCGCTTTGCCGAGATCATGCGACCCAGCGGGCCTTCAGGAGAAAGCAGATGATCCTGTCCGATCACCTCGCTCAACGTTTTGGGACGCAGGCGATCGGCCAATGGCCGAGGACCTGCGCCTTCTTCCAGGCCGGCTGCTTCGAAAAGGGACATGAGCGGCAGTATAACCTCTGCCGCTATCGGATGGACAACGTCTTTGATCCGTTTGGACCCAGTGTCGTAATCCGCCAACCGCTTTTGCTGGATTTGAGAACCGACTGGAGCGCCGCAACCGAGGAGATCTTGCGTCCATTCACGCTCACGATGAGATCACCCGGCGAAAAACCGTATTGGGCCGCGAGAGACTGGCGGGTCATGTCGGTGATCAGAACTCCAGCATTGGGCTCCACGCCAAGCTCGCTGGCAATCGGTCGCGTCAGGTTCGAAACAATGGCGCCCTGCAGCGGGTTGCGACCGGCGATTTCGATATTGGATGGCGCCGCTCCTTGCGGTTCGCGCACCAGGTGAACAACTGCGGTGCGTGACTGCCCGCTGCGCATGAATGTCAGGTTGGCGGTGTTTCCAATTCCCTTGGTGGCAACTCGGAAGTTCAGGGCCTGCTCGTCGTTGATTTCTACATCGTCCACCCTGGTGATGACATCGCGTGCCAAAAGACCCGCCAGCGCCGCAGGGCTGCCAGACGTGACGTCGGTCACGAGGACGCCAATCGGGCGGTCAAGTCCCAGTGTCTCGGCAAGTGCGGCATCAATTGGCTGCGTGCCGATGCCCAGCCACGGCTTTACGACTTCCTTTGCGCCACCCAATGCCGAGCTCACCACAAGCTTGACCATGTTTGACGGTATTGCAAAGCCGATGCCTACGCTGCCGCCCGTCCGCGAGTAAATCGCGGAATTGATCCCTACAAGATCACCATTCATGGTTACAAGCGCACCTCCGGAGTTACCGGGATTGATGGCAGCGTCCGTCTGGATGAAGAACTGATAGTCGGAGACGCCTACTTGCGTCCGCGCCAGTGCCGAGACGATGCCGCTGGTCACGGTCTGCCCAACTCCAAACGGATTTCCGATTGCCAGGACAATGTCACCAACCTCAGCGTCGTCGCTGTTGTGGAAAGCCAGGGTTGGCAGTGGCTTGCCACCCGTGTTGACGCGCAGGACGGCGAGATCCGTGCGCTCGTCGGCAAGAAGTACCTTGGCCTCGAACTCGCGCCGGTCAGCGAGCGCGACCGTGATCTGGTCGGCATCGGCCACGACGTGGTTGTTGGTCACGATGATCCCGTCGCTGCGCACGATGACCCCCGAACCCAGGGCGCTCTGCACACGGTCTCGTCCGTTGAAGAAGCGGCCGAAGAACGGATCGTCGGCGAACGGGTTTCTGACCTTGCGCTTGGAGTAGATGTTGACGACCGCGGGGCCGGTCTTGCGTACCACGCTTGCAAAGGACAGCTGCAGTTGCGGCATGCTTGTCGGCAAGACGCGCGCGGGCTGAGGTTGCGCTGCCGTCGTTTGGACAACGAGTGGCGTTGTGGCGGCAATGATTGCAGCAAAGAGGATGGAAGCTCGGAGTTTCATGTCAGACGACCCAACTGGAAAACACAGACTGTGCCGACCCAAGCCGGCAGTCCCGACGCAAGAAATGGCAATTCATGGCGGCGGCGCAAGGGCGAAAGACCGCCGGATACCTTACAAAATCGTGAGGAACGCGGCGGGACACTAGGGCGCCCAGACGCCCCCTGCATTGCCCCGATAGCCTACCGCCTTGTAGGCCTCATCGATGAGAGACTGACCGCGATCGTTCAACAGGATCCCGAGGCCCATCTGATTCATCGTGTAGCCGAAGCTCATGCGCGTCTCGGGGCAGGCAAATCCGATCGACCCGCCGGCACCAACATGCCCAAACGCGGTATCGGACAAAACGCAACTCGCGCCGTCCAGACCAGGCAGGTACCGGTTGTCCATCGATTTCATGTAGCCCAGCGCGAAGCGACTTGGGATTACAAGTGTCGCATCCTGGTGCGTGCCAACCGAGACGCGCCCCATGCGGGTCAACGTGTCTTGCCCGACCATGCGGACGCCGTTCAAAGACCCGCCATTGGCCAAGGGCGCATATAGCCCTGCCAACCCTCGCGCATTCGTGATGCCGTTTGCGGCACCGATCTCTGCGGCATGGCCCTCACGTGAATTCGCATCGAACGCCATGAAGTCACGCAGGAAGTAGTGCGATGGTGAACTCGTATCCGTCATCGCTTTCTGGAAGAACCTGGTTTGCATCGACTCTGCGGTTGGCATTGCCGGCAGGATGGGGGCCACGCGGTGTTCCTGCTGCTCCGGCAGACCAATCCAGAAATCGAGACCCAGGGGCTTTGCTATCTCGTCTGCAAAGAACTTGCCCATCCGCTTCCCTGCTACGCGGTGGACGATTTCTCCTACTGTCCAGGACATTGTAATGGCGTGGTATCCATTGCGCGTGCCAGGCTCCCAGAAAGCCTTCTCCTTTGCGATGGTGTCGACCATGTGATCCCAGTCGTAGAAAGCCCCAGGCTTTGGCACACCACGAACATGAGGGACACCTACGGTGTGGTCGAGGGTCATTGCGACGAGTGCGGCTTCCTTGCCGTTCTGGGCGAACTCGGGCCAGTACTTCGCGACCGGCGCATAAAGATCAAGCTGGCCGCGATCGGCGAGCATGTGGGCACACAGGGACATCGCGCCTTTCGTTGACGAGAAGATGATGGAGAGCGTGTCCCGATCCCACGCAGCTCCACCTGGCGCCTTCCTGCCCCCCCAAATGTCGACCAGTGGCTTGCCTTCGAGCGAGATGGCACATGACGCGCCTACTTCGCCGCGCGCTTCGAAATTGGTGACGAAGGCGTCAACCACGCCCGAGAACCCGGGATCGCAGCTACCCTCAACGGTTCCCACCTTTGTTTTGATCGAAATGCTTTGCATGACATGCGCCTCAATTGTTCAGTGCCGGAGACTAAAATGAGCGTGACTATCCCGCCAGACCTTCCCGCTTCAGCAAATTTGCAAACGCCAGGGTTGTGCGGTCCCCGAACATGTCGCCCAAAATTTGCACGCCGACAGTCAATCCTTGCTGGGTCTTGCCGATCGGAGCGGCGGTGGCAGGCAGGCCGGGGAAAGTTGCAACGCCGGGCCAAGCGACCTGATTGCCATACGGTGTAGCTTCGCCGTCCACCACCAGAGTTCGCTCTGCCCAATTGGGGCTGTCGTCGTGCGGAAAGGCAGGCACGCCGAAGGGTGGCGTCAGCACAACATCGATATCTGCAAACAGGGCATGCCACTGTCGCGCGAGCCGCATTTGTTCGTCTTGAAGCTCCATCCACGCATGCGCGTCCATGACGGTGGCGCCGGGCACGCCTCTTGTCGTGACGGCTGTGAGCATCGCGCCGTAGGCACGATGTGCGGCGGCGAGATCGGGGAAGCCGTTTGCGCTGTGCATCACTTTTGCGCCCGAGCGTGCAAGTGCCTTCGCGAGTGTGTCGAGCGGCGCACGAACGGTCGAGTCCGTCGCTGCCGAGGGGTGGGTGTCAACTACCAGAACGCGGTAGTCCTTCAGCGCCGCGTGCCTGGCTGGAGGCAATTCGAGCTGGTAGGCAACGCTCTCAACGGGTCCCGCCACGACATCAAGCGCGACGGTGAGATCCTCGACGCTGCGTGCCAAGGGGCCAACGACTGCAAGGGGCACGTCGATCGTATCCGTTCCCGGAAATCCATGACCCTTGAGTGGCACGATTCCGTATGTCGGCTTGTGACCAAAGACGCCGCACATATGGGCGGGCACGCGGATGGAGCCGCCAATATCGGAGCCGAGCTCAAGAGGTATCATGCCGGATGCCAGTGCTGCGGCTGCGCCACCAGACGAGCCGCCTGGAGTGCGTTTGTGATCGTGCGGATTGACAGTGCGACCATAGATCGGGTTCACGGCCTGCCAGTCCGCGAGCGCCACGGGTGCGTTTGTCTTGCCAAGAACAACGGCGCCGGCGGACTTGAGGCGCGCCACCGGGACTGAGTCCTGTTTCACGGCCACGTCCTTGAACGAGACAAGGCCCCAGGTCGTCGGCAGGCCCGCGACGTCGTTCGATTCCTTCACTGTCATGGGTACGCCCAGAAGTGGCCGCTGGTCATCGCGTGCGCGGTTGGCGTCAATTGCCTTCGCGGTGGCGCGGGCGCGGTCGAAATCACGCACGACAACGGCGTTGATTGGTCCATCCAGACGTTCGATGCGCGCGATCGCTGCGTCACATGCTTCCAGCGCGGAAATGATTCCGCTCTTGATCGCGCGAGCCGTGGTCGTGGCGGAGGCAGTGTCGAGATCAGGCAAGTCTCGCGCGTTCATGAGTGCTCTCCATGAGGAACAAAAAAGGGCGGCCATAAGCCGCCCCTGATTGATTTACTGCTGCCGGTCGAGCATCCGCATTACGCGTTGACACTTTCCCCGGTTCCAGACTGTACGGGCCCCGAGTCCTTGCCTTTGGCCGTCACATCGCGATCAACGAACTCGATGATTGCCATCGGCGCCGCGTCACCAAAGCGGAAGCCTGCCTTGAGTACGCGGGTATATCCACCAAGGCGCGAAGCGTAGCGGCTTGCGAGCACGTCGAACAGCTTTGCCACCGTGTCCGTGTCGTTGCGGAGCTGCGACAGCGCTTGACGGCGCGCATGCAGGTTGGTCTTGCCGCGCTTGCCGAGCGTTACCAGCTTCTCCACGATCGGGCGAAGCTCCTTTGCCTTGGGCAAAGTGGTTGTGATCTGCTCATGCTTGATCAGCGCCGCGGCCATGTTCTCGAACATTGCCTTCCTGTGGCTGCTGGTGCGGTTCAGTCTTCTGCCCGCATTACCGTGGCGCATAGTACATAGTCCCCTTAAATCAAATTCCTAAATCCCGACGGCCCGAGTTTGCGGGTCGATCAGTACTGGTCCTCAAACTTGCGTGCCAGATCCTCAATGTTTTCAGGCGGCCAACCCGGCACTTCCATGCCGAGGTGAAGCCCCATCGAAGCGAGCACTTCCTTGATTTCATTCAGCGACTTGCGCCCGAAGTTCGGCGTACGAAGCATCTCTGCTTCGGTCTTCTGGATCAGGTCACCAATGTAAACGATATTGTCGTTCTTCAGGCAGTTGGCAGAACGAACCGAAAGTTCGAGTTCGTCGACCTTCTTGAGCAGGGCCGGATTGAACGGAAGATCAGTCTTGTGTTCTTCGACCTTCTTCTCTCGCGGCTCTTCAAAGTTGATGAAGATCTGCAGCTGGTCCTGGAGAATGCGCGCCGCATAGGCGACCGAGTTTTCCGGGGACACAGCACCATTGGTCTCAATCGAAAGCGTCAGCTTGTCGTAGTCAAGGATCTGACCTTCGCGCGTGTTTTCCACGCGGTAGGACACCTTCTTGACCGGAGAGAACAGCGAGTCGACAGGGATCAACCCGATCGGCGCGTCTTCAGGGCGGTTGCGATCCGCAGCGACGTAGCCCTTGCCGGAGTTGACCGTCAACTCCATGCGGACACGCGCGCCGTGATCGAGATTGCAGATCACGAGATCGGGGTTCAGGATTTCCACATCGGAGACGGCCGTGATCTGGCTGGCACGAACTTCGCCCGGACCTTCGCCCTTGAGCACCAGACGCTTGGGACCATCACTGTGGAGCTTCAACGCCAACTGCTTGATGTTGAGCACGATGTCGGTCACGTCTTCACGGACGCCCGGGATGGACGAGAACTCATGCAGTACGCCGTCAATCTGGATCGATGTGACAGCAGCACCCTGAAGTGATGACAGAAGCACACGGCGCAGCGAGTTGCCGAGCGTCAGACCGAAACCACGTTCAAGGGGTTCGGCGACCAGCACTGCATGAGTGCGCGGCGAAGGCGCATCAACGTGCAGCTTGGTCGGCTTTATCAGTTCTTGCCAGTTCTTCTCAATCACTGTGGCTAATCCTTCGGCATTCGCGGGGGGAGGTATTCAATTCTGCCTAGACGCGACGACGCTTCGGCGGACGGCAACCATTGTGCGGGATCGGGGTGACGTCGCGAATGGTCGTGACTGTGAAGCCGGCGGCCTGGAGGGCGCGCAGCGCGCTTTCGCGTCCTGAACCTGGACCCTTCACTTCCACTTCAAGCGTGCGGACACCGTGTTCCATCGCTTTCTTGCCAGCGTCTTCAGCCGCAACCTGGGCGGCATAAGGTGTCGACTTGCGCGACCCCTTGAAACCCATCGTACCAGCCGAGGACCAGGCAACGGTGTTGCCTTGCGCATCGGTGATCGTAATCATCGTGTTGTTGAAGGTCGCGTTCACGTGCGCAACGCCAGATGTGATGTTCTTGCGCTCTTTCTTTTTGACGCGCACTTTCTTTTCGTTGGCCATTTGTATTCTCAATTCCCTGTTGTTCGGCGCAGCGACGCGCCAGAACGTTGATTGCTGAGGGCGTTAGCCCTTGGTTGCCTGCTTCTTGCCGGCGATTGCCTTTGCAGGCCCCTTGCGTGTTCGGGCATTCGTGTGCGTACGCTGGCCGCGGACCGGAAGGCCCTTGCGGTGACGAAGGCCACGATAGCACCCGAGATCGGTCAGGCGTTTAATGTTCATTGACACTTCGCGGCGAAGATCGCCTTCGACGACAAATTCTCGGTCAATGATTTCGCGGATCTGAATAACTTCAGCTTCCGACAGCTGGTTGACACGACGGTTTTCGGCAATGCCGACCTTCGTGCAGATCTCGACTGCATTGACCGGGCCAATGCCGTGGATGTAGCGCAATGCAATGTGTACGCGCTTGTTGGTCGGAATGTTTACGCCTGCGATGCGGGCCACGATGCTCTCCTAAAATTCAGTTCTTCAATCTACAAAGACGAAACGCGCCACGCCCCGGTGTCCCGGGAGGCAGCGTCCGCGCCCAGCTTTTGGAAGGCGGCGGAGTATAGGGCTATTTTTGGGGCGGTCAACCATGGCAGGCTCATGATTTTGGCGGTTTTCCAGGGGACAAGATCGCGTCAATTTGTGCCGTGACCTGGTCAATCTGCTGCATGCCAGCGACCTTGCGGATTTTGGCCTGCGCCTCGTAATACGGCAGCACCGGGGCTGTTTCTGCCTTGTAGACCCCCAGACGCTTCTTGAAAGTCTCGGGATCGTCGTCAGCACGGACGGGGTGGCCTGCCTTGCGGGCTTCCGCGGCCCTGTTTTCGACGCGCTTGACCAGTTCGTTTTCGTCCACAGCCATGACAATCACATGGGAAACGGACAGGTTTTTTCCCTTGAGCATGGTGTCGAGAGCAGATGCCTGATTTATCGTGCGTGGAAATCCGTCAAGCACGAATCCCTTCGCGCAATCAGGCTGTTTGATCCGATCGGCTATGATTCCAACAACGACCTCGTCGGGGACCAGTTTGCCGACGTCCATAATGGATTTGGCCCTGAGCCCCGTCTCGGTGCCTTCCGCAATTGCTGCCCGCAGCATGTCACCTGTCGAAAGATGGGCGATCCCATACTTCGACTTGATGCGCAGGGCTTGCGTCCCCTTGCCGGCGGCAGGCGGTCCGAACAAAACGATAATCATGTACCACGCGGGCTCTTGAAGCGGGCCTTCTTGATCAGCCCTTCATACTGATGGGCGAGCAGGTGGCTATGGATCTGGGCGACCGTGTCCATCGTCACAGACACGATAATCAGGAACGAGGTGCCACCCAGCTGCAGGAGGTTGCCGCCGTACTGCGCCAGGATGAATTCCGGGATCAAACAGATGCCGACAAGATAGATGGCGCCAATGACAGTCAGGCGGGTGAGCACATAGTCGATGTACTCGGCAGTCTGCTTGCCGGGGCGACGGCCTGGAATGAACCCGCCGTATTTCTTGAGGTTGTCGGCGGTTTCCGTCGGGTTGAACACGACGGCTGTATAGAAAAAGGCAAAGAACACGATCAGCAGGCCGTAAAGCCCCATGTAGAGCGGATGTCCGTGCGTAAGAAGACGGACGGTTTCCGCGAGCCAATCCGGCGCGTTGGTGCCATAGGCTGCCGCAATTGTCGTCGGCAGGACCAGAAGCGACGACGCGAATATCGGCGGGATCACGCCCGAGGTGTTGATCTTCAGCGGCAAATGCGAACTGTCGCCGCCGAACATGCGGTTGCCTACCTGGCGCTTTGGGTACTGGACCAGCAACCTGCGCTGCGCACGTTCCATGAAAACGATCGTTCCAATGACTATGGCCACAAGGAAGTAGAGGCCAATGGCTGACACCCAGGAAATTGATCCTTTGTCCGCCATCGTCATCGTACTCGCAAAACCCTGGAACAGGTTTGCAACAATTCCGGCGAAAATGATCAGCGACGTGCCGTTGCCGATTCCGCGCGACGTAATCTGTTCACCCAGCCACATCAGGAACATGACGCCACCTGTCAGCGTCACGACCGTCGTGATCGTGAATGTCAGGCCCGGGGTCAGAATAAGCGTGGGAGACTGCTGAAGGCCCACGGCAATTGCGTAGGCCTGCCCTGCAGCCAGGAACACCGTCAGATAGCGCGTGTACTGGTTGATGAGCTTGCGGCCCGCCTCGCCTTCCTTCTTCATGCGTTCAAGCTGCGGGCTGACCGTCGCCATGACCTGCATGATGATCGATGCAGAAATGTACGGCATGACGTTCAGCGCAAAAATGGCCATGCGCTCTACCGCGCCACCAGACAGCAGATTGAACATGCCCAGGATTCCCTGGGTCTGTTGCTGCATGAGACGCGACAGTTCATCGGGGTTCAAGCCCGGCAGCGGAATAAAGGTTCCCAGGCGATAAACGACGAGCGCACCGAGTGTGAACCAGATGCGTCGTTGAAGCTCTTCTGCCTTGGAGAATGCCGACCAATTGACGTTGGCGGCGAGTTGTTCGGCGGCTGACGCCATTCTCATGCTCCTCGCGTGCGGACCCGGATCCGCTTGGTTACTTCAGCCGCCCCACTCAGCTTTAGGCCCTGCACGGCTTGCCTGCTTTCTAGCTGGCTCGCGCGGCAGCGCGATCTTCCTTCTTCTTCGCGGCCGTGACGCGACGCTGGGCGCGCTTTCCAGGCTCACGATCCTTGCGGGTCACGTGCTTTGCCTTGACGCCGATGACTTTGACGCTGCCACCTGCCTTTTTGACCGCAGCGATCGCCGAACCGGTCGCGTAGGCGACTTCCAGATTCAATTGGGTCTTCAGGTCGCCTTTTCCAAGGAGGCGGACGCCATCCTTTTCCTTGCGACAAATACCAAGTGTTGCAAGTGTGTCAGCCTTGACAACGTCTCCGGCCTTCAGTTTGCCGCTGTCGACGGCTTTCTGCAGCTGTCCGGTGTTCACGATTGCAAATTCGCGGGCGAAAATATTGTTAAAGCCGCGCTTGGGAACACGCATGTGCAAAGGCATCTGGCCGCCTTCGAAACCGAACATGCCGTGATGTCCCGTACGCGCCTTCTGACCCTTCACACCACGGCCGGCGGTCTTGCCCTTGCCCGACCCCGAGCCGCGTCCAATGCGCCTGAAGCGCTTGTGGGCGCCTTCGTTGTCGCGAATTTCGTTGAGTTTCATAGCTTGCCTGCCTATTTCGCGTTCGCTTCATCAACGACGCGCACCATGTGCCTTACCTTGCAGATCATGCCCCAGACCGCGTCGGTGTTGACGAGGGTCTTGCGGCGACCGAGCTTGTCCAGGCCCAGGCCAATGAGGGTCCCGCGCTGGGACTCAGGCCTGCGAGCCGGACTCGCGATCTGCTCGATCGTAACTGTCTTGGTCTTTGGACGACCAACTTGTGTGCGTATCGCCATGTCGGTTACTCCGGTGACACTTCAGCGGTGACCTGGGTACGACGCGCAGAGAGAATTTCTGCGACCGACTTGCCACGCTTGTTTGCGATCATCTTCGGGCTGTTCTGGCCCTTGAGCGCGTCAAAGGTGGCGCGAACCATGTTGTAGGGGTTCGAGCTACCAACCGACTTGGCGACGACGTCATGCACACCGAGGGCGTCAAATACCGCGCGCAGCGGACCGCCGGCGATGATGCCGGTACCGACTGGCGCCGGGCGAAGCACAACCTTGCCTGCACCATGACGACCGAGCACTTCGTGGTGCAAAGTGCGACCTTCGCGCAACGGAACGCGCACAAGGCTCTTCTTTGCAGCTTCGGTTGCCTTGCGTACGGCTTCCGGCACTTCGCGTGCCTTGCCATGTCCAAAGCCAACGCGCCCCTTCTGGTCGCCAACAACAACCAGCGCCGCAAAGCCAAAACGCTTGCCGCCCTTCACAACTTTCGCAACCCGGTTGATGTGAACCAGCTTGTCCACCAACTCGCTGCGCTCATCGCGATCCCTGCCGCCACGATCGCCACGATCACTGCGACGGGGCCGCTCTTCTCTGTCTTCGCGCGCCATACTCTAGAATCCTTTTCTCAGAAACTTAATCCGCTCTCGCGAGCGGCATCGCCGAGTGCCTTGACCCGGCCGTGATAAATGTAGCCACCGCGATCAAAGACAACCTCCTTGACCCCGGCCTTGACCGCACGCTGGGCAACGAGCTTGCCAACGACTGCTGCTGCAGCGGTGTCGGTGCCCTTACCCTTTGCAAGTGACTTCATGACCTCTTCTTCCATCGTCGAGGCTGAAGCGAGCGTGACACCCTTGGTGTCGTCGATCACCTGTGCATAAATATGCTTTGAAGAGCGGAAGACGGACAAGCGCGCCCGCAGCCCCGAAACCTTCCGAAGCTTGAAGCGTGCGCGACGCTGACGTCGCGCGAACAGCTCTTTTCTTGTAAGTGCCATTGTCTTTTTCCTTACTTCTTCTTGCCTTCTTTACGCCGAATCTTTTCCTCGGCGTACTTGATGCCCTTGCCCTTGTAAGGTTCAGGTTTGCGGAAACCGCGAATTTCAGCCGAGACCTGCCCGACTTTCTGCTTGTCCGAACCCGAGACGATGATGATCGTCGGTTTCTCGCACTTGATATCGATGCCAGCCGGGATCGGGTAGATCACGTCATGACTGTAACCCAGCTGCAGCTGGAGGTTCTTGCCCTGGACCGCGGCGCGGTACCCGACGCCGTTGATTTCGAGTGTCTGGGCAAAGCCCTTCGACACGCCCTCGACCAGGTTGTTGACCAGCGTACGCTGCATGCCCCATTGAGCGCGCATCGCATCGGTCATCTCGTGCGGCGTAACGGAGATCCCGCTCTTTTCCACCTTGACGTCAACGCCTTCGATCAAGCGCAATGAAAGTTCGCCCTTCGGGCCCTTCACTTTCATTTCGCGGTCTTTGATCGTCGCCGTCACACCTTGCGGCAGCGGTACAGATTTTTTTCCAATTCGCGACATTCGCCTATTCCCTTCGCCTTTCCGTGTTCCGCAGTTGCCCTAGAACACGTGGCACAGAATCTCACCGCCCACGTTTTGCTCACGGGCAATGGAGTCTGACATGACGCCTTTCGGCGTCGACAAAATTGAAATTCCCAGCCCGTTGCGCACGGGCTTGAGGTCCTTGATCGATGAATACACGCGGCGACCCGGTGTCGAAACGCGACGGATTTCCTTGATCACCGGCTTGCCGTCGAAGTACTTGAGTTCGATTTCGAATTCAGGCTTCGAGGCGGCGAGCGTCACTTCAGCGTAGCCGCGGATGTAACCTTCGCCAGCCAGGACATCGAGAACGTGCTTGCGCAGTTTGGACGCCGGTGTCGAGACCTTTGACTGCCCACGCATCTGAGCGTTTCTTATGCGGGTCAGCATATCACCAACTGGATCGTTGATTGCCATGTCAGTTCTATCCCCTTACCAGCTCGACTTGACCATGCCCGGGATCATGCCATACGAGGCGAGTTCCCGAAGCTTGATGCGGCACATTTTAACTTTGCGATAGTTGCCTCGCGCGCGGCCCGTGAGTTCGCAGCGAAGGCGGATGCGGGTCGGCGCTGAATTGCGTGGCAATTCAGCAAGCTTCAACCGCGCTGCAAAGCGCTCTTCCGGCGCGAGCGCCATATCATTTGCGACCGCCTTGAGCTTCGTGCGCTTGCCCGAATAGCGCTTCACCAATCTGATGCGCCGGTTGTTCTTTTCGGTCGAACTTTTCTTTGCCATTTCTTCCTACTTCCGAGTCATCATTTTGCGAAAGGCATCTGGAAACCCGAAAGAAGAGCTTTCGCCTCTTCATCGGTGCGAGCGGTGGTACAGATGGTGATGTCCATGCCCCACACGGCGTCAATTTTGTCGTAGTCGATCTCCGGAAACACGATGTGCTCTTTCAGGCCCATCGAGAAATTGCCACGTCCATCGAAGCTCTTCACCGACACGCCACGGAAGTCGCGAACGCGCGGCAGAGCGACTGTGACCAGGCGGTCCAGGAATTCGTACATTCGTTCCTTGCGCAGTGTCACCTTTGCGCCCAACGGCATGCCCTCGCGAACCTTGAAGTTCGAAATGGCGGTGCGCGCCTTGGTCACGATCGGCTTCTGACCGGAGATCAGCGTCAGATCGCGGACGGCCGACTGGATCTTCTTCGTATCGGCAGTGGTTTCACCAACGCCCATGTTGATGACGATCTTGTCGAGCTTGGGAACCTGCATGGGGTTCTGGTACTTGAACTGCTCCATCATCAGCTTGCGGACGATGTCGTCGTATCGCTTGCGCGCACGCGGCACGTATTTCTCGCCGGCGGCAAGTGAAATTGCCTTCGCGCGGGTCGTTGAACTCTGACCGCTGGCAGTCGCACCTTCCGGTGCGCCATCGCCCTTGCCCTTTGCCTTTTTCTCACCCTTTGGCTTTGCAGCTTTTGCTTCTGCGCCAGCGGCGTCGGCCTTGGGAGCCTTCTTGGGCTTGGTTTCTTTCTTTTCCTCAGACATCGATTACTTCCCCGGACTTCTTTGCAAAGCGAACCTTGCGTCCATCCTGCAGCGTCTTGAATCCAATGCGCGTGGCTTCGCCCGTCTTGGGGTCGACATGCGCAATATTGGAGATGTGAACAGGCGCCTCCTTGGTGACGATGCCACCCTGGCTGCGGGCAGACTGTTTCGTGTGGCGCTTGACCATGTTCACGCCCGAAACCAGTACGCGCGATTCATCTGGATACACCTTCAGAATCTGTCCGGTAACAGGCTTCTTCTTTCCATCCTGGCCTTTGCGGGGACGTTCCTCGCCCGCAATGACCATGACGCGATCGCCTTTTTTGAACTTCGAGGCCATGGTTAGAGCACCTCCGGCGCCAGCGAGACGATCTTCATATGGTTCTTCGCGCGAAGTTCGCGGGTCACCGGTCCGAAGATGCGCGTGCCGACTGGCTCGCCCTGATTGTTGATGAGAACGGCAGCGTTGCGGTCAAAGCGGATGCAGCTTCCGTCTGCACGGCGAACTTCTTTCGCTGTACGCACGACGACGGCTTTCATAACGTCGCCCTTTTTGACCTTGCCGCGCGGGATCGCTTCCTTGATCGACACAACAATGATGTCGCCAACGGATGCATAGCGGCGCTGAGCGCCCCCGAGCACCTTGATGCACATGACGCGCCGCGCACCCGAATTGTCGGCGACATCAAGATTGGTGGTTGATTGGATCATGGCTTAGCGCCTTTATCTCTCTTAAACTTTAGACGCCGGAGCGTCGTACAGAACTTCCCACCGCTTCAGCTTTGACATCGGCCGGCATTCCTGGATACGCACTGCGTCTCCAGCCTTGAACTTGCCCTGTTCGTCATGCGCATGGAACCGCTTGGACTGACGGATTGTCTTGCCCATGACCGGATGGGTGAAGCGGCGTTCCACTTCAACCACCACGGTCTTCTTGTTCTTGTCGCTAACGACAGTGCCCTGAAGAATTCGTCTCGGCATCGTTGTCTCTCAGGCCTTTTTCTTGCTCTGAGCCTTTTCGCCCAGAATGGTGTTGATACGGGCAATCGAGCGGCGAACCGTCTGGATGCGCGCGGTCTTTTCAAGCTGGCCCGTCGCCTTCTGAAAGCGCAGATTGAACTGCTCTTTCTTCAGTTCCACCAGCTTGTCTGTCAGCTGGTCGGGGCTCATGCCACGAAATTCTGTTACGTTCGACTTCATGGCAGCTCCTAATCCGTGTGACCCAATCGCGTCACGAATTTCGTGCGGATCGGAAGTTTCGCTGCCGCAAGTGCAAGGGCTTCACGGGCAACATCCGACTTCACACCGTCCAATTCGAACAACACGCGGCCTGGTTTGACGCGGCAAGCCCAGTACTCAGGAGCACCCTTACCGGCACCCATTCGAACTTCGGCTGGCTTCTTTGATACTGGAATATCGGGGAACATCCGGATCCAGACGCGGCCCTGACGTTTCATTGCGCGCGTAATTGCACGGCGAGCGGCCTCGATCTGACGTGCAGTGATACGTTCTGGCTCAAGTGCCTTGAGGCCGAACTCGCCGTAGTCGAGCGTGGTCGCAGAAGTCGCCTTGCCATGAATCCGGCCTTTGAACTGCTTGCGAAACTTTGTTCGTTTGGGTTGCAACATGATCGATCAATCCAATTCCTGTTCGGCCTGTTCTTATTCGCCTGGAGCCGAGGCGGGCGTCGACTGACGCTTGCCACCAGTTGGCTCATTGGCTTCACTCTGACGTTTGTCCTGCGCCATCGGGTCATGTTCAAGAATTTCTCCCTTGAACACCCACACTTTCACACCGCAAGTGCCGTAGGCCGTCTTGGCAGTTGAAACCGCAAAGTCGACGTCGGCGCGCAACGTGTGCAGCGGCACCCGACCTTCGCGATACCACTCTGTGCGCGCAATTTCGGCGCCACCAAGGCGGCCGCCGCAATTGATACGAATACCAAGAGCACCAAGCTTGAGAGCCGACTGTACTGCTCGCTTCATGGCGCGGCGGAACGAGACGCGACGCTCGAGCTGCTGGGCAATGCTTTCGGCGATCAGGTGCGCGTCGACTTCCGGCTTACGGATTTCGACGATGTTCAGGTGTACTTCGCTCTTCGTGAACCGGCCGAGATCAGCTTTCAGCTTCTCAATGTCTGCACCCTTCTTGCCGATCACGACACCCGGGCGGGCCGAGTGAATGGTGACGCGACATTTCTTGTGCGGACGCTCGATGATGATGCGCGCCACGCCCGCCTGTTTCAGCTTGTCGCGCAGGAAGTCGCGGATCTTCAGGTCTTCATGCAGCAACTGGCCGTATTCACGACGGTCTGCAAACCAGCGTGAGTCCCAAGTCCGGTTGATGCCGAGCCTCAAGCCGACTGGATTAACTTTCTGACCCATTAGGCTGCTTCCTTTTTCGCCGGAGCCGATTTGCTGCCGCGCTTGCCCTTGCTCTTTGACTTCTTGTCTTCCTTCGGCTGCTCGCGGACGATAATCGTCAACTCGCTGAAGGGTTTGACAATCTTGGCGCCGCGGCCGCGAGCGCGGGCATGGAAGCGCTTCAGGACCAGGTTCTTGCCGGTCCAGGCCTGGGCGACGACAAGATCGTCGACATCCAGGTTCTGGTTGTTTTCGGCATTTGCTATTGCAGAACGCAGTACCTTGATGACTTCGCCAGCGATGCGCTTCGGGCTAAATGTCAGTTCAGCCAGGGCCTGGTCGACACGCTTGCCGCGAATACTCTCAACGACGCGATTCAGCTTGTATTGCGATGTACGAACCGAACGGCCAATCGCCTTGGCTTCGTTGTCCGGCAATGAACGCTCTTTCTTCGGCTTGCTCATTAGCCCGCCCTCTTCACTTTCTTGTCCGCCGCGGTGTGACCATGGAAGGTACGCGTTGGCGAGAATTCGCCAAACTTGTGGCCAACCATTTCTTCCGTGACCAGAACCGGGATGTGCTTGTGTCCGTTGTAAACGCCAAATGTCAGGCCCACGAACTGCGGCAGAATCGTGGAGCGACGGCTCCAGATTTTGACGACTTCGCGGCGACCTGATTTGTGAACGGCTTCTGCTTTCTTGAGCAGATATCCGTCGACGAACGGTCCCTTCCAGACTGAACGTGCCATGCGCCTTAAACCTTCTTCAAGTGACGGCTTGTCACGATGAGTTTCGATGTCCGCTTGTTGGTGCGGGTCTTGTTGCCCTTCGTGCCCTTACCCCATGGGGTGACCGGATGACGGCCGCCCTTGGTGCGACCTTCACCACCACCGTGCGGGTGATCGATCGGGTTCATCGCGGTACCGCGAACTGAAGGACGCCAGCCTTTCCAGACGTTACGACCGGCCTTGCCGATGACAACGTTCATGTGGTCCGGATTCGATACCGCACCAATGGTCGCCATGCATTCCAGGCGAACCTTGCGGGTCTCGCCTGAGTTCAGACGAAGAATGGCATAACCCTGGTCACGACCAACGAACTGCACATAGGTGCCAGCCGAGCGGGCGATCTTGCCACCGGCACCGGCCTTGAATTCCACATTGTGGACGATCGTACCAACCGGCATCGACGCGAGGGGCATTGCATTACCGGGCTTGATGTCGGCCTTCGTGCTCGAAACGACCTTGTCGCCAACCGACAAACGCTGCGGCGCCAGGATGTAATTCAAGTCGCCATCGGGATACTTCACGAGAGCAATAAACGCCGATCGGTTCGGGTCATACTCCAGGCGCTCCACCATTCCTTCAACGTCGAACTTGCGACGCTTGAAGTCGATGAGGCGATAGAGCTTCTTGTGCCCGCCGCCGCGCCAGCGGGACGTGATGCGTCCGTCGCTGTTGCGCCCACCGCTTGAGTGCTGATGCTCCGTCAATGCCTTGACGGGACGACCCTTGTGCAGGTGACTGCGATCAACCAACACCAGCTGGCGGGTCGAAGGCGTCGTGGGTCTGAATGTTTTAAGTGCCATTGTGAGTTACCTTAGAGACCCGTCGTCACGTCGATCGTGTTTCCGGCTGCGAGCGTCACGATCGCCTTCTTGACGTCGCTGCGTGCGCCCGGACGGCCACGAAAGAGCTTCTTCTTGCCTTTTGTTACAAGCGTGTTCACCGCCTTGACCTTGACCTTGAACAACTCTTCGACAGCCTTCTTGATCTGGGGCTTTGTCGCAGTGCCAGGTACGCGGAAAACGACCTGATTGTGTTCGGACAGTTTCGTCGATTTTTCGGTGATGACCGGTGACAGAATGGTTGAGTAAAGGGCTGCCTTGCTCATTTGAAGCGCTCCTCAAGGGCTGCCAGTGCGGCCTTGGTCAAAACGAGCTTCTGGCGGCGAAGCACATCGACCACATTGATGCCGGTTACAGGCAACAGATCGATATGCGGAATGTTGCGTGTGGCGCGCTGGAAGCCTGTATCAAATTCCGGACCGTCGACGATGACCGCCGATGTCAGACCGAGCTTGCCAAACGCCAGTGCCATTTTTTTGGTCTTGGCGTCTGTCGACTTCGCATTGTCGAGAACGATGAGATCGCCGTCCTTGTGCTTCGACGACAGAGCCATCTTCAGGCCCAGAGCGCGAACTTTCTTCGGCAGGTCGGTCTCGCGCGACCGGAGTACGGGACCCATGGCCTTTGCACCGCCGCGGAATTGCGCAACAGACTGCGCACCGTGCCGGGCCTGGCCTGTGCCCTTCTGCTTGTACATCTTCTTCGTCGTGCGATCGATCTCGCGTCGCGTCAGAGTACGATGCTGACCTTTGTGGCGGCGATTTTCCTGCCACTGAACCACGCGGGCAAGAATGTCGGCGCGCGGCGTGACGCCAAAGACGTCTTCGCTGAGCGTAACCTCTCCCGCGTTTCCTGCATCAAGCGTTGTGACTTTGAGTTTCATGGTGTCTTACTCCTCAGGCCGCTGACGCTGCAGCTGCGGGTTTCTTTACCGCGGCCGGCTTTGGTGCATCTTTTGGCAACGAACGCTTCACAGCGTCACGTACCATGACCCAACTGCCCTTCGCACCCGGAACGCCACCCTTGATCATGATCAAGCCGCGTTCCAGATCAACCTTTGCCACTTCCACATTCTGGGTGGTGACGAGGACCTGGCCCATGTGGCCGGACATCTTCTTGCCCTTGAAGGTGCGGCCTGGATCCTGACGGTTACCCGTAGAACCCGGCGAGCGGTGCGAGATCGAAACGCCGTGCGACGCCTCAAGACCGCTGTAATTGTGCCGCTTCATCGTACCGGCAAATCCCTTACCGATCGTGATGCCCGATACGTCGACCATCTGACCAGGAAGGAAGTGATTGGCGGTGATGAAATCACCGACATCAACCAGATTGTCCGGCGACACGCGAAACTCTGCGAGTTTGCGTTTCGGCTCCACCTGCGCCTTGGCGAAATGACCACGCTGGGCCTTCGTCTGACGTTTCACCTTGGCAAGTCCGGCGCCCAATTGAACCGCCGTATAGCCATCTTTTTCGACTGTTCTTTGCGCGACGACCTGGCAGCCATCGAGCTTAAGAACAGTCACGGGGACATGACGGCCGTCATCTGTAAACAGCCGCATCATGCCAACTTTCTGAGTGATCACACCTGTGCGCATTGCACGCGTCTTCTCTCGTTCGTTACTGCAGTTTGATCTCAACACTCACGCCGGCCGCGAGGTCGAGCTTCATGAGTGCATCAACCGTCTGCGGTGTCGGGTCGATAATGTCGAGCAGCCGCTTATGAGTGCGGATCTCGAATTGCTCGCGGCTCTTCTTGTCGACGTGCGGCGAACGGTTGACAGTAAATTTCTCAATCCGGTTTGGAAGCGGGATTGGACCTCGCACCCGAGCGCCTGTGCGCTTGGCTGTGTTTACGATCTCACGCGTCGACACGTCGAGCACGCGATGATCATAGGCCTTCAGCCTTATGCGAATATTTTGACTTTGCATGGGCCCTGTTTCCGTTAGTTCCTAGTTCCAAACCAGACTGATGAATTACTTCGTAATCTTGACGACGACGCCTGACCCGACGGTGCGGCCGCCTTCACGGATAGCGAAGCGCAGCTTCTCTTCCATGGCGATGGGCACAATCAGCTCAACCTGCATCGACACATTGTCACCAGGCATCACCATCTCGGTGCCTTCCGGCAACGTCACCACGCCCGTCACATCCGTCGTGCGGAAGTAAAACTGAGGCCGGTAGTTGGTGAAGAATGGCGTGTGACGGCCACCCTCTTCCTTCGTCAGAATATAGGCCTCGGCCGTGAAGTTCGTGTGCGGCGTCACAGAACCGGGCTTGGCCAGAACCTGGCCGCGCTCAATGCCCTCACGCTCAATGCCGCGCAGCAGGCAACCAACGTTGTCGCCGGCCTCTCCCTGGTCAAGCAGCTTGCGGAACATCTCAACGCCCGTCACCACCGTCTTGGTCGTCGGCTTGATGCCGATGATCTCGATTTCCTCGCCGACCTTCACGATCCCGCGCTCAATACGGCCCGTCACAACGGTACCGCGGCCCGAAATCGAGAACACGTCTTCAACCGGCATCAGGAATGGCTGGTCCTTGGGGCGGTGCGGCTGCGGGATCGCCTCATCAACCGCCTTCATCAGTTCCAGAATCGCCTGCTCACCCAGCTTGGGGTCCTTGTCTTCAAGCGCCATCAGCGCCGAGCCACGGATGATGGGGATCTTGTCGCCTGGAAACTCGTACTTCGACAGAAGCTCGCGTACTTCCAATTCAACAAGGTCCAGAAGCTCAGGGTCGTCGACCATGTCGACCTTGTTCATGAACACAACAAGTGCAGGTACGCCAACCTGGCGCGCCAGAAGAATGTGCTCGCGCGTCTGGGGCATCGGGCCGTCGGCCGCCGATACAACAAGAATGGCGCCGTCCATCTGGGCCGCGCCCGTGATCATGTTCTTCACATAGTCAGCGTGGCCGGGGCAGTCCACGTGGGCGTAGTGCCGATTGGCCGTCTCATACTCAACGTGGGCCGTCGAAATCGTGATGCCGCGCGCCTTTTCCTCTGGCGCCTTGTCAATCTGGTCATACGCCGTGTAGTGCGCGCCACCCGTCTTGGCCAATATCTTCGTGATCGCCGCCGTCAACGACGTCTTGCCGTGGTCAACGTGCCCAATCGTCCCGATGTTGCAGTGCGGCTTGTTCCGCTCAAATTTCGCTTTGCCCATGGTATTGTTTCTCCGGAGGCTCTTTCGGTTTTGATCTTAAATTCAGGCGTACTTCGCAATCACTTCGTCAGCGATTGCGCGAGGAACATCCTCGTAATGGTCAAATGTCATTGAGTAGCTTGCGCGACCCTGGCTCATCGAGCGCAGCGTGTTCACGTAGCCAAACATGTTCGCAAGCGGCACCATGGCGGTGATGACCTGCGCATTGCCTCGCTGGTCGGTGCCCTGCACCTGGCCACGGCGAGAGTTCAAATCGCCGATGACGCCACCCATGAAATCTTCCGGGGTGACGACTTCGACTTTCATCATCGGTTCAAGCAGCTTGACGGCCTTGCGTTCCTTGAGCTCGCGGAACGCTGCGCGCGACGCGATTTCGAATGTCAGCACGTTGGAGTCAACTTCGTGGAATGCGCCATCAATCAGCGTCGCCTTGAAGTCGATCAGAGGGAAGCCCGCAAGGACGCCTGAGTCCCTGGAGGCGTTGAGACCCTTTTCCACGCCAGGCACATATTCCTTTGGAACCGAACCACCGACGACGTCATTTTCAAAGATGAATCCCGAACCTGCTGGAAGCGGTTCAAACGCGATCTTCACGCGCGCGAACTGGCCCGAACCGCCGGTCTGCTTCTTGTGGGTATAGTCGATTTCCACTGCCTTGGTCAGCGTCTCACGGTACGCCACTTCAGGTGCGCCGATGTTGGCATCGACCTTGTACGTGCGGCGCAGGATGTCGACCTTGATGTCGAGATGGAGTTCGCCCATGCCGCGCAGGATGGTCTGACCAGATTCTTCGTCTACCGAAACGCGGAACGAGGGGTCTTCCTGGGCCAGGCGCGCCAGAGCAGCACCCATCTTTTCCTGGTCGGCTTTGGTCTTTGGCTCGATGGCGACCGAGATAACCGGTTCCGGGAATTCCATCTTTTCAAGGATGACCGGATGGTTTGGATCGCACAGCGTGTCACCGGTGCGTGTTTCCTTCAGCGCCGCGAGGGCGACGATGTCGCCGGCAACGGCTTCCTTGACGTCTTCGCGACTGTTCGCATGCATCAGGAGCATGCGGCCGATGCGTTCCTTGCGATCACGCGTTGTGTTCATCAGCGTCGAACCGCTTTCCAGCTTGCCCGAATAGATGCGGCAGAACGTGATCGAACCGACGAACGGGTCGTCCATGATCTTGAATGCGAGCAGCGAAAGCGGCTCATTGTCGTCGGCCTTGCGCTCGACTTCGGTTTCTACCTTACCTGGCTTGATGCCCTTTACCGGCGGAATGTCGAGCGGTGACGGCAGGAAGTCGACCACTGCATCGAGAAGCGTCTGAACACCCTTGTTCTTGAATGCGGCGCCGCAGGTGACCGGCACGAACTTGAAGTTGATGGTACCCTTGCGGATCATGCGTTTCAGCGTTGCGACGTCCGGCTCTTTGCCATCGAGATAGGCTTCCATGACGGCGTCATCCATTTCGACGACGGTCTCGAGAAGCTTGTGACGCCACTCGGCAGCCTTTTCCTTGTACTCCGCTGGGATCTCCTGGACTTCATACTTTGCGCCGAGCGATTCGTCCTTCCAGACAACTGCCCGCATTTCGATGAGGTCAATGATGCCCTTGTGATCGGCTTCGGCGCCGTATGGCAGCTGGAGAACCGCCGGCTTGGTTCCAAGGCGGTCGATCATCATCTGTACGCAACGGTAGAAGTCCGCGCCGGTGCGGTCCATCTTGTTGACAAAGCAGATGCGCGGCACGTGATATTTGTCTGCCTGGCGCCATACGGTCTCGGACTGGGGTTCAACGCCTGCGACCGAGTCGAACACGGCGACAGCGCCGTCGAGCACGCGCATCGAACGCTCGACTTCGATGGTGAAGTCCACGTGGCCGGGCGTGTCGATGATGTTGATGCGGTGATCGTTCCAGTACGCCGTCGTAGCAGCGGACGTGATCGTGATTCCCCGTTCCTGTTCCTGCGCCATGAAGTCCATGGTCGCGGCGCCATCGTGCACTTCGCCAATCTTGTGGCTCTTGCCGGTGTAATACAGGATGCGCTCGGTCGTCGTTGTCTTGCCGGCATCAATATGCGCAGCAATTCCAATGTTGCGGTATTTCTCGAGCGGGGTAGTTCTGGCCATGATCAGTTGTCCAAATACTCGTGGGCTTTACCAGCGATAATGCGAGAAGGCCCGGTTGGCCTCTGCCATCTTGTGTGTGTCTTCGCGCTTCTTGACTGCAGTGCCGCGGTTGTTGGCGGCGTCGAGCAACTCACCAGACAGACGCTGTTGCATTGTCTGCTCGTTGCGGCCACGCGATGCGTTGATGATCCAGCGGATTGCCAGGGCCTGTCGGCGCTCGATGCGGACTTCAACCGGCACCTGGTAGGTTGCACCACCAACGCGACGCGAACGCACTTCGATGGCCGGCGAGACGTTCTCGAGCGCAGCATGGAAGAGTTTCAAAGGGTCAGACTTGGCGCGCTGCTCGATTGTCTGGAGAGCACCGTACACGATGTGCTCGGCAGCAGACTTCTTGCCGTCATACATGAGGCAGTTCATGAATTTCGCAATGATCAGATCGCCGTACTTGGCGTCTGGGAGAATTTCGCGTTTTTGTGGACGACGGCGACGTGACATCTAGCGGGTTCCTTATTTCGGCCGTTTGGCGCCGTAGAGCGAGCGCGCTTGCTTGCGGTCCTTCACGCCTTGCGTGTCGAGCACGCCGCGCAGGATGTGATAGCGAACGCCGGGGAGGTCCTTCACGCGGCCACCGCGGATCAGAACAACAGAGTGTTCCTGAAGGTTGTGACCTTCACCGGGAATGTAGCTGATGACTTCCTGCTGGTTCGTCAGGCGAACACGGGCGACCTTGCGAAGGGCCGAGTTCGGCTTCTTCGGTGTCGTTGTGTAAACGCGCGTGCAAACACCACGCTTCTGCGGTGAACTTTGCAACGCTGGCGTCTTGGTTCTGCGAACCTTCGGGTGACGCGGTTTGCGGATCAGCTGGTTGATCGTCGGCATGCTGTTAGCGTTTCACTTCATCTTTGTTCGCGCATGGCAACACAAACGCCTCAAAGCGCCACCGGGGGGCCATGCCCATCACCCCGAGGCGCTTGGTCTAACGTGCAGAGGAGCGTCCGGTGGCCCGGGCGTTCGTGCTTTCAAACCTGACTCATTGGACTTACGCGGTGCGTTTAGGGACGAACCCTACTGCCTGCCGTCAAATGATGGGCGCCTTGTACTCGCGCAATGATATTTCGTCAACAATGATTTACTGCACTTCCTGCCTTGACCGCGCCCGTCCGGAGACACGAAAGAAACGAAAAAGCCGGGCTTCAAACCCGGCTTTTTCTTGCTGCATTTATTCAGCTGCGTCGCTGGCCGGCGTCGAACTTGGCGGTAATGCAACTGGAGGCGTTGCCTGCCGTGCATCAAGGATCGCCTTGTCCCGTTCCGACGCGATATGCTTAAGCCGCGTCATCATGCCACCGGTGCCGGCAGGAATGAGTCTGCCGACGATGACGTTCTCCTTAAGTCCGTCCAGCGTGTCAATCTTGCCGCAGACAGCGGCCTCAGTCAGCACGCGGGTGGTTTCCTGGAACGATGCTGCCGAGATGAAGGAACGTGTCTGCAGCGAGGCCTTGGTTATGCCAAGCAGAACGGGTTTTCCTTCGGCGAGTTTCAAGCCTTCGAGTTTCGCCTTGGCATTGATTTCCTCGAACTCGATGAAATCAAGCTGCTCGCCCTGAACCAGGGTCGTCTCGCCGCCGTCCTCGATCTCCACCTTCTGGAGCATCTGACGAACGATAACCTCGATGTGCTTGTCGTTAATCTTCACGCCCTGCAGGCGATAGACATCCTGGATTTCATTCACGAGGTAGGCCGCCAGAGCCTCTACACCCTTGATACGAAGGATGTCGTGAGGCGCAGGGTTGCCGTCCATGATGAAATCTCCACGCTCCACGAAGTCGCCTTCCTGAACCGTGATGTGCTTGCCCTTGGGAATGAGATACTCAAGCGGTTCGATCTTGTCGTCCTTCGGCTTGAGGATGACGCGACGCTTGTTCTTGTAGTCCTTGCCAAATTCGATGTTGCCATCGGCTTCTGCAATGATCGCGTGATCCTTGGGCTTGCGGGCTTCGAACAGTTCGGCCACGCGCGGCAGACCGCCCGTGATGTCGCGGGTCTTGGCGCCTTCGGTCGATATACGGGCGATAACGTCGCCTTCGCGGACTTCCGCGCCGTCATCGACAGACAGGATGGCATCCACGGCGAGCAGATAGCGCGCCTCGGACTTGCCGGCGACCTTGATGACCTCGCCTTTCTTGTCGCGAATGGACAAGGCTGGACGCAGATCGTTGCCGCGGGCGGTTGAACGCCAGTCGAGAACGACCTTGCTAGAGATGCCGGTCGATTCGTCCGTCACTTCCTTGAGGCTGAGGCCCTCGACGAGGTCCTCGTACTTCAAGATACCTGCGCGCTCGGTGAGGATCGGGATGGTGTACGGGTCCCATTCGATCAAACGCTGGCCGCGCTTGACGTCCTGGCCTTCGTCGAACTTCAGATGGGCGCCGAACGGCACCTTGAAGCTGCCGCGTTCCTGACCGTTATCGTCGACAATGACGATCTGGCAGTTGCGACCCATCACGCGGAATAGACCAGACGAGTCCTTCACCACGTTGCGGTTCAGGATCTTGATCTTGCCGTCATGGCTTGCATCGACGAATGACTGTTCGGCAACCTGGGCTGCACCACCGATGTGAAAGGTACGCATCGTAAGCTGCGTGCCTGGCTCACCGATCGACTGGGCTGCAATCACGCCAACCGCTTCACCGGAATTCACCGGCGTACCGCGTGCTAGGTCGCGTCCGTAACATTTTGCGCAAACACCGGACTTGAGCTCGCAAGTCAGGACCGAACGGATGCGCACTTTCGGAACCTGGCCAGCTTCAAGAGATTCGGCCTTGTCCTCGGTGATTTCCTCTCCGCGCTTGACGAGCAGCTTGCCCGTGGCCGGATCCTTCACGTCATCGGCTGCAGTGCGCCCGAGCGTACGCTCGGTCAGAGTTGCCACGACGTTACCACCATCAAGCACGGCAGCGACCGTGATGCCGCCCTTCGTGCCGCAGTCATCCTGCGTGATGATGCAGTCCTGTGCCACGTCAACAAGACGGCGGGTCAGGTAACCCGAGTTCGCCGTCTTCAACGCCGTGTCTGCCAGTCCCTTACGCGCGCCGTGCGTCGAGTTAAAGTACTCAAGAACGGTGAGGCCTTCCTTGAAGTTCGAAATGATCGGCGTTTCGATGATTTCGCCCGAAGGCTTCGTCATCAGGCCGCGCATGCCGGCGAGCTGCTTCATCTGTGTCGGCGAACCACGGGCACCCGAGTGGGACATCATGTAGATCGAGTTGATCTCCTTGACGCGCTTCGTGGTGTCGTCGCGCTTTACGGACGAAATCTCGCGCATCATTTCCTCGGCGACGCGGTCGGTACACTTGGACCAGGCATCGACGGCCTTGTTGTACTTCTCACCTTCAGTGATGAAGCCGTCCTGATACTGCTTTTCGTAGTCCTTGATCTGCTTGCGCGTATCTTCGACCAGTCGTTCCTTGGTGTGCGGGATGACCATGTCATCCTTGCCGAAGGAGATGCCGGCCTTGTAAGCCTCGCGGAAGCCCAGAGCCATGATCGCGTCAGCAAACAGCACGGTCTCCTTCTGGCCGCAATGGCGATAGACCACGTCGATCAGCGCCGAGATTTCCGCTTTGCGCAGAACGCGATTGACCATCGAGTACGGCACGTTTGGATTGCGGGGCAGCAACTCGGCTATCATCAGACGACCCGGCGTCGTGTCGACACGGGCGATGATCGGTTTGCCAGTCGCGTCGACTGTCTTGTAACGCGCCTTGACCTTGGAGTGCAGCGTCACCACGCCCTGAGCGAGCGCGTGTTCGATTTCACCCATGTCGACGAAGGACTTTCCTTCGCCGGGTTCATTGTCCCGGTCAAGCGAGCAATAATAGATCCCGAGGACGATGTCCTGGCTGGGAACGATGATTGGTTTCCCGTTCGCAGGGCTGAGGATGTTGTTGGTTGACATCATCAGCACGCGGGCTTCGAGCTGGGCTTCGAGAGACAGCGGTACGTGAACCGCCATCTGGTCACCGTCGAAGTCGGCGTTGAACGCCGTACATACGAGCGGGTGCAGCTGGATTGCCTTGCCTTCAATCAGTACCGGTTCAAAGGCCTGGATTCCCAAACGGTGCAGTGTCGGCGCACGGTTCAGAAGGACGGGATGCTCGCGAATGACTTCGGCGAGAATATCCCAGACTTCCGGACGTTCCTTTTCAACCATCTTCTTCGACTGCTTGACGGTCGCAGAAAGGCCCTTCGCCTCGAGGCGGTTGTAGATGAACGGCTTGAACAGCTCGAGTGCCATCTTCTTCGGCAAACCGCACTGGTGCAGTTTGAGTTCAGGACCAACGACGATCACTGAACGGCCGGAATAGTCGACGCGTTTTCCGAGCAGGTTCTGGCGGAAGCGTCCCTGCTTTCCTTTCAGCATGTCGGCAAGCGACTTCAGCGGACGCTTGTTGGCGCCCGTGATGACGCGGCCGCGGCGGCCGTTGTCGAACAACGCATCCACTGATTCCTGGAGCATGCGCTTTTCGTTGCGGATGATGATATCCGGCGCGCGCAATTCCATCAGCCGCTTGAGTCGGTTGTTGCGGTTGATCACGCGGCGGTAAAGGTCGTTCAGGTCCGATGTTGCAAAGCGCCCACCATCGAGCGGCACCAGCGGGCGCAGTTCGGGCGGAATGACGGGGACGACGGTCAGGATCATCCATTCCGGACGGTTGCCGGACTCCATCAGAGACTCAACAAGCTTGAGGCGCTTGACGAGCTTCTTTGGCTTCAATTCGGATTCAGTCGTCGCAATTTCATTGCGCAACGAAATCTTCAGGCTGGGCAGATCCAGACGCATCAACAATTCGCGGATGGCTTCGGCGCCGATGAGAGCGGTGAAGCTGTCTTCGCCGTATTCATCCTGTGCCTTGAGATACTCGTCTTCGGACAGGATCGTGCGTTCCTTGAGCGGGGTCAGACCCGGCTCAATGACCATATAGCCTTCGAAATAAAGGACGCGTTCAAGATCCTTGAGCGTCATGTCGAGCAGCATGCCGATGCGTGACGGCAGCGACTTCATGAACCAGATATGTGCAACCGGTGATGCCAGTTCGATATGGCCCATGCGCTCGCGGCGCACTTTCGACAGGGTAACTTCAACGCCGCACTTTTCGCAGACAATGCCGCGATACTTCATGCGCTTGTACTTGCCGCACAGGCACTCATAGTCCTTGATCGGACCAAAAATGCGCGCGCAGAAAAGTCCATCCCGTTCCGGCTTGAAGGTACGGTAGTTGATCGTTTCCGGTTTCTTGATTTCGCCGTACGACCAGGACTGGATCTTTTCCGGACTGGCGAGGGCGATGCGGATCCGGTCGAACGACGGCGGCGCCGCGATCGGATTGAAGACGTTCAGGACTTCCTGGTTCATGGAGTGCAAATCTCCTTTGTTCGTTGTTGTTCCGGGGACAGGTTCAAGATTCTGTCTCCGTCACAAGTTCGACATTGAGGCTCAGCGAGCGCATTTCTTTGATCAAAACGTTGAAGCTTTCAGGAATACCCGCTTCGAAGTTCTCGTCTCCACGGACGATTGCTTCATAGACCTTGGTACGTCCCGCGACGTCGTCAGACTTCACCGTCAGTATTTCCTGCAGCGTGTAGGCCGCGCCATAAGCTTCGAGTGCCCAGACTTCCATTTCTCCGAAACGCTGGCCACCAAACTGAGCCTTGCCGCCGAGCGGCTGCTGCGTCACGAGGCTGTATGGTCCGATCGAGCGAGCATGGATCTTGTCGTCGACCAAGTGGTGCAGCTTGAGCATGTAGATGTAGCCGACTGTCACCGGACGCTTGAACGGTTCACCTGAGCGGCCGTCAAACAGCGTTACCTGTCCCGTCACATTCATGCCTGCGATTTCGAGCATCTTGTTGATGTCGGCCTCGTGGGCACCGTCGAAGACAGGCGTTGCGATATGGACGCCCTTTTCCATGCCCTGAGCCATCTCGACCAATTGCTCGTCATTCAGTTCGCCCAGGCTGTTATCCGGCGCGAACACGGTCTTGAGATGCTTGCGCAAAGGCTCTGCCTTGCCGTCACGCTTGTAGCGCGAGATCATTTCGCTGATCTGGCGTCCGATGCCATGACACGCCCAACCCAGATGGGTTTCGAGAATCTGACCAACGTTCATGCGGCTTGGCACGCCCAGCGGATTGAGCACGATGTCCACATATGTGCCGTCTTCAAGGTGTGGCATGTCTTCGATCGGAACGATCTTCGAGATGACACCCTTGTTGCCGTGGCGGCCGGCCATCTTGTCGCCGGGCTGAAGTTTGCGCTTCACGGCAACAAACACCTTGACCATCTTCATGACACCGGGGGGTAGCTCGTCTCCGCGGCGCAGCTTGTCGACCTTGTCAGCAAAGCGCGCTTCAAGGCGGTT
This sequence comes from Micropepsaceae bacterium, assembly GCA_040080835.1. GTDB lineage: Bacteria > Pseudomonadota > Alphaproteobacteria > Micropepsales > Micropepsaceae > SZUA-430. The sequence continues at coordinate 6,858 of JBEBHP010000002.1, read as the reverse complement.
CTTCGCATCATCGTAAAGCTTGCGCATGGACTCGACTTCGCCCTGCGCTTTTTCATTGCGCAGACCGAGTTGCCACCAGTGCGCCTTCGGCATGCCTTCAAGCATTTGCGGCGTGACCTTTGAGTCCGGCGCTATGCCCTTCGGGCCTGTCGAAATCTGCTTGTGAAGAAGCAGTTCTTCCAGACGCGAATAGATGTTGCGTTCAAGAATCGCGAGTTCGTCATCACGGTCCTTCGCGAAACGTTCGATTTCTTCGCGTTCGATGGCCAGGGCGCGCTGGTCTTTGTCGATGCCGTGGCGGTTGAACACGCGCACTTCAACGATCGTACCCGACGCTCCAGGCGGCAGGCGGAGGCTCGTGTCACGCACGTCCGAGGCTTTTTCACCAAAGATGGCACGCAGAAGCTTTTCTTCCGGCGTCATCGGGCTTTCGCCCTTCGGCGTGATCTTGCCGACCAGAATGTCACCCGGGTTCACTTCTGCGCCGATGTAGACAATGCCAGCTTCATCCAGGTTCTTGAGTGCTTCCTCGCCGACATTGGGAATGTCGCGTGTAATTTCCTCAGGGCCCAGTTTCGTGTCGCGAGCCATCGTCTCGAATTCCTCGATATGGATCGAGGTGAAGACGTCGTCCCGCACAATGCGTTCGGAGATCAGAATGGAGTCTTCGAAGTTGTAACCGTTCCATGGCATGAACGCGACGAGCACGTTGCGGCCAAGCGCCAACTCGCCGAGATCGGTCGATGGACCGTCGGCCACGATGTCGCCGGCAACCACGCGGTCACCCACTTTTACCAGTGGACGCTGCGTGATGCAGGTCGACTGGTTTGAACGCTGGAACTTCTGCAGGCGGTAAATGTCGACGCCTGGTTTGGTTGCATCAGTTTCCTCCGTAGCGCGCACAACGATACGGGTTGCATCAACCTGGTCGACGATGCCACTGCGGCGAGCGGCAATCGCTGCGCCGGAGTCGCGTGCCACAACACCTTCCAGACCGGTGCCCACAAACGGTGCCTCTGACTCAAGCAGGGGAACTGCCTGGCGTTGCATGTTCGAGCCCATCAGCGCGCGGTTTGCGTCGTCGTTTTCGAGAAACGGAATCAATGCCGCGGCAACCGACACAATCTGTCGAGGTGACACATCCATGAACTCGATGCGGTCAGACGGCAGCAGGAGCACGTCCCCACTCTTCCGGCATGTGATCAGATCATCCGCGAAGCGACCGCGAGCGTCGATTGCCACGTTTGACTGGGCGATCGCGTACTTGGCTTCTTCCATCGCAGACAGATAGACGACTTCGGTCGTTACCTTTCCGTCCTTGACGCGGCGATATGGGCTTTCGATGAAGCCGTACTTGTTCACGCGCGCGTAGGTCGCGAGCGAGTTGATGAGGCCGATGTTCGGACCTTCCGGTGTTTCAATCGGACAGATGCGCCCGTAGTGCGTCGGGTGAACGTCGCGTACTTCAAATCCGGCGCGTTCGCGGGTCAAACCGCCTGGCCCCAGGGCTGACAATCGACGCTTGTGCGTAATCTCGGACAGCGGATTGGTCTGGTCCATGAACTGCGACAGCTGCGAGGAGCCGAAGAACTCGCGGACGGCGGCCGCGGCTGGCTTTGCGTTGATCAGATCGTGCGGCATGACGGTGTCGATCTCGACAGACGACATGCGTTCCTTGATCGCGCGTTCCATGCGCAACAATCCGATTCGATACTGGTTTTCCATCAACTCGCCGACAGACCGTACGCGGCGGTTTGCGAGGTTGTCGATGTCGTCGACTTCGCCCTTGCCGTCGCGAAGGTCGTGCAGGATGCGAACAACGGCCAGCAAGTCTTCCTTGCGGAGCGTGCGGTGGGTATCGGGCGCGTCGAGGCTGAGACGTGAATTCATCTTCACGCGGCCAACAGCCGACAGGTCATAGCGTTCGGAGTCGAAGAACAGGCTGTTGAACAGTGTGTCCGCCGTATCGAGCGTCGGCGGTTCGCCCGGACGCATGACGCGATAGACATCGATCAGCGCCTGCTCACGCGACTGGTTCTTGTCGACCATCAGCGTGTTGCGGATGTAGGGCCCCGTATTGATGTGGTCGATATCGAGCACCGCCAGTTCGTCAAAGCCTGAATTGTCCAGGTCTTCGAGGAGCGCCTCTGACACTTCATCTCCGGCTTCGGCGTAGATTTCGCCGGTTTCGCCATTGACCATGTCAAATGCCAGGTAGCGCCCGAACAGTTCTTCTGACGGCACGAGCAGCTGCTTCAAACCATCCTCGGCAAGCTTGCGTGCGCCACGTGGCGTGAGCTTGCGCCCGGCCTCGATCACCACGTCGCCAGTCTTGGCGTTCTTGATGTCGTGCGCGGCCTTGTAGCTGCGCATGCGCTCCGGATCGAAAGCCGTGACCCAGCCTTCCTTCGTGTGCTTGTAGTGAATGCTCTTGTAGAACTGGGCCAAAATTTCTTCTGCCGTCAGGCCGAGCGCAAACAGCAGTGACGTTACCGGCAGCTTGCGGCGTCGGTCGATGCGAACATAGACGATGTCCTTGGCATCAAATTCAAAATCAAGCCACGAACCGCGATACGGAATCACGCGCGCTCCGAACAGCAGCTTGCCGCTTGAATGGGTCTTGCCCTTGTCGTGGTCGAAGAAAACACCTGGCGAACGGTGCATCTGGCTTACGATCACGCGCTCGGTGCCGTTGACGATGAAGGTACCAAGATCGGTCATGAGCGGCATGTCGCCCATGTAGACATCTTGTTCCTTGATGTCCTTGACAGACTTGGCCTGAGTTTCAAGATCGACTTCGAACACGATCAGGCGAAGCTTGACCTTCAATGGCGCCGAGAAGGTCATGCCGCGCTGGCGACATTCCTCGACGTCATATTTTGGTTCTTCGAATTCGTAATGTACGTATTCAAGCCGCGAGGTTTCCGAAAAGTCGGTAATCGGAAAGACCGAACGGAATACGGCTTCAAGTCCGGAGTTCTCACGAGCTTCGGGCTTTACATACATTTGCAGGAAATGCGCGTAAGATTCGCGCTGCACTTCAATCAAATTGGGCAGCTGCGCTATCTCAGCGATCCGGCCAAAATTCTTTCGTACCCGTTTGCGGTCCGTGAACGACAACGCCATGATCAATCCTTGAGCTAAATCTCGTCTCGCCTGTCGCCTTCAGGTGGGGCAGCCAGTTTTGACACTGGTGTCCTTTGGCTTCGTCGTTCCGGCCTGGGGCAACCCGAAACAACTGAAACGATCTCACCGCCCGCAAGAATCTCTCTCGCGGACGGTGAAATCGGCTTCACTTTTTCGCCGGTTTCGCAGCATGCAGCCGCGTTACCTGCGCTATTACTTCAACGCGACCTTCGCACCTTCGGTCTCCAGCTTCTTCTTCATTTCTTCAGCTGCAGACTTCGGCACGTCGGCCTTGATTTCCTTCGGTGCGCTTTCAACGAGGTCCTTGGCTTCTTTCAGGCCAAGACCGGTCAGCTCGCGCACGACCTTGATGACATTGATCTTTTTGTCGCCCGCGCTTTCGAGAACGACCGAGAACTCGGTCTTCTCAGCTGCAGGAGCGGCAGCAGCGCCAGGAGCTGCAGCGGCTGCAACAGCAACCGGAGCAGCGGCAGACACGCCCCACTTCTCTTCGAGCAACTTCGACAATTCGGAGGCTTCCATTACGGTCAGCGCCGACAACTCATCTACAATTTTTTCCAACTTAGACATTGCTTACGTTCCTTATGCTTTCGATCTTGGGATTCAATTCAGTTAGGCCGCTTCGCTTTTCTTGGCGTAGGCGTTGATCACGCGGGCAACCTGCCCGCCTGGCGCCTGCAAAATGCGTGCGATTTTCGTCGCTGGCTGTAACAGCATGCCAGCAATCGTTGCCCTGAGTTCGTCGAGACTTGGCAGAGAGGCAAGCGCCTCAACACCTTTGGCATCGATGAACTGGGTGCCGACGACGCCGCCAAGGATCACGAACTTCGTGTTTGTCTTGGCGTATTCGACTGCAACCTTGGGCGCCGAAATCGGATCTACAGAAAACGCAATACCGGTGGGACCTTTCAAGATGTCCGCAATCGGTTTCGCGTTGGTAGATTCCGCAGCACGCTTTGCCAGGCGGTTCTTCGAGACTTTAAAGCTCGCACCAACCGCCCGCATTTGTGACCGCAGCTTGGACATGTCTGCCACGGTCATGCCTTGATAGCGCGCGACCACGACGACACCGGCGTCCCCGAACCTTTCGGTCAGGCTACCGATTACTTCGGCCTTTTGCGCTCTATCCACTTTTTGGCTCCTCTGCCTGTTTCGATATCTCACCGGCCGGGATTGTTGCCCCGCCCTTCGAGCTTCGCTGCTACTGTCAGTCCTGTCCCAAGAGTCTTAGGCACTTGGCACCCGGTCTCCCGCGTGCTTCACGCATGCAACCCCCGTCTATGCAGGCCGTTTCCATTAAGCTGAAGCCGGAGAACCGACTTCGGCACCTGCAGTCTCGGACAGGCAGGGCCGTTTCCAGCCCTGTCTACCGGTGGTTACCCACCGGAATTCAAATTACCCTCTCAGCTCAACACCGAAGATGGCTCGATTGTGACACCGGGCCCCTGCGTCGACGAGATCGACACCTTCTTCAGGTAGTTGCCTTTTGCTGCTGTCGGTTTCGCCTTCATGACTGAGTCATAAAAGGCGCGAATGTTCTCAACCAGGGCAGCTTCGGTGAAGCTCGCCTTGCCGACGCCGGCGTGAATGATGCCCGCCTTCTCGGCGCGGAACTCGACTGCGCCGCCTTTCGCGTCCTTCACAGCCTTTGCGACGTCCATCGTTACCGTTCCCACTTTCGGGTTTGGCATCAAGCCGCGAGGGCCAAGCACCTTTCCCAAGCGACCAACGAGGCCCATCATGTCGGGTGTAGCGATCAGGCGGTCGAAATCGATCTTGCCGCTGTTGACGGTATCGAAGAGTTCGGTTTCGCCAACGATGTCTGCACCGGCTGACTTTGCTTCTTCTGCTTTCGCACCCTTTGCGAACACTGCAACGCGCAGGATCTTGCCGGTGCCGTTCGGAAGGTTGACGACGCCACGAACCATCTGGTCGGCGTGGCGCGGATCAACGCCCAGATTCATTGCGATCTCGATCGTTTCATCGAACTTCGCCTTCGCGCGCGACTTCACCATCGAGACGGCTTCGGCCAACGGGTAGACTTTGCGCGAGTCGACTCCAACGCGGGCCGCGGCCAGACGCTTGCCTTCCTTCGGGGCTTTCTTCTTTGCATTTGCCATGGCTTTAACCCTTTACCTCGATGCCCATGGAACGTGCAGAGCCAGCAATGATCTTCATCGCCTGCTCAATGTCGTTCGCATTCAGGTCCTTCATCTTCACTTCGGCAATCTGCTTCAGGTCGGCCTGTGTGACCGTGCCCTTGAATTCGAGGCCCGGCTTCTTGGAACCACCATCAATTTTCGCCGCCTTCTTGAGCAGAAACGACGCCGGCGGCGTCTTCAACTCGAGCGAGAACGACTTGTCCTGGTAGTAGGTAATGATCACGGGGATGGGCATCCCCTTTTCCAGTTGCTGCGTACGTGCGTTGAACGTCTTGCAGAATTCCATGATGTTCAAACCGCGCTGACCCAGCGCCGGTCCGATTGGCGGAGACGGGTTTGCCGCTCCTGCTGCCACCTGGAGCTTGATCTGCCCCATTACTTTTTTCGCCACGAGTTTTGCTCCTTCTCTTTGGCTTAGCGGTTCAACGGCGCGGCGCTATGCCTTGCCTCCCGCAACACTCCAGTCAAAGTTTCTCAACCTGACTGAAATCCAGTTCGACCGGCGTCGCACGACCGAAAATCGACACGGCGACTTTCAGGCGGGAACGGTCTTCATCAATTTCTTCAACAATGCCGTTGAACGACGTGAACGGCCCATCGGCCACGCGCACCTGCTCGCCGATTTCGAATGTGATGGCGGGCTTGGGATGTTCCACCCCTTCCTTGACCTGGTTCAGAATGCGGTCCACCTCGGCCTGGGTCACAGGCATCGGCTTGTTGCTCGTTCCAAGGAAGCCAGTCACCTTCGGCGTGTTTTTTACCAGGTGATAAGCCTCGTCCGTCAAATTTGCCTTCACGAGCACGTAGCCCGGGAAGAACTTGCGTTCGGCGTTGACCTTTTGGCCGCGACGGATTTCGACGACTTCCTCGGTTGGCACAAGCACTTCCTGGAACAGGTCATTCAGGCCGTGCTGGATCGCCTGCTTTCGAATTTCTTCCGCAACCTTCTTCTCGAAGTTCGAGTACGCGTGCACGATGTACCAGCGTGAAGGTGGCAGTTCTTTTTTCACTGGATGATGAGGCTGTGCCATGTGCGCCTATCCCAAAACCCATTTGACGACTGTGCTGATCACAAAATCGACCGCGGCGAAGAAGATCACGGCGAAGAGGATCATGAAGAACACTGCGATCGTCGTGACCCGCGTCTCGTCGATCGTCGGCCAGGTCACCTTGGCAGCTTCCTGACGGACTTCGGCAAAGAACTGCGGCGCCTTCATGAGGCGCGCAAACAGACCCACACGCGGCTCTGCCGCGGGCGCGACGGTCTTCCCGCCCCCACTCGCATTACCCTGCTTCTTCTCGTCTGCCATGGCCTGCTTCTCTGTCCGTCCGTTTGCAGCAATTCGTCTTCTAGTTCTTCGTCGTGGCAGGGGCGGAGGGACTCGAACCCACGACCCTCGGTTTTGGAGACCGATGCTCTACCAGCTGAGCTACACCCCTATCGACTTCCTTACTTCGTAATCTTGACGACGACGCCTGACCCGACGGTGCGGCCGCCTTCACGGATAGCGAAGCGCAGCTTCTCTTCCATGGCGATGGGCACAATCAG
>JBEBHP010000027.1:0-29031 GCA_040080835.1 Micropepsaceae bacterium | reverse complement strand
CATGGGTTCATGGCTGCAACCAACTGCACTCGACTTGGGTATCTGATATGTGCGTTCGCGCGTGCGACCAGCGTTTCTCCACTCTCCAGCGGCTGCCGGAGTGAATCCAGCACCTGACGCTGAAACTCTGGCAGTTCATCGAGGAACAGCACACCCAAATGCGCCAGACTGACTTCGCCGGGCTTTGCCCGGACGCCACCACCGACCAGTGCTGCCATGCTTGCTGAGTGATGTGGTGCCCTGAAGGGGCGACGTCTACCTATTGCTCCGTTTCTAAGTTCCCCCGCCAGACTCTGGACCATTGAAACCTCAAGCGCCTCTCGCGGATCAAGTTGAGGCAGCAAGCCAGGCAGGCGCGCAGCCAGCATTGACTTTCCGGCACCTGGCGGACCAATCATGAGAAGGTTGTGCCCTCCGGCTGCGGCGACTTCGAGCGCACGCTTGGCTGTCTCCTGTCCTTTGACATCTCTGAGATCCGGAATGGAATGGCTTTCGTCAGCCAGCTTTGCGATGGGCGGTTGAAGCACCTGAATTCCCTTTATGTGATTGACCAGCGCGACCAACGTGGGAGCACCGATGATCTCGAGGCCCTCCGCCCATGCCGCTTCTGGCCCGGAGGCGTGCGGGCACACAAATGTTCGCTCCATCTCAAGGGCCTTGATAGCTGCAGGCAGCACGCCAGCCACGGGAACCATCGTGCCGTCGAGTGCGAGCTCTCCCATCGCCAGATAGTTGGCCATCTCAAGCACCGGCAACACGCCCATGGCTGTCAGCAAGCCGAGTGCAATGGGAACGTCATAGTGACTCCCCTCTTTCGGAAGATCCGCCGGAGACAAGTTCACAGTGATGCGCTTGAATGGAAGCGCCAATCCGATCGCATGAAGGGCTGCACGCACGCGTTCGCGGCTTTCGGCAACGGCCTTGTCTGGCAGTCCTACTATTGCGATTACTCCGGCATTTGTGCCTGAGGCATCCGCCATGTGCACTTGCACATCGATTTCACGCGCTTCGATCCCGACGAATGCGACTGTAGAGACATGAGCGACCGTCATGAGTCGATGAAAGCCAGCAGGTGACGGTGTGTAAAATGTTGGTGGGACATGGCGCGCATTTTCCTGATCCGATTGGATGCGGATCAAGGTGCCAATCTTCGGGCGAACTCATGGCGAGATTGTCGCAAACTGTGTCCTGGTTCACCGATGGTGACAGGCTGTTACAAATTTTATTGAACGAACTTTGGCCAAACTTTCTTGCGCTAGCCTGCCTTGCGTTCAATGGCGTCCCATATCAACGATGCTATGTCAGTTCCATCAAAGCGACGGATCTCCCATATTCCAGTCGGAGACGTGACGTTTATTTCCGTGAGATAATCGCCGATAACATCGATGCCGGTAAAAATCATGCCGCGACGTTTCAGTTCCGGACCGATACGACGACAGATTTCCTTCTCGCGATCAGTCAATTCGGCTTTTTCCGGCATCCCGCCAACATGCATGTTCGAACGCGCTTCGCCTTTTGCAGGCACGCGATTTATTGCACCGACCGGTTCCCCATCCACAAGGATGATCCGCTTGTCGCCCTTACGAACCTGCGGTTCATATCTCTGAACCACCATTGGTTCGCGCACGAAACTTGCGAAAAATTCCATGATCGCATTCAGATTTTCGTCTTCTGGCCGGACCCTGAAAACGCCCGAGCCTCCGTTGCCATAGAGCGGCTTGACAACGATTTCGCCATGCTCGGCGCGGAAGGCCCGGATCGTCTCCGCATCGCTTGTAATGAGCGTGGGTGGCATCAGATCCGGAAATTCGGTGACAAATACTTTTTCAGGCGAATTTCGAACCCAATAGGGATCATTCACCACCACCACTTTCTTCGGCAGGCGTTCAAGGATATGGGTCGTGGTGATATAGGCCATGTCGAAGGGGGGATCCTGGCGCAACAGAATTACGTCTGTTGTCGACAGGTCGAGATGTTCTGGTTGGCCCAGTGTGTAGTGATTTCCGCGCTCATTTCGAACGGTGAGGGCCTGCGCGCGGGCAGAGATCCTGTTGGCACGCTGAACGAGGGCCTTGGGCAAGTAGTACCAGAGCCTGTGGCCGCGGTTCTGCGCTTCAAGCGCCAGTGCAAACGTGGAATCGCCCCCGATATCGATTTTGTCTATGGGGTCCATCTGAATAGCAACGGTCAGCGGCATTGCGTGGCCTTTGGCGAAATGTTCCTGCTACTTAACTTTGAGAACGGACGAAGTGCAAGAAATCTAGTTGAGACGACGGCGTAGACTCGCGAGAGCGAAAGCTGCTTCGCGTCCGGCCGTTGTTTCCGTGCCCGCCAATGAAACGCAACTCTGCGCCGCGTGGATGGCATTTTTCAGTTTGCCCACGGCTTCGTTTGCCCGAGAGAGGTCAAGCCAGAGTTCTGCCTGTCGGGGGGATACCATGACCATTCTTTCGGCAATCGTAAGCGATCGGACCATGTCCTTACCGGCCAGCGCGCGTGTTCGGATGTTGTTCAGAAGCCGCAACAACACTTCGCGGCTTCCGACGGGTCCGTATTCTGCTGAAGGCAAGCTTGGTGAGGGAGACCAGGGACGAAGTTCGTCAGCGCTCAACACCACGCCACCGTTGAACGGGTCAACTATCTTTGCCTGTTCGCCTTTGCCGATAGACAACAGGAAATGACCTGGCGTGTTCAGCCCCTGTGCCTTGGCGCCGAGGCGATGCGCAATGTCGAGATAAAGAATTCCCAGCGAAACCGGCAGGCCACGCCTGCGGTCTATCACCCGTATAATGTCGCCGTTTTGCGGGTCGTCGAATGTATCATTGTCACCCATGTAACCGTGCCTGTTGGCAATCGTGTCGGCGAGAACGCGCGCAACGGATTCTGCCTCTGACATGCCCCGGCGCAGAGACGGCATCCGTTCGCGTGCATCTGCTTCGAGCTGGTTGAGATGCTGGAAGTAAGGAGCAAGATCGATCGGCGGATGATCCAGAGCCGCCAGATAGAGCGCGGTGCTGCCGATTTGAATAGCTGAGTCGTCGATCTGGCCGACCGCCTTCAGTTTTTCCAGATAGTGTTCAGCGTTTTGCATCTGACTGATCAGGACCGTCTGGCCCAATCACCTTTCCGCCGTTGTGGCGACCCGCTGTCCCGGCATCGCAAAGCGCCGCGGGTCATCCTTGAGCATGACATAACTAACCACTTTTCTTGCCCCGGAAACGGAACTGGCATGACTGACGACGCATTCAAGTTCGCGTTTGTCCTGAGCGATGCCGTTCAAATAGACGACCCCGTTTTCGGTGTCGATGGCGTAGTTTGAGTCCCTGATCGTGCTGTCGCCTATCAGCAACCCTCTTATCTGAGCGGTGATCCAGTGATCGCGGGCAGATTCGAACAGCCCTGTGTCGCTGGTTACGTCGATGTCGTTAACGACTTCTCTCACCGCGGGAATTGCCCAGGCAATTTTCGTCACCTTGATGCGGCCGGCCTGGTTCGGTACCGAACCCGTAATATGCAGCCGACCTTCCACCACAGTCGAATTCACGTTGGCGAACAACTCCCCGCTTTCACCGAGCAACCTTGCGTTGAATTCTGCCTGGATGTTCAGATCATCAACCGCGGAGGTGAATGAGCGCTCCTGCGTCGTAAGCTGAACACCAACACACCCGGTCAGGGGCGCCAAAAAAATGGTCGCAACCAGTATTCTTCGGAAGACTGACAATCAAGTTCTCCACGCATCTGCAAAGTGACGAGGCCAACCTGTTTGTCCGAGCACGATCAAATCGTACCGGCGAGGCAAACTCGCGAGCCTGGGTTTGCGCGCACAGTACTGGGCGGCAGCCCGTTCAACCCTGCTCCGCTTGGTGGCGGTGACAGACTCAATCGCCTGCTCCAGAGTTCCGCGCGCGCGAACCTCTACGAACACGATTGTGCAAGGTGTTCTCCAATAGGGCGTTAACGCCACTACGTCCAATTCGCCGCCACGGGCGCGAAATTGGCGGGCCAGGATGCGATAACCCTTCAAAATCAGCCAAACAGTCGCGAACCACTCCGCGGCCGCTCCCCTCGCCCTGGCCTTTTCGCGTTCAACCTTCATTACTTTTCTTGAGTGAAAGCGCCCGCGCGTAGACAACACGCCGCGCCAGGCCGAGGTCTGCTGCCACGATTGCGGCGGCGTCCTTCACAGGATGCGACTTCAATTGTTCCATCAAGCGGCGATCAATTTCATTTTCATCGGTAACTTTGGCTTGGGCACCTGGAGGGGCCACCAGGATCACTATTTCACCCTTTACATCGGGATGGCGCTCATAATGCTCAATTAAGGCATCAAGTGGGCTGCGGACGAATTCCTCATGCATCTTCGTAAGTTCACGCGCAACGACGGCATCACGGTTTCCCAAAACAGCAGCAAGATCTGTGATTGTTTCAGCCAATCGTGTCGGGGCTTCATAAAATATCAGGGTCCCCGGGATGCCCTCGAGTTCCCGGATCGCCCTCCTTCGTTCATTGGACCTGTTGGGCAAAAAGCCTGCAAAAAAGAAACGGTCGGAAGGCAGACCTGAAGCAATCAGCGCCGCGATCGCCGCGGATGGACCGGGCACCGGGAAAACCAATCCGCCTGTTTCGGCAATCGTTGCCACCAGGCTGTGGCCTGGATCTGAGATGAGAGGAGAGCCCGCGTCACTGACGACGGCCACGCTTTGTCCGGCGTCGATCTCGCGCTTGATCTGGGCGTCTGCTGTACGCGCATTCTGTTCGCGGTATGAGTGCATCGGCCTTGCGATTGCATGCATAGCGAGCAGCTTTGCAGTCACGCGAGTGTCTTCTGCATAGAGTCTGTCCACAGATGCAAGCACATCCAGTGCGCGCAGCGTAATGTCGCGTGAATTCCCGATCGGCGTTGCAACCAGGTAGAGCCCAGCGCGCAAGGGATGTTCGGATTTACTTCGCCGAGAGCGGGCGCTAATCTTGGGGTCATCACTCATTCAATTTCCGCCGTTTGAAGGACCAATTCCTGTGACATCGCAAACAGTAGCGCATGCTTCTTCCCGCCTCGCGCGGTCGCTGTGGACGGTCCTGGTCATGATCGCCCTGGCAGTTGGCCTGTCTGGCTGTGAGACTATGTCGATGTTCGGTGGCAACGAAAAGCCTACAGTGAAGGCGCCGAAACCAACGACCGTTGTGACGCAGCCATCTACGAACCAGCCAACCAGCACCCCGCCAGTCATAGTTTCAGGTCAAGTGCGGATTGCGGTGCTGCTGCCGTTTTCCCATCCTGACAAAAACACGCGGGCGGTTGCCCAGGCACTTCTGGATGCCGCCCAGATGGCCATGTTCGATATGGGTGTGAAGTCCATGGTGCTATTGCCTCAAGATACTGGCACCACGGCAGAAAGCGCTGCCGCAGCCGCAAACACCGCAATAGACAAGGGTGCCGAACTGATACTTGGGCCGCTGCTAGCCAACGATGTTCGCGCCGTCGCCCCTGTCGCCCGTCTTCGCAATGTTCCCGTCATCGCGTTCTCCACTGATCGCACCGTCGCCGGCGACGGTGTGTTCCTTCTCAGCTTCTTGCCCGAGCAGGAAGTCAGTCGTGTCGTAAGCTACGCCGCATCGCAGGGCCGCGGAAAGTTTGTTGCACTGGTTCCGTCAACACCGTACGGGCACCGAGTTGAAGAAGCGTTCCGGAATTCGGTGATGCAGTCCGGACGCGAAGTCGTTTCCGTCCAGTCATATGAGCCCAACGCCCAAGCGCTGGAACCGGCAGTGAAAGCTGTTGCGAAGCTCGGATTCGATACCATTTTCCTGCCTGAGGGTGGTGTAATGCTGCGAAGTCTCGGCCCAATCCTGACCGTAAACGGCGTGGACTCACGCAAGGTCAAGTATCTGGGCACGGGATTGTGGGATGACCCTGCAACGGGTCGAGAAATATCGCTAGCCGGTGGGTGGTACGCGCTGCCTCCGCAGGAGCAACGCACCACTTTCGGCACACGGTATCAGCAGCTTTATGGTTCGAAGCCTCCCAAGATTGCGTCGCTGGCTTATGACGCGATCGCGCTTTCCGCGACACTCGCGGGAGGCCGGCCGGGCCAACGGTACACCCGGTCGACGATTGCAGATCCGAACGGATTTGCCGGGATCGATGGAATTTTTCGCTTCCGGTCAGACGGTATGACCGAACGTGGCTTGGCCGTTTATGAAGTCTCGCAGTCCGGACAACCCAGTATTGTCAGTCCCGCCGCAAATACATTCCAGTCCCCTGGCTTCTGAAGCTGCTCAAGACAGCAGTTCTTTCAGGACCGCGTTCAGGACGAGGCGCCCCTTTGCCGTGGCCGCAAGGCGCCCCTGTATGAGGCTGAGGTAGCCCTGACCTTGCAGCGCGCTTATTCGTGCGCGCGAAATCGGCGTGGTTCCCAATGCATCCATTCTCTTCAAATCAATGCCTTCGGAAAGGCGCAAGCCCATCAGGACGGCTTCGGTTTGCTGCTGATCCCGCTCAATCGCCACCCATTTGATGGAATTTTCACCTCGCGACTCGACCTGCCCGAGCCACCGTTCAGGCTGACGGTCGGTTTCCGTCCCAAATCTCATGCCGCCCGAGGTCAATCTGCCATGCGCTCCCGGGCCGATGCCCACATAGTCTCCATAGCGCCAGTAGACGAGATTGTGGCGCGACTCCTGCCCCGGACAGGCATGATTTGAGACTTCGTAGGCGGGCATCCCCGCGCTCTCCATTCGGGATTGTGTGAGTTCAAAGAGAGCAGATGCGGTGTCGACGTCCAGTTCGTTCATGGACCCGCGCTGCAGGGCCGCATGAAATGGCGTGCCCTCTTCAAAGGTCAATTGGTACAGCGAATAGTGCTGACAGCCAAACGAGAGCGCGCGATCCAACTCTTTCGACCAGGCATCTACGTTCTGGTGTGGACGTGCATAGATGAGATCGAAAGATACGCGCTCGAAAATCGATTGCGCCATCACAACGGCACCGAGCGCTTCCTCAACAGTGTGCAGCCGTCCCAGGGCTTTCAGATCAACATCGTTCAGGGCCTGGACACCCAATGAAACGCGATTGACGCCGGCTGCGCGGTATTCACGGAAACGCGACGCGTCGGCGCTGGTCGGATTGGCTTCAAGCGTTATTTCCACGGTGGGAGCAAAACCGAACAGTTTTTCAGCGCGGCCGATGACGTCGGCAACAATCGCGCCGGGCATCAGAGATGGCGTGCCACCTCCGAAGAATATTGAATTCAGCGGCTGCTTTCGATCGAGCCTTGATGCAACCGTACTGAGTTCGTGTACCAGCGCAGCGCCGAATGCGGCCGCGTCGATCTTCGCGCGAACATGGCTGTTAAAGTCACAATAGGGGCATTTTGAAAGACAAAATGGCCAATGCACGTAAAGGGCAAAGCCTGGAGGCTGCGCGCCCTCAGTCAAGGCACGTCTCAACAAACTTCGCAAACGCACGCGCACGATGAGACATCGCGTGCTTCTTCGCTGGATCCATTTCGCCAAAGGTCTGATCGAAACCCAAGGGAACAAAAATCGGATCGTATCCGAACCCGAACTCCCCTCGCGCAGGCCACACGATGCGACCCTCAATTTTACCCTCAAATGTCAGAGAGTCGCCATCGGGCCAAGCCAGAGCCAGAACACAGGCAAAATGAGCCGCCGCCGTTTTGCTTCCTGATGCCTGCATCCTGAGATGCACTTCTGACATCGCGAGTTTGAAGTCCTTGCTGGTGCCCGCCCATCGCGCTGAGTACACGCCGGGTGCACCGTTGAGCGCGTCCACACAAAGCCCTGAGTCATCGGCGAGTGCCGGCAGTCGAGACCCCTTGGCGGCTGCGTGCGCCTTTATCAGCGCATTTCCAAAAAATGTCGGCTCAGTCTCTTCCGGTTCCGGCAGGTTCAATTCTGCAGCGGACACCGCAAATATTTTTTTCGACGCGATGAGCTGCGAGATCTCGCGGACCTTGCCAGCGTTGTGGCTGGCCACGACAAGTTTCGGCCCTATGCTTCGGCGGATCATTTTGTCTGCGCAATCGCTTTGCGCTGCATGTCGATGAGTTGTGCGATGCCGTTGCGGGCCAGGGACATAAGCTCGAGAAATGCAGCCTCGCTAAATGGTTCGCCTTCCGCAGTGCCCTGGATTTCGACGAGACTGCCCTTGCCGGTCATGACGAAATTCGCGTCCGTTCCTGCACTTGAATCTTCGTCATAGTCCAGGTCAAGCACGTGTGCTCCATTGTGTATGCCGCAGGAAATGGCCGCGACATGATCCTTCAGCGGAATGGTCTTGATGAGCTGGTCGCGCTTCATCAGTTCAAAGCACCTGTGAAGGGCAACGAAAGCGCCAGTAATTGCCGCCGTTCTTGTGCCGCCATCTGCCTGGATTACATCACAATCCAGAACGATCTGGCGCTCACCCATCGCGGCAACATCCGTGACGGCCCGGAGAGAGCGGCCGATGAGCCGTTGTATCTCGAGGGTGCGCCCGGACTGTTTGCCCGTAGCAGCCTCGCGCCGCATGCGCTCCCCGGTTGCGCGGGGCAGCATGCCGTATTCCGCCGTGACCCACCCTTTTCCCGACCCTTTAAGGAAAGGCGGGACACCCATCTCGAGGCTTGCCGTGCACAATACGTGCGTCCGACCGAATTTAACCAGACAGGACCCTTCCGCATGGGCTGAAACGCCGGGTTCAAGCGTGACTTCGCGCAATTGATCGAAACGTCGGCCTGACGGGCGCATGCGAATTTCCTTGTCTTGAAGTTTGGGGGCGCAACCGTTACCTAGCCTCACGCATCCCCTTGATGCAATGGCAGTTTTTGAACCAGAGCCGAACCCAAACCCATCATGAACGATCACTTTGCAGGGAAAGACAAGACCTCGACCGTCAGCCAGATCAGTGAGCTGAGCGAACGGTCGAAGGACATTTTCCGCAACATTGTCGAGTCGTACCTTGAGACAGGTGAGCCAGTGGGTTCACGGACGCTGTCTCAACGCGGCAAGATTGCGCTGTCTCCGGCATCGATCCGCAATGTCATGTCGGACCTGGAACGTGCCGGCCTGCTTGATGCGCCGCATAGCAGCGCTGGCCGCGTTCCCACGCAGCTAGGGTTGCGGTTTTTTGTCGACGGCTTGCTTGAAGTCGGCAACCTCAATGCCGACGACCGCAGCGGAATAGAATCTCAACTCGCCTTTAGCGGACGAAATCTCGATGATGTGCTGATGCAGGCATCGACGATGCTGTCGGGTCTCAGCCAATGCGCCGGGCTGGTCGTCACGCCGAAACGCGACCCTGCACTCAAGCACGTCGAGTTTGTGCCGCTGGCGCCGCAGCGAACGCTTGTAATCATGGTGGGAGATGATGGGTCCGTC
Organism: Micropepsaceae bacterium; assembly: GCA_040080835.1. Taxonomy (GTDB): domain Bacteria; phylum Pseudomonadota; class Alphaproteobacteria; order Micropepsales; family Micropepsaceae; genus SZUA-430. The sequence continues at coordinate 19,653 of JBEBHP010000027.1, read as the reverse complement.
GAAAACCGCGTGATCGAGACGCCGCTTGGAGTGCCCCCTTCTTCCTTCATCGAAGCAGGAAACTACCTCAGCGCAAGGATGCGAGGACGCACGCTTGAGGAAATCGGATCCGAAATTCTTGATGAAGTCACTGCGCAGCGCGCAGAACTGAACGATCTTACCGCACGCCTGGTTTCAGCGGGACTTGCCGAATGGGCCGGTCTGTCCGGCCATGGCTCATCTCCTTCGCTGATTGTGCGGGGGCAATCCAAACTGCTTGAAGACGTCACGGCCACAAGCGAACTGGAGCGTGTCAGGCACCTTTTCGACGACATAGAACGCAAGAATGATCTGATACAAATGCTTGAACTTGCCAAGCAGGGCGACGGTGTGCGCATCTTTATTGGCGCGGAAAGCAACCTATATTCACTGTCCGGCTCTTCGGTGATTGCGGCGCCCTATGCGGACGCCTCGCAAAAAGTTGTTGGCGTAATCGGCGTGATCGGCCCCACCCGCATCAACTATGCCCGAATTGTGCCGATGGTGGACTATACGGCGCGCGTCATCAGCCGGATTATCAACCAGAAGAAATAGAACCCTTATCGATGGAACCTTATTCGTCATGAGCACTCCGCAAGACCACAACGATGCCGAAAACGAAGGACAGAATTCTTCGGACAACGCCACCGGCGTGTCGGGCGACATCGCGCGGGAAGCCGCGCAGATCGCGGCGCTTCATAGCGAAGTGGCTGAGTTGAAAGACCGCTATTTGCGGGCTGTGGCCGAAACCGAGAATATCCGGAAGCGCGCAGAACGAGAGAAGAATGACGCGGCGCAATTTGCGTTTTCCCGTTTCGCAAAGGATCTCCTCAGCGTTGCCGACAATTTTGAACGCGCTATTGATCTGATGAAGCCTGAAAAGCGAGCGGCCCTGCCACCAGATGCACAGTCAGTGATGGAAGGCATTGAAGCCACTCACCGGCAGCTTGGTGCGGTATTTGAGCGCTTTGGAATCAAGCGCATTGACGCTGTCGGTCAGAAGTTCAACCCCAACCTGCACGATGCAATCGCTGAAGTGCCAAGTCCCAATCACACCCCGGGGTCGGTTATTGCGGTGGCAGAAAATGGTTATGTGATCGGGGAGCGCCTGCTCAGGGCTGCGAAAGTGGCAATCGCGGCGCAAAATTCGCAGACTTCGACTTCCGGTGGCCAGACGGCCGAACCCGGCACAATCTACGATACGAACGCCTAGGCTATGTTCGATCTACAGACCTTGACCGAAGTTGTCCGTTCCGAATCCTCGATCTAGCCAGAGTGGCCGTCAACGGAGTGATGGCCATCATCATCATCGCCGTCACGGTGCATGCCGATCCAACCTTTGGTTCCGTTGTCTCGCCTGCCCAGCCTGGCATCACGTTCCTCGACTTTCAGCGAGCCGATGATCAGAAAGAAGATCACAGCGACAAACACGAAAATGACAAGCAGGGCGACCCACCCGTTTCCTGAAATTGACAGCGGGTGGGCGTTTGCGTCGGCAGGCTCGACAGCTGCAAGAAATGCGCCCGCGGAGACAAGCATTTCCATGAAGAATTCATTGAATTTCATTTCCAGCACCCCTTGGCAAGCGCGTGCCTGACCTCCCTTATATGGCGTGCCGTCATGGCGAATATGTGGCCGAGGTTGCGTTTCAACTGGGGCTTTGGGCTGTTGTTACGTTTTTGGACAGGTATCAGCCAAAATTTCGCACTTCTCTGGGCCTCCCCTGCCTTGCGGCGCTCAGGTCGCCCCCCTATATGTGGCCTGAATGCTGCGGGAATTCGCAGCGAAACCAGTCCTTACTCCCAAATTCCCTGGGGATGGTTGTGGGCGCTTTGCATTTCTAGAAAAGGCCCCGTCCATTCGCCGCAAACAGAGGCTTGTTGAATTATGTCTAAAGTTATTGGCATTGACCTTGGTACGACCAATTCGTGCGTGGCGATCATGGACGGTGGTCAGCCGAAAGTGATCGAGAACGCCGAAGGCGCGCGTACTACGCCGTCAATCGTTGCTTTTACCAAGGACGGGGAACGTCTGGTTGGGCAATCCGCCAAGCGCCAGGCTGTTACAAACCCTGAGCACACACTCTTTGCGATCAAGCGCCTTGTCGGACGCAAGTTCGACGACCCGATGACCCAGAAGGACATCGGTATGGTCCCCTACAAGATCATCAAGGCCGACAATGGTGACGCGTGGGTCGCTGGCCGTGACAATGAAAAACTCTCGCCATCACAGGTGTCCGCGTACACGCTGCAAAAGATGAAAGAGACCGCAGAGGCGTTCCTGGGCGAGAAAGTATCCCAGGCTGTCATCACGGTTCCTGCTTACTTCAACGACGCACAACGTCAGGCAACCAAGGACGCCGGTCGCATCGCAGGCCTCGAGGTCCTTCGCATCATCAACGAACCAACGGCTGCGGCCCTCGCCTATGGCCTGGACAAGAAGCAAGCCGGCACGATCGCCGTCTATGACCTTGGTGGTGGCACGTTCGACATCTCGATCCTCGAGATTGGCGACGGCGTATTCGAAGTGAAGGCCACAAACGGCGACACGTTCCTTGGTGGTGAAGACTTCGACATGCGTATTGTCGATTTCCTCGCGGACGAATTCAAGAAGGAGCAGGGCATTGACCTGCGCAAGGACCGGCTTGCCCTGCAGCGCCTGAAGGAAGCTGCTGAAAAGGCCAAGATCGAGTTGTCATCGCAGATGCAGACGGAAGTGAACCTGCCGTTCATCACCGCCGACGCCTCAGGACCGAAGCACCTCAACACGAAACTCACGCGCGCGAAGCTCGAGGCCCTCGTTGATGACCTCATCCAGCGCACAATCGCGCCGGTGAAAGCCTGCATGAAGGACGCTGGCGTCACGCCTGCCGATATCGATGAAGTCGTTCTCGTCGGCGGCATGATCCGCATGCCGAAAGTTCAGCAGATCGTCAAAGAATTCTTTGGCAAGGAGCCGCACAAGGGTGTGAATCCGGATGAAGTTGTTGCCATCGGCGCGGCGATTCAAGCTGGCGTTTTGAAAGGCGAAGTCAAGGACGTGCTGCTGCTTGACGTGACCCCATTGTCGCTTGGTATCGAAACGCTGGGCGGCGTGTTCACACGCCTCATCGACAAGAACACAACCATTCCAACCAAGAAAAGCCAGGTCTTTTCAACAGCGGAAGATGGCCAGACTGCCGTGACGATCCGTGTGTTCCAGGGAGAACGCGAAATGGCCAAGGACAACAAGTTCCTCGGTCAGTTCGATCTCGTGGGTATTCCACCCTCGCCCCGCGGCATGCCACAGATCGAGGTGACGTTTGACATTGATGCGAACGGCATCGTGACGGTTGCCGCCAAAGACAAGGCAACGAACAAGGAGCAGAACATCCGCATCCAGGCTTCAGGCGGCCTGACCGAATCCGAAATCCAGAACATGATGCGCGACGCCCAGGAGCACGCGGGTGAAGACAAGAAGCGCCGCGAACTCGTGGAGGCACGCAACCGCGCCGAAGCGACGCTGCACGACATGGAGAAGACGCTGAAGGAGCATGGCGACAAGGTTGGCGCGAGTGAAGTTGGTGCCATCGAGTCGGCGATGACCGAGTTGAGGGACGCACTCAAGGGCGAAGAACCCGATCTGATCAAATCGAAGACAGATGCCTTGCTGCAGGCTTCAATGAAGCTGGGCGAAGCCATGTACAAAGGCATGAACCCTGACGCAGCCGGTGGTGCGGCTGGTGCTGCTGGCGCAAGTCAGGCAGGTGGCGCAGGCTCTTCGGATGAAGGCGTCGTCGACGCTGACTACGAAGAAGTCGATGAGGACAAGAAAAAGGGCGGAGCGCGTTAACCCCGTGCACTTCACTTCGGGTCAGAATTGACCCACCACACTGTTCACAATGCATGTGCCGGACAGACCCATGTCGAAACGCGATTACTATGACGTTTTAGGCGTTCAACGGCGTGCCACAGCCGATGAGTTGAAGGCTGCTTACCGGAAAAAGGCAAAGGAACTTCACCCGGACCGCAATCCGGGTGACGCCAAAGCCGACCAGAAGTTCAAGGAACTTAACGAAGCCTATGACATTCTGAAGGACGAGCAAAAGCGAGCGGCTTACGACCAGTTTGGTCACAGTGCTTTCGAAGGACCTTCGGGCCAGCGTGGAGGCGGACCCGGCGCAGGCTTTGACTTCTCGACATCCTTCACTGACGTGTTCGACGACCTGTTCGGTGAATTCATGGGTGGCCGCCGGGGTGGCGGTGGGGGCAATCGGGCCCAGCGCGGCTCTGATCTGCGCTACAACATGGAAATCACGCTTGAGGATGCGTTTACGGGAAAGACCGTTCCCGTCCGCGTCCCGGGATCGGTGTCATGCGACGCCTGCAGCGGCTCGGGGGCTGAAGCCGGTACGAAACCGCAAACCTGTACGACGTGCTCCGGCATTGGCAAAGTCCGTGCGCAGCAAGGGTTCTTCACGATCGAACGAACGTGCCCTTCATGCCAGGGATTGGGTCGCGTGGTGAAAAGCCCGTGCCGATCCTGCAGTGGCGCGGGGCGGGTTCAGAAGGAGCGCACGATCAACGTCAACATCCCTCAGGGTGTGGGTGACGGGAACCGCATCAGACTTGCGAGTGAAGGTGAAGCCGGTTTGCGTGGGGGGCCAAAAGGTGACCTCTACATCTTCCTTTCGATCGCGCCGCACCAACTGTTCAAGCGCGAGGAAGAAAACCTCCAGTGCCGCGTTCCCGTTAGCCTCACGACGGCAGCACTTGGCGGACACATCGAGGTTCCGACCCTAGGCGGCGGACGGGCCCGCATTTCGGTCCCAGAGGGGACACAGTCGGGGAAGCAGTTCCGCCTGCGCGGCAAGGGCATGCCTGCGCTGCGTGGCCAGGGGCAGCCGGGGGACCTGTTCGTGGAGGTCGTCGTAGAAACGCCCGTGAACCTGACAAAAAAGCAGCAGGAACTTCTGCGCGACTTCGAGAAGGCCGGCAGCGACAAAAATTCTCCCGAGACCACGAGCTTCTTTGCCCGCGTCAAAGAGTTCTTCAACGACAGCAAAGACTAAAGTGAGGGATATTGTCCGACGAATCCCGCAGCCTTCTCATAGGCGGCGCCCGCAGACAAAATTGCGCGCTCTCCCAGGACCGGGCCAACGAACTGGAAGCCCAACGGAGTCTGGTCGGCCAGCCTGCCCATGGGAAGCGTGAGTGTGGGCTGACTGGCGAGGTTGAACGGGATCGTGAACTTCATGAAGCCCGCTGCGGCCAAGGGCGAACTGCCTGACATCGCTGCCATCTCAGTGACGGTGAGCGGTGGCATCGGCAACACCGGAACAGCCAGAAGATCAACAAATTTGAATGTGCGTGCCAGATATCCGGCGAACTCGCGCCGCCAGATTGCTACGCGTGCCAGTTCAATTCCAGTCGCGCGGTGGCCGATATCGAGAATTTCGGAATACCCGGCGCTGTATCTGCTCTGTTGCGAAGGATACGTCTTTTCGTGCGAAATTGCTGCTTCAGCGAACGCAGCGACTATCGCAAGCACAAGAATGTCATCGACGGCTGGCAGTGACACATCAACCAGCTCCCCGCCCTGCGTGACGCAAAGATTCAGCGCTTTGCCGAAAGTCTCTGCCATGACGGGATCAATAGATTCAAATGTGTATGCTTGGTCGACGCCGATTCGCACGCCTTTCAACGTGCCATTCCGGGCGGCACCAACCCAATCATCGGCCGCCACGTCCAGCGATGTCGGATCAGCAGCATCAACGCCGGTAATGCTCGCAAAGATGAGTGCGGCATCCTGAACTGTCCGCGCCATCGGCCCGATGTGATCAAAAGTGTCCGATAGCGGGAAGACGCCATGGCGGCTAACGCGGCCCCACGTCGGCTTCAGCCCAACCAGCCCGTTTGCGGCACTCGGGTAACGGATCGAACCTGCGGTATCAGTGCCGATTGCGCCCGCCGCAAGGCCCGCAGCCACGGAGACGCCAGAACCGCTTGAGGATGAGCCCGACCATCGATGCGGCGCCCACGGGTTCACGGGAGCCATGATGTCGGGGTGGTGAGTACCCCAGGCTCCTTCAGTCAACTGGGCCTTGCCGATGATGATGGCACCCGCATCCTGCAGGCGGCGCACGACCGTTGCCGTGTCTGCGGGTTTGAAGCCTGTCGAGAAGAAGCCGCCCGCACGGGTCTCGGTGCCTGCCATGGCACAAAGGTCTTTCACTGCCATCGGAGCGCCGTGAAGCATACCGAGTGGTTCTCCCCTGCTGCGTCTTGCGTCGGCCGCCCTTGCCTCGACCCGCGCTTCGTCAGCACGTATTTGTGCAAAGGCGTGCAGCATCGGTTCAAGGTCCACGATACGCTTCAGATGGTGTTCAGTCACATCGACAACTGAAATCTTGCCTTCACGCATCTGATGCACGAGTGATGACAGGCTCTGGAAATGAAGCGGCGCGAACATCGCTCTTCTCCTGTTTATGCGGCGTCGACCAGCGCAGCGTAGCCTTCTTCTGTTCCTATGGCGAGCTTGCTGCCATCCGGCGAGAAGGCCAGGCAGCTGATCTTTGGCAAATCCAAAGCCACAAAATTTGCCCCAGACTCACCGATCCACTCGAGCCAGACGGCGCCGTCCGACGTACCGGCAGCGACCAGGTCGAACTCCGGGTGCGTGGCGACGACCTGAACGATTGCGTCGCGTTCCGGGCCGATCTCCAGCGGCTCCTTGCCCATTGGGCCGTTGCGCCCGGTGAAGGGCCACCCAACGATGCGCGATGCGCCACTGGTCAAGAGTACCTTGCCGCGGTGTTCCCATACGAAGGACCTGATCTTGGCCGGATAGCCCGACATTCGCATGTCGGCTGCATCTTCCACGCGCCAGCCATGCAACGCATTTTCTTGCATGGTCGAGACGACGAATTTTCCATCGGGGCTCCACACCAGGCCCAGATGCGAGCCCTTCCATCCCAGAACAGTCGCGGCCTGTGACGCCGACTTGATCCACCACAACGACACACCGTTGTAGTGAGAAACTGCAAGTCGTCGCCCCTTCGAATCAAACGCTATGCCTGTTGCAGTGGTCGCATGCGAGAATTTCGCCCGCTTTTCGCCGTCGAAAACAAATGCATCCTTGCCCATCGTGCAGGCGATCAGACTCGTTGCTTCGCTCGCTGCAATGTTCTCGATCCACTTTCCCTTTTGGGCGAAAAGCTCTTTTGCATCGCCGCCAGGAACGGTGTGTACCAAGCGCCCATCATCACCGCCTGACAAGAAGCCGCCGTTCGGATGAACAGCGAGCGACATGGTCGCGCCTTTGTGAATCTCGTGCGCCGCGGGTTCGCGTTCATCCGCAAACATACGCACCGTGCCATCGCCGCAAGCAAATGCGCCCACACCATCATGATCAAAGGCAACGGCAACAACGGGTGCGCCAAACTGCCACAAGACACCATTCGTCAGTCGAGGCTCGGTCATGCTGATCAAGCCACGCAGGCAGCAAAGCCGCGCTCGAGTTCGGCTTCGTCGAAATTGCGACCGATAAAGACGATGCGGCTATAACGTTTGTCTTCAGGCTTCCAGGCTGAATGGAAATCACCTTCCATCACCATGTGCACGGCCTGGAAGACCAGACGCTCATTGCGGTTCTTGATATCGAGAATGCCCTTGGTGCGCAGGATATTCTGGCCTTGCTCCTGCAAAAGGTTGTTTAGCCAGGTAGTCACCTTGTCGCCATCGAGTGGCAGGTTTGATGACAGGGAGATGCTCTTGATGTCGATTTCATGCTCGTGATCATGCTCGTCTGCATTCAGGAGATGCGGTTCGAGTTCCAGGGCGCGCGACAGGTCAAATGCGTTGCGACCCAACACCTTGTCGAGGTCAATGGCACAACGCTCTGTTCGATGGATGGGTGCAATCGGGTTCAGCGCCCGAATCGCCTTTTCAACGCGCGCCAGATCTTCCGGCGACACCAGGTCTGTCTTGTTGAGAAGGATCTGATCAGCAAAGGCAATCTGCTCGGACGCTTCCTTCGAGTCCTTCAGGCGTTGCAGGACGTGTTTTGCATCCACGACTGTCGTGACTGAGTCCAGCCTCGTGCGCTGCTTTACATCGTCATCGACGAAGAAGGTCTGCACCACAGGCGAAGGGTCCGCGAGGCCTGTCGTTTCCACCAATATGGCGTCAAATTTTTCCTTGCGCTTCATCAATCCGCCGAGAATGCGGATCAGGTCGCCACGAACAGTACAGCAGATGCAACCGTTGTTCATCTCGAAGACTTCCTCGTCGGTATCGACAACAAGATCGTTGTCGATACCGATTTCGCCGAATTCATTGACGATGACAGCGTATCGTTTGCCGTGGTTCTCCGTGAGGATTCGGTTGAGCAATGTGGTCTTTCCGGCACCCAGATAGCCGGTCAAAACTGTTACAGGCACTTGGGGCGTCGAAGGCATTGAAAGCTCCAGAATTTTGAACCCTCATGAACCTTTAGCCATCGCCTCAGTCAAGAGCCTAACGTTGTGACGCATCATGCAAATGTAGGATGCCGCCGGTCCCGATGCTGGCGACAGCGCGTCAGAATAAAGCCTGCCACCCAGTGCTATGCCCGTTTCGCGAGCAATCTGCGAGATCAGCCGGTTGTCAGCAATATTCTCCAGAAAAACTGCCGTGATCCTTTCCTTTCGGATTTGAGTGATCAGCCGCGCAACGGATTTTGCTGAAGGCTGGTTCTCCGTCGAGATGCCGAGCGGTGCGATGAACTCCACGCCATACGCCTGACCCAGAAAACCAAAGGCATCATGGGTGGTTATCGCCTTGCGCCGGACTGCGGGTATCAGTTGAAATTCAGTGCGCACCTGCCTTTCGAGTGCCAGCAGTTCGGCGTGCAGCAGTGACGCTCGCTGATCATACGCGAACGCTTTCTTCGGATCTGCGGTCGCGAGCGCCAATCTCAGGGCTTCGACGTAGGCCAATGCATTCTTAACATCCTGCCACGCATGCGGGTCGCCGGGTCGGCCTGTCACAGCATCTGTCAAATTGACGAGGGTTGCCTTTGACCCCGACGCCTTGATCAGGCGTGACGCCCAGGCATCCAGCCCTCTTCCATTGGCGATAAACAGCTGGGCTGACGCCACCGCGCGCGCGCGCTTGGGGTCCGCCTGGAAAACGTGGACGTCGGCGTCAGGCCCTACCAGGACGGTCAAATCTATATCGTCGCCGCCGACCCTCGCTGTCATGTCGCCTATGATCGAAAAGCTCGCTACCACCTTCAGAGTAGCGGCCGCACAAGGATACATTGCCGAAGCCAGGGCCAGCAAAGACGCAAAGATCCGGCAAGCCAGTTTCATCGCGACGCGTCTTCAGGCTCGTGGAAGTGCGGACGCCTCATCCATCGCGCCAACAGTCCCGAACGCGAACCAAAAATGATGGAGGCCCCGTAAAACATCGACGCCACCAGAACGATGCTGGGACCTGAAGCCCATTCCACGTGGAATGAAAGCAAAAGGCCCATGACGCTGGACATGATCGCGAAACCGGTCGAGATGAATACAATCTGAGAGATGTCTTCAGACCAAAAGCGGGCGGCAAGTGCTGGCAGCATCATCAAACCCACCGCCATCAACGTCCCAAGTGCCTGAAACGCAGACACAAGGTTTAACACGACAAGGGCGAGAAAGATCGCGTGGACCCAGGCTCCGCCTGCACCGACAGATCGCGCGAACACGGGATCGAAGCACTCAACCACGAGTGAACGAAATATGAAGCTCATGGTCAGTGTACTGACGGTGGCAACGCCGGCGACAAGAAAAAGGCCCTGATCGTCGACGGCGAGAATGGAACCGAAAAGGATGTTCAGCAAGTCAATCGAAGAGCCGCGCGCTGACACCAGAAGCACTCCGATTGCGAGACTCGTGAGATAGAAGCCGGCGAGACTTGCGTCTTCCTTCATTCCTGTGGCGCGAGCCGTGACCCCGGCGAGAAGGGCAACGATCAGGCCCGCAGCGACGCCCCCAAGTGTCATGGCTCCAAGCGACAGGCCCGAGACCATGAAGCCGACGGCAACGCCAGGCAGCACAGCATGACCGATGGCGTCTCCCATCAAGCTCATGCGGCGCAACACCAGGAACACTCCCACCGGACCTGCCCCCACGGCCAACGCGACACATGCGGCGAGTGCACGGCGCATGAACTCGAAGTCCGCGAAGGGTGCCAGCAGTGTCTCGTAAAGAAAACTCAAATCAGCGCCTCAGTGGGGGTGGGAATGATCGTGATTGTGTTGATGGCCATGGCTGCCTTGGTCCGAATTGCGCGCCCATCGGTCCGTCATGGTGCGCGCCTGATCGAGGCGGGAGGCTTCCAGAGCAGCGGCCGTTGCACCCCACGCGACGACTTCGCGAGCGATCAACAGCGTTTCCGGAAAATGCCGTCTGATGAAGTTCAGATCATGCAGTACCGCAATCACTGTGCGTCCTTCAGCATGCCAGACCTTCACGAGCGCCATGAGATCGTCCGTCGTACGCTCATCGACAGCGGCAAATGGTTCATCAAGAAGAATGACAGCCGCGTCCTGCATGATAAGCCTTGCGAACATGACTCTGTGCCACTGACCAATTGAGAGGCTGGCAATCGCCGCACCGGCATACCCCGTCAAACCAACGGATGCGATTGCGTCTTTCGCGCGCGATCGTTCAGCGGATGACAATTTCGAAAGCGCACCTGTGCGTGGCCATGCACCAAACAGTACGGTTTGTTCTACCGACAACGGGAAACTTCGATCGATCTCCGGCAGTTGCGGCAAATACGCAAACGCGCGTGCCGAAAGACCGCCGCGGTCGATCGTGCCGTCACTGACCGGCACCAAACCCATGAGAGCCTTGAGCAACGTGCTTTTGCCCGCTCCGTTCGGCCCAGCCAGAGCTGTCAGGGTTCCGGCCTGGAATTTTCCGGTGACATGGTGCACCGCCGGTACACGCCGGTACGTCACAATCACATCGGTCAGACGGATGTCTGCTGTGCACTTCATTCAGATCGCCCAGACCACCACCAGCCACAACGCTGCAAGCACTATTGCCGACAGCGCCAGGCGCGCGGTGGCGCTCATTGACAAGAGGTTGAAATCATCGGTCATTTTCCACGGACGCAGGTCACAAGTTCGACAATCGGGCAGCAATAAGCCCCATCACCGTCCGGAATTCCAGCTTTGCCACATAGACCCTGCACTTGATACGTTCGATATTGGATTGATTCCCGGGGATTAAAGGTAAAATTGATACATGAACGAGCATCCCGTCGACAGGCTCTATTCACAAGTTCTCGCCCGCAAGTCGGCCGACCCCGGCACTTCGTACACAGCGAAGCTGTTCAAGGAAGGCACTCCGAAGTGCGCAAAAAAGGTTGGTGAGGAAGCCGTGGAAGTCGCCATTGCGTGTCTTGGCACGGATGCCAGGGCCAAAATCGAGGAGTCTGCCGACCTGCTTTATCATCTTTGTGTGCTGTGGGCCGCCAGTGGCGTAGACCCGGCGGACGTCTATGCCGAATTGCACGCGAGGGAAAACCGGTCGGGACTTGACAGCAAGGCTGCTCGAAAGGGAAACGTGAAGGCTTAGTGCTTCATGCCATCGCATGGAGCTGCGGCAGCAGACACCAGCATCACAGCTCACTCAAACAAGCCCCACTTTGCCCGCGAGTGACTTCAGCGACACGGACGGGCGCGGGCCCAGATGCGATATCACTTCTGCTGCTGCAACCCCGCCCAGGCGGCCACAGATGTCCAGTGAAAGCCCACGCGCGTACCCGAACAGGAAGCCCGCCGCGAACTGGTCGCCCGCGCCCGTGGTATCGATTACTCGCTCTACCGGTTCGGCATCCAGGATATGAACGGCACCGTTTTCAACGATCACTGATCCCTTGGAAGATCGCGTAATGGCCGCTGCCTTCCCCCAGTTGCGGAACGACTGGAATGCCTGATCGAAATGTTCTGTCTGGAAAAGCGACTTCGCTTCCTCCTCATTGGCGAAAACGATGTCGACGTCTGACTTCAGCAAGCTCAAAAATTCTTCACGCCATCGTCCTACACAAAAGGGGTCCGACAAGGTGAATGCAACTTTGCGCGATGCTGCCTTCGCATGCGAAATCGCCGCACGAATTGCGACCTTGGTCGCTGGCGCATCCCAGAGATAGCCCTCGATAAACACGATCTTTGAGGCACCAATTTTCTGCGCAACCATGTCAGCGTCAGTCAGATCAGAGGCACAGCCGAGAAATGTGTTCATCGACCGCTGGCCATCAGGCGTCACCAAAATGTGACTTGAGGCGGTCGCTGCCTTGCCTTTAACCGGTGTCGCTTCGAAGGCAACGCCTGATTTGCGTATGTCTTCTGCAAAGACCTGCCCAAGGCGGTCGTCGTTGACCTTTCCAATGAAGGCGGCCTGTCCACCAAGCGACGCTATACCCACCATTGTATTCGCGGCCGAGCCGCCCGATGCCTCAACCGAACCTTGCATGGTGCGCCCCAGCAACTCGGCCCGGAAACCGTCGACCAGAGTCATGGCCCCCTTCGCGATGCCGTGCTCATTCAAAAATGCATCCGACGTTGTCGCCAATACATCGACGATAGCGTTCCCGATCCCCAACACGTCGAATTTTGCTTGATGCATGACGGTTTCCTTATATCACTCGTATCTTCAGGGCGCTGAGGTACAATATGGGCGCCATTCGCACAACCGGAACGGGACGCTGAATTCATGTTCTCCAGTGCCGCAGCCGCCGTCTCGCAAATGTTCGACCGCAAATTCCGCGGCGTATTGTTCCTGGGCATAGGCAGCACCATCGCCCTGTTCCTGATCCTGCTTTTCGGGATGCAGTGGATAGTGTCGAATGTGCCGAATTTCGGCCTCAGCTGGGTGCAGGAAATTTACAGGATCATCTCGGCGTCCCTGCTGACCATTGCGTTCGTGTTTCTGGGCGTGCCTGTGGCGCAGATATTTGCGAGCTTTTTTCTTGATCGGATCGCGGGCGCTGTCGAAGCCAAGTACTATCCGGGTTCAAAACGCGGGTCGGGTACAGGGTTCTGGGGCATGGTCGGCGCGGGGCTGCTCTTTTCAGGTGTGAGTTTCCTCCTGAACCTGCTGTCAATTCCACTGACACTTGCGTCTTTCGGCATTGGTGCCGCGGTCATGTTCTTCGTCAACGGCTATCTGGCCGGCCGTACGTTCTTTGAGCTTGCCGCACTCAGGCACATGCGGCCACCGGAAGCGCGCGGCCTGCGTCGCAAGCATCGACTGAGACTGTTTTTCGGCGGCGCGCTTATTTCGTTCCTGTCGATGATCCCCATACTGAATTTCCTCGTACCGCTTTTCGGTGCGGCCATGATGACCCATGAATTCAACAAACTTGTGAAAGGCTGACACATGCTTTCGAGCGCTCGTGGTGTTTGCATGGCCACCGTCATTGCGGTTTCCGGGATGGCGATCGGCGGCTGCCAGACCATCAACAGTATCACAGGGTCGAACGAGACAGCGGTACCTGCGTCAACGCCCGCGCAGGAACCTCCAGTCCAGCCTGCTCCTCCCGGTACTTCTTCCGCACCTGTTGCCCAGAAGGCGAACGGCCTGACCGGATTGGACGGGGCGCGTGTCGTGAGCCTTTGGGGTGAGCCAACGATCCGCCGGAGGGACATCGGCTCAGAGCTCTGGACTTACAACAAAGGCGGTTCGAAGTGTTCGGTACTGCTTTATGTCTATCCGTCGACCGATGGAGGCATGACTGTGCTTCGCAGCGAGGCTGTTCCGGGTGGCGCCAGCGAGGATGCGGTGGCCGCATGCGCGCGCACGAATGATCTGCCGAGCGTGAAGCCTGTCAGCTAGCGCCCAATACACACTCGGAAAAGCGAGTTTGTTTCAGGGATTCTCCTCCCAGGCGAAAAGTGCCGCTTCAAGATTCTCTGTCTCCTCTCCGACAGGTGACTCGCAGGAATCGTACAAAAACCAAGCATCGGCTCAATAGTGCGACGGCACTGCAGGATTCGTCCGTGCCAAGAGCAAACCGATCCCACGACGATCTCGGGATGTGCGTCGTGGATGTGTCCGCACCGGCTGCAAGCATCACGTTCCACATTGTCCCCGTCCGGAACGCTGTGCTCAAATGTGCAACAGGTGCGCTGAGGAGGCGTCAGGGGATAGCTACTGCGCATATTGTCACTTGTCCTGCGGCCGCGTTCTGGTCAACAATTCTTTGGTGACAGGCGCGCGCCTCGCGCCAAATATCTTCACCGGACCGAGAAAATGGCAAAAAGCTTTGACCTGGAAACTTCACCCGGCCATCTTTTGCGGCGTGCCAATCAATACGCGAACGATCTGTATACGAATGAAACCGACTCGTCCGGCCTGACCCAACGCCAGTTTGCAGTCTTGTTTGCCGTCGACCAGCGGGAAGGTGCCAGCCAGACGGAGCTTGTTCATGCCACGGGCATTGACCGTTCGACGCTTGCCGACATGATTGTCCGCATGCAAAGCAAGGACCTGCTGGCACGTAAACGGACCGACGCAGACCAGCGTGCAAACTCTGTTCGCATCACACCGATCGGCCGTCGCGCCATGCGTGCGGCATTGCCTGCCGTGCTGCGGTCTGAAGGCGGAATCCTGGATGTACTGCCGCAGCGCATGCGAAACGAGTTCATAAAAGCCCTGACGCTTATTGCGAAGGCTGCGACGGATGCGCAGCTTGCGGCAGACGCAAGCAAAGCCAAGTCCAAGGCGAAGAAGCGCAGGTAGCCCGCGCCGGGGGCTGCGGTAACAGGACCAGACTGACGGCACGGAGCATTATCTCGTGACACCGCCTGCCGTCTTGCCGTTTGTCGCGCCAAAGTCGCGCTCATTGTATCCGGGCGACAGCGCTTCTCGGAAACTCCGCTCCAGGTCTGGCAACTGAAAGGGCTTGTTCAGGACTTGCCTGTTCTGATGCCCGATGTCGGCGCCCAGATCCCGGTAGCCGGTTGCAAAGAAGAAGGGTATCTGGCGCGCGGCAAGCGCGTCAGCGATTGCGTTGCTCGTTTCTCCGCCCAGATTTGCGTCCAGCATCGCAACATCGAACTTTTGCGCCTCGATCAGAGCCAGCGCCCTGGCAACCGAAGGCGCAGCGGTCACGTTTTCGCACCCCAATTCGGCAAGCATGTCTTCGATCCCCATAAGTATGAGCATTTCATCCTCGACAACGAGAACGCGACAACCTGAAAGCAGCTTACTCATTGGGGGCACTCGCGGGTAAAGGGACATCAATTGTGCAGGACAGGCCCTGTGCGGCGTAGTCGAGCTCCACCTTGGCATCAAGTTCATGGGCAAGGCCTCGGATCAGCACACGCGAGCCAAAGCCCTTTCGGGTTGGGGGTACGACCGGCGGGCCACCCTTTTCCTGCCAATGCAGTATGAGCCTTTGTTCACCGCTGTGCGCCCCGAGAGACCATTTGATCGCGATCGACCCGCTCTGGTTGGAAAATGCACCGTACTTTGCGGCATTGGTCGCGAGCTCGTGCAATGCAATTCCAAGCGCCAATGCCGTTTTGGGGGACACACGAATGTTGTCACCCGAGATGTCCAGGCGCCTGGCCAGTTCACTCGATGCGGCAAATGGCTTGAGGGCCTCGGTAACAAGATCGAACAGCCCCGCTCCCTCCCAGCTCTCCCGCGTCAGAAGGTCATGTGAGCAAGACAGTGCGAACAGTCGAGACTCAATCGCTTCGCGGGCCATTTCAGGGTTGGACGCGCCTCGCAACGCCTGAGCGGCGATCGATTGCACTGTCGCGAGCGTATTTTTTACGCGATGGTTCAATTCGTCGATCAGCATCTTCGAATGAGCCTGCTCTTTCATGTAACGCGTCAAGTCGACGAGAGAGATGAAGTGCTGCACGACCACGCCATTCTTGTCGTGCACCTTTGTGATGAACACCGACACCCAGAATGCGCTGCCATCCTTGCGCTTGTAGTGGACCTCGGGCTCGACGTCCCTGGTGCCGTCGAAGGCTTCCTGAATTCTTGCCAGAGTATCGGGAGACACACCGGGCGCAATGAGCGAGTTGAAGGGTCGGCCCAGAACGTCCTCCCGATCATAGCCGGTGAGTTTCAGAAAGCTGTCATTGGCGAAAACCAGCGGATGGGTCGGTTCCCTGGCATCGGTGAAGACCATCGCCATGCGGGTGACTTCCGCGGCAATGACAAATGGACCCAGGTTTTTCCGGAAGCTGTCGACCTTTGCTTCCGCGTCTTTTTGTTCTTCAATCTTATCAGCAATTTCTGTCACACTGTATTCCGGCTAACCGCGAACAAAATCGAATTCGAGACCCAACAAGCCGACCCTATTCATGATGGGTCCGGATTTCTCCGAGCCTGTAAACGCGCGTACCCCTGTTTGGGTTCCCTTTGGTCCGAAAATTTCCTTTTGAATACGCGGTAGGGGGGAAATTTGTGGCAAATCACGCCCTCAGGCCTTAACAATCGAGGGGGCAGTCATGCTGACCCCGCATTCTTGCCGACGCCGGACAACAGGGAAATCTGATGCTGGGAAAGCTGCTGAACAGTGTAGTCGTCGTTACTTTGCTGGGCGCCATGTTGCTTGCCGGCATGATCGCGTTTGGTGGTCCGGTGACACCGCCCGTGAACTCGGGACTTTCCAAGCGCGATGCCGAAATTGGAACGCGGCTTTCTGATCAGCCTGCACAGGAAAGTTTCAAGGCGCGCGATGGCGCGGCGCTTTCGTTCCGCCGGTATCCCGGTGCCGCTGGCGGCGGGGTGGTTGTTCTGGTGCACGGATCGTCGGGTTCGAACGCAGCCACGCACAGTCTGGCAAAGTCAATGTCGCTGGCTGGCATGACGGTGCTTGCCATCGATGTGCGCGGTCACGGGGGCAGCGGACCGCATGGGGACATTGCCTATGCTAGCCAGCTTGACGATGACATGTCCGATCTTGCGACGATGATTTCGCAACGCTTCCCCAAGGAGCGGCGGCTGCTGGCAGGTCATTCGTCTGGTGGAGGATTTGTGCTTCACATTGCCGGTGGAGCGCGCTCGTGTGCGTTCGAGGGCTACCTGTCACTGTCTCCCTACCTGAACTACCAGTCGCCTGCGAACCGACCGGACGCCGGCTGGGCGTCGCCCGGAGTCCCACGCATGATCGCCCTGGCGATTCTCAACCGCATCGGCATTACAGCATTTGACAATCTGCCAGTGGTCGCGTTTGCGATTGCGGCTGACGCGGCGAACCGTACACCAACCTATTCCTGGCGCCTGCAGCGTGGTTTCGGACTGGATATGGTTCGCTGGGAAGACGAGATCAAGTCGATTGACCACCCGACACGCGTGATGATCGGTGCTGCCGACGAGCTGTTTGTCGGCTCCATGTATCCCGGCGTTTTTGCAGCGCTGCAGCCGCACATAGGTGTCAGCGTCCTGCCCGGCGTCGACCACATGGGCATGATCCTTGATGAGGGAGCGATTGCGCAGGCAACCAGCGCCGCTCGCGCGATGCTGAACGAGGCGACGCAAACGCCGTGCCTCGCAGACTAGATCGCATCTGAAACGCGGCAGAATTTTCAAACCAGGAAACAGAATCGATGACGCAACACGACATATCGCCGGACGAGAAGGACGGTGGCATGCCGGTTACGGTTCTCTATTCCGAGACGCCCGAACTTACGCGATGGAGAAGCGAAAGCCTTGAATGCCGCCCTGCGCCGGGATCGGCGGCTGCCAGGCTCACCATGTTCATGCCCGCTGAAAATATCGCATTCCTGCATCTGCCCTCTGACTACAGATCCGACTGGCGCCCTGCGCCACGCAAGCAGTATGTGCTCGTCCTCGAGGGCGCGCTGGAAGTCGAGGCAGGCTCTGGCGAGAAGCGCGTGTTCCGTCCCGGTTCGATCCTGCTTGTCACGGACACGGCGGGGCGCGGGCACCGCACCAATGTCGTGAGTGCGCAAGGCGTCCTGCTGGCGTGGGTGCCGGTTCCTTAAGCCAAACCTGTTACATTCAGATGTTCGAAAACCCCGTGGCTGAAACCGCAAACACCGTCGCAAAATGTTCCATTCCTGCCCAAAGCCTGCTGGACCCGCATGCTGTTGAAACTGCATGGTTTCGCGATTCCTGGCGGGCACCGCTTGCCCATCCCGACATCAGCGTGACCGACATTTTCTTCGCTGTGTTCGGGCACCGACCCGGCTGGATGAAATTCATCATGGTCGTGCGAAACGGCATTGCATCACTGGCAGGCCTCGAGACGCCCACAAGATCAGAAATCATGACCCCGGCGAAACGCACATCATATCACGCTGGCGAAAAGATCGGCGCGTGGCCACTCTTCGCGCTGACGGAAAATGAACTGATCGCCGGTCGGGACAACAGCCACCTCGACTTCAGGCTCTCGGTGCTGAAGGAAAACGACTGTGTTTACATATCGACGATCTGCAATGTCCACAACAGGTTCGGGAAGGTCTATCTGACATGCGTCGAGCCCTTTCACCGGTGGGGGATCAGGATGCTGATTGCGGGTGCGGTGCAATCGGGACGGTTGTAGTATCCACGCGGACGCCAGTTTGCCCGCCATTGCGCATTTGATCTCGCTCAACACTTTCTGAAATTCAACGTGCGAAGCTGAGCGTCCAGCGCGAGGATGGCCATGCCACAGATCAGTTTTCATTCGATGGAAGACAGCGCCTATCTCTGGACGGTGATGCATGCGGCCGACGAAAAGGGCGTGAGTTACGATCTTGTTCCCCTCACCTACCGTTCGCCCGCGCACCTGACGCTGCATCCCTTCGGGAAGATGCCGGTCATGCAACATGGTGACTTCTTCCTGTACGAGAGTGCCGCCATTGCGCACTACATTGACCGCGCGTTTGAGGGGCCGGCGCTGCAGCCATCGGATGTGAAAGGTCAGGCGTGCGTGCTGCGCTGGATCAGTGTTGTGAACGCTTACGTTTTCCCGACGATGAACCGGTTCATGAAAGAGCGCCTGGTGAAGCCGCTGTATGGGGGCAAGCCTGATGTTGACTTCCTGACGTCGGCGCGAGAGCCGTTGCTGTTGCAGATGCACCTGATCGACAATGCCGTAAAGGGGACCGCGTTTCTTGAGGGTGATGCGGTGACGCTCGCCGACAGCTTCCTTTTTCCGCAGTTACTGTTCTTCGGCAAGACGCCCGAGGGTGCGCTGCTGCTGGAGAAGTCGACGCACGCGTCGGCGTGGCTCAGGCGCATGATGGACAGGAATAGCTATGTCGGCGGACGGATGGCTCGTGCTTACGAGGCGTTCAAGCAAATACCGGTGCCGACTAAACTGGTGTGGACGGTTGGGTGAGGTTGTGGCTTGCGGCGGGTTCAGTGCTTCTGCACCGGCTTCCCCCACGACAGTCATGGTCTGCGCAGGCTACGGCTGTCCGGTTCAGGTCGACCTCCTTTTATTCGTCATGGCAGGGCTTGTCCCTGCCACCCAGGGGCCATCCGGTCATTTTGCCCAATCAGGAAGCGGCGGCGTGCGTGTGATTTCTACGTAGAGGTCTTTCCATTGCGGTTGCCGGCCTCGATCAGGTTCAGCTTCCACTTCCGCGGCCAGCTCTTGATGGAAGTTTCCCTTTGGATGGCGCTCTCGATGCGCTCATGCCATTCAA